>CAJMQJ010000004.1 GCA_905215525.1 uncultured bacterium
ACGAGCGGGGGCTCCTGTCGTTTCCGTGCCCCTGGATTGGGTCATAGTGTCTGTCCGTCCTCTGCCTGCGGCGCTTTCCATTGTTGGTGCAGGGGCGCTTTGCCTACTCTGGCGGGCTTTCGCTGGCTTATGCTTAACCTGCGACGTTTTCATTGTTGGTGCTGAGTGCCTTGTTTCCCGTTCCAAATGAGCCACCCCGGGTCCCCGGCGGTTGCGGTGGGCGTGTTTGGTTGGTGCCTGTTGATGGCCTGGGCATCGGGGAGGGCAGGCTCCGTTATAATCGCGTAGGAACTTAATTTACGAAACGGGACGGGAGCCATACATGCGCCAGGGTTTCGACAACGCGAAGTATATCGAGCTGCAGGCCGCTCATATTAAGGAGCGCATCTCGCAGTTTGGTGGCAAGCTCTATTTGGAGTTTGGCGGTAAGCTGTTCGATGACTATCATGCGAGCCGAGTGCTGCCGGGTTTTGAACCGGACAGCAAGTTCCGCATGCTCAAGAGCATCGCCGACGATGTCGAGGTTATCATCGCGATCAACGCGAACCACATCGAGAAAAACAAGGCTCGTGGTGACCTTGGCATTACCTATGACGAGGATGTGCTGCGCCTGGTTGACCTGTTCCGCGGCAACGGCTTTGCCGTCGCGGCTGTGGTTATCACCCAGTACGCCGGCCAGCCTGCTGCCGATGTGTTCCGCAACCGCTTGAACGCGCTCGGTATTCCCGCCAAGCTGCACTATCCCATCGAGGGGTATCCGCACGATGTCGATCTGATCGTGTCCGACGATGGCTACGGCAAGAACGAGTTTGTCGAGACCACGCGTCCGCTCGTTGTCGTGACGGCACCCGGCCCCGGCTCGGGCAAGCTCGCCACTTGCCTCTCGCAGCTGTATCACGAGCATAAGCACGGTACCGCCGCCGGCTATGCCAAGTTTGAGACCTTCCCGGTCTGGAATCTTCCTCTGACGCATCCGGTCAATATTGCCTACGAGGCCGCCACGGCTGACCTCGACGACGCCAATATCATCGATTCGTTCCACCTTGAGGCCTACAACAAGACCACGGTCAACTACAACCGTGACGTCGAGGCCTTCCCGGTAGTCCGTGCCCTGATGGAAAAGATCCTGGGCAAGAGCCCCTACCAGAGCCCTACGGACATGGGCGTCAATATGGTCGGCTTTGCCATCACCGATGACGATGCCTGCCGCGACGCTTCCAAGATGGAGATCGTCCGCCGCTACTTTACCGCGGTCGAAAATGTGCGCCGTACCGGCGTGGGCGATGAGCAAGTCGACCGTCTCAAGATTATTATGAAGAAAGCCGGCATCGATAAGAACTACTCACCGGCGCGCTCGGCGGCCCTCACCAGGGAGCAGCTGACGGGTGGTCCCGTGGGTGCCATGGTCATGCCCGATGGCTCCGTGGTGACCGGTAAGACCTCCACGCGCCTGGGCGCCGCAAGTTCGCTCATTATGAACGCCCTCAAGCATGTCTCGGGCGTCGACCTTGAGCTCGAGGTCATTAGCGATGAGGCGATCGAGCCCATCAGCAAGCTCAAGACGCATTTCCTGGGAAGTAAAAACCCGCGCCTCCACACCGACGAGACGCTTATGGCGCTGTCGATCACCTCGGCCACGAGTGAGACGGCCGCTCGCGTCCTTTTGGGCCTGGAGCAGTTGCGCGGTTGCGATGCCTTCTTTAGCGTGATCATCTCGCCGACGGACGAGACGGTACTGCGCAAACTGGGTATCAACGTGTGCTGCGAGCCCAAGTTTGAGCGCCGCGGTTTCTTCCATCGCTAAGTTTGAAGCACCGCGGTAATTGCATTGCATTTTGGCCGTATCGGGTTAGCGCCCGGTACGGTTTTTTGATCAATAAAGCGCCTATTTCGGCGAAAAATAGCCGTTTACCTGCCTAGAAACAATTTGAGCGGTATACAATAACCATAACTGTTTCATCCTTAGCGGGATGCCGCATGATGGATATTACTTGCCATCGTGAGGTGTGTCGGTCGCGCACGGCGCGTTAGATGCTCGTGCTCGGTTTGAGGAGGCTGCTATGGCGGGCAAGGGTCGTGCGAGTGTCAACGATATGAAGCGTGTCGAGGTGCTGGTGTTGATGGAGATCGCCCAGCAAACCGAAGACAATGGCGGGCCGTATGGTTTCTCGCGCAAAACGCTTGCCGAGCGCGTGGGGGTTTCGCCGTATCGTGCCCGCGCCGCAATCGATCGCTTGGATTCCGAAGGCATGATTGATGTCGTCTCGCGTTATAGCGACGACGGCGGTCAGCTTGCAAATGGCATTTGCCTCACCGAACGTGGCGAGTGGTATCTTGAGGGCGTCCGTACCGGCATGCTCGTTCAGGAAATGCTTGAGGACGAGGTTGCTGATCGATAGCAGCATGTAACCCTTGCCATAGCGACGCCGCCTGGGAAACCGGGCGGCGTTTTGTTTCAAGATTGAGAAATGCAATCGCACGCGAGAAAAATTGCGAACGGTCCGCGGCGCGAGTATTACAATGAAGACCCGTAAGATGTGGATAAACAACTTCTACGGGAAGCGCAGGTAACTCAATATGACCAAGCATGTGTTCGTAACCGGCGGCGTGGTTTCGTCCCTGGGCAAGGGTATCACCGCGGCCTCGCTGGGCCGTCTGCTCAAGTCGCGTGGCTACAAAGTAACGATGCAGAAGGCCGACCCGTATCTGAACGTCGACCCCGGTACCATGAGCCCGTTCCAGCATGGTGAGGTCTTCGTTACCGAGGATGGTTACGAGTCCGACCTGGACTTGGGTCATTACGAGCGCTTTATTGATGAGAACCTGACCCGTGATTCCAACTTTACGACTGGTGCCATCTATAAGAGCCTGATCGCCCGTGAACGTCGCGGTGACTTTTTGGGCGGCACCGTGCAGGTGATTCCGCACGTCACGAACGCCATTAAGGATAAGTTCCGTCGTATTGAGGAGCAGACCGGCTCCGATGTGGTCATCACTGAGTTGGGTGGCACCATCGGCGACATTGAATCGCAGCCGTTTGTCGAGGCCATTCGCCAGTACCGCAAGGAGGCCGGCCCCGAGAACGTCTGCTACATCCACGTGTCGCTCGTTCCCTATATCGCCGCCGCCCACGAGGTCAAGACCAAGCCGACGCAACACTCCGTCAAGGAGCTCCGCAGCTTTGGTATCCAGCCCGATATTATCGTTCTGCGTTCCGACCACCATATCGACGATGCCATCCGCGGCAAGATCGCAAGCTTCTGCGACGTCGACACCGACTGCGTCTTTACCAATGAGGACTGCGCGAGCATCTACGACGTTCCGCAGCTACTCGCCGAGCAGGACTTTGACCTGCGCATTTGCGAGCGTCTGGGTCTCGATCCGCGTGAGCGCGACATGAGTGAGTGGAACGAGTTCCTGCGCAAGCAGAACCATGCCAACCAGCACGCCGACAAGGTGAAGATCGCCGTCGTGGGCAAGTATACGCAGCTGCCCGATGCCTACCTGTCGGTTATCGAGGCCCTGCACCACGCGGGCGTCTTCTACGATCGCCATGTGGACGTCCAGCTGGTCGATGGCGAGAGCCTCGACGAGCAGAACGTCTCCGAGGTTCTGGGCGACGCCTCGGGCATCCTGGTCCCCGGCGGCTTTGGCAAGCGCGCCCTGGAGGGCAAGATCCTCGCGGCCGAGTTCGCCCGCGAGCACAAAATTCCGTATCTGGGCATTTGCCTGGGTATGCAGGTGGCCGTGTGCGAATTTGCCCGCAACGTCGTCGGCCTTGCCGGCGCCAGCTCCTCTGAGTTCGATCCGGACGGCCCGTTTAGCGTCATCGATCTGATGAGCTCGCAGGAGGACGTGACCGAGAAGGGCGGCACCATGCGCCTGGGCGCCTATCCGTGCAAGCTCGCCGCCGATACCCTTGCTCGCGAGGCATATGGCGAGGATCTCGTCTACGAGCGTCACCGTCACCGCTTTGAGTTTAACAACGCCTTCCGCGACCAGCTCGAGGACGCCGGCTTGGTTATCTCTGGCCTCTCACCCGACGAGCGCCTGGTCGAGATGGTCGAGCTGCCGCGCGACGTGCATCCGTGGTATGTGGCAACCCAGGCTCACCCCGAGTTCAAGAGCCGTCCGACCAACCCGCAGCCGCTGTTCCGAGAGTTCGTGCGTGCCTCGATCGGTCAGCACGAGGGTGTCGATCGCCTACAGGTGACGCCCATGAACCTCGCTACGGACTAAGGGTGCCGGCGAACAAAGAACATACCGAAGCTACTCCCTCGTCGCTCGCCGTGGCGGCGGGGGAGTATCTCGATTACCTCGCGGTCGAGCGGGGTTTGGCGCGCAACACGATTGCGGCCTATCGACGTGACCTGACGACGTACTGCGCCTATCTGGAGCGGGCGGGTATTGTGTCTTTTGAAGAGGTGACCCGTCAGGTCGTGGAGGGCTTTGTCGCCGACCGTCGGGATGGGGGCTATTCCGATGCCTCGGTGGAGCGTGCGCTTGCGGCCGTGAAGGGTCTGCATGCCTTTTTGGTGCGCGATGGGGCTGTGGCCCAAAATCCAACGGCGGCGTTGCGCCTGCCTAAAAAGGCTGAGCGTTTGCCGGAGTATCTATCGGTGGAGGATGTCTCGGCGCTGCTCGATCAAGACTTCCCCGAGGGCGAGATGGGCTTGCGCGACCATGCCATCTTGGAAGTGCTCTACGGATGCGGCTTGCGTGTGAGCGAGTTGGTGGGGCTCGATGTGGGCGATATCCATATCGACGATGGCTTTGTGCTCGTTCGCGGTAAGGGCTCAAAGGAACGCCTGTCCCCGCTGGTGGGAAGCGCGGCGCGAGCTCTGACGCTCTATGTAACTGAGGGGCGTTCTCGCTTGGCGGCCCATGCCCACGGAACCGAGACCTCGGCGGTCTTTTTAAATAAGAACGGCCGCCGTCTGTCGCGCCAGGGCATCCATGCCATCTGTGAGCGCTACGGGCGCCAGGTGGGGCTGGTGGGACTCCATCCCCATACGCTGCGTCACTCCTTTGCCACCCATATGCTTGCGGGCGGTGCAGACCTCCGTGTGCTACAGGAGATCTTGGGACATGCCGATATATCGACCACGCAGGTCTACACGCATGTCGATCGTACGCAACTGACCGAGGTCTATCTGGCGGCGCACCCGCTGGCACATCGTTAACACATCGCTGGCCTGCATATCTATAGGTATTTGGGGACGGGCCCCAGATTGCCGCGGCGTGCTTTTGCGCGCGCATGGGCAATCTGGGGCCCGTCCCATTTTTTGCCACTTGTCGTCGCGGTGGTGGGCCGCATGTGCCTTGGGTGGGGGAGTTTGGGGGCGATGTGAACGGCATGTAAAGGGACGCAAAAATCGCCTCAAGGTCAACTTGAAGGTTGAGGTTGAAAGGCGGGGTGCCACAGGTGGCATCCCGCCGTTGCTGTAAACACAACATATTGTGTTTTCGAACATATGATTGGGGGGTGTTTTGCAATATATGGTGGGTGGAGTGGTGGGGCGGGGTGGGGGAAGGGGTGGGGAAAGGTGTTGAAAAATGGGGCGGTTCCCCATATTATTAATGACGTCGACAGGCGGGGTGGTTCCCCGCGTACGTGCCATCTGAGTAACCGAGGGGAGGGCGCACATGGGAATGACTGGTGCATACGAGCGCAATCTCGATGCAAAAGGTCGTCTGTCCCTGCCTGCACCCCTTCGCGAGGAGCTTGGAGAGCACGTTCGCGTGTTCAAAGCCCTGGATGTCGATGCTCTGTACGTGTTCTCTGCCGAGGCCTTCGATAAGTGGGTCGAAGGACTCTTCGCGGGTCGTGAGGGCCACGAGGGTTTTAACCCGCGTGACATTAATGACCAGAAGCTCATGAGGGCGATCAACAAGCGCACCACGTCGATGGACGTGGACAGCGCCGGTCGTATCGGTCTTTCCGAGTCTCTCCGCAAGCAGGCGAACCTCGACCGCGAGGTCACGGTTGTGGGCAACTACGACCACCTTGAGGTTTGGGATCGCGCCGCGGCCGATGAGGACGATGACGATGAGGCCCTGCTGGACCTCTTCTTCTCGTAAGGGCAAGGCACGGGTAACGGATGGAGCGTGGGATCTTGACACAAGAATATCGGCATGAACCTGTCATGCTCGGCGAAGTGCTTGAGTCGCTGCGGCTAAAGAGCGGCTCCGTTGTCTGCGATTGCACCCTTGGCGGTGCCGGCCATTCGGTAAAGATGGCCGCGCAGGTGGGGGAGACGGGCCTTTTGCTCGGCGTCGACCAGGACGACATGGCCCTCGAGGCCGCTGGCGCCCGTCTGGACCGCGAGGTTCCCGGCGTTCCGCACCAGCTGCTGAAGGGCAACTTCGGCGACTTGGACGAGCTGCTTTGCTCGGCCGAGGTGCCCGGGGTCGATGGCTTCCTGTTCGATTTGGGCGTTTCGTCGCCGCAACTCGATATCCCTGGCAGGGGCTTTTCGTATAACGAGGACGCCCCATTGGACATGCGGATGGATCCGGGTAATAACACCTTAAACGCAGCTGAGGTCATCAACACCTATAACGAACACGACCTCGCCCGGATTCTACGCGTCTACGGCGAAGAGAAGTTCGCCTCGCAGATCGCGCGCGAGATCGTGCGCCGCCGCGAGCAAGAACCGATCGAAACCACCGGCCAATTTGTCGAGATCATCAAGGCAGGTATCCCGGCTGCCGCTCGTCGGCATGGCGGACACCCGGCCAAGAAAAGTTTCCAGGCCATTCGCATCGAGGTCAATCACGAGCTCGATGTGCTCGAACGAGGGCTTGATGCCGCCACCAGGTGGCTCAACCCGGGCGGACGTATCTGCGTCATCTCGTATCACTCGCTCGAGGACCGTATCGTAAAGAACCACTTTAAGGAGATGAGCCAGGGGTGCACGTGTCCGCCGGAGATTCCGGTGTGCGTGTGCGGCAACGTGCCGATACTCAAGGTCATCACCCGCAAACCCTTGGTTGCCCAGCCTGATGAGGTTGAGCGCAACCCTCGGGCGAGATCAGCCAAAATCCGCGTGGCGCAGCGTCTGTAGGCACGACCGCGCGATATTGGACCTCCCGCTCGCACCATAAACGAAGCTTAAACACACTACCAACGTACTCGGGATGGGAGGCGGCATATCATGGGCTACAACACTTCAAGCGCAGCACTCGCCTATGATATGAACGCCATGCCCGCCTATCGTGAGACGCCGCAGGCCCCCGTTGCTCCCCGTGAGCAGCGCACGCCGCGCTTTGATGTCTACACGGGCGCGGGCCGTCAGGCAAACCAGGCGGTAAGCCCGGTTTTCATGAGCGTTCTTAAAACGTTTTGCATCATTGCGGCCATCTTCATGACGATCGGCGTCGCCCGCGTGGCGCTCGCCGGCGTTACGGCCCAGGTGCTCAACAGCAACGCCGAGCTTACCAACACGCTCGAAAAGGCGACCGATGAGAGCTCCGACCTGGAGGTCATGCATTCGGTCTATGGCGCCGACACGCGTATTCGCGACCTTGCGGGCGCTTATGGCATGGTGGAGCCCAGCGAGAGCGTTACACTTGACTTTTCGCAGGATGCAGCCGCGGGCGCCAACGCGACCGCGACCGCTCAGTAGCAAGACGGTAGCTGAGTATGACAAATGACTATCGCCGCGGTTCCGATGGGGGCCGCGGTTCTGGACGTCCCTCGTCGCGGGGACGTTCTGGTTATCAAGGAACGGGTCGGCAATCTTACAACGCCGGGCAGTCCCGTGGCAACGACCCGGCGTCGCGACTTCGCGGCTCGGGCGGCCCTCAAGTGCATAACACCAGGTCGCGCAAGAGTTCGTCGACCGAATGGCTCACGGGCACGCCTCTGCCTCGCCGCAAAGCCGTCATGGGCTTCATTGGGCTTGGCTTGGGCTTGGGCGTCTTTCGCCTTGCCGACTATCAAATTGTCGAAGCCGATAAACTGCGCGAGCGTGCCGATGCGCGCCGCCTGCTTGCGCAGACCCTCTATGCCAAACGTGGCACCATCTACGACCGCAACGGTAACGTGCTGGCGTCGTCGGTCGAATGTCGCAACATCGCCGTGAACCCCCAGCTTGTCGAGGATGTTGACAAGACGGTGTCGGCGCTGGTCAAGGCAACTGGAATCGATAAAAAGACCTGCCGTAAGCTCGTTGAGTCCGATGGAACCTGGGTGTATATCAAGCGCCAGGTGGACGAAGACGACGCTGCGGCGCTGGAGAAGAAGAACCTGCCCGGCGTGCTTTTTGAGCAGGCCATGAAGCGCGTATATCCATACGGCAATCTGGCATCGCAGGTGCTGGGTGTAGTGAATGTAGACAACGACGGCTTGACGGGTCTCGAAAAGCAATACAACAAGCTTCTGACCGGCACGAACGGTTCTCTCGTACGCGAGCGCGCGAGGGACGGCAGCTATATCGCGGGCGGCGCCTATAAAAAGGTGGCGGCGGTTGACGGCGTGGACATCGTGACGACGCTCGATGTCAATATCCAGCGTGCCGCCGAGGACGCCCTGGCCGAGGCAGTCGAAAAGACCAAGGCCAAGAATGGCTCGGCCCTGGTCACCGATCCCACGACGGGCGAGATTCTGGCGGCATGCTCGTATCCGACATATGACCAGACCGATCTGGAAAACGCCAAGACCGAGGACATGAACTTGCGTCTGGTTACCGATGCCTACGAGCCCGGCTCGGTCTTTAAGACACTTGTGGCCGGTGCCGGCTTCGACTTGGGCGCCGTGCGTTCGAGCACGTCGTTTGAGGTGCCGGCGAGCATTAAGGTCGGCGACGACACCGTTACCGACGCCGATAAGCGCGACTACACCATGACCATGGACGTGCGTGAGATGATGCGCCGTTCGTCCAATGTGGGCTTTGTCCTGGTGGGACGCAAGATCGGTGCCGATGATTTTGCCACCTATGTGGACAAGTGGGGCATCGGTCATAGCTCCGGTGTCGATTTTCCGGGTGAGAGTCTGGGTATCGTCAAGGAGCGCGACCAGTACGACGGCGCCACGCTGGGCTCGATGAGCTTTGGCCAGGCGCTGTCCGTCTCGCCGATTGAGGTCGCACGTGCCGTGGGCGGCATCGCGAACGGCGGCGTGATGATGACTCCGCACTTCTATAAGTCCAGCAAGGGCGATGAGAAGGACTGGGGCGAAGGCGAGCGTGCGATTTCGGAGGACGCTGCCGCCCAGGTGACATCGTGCATGCAGACGGTCGTGTCCGAAGGCATGGGCGTTGGCGGTGCGGTCGATGGCTATGACGTGGCGGGCAAGACCGGTACGGCCGAGCGTGCTGACGAGAACGGGGGTTACCTCAAGGAGAACTATATGTCGTCCTTTATGGGCTTTGCGCCGGCACAATCGCCCAAGGTGCTGTGCTATATCACACTCGATGGAACACCGAGCGGCTCGGATGCCGCCGCGGTGCCATTCCAGTCCATTATGGCCAACGCGCTCGACGTGCTGGGTATCCCGCGCACGAAGTAGGGGGTTACAATCTTGAGCGTGGTCTGCCGTTTGATCTGAAGGGTGTTCACATGCCCTGCACCACGCGCGCATGGCACTGGGATACAATACGCCGATAGCATTATTAGGTTTACAGGGGAGCTGCAATGATAGAGATCGCCGTCAACAACCTCGCGGCCTCAACGGGGGCCCGAACCGTGACGGAAGAAGTCGATCGAGTATGCCGCGGGTGCGTTATCGACTCGCGTCAGGTCGAGGAGGGGACGATCTTTGTCGCCTTCCCCGGCGAAAAGGTCGACGGCAATGATTTTGCCTCCCGTGCCATCGAGTCGGGTGCCGGTGCCGTCGTGATGACGCGCGAGCCCGATGCCGAGCTGGTTTCGCTGGCGCAGGACAAGGGATGCGCCATCTTGCTGACCGACGACCCCGAGGAGTTCTTGCTGCGCCTGGCGCATGTATATCGCTTGGAGCTTGGCTGCCTGGTCGTCGGCATTACCGGGTCGATTGGCAAGACGACGACCAAAGACGTGCTCGCCGCCGTGCTCGCCAAGCGTTATCGCGTCTGGGCCACGAAGGGCAATTTCAACAACTTGATCGGCATGCCGCTCACGGTGCTTTCCGCTCCGGCCGATACCGAGGTTCTGGTGCTCGAGATGGGTATGAACCATTTTCATGAGATTGAGCGCCTGTCCCAGTCTGCCAACCCCAATCTTGCCATTGTGAGCAAGATTGGAACCTCCCACATCGGTATCCTGGGCAGCCGCGAGAACATCGCCCGCGCTAAGGCCGAGATCGTTCAGGGCATGTGCGCCGCCGGCGACTTCTCGCCGTTGCTGGTTTTGGGCGGCGAGGACGACTTTACGCCGTTCATTCGCGATACGTTCGCCCAGCCTGCGGGTATTGACGTGATGCTGACCGGTGTCTCGGACGACGACGAGGTCCGCGCACGCGACATTCGCGTCGACGACGAGGGCCATCCGGTCTTTACGCTCGACTTTGGTCAGGGCGACACGGTCGATACCATGCTGGCCATTCCCGGCGTGCAGTCCGTGCCCAATGCCGTCAAGGCCGCCGCGATCGCCTATCGTCTGGGCGTGACGCCCGAGCAGATCGATGCTGCCTTTAGGGGCCTTACGATCACCGGCCACCGTCAGGAGATCAAGCGCGCCAAGAGCGGAGCACGCATCATCGACGACTCCTACAACGCCAGTGCCGAGTCTATGGCTGCCGGCCTCGATTTGCTGTGCTCGCTTATCTGTGACGGTTCGCGCATGGCGATCTTGGGCGAGATGGGCGAGATGGGCGACGAGGCTCCCCGCATGCATGAGCTCGTGGGCGCCTATGCCGCCGCCAAGAAGCTCGACATGCTCGCGTGCGTCGGCGGCGAGCTGGCTCAGCTCATGGCCGATGCCGCACGTATGATGGGTATGGATGAGGACCGCATCCAGGTGTTCTCCGATTATCAGCAGGTGCTCGACCGCATGGGCGGCGCGCTTGAAAATCATGATGTTGTACTGGTCAAGGGTTCCCGTTTCGTTGAGCTCGACCGCTTTGTGGAAGGTGTGTGCTAGCCCATGTTCGGCAATCCCTCGTATCCTACGTATCAGGCCTTTTTGGGACTTGGCATCGCTGCCGCCATTGCGTTGCTGCTTATGCCGTGGTGGATTAAGCTGCTGAAGGTCGAGGGTATCGGCCAACAGGTCCGAGCCGACGGCCCCAAGCGTCATTTGATTAAACAGGGTACGCCCACCATGGGCGGCGTCATCATCCTTGTCGCGATCTCGCTGACCTGCCTGCTGATGGGCAAGCTCACCACCGAGCTCGTGCTCGTGCTGCTTGCCACGCTGGCCACCGGCGTTCTGGGTCTCATCGACGACCTGACCTCCGTCACGCATGGTCGCTCGCTCGGTCTGACGCCTCACGCCAAGATGATCGGTCTGACCATCATCTGCGTCACTTTTACCGTGCTCGCCGTCAATTGGTGCGGCGTCGCCCCCGAGATTCGTTTTCCCGGCGGCCTGACGATTGACCTCGGTGTTCTTTCGACCACCATCTGCGGCCTTTCGTTCCCGTGGCTCTACATTGTATTTTGCTGGCTGATGATTGCCGGTCTTTCCAATGCCGTGAACCTGACCGATGGTCTGGACGGTCTTGCCGGCGGCACTTCCATGATCGCCATGCTCGCCATGGCCGCCATGGCGTTTTTGCACGGTGACGTGAACCTGTCCATCTTCTGCACGGCGTGCGCCGGTGCCTGCCTGGGCTTTTTGTGGTTCAATTGCTACCCGGCGAGCATCTTTATGGGCGATACCGGCTCGCTTGCTCTGGGTGCCGCGTTTGCCTGCACCTCCATCATGACCAACACCGAAGTCGTTTCCCTCATCATCGGCGGTCTGTTTATCGTCGAGACCCTGTCGGTCATGATTCAGGTTGTCTATTTCCACTTTACGCACAAGCGCGTCTTCCTTATGGCGCCCATTCATCATCATTTCGAAAAGAAGGGCTGGGCCGAGACCAAGGTCGTTATCCGTTTTTGGATTATCGCCGCGGCCTTTGGTGCCGTTGGCCTCGCCCTGTTCTTCCAGTTGGGATAGTGGTCTTTCATGCCTCTTGCTGATGTCTTTAGCCTGCTTGTTTTGGGGCAGGGTAAATCCGGTCTCGATGTCGCCCGTTGGGCGTTGGCTCACCCCGAGCGCGTGAGCGCCACGACCGTGTATGGCGGCGGTACCTCCGAGCCCAATGACGCCACACGTGCGCTCGAGGCGCAGGGCGCGTCGTTTGTCTACGGCACCGAGCAGGTCGAGGGTGCCTATGACGTGTGCGTGACATGCCCGGGAATCTCGGAGTTCTCGGCTTTCTTTAAGGCCGGGCGTGAGCATGCCGCTCAGATTATGGGCGAGCCCGAGTTTGCCTATCGCCTGTCTCCCCAAAATTGGATCGCCATCACGGGCACCAACGGCAAGACAACTACCACGTCGCTGACCGATTATCTGCTCAAGGCCGCCGGTGAAGCCAGCGTGGCCGTCGGCAATATCGGTGAGCCGCCGGTGAACGAGATCGACGGCCGCGCACACAATGAGTGGTTTGTGGCTGAGCTGTCGAGTTATCAGATTGCTACGACCGCCGAGCTTCATCCTCGCGTGGCGGTGCTGCTCAACATCACGCCCGACCACCTGGGCTGGCACAAGAGCCACAAGAACTATGCGCTTGCCAAGATCAAGTTGTTCGAGAATATGGTCGACGACGACCTCGTGGTTATCGACGTTGAGGATGCCGGCATCCATGAGTTCGATGAGTACATCTATACGCCGGGTCGCCGCATCTGCAAGGTCGCTTTTGACGAGCCCGAGGGTGCAGACGCCGCCTTTGTGCGCGACGGCAAGATGGTCGTCCGCCTGAAGGGCGTCGAGACTCAGCTTGTCGCCACGTCCGAGCTCAAGATCTCGGGCCATCACAATGTCATCAATGCCTTATGTGCCGCCACGGCTGCTCTGGCCGTCGGTGCCGATCCCGAGGGCATTTGCCGCGGTTTGGCATCGTTCCAGCCGCTCGAACACCGCGTGGAACCCTGCGGCGAGATCGATGGCGTGCGCTATGTCAACGATTCCAAGGCAACGAACACCGATGCGGTCGAAAAGGCCCTGACGGCGTTTCCCGACGACGATGTGATTTTGCTGCTTGGCGGCCACGACAAGGGTACGCCGCTTGCGGACTTTGCCCGCGTCGTTATGGACAACGTGCGCTCGGTCGTTTGCTTTGGCGATGCGCGCGAGCGCTTTACCGCCGCTATGGACGAGGCCGATGTCGATGGTGACGTGGATATCGCCCAGGCCGATGATCTGCGCGATGCCGTTGACGTTGCCCGCTCGCTCTCGAGCCGCGGCGACGTGATTCTGCTTTCGCCCGCTTGCTCTTCGTTTGACGAGTTCTCGGGCTACGAGGAGCGCGGTCGCGTGTTTAAGGACTGCGTTGCCCAGCTTGCCGCAGCAGCGAAATCGCAAACGGAATAGGGGTTGCCGGTGAGAGAGGAGAGCCCCCGAAGTGATATGAGGAGGCCCGACTCGGACCGTGCTTCCTCGCTGCGTAGCACGCCGCGTTCCGGACGCGGCGGGCAGACGTTCAGTGAGCGCTATATTGCCGGCGTCCCCGCCCGCATCATGCGCCCCCGTTTGATATTTATGGCCTGCCTGTTTAGCTTGGTTTGCTTCGGCTTGCTGATGGTGTACTCGGCATCTTCGGTCGAGGCGCTGCACGAGAATGGTTCGGCGACGTTTTTCCTGTTTCGACAGGCCGCGTTTGCCGGAGTTGGCGTGCTGGCTATGGTTGCCATCGTGCGCGTCTTGCCGGACAGTTGGTTTGGGGAAGACGTGCTCAGGATCTTCCTCATGGGCATGATGGGGCTACTGGTTCTGGTGTTTTTTATGGGTAGCGGCAGTCGTGGCGCCACGCGCTGGCTCAACATCGCCGGTATTCAGTTCCAGCCGTCTGAGTTTTTAAAGCCGTTCGCCATCGCGTATTCGGCAATCATGCTCGACCGTATCTTTTCGCCCGGCGGCAACATCAACGAGTTTCTTCGCAAGATGGGCGGCTACCTGGGAATTTCGCTCTTCCTGATCTTTGTTCAGCCCGATTTTGGTACCGTCCTGATCATTTTGTTGACCCTCATATGCATGGCGTTGTTTGCGGGATTGGACCCCAAATATATCGTTTGGACGGTCGTTGCCGGCATCGCCGTCATTGCGATTGCCCTTATCGCCGAGCCGTATCGTATGACGCGTGTCCAGGTTGCTTGGAATCCTTGGGCAGACGAATATGGTGACGGCTATCAGGCCACGCTTGCCATCATGGCGTTTGCCTCGGGCGGACTGTTCGGCCGTGGTATCGGCAACTCCACCATGAAGTACTCGTATTTGCCCGAGGCACACAACGACTACATCTTGGCTATTATCGGCGAGGAAGTTGGCTTTATCGGAACCGTGCTGTTCTTCTTGGTGTTTGCGATGTTGGTCTACTCGGCGTTTCGCATTGCCGAGCAGGCGACTGACCGTCGCGGAGCACTTATGGCATCGGGTTCCGCGGTCATCCTTGCGGTGCAGTTTTTGATTAACGCGCTGGGCATTCTCAATGTGTTTCCCATGACGGGCAAGCCGCTGCCGTTTATTAGCTACGGCGGCTCGTCGATTATTGTGTCGCTCATGCTCGCTGGTCTGATCCTGCGCGTTTCGTATGAGAGCGCCCGTCGCGATGAGTACGACCGTCGCCGCGAGAGCTTTGCCGTTATGGATGAGAGTACCGCCGGCGTGCCCCACGTGCGTGGCGAGCGATCTTCGCGTAACGGCTTTACCGTCCTGGATGGCTCTGCGACCGAGCCGGCGGCCCGTCCGCGTCAGCGAACAGCGCCGCAAGGTCGTCCGCAGCGCCCCACTCCTCGCAATGCGGGCGGCGGATATAATCGAATCGATTTGAACTCGGACCCGTCGGCGCGTTTGCGCACCGACGACCAGGGACCGCGTGTACGAAGGGACTACCATGACCGATAAGATGACCGTTGCTATTGCAGCCGGCGGCACGGCAGGACACATTAACCCCGCGCTCGCTTTGGCCGAGGAGCTGCATGACCGTGGCCACCACGTTGTGTTCGTGGGCCAGTCGCGCAAGCTCGAGGGTCGTCTGGTCCCCGAGGCTGGGTTTGATTTTGTGCCCATTACGGTCACGGGCTTCGACCGCTCCCGTCCTTGGACGGCGCTGACCTCGCTGTGGCGTGTCAACAAGGCCAAGCGTGCGCTCGCCAGTCATTTCTCAAAGGTCGGCAAGCCCGATGCCGCCATCGGTTTTGGTGCCTATGTCGAGGTTCCGCTGCTGGGGTGGTGCAAGGGCGCAGGCGTTCCGTATCTGCTACATGAGCAGAACTCTGTTCCGGGCCTGGCCAACAAGATGATGAACTCCCACGCCGCTCGCGTGTGCATCTCGGTGCCGGCAGCGCGCTCGGTCTTTGAGCGCGAAGGTGACCCTGACCACGTGCTCATGACCGGCAACCCCGTACGTCGCTCGGTGATCGAGGGCGATCGCGCTCGCGGCCGCAAGGCACTTGGCGTTCCCGAGGACGCTACGCTGCTGCTCGTCTTTGGCGGTTCACTTGGCGCCCAGCACCTCAACGAGCGCGCGGTTTCGCTCAAAAACGAGCTGCTTTCGCGCAAGAACCTCTATGTGTTGCATTCGACGGGTGCCGACGGCTTTGAGGAGACCGAGCGCGCTTTGGCGCTGACGCCCGAGGAGGCGAAGCGTTACCGCGTCCAGCCTTACATCGACAACATGGGCGATATGCTGGCTGCTGCCGATTTGGTGCTCTCGCGTTCGGGTGCATCGAGCGTGGCCGAGATCGCTGCGCTCGCCGTGCCCTCGATACTCGTGCCGTATCCGCATGCGACGGCCGACCACCAAACCACCAATGCCCGTTATCTGGTCGACGCCGGGGCCGGCGTGCTCTGTGCCGATGCCGATATCGACGGTTCTGCCTTTGCCGATGAGCTGCTGCACCTGGTCGATGACGCGGCAGAGCGCGACGTCATGCGTCAGGCGGCGCGTGGTCTGGCTCAGGATAGGGCCGCCGCTCTTCTGGCCGATGCGGTAGAGGGTTTGCGTTAGTTAGACGGGATATCGTCGGTCGCCCTCGCGCTGATGCGGTAGGTGCGGTACAGTTAACGGGTTACAGGCAGTGTTTACGCAAGGAGTACACGAGCACATGGCTGATTCCCAGACTGCAACCTCCGCGCCCGAGTTTAAGAGCGCCCACTTTATCGGTATCGGCGGCGCCGGCATGAGCGGCATCGCCCTCGTTCTGCACGAGCGCGGTTATGCCGTTACCGGCTCCGACCTTAAGACGTCACGTTATATCCGCCAGCTTACCCGCGCTGGTGTGAAGGTGCACGTGGGCCATGAGGCAGCCACGATCGACGAGGTCAAGCCCTACGTGGTTGTTGTCTCCACCGCTATTCCGGAGTCCAACCCTGAGCTCGTTCGCGCTCGCGAGCTTGGTATTCCCGTGTGGCCCCGTGCCAAGATGCTCTCTGCTTTGGGCCACGGCTACACCACCGTCGCTGTTGCCGGCACGCATGGCAAGACCACCACGTCTTCGATGTGCGCCACTATGCTCGACCGCATGGGTCTGGATCCGAGTTTCTTGATCGGCGGCATCGTCGAGGGCTATGACACGAACGGCAAGAACGGCTCGGGCGACTACTTTGTCGCCGAGGCCGACGAGTCCGACAGCTCCTTCCTGTTCCTGAACCCCAACGTGGTCATTGTGACCAACGTCGAGGCCGACCACCTCGATCACTACTCGGGTATCGAGGAGATCGAGGCAACTTTCGCCAAATTCATGAGCCTGGTGGGCGAGGACGGCACCGTCATCGTCTGCGGCGAGGACCCGCATCTGGTCGAGCTCGCCAAGTCGACGGGCCGTCACGTGCTTTCCTACGGCTTTGCCGAGAGCAACGACATCGTCTGCGTGCACCCGGATGTCAAGGGCATCCAGAGTGACTTTATCGTTCGCTTTGAGGACGGCACTGAGCACGCTGTGGAGATCAAGAGCAATCCCGGTCGCCACAACATGCTCAACGCCACGGCCGTGCTCACCGTCGCCCATGTCCTGGGCCTTGACATCGACGCCGCCGCCAAGGCGCTCTCGAGCTTTGAGGGCGTCCGCCGTCGCTTTACCCACGTGGGCGATATCGATGGCATCACCGTGGTCGATGATTACGGCCATCACCCCACCGAGATCAAGGCGACGCTTGCCGCCGCTTCGTCGCTGGGCTACAAGCACGTCGACGTCGTGTTCCAGCCGCACCGCTATTCGCGCCTGCAGGCCCTGTGCGACGACTTTGCCGATGCATTTGCCAATGCCGATAAACTGCTGCTGATTGATGTGTTCTCGGCTGGCGAGATGCCCATTCCGGGTGTCACCTCTAAGATGCTCGCCGATACCGTGCGCGCCAAGCATCCTGGCAAGGAGGTCGTGTACTGCTCCAGCCGTCTTGAGCTCAATCAGGAGCTCGAGCAGATGGTGGGCGAGGGCGACCTGCTGCTCACCATGGGCGCCGGCGACGTTACGACCGTCGGTCCCGAGTTCATTGAGTATCTGACTGCCAAGAAAGACGCTTAAGTCTAATGGGTCTGTTTAACGCCGTCATGGCGCTCTCGGGCATGATCGACACGGATGTGATCGAGGACGAGCGCCTTGCGCGTCATACGAGCTATCGTATCGGCGGCAAGGCCGACCTCTTTGTGACGTGCCATAGCTATCATGCCCTCCGCCGCGCCGTGGCGGTGCTCGATCGCGAGCAGGTGCCGTGGGTCATCATCGGCAAGGGCTCCAATCTGCTGGTTGCCGATGGCGGCTATCGCGGTGCCGTCATTTCGCTCGGACGTGAGTTTCAGCGCACGGTTGTTGCCGATGACGGTTGTACGCTGACGGTCGGTGCGGGCGTGATGTTTGCGCGCCTGGTCAACGATGCCCTGTCGCGTAGCCTCTCGGGCCTTGAGTTTGCCGTTGGCATCCCTGGCTCGGTCGGCGGTGCGATATCTATGAATGCCGGCACACGGACCGAGTGGATTGGCTCGCTGGTTGAGGATGTCGTAACGTTTGACCCGGCATCCGGTATCAAGCATTATGCGGGGTCCGAGATCACTTGGGGCTACCGCGAATGTAGCCTTCCCCGCAATGAGATCATCCTCGAGTGCGTGCTCAAGCTTAAACCGGCGCCCAAGGCCGACATTCGCGAGCGCATGGAGCGGTACCTTACAAGGCGCAAGCGTACGCAGCCCATGGGTCGCGCATCCTGCGGGTCGGTCTTTCGCAACCCGCCCGATGCGAGTGTGGGCAAGCTTATCGAGGATTGTGGATTAAAGGGTTTTTCAATTGGCGGCGCGGAAGTTTCGCCCGTTCACGCTAATTTTATCGTTAATAACGGAACTGCCTCGGCCGATGACGTTGCCGCGGTTATCAGACATGTGCACGGAAAGGTGAGGGAGGCGTATGGCATCGAGCTCAGACCGGAAGTTAAATTCCTCGGCTTCTAGAGCATCGAAACCCACCTTCCGCCGCGCCGGAGGGCGTTCCGGCGCGCCTGCCAAACCTCAACGCAATACCGTCGCGCACTCTAAGTCTGTCGGGCATGCTCGACAGGCCAGTCGTCCGGTCGTCGGCTCGCAGCTCGGTAATCGTCCGGCCGCAAAAAAGTCCTCGCGTCCCTCGGTGACGTCAAAGCCTGTTATGGGCGCCAAGCCTGCCCGTCCCATGGCAACTCCCAAGCCCTCGACGGGAACTAAAGCGGCGCGTCCAGGCCGCACGCTGGGCGCATCGAAACCGCGCTCGCTGACATCGGTGCCGGCTACCGCCAAGAAGCCTTCGAGTAAAAAAGGCTTCAACCCGTTATCTTCACTTGGAGCGATGGCAAATAAAACATCAGACGCCGCTTCTGTCGTTACAGGCAAAGGCAAAATCGTGGGCGGCGTTTTGGCCGTCTTGGCCGTGCTCGTCGTCGTTGTCATCGTGGTGATCAACTCTGGATTGTTTACTGCCACTGATATTCAGATTCAAGGCAGCGAGCATGTGACGAAGCACGATGCTATCCAGCTGATCGACTTGCCCGAGGGAACGTCGCTTTTTAACGTCGATCCCGACCAGATTACCGAGGATCTCAAGCAAAACCCGTGGGTCTCGGGCGTAGATGTCCAGCGCCAGTTTCCCCATACGCTTATCATCACGCCGACGGAGCGTAAAGTTATCGCCATTGCATATATCAGCTCCGACGACCTTGCCTGGGCTATCGGAGACGATGACACCTGGATCGCCCCGCTGTCGACGTCGGTCGAAGTGGACGACCAGGGCAACGTCATCACGACAGGGCAGGGCTCAAATACCTTGACCGGAATCGATGCCGCGCTGGCGCTCGCCAAGCATTATGGCGCGGTGTTGTTGACTGATGTCTCGACGGATGTCGCTCCGGTTTCCGGCCAGGCGGTGAACTCCAAAGCCGTTAAGGCCGGCCTGGATTATGTGCGTGGTTTTTCGAGCGAGTTCTTGGGACAAGTCAAGGATATTTCCACGCCTTCGGTCGAAGCCATCTCGGCAAACCTCAATAACGGCATTGAGGTGTCGCTGGGCGATTCGGACGATATCGCCAAGAAGGAACGCGTAGTCACCAAGTTGCTTTCGCAGGTAGAGGGCGTAACGTATATCAATGTGCGCTCTCCGGGCAACTACACATTTAGAAATGCTCCGACCTCGTAGCGCTGGTTGATGCTTTGTTGAGGGGCCATACCACGCCGTTTATCTGGTTTGTTTGGTTTTCACGGTCAATTATTTGACTGATACGTTCATAATGTGCAAACATAATACGGTTTACCTTTGCATTTACTTTCAACCTGAAGGTTAATGTGCGCAGGGGTCGACCCATGCTATGGCTATAACCTTTGTTCGGAGGACCGACATGCACGAGACAGAGATCAACAACTACCTTGCCGTCATTAAGGTGGTCGGCGTCGGCGGCGGCGGTACCAACGCGGTTAATCGAATGATCGAAGAGGGCATCCGCGGCGTCGAGTTTGTTGCCATCAACACCGATGCTCAGGCACTCGCGATCTCTGATGCCGATATCAAGGTGCACATCGGCACCGACCTTACCCGCGGCCTGGGCGCCGGCGCCAATCCCGAGGTTGGCCGCAAGGCTGCCGATGAGTCCCGCGACGACATCGCCGAGGCGCTCGCTGGCGCCGACATGGTGTTTATCACCTGCGGCGAGGGCGGCGGCACCGGTACCGGCGCTGCTCCCATCGTTGCCGATATCGCGATGAACGAGGTCGGCGCACTGACCGTCGCCGTCGTGACCAAGCCCTTCACCTTCGAGGGCCGCAAGCGTAAGAAGAGCGCCGAGGAGGGCATCAAGACCCTCTCCGATTGCGTCGACACCATGATCGTCATTCCTAACGATAAGCTGCTCGACATCGCCGAGAAGAAGACCACCATGCTCGAGGCCTTCGCGATTGCCGATGGCGTCCTTTCCCAGGGCACCCAGGGCATCACCGACCTCATCACCGTCCCCGGTATCATCAACCTGGACTTCGCCGATGTTAAGACCATCATGAAGCAGGCCGGTACCGCCATGATGGGTATCGGTACCTCTTCTGGGGATACTCGTGCCGTCGACGCTGCCCAGCAGGCCATCTCCAGCCCGCTGCTCGAGAGCTCCATCGATGGTGCCACGCGCGTGCTGCTCTCCATCGCCGGTTCCAAGGACCTGGGCATCCAGGAGATCAGCGACGCCGCCGACGTTGTCGCCAACGCCGTCGACCCCGAGGCCAACATCATCTTCGGTACCGTTGTCGACGAGTCCCTGGGCGATCAGGTGCGTATCACCGTCATCGCTACGGGCTTCTCCGACTCCAACGTCAACCGTCAGGATGAGCTCTTTGCTGCTCAGCAGTCTCAGAGCAAGGCCGCTGCCTCCGCTGAGCCGCAGCGCACCGCTCCGGCTGCCAGCCCGGCTCAGGCCGCTCCGACCCGCAACGTCGGTGGTACCGAGCTGCCCAACTTTGGCAACGACCAGTTCGAGCTTCCCGACTTCCTGAAGCGCGGTAGCTTCTAGTTCGTTTTTCTCAACGACCTGCACGGGGTGTGTCCATTTGGATGCACCCCGTTTTGTTTCTCGTTTGTAAACGAAAGCCTCCAATCTCCTTACGTTCCCTTTACGTTTGGTCCCTACCGCTGCGGGTATCCTTTTAAGGAAGTATGACAGCCGTATAAACGCGGACTGCGCGGCGACGCCGCGGTACTTGTGTTATTAGGAGGCTTTAGTATGGCAGCACGTGCGGACAACGTTTCGCGTGTCGACCATGATGGAGTTACGTTGGTGGAGGGCGCGACATCCGATGTCCGCTTTGCCTTTACCGAGCGTACCGGTGGCGTTTCTGAAGATGCGTACTCCTCGCTCAACCTGGGCTCGCATGTAGGCGATGACCCCTTTGCTGTTCAAGAAAATCGTCGTCGAGCGCTCGAAGCTATGGGCGCCACTGAGTGCGAGCATAATCTGCTCGTGCCCAATCAGGTACATGGTGACCATATCGTTACGGTGACTTCGAACGGCGCCGACGATCTTGAGGCTGTTCGCGAGCAGATTGCCGAGGGCTGCGATGCCATCGTCTGTACGGCCCATGACGTGCCCGTGCTGCTCTGCTTTGCCGACTGCGCTCCCGTGGTGCTGGTGGCCCCTGGCGGATTTGCCGTGGTGCACTCCGGTTGGAAGGGCACGATTGCACGTATTTCTGCCAAGGCGTGCCAGGCGCTTTGCGATGCTGCCGGCTGCGATGCGAGCGACGTTTCCGCCTATATCGGCCCCCATATCTTGGCTGACGAATATGAGGTATCCCAGGAACTCATGGATCGCTTTGCCGTCGAGTTCTCTTGCATCGATGCGAGTGCCTCTCGCACGCTCGATCTTTCCGCTGCCATTTGTGAGGCGCTGGTAGATGCCGGTGTGGACGCGGATAATATCGTGGATACCCAGCTTTCGACTGTGCGCCAGAACGACCGCTTTTATTCCTACCGTAACGAGGACGGCACCTGTGGGCGCCATGCTGCGATCGGCGTGATGCTATGAGAAAGATCGTATCGGTCCTGAGCGCCGCTGTGCTTACGCTTACGCTGTGCGCCTGTTCTTCGGGATCTTCTACCTCTTCCATTACCGTGGCCGGCTCCACGACCTGCCTTCCTATCGCCGAAATTGCGGCAGAGGGCTTTAAGGAGGAGACCGGCATCGACGTGCTCGTTTCCGGTTTGGGTTCTTCCGCTGGCATCGAAGCCGTCAGCGCTGGCACGGCCGATATCGCCAGCTCCTCCCGTGGACTCAATGCCGACGAACAGGATTTGGGCCTGACTCCCATCGTCATTGCCCACGACGGTATCGCGGTCATCGTGAACGACGATAACCCGGTCGATAACCTCTCGACCGAGCAGCTCCGCGATATTTACGCCGGCAAGATCACCAACTGGAAAGAAGTCGGTGGCGAGGACCTGGGGATTCAGGTCATCAACCGAGATGAGGCGTCCGGCACGCGTGAGGCCTTTCGCACCATCGTGATGGACGGCACCCCGTTCGATCGCCGCTCGGCCGTTCTTTCGGGCACGGGCCAGGTGCGCGACGTGGTATCTCGTTCGCGCGGTGCCATTGGCTACATTTCGCTGGGCTTCGTCGATAGCCTCAACGCCAAGACCTCGGTCAAGGCCGTCTCGGTCAATCATGTTGAGGCGTCCGAGAAGACGGTCGCGAGCGGCGGCTATCCCATCTCACGCGACCTTTACTTCTTTGTGAAGGGTGCGCCTTCGCAGCAGGCGCAGGATTACATCGACTACGTGACGTCCGAAAAGATGGACAAGCAGATTCGCGAGGCGGGCTTTATCCCCGTCACCAACGACGAGAAGGGGAGTGAGTAGCATGGAAGCACAGGAAAACTCCCAGACTGAGCGGAATGTTCAGACGCCCAAGAAGCGCGAGCTGGCGCTCGTATCGCGCAGTACCTATATCAAGGAGAAGGCGCTGCAGTGGATCTTCTTTGCCTGCGCGTTCTTGGCGGTCGTTACCGTCATCCTGATTTTTGTCTTTACCACGTACTCGGCGCTGCCCGTCTTTACCGACATCGGTCTGGCGGACTTCTTTAGCTTTACGTGGGCGCCCTCTGAGGGTCACTACGGCATCGTGTCGCTGCTTGCCGGCTCGGGTCTGGTGACCGTCGGTGCGCTCGCCATGGGTGTGCCCCTAGGCGTGGGCACGGCCGTGTATCTGGTCGAGATCGCCAGCAAGCGCGTGCGCAAGCTCATCAGCCCTGCCGTTGACCTGTTGGCCGGCATCCCTTCTATCATCTATGGCTTCTTTGGCATGATCATCATCCGTCCATTTATCGCGCAGCTGACCGGTGGTCTTGGTTTTGGTGCGCTGACGGCGTGGTTCGTGCTTGCCATCATGATCGTCCCTACCATCACCACGCTCACCATCGATGCCCTCAATTCCATTCCCATGGGCATTCGCGAGGCATCGTATGCCATGGGCGCCACCAAGTGGCAGACCATCTATAAGGTCGTGTTACCTGCCGCCAAGCTGGGTATCGTGGATGCCATCGTGCTGGGTATGGGCCGTGCCATCGGCGAGACCATGGCCGTGCTCATGGTCGTGGGTAACGCCCCGGTTATTCCCGACAGCATTGCGAGCCCCATCTCGACGCTCACGAGCCAGATTGCGCTCGACATGAGCTATTCCTCGGGTCTGCATCGCTCGGCGCTGTTCGGCATGGGCGTGGTCCTGTTTATCATTTCCGCCACGCTGGTGGGCATCGTCCGTCTGATTTCCAAGAAGAAGAGGGGGTAGGCTATGTCCGATTCCGTTGACACGACGGTCGATACGACCTCGTCGCGCGAGCGCATCAAGCGTGCCCTTTCCCACGGCAAGAAGGGCCGCATCAACAAGGACCTGTCCAACAAGATCATGCTTGGCGTGTTCCGTGCCGCGGCATACATCACCACGCTGGTGCTGGTCGCTATCATCGCCTACGTGGTCATCAACGGCCTGCCACACATCTCGCTCGACTTTATCTTCGGTTGGCCCCAGGGCGTCAACGCCGAGGGCGGTATTTGGCCCACGATCGTCTCGACCGTCTATGTGACGGCGCTCGCCATGCTTATCTGCACGCCGATCGCTGTGCTGGCAGCCGTCTATCTGGCCGAGTACGCCAAGCAGGGCAAGATCGTCGAGCTCATTCGCTACGCTGCTGACGCTTTGGCCTCGGTGCCCTCCATCGTTATGGGCCTGTTTGGCTACGCCTTGTTTGTCGAGGCTATGGGTCTGGGCCTTTCGATGGTCTCGGCCGCTCTGGCGCTCGCGCTCTTGATGCTTCCCATCGTCATGCGCACCACCGAAGAGGCCATTCGCGCCGTTCCGCGCTATATCCGTTGGGGCGCGTATGGCCTGGGCGCCACCAAGTGGCAGGTTGTCTCCAAGATCGTGCTTCCTTCTGCCTTTGGCCGTATTGCCACGGGCATTGTCCTTGCCATCGGCCGTGCCATTGGCGAGACCGCCGTGGTGCTCTACACCATGGGCCAGGCCATCAATCTACCTATCTCGCCGCTCGATTCCGGCCGCCCCATGACCGTTCACCTGTACCTGCTTGCCAACGACGGCATCAACATGAACGCAGCCTACGGCACCGCGCTCTTGCTGATGGTGATCATTCTGGCCTTCAACCTGTTTGCGCGCTTCCTGTCGCGCAAGCGTCGCTAGTTAAGGAGTCCCATGTCCGTTTATCAGTCCGCTCCCACGCTGGAGCAAGCGGCCATTACGGCCAAGGATTTCAACTTTTGGTACGGTGACTTTCATGCGCTGACGGGGCTCGACCTCAACATCGCCAAAAACGCCATCACCTCCTTCATTGGCCCTTCGGGCTGCGGTAAGTCGACGTTTTTGCGCTGCATCAACCGCATGAATGACCTGATCGAGGGTACGCGCGTCGAGGGCACCATGACGCTCGACGGCAACGATATCTATGCCGAGGGCGTCGACCCGGTCGACCTCCGTCGCCGCGTGGGCATGATTTTTCAGCAGCCCAACCCGTTTCCCAAATCCATCTACGATAATGTCGCCTTTGGCCCTCGTCTGCAGGGCGTGACTAGCAAAAGCGACCTCGATGACATCGTGGAAGAATCGCTCAAGCGCGCCAACCTCTGGAAAGAGGTATCCAATCAGCTCAACAAGGATGGTTTGGCGCTCTCGGGCGGTCAGCAGCAGCGTCTGTGCATCGCGCGCGTGCTTGCGGTGCAACCCGATGTCCTCCTGATGGACGAGCCCTGCTCCGCCATCGACCCCACGTCCGTCTCTAAGGTCGAGGATTTGATGGCCGAGCTGGCGCCCGAGATGACGATCATCATCGTCACGCATTCAATGCAGCAGGCAGCTCGTATCAGCGACTACACCGCATTCTTCTTGCAGGAAGTTGCCGGTGAGCCTGCCACGCTCATCGAGTATGGTCAAACCGACGCGATCTTCACCAGCCCGGTGGACTCGCGGACGGAAGACTATATCACCGGCCGCTTTGGCTGATCGGTGCGACTAGTCCCAAGCCGATCGGACCTGGTCCGGTGCGTATTCACTGTGCGGGCGGCATGACCGCACCCAACTGATTGGAGTGAACCATGCGTAAACTGTTTTCCCGTCAGCTCATCGAGGCCCGCCACGAGATGCTGAGCATCTACGAGGCCGTCGATCTGGCCCTCCACGATGCCGTTAAGGCCTATGTGACCGACGACCGCAAGCTCGCCACCAAGACCAAGAAGCGCACGCTTTCGATTGACGCGCGCTGCGCCAACTTGGAGGCCGTGTGCTACAACCTGATCGCCACGCAGTCGCCGGTCGCCTCCGACTTCCGCTTGCTGCAGACGATTATCTACGTCGACTTTAACCTGCAGCGCATGACCGATAAGGTTCGCCAGATCTGCCGCGCCACGCGTCACATGGTCAAGGCCGACATCTCGCTGCCCCAGGAGCTCGTCGGTACGGTTGAGGCCGAGGCCGAAGCTGTTTACCAGGTGCTGGGCTCTTCGCTTTCTGCGCTCGTTACCAATGACATGTCCATCATCTGCAACCTGGCCGTCGAGGACGAGCCAGTGCACGCCGCCTACGAGAAGTTCTTCCGCACCTTTAACCGTATGGATACGGGCGACTTTATGGACGACGACGGCAACTATGACGACCTGCGCCGCGCCATCATGGTTTCGCGCTATCTCGATCGCATCGCTTCGATTTCCATCGATGCCGCTTGCCGTCTGACCTTCCTGTTGACTGGTCAGCGCATGAACGCCGGCGATATCGCCCGTGTGGACGAGGATGAGCTCGAGAGCATGCGCGTGCCTTCGGGCGAGGGTGTTATCATGAGGCCCGCCGTCGACGCGCACTACGTTGCCAAGGTGCCCGCCAACGAGCTCAGCGAGGGTCTTCGCTACCTGCTCGATCATCTTGAGGACGAGGACGATGGCGAGGACGACGAGGAGTAACTAGCCCCGTTCGTCGAAAGATTGTAAATACCTAAGTGAGCGCGGCCTTGCACATGCGGGGCCGCGCTCTTGCGTTAGCATGGGACTACTTGTTTGGCTGTCAGCGGAGGCGATTGGCAATGGATAACTATTTGGATTTGATGCGCGCTCGCCGCGAGCAGATTCTGGAACGTTTTTATGCGGCGCTCGATCGCGCGGGCCGCCCCCACGACGCCGCGCGCCTCATTGCCGTGTCCAAGACCGTTGGTGTCGATGAGACTGTTGCTGCCATCCAGGCGGGGTATCGCCATTTTGCCGAGAACCGCCCGCAGGAGCTGGTTCGCAAGCTCACGGGTCTGGCGGAGCATCCGGAGCTGCCCGAGGTGCGCTTCGATATGATCGGCAACCTGCAGACCAATAAGATCAATGCGGTGCTGGGCTCAGCCGAGCTGATTCACTCGGTGGGTTCGCTGCATCTGGCACAGGCGATCTCGAGCCGTGCTGTCCGCAAGATTGAGGCAGGCGAGCTCGCTGGCCCCCAGCGTGTGCTCATCGAGGTCAATGTGAGTGGTGAGGAGTCGAAGGGAGGCTTTTCGCCCGATGAGATTCGCGCCGCCGCGGGTGAGCTTGCGGAACTTGAGGGAATTTGCGTACAGGGGCTTATGACTATGGCGCCCCGGGGGAATAAGGATGTGGCACGCCGCACCTTTGCGGGGCTTCGTGAGCTGAGGGATGAGCTGGAGGCTGCGCATCCCGATTTGAACCTGCCTGAGCTTTCCTGCGGCATGAGCGAGGACTTTGAGCCTGCCCTTGAGGAGGGCTCTACGCTCGTTCGCCTGGGCAGGGTAGTATTTAGCCCGGAGTTTGCAGTAAAATAAGGCTCTGAAGTGCGCACTGATTATCGGGGCGCCTGCACTAAACCGCGAGAGGACACAACCATGGGCTTCCTTGACGAGATTAAAAATAAGATGCACCTGGGCGGCCAGCAGGGTTACGACCAGGGTTATGGCCAGGACGACGACTACGGCTACGATGACGGCTATGACGATAGTTATCAGGGCAACGGCTACGGCGGTGCTTCGGGCGAGGGCTTCTACACCCAAGACGAGCCGAGCAACGGCCTGCTTGGTCAGACGCGCCGCGGTGAAGCTGAGTCGGTTGCCGTGTATACGCGCTCCGGTCAGCTGGTCGGCGATGACTCCCGCCATGCCACGACGTATAACCCGCCTTCGCGCTCGCAGGACAGTGTTGCGAGCGGTTATCGTCCTGGTGCCTATGACACGCCGTCGAGCTACGCCGAGAACACCCGCGCCCGTGCCGCCGCTGCGCCCGCGCCTGCACCGAGTGATGCCTCGGCCTATGCGAGCAATATCATCAACGCCACGCCGCAGCTGCCGGCCTATGTCCTGCGCCCCGAGAGCTATGACGACGTGGAGACCGTGGTGCGCCGCGTTCGCACCAAGCAGCCTGTCGCACTGATTTTTGTGGGCGTACGCACCGAAGTTGCTAAGCGCGTCTTGGACTTCTCTTACGGCTTTGCCTGCGGTCTGGGTGCCACGGTCAAGGAGGTGGGCGACCGCGTGTTCATGGTGCTGCCCGCCGGCTGCGAGGTCAAAGATTCCGATCTCAAGAAGCTTCGTGCCGACGGCTACCTTAAGTAAAGACAAGACGAGGAGATTCCCATCAACATCTACACTATCGTCCAGCTGGTCAACACGCTGTTCAACTTCTATTCCACGCTCATTGTCGTCTACTGCTTTATGACGTGGATTCCCATGAAGCAGGGTGGTTTGCTTCAGGATATTGCTGCGGTGCTCGATAGCGTGTGCGGTCCGTGGCTCAACCTGTTCCGTCGTTTCATCCCGCCGATGGGCGGTATCGATTTTTCGCCGGTCGTTGCGATTATTGCGTTGCAGTTGGTGCAGAGGCTGGTTCTGCAGCTTCTTATAGGTATACTCGTATAGAACTGACTTAGTAACTTACGTCGGGCGTGTAGCGCCGAGGCGATGAAAAAGGAGACTTGTTATGGCTATTACCCCTGCAGACATCCAGGCTCAGACTTTCTCTGAGGCCAAGCGTGGCTACGATCCCGCCGAGGTCGACGTCTTCTTGGAGACGCTGTCCTCCGAGGTTGACGCTATGCTCGCTAAGATCGTCGACCTTAAGGGTCGCCTGACTGCTACCGAGCAGCAGCTTGCCGATGCGCAGGCTCAGCTTGCCCAGGCTCAGGATGCCACCGCCCAAGCCGTTCCTGCCGCCCCCGTGGCTGCTCCCGCCCCTGACTTCTCCGCTCAGGAGCGCCAGATTTCCGCTGCCCTGATCGCTGCCCAGCAGACCGCTGAGACCATCGTCAACGATGCCAACGAGAACGCTGAGCGTATCCGCAACGAGGCTGACGCTAAGGCACGCGAGGTTATCCGCCAGGCTCTGACCGAGAAGCAGGCCGAGCTCGAGGAAATCGACCGTCTGAAGGCTTCCCGCGAGGAGTTCAAGGCCGAGTATCTCAAGCTCATCCAGCACTTTATGGACGACGCCCAGAACTCCTTCCCGGCCGACCTCATGGCCTCCACGCCGGTCGGTTCTGCCGCTTCTCCCGCGGTGACCGTTCCCGCCGCCGAGCCGCTGCCCGTCGCCGATCCGGTTGTCCCCGTGGCCGATCCCTTTGCCCCGATCGACAACTTTGCTGCCGACGACCTGGACTAACATTCGGCCTACAATTTAGTGCCTAGAAAGGACCCGCAGCTTGCGGGTCCTTTTTTATGACTGTGCCGGGGTGCGTAACATAAAAAACCGAGCCCTGCACATAGTGGCGCAGAACTCGGCGAACGGGTGAGCGGTCAAGGGTAGGTTTTAAGGCATGTCCCAAAAATCTACTTGAGGAGGAAGTCGGAGAGGGGAATGGTGCGGGCCTCGCGATGCTCGGGGTCTGCGATGTGGTCGGCAGGATAGCCACAGACGAGCATGTGATAGGGATAGACACCCTCGGGCAGGTTGAACTGCTCGCGGGCTAGCTCGGGCTTAAAATGGCATACCCAGCACGTTCCCAGACCTTGCTCCTCGGCCTCCATCATCATCTGATCGCAAACAATCGAGGTGTCGATGGCACTCGAGTTCATCTGGTCATAGGGGCGAACCCAAGCGTCGCCGGTAACGCTGCAAATAAGGAAGACAAGCGGAGCCCCAAAGATGGACCCATCACGAGCAAACCGAGGCTGACAAGCAGCAGCCTTCTCCAACAGCTCAGGCGTATCCAGCACCATCACACGGGCTGGATGATTATTACAAGCAGAAGGAGCAATACGCCCAGCCTCAACAATGGCATCCACAACAGTTTGCTCAACAGAACGATTCTCAAACTCGCGACAAGAATACCGAGACCGAGCCAGATCCAAATAAGACATACAAGCCCTCCTAAAATTAAAAATCAAACAAACCAAAAGTAACCCAAAGAGTACCCAAAGCAGCAATCAGCCAAACGCTCATCAAGGGCCAAAGTGTCCGAACGGGTACCATAGGTCCCTTCAGCCAAACCCCCATCGCGCTAAATCTATCAGCCAAAGTTCCCAATGGTGGTGCATAAGGGAGCGGGCCCGGCCACTAATAACCTTTTGAACGACTCTGCTTGCAGCCGGAGTGAAAAAGGTTATTAGTGGCCGGGCCCGCGACCGGTGGGACATGTACCCCCAATTAACTGTTCTTCATGACAATCGAATCCACAACATCGGCCACATTCTCGCAGCAGTCGGCGCAGTACTCCAGGAAGGCGTAGACGTCACGCCAAGCGATGACCTCGAGCGGATCCTTGCCGTTAACGTGCAGGTTACGCATGGCGTTGATATAGAGCTCGTCGGCCTCGGACTCGATGGTGTTGATCTGGATGACGAGCTCGCGCAGCGTCTTGGACTTGCGGTAGTTGGGCAGCTCGACCATCAGGTCCTTCATGGCGCGGCAGGCGTCGGTCACCTTGTGGGCGATGACGATGGCGTCGGGATGGATGCTCTGGATGTTGGTGAAGTAGACGCGCTGCACGACGCCCTCGATACGGTCGAGCACGGTGTCGAGCGAGCAGCTCATCAGATCCAGGTCCTCGCGCTCAAGCGGGGTGATAAAGGCCGTGAGCAGGGCGTCCTCAAGCTCATGGTGCTTCTTGTCGGCCGCATGCTCGATCGCGTGCATCTTGTCGAGCATATCGTGAATCTTCGCGGGATCGAAGTTCTCGAAAATCTTGGTAAGCAGCTCGGCGGCCTGGACGGCAAGGTCGGCGCAGGCGACGTAGTTGTCAAAGTAGAATGAATCGGGTTTCTTTGCCATGAGTGGGTCCTTTCGAGGCGAAGACGGGTGGGCGAAGTTTTGCGGTCCGGATGGACGCTCGGTGTGGCTAGAGGAACATCATGAACAGCTTGGCCATGACAAAGCTGATGAGTCCGCAGGCGGGGAAGGTGAAGAACCAGGTGAACATCATGTCCTTGACGACGCCGAAGTTGATGGCCGAGAGGCGTTTGACGGCACCGACGCCCATGATGGCGCAGGTCTTGATGTGCGTGGAGGACACGGGGATGCCGGTAAGGGTGGCAAGCAGCAGGTTCGCGGCGCCCGCCAGGTCGGCGGAGAAGCCCTGGTACTTTTCGAGCTTGACCATGCTCTGGCCAACGGACTTGATGATGCGCTCGCCGCCCACGCTGGTGCCGATGCCCATGGTGGCCGAGCATAGCAGCATAATCCAGATGGGGATGCCGGCATCGCCGACGCTCGTCTGGCCGCTGGCAAAGGCCACGCCTAAAAAGAGCACGCCGATGAACTTCTGTCCATCCTGCGCGCCGTGCATAAAGCTCATGGCCGCAGCGCTCGCGATCTGAGCGTATTTAAAGAAGACATTGGCACGTCGCCTGTTGGCGGCGGCGAAAAGAATCGAGACGAGCTTGCACAGGACCCAGCCCATGACAAAGCCCAGACCGATGGAGAGCGCCAGGCCGTAGATGACCTTCATCCACTCGTGGACGTTGACGCTGCTCGCACCGCCGAGGGCGATGGCGGCACCGGTCAGGCCGGCGATAAGGCTGTGGCTTTGCGAGGTGGGGATGCCAAAACGCGACGCTGTGGCGCCGTAGACGACGATGGAGAACAGCGCCGCGCACAGACAGGCGAGCGCCATGGTGCTGTTTCCGCCAAAGTCGACAATATGGGAGATGGTGTTGGCGACGCTCGCGTTAAAGTGCGTCATGATGAGCACGCCCAAGAAGTTGAATGCGGCACTCATGAGAATGGCGGTGCGGGCGGGCATACAACGCGTGGTGACGCAGGTCGCGATGGCGTTGGGCGCGTCGGTCCATCCGTTGACGAAGATGGCGCCGAGTGCGAGGATCACGGTGACGGCAAGGACTGGGTTCGACACAAGTTGGCCGAGGAAGGTTGAGAACGTTACGTCCATGTATGGGCTTTCTCGAAGTTTGCAGACACGTTACAAAAACATGATAAATCGTATCACCTCCTGTGGGCTTCTTTACCGAGTTCTGATGGGAGAAGTGAATTTTTTGGCACTAACATTGAATATTAGCCCTGTTGACCGCGGGTGTTCTTTTTGCTAACACGTCGTGCGGACGTGCACATGCGGTCCGACACGCCAAAACCACAGCCTGTTCGCTTTACAATATACAAACATGCGTTCGATAATAGGAGCATGGAATATCGACAGACAGATGGCAAAACTCGGCGCGTGCACAAGCAGTATGTGGACGTCGTGGCCCGCATCCTCGCGGGCGGACAGGTTGTGCCGGTTACCGTCTGCTGGGTTGACGGTCGCTGCTTTACGATTGACGAGATTGTCTCGTCCACCGGTTTTGGCCTGACGGTTCACGGCATTCGTACGGCAACCTATAAGGTACGTTTTGGCGGGCATGCGACCGAGTTGTATCTGGAGGACCAGGCGCGCGAACGGCCGGACGGCTCGCAGGCCCACGTGATGCGTTGGTGGGTCTGGGCGTTTGACCGCACGCTCGAGGGCGAGCGCCGTAGGTAGGGACGCACGGCGTTCGGGTACAATGGTAGGAATCTTGTCATCTGCTGCGCCGTCATTCGCGGCGCTTTTTGAAAGGACGAAGCTATGAACGATATCCAGGGCTATCAGAACGGCCCCGTCGAGACCGGCGCAAGCCGCGCCAAGGAGATGTCGCCGCGCGCGTACAATCTCGCCATGTCTGCCCTGATCTTCTTGGGCTTTTGCGCCATGGGCGCCGGCGCCTACTTTACGAGCACCATGTCGTTTGCGCGCATGATGATGAGCGGGGCCGCCCTGCCGCTGGTTTTTGGCTCGTTTATCCTGACCATTGTCGGCATCGTCATGATGTCAGCTGCCGCCAGCAAGCAGTCCGTGGGCCTGTCCCTTGTGGGCTACGTAATCTTTGCGAGTACCTTTGGCCTGACCGCGTCGTTTGGCCTTGCCAACTACGACCTGCCCACCATCAACACTGCCTTTATCGCCACGGCCGCCATCACCTTTGTCTTTGGCGCCTTGGGCGTGACGTTCCCCAAGTTTTTCCAGCGCGTATATGGCATCGGTTTTGGCATTCTGCTCGCCACTATTCTGGTTGAGATCGTGCTGATGTTCATGGGCGTCTCGCAGACCATCACCGACCTGATCGTGATCGTGGTGTTCGCCGGCTTTATTGGTTACGACACCTATGTTGCCACGACGGTGCCACCCACGCTGCCCAATGCGGTGCTCATGGCGTCCAATCTGTTCGTGGACATTATCAACGTGTTCCTACGCATCCTGAACATCCTCGGCCGTCGCGATTAAAACGCGGCATTGCGATGCTTCCTGCCGGACACGGTAAAACGATGCGAAAGGCGGTCCTTCGGGGCCGTCTTTTTTGTGCGCGGCGGGGTATCATGGATGGGAAAAGCCGATAGCGGCAGCGACAGGAAAGGTGGCCATGTATGGCAGACGTCGACAACAGGAACCGTAACCGCAGGTCCAACCGAGCGGGTCAGCCTAATCCCAAGCGCGAGGCCCGTGCCAAGGCCGCCGAGCGCCATGTGATGACTGTGTCCGAGGCCTGCGCCAAGGATATCGAGCGTTCGCTTGCTGGTGTTCGCGAGTTTGACGGCATGCCCGCCGGCTTTGTCGCGGCGATGAAGGCCAAGGTTCAGACTGCTGTGGCCCCCGAAGAGCAGGTCGCCGAGGACGTCGAGAACGCGGAGACTGCCGAGGTCGAGGCGGCGCCCGAGACCGAGGCGGCGCCCGAGCCCGTCGAGGAGCCTGCCGAGGAAATCGCCGAAGCTGAGTCCGCGCCTGCTGAGGAGCCCGCTCCGGTCCTGCCCGAGGTCACTGTGCTTGATGCCTCCGCCACGCAGGCAATCCTCGATAACGGTCGCGGCTATGCGCAGTTCTGCGACATGGCCGTGCTCGCCTTTGCCTCGTTTACCAATCCGGGCGGTGGATATATTCAGGGTTATCTGGGCCAGGAGGCCACGCTGTGCGCCGATTCGTATCTGTACAACGTCCTCGATAAGCAGCGTAAATGGTACGGTGAGAACCGTCGCCGCAACATCAACTGTGAGCTGTACCGCAACCGTGCGCTGGTGGTGCCCGCGGTGCGCTTCGAGCGCAAGCATGTGCACGCCTATGCCGACGTGATCGTCGCCGCTGCACCCAACGCCAAGCGTGCTCGCCAGGAGTACCGCGTGAGCGACGATGCCTTGCTTGACGCCCTGCGCGACCGCATTCGCTTTGTGCTTGCTATCTGCGATGAGCTTGGCCGCGAGAAGCTCGTACTGGGTGCTTGGGGCTGCGAGAACAACGGCTTTGACGCAGAGGCCGTGGCCGAGCTCTTCCGCAAGGAGCTCGCATCGGGCGACTTCAAGGTCAAGCAGGTCTTCTTTGCCGTGCCCTCTACGCGCTGGGACGAGGACTTCGCCAAATTCGAGCACGTGCTGGCAAACTTCCCCGAGCAAAACGAGGAGTCCTATGCTCAGGTTGCCGCCCGCGCCGCAGCCGCCCGTGCCGCCGAGCAGGCTCAGACCGCTGCCGAGGATGACGAGGATGACGACGACTGGCGCAAGTGCCTGTAAACGGTGCTCGTGATGCGATATACCGAGCCGACGGGAGAGGCTGCTCCTGTCGGCTTTTTATTGAGTGGGGAGCTTACGATGAAAAACGTTCTGTGCTTTGGTGACAGCAACACCTATGGTTACGATCCGGCGGGCATGCGCGACGGTACCGCGGTGCGCTATGCGCAGGATGTGCGCTGGTGTGGCGTGGTCCAACGTGACTTAGGCGAGGGCTGGCATGTAATTGAAGAAGGCCTCAACGGCCGCACGACGGTACGCGACGACATGTGCCATCTGGACACTAACCTCAACGGCATTCGCGCGCTTCCGATGCTGCTCGAGGCTCATAAGCCGCTGGACGCCATTGTGATCATGCTGGGCACCAACGACTGTAAGACGGTCTTTAACGTGACAGCTTCCGATATCGCCCGTGGCGCCATGGCGCTGATTCGCGCCGTCCGCGCGTTTCCGTGGACCGACGCTGCGCCTCGCCCGCGCATCCTGCTGATGGCTCCTATCAAGATCAAGCCGCAGATCGCCGATGTATATATGACCGATTTTGACGAGCGTTCCGTCGAGGCATCTGAACATTTTGGCGAGTACTATGCGCACGTGGCCGAGCAGTTTGGCTGCGACTTTTTGAATGCCGCCGAGTTTGCCGAGCCGGGCGATATCGACTATCTGCATATGATGCCCGAAAGCCACGAGAGCTTGGGACATGCCGTGGCAGCCAAGCTCCAAGAGATGCTCGGTGAGTAGCGCGACCCCAAGCCACCGCAAAGGGGGCAGGCACCTTTGTGGTGGTTTTGCCCGGGTAAACGAACGGATTGGCTGCCATATGGGCATGGACGAGCTCATCGACCTCTTTGCCGAGGGCGATGAGCTCGTCTCCAATACCGCTTTTGAGGATTTGGATCTTGCCTGCGACGTGGCGAACGGCGCGACCTTCGATGGCGTCGTGTTCCGATCTTGCGAGTTCGATAGCGTTGACTGGAGCGGCTCGACGTTTCGCGACGTGGTGTTTCGCGGTTGCCGCTTTATCCGCTGCAACATGGAAGGCTGCTGGCTCAACCGCTGCGACTTCGTTGACTGCTCGGCGCCGGGGCTCAACTTGCTCAGGGCGCGTCTGTCGAGCGTGTCGTTTACATCGTGCGATTTGAGCTATGCGAACCTTTCGGAGGGACGCATTGGCCCCATGGCTGCGCATGACACGCGTTTGACCGAGGCCGCGTTTCAGGGTGCCAAGCTGGGTCAGATACGCCTGGATGGCTGTGACCTGACGCGTATGGATGTGTTTAAGACGTCGCTTTCCGGCGTGGATGTATCGCGTTGTACATTCGCGGCGCCCGTTGTTTCGGGCGATTACCATGAGTTGCGTGGCTTGACGGTCAATGCCGAGCAGGCGCTGGCACTCTCGGGTTTGTTGGGAATTCAACTCGCCGACGAATAGGCGCTCTGGTCCTTTGCTCGACCGCTATCTAAAATCAAACCGTCGCAACATTTAATGATTTTTCGCGTTTGCACGATTTTCATCGAATGTTGCGACGGTTTTTGGTGCAAGGTAGCCTGTCTTTTTTTGGCAGGTTACTGGCTATTTAGTACTGCCACATGTGGTTGACAGGGCCGGAGCCTTTGCCCATGTCAAAGCCGGCGGCGAGAGCGCCCGTTAGGTAGGCCTTGCCGGCGTTGACGGCGTCGGCAAGATCCATGCCCTGCGCCAATGCGCAGGCGATGGCGGATGAAAGCGTGCAGCCGGTGCCATGCGTGTTGCCGGTCTCGATGCGCTTGTGGCGGAACCACGTGGTGAGCGGATCGCCCATATGGTTGCCTTCGTTATCGAGTGGCGCGGGTTCGGCCAATACATCGTTGGCCTCGTTGACAAGATGCCCACCCTTAACGAGGGATGCGCAACCAAAGCGGCGGGTGAGGAGCATGGCGGCGTTTTGCTGCGTGCGCTCGGAATCGACCTCGTAGTCGAGCAGCGCCATGGCCTCGGGAATATTGGGCGTGATAACGGTCGCCAACGGGAACAGGCAGTGGGTGAGCGCCTCGGCAGCATCCTCGGCGATGAGGCGAGCGCCCGAGGTGGTAACCATGACGGGGTCGACGACGATATTCTGCGCATCCCAGGCGCTCAAGCGCTCGGCGATAACCTCGATAATCTCGGCAGAGGAGACCATGCCGATTTTGACGGCGTTGGGGCGGATATCGTCAAAGACGGCATCGATCTGCGCCGCGACAATATCGGGGGAGATGTCCTGCACGGCGGTGACGCCCAGGGTGTTCTGTGCGGTGATGGCCGTGATGGCCGTCTCGGCATACAGACGGTGCGCCGTGATAGTCTTGATATCGGCCTGAATGCCGGCGCCGCCGCTGGAATCGGATCCTGCGATGGACAGGACGGCAGGTACCTTGCTGCGATCCATGTTCGCTCCCTTGTTCGGTCGGATTCAAATGGGTCTTCAATCCGCATTATAAAGATGCCCGGGCCGGCTGTATGCCGATCCCGGGCGGGCGGTGCAATCTTTACGTAAATATAAGCAAATGTTCACACGTCAACAATTGACGAGCACCTTGTGTTCGATTGCGGCTCCGATGACGCGTTAGTCCTCCATGCCGAGGTCGATTGTCGTGCCTTCGAACACCTTGTTGACGGTGCGAACGGCGCACATCTTGCCGCACATGGTGCAGGTGCCCTCGGTGGCGGCGGGGGATTCCTCGTAGCGCTTCTTACCGGTGACCGGATCGAGAGCACACTTCCACATGGCATCCCAGTCGAGCTTGCGGCGTGCCTGGCCCATCTTGTCGTCCATGTCGCGGGCGTGCGGCACCTTCTTGGCGATATCGGCGGCGTGCGCGGCAATCTTGGTGGCCATGAGGCCGTCGAGCACATCCTGGGCGTTAGGCAGGCATAGGTGCTCGGCCGGTGTCACGTAGCACAGGAAGTCGGCACCGGAGCTGGCGGAGATAGCGCCGCCGATGGCAGCGGTGATGTGGTCGTAGCCCACGCCGATATCGGTCACCAGCGGCCCGAGCACATAGAACGGGGCGTTGTGGCACAGGCGCTTCTGCAGTTTCATGTTGGCGGCGATCTCGTCGAGCGCCATGTGACCCGGGCCCTCGACCATGACTTGGACGCCGGCGGCCCAGGCGCGCTTGCACAGCTTGCCCAGCTCGATCATCTCGGCGGTCTCGGTGGCGTCATTGGAGTCGTAGAGACAGCCCGGGCGGCAGGAGTCGCCGAGCGAGATGGTCACGTCGTACTCGTGGCAGATCTCGAGCAGCTCGTCAAAGTACTCGTAGAAGGGGTTTTCGTTGCCGGTGACCTCCATCCAGCCAAACAGCAGCGAGCCGCCGCGGCTCACGATGTTCATCAAGCGGCCGGTCTCCTTAAAGGTCTTGGTGACCGATTTGTTGATGCCGCAGTGGATGGTCATAAAGTCCACGCCGTCCTCGGCGTGCGCGCGCACGACCTCGAACAGGTCGTCCTTGGTGAGCTTGACCAGCGGCTTTTCCATGTAGCCGATGGCGTCGTACATGGGGACGGTGCCTACCATGAGCGGCGTCTCGTCGATGAGCTGCTGGCGGAACTGGCGCGTCTTGCCCGAGTTGGAGAGGTCCATGATGGCGTCGGCGCCAAAGTCCTCGGCGATCTTGACCTTCTTCCATTCCTCGGCGGCATCTGCCTTGTCGCCCGAGATGCCCAGGTTCACGTTGACCTTGGTGGACAGGCCCTCACCGACGCCAAAGGCGCGCATGCCCTTTTTGATGTGCACGATGTTGGCGGGAATGGCGATGCGGCCGTCGGCCACGCGCTCGCGGATGTACTCGGGGTCGCGATGCTCGCGCTCGGCGACCTCCTTCATCTGCGGTGTGATCTGCCCGGCGCGGGCGAAGTCGATTTGCGTGACGAGCTTGGGCTCGGTCTGTGTGCTCATTGGCACGGCTCCCTTCGTTGGCATTACCCATATCAGGTTTGCGGGTCAGGGCGGGCGCGCCCAGTCTCAGCCTGCCGTCTTGTCCTGCAAGCTCCCCGTTATGTCATGGGCTCAAGTATAGCCTGAATGGGTACGATTGGGCCAACGAGCGTGCCTGTGGGGAGGCGTACATGGAAGACAAGCATCTATATCGAGAGACACAATGGGATGTATCGGCCGAGGAAAGCCGTGCGCACCATGGCCTTGTCGCGATTGGTTTTGCGGTGCTTGCCGTGCTGGTGATTGCCGTTTGTATCTGGACGTTTGGTGGTCGCGGCGGCGCTGCATGGGAGTTCGAGGCCGATGATAGCCTGCCGATAATGACGGTGAAGGTCGCGGGCGGCAATACCGTTGCCGCGCCGGGCGACTATTGGTATTCGCGCGATGGATTTGTCCAGCTTCAGCTGAGCGGTGGGTCTATTCCTGGTGAGGAAATCGAACGCGTGACGTATGATGCGGCGCTCAAAACGCTGACGGTGAAGCTCAAGAATCAGGGCGACGTGCCTACGACTATGGATATCGCGCTGACGGAATGGCGCTTGGAGCCCCCATCGGGTGTTGCGGTGTCCGAGGTAGAGCACGTTAAGATTACCTACCAAGATGGCTCGATGAGCGAGATTGCAAAGGCCGATACCTTGGCGGAGTAACGGAGTGTTTGGAAACGGCGGGCCTATTGTGCCTGCGCGTTCATGAATACCAGGGTGTTTTTGTCTGAAAGCTCGGGGATGTGCCGATAGCCGATGTTGAATGCGGTAAGTTCGCTTACATCCTCGAGCTTGTTTTCTGCCATCCACCGCACCATGGAGCCGCGCGCCTTTTTGCTGGCGGTCGACCGTTGGATGGGCTTCCCGTTGCGGATACCCTCGCCAAAGAGGCATGTGACGGCCGTGGCGTCGCCCGCGAGATGGGGCAGAACGGCTTTGGCATACTCTACGCTGGCGAGGTTGACGATCGTGGTGTTTGAGCCTGCCGGGGCGATAACCCGCGCGAGCTTGTCGCTCCAAAACGCGTAGAGGTCTCGGGCATCGTCGACGGCGAGCTTCGCGCCCATCTCCAGTCGATACGGTTCAACGGCATGAAAGGGGCGTACGCATCCGTAAAGGCCCGAGAGGATCCACAGATGGTCTTGCAGCCATGCGAGCTGCGCGGAATCCATCACCTCGGGCGCCATACTCTGGTATTGAATGCCGTGATAGGACATGACGGCAGGGGAGAGGTGGCGGGCGAGTGCGGGATTGTCGAGATCGCCGTTATTCAGGATGGGCCGGAACTCACGCAGGGTGTTGAGGCAAGGTCCCAGCAGTTTGTCACTCACGTTCCACAGCGCCTGCAGGCCGCCGCTGCCTTCATTCCGCTCGATATCTAGCAATGCGCGGTGGAGGCGAGCCGTCTCGTGCGCAGAGGGTGGAATGCCCTGGACTTCAAAAGCATCTTGGGCCGCGCGCATTTGCTTGGCGGGCGAAATGATGACCTGCAGCATGGACTCTCCTCTGCCAAGAAGGAAGTTGCGGTGGAATACGGTCTGTCTTGGCCGTTTGTGGGCCAGTTTAGTCCGTATTTCACCGCAACTGATGAAGGGTTGGTTAGGCGCGCTCGATGAAGGCCTTGTAGCCGCGATAGGCCTCGTAGATATCGGCCTTGTTGGCGACCTCCCACAGGGCGTGCATGGACAGGACGGCAACGCCGGAGTCGATGACGTTCATGCCATACTCGGCCATGATGTAGGCGATGGTGCCGCCGCCACCCGCGTTGACGCGGCCGAGCTCGCAGGTCTGGAAGTCCACGCCTGCCTCGTCCATGATGTCGCGGATGAGAGCGACGTACTCGGCGTCGGCGTCGTTGGAGCCGCCCTTGCCACGGCTGCCCGTGTATTTGTTAAAGCACAGGCCGCGACCCATAAAGGCGGCGTTCTTGGTCTCGAACTTGCCGGCGTAGCCCGGGTCAAAGCCGGCGGACACGTCAGAGGAGAGCATGCGGCTGCGGGCGAGTGCGCGGCGCAGGGCCAGCGGGCTGCTCTCGCCGGCGAGCGTCATGATCTCAGCGACGGTGTTCTCGAAGAAACGGCTCGTCATGCCGGTGGCGCCCACGGAGCCGATCTCCTCCTTGTCGACGATGAGTGTGATGCTCGTGCGCTCCACGTTGGCGACGTTGATCTGGGCGAGCATGGACGGATAGGCGCAGACGCGGTCGTCGTGGCCATAGCCCAAAATCATGGAGCGGTCGAGACCCATGTCGCGGGCGGGGCCGGCGGGCACGACCTCGATCTCGGCGGAGAGGAAGTCCTCCTCCTCGACATCGTACTGTTCCTTGAGGATGTCCAGGAACATCTGCTTGACGGGCTCCTTGGGGGCGTCCTTGTCGTCCTCGTCAAACTTGACGGGGCGGCCGCCCACGATCACGTCGAGGATCTCGGCGTCGACGGCGTCCTTGGCGGGCTTGGCCATCTGCTCGCTCGAGAGGTGGATCAGCAGGTCGGAGATGGTAAAGACCGGGTCGTCGGCCTTGTCACCGATGTTGATGTCGACGGTGGTGCCGTCCTTTTTGCAGATGACGCCTACGAGTGCGAGCGGGGAAGCGACCCAGTGGTAGCTCTTGACGCCGCCATAGTAGTGCGTGTCGAGATAAGCCATGTCGCCGGCCTCGAAGGCGGGGTTCTGCTTGAGGTCCAGGCGCGGCGAGTCCACGTGGGCGCCCAGGATGTTAAAGCCCTGCTCGAGCGGGGCGGTGCCCAGGTTGACGAGCATGAGGTCCTTGCCGTGATTGGCGGCGTACACCTTGTCGCCGGCCTTGAGCGCGCGGCCCTCGGCAATCACGGTCTCCAGATTGACGTAGCCCGCCTCCTCGGCCATCTTGATACCGGTCTTGACGCACAGGCGCTCGGTCTTGTTCTCGCTCAAAAACTGCTTATAGCCGCGGCAAAGCTCCTCGAGCTCCTCGATCTGCTGTGGCGTGTACTTTTTCCATGCGCAGGGACGCTCCATGACGCAGGCTCCTTTCGGATCGATCGTGCTGGTTGATGTACCGTGAGCCATCGTATCACGCTCGGGCCCGCGACGGCAGGGAAGCCTGATGTGCGGTGGCCGTGGGGCGGGGAGCGTGTAAACTGGAGAGAGCAAACCGTGCCCAGCCCAAAGCGAGGTATTCAATATGTCTGACAAGCGCCGTACCTTTGCCGTCATCGACGGCAACTCGCTCATGCACCGCGCCTTCCACGCCGTGCCGCCCACCATGAACGCGCCGGACGGTCGTCCCACCAACGCGATCTTTGGCTTTTTGAATATGTTCCTCAAGATGATCGATGCCTTTAACCCCGACGGTGTGGTCGTGGCATTTGATAAGGGCAAGCCGCGCGTGCGCATGGAGATGCTGCCGCAGTACAAGGCTCAGCGCCCGCCCATGGACCCCGATCTGCACGCACAGTTTCCCATGATTAAGGAGCTGCTCGCCGCGCTCAACGTGCCAATTTTGCAGTCCGAGGGCTGGGAAGGCGATGACATCCTGGGCACTATGGCGCGCCTGGGCGAGCAGGCCGGCTGTGACATGCTGCTGGTGACCGGTGATCGCGATATGTATCAGCTCGTGACCGAGCACGTCAACGTGGTCTCGACCCGCAAGGGCCTGTCCGACGTGGCGATCATGACGCCCGAGAGCGTGGACGATCTGTATCACGGCATCACGCCGGCGCTCGTGCCCGATTTTTACGGTCTGAAGGGCGATGCGTCGGACAACATTCCCGGCGTACCGGGCATCGGCCCCAAAAAGGCGAGCGCGCTCATCGCGCAGTACGGCAGCCTTGACGAGGTCATCGCGCATGCTGACGAGGTCAAGGGCAAGATGGGCGAGAACCTGCGTGCGCACATCGACGATGCGCTGCTGAGCCGCAAGGTCGCAACCATTCGCACCGATGCGCCCGTCGAGCTCGACTTTGACGAAACATCCTTCCCGGCGTTTTCTGCCGATGAGGTTTCCGCGGCGCTGGGTACGCTTGGTATCACCGCCATGCAGAACCGTTTCTTGGCACTGATCGGTGACGAGGGTGGCGCTGCTGCCAGCACGTTTGAGATTCCCGCCGTTTTGCGCGCAGCCGCCGGCGATGCTGGCGCGCTTGGTGCCGTTGCGGCTGAGGTCTCCCGCGTGATTGATGCCGGCGAGTGGGTCGCCGCCGTTGTGGACGATGACAAGGAAGAGGGCGCGCTCTTTGGGCTGACGCGCACGCTGTGGTTGGCGACGTCCAAGGGCCTGTTTGCGCTCGAGGAGGGCGACAGCGGTGCGGCGGCTGAGGTTGAGGGCTTCAACTTCGCCCACGGCGTGATTGCCGGCGTGCTCGCGCGTCTGTTTATGGAAGGCCGTGTGGCGAGCCCGGATATGAAGGCGCTTCTGCATGAGCTTTCGCCCATCGATTCTTCTGAGCTCGAGCTCATGGATCCGCTGGCCGTCGATTCCACGCGCATCTTCGATACTGTGGTCGCCGCCTATCTGTTGGATTCCGACCGCTCCGAGTTTGACGAGGTGTATCTGGCCGATACGTATCTGCAGATGGCGCTGCCTGCGGCGCGCGGCGCAGAGGGTGCTGGCGAGGACGCTCCTGCGCCCGCCGCTCGCACGGCGGCCTTGACGCTGGCGCTGGTTGCACCGCTGCGTGACCGCATGGCCCGCGAGAACGCCGCCAACGTGTTCGATGGGATCGAGATGCCGCTCGTGCCGGTGCTTGCCAAGATGGAGCGCGCGGGCATGCTCGTGGACCCCGACCGCCTGCACAGTCTGTCCGAGGGCCTGGCGACCCAGATTGCCGAGGTCGAGCGCAGCATTCGCGACCTGGCCGGCGACGAGACCTTTAACATCGGCAGCCCCATGCAACTCTCGCACGTGCTGTTTGATGTTATGGGACTTCCGACCAAGGGCCTCAAAAAGACCAAGCGCGGCTACTATTCGACCAACGCCAAGGTGCTGAGCGACCTTGCCCGCGACCACGAGATCGTGCGCCTGATTTTGGACTGGCGTGAGAAGTCCAAGATTAAGTCGACCTATCTGGACACGCTGGGCCCGCTGCGCCGTGGTGACGGGCGTGTGCACACCACGTACAACCAGACCATCACCGCGACGGGGCGCCTGTCTTCGAGCGATCCCAATCTGCAAAACATTCCGACGCGCTCGGAGCTGGGGCGTACCGTCAAGACGGCGTTCTCGGCGGGCGAGGGCAGCGTCTTTTTGGCGGTGGACTACTCGCAGATCGAGCTGCGCCTGCTCGCGCATCTTTCGGGTGACGAGCACCTGGTGCGCGCCTTCAACGAGGGCGAGGACTTCCATGCCGAGACGGCCGCGCGCGTATTTGGCGTGCCGGTGTCCGAGGTGACACCCGACCTGCGTAGCCGCGCCAAGGCCGTGAACTTTGGCATCGTGTACGGCCAGCAGGCCTATGGTCTGTCGCAGTCGCTGCACATCTCGATGGCCGAGGCGCGCGATATGATCGATCGCTACTACGAGGCCTACCCGGGCGTGCGCACGTTCCTCGACAATGTGGTGGCGCGAGCCAAGCAGACGGGCTATGCCGAGACCATGTATGGCCGCAGACGCCATATTCCCGAGCTCAAGGCCAAAAACCCACAGCTCCGCGGCTTTGGTGAGCGCACGGCCATGAACCACCCCATGCAGGGCACCGCCGCCGACATCATCAAGATTGCGATGGCCCGCGTAAGCCGCCGCCTGGAAGAAGAAGGCTTTGCCGCCCATATGATTCTGCAGGTACACGACGAACTGGACTTTGAGTGTCCCGTCGACGAAGTCGAGCGCCTCACCGCCATGGTCCGCGACGTCATGGAACACGTAGTAGACCTCCGCGTCCCCCTAATCGCCGAAGCCAGCACCGGCATAACCTGGGCCGACGCGAAATAGGAAAGCACTCGGTAAGGCAAGCTCGCCCAAGACGCAAGCCCCCACATACTTAAGATTTGGGACAAACACTACTGATTAATTTGTCCCACAGTAACCAAAACAGAGGGGAGCCCCTTCCAACAAGGAGCTCCCCTCTGCTCAAATCATTTCAGCTAAGTACCTAGACACTCAAGACGTCATCTTGGCGGCGAGTAAGTAAACCTAGGGCCTGGCCGGGCGGCACGGGTTAACTTTTCGTAGATTCCGCACGCAAAGAAAGCCACTTAATGTGGCTTTCGTCTTGCGCAGGACCTGACCGAGCGAAAAGTTAACCCGTGCCGCCCGGCCAGGCCCGATGGGACGGCTACCGAGCCGCCAAGATGGCGTCGATGAGCGTCAGTACGCCCCCGTCGTTGTTGCTCGGAATGCGCCACTTGGCGTGCGCGTTCATGTGCTCCTCTGCATTGTCCACGATAAAGCTATGCCCGACGCGCTCGAGCATGGGAATATCGTTGTAGGTGTCGCCCACGGCGGCGGCGTCGGCGATATCGATGCCCAGGTGGTCGCACAGGTGCGCGACGCCCGACCCCTTGTCGACGCCCAGGTTCATAAAGTCGATCCACTCGCGGCCAGCATTGGTGACATAGAGTCGGTCCGAGAATGCCGGGCTGTAGTCCTCGCGAAACGCTGGCTCGGCATCATAGGCGGGGAAGAAGATCGAAATCTTGTTGGACTCGATATCAAGGTCCTCAAAGCTATCGACGTAGTTGATCGTGTTGTAGTAGACGCTGATCTCGTCGTGGTACTGATGGTCGCGGGCGAGCACATAGAACTCGTCGTAGCAGCACAAGACGGGAACGGCGCGCGGGTCCTCCGAGGCACGGGCGAGCACCTGCTGATACAGCGCCACATCGATGTTGCTCTTATAGATATAGCTGCCGCGATAGATGACGCAGGCTCCGTTGTCGGGACAAAAAGCAAGGCGGTTCTTAATGCTCTCGAACATTTCCTCGAGTTTGGGGGCGGGGCGTCCGCTGGCGGGGCAGAATACAATGCCTGCGTCGGCGAGCTTGTCCAGGCGCTCATCAAGACCCTGCGGCAACACGCGCTCGTCGGTGAGTAGCGTCTTGTCCATGTCGACGGCGAGAATCTTAATGCTTCCGATATTGGTGTCCGATTCGTAAGTTTGCATAAAAGCGCGCCTTTCGTTTCGAAATTGTTTCAGACGTTATAACCATCAACCAGTAACTGAGCGTATTGTCGCAGGAACGGAGCGTATTTGCACCACGCTTCACAAACTAATGAAAAAACTTTTCAGAAATTTGAATTTGTCGCTTGTACGGCAGGCACTTTAGCGTAATATAGCGACCATCGAAAACGGAGACGGCAAAAGCACCGCTTACCGAGGAAAAGGTACCGTTTGCGATATTAGAATTGCGCCCGGCGATAGGTGAAAGGAGAGGCAGATGCAGTTCGTAAAGATCATCACTACTGCAGACAATGCCATCCGACGCCAGCGCGCAATTTCCCGACGACGATAACAATCGTCTCTGTCCGTATGGGGCGAATTGCCTCAACAGAGTCATTTTGAGGTCGTTGGGTTTTAGCACGACATTGCTGCATGTTTCTAGGGCATGTTGTGCTGCTTTTTGCTATTTAACCTGATATTGCACGGTTTTTGACCTCGAAATGACTTGCAACTGACCGATGTTCTAACTAGCTACCAAGGGCGAAAGGAAACAGCCATGAGCAAGGAAAAAGTCGTTCTCGCATATTCCGGTGGTCTTGATACATCCGTATGTGTCAAGTGGCTCCAGGACGAGAAGAATCTCGATGTCGTTTGTGTCTGCGGCAACGTGGGCCAGGAGGAGACCGGTCTGGACGCCAAGAAGCAGAAGGCCCTCGACCTGGGCGTTCTGGATTGCCAGGTGCTCGATCTGCGCGACGAGTTCTCCGATGAGTTCCTGACTAAGGCTATCGCCGCAAACTCTATGTACGAGAACAAGTATCCGCTGCTCTCCGCCCTGTCCCGCCCGTTGCTCGCCAAGAAGCTTGTCGAGGTCGCTCACGAGTTTGGCGCGACCTACGTCGCTCACGGCTGCACCGGCAAGGGTAACGACCAGGTTCGTTTTGAGGCTGCCGTCAAGGCCCTCGACCCCGAGCTTAAGGTTATCGCCCCGGTTCGCGAGTGGGATCTTAAGTGCCGTCCCGACGAGGTCGCCTATGCTCACGCCCACAACGTGCCGGTTCCCGAGGGTGCCAACGACAACCCCTATTCCATCGACGACAACCTGTGGGGTCGTGCCATTGAGTGCGGCCACTTGGAGGATCCCTGGAACGAGCCGCTCGACGACGCCTGGGTTATGACCAAGAATCCCGAGGACACGCCCGACACCCCGACGTATACCGAGATTGAGTTTGAGGCCGGCAAGCCCGTCGCCGTCGACGGCAAGAAGATGAAGCTCTCCGAGATCGTCATCGCCCTCAACAAGATCTCTGGTGACAACGGCTTTGGTCGTCTCGACCTGGTCGAGGATCGTCTGGTGGGCCTCAAGAGCCGTGAGTGCTATGAGGTTCCCGGCGCCCTGACGCTCATCACCGCCCACAAGGCACTTGAGGACATTTGCGTCGAGGGCGACCTGCTCAAGACCAAGATCAAGCTCGAGCAGGATTGGGCCACCGCCGTGTACAACGGCCAGTGGTACAGCCCGCTCAAGAACGCGCTCGATGCCTTTATGGCCGATACCCAGAAGTTCGTGACCGGTACCGTCCGTCTGAAGTTCTTTAAGGGCAACTGCCATGTCGTCGGTCGCAAGAGCCCGTTTAGCCTGTATGACTACGGTCTGGCTACCTACGACCGCGACACCACGTTTGACGAGAAGGCCAGCGCCGGCTTTATCGAGATCGATACGCTGTCGCTCAAGACGTGGGCAAAGGTCCAGGGTCCCAGCTCCGCTGCCGCCCAGGCCTAACGCCTCCTTTCCTTGGTATCCGCGCGGCCCATCCGCGTGATACAAAACGGGCGCACGGGGTCTCTACCTTTCGTTATGCTTGCTGACACTTCTTAACATCGGTGGCCCCTACGTTCCGCCCGCATATATGACGCCGCGCCTGCGGCTGAGTCCGAGCCCCGCCGGGGTTGTCCGGCGGGGCTCCTTCTATCAATTTGGCGGCTCTGTGCCTATATATATGAGGAGTATCCATTATGTTCAACGCTATCGCGCATGCCTTACTTGCCCTCGCGCCCGAGTTCGATGCTGCAAAGGTCGAGGACGTTCCTGTGAGCCTGAAGGCCTGGATCGATGGTTCGCAAGGCAACATCCGGAGGGAGACGTTGGGCGCCAAGTGCATGGCGCGTCACTTCTTTGCAAATTAGCTATATGGCCTCGCACATGGTGGGGAATATGCAAAACTAGCGGTTGAGAAATCGCTTTAGCGACAGGGCGCATTGCTTTGGGCGCTTGTTTTGGGATTTGATGAAAGGGGACGGTTCCATGGCTCTTTGGGGCGGTCGTTTTGAGGCAGGCGTGGCCGAGGTCACGCAGGAGTTTGGCGCGTCGTTGCCGGTTGACAAACATCTCTATAAGCAGGATATCGCCGGATCTAAGGCACATGCCAAGATGCTGGCGGCCCAGGGCATTATCAGCGCCGAGGACGAGCAGGCGATTGCCGAGGGCCTGACCGGAATCGAACAGGATATCGATGCCGGCAACTTCACCTTTGATATCAACGACGAGGACATTCATATGTCCATCGAAAGCGAGCTGACGCGTCGTATCGGCGAGGCTGGCAAGCGCTTGCATACTGGGCGTTCGCGCAACGACCAGGTGGCGACCGATACGCGCCTGGGCGTCAAGGCGCTGGCCAAGGAGCTCATGGAGGCCAATCTTGAGCTGCGCCATGTGCTGGTGGATGCGGCCAAGAAGTACGACAAGGTGATTCTTCCGGGCTACACGCATATGCAGCACGCTCAGCCCGTGCTGCTGTCACATCATCTGCTGGCGTATTCCTGGATGTTCGCGCGCGACTTTACGCGCCTGAAGGCCGCCTTTGATGCCGCCGACAACTGCCCGCTGGGTGCTGCCGCGCTTGCCGGTACGAGCTATCCGCTCGATCGCCAGATGACGGCTGCCGAGCTTGGCTTTGCGGGTGTGATTCCCAACTCGCTCGATGCGGTTTCCGACCGTGATTTCCTGCTCGATCTGCATTACGCCGGCTCCGTCATGGCCATGCACCTGTCGCGTCTTTCCGAGGAGATCGTGTTGTGGTCGAGCTCCGAGTTTGGCTTTATTACGCTTTCCGACTCGTACTCCACCGGCTCGTCCATCATGCCGCAGAAGAAGAACCCCGACTTTGCCGAGCTTATCCGCGGCAAGAGCGGCCGTGTGTATGGCAACCTGGTGCAGCTGCTTGTGACCATGAAGGGCCTGCCGCTGGCCTATAACAAGGACTTGCAGGAGGACAAGGAGGGCGCGCTCGATACCGCCCACACGCTCATGCAGTGCCTGTCGGTTATGGCCGGTATGATTTCGACTTGGACCGTCAACGAGGATGCCATGGCGCGCGAGTGCGGTGTGGGTCATCTTGCCGCCACCGATGTTGCCGATTACCTGGCCAAGCGTGGCCTGCCGTTCCGTGAGGCGCATGCCGTGGTGGGCCATCTGGTCCTGATGTGTGAGAAGCGCGGCTGCAATCTTGAGGACCTGCCGTTTGAGGTGTTCCAGGAGGCAAGCCCGCTCTTTGAGCGCGATATTACCGAGGCACTCGACATCCCGTCGATCGTTGCCGCGCGCACGACCGAGGGCGGCACCGCTCCTGCCGCCGTTGCCGTGCAGCTGCAGCGTGCCGAGGCGCAGCTCGTGGCCGACGAGGGCGTGTTTGGATCGCTGACCAAGGTTGTCGAGATGGGTCACGGGGCAAAGTAGAGGTTTGGCTGAAGACGTATTGTCCATTTATTGATAAATCGTTTTTGCTTTACGGGCGTCTGCTGATGCGGGCGCCCCTATTTTGCTGCTATGGGGGAGGGGCTTGTCGAGAACTTCTGTAGGACCTTTGGGCAGGTTGTGAAGGGGGTACGTTCGCGGGTGGCAACCGACCGCCCGCTCTGTTCGATGTGGTTGATGAGCGGTCGGATGGTACTCTAATCGGGCTTCGAAACAGAAGCGACACATATGGAGCGCTTTAATAAATTGCAGCGTTTCAATAAACAGCTTTTTGTTTAACTGCAGCTAAAACTCTGTTACGATGCAGTCCAGGCGGGTGCCGGAATGGGACTTGGGCACGCGCGAACCTACTTGAAAGGCTACCTTATGGCTATCGAGAAGACCTTCATCATGATTAAGCCCGACGCCGTGCGCGACCGCAAGATCGGCGAGATCGTTGCTCGTATTGAGCGCAGCGGCCTTGTCATCGAGCGCATGGAGATGACCACGCTCGAGCGCGCTACCGTCGAGGAGCACTACGCCCATCTGGCCGACAAGCCCTTCTTTGGCGGTCTCTGCGACTTTATGACGAGCGGTCCGGTCGTCAAGATGGTCGTTTCCGGCCTCTCCGCTGTCTCCAAGATGCGCACCCTTATGGGCGCCACCAACCCGCTTGATGCTGCCCCCGGCACCATTCGCGGCGACTTTGCTGTCGATGTCAACGCCAACGTGATCCACGGCTCCGACTGCCTGGAGAACGCCGAGATCGAGATCAAGCGCTTTTTTGGCTAAACCAGCTTTGACTCCTTAAAGCTGTTAGCGTGTGGCTTGGGCGCCGCGGAACTTCATCCGCGGCGCCCTTTTTATTCCAGTAGACTTTTGGTAAACCCCCACAAATCTACTAAAGAGCCCCCGTCCGGATGTTTCTTCCGGGCGGGGGCTGGCGTTAGCGTCGTATGGCTTTGTGAATCTTTAGGCCTCGTCGACGATCTTAAGGCCGCGCGTGTGGTCGATCTCGTTGAGGAGGTTAACGCGACGCTCGTGACGGCCGCCCTCAAACTCGGCGTCGAGCCACTCGTCGACGATCATCTTGGCGAGCTCGGAGCCAACGACGCGGGCGCCAAAGGCGAGCACGTTGGTGTTGTTGTGCATGCGGGAGAGCTTGGCGCTGAAGGGCTCGGAGCACACGACGGCGCGTACGCCCTCGACCTTGTTGGCAGCCAGGCTGATCCCGACGCCGGTACCGCAGATCAGGATGCCCAGGTCGACGTCGCCGTTGGCAACGGCCTTACCCACCTTGTAGCCGGCGATGGGGTAGTCAAAGCTCTCGGAGGTGTCGGTGCCAAAGTTCACGACCTCGCAGCCGCGCTCCTTCAGGTGCTCGGAAATGATGTTCTTGAGCTCGACGGCGGCGTGGTCGTTACCGATACCGATCTTCATGGATGGTTCCTCTCTGGTCTGTGCGGCGCAAATGCTAAAGGTGTTTACCGCGTTCGACTGCATGATAGCGCGACTTTTGTGTAAACGCTCGGGCGTTTTTTGATCAAACGCTTTAGCAGGCAACAAGACCCGCTTTTCATGAATGAATGCCGCCAGTTTGTGCTTGAGCGCCGTCCGCCGGAACCATGGTTGCGGTTTTTGATGCATTGTTATCAAATAAAGGAGCCAACTTTTTTGAGAGTCCAGCCCGTTATGCAAGCAGGAGATACCTATGCCTACCGATTCCATCCGTGATGCCGCGTTTTGCGATGTTTTGAACCGCGAGCTTGTCTGTGCGCTCGGCTGCACCGAGCCTATTGCCGTTGCCTATGCAGCGGCGTTGGCGAGCCAGACGCTCGGTTGCGAACCCGATCATATGGACGTTGCCTGCTCGGGCAACATCATTAAGAACGTTAAGAGCGTGACCGTGCCCAACTCGGGCGGTATGCACGGTATCGAGGCTGCGGCCGTGCTGGGTGCCGTGGGCGGTGACGCCAAGAGCGCGCTCGAGGTGCTCGAGAGTGTTGACGATGCAGACCGCGCTCGCGTGACCGAGCTGCTCGCCGACGCTGACTACTGCGACGTGTCGCTTGTCGAGGGTGTGCCTAACCTCTATATCAAGGTAACTGCCACTGCCGGGGGCCATACCGCGGTCGTCGAGATCACCGACCACCACACCAATGTTACGTGCCATACGCTCGACGGTATTCCGGTGTGTGGCAAGTCGGCGGGGGAGTGTGCCGCCTGCGCCGAGCGCGTCGTGGCCGAGCGTGCCGCCGATAAGGCCGACACGCCCATGTCGATCGAATCCATCATCGACTTTATCGAGGACGGCGACATCGAGGGTGCTCGCGCCGCCGTTGAACGTCAGATTGAGCTGAACGGCGCAATAAGCGCCGAGGGCCTGGCGCACGCTTGGGGCGCCGAGGTAGGCCGTACGCTGCTGGGCGCTCGTGCCGACGACGTCGCCTGCCGTGCCCGTGCCCGTGCGGCCGCCGGGTCCGATGCCCGTATGAACGGCTGTGCGCTGCCGGTCGCCATTGTGTGCGGCTCGGGCAACCAGGGCATCACCTGTGCGCTGCCCGTTATGGAGTATGCCGACTACCTGCGTTGCGACAACGAGCGCCTGGTGCGCGCCGTGATGCTGTCCGACCTTATCGCCGTGCATATCAAGAGCTATATTGGTGCGCTCTCGGCGTTTTGCGGCGCTATTTGCGCCGCGTGCGGTGCCGGTGCCGCGATTACCTGGCTGTGTGGCGGCACGCGCGAACAGATTGGTGCGACGGTCTCGAACACGCTCGGCAACGTGGGCGGTATCGTGTGCGACGGCGCCAAGGCGAGCTGTGCCGCCAAGATTTCCGCTGCCGTCGATGCGGCGATTCTGGGCCACGATATGGCCATGCAGGGCCGCGGCTTCCGCGCCGGCGAGGGTCTGATCCAGGATACCGTCGAGGAGACGATCGCGAGCATGGGCTATGTGGGCCGTGTGGGCATGAAGGATACCGATGTCGAGATCCTCAACATCATGATCGGCAAGACCATCGTCGACTGCTAGGGGCTCTGGGGCACTGCATCTTGTTGTTGAAACTATCGCGCTTGTGGCTGTAAAGCACCTGTCTGCATTGCGGACAGCGAGGATCTCGCGGTATGTCACCAGGTCGTTCTCGCGCTTGATGCGCTCGAGGACGGTTGCGACAACAAGCGCCGCTATCGCCGCCAGGAACGCCGCAGCCGCGGCGACGCCGGCGCCCCAGGTGCCCTCCATCCAGTTAAACGCCGGCGACAGTATCAGCGCGAACGCCACCGCCAGCAACGCGAGCATCAGCACGGCCAGCCATAGCATCCGCGTTCCCATGCGCTTGCGATCTCTTTCGACTGCCTCTTCCATAACGGTCACGTCTCCCTTCACGAGCGTGTCTATGGAGGTGTCGAATAGGATGCTCAGCATGAGCAGACTCTGGACGTCCGGATACGTCTTGTCCCGCTCCCAGTTCGAGATCGTCTGACGCGACACGTAGAGTTTCTCGGCGAGCTGTTCTTGGGAGAGCCCCATCGCCTCGCGCCTCGTCTTGATCTGGTTGCTGATGTCCATCGTCACCTCCCGGTCGTGAAGGAGCGTCCCGCGAACACGCCGGGTGCGCTATCGAATCTGTTGTACATCATATGCGGCAAGGACCGCCGGCCTCTGCAAAATCTGTTGTACATGCTTGTGAGCTGGGAGATTCATGAATCGTGGTGCGATTGGAGTGATGTGCGCCCTATATGCGGGCCTCTTTGATTGGCTCGATACGCACCGAGCTCTTTGAAACGTTGGGCGCCCAATGCGCATCTCATTTCATCTTCGGAGCACTTTGAAAACTTCGGTGCACCTGAGCACGATAAACCGAATGGAAAATGGTTCACAGGTGCACCGAAAATCTGGTAGGCGCACCGAAGATCAGATAGACGCACCGAAAGCGACGGACCTGTACGGCCCTTTATGGGCATCTGGTTCAACGTGGTGGGCAACACCGCTTGGCCGTGCTGGCACGCAGGGCCATGGCGGCGTAGCCGATTGCAGCGTAGGCGATGCCGTAGAACGCGATATCCTGGCTGCCCTCGACCGCGAGGGGAAACAGGAGGGCGAAGGCGGCCCCGAGCGCCGCGGGCAACCAGAAGAGCGTTCGCGCGGAGCCCGCGGCGAGCATGCCGAGGGCGACCGCGGTGATCGGGAGAAGGGCGTAGAGGAGCGCCATCATGGCGAACATCCCCGCATCGGGCGGGACGGCGCCGACCAGGAAGGCGGGGACCGCCCAACATGCGGCGGCGATGGCGGCTGCGGCGATGAGCAATGTGCGCGCGGTTGCGTTCATGGGGCCTCCTCAACGAGAATCGCTCCCATTCTGCCACGAGGGGCGGGAATGGGGGCGATCGTGCCGGCGAAAGGCCATCCGGTCTGCAGATCTACCTAGCTCAACATCTTGGCGAGCATGCCGATGCCGACGCCCACCAGTCCGCCGGCGATGGCGCCGATGATGATCTGCACCGCGTTGCGCGTGCCCTTGACCCAAAGGTTCATCTCGCGCTCACGGCGCCCCTCGAGCGTGTCGCGATCGACCTGCTCGCCGCGGCTAAACGCCAACACCTCGCGGTACGTGACGAGGTCGTGCTGCTTCTTCATGCGTTCCATATACACGAACGCCACGAGCATCACGACGAGCGCCACGGCGGCAAACGCCGCGGTGGGCGCGATGTGCATGCCCCAGCCCCATTCGAACTGGAACGCCGCCCACGCGCTCAGCACCAAAAACACGACCGCGCTCACGACCGTGATTGTGGAGAGGGCGTTGTACTTCTTGACCGCTTCGTTCATTACCTGTGCCATGGTTTCCACATCTCCTTTGATGAGGGAGTCCACGGTCACCCCGAACACGTTGGAAAGCAGCAGCAGGCTCTGGACATCCGGATACGTACGGCCGCACTCCCAGTTGCTGATGGTCTGGCGCGACACGTAGATGCGCTCCGCCAGATCGTCTTGGGACAGTCCGAGCTCCGTGCGATGCTCCTTGATGTGCGAGCCCAGCTCCATGCGTTTGCTCCCTAGAGGGTCGGGGTGATCCCTGTCGAGAGCCACCATGTCATTGACGCGAGTATCGTACCATCAAAGGTCTTTATATATGACCCCCACGGGGCAAAATCGAGCTGTCAAAAGGCTTTATATACGACATCTAGCTGGGAAAAGAACGGTCCCCAAAGGCGGATGCCTCCGGGGACCGGTTGGTGCGTATAGAGGGGGCGAGCTTGCTTTGGGTTGGTGTTGGCCCCGCCGCTCGGCTCGACTTTGGAGCGGCGGGGCTCAGCTCTGCCTCGACCGCGGCGCGGGGCGCGGCTTTGTCCCGACGTCGGCAGCGGCCGAGCCCTGTCTTCCCAGCTTAGCCCTCCTCGCCTTTGGGTGCGTCCTTGGACGAGGGCTCTTTCTTCGGCAGCCTTCCCGCGCGTTTGAGGGCGTCTCGCAAGATCCATTCCACCTGACCGTTGGCGCTGCGCATCTCATCGTCCGCCCAGCGTTGGACGGCCTCCCCGATAGCGGGGTCTATACGGAGTGGATACTGCTTGCGTGCCATGACGTGCCTTCTTGTCGAATGTGCAATTCTGCACCCGTCCCAAATTACTCATTGGTGTTGGGGTTAGTACAGCGAGCCTGCGTTGAGCACCGGGTGCGCCTCGGATTCACCGCAGAGCACCACCATGAGGTTGCTGGCCATCTGCGCCTTGCGCTCGTCGTCCAGCTCGATGGTGCCGCCGGCGGCCATCTCCTTCACGGCCATGTCGACCATGGAAACCGCGCCCTCGACGATCTTCTTGCGCGCGGCGATGACGGCCTCGGCCTGCTGGCGGCGCAGCATCGCCTGGGCGATCTCGGGGGAGTAGGCAAGATGGGTGAGGCGGGCGTCGTCGACCTCCACGCCGGCGGGTGCCAGGCGCATCGCGAGCTCGCGGCGCAGGGCTTCGGAGACCTCTTCCACATTGGCGCGCAGCGTGATGGCGCCGGCGGCATCGGACTCGTCCTCAAGATGGTCGTAGGCGTACACGCTCGCCACGTGGCGCAGCGCCGTCTCGGCCTGCATGGCGACATAGCTCTGGTAGTCGTCGACGTCGAAGAGCGCCTTGGCGGTATCGGCGACGTGCCACACCACGACGGTTGCGATCTCGATGGGGTTGCCCATTTTGTCGTTGACCTTCAGGCGCTCGCCATTCAGGGTGCGCACGCGGGTGGAGATAGTGGTGGGGTTGCCCTTGGCGGCCTTCTGCGCCGCGGCCTTGGCGGCTTTGGAATCGCTCATCTCGAGCTCGATCATCTCGCCGATCCCGGCCGATCCGCCCATGCTCTTGCTAAAGAACGGGTTGGCCCAGAAGAAGCCCTCGTCGCGGACGGTGCCCACGTACTTGCCGAACAGGATGCACACGCGCGCCTGGCCGGGCTGCAGCGAGAAGAATCCGTTCAGCAGCAGGAACCAAAAACAAAAGGATACGATGCTGAGCCCTAGGCCCCAGCCGTAGGCGGCCGGCGCGTCGACGCCGTCCGGCGTTCCGGCGAGGCCGGTGACGCTCCAGATGAAGAGGCCGACGATGGCGAGCAGCGCCGCGATGACGGCGGCGAGCATACCATAGCCCGACGTGGCCTTGAGTTGCTTTTCCACGCTCATTGTGAGTTCCTTTCACGACCGCGCCGGCGTTTGCGTGACGTCCCCGGCGCCGCGCTCCAGATTGCGATGGGGAGGAGGCGAGTCCCCGAGCAGTCCGTGCGGCTGCTGATTGCATTGTGATAATCACATTGAGACCAAGTCAAGGAGAATCGGATGCCGTCTCTCATGGCATAAGTGGTTCGGGGCGCCCGGCATCTACGCTCCGTAGAGGTCTTCCTGTTGCATCTTGGCTCGCAAGTCCCTATAATAGCCCCACTCACGGCTGAAGGTTTACCTCGAGATTTGGAAAGGGGAGCTGCACCATGCTTGCTTCCATGAGGATTTGGCTCTAGCCACGGTCGCGTGAGCGACCGGTACTTCGCTGCATACCACCGATCGCATCAAAGGATTATTCCATGACACAACCGAATCCCTGCGCTTCTTGGAAGCGCTCGCTCGCCCTCGTCTGGATCGGCGAGTTCTTCTCCGTGCTCACGAGCTCCATTCTGCAGATGGGTCTCATCTGGCACGTCACCCTCACCACCGGCTCCGCGAGCGCCCTGTCGTTCGTGAGCCTGGCGGCCTTCTTGCCCATGGCGCTCCTCGGCGCCTTCGCGGGCACCATCGTGGACCGCACGTCCATCAAGCGTCTCATGATCGGCGCCGATCTCTTCATCGCGGCCGTGAGCCTCACGCTTGTCTTCGGCTCGCTTCGGGGCGACCTCTCTGTCGCCGTTGTGGCGGCGGTGCTGTTCGTCCGTGCGCTGGGCAGCACGCTCCATACGCCCGCCTTCAACGCGCTCACACCGCTCATCGCCCCGCCCGAGGTGCTCGGCAAGCTGGCGGGCATGCTGCAGTTCATGCAGTCGGGTAGCTATATTATCGGCAACGCCATCGCCGCGGTGGTCTACCCGGCGTTTGGTCTGACCTTCATGATCGCGCTCGATGTCGCCGGCGCGGTGCTCGCGAGCATCGCGGTGGCGACCTCCGGCATCAAGACGCCGGCGCCCGAGCGCCATACGCCCGAGGAGAACGCCGAGGCGTCGCACCACGCGGTGCGGGCCTTCCTATTGGAGACGGCCAACGGGTACCGCGAGCTCAAACGCCATCACGGTCTGTTCGCCATGCTCTGGATCGGCTTCGCCTTCTCGGTCCTGTTCTCGCCCATATCCGCGCTGTTCCCGCTCATGGTGTTCGACCATTTTGGGGGTACCACTACGCAGTCGGCTATCGCGGAGATCGCGTTCTCGGTCGGCATGATCGCGGCGAGCGGCTGGATCGGGGCGACGGGTGGCCTTAAGAACCGCGCGCTTTCGTGCACGCTGGCCATCGGCCTCTTCGGAGCGGGCACGCTCGCGGGCGGCCTCGTGCCCCCTTCCGCGCTCGTTGTGTTTCTGGGGCTTACGTTCGCGATGGGGGTCTCGAGTCCGCTGTACAGCGCGCCGCAGATGGCGCTCATGCAGGAGCGCGTCGATCCCGAGTGCATGGGCCGCGTCTTCGGCCTGTACGGAGCGGTCTGCAGCTGGGCCATGCCCGTGGGGCTCGTCGCATCGACCTTGTTCGCGGACGCCATCGGCGTAAGCGCGTGTTTCGTGCTCATCGGTGCTGCAATGGTGATCCTAGCAGGCATCACCTGGGCGATCCCGAGCATCCGCAAGATTGGGTAGCGCTCTGGCGGAGTGCGTTTCGTTTCGGACGGCTCGTAGGGTCGCTGCGACGTGAAGGGTGGTCGACGGTGCGCCTGCGAGGGCGCCGTCGACCACCCTTTTGTTTAATTCGTCTGGCCCGGCGCCGATCATCATCTGTTCGCCGGGCGATTGCGATGCCGCCGCTTGCCGATACGCGGCTCCTTACGTTGTGCGCATCCCATCGTTCTGGCAGCGTTTCCTGCAGTTAATCTCCAGAGCCCGAGGCGGTGGCCCCTATGAGTAATCTGCTCGAATCCATTCTGCACGTCGGTATGACCGTGTTCATCGTCGGCCCGCTCACTGCATGGGTCGCCCGCCGCGGCGCGCGCGAGCGCAGCGAGGCAACGGACAGCCTCGATTGCTTCACGGTGCGCATGCCCGCAGCCATCCGCACGATCATCGCCTGCTGCGCCGTCGCGTTCGAACTGCTCATGCTGGGTGTCTACGTCTGGCAGGGCGTCTCGTTGGGCGAGTGGGACCACGAACTTGTGTGGTTCGGTCACGCCATGGCGCTCGCGGGCATGGCCATCTGGGCCCTGCTGAGCATCCCGCGCATCGACGTGGACGGTGAGCGAATTCTCTCGCGTAACGCCTTCGGCATCCGCAAGGAGACGACGTTTGGCAACATCACCCGTGCAACGCTTCACACGCAGATGATGAGGATCGACCTGTTCGAGGGCGACCGGAAGTTCTGCTCGATAAGCCTCGAGGGGGTGTGCTCGCTCAACCTCCTCGCCCGTCTGGAGGAAGAGGGCATCGAAGTCTCGGACGCCATCGACGGCCCGATGACCAAGGCGGGCCTGTGTTGGTCTGCCATCAAGCCGTTGACGATTGTTTTCAACGGCATGGCCCTCGTCTTCTCGCTCGTCCTCGCCTTCATGGCGGTCTTCACCGACGAGGGTGCGCGCCTGCTCGTGCTCATCCCGTTCCTGTTCCTACTCATCGGCGTCGCGCTTCCCCTGGTCATGCTCAGCATGCCGGCCCGCGGCATCCTCGAGATCGGCAGGCAGGAGCGCGCGCTCGGTTTCTCCTTCTCCGAGGAGATGGCAAGCCGAGGTGCCACGGGTACTTCGCTTGTCGACGACGATTGGTTCATCGAGATCAGCAACGCCCGCGTCGTGGCGTTCCGCCGCGATTGCCTCAAGAAGATCACGGCGCACGAGAACAGCGAGAGCGGCGACCGCTGCACGGTGACCACGAGGGGTGGTCGCAAAATCAAGGTGTATGCAGCGGGCAGCACGCTCGAGGACCTGCGCACGTGGTTCAAACAGGGTGCCAAGGTCAGAAGCACACTCGACCGCGCGGGGGACGCACTCGAGGCGACCGTTTGATTGGGTTGCCTGCCAAGGATCCAAAACGGGAAGGGGCGCTGTCGGCGCCCCTTGTCATACCAGGCCCGCTGGCCAGCGAGAGGCCTGCAGGTCGACATGTCCGTTGGCGAGGAAGGCAACGCCTTCGTCCTCGAGCAGTGTGCGCTGCGCCTCGGGCCCACCGAAGGCGAACCCCTCCGCGAGGCGTCCGTCGGCGAATACGATGCGATGACAGGGGATGGTGCCGGGTTCCGGATTGACGTGCAGGGCGTATCCCACGTATCGGGCTCGACGGGGCTCACCAACGAGCTTGGCGATCTGACCATATGTGGCAACCATGCCGCAGGGCACCTGGCGTACCATGTCGTATACGCGGTTGAAGAATCCGTCGGTGTCCCGGTCTGCCATGCCGCCCTCACTTTCAATCGATATCGCCATTGTAGTCAAGAAAGGCGCCCCACATGTGCGGGGCGCCTTTCCAAAGAGGTGTTGCGCGAGGGGTGGGAAGGCGCAACGTTCGTGTCGAAGGTCTTTAATTCGCCTGTGCCTTCATTAAGTTAACTATAGCTAATTCTCTGAGACCCAAGTCGTAGACCGACGAGCACACAGCCTCTCCATAAGTTAATCAAGGGTTACAAATAGAAAGACACAGTGACATGTGGTCGTTAGGGTTCAAGGAATCGCTCGATGAGTTCGGAGAACGCACCCTCAGTCCCGGTCGTTTCAAGGACGACATCGCAATACGGCCGCACGTCGTCGGTGACATTCGCCACGCCGACGCCCAGTCCCGCCGCCTTGATCATGGAGAGGTCGTTTGCGGAATCACCAACGGCGATGACCTCGGACATCGGAATTCCCAGCATATCGGCAAGGCGCGTGAGCCCCGTCCCTTTGTCAACGCCTGCGGGCATGAGTTCGAGGTAGCGCTTGGAGGAGAAGGTGATGTCAACGCCGAGTCGCTCGGCCATCGGCGCGAGCTTGCGGCCCAATTCCTGCAGCGCATCGAAGTCCCAGTCGACGTACAGGATCTTCACGATGCCACGGCCTTCAAGGAATGAGAGGTCGAGATGGTCAGATCCGCGAAAATGAGTGACCCCGGTGATCGATTCCAGATAGTCGCGCTCCCGTGTGGGTGCGTCATTCACGAACACGTGGCCGTCGGCGACGTTGACGTGCATGCAGAGTCCGAGTTCGAGCCCCTTTGCATAGATCGCGTTCGCGCATTCGTTGGAAAGGCCGCAGGTGGTGAGCGGGGTGGGGTCTCCCACGCGGTTGATGAAGCCGCCGTTATAGGAGAGCACATAGCCGTCTTCGATCAGCTCGCGGGCCTCCCCCGAGAAGTTGTCCATGATAGAGGAATACCATCGCCCGCTCGAAGGGACGAACAGCACACCGAGCTCCCTCATGCGTTTGAGTGCTCGGAGATTGGACGCCGGGATGGCGTGGTCGGCATCGAGAAACGTCTCATCCATATCGCTGGCAACAAGTCGGTACATGCAATCCCCCATACAACGTAAAAAACGAGGCGGGCTTATTATCGCCCACCTCGTAAGACCTTGACTATGTCGAAGGCGTGGACACGTGAAGATGGCCCATTCGCGTGTCGCGGCGCGTTTCCGCGAGCCGGATGGCTTAGTACACCATTCCCATGGCTTCGCGTACCTCGGCGAGCGTGGCCTCGGCGACCTCGTTGGCGCGGCGGTTGCCCTCGCGCAGGACGTCCTTGACGTAGTCCATATCCTGCACGAGCTCCTCGCGGCGCGCGCGGATGGGGGCGAAGTACTCGTTCACGCTCTCGGTGACGTACTTCTTGAGCGCGCCTGCGCCGCCCATGCCGATCTCCTCGGCGATCTCGACCTCGGAGCGACCGGTGCAGATGGCGGCGGTGGAGAGCAGGCCGGACACGCCGGGACGGGCTTCGGGGTCGAACGTGATCATGCGCTCGCCGTCGGTCTGGCTCTTCTTGATGCGCTTGGCCGTCTCCTCAGCGGTCATGGAGATGTTGATGGCGTTGCCGTAGGACTTGCTCATCTTGCGCCCATCAAGGCCGGGCAGCAGCGGCGTGTCGGACAGCAGCGCGTCGACCTCGGGGAACACCTTGCCGTAGCGGTTGTTGAACTTGCGTGCGATGGTGCGGGTGAGCTCGATGTGCGGCAGCTGGTCGCGCCCGACCGGCACCACGTTGCCCTTGCAGAACAAGATGTCGCACGCCTGGTGCACGGGGTAGGTGAGCAAAAGGCCGGTGAGCTCATGACCGCTGGCCTCCATCTCGGCCTTGACGGTGGGGTTGCGCTGCAGCAGGGCCTCGGAGACGAGCGACAAGAACGGCAGCATGAGCTGGTTTGCCGCGGGCACGGCGGAGTGCGTGTAGATCATCGTCTTGTCGGGGTCCAGGCCGCAGGCCAGGTAGTCGATGACCATGTTGTAGACGTTGTCCTGGATGTTATCGGTGCTGTCGCGGTCGGTGATGACCTGGTAGTCGGCGATGAGCACGTTGGTGTGCACGCCCATGTTCTGCAGCTCGACACGGCTCTTGAGCGTGCCGAAGTAGTGGCCGAGGTGCAGGCGGCCGGTGGGGCGGTCGCCGGTGAGCATGGTGTACTTCTCGGGGTGCTGCGGCAGGTCGGCGCGGATCTGGTTGCTGCGCTCGAGGCTGACCTCATAGCTGAGCTCGTTGGGCATGCTGTCTCCTTTTGGGTTAAGTGCCTGGCCGGCATTGTCGGCCTGGGTTGAAGATGAAGGTACCAGAGAAACGGCGTCTCTTGCCGGAATCAACGATGGTTTTCGCCTTGTCGTCCCGCAGGGTCGTTTCCCTTCTTGGGAAGGAGCCCCTCGATATGCTCGAGCCGCTCCTCATGGGCCACGTGCGCCGCGCGCTCCTCGGCGGCGAAAGCGTGGTCTTCGGGCGTGACGGTCTCATCTCGCTGAGTCTTGGGATTGTAGTGGTGACGCAGTACTGGCTCAAACAGGTGCAGGCGCGCGGCGAATAGCGCCGAGCACGCGAACAGCAAGAGGAAGATCACCACGCGGGCTCCCACGGGGACCTGGTTGATCACCATGGCGCCGAGGGAGAGCAGTAGACACCATGCGTAGATGAGCAGGACCGCCTGGCGCTGGTCGTAGCCCTCCTGGATCAGGCGATGGTGGATGTGGCCCTTGTCGGCCTCACCCATGTGGACCTTAATTACCCTGAGCACGTGGTGGGCATCCCCGCCGAGGAGATGAAGGCCAAGCTCGACGCACACGACCTTAAGCTCAACGGCACGGCTCTTCGCTTTCGCAGCGATTTTATCAATGGGGACCTGGGCAACCAGGATCCCGCGCTCGCTGGAGAGGCGCTTAAGCTCTGCTATGAGGCCTGCGATTACTGTCGCACCTGCGGCGGCGATACCGTGACGATCTGGCTCGGCCACGATGGCTTCGACTACAGCTTCCAGATCGACTACACCCACGTGTTTGACAACCTCGTTAAGGCGTTCCAGGCGGTCTGCGACTATGCGCCCGACCTGCATATCTTCATCGAGTACAAGCCCTATGAGGAGCGCAGCTACGCCTATATCGATACGATGGGCCTCACCGGCATGATCCTCAACGCGGCGGACCGCGAGAATCTGGGTGTCACGCTCGATTACTGTCCCATGCTCATGAAGCACGAGAACCCCGCGATGGCTACCGATATCTTCGGCCGTGCCGGCAAGCTCTACGGCATTCACCTCAACGATGGTTACGGCGTGATGGACGACGGACTCATGATTGGCATGGCTACGCCTGTCAAGATGCTCGAAATGCTCTTCTATCTCAAGAAGTACGCCTTTGACCGCGCCGTCTACTTCGATACGTTCCCGATTATCGAGGATGCGGAAGGGGAGTGCGCTCATAACCTCGTTATGATGAAGCTTATGAATGACGCCCTGGAAAGCGTGGGCCAGGAAAAGATTCAGTCCGTGATCGATGCAAACGATGCGCTTGCAGCGGCCGCGCTCGTGCGCGAGCTCTTCTGCACGATGGGGGGTAATCATTATATGAAACGCGATTGGGAAGCTACTGCCAAGGGCATTCTTGCCGCCGTGGGCGGCCCCGAGAACATCTCGGGCATGACGCACTGCGCCACTCGTCTTCGCCTGAACCTACGCGACGATTCCAAGTGTGACGACGCGGCCGTCAAGGAGGTCGACGGCGTGGTCAACACCGTCAACTCGGCCGGCCAGTATCAAGTGCTGATCGGCACCGAGGTGCCCAAGCTCTATGAGAAGTTCGAGCCGCTCGTCAAGGGCTCGGGCGCCGAGGTCTCCACGAGCACCTCCTCCGATGAGGGTATCGTCTCCAGGATCTTCTCTGCTATCTCGGGCGTCTTTGCTCCGCTGCTGCCCGCCATGGCCGGCTCCGGTATCCTCCGTGGCCTGCTAATCCTTGCGGTTCAGCTTGGCCTTATCACCGAGGGCACGGGTACCTACACCATCCTCTACACCCTCTCGATGAGCGTGTTCTACTTCCTGCCGGTGCTTCTAGGCTTCTCCTCGGGCAAACGCTTCGGTGCGAGCCCGTACCTGTCGGCTCTGATCTGCGCCTGTTTGCTCTATCCCGATTTTATCGGCTTGATGGGCGATGCGGGCAACGGCGCCATGAGCGAGTTCTTCGGCATCCCCGTGGTGCTCATGAGCTACAACTCCACCGTTATCCCGGCCATCATCGCCATCTGGGTTTACTCGTTCCTCTATAAGTTCCTGGATGAGCATGTGCCCGAGACTCTCAGGCTCGTCGTGCTCCCCGCGGTCTCGCTGATCATCATGGTTCCCGCCACTATGCTCGTGATTGGTCCCTTGGGCGTCTATGCCGGCGAGGGCATTGCCTTCGTGGTCAACTGGCTCATCGCCCGCTCCAACGTACTTGCTGGCATCCTGGTGGGCGGCGGCTGGTCCGTGCTCGTCTCGATGGGTATTCACTGGGCCGTCAACCCTATCATGATCAACAACATCGCTTCCAACGGCTTCGACTACATTTGCCCGGCCACCTTTGCCTGCAACTTTGCCGTTATCGGCTGCGCCCTCGGCGTCTTCCTCAAGGCCCGCGACCAGAAGCTCAAGAGCTTTGCTATGACCGGCGCCGTGACCATCTGCCTCTCTGCCATCATCGAGCCCACGCTCTTTGGCATGCTCCTCAAGAATAAGAAGCTCTTCCTGGCTCAGATCATCGGCGGTGCCTGCGGTGGCGCGTTCCTCGGCGTTTTCAAGGTTGTCACCACTGCCTTTGTCTTTGGCTCCGTCACCACGTTCCCGGCCTTCGTCCCCTCCGATCCGATGAACTTCGCCTTCGCCATGATCGGTATGGTTATCTCGGCTGTTGTCGTCGGCGTGCTCGGCTACATCTTCACCGGTAAGGACGATCAGCTCGCCTAGTCTTGCTTTGAGGCCCCACACCATGTGTCCAAGGTTAAGACCGACTTCCATCTAATAAAGGGTCGCTGTTTATATCGCAGCGGCCCTTTTTTGCTTTTGATTGACATGATTGGAGTAAACTTTGAAAACAGATGAAAAGGAAGGAACGCCGAAGATTCCGTATGAGCGCCATGAACTGATTCTCAATAAGCTTAAGGAGGTCGATCTGCTGAAGATCGACGAGCTCGCGGCCTTTATGCCCGATGTGTCGATGTCTACGCTTCGCCGTGATCTCAAAGAACTTGAGAAGCGGGGGAGCATCGAGTATCTGACCGGCGGCGCGGTTAAGTTGCATTCCGCGGCTCACGAGGCGAGCGTTTTTGAGAAGGGTGCGCAGCGGAGCAGCGAGAAGGACCTGATCGCGCGTTGTGCGGCGGCGGAGGTCGAGGACGGTGAGACGGTCTATGTCGACTCCGGTACCACCGCGACGGCGCTCCTGAGCCTGCTCGTCGACAAGCCGGTGACTATCTACACCACCAACGGCTATGCATGTCGGTTTACGGGCGAGCTTGCTGCTAAGGTGGTGGTAATTGGCAGCGACTTCAACCCCGTTACCTGCTCGCTCGCCGGTCCTATGGTTGAGAGCGCGCTGCGCGAGCTGTACTTTGACCGGGCGTTTATAGGTGTCAACGCGGTGGACGAGGACCGCGGCATCATGACGCCAGGTTATCCCGAGGCTATCAAAAAACGTATCGTGATGCAGAATTCCCAGGCGAGTTACGTACTCGCCGATAGCTCCAAGTTCCACGTGTTTTCAAATGTAAAGGTGTGCGACCTGGAGGGCTTTACTGTTATTTCCGACAAGCGCGACGCCAAAATCGGCGAACGCGTCAAAATGATCACGGCCTAGGACACTGGGGCATCGCATCTTGCCCTCAAGCCGTTGCCCATGTAACGAAGCGTGGGGCAAACGTGCGCCCCATTCCTGATTTGGGGACTAGCTTAGTTCGTCGGCTATTTGGTGCTCGTAGAAGGCTTCTACTACGGCGTTAAAGTCGCGGGCGAAGTCTTCCATGGTTCCACGCCAGGTGGCTCGGCCGGGCTTTCCTTGGCCCACATAGGCGGTTTGAATGCCGCAGTCGGGGCTGGGGAAATCGCGCTTGGGGTCGTTGCCCACCATGAGGACCTCATGTGGCTCGAGCCCCATGACCTGCAGCTGCTCAAGATAATATGTGGCATCGGGCTTGCAGCGCGTAGCGTTGCCCATGTGCGTTACGAGCTCGAAGGGCGCGTCTGTCAGCTCGCCCCAGCCCATGCGGCACTCGATGGCGCCTTGAGGAAAGCTGGGGTTGGTGAAGAGCGCGCAGCGCAGCCCTGCGTCCTGTACGGCTTGAAGCGCGGCGTGCGCACCCGGCATGGCTTTTGCGTTGATCATGTCATCGTTCTTGTACGGCAGAACTTCGTGATCGTAGTAGGTAAACGCCTCGTAGATAAGTGGGTCCGAGAGGCAAATGCCGCACCGGCGCTCGACCTCGGTCTGGTAAAACTCAAGATTGGTGCGATTGTCCGTGCTGCTGCGGCGATTGGCGTTGAGGTCGACCAGGATGGTGCCGAGGCGCGCCATCGTGCCCCCGCGGCTGCGACGTCCGATATCCGCGAGCATCGACGAGACATCCTTAAAATAGCGAAGGATGAACGCGTTGAGGTTGATGCTAAGAAGCGTCTCGTCCATATCGAAAACGACTGCTTTGAGCACGCGGGCACCTTTCTCGAAAAATCGTTCCAGAATCGTATGTCTGGGATACTTTACCCCAAAGCAGTGTGCCTAGCTGCTCATCGTCAACTTGTGGAGACAGTCGTTCACAAGATTGCGAAAAAGTCTCCATACGAGTAAAAAATCGCAGTTCACGCTTGAAATCGAAGCGATTTCCCCGTAATCTATACGGACGTGATTGCATAAGCGTCACATCAGTATCTGTCGGCTCCCGAGTGTTCCTAAACGTTGTGTGCTTGTCGCACCCATCTGTAGGTCCTAGCAATCGGGGCCCCGTAGTTCGAAAGGGGTCCACCTTTGAGTGAGATTCAGAACTCGTCCATTTTCTCTCTTGACGATGTCAACGAGGAGGAGATGAACAACCTCATCGACGGTACGATTACCGACTTTGATGAGGGCGATCTCGTTAACGGCACTGTCGTTAAGATCGAGCATGACGAGGTGCTCGTTGACATCGGATTCAAGTCCGAGGGCGTTATCCCGGTCCGCGAGCTGTCCATCCGCAAGGACGCTAACCCTGCAGACATCGTTGCACTCGGTGATCCCATCGAGGCCCTGGTTCTCCAGAAGGAGGACAAGGACGGTCGTCTGGTCCTGTCCAAGAAGCGTGCCGAGTACGAGCGTGCTTGGAACCGCATCGAGGAGAAGTTCAACTCCGGCGAGAACGTCGAGGGCGAGGTTATCGAGGTTGTCAAGGGCGGCCTGATCCTCGACATCGGCCTGCGCGGCTTCCTGCCCGCTTCCCTCGTCGACCTCCGTCGCGTCAAGGACCTCACCTCCTACATGGGCACCCGCATCGAGGCCCGCGTCATCGAGATGGACCGCAACCGCAACAACGTCGTCCTCTCCCGTCGCGTCGTGCTCGAGGAGTCCCGTAAGGCCGAGCGCTCCGAGATCCTGTCCAAGCTCAAGTCTGGCATGCGTCTCCAGGGCACCGTTTCCTCCATCGTCGACTTCGGCGCCTTCGTCGACCTCGGCGGTATCGACGGCCTCATCCACATCTCCGAGCTCTCCTGGAACCACGTCAACCATCCTTCCGAGGTTGTCAAGGTCGGCCAGGAGGTCGAGGTCGAGGTTCTCGACGTCGACCTCAACCGCGAGCGCATCTCCCTGGGTCTCAAGCAGACCACCGAGGATCCGTGGCGCGCACTGGTCAAGAAGTACCCCGTCGGCGCTATCGTCGAGGGCACGGTGACCAAGCTTGTCCCGTTTGGCGCTTTCGTCGACCTGGGCGAGGGCATCGAGGGCCTTGTGCACATCTCCGAGATGGCCAACAAGCACGTCGATCAGCCTTCTCAGGTCACCCACGTGGGCGACAAGGTTCAGGTCAAGGTCATGGAGATCGACCTCGACCGTCGTCGTATCTCCCTGTCCATGAAGTCCGCTGCTGAGACTCTGGGCGTCGAGATCGAGGTTACCCCGCTGCCTTCCGAGAAGAAGGACGAGGAGACCGACGCCGAGTAAATCGGTTTGACGATCACTTGTTTTAAGGGATCCGTCCGTAATGGACGGGTCCCTTTTTGCATTTACTGCCGAGATGTTCGGTAGTGCCTGCGCGTAACGCTGCTTGGGCTATTCGCTTGCTATTGAGTTGTCGGTGCATGAAAAAACGCCGACATCCCGCCTCGGGGAGGAGGCGGGAACGCACCGAGTAGACGGAGGGGTGCGGAGCGCGGTCGCGTCTCGACTGACAACGTTGCCCATCGGCGTTCCTATTGTACTGCATGACATGGTTCTTGGTTTATCGTGTCGAGCGCTTGTGTTGTGCCGCTGCCTATGCTGACGGTGTGCTACACTCTTGCACTGCTGAGTGGGCCAGACGGTCGCGCGATGTGCTGCTTGCAGCACGCGTGAGGAAAGTCCGGGCTCCAGAGGGCGGGATGCCGGCTAACGGCCGGGCGGAGTGATCCGACGGAAAGCGCCGCAGAAAAGAAGACTCCCACCTGCGCCGCAAGGCGTAAAGGGAAAAGCTGAAACGGTGGTGTAAGAGACCACCAGCGTCGTGGCAACACGGCGGCTTGGCAAGCCCCATCCGGAGCAAGCGCGAATAGGAACGCTATGGGCCGGCCCGGTCCGCGTTCGGGTAGCGTGCGTGGAGCTGCACGGTAACGTGCAGACAAGATAAATGACCGTTCACGACAGAACCCGGCTTATAGGCCCACTTGGCATTTTTGTTACCCTGACAATCGGTACGGCCTTTGCCGTATTATTGAAGCTGTTCGTTGCTGCGCTTTATTTTGTTGAGGGGCTTTGTTGGACAGCTATTTTACTCTGCAATCGAATATTGAGGCTTCGGGCGAGTTTGTGGACCGCAAGAGCCGGTTTATTGCCCAGCTGGTCCATATTGAGTCCGAGGACGAGGCGAATGCCTTTATCGAGATGGTTCGCAAACGTCATTACGACGCTCGACACAATGTTCCCGCGTGGATTTTGGTCGATGGACGCGAGCGCCAGAGCGACGATGGTGAGCCGAGCCGCACGAGCGGTATGCCGACGCTCGAGGTGTTGCGCGGTGCGGAGCTCAAAAATGTTTGCTGCGTAGTGACGCGCTATTTTGGCGGCACGCTGTTGGGGCCGGGCGGCCTGGTTCGCGCCTATACTGCGGCGACGCAAGCGGCGGTGGCCGCGGCTCAGGAGGCCGGGCAGATCGTCGAGATGACGAGTGTCGTGCCTGTTGACGTGCATGTGGCCTATCCGCAGTATGAGCAGGTGCTTCGCTTGGCCCAGGATTCCGGTGCCAAGGTTTCGGATACCGAGTACGCGGATGCCGTGACACTTCATTTGGTGTTTAAGGCGGGGGAGCAGGAGTCGTTTTGCGCTAAGATGCGCGAGCTTATGGCGGGGCGCGAGGAGATTGAGGTCAGCACTCCCGAATTTGCCGAGTTCTAACGGCGACGGCCGGCGTGCTTTTGGACGGATCCCAAGCACACCGACCGTCGTTTTATGTCGCTGCCGTTTACTCGGCGAGCTGCTTTAGTACATCACAGGCGATTTCGACGGCATCGTCGATGCAACCGGGACAGCTGCGGAGCGGACCCTTGTCCGATCCGATGCCCTTGAGCGTGCCGCAGACGGTCGTCGTGTTCTTCTCGCCAAAGCGCTTGGCAATCTCGCGCGACAGTTTGTAGGTCTGGCCCTTGGTCTTGGGGTTTTCCATGCCATCGCTCATTACAAAGCCCATGATGGCCACGGCGCCCGAGATGGCACCGCAAGTTTCGGTCATGCCGCCCATGCCGGCGCCAAAGCCCTCGGTGAGGGTAAAGGCGACCTGGGGGTCGAGCCCGACGGCGGGCGCGAGCGTGCAGGCGACGGCCTGCGCGCAGTTAAAGCCGCGGGCGTGGTATTCGGCAGCCTGAGCCTGGCAGGTGGCAGTGTTGAGCTGAGTGGTATCAATCTGCTTCATCGGTGTCTCCTTGATTGCGGTGTACCCGCCTATGGTACCCTTGCTGGCGCATTCGCTTATCGAGACCGCAGTGCATATCTCATTGTTTTTCGCCATCGAACACTTTCTTAAGATTTGGGACAAATAAACCTGATTAATTTGTCCCATAACCTATCGGCGGGATGGGTTGAGAGGGGTGCGGGGTAGCGGTATCGTAAACCGAATAAAAACAAAACCCAAGTAAGGGAGTTGGATATGAGCGAGCAGACCATCGGAACTACATGTGTTCAGGGCGGCTATCATCCGGGCGATGCGGAGCCGCGCCAGGTGCCCATCTACCAGTCCACCACGTGGAAGTACGACACGTCCGAGCACATGGGCAAGCTGTTTGACCTGGAGGAGTCGGGCTACTTCTACAGCCGCCTGCAGAACCCCACGTGCGATCTGGTCGCTGCCAAGATCTGCGAGATGGAGGGTGGTACCGCGGCGATGCTCACGAGCTCGGGCATGGCTGCGAACTTCCTCGCGATCTTTAACGTTGCCGGTGCCGGCGATCACGTGGTCGCAAGCTCTGCCATCTACGGCGGTACCTACAACCTGCTCGCCCACACCATGGGTCGTATGGGCGTCACCTGCACCTTTGTTGCCCCCGACTGCACCGATGAGGAGCTCGAGGCCGCCTTTAAGCCCAATACCAAGCTCGTCTTTGGCGAGACGATTGCCAACCCCGCCCTTGCCGTGCTCGATATTGAGCGCTTTGCCAAGGCCGCGCATGACCACGGCGTGCCGCTGATGGTCGACAACACCTTCCCGACGCCCGTGATGTGCCGTCCCTTTGAGTGGGGCGCCGACATCGTCACGCACTCTACCACCAAGTACATGGATGGGCATGCGGCCTACCTGGGTGGCGTGATCGTCGACCACGGCCAGTTTGACTGGATGGCCCATGCAGACAAGTTCCCGGGTCTCACCACGCCCGACGAGAGCTATCACGGCGTGACCTATGCCGAGAAGTTCGGTCGCGAGGGTGCCTTCATTACCAAGGCAACCGCTCAGCTCATGCGCGACCTCGGCCCCATGCAGAACCCGCAGGCGGCCTTCTTCCTGAACAGCTCGCTCGAGAGCCTGCATGTACGCATGCCGCGTCATTGTGAGAACGGCCTGGCCGTTGCCAAGTTCCTGCAGAGTCATCCCAAGGTGCGCTTTGTGAGCTATCCGGGCCTGGAGGGCGATAAGTACTATGACCTGGCTCAGAAGTACATGCCCAACGGTACCTGCGGCGTCGTGAGCTTTGGCTTTAACGGTGGTCGCGCGGCGGCCGAGACCTTTATGAAGAGCCTTAAGCTCGCCCAGATCGCCACGCATGTGGCAGACGCCCGCACCTGCTGCCTGCATCCCGCTAACGCCACGCATCGCCAAATGAACGATGAGGAGCTCATCGCCTGCGGCATCTCCGCCGACATGGTGCGCCTGTCGTGCGGCCTCGAGGACACGGCCGATCTGATTGCCGACCTTGAGCAGGCGCTCGAGCAGTGCTAGGCTAGCGTTCGCACAAGTCGCCGATGCTGGCAGAAAGCTTCGGCGACCTTTAGTTCCGATTCCGTAGGCGGGACCCCAATCGCGACTGTTCGCAGGCGATTGGGGCCCCGTTTTTGCGTTGCACCACTCGAAAGGATGGATATGGAGAAAACTGCAGAGCAGCTGCGCCGCGAGCACATTGCCCTTGAGGGCGACACCCATGGCAAGAACAAGTGGGCGATTCTGTTTACCGTGCTCATCATGACGTTTATGGTGTGTCTGGATTCGACCGTCGTGACCGTGGCGCTGCCCGTGATACAAAAGGAGCTGGGTGTGGGCCTCGATCGCATTCAGCTGGTAAGCTCGGTGTATCTGCTTGCGACATGCGTGGCTATGCTGCCGTTTGGCCGCTTGGGCGACGTGCGCGGCAAGGTGGGCGTATTCCAGCTGGGCGTCATCGTCTTTACGGTCGGCTCGCTGCTGTGCGGCCTTTCGGCCTCGCTCGAAGTTCTTATTCTGGCACGCATTGTGCAGGGTGTCGGCTGCGCGGCGGCCATGGCTAACAACATGGGTATCATCACCGAGTCGTTTCCGGCGCGAGAGCGCGGTCGTGCCATGGGTATTCTCGCGACCTTCGTGGCCCTCGGCATGATGTGTGGCCCCGTGCTGGGCGGCATGCTGGTGGCAAGCTTTCCCTGGGAGAGCATCTTCCTCATCAACCTGCCCATTGGCGTCATCTCGTTTATCGTGGGGCTCTATACGCTGCCGCATGTTAAGCCGGAGGCTGGCGAGCGCCCCATGTCCCTGATCGAGGCTGCTCGTCGCTGCTTTGCAAATTCGGCCTTCACCATCAATCTTGCCTGCATGCTCATCGTGTTTGTTGGCATTGGCGCATCCGAGTTTATCCTGCCGTTCTATTTTCAGGACGCCCACGGCTTTGGTTCCGACATTTCCGGACTGCTCTTTTTGGCGCTGCCGATGGTGAATGCCTTTATCGGCCCGCTTTCGGGTACGGTTTCGGACCGTGTTGGTTGCGAGGGCCCCACGGCGGTGGGCCTGGGTGTGTACGTGTGCGGTCTCTTTGCGGTAAGTACGCTCGACGAGCACTCTTCCATCCCTGTGATCGTGTGCTGTGTCGCGTTTATGTCGTGCGGAACGTCGATTTTCCAGAGCCCCAACAACTCGCTGTACATGGGCTCGGCTCCGCGCGAAGCGCTCGGCTTTGCGGGCAGCCTGGGTAGCCTGGCGCGCTATGCGGGTATGGCAGTGGGCATTACGGTGGCGTCGCATATCCTGTATGGGCAGATGAGCGTGGCGATGGGCGAGGCCGTGACCAGTTTTGTTGCAGGCCGTCCGGATGTGTTCCTGTTTGGTTTTCGTTCGGTGTTCTATGTGTTGATGGCCGTGGCAGCCGTGGGCTTTGTCCTCTCGATGGTTCGTTTGGTGAGGATGCGCGCCCGCCATTAGCGTGTTGGGAGGCTGCCTGCCACGTATCCGCGCCGTCCCAAAAAGACTGGTTTGTGGTGCGATGCGGCTTGTGGGGCGGGCGGGGGTCGGTCCGTGGTAGACTATCGAACAACGTTTATTAATCGCGCGGTATCCTTGCCGCGAGAAGGGGTTGCGCCATGCAGGAGCTTGAGGATCGTATTCGCCATGACGGCATCGTAAAGGCCGGTAACGTCCTTAAGGTTGATGCCTTCCTCAACCACCAATGCGACGTTGAGCTGTTCGACCACATGGGCGCCGAGTGGGCCCGTCTGTTCAAGGACGTCGAGATCAACAAGATCCTGACGATCGAGGCTTCGGGCATTGGCATGGCTTGCATTGCAGCCCAGCATTTTGGCGGCGTGCCGGTGGTCTTTGCCAAGAAGGCACAGTCCATCAACCTCGACGGCGAGCAGTATGCCACGACCATCTACTCCTTTACCAAGCAGAAGGAGTACCCGGTCATCGTTGGCAAGCGCTTCCTGTCCGAGGGCGACAAGGTCCTGATCATCGACGACTTTTTGGCCAACGGCTGCGCGCTCGAGGGTCTTATCAAGATCTGCGAGGCTGCAGGTGCCGAGGTATCTGGCATTGGCATTGCGGTGGAGAAGGGCTTCCAGGGCGGTGGCGATAAGCTCCGCGAGCGCGGCTTCCGCGTTGAGAGCCTCGCCCGTATCGCCGATATGGACTGCGATACCGGCGAGATCACCTTCGCCTAAGCGCGCAACACAAGCGATTGGTATGCGATGTGACAAAGGGACTGTCCCTTTGTCACATTTTTTTATGAGGGGAGGTGTTGATATGGATGAGAACAAGATGGGATGGCGTGAGTATGCGCACTATGCCGAGATGTCGGTCGAGGAGTTGGCGCGCGATTGCGAGGTGCAGGTGTTTCGCGCGACGGGCCCGGGTGGGCAGGGCGTGAACACGACGGACTCGGCGGTGCGTATGAAGCATGGGCCCACGGGGATTGTCGTGACATCGCGCGAGAGCCGTAGTCAGTTTCAGAATCGTGCGAGCTGTCTGCGCAAGCTGAGGGCAGAGCTTGAGCGTCGCGGGCGTCCACCGCGCCGACGCGTAAAGACCAAGGTGCCTCAGCGCTCTCGCCAGCGCAGGCTCAACGACAAACACTTCAACGCCATTAAAAAGGCCAACCGACGCAAACCGGGCAGCGACGAATAGCCTCCTCATAAGTTGCGGTGAAATAGGGACTGTTTTGCGGCTTTAGCTACATAAACAGTCCCTATTTCACCGCAACTTAGGTGGGGTTAGCGGGTTGGGCGCCAGACGTGGAGGGCGCCGGTGAGGATGTCGACCTCGATGCGTGAGGCGACAACGGGCTCGCCGTCGGCCTGGATGGGGTAGTCGGGCTCCTCAAAGGTCAGCTCGGCATGGCGACAACGTCGTATGCGAACCGGTGGCAGCTTGGTGTGGTGGCCATCTTTGGCCGAAAGGAACATGGGAAGCGCGACCGCGCGCGGAACGGGGCCGCAGGCGTAGCAGACGTCGAATATACCGTCACAGGGGTCGGCATCGGGACAGATGCGATAGCCCGAGCCATACGTGGGACCCAGCTGAATCGCCATGATGATCGCCCTCACGCGCTCGGCGGGCGCCCCGTCAAAGCTGACTGTCATGGGGTAGTTGCGATAGCGCAGGCCAAACTGCTCAAGTCCCGAGAGGGTGTAGAGCGGCGCGCCGGTGAGACCCGTCTTTTTGCGCAGCTCGGCGGTGCCAAGGCCGATGGCGGCATCGATGCCGATCGAAAGCGTCTGGTCGTAGTACTCAACGGTAGCCTCGCCGCTGCCGTTCGCAGGACTCCAAGAGCGAATGCGCCCGATGTCCTGACGCTGCAGCTCGCAGGTGAGCAGCGCGCCAAAATCCTTGCCGGAGAAATCGTCGATACCGAGCGTCTGGGCAAAATCGTTGCCGGAGCCCACAGGTAGGATGGCAAGAGCGGGGCGGGCGTCCTGCTCTTGCGTCATAAGTCCGTTGACGACCTCGTGAATCACGCCGTCGCCGCCAAGGGCGATAACGGTGCGATAGCCCTGAGCCTGTGCGGCCAGCTCCTTGGCGTGTCCCATGCGCTCGGTCAGCACCAGGTCAAACTGGGATGCGCGTGCGGTCATGTCCAAAAAGCGTTGCAGGTGCTCGGCAACTTCGCGCGCCGCACCCGACTGGGCGGCTGGGTTGGCGATAATGAGCGTGCGGCCAAAATCAGTTGCGTGCATGGGGCGACTCCCGGCGTGTGACATGACAGTGCGGTCGCGCTCAGGTCGAATTGACCCCGATTGTGGCTGCACGGCGATTATTACATCTACTCTATCAGGTCGTTGTGGCGCTCGATAGCATCCGCTACCGTACCGCCCTCATCCACAATAAGCGAACGGCGCTTGGGCGAGATGATGCGCTGGGCGGGGTACACGCCGCGGTGTCCGCCGGTTAGGTAGCTGATAAAGGCCACGATGACAAAGAATCCGGCGGCCGTGCCGTGGAACAGGTCGATGGCCATCATGCAGGTGGTGATAGGCACGTTGAGGCCGGCGCAGAACACGCCGAGCATGCCCAGCGCTGCCAGAAAGCTGGGATCGATTCCGACGAGGCAACCTATCCAGCCGCCGAGCGCCGCACCGATGCCAAACAGGGGCGTGACCTCGCCGCCTTGGAAGCCCGCGCCCAGGGTAAGTGCTGTGACGACCAACTTGATGGCTGCGTCCGTCAGGGTGGTGTTGCCTGCAAATCCGGCGCCGGAAAGCCACGTGGAAAGGCCGGCGTAGTCCCAAGCGTCGAGGAGGGCATAGGCGGCCAAAACCACGAGTGCGCCTATGAGTGCGCGAACGAGGTAATTGGTGATAAAGCGACCGTACAGGCTCTTGACGGTTCGAACTGACCAGGCAAAGAGGCGTGCCGTCAGACCGAAGATAATGGCGCTGATAACAACGATGACAACCGTCCGTGGTGTCATGTTGGGAACGCTGACGATAACATTCGCCTCGTACTCGGTACCCAGGGCGAGTGATGTAAAGTAGCCGGTAAACGAGGCGACCAGGCAGTAGATGCCCGCGGTGTAGTCGATCTTGCCGATAAAGCACATCTCCATGCCAAAGAAAGCTCCGGCAAGGGGCGAACCGAATACGGCGCCAAAGGCCGACGAGATGCCGGCGAGCATGAGGTCGTGGTGGTCATGCTTTTTAAGGTGGGCGAGGCTCGAGATGTTGCTGGCGATGGTGCCGCCAATCTGAACCGCGGCTCCCTCGCGACCGGCCGATCCACCCGTTAGGTGCGTGAGCGTGGAGCAGACGAAGGTGAGGATGGCCATGCGCGCATGGATGAGTCGTGTGCCCAGGGCAGAGTCGATGACCAAATTGTTGCCGCGTTTGGCGGCGAGACCGTGGTTCTTGTAGACCCACGCGGTGGCAACGCCCACAACGGGAAGCAGGGCGTAGATCCACGCATGGCTCTCGCGATAATCGGTCGCAATATCCAGCGAGGCCAAAAACGCCCAAGCGGCAACGCCCATGGCGAGCGAGACAATGACGACGAGCGCGAGCAACTTGGCGCTCGCGAGTAGGTTGCGGGCGTTGCGGCGCGTGTCGGCAGCCAGGAGATGCTCGGAGCGGGTAAGTTGATGCCTGCCTGCCGTGATGACGTCGTTCAGGGAGAAAAAGCCGCCGTCGTCGAGCGGCTGGGAATGATCCTGCGTTTCGTTTGCGCTTTCGGTTTTGTCGTTATGAGCCATACGTTCCTCTTTTAGGTTGCAACGCAAGCATTATAAAACGCGTTAAACGCGACGAGCCGGTGGGTTGGTTTCCATTCTGTTTCGCGGCCTGCAACCGACAGGTGTATTTGCGGGTACAGGCCGAGTCGCGGTCGTGCGTCGGGGGATTATACTGAGACAAGCATAAAGAATCGGCGCCCCTGTTGTGCGCCGTGGCATTAAGAGGTGCATATGGCAGAGAAGCTCATTCCGTTGGAGGACGCGCAGTCGATTGTCCTGTCGCACGTTGCTCCGACCGATCTCGTCGAGATTCCCGTGTGGCAGGCGGCTGGTTTTCCCTTGGCCGAGGACGCGGTGGCCGATATCGACATCTCGCCGTTTGCCAACAGCGCTATGGACGGATATGCCGTGAGCTCGGCGGACTTGGCGCAGGCATCTGGCGAGGCGCCGGTGACGCTCGACGTTATCGGACACGAGGCCGCGGGCCATGTGTTTGAGGGCGCAATCGGCGCGGGCGAGACGGTCCGCATCATGACGGGCGCGCCGGTACCCGAGGGTGCCGATGCCGTGGTGAAGTACGAGATCGTCGATGTGCTCGACGGTGACGGCAACGAGGGCTCGCGTGTGGGGTTCTCGGCGCCAGCCAAGGTGGGGGAGAACGTTCGCTCTGCCGCCGAGGAGGCCCATGCCGGCGACGTCGTGATGCGTGCTGGCGAGGTTGTGGCTCCGGCGGGCGCCGGCTTGCTGGCAAGTGCCGGATACGCGAGCGTGAAGGTGCACGCTGCCCCACGTGTGGGCATCATCTCGCTGGGCACGGAACTGGTCGCACCGAGCAAGGTACCGGCGCGCGGTCAGATTCGCGATTCCAACTCCTCGGCGCTGATGGCTGAGGCACTCGATGCCGGTGCCGAGCCCGTGTTCTACGGCATTGCGCCCGATGATGAGCAGGCGATTGCCGAGCTTGTGCATCGCTCCGTGCAGGAGTGCGATTTTGTCATTACGAGCGGTGGCGCCTCGGCGGGTGATTACGATTTCGTGACGGCGCTCGTCCGGCGCGAGGGCGAGGTGCTGTTTGACCGCATCTCGATGCGTCCGGGCAAGGCCATCACGTTTGGCTTGCTCGGGGGTAAGCCCTACCTGGGACTTTCAGGCAATCCGGCCGCGGCGTATGTGGGCTTTGAGATGCTCGCCCGCCCGGCGATTCGCAAGATGCGCGGCTTTGCCGAGGGTGCGCGTCCCGTGCAGCAGGCGACGCTCACACACGACGTGAAAAAGCGACAGCATCGCCGCTTCTTCGATCGCGCGACGGTTTTGCGCGACCCCGAGACCGGTGAGCTGTTGGTGACCGAGGCCAAGACGCAGAATTCGGCGCTGCTCGGCACGATGCAGCGGGCCAACTGCCTGCTGCGCATTAACGAGGGTCCGTGCGACCTTGCGGCGAGCGATGTCGTGGACGTTGTTCGCGTCGACCTGCCCGAGGGAACGGTGTTGTAGGAGGAAGACTGTGGAGTTGAAGATTTCGATCGTGACGTGCTCGGATACGCGTGATCTTGCCCAGGACGAGGCTGGAGCCTCACTCGAGGAGCTTATCGAGGCGCAGGGCTGGACGGTCTCCTCACACGTGGTCGTACGCGACGACGTCAGCGAGATCGGTGATGCCATCGCGGAAGCCGCCGATGAGTGCCACGCCAATGTCGTGCTCACCTGCGGCGGCACGGGTCTTTCGATGCGCGACGTGACACCCGAGGCGACGCGTGCCGTCTGTGACCGCGATGTGCCGGGTATTGCAGAGGCAATCCGTGCGTACTCGATGACCAAGACGCGCCGCGCCATGCTCTCGCGCGCCGTGTGCATGCAACGAGGTCATACACTTGTCGTAAACTTTCCCGGTTCTACGAAGGCCGCCCGCGAAAGCTGGGAGGCCATAGCGGACCAGCTGGAGCATGCGGCTCAGATGACAGCGGGCGGCGGACATACCAACTAAGCTATTTACCTGCGGCGGAGCGACCTGCACGGCTGCTCCGCCTTTTATTTGCGCCCAAGGGGACGACATTCTGTAGACATGCCTGAAACTATATTCTCAGGCGAGAATAATTTCTCATAATCATTATTCGCACCGAAGTATAATCTAATTACAGAATAAAGCCCGCGGTGGGGTACCCGGGCATAAGGTCCGAAAGGGTTGAACATGTTCGATATGGTTTCTCGCCGCGGATTCGTCTCGCTCTCTGCTGTCGCCGCTGCCGGCCTTGGCCTTGCCGGCTGCTCTGGCAACAAGACGTCTGAGCCGACTGGCTCCGATGCCGGTTCTGCTAAGGCATCTTCCAAGAAAGCTGTCGAGCTGCAGGTCTTTGCCGCCAACTCGCTCGAGAAGGCTCTGCCCGAGGTTCAGGAGCTTTACACCGAGCAGACCGGTACCACGTTTGCCGACACGCAGTTTAAGGCGTCTGGCGACCTCGTTGAGCAGATGCGCGCCGGTGCCACGGTCGACGTGCTCATCACCGCTTCCAAGGGCACCATGGACGACGCCGAGGCCGTCGAGCTCGTCGATGCCGACACGCGTGAGGATATGTTCGTCAACGATCTTGTGATCATTCGCGCTGAGGGCTCCGACACCAAGATCGAGGCCATCGCCGACGTCGCGAATCTGGACGGTAAGATTGCCATCGGCGACGCCAAGACCGTCCCCGCCGGCAAGTACGCCAACCAGGCGCTGGCTTCCGTGGGCCTCTATACCGGTACCGAGGGCGACGACGGCGAGTACGCGCCCGAGCTCGCCGACAAGGTAGCCCTGGCCGACAAGGTCGGCACCGCTGCGTCTTACGTCTCTACAGGCGACTGCGTGGCGGGTTTTGTCTACAGCTCCGACATCTTCCGCTACGACGGCATCGAGGAGGCCTTCGTGTGCCCCGAGGACTCGCACAAGCCCATCGTGTATCCCGGTGCCGTCGCCGAGAGCTCCGAGCACGCCGACGAGGCCAAGGCGTTCATCGACTTCTGCCTGACCAACAAGAAGGCCCAGAAGATTTGGGGCAAGTACGGCTTTGAGCTTTCCGAGTAGTGCGGCTTGGCGCGATAATTCCATCGTTTTGTGTTTCACTCCGTTCTTGTATTCGCTTGGAGCTTTTCGTGCTTAATAGATTCCGCATGCTTGTCGCCTGTGCTTTGACCTTCGCGCTTTGCTGGGTGCCGGGATTTGCGTTTGCCGGGGACGCCGAGGACGGGGCCCAGGTTGCTGCGACCGCTCATGGGCTTTCCTATGGAATCGAGGATTTTGAGCGGTTGGCGAAGGGGACCGCTCGTGCCATGGAGGGCCAGCCTGAGGGCTACCGGTTTCCCGTTGACGAGGATGTGGGCCTTGTAGTGGCGCCTGCTGCCGATCGCGTTGTGGCGTGGATATCGCCCAAGGCGGTCGAGAAGTATGGATTGGATCCGCAGGACAACGAGTGCGTATCGGGTCTCAAGGCCCTCGTCTGTGACCTCGACAGCGCAAACTGCATGGGAGGTGCGCGGCTGGGGGACGTGGATCTTCCTTGGTATGTCACGGCGGAAACAACGTTTGATGCCGGCGGGTATACCTATGGCTTTGATGAGCGCGGTGCGGATGGGGACCGCTATGTGGTGATTGCATCAGCCTCGGGTGATGCCAAGGGCGGCGCGCGTTGGCTTGATAGCGCTCAAATGGTAGAGGCGTCGTCTGTCATGTTGCGGGATGAGCAAGGGCCCTTGACCTCTCTGGTCTCCTTTTTGGGCGACATCGACTATCGCCCGTTTTGGGTGTCCATTAAAACGAGCGGCCTTGCCCTGGTGATCTCCCTTGCGCTGGGCCTGTTCGCCGCGTGGAAGACTATGGGTACCTCGAGTCGCATCAAGGGCCTGCTCGACTCGGTCTTTACCATCCCCATGGTGTTGCCGCCCACGGTCTGCGGCTTTTTGCTGCTTATGCTGTTTGGTCGCTCGACCGGGGTGGGCCAGTGGCTGATTGCGCACGGCGTCTCGATTGTCTTTACGTGGCCGGCGGCGGTGATCTCTGCCGTGGTGGTATCGTTCCCCCTGGTCTACCGTACGGCGCTCGGCGCCTTTGAGAGCCTCGACACGCAGATGCTTGACGCCGCGCGAACCCTGGGATGGTCCGAGCGTCGCATCTTTGCCAAGCTTATGATGCCGCTTGGGTGGCCTTCTATTGCTGCTGGTACGGTCCTCGCCTTTGCCCGCGCGATGGGAGAGTTTGGCTGCACGCTGTTCTTTGCGGGCAACTACGCCGGCATTACGCAGACCATCCCCATCGCCATCTATTTTGAGTGGATGGGCGGCAATACGTCGGTCGCGCTCTTCTGGGTCGTGGTCGTAATTGCGTTCAGCTTCCTGGTCATCCTGTTCATTAACATGTACACCGCCCATTCGCAAAAGTATCGCGAGCGGGGCCTTTCCCATGCGGGGCGCAAGCAGGCCAAAGACCTCGCCGGACAGGGTGATTCGCTCGACCCGGCGGGCGGCGATGCCCTGCGAATCGATCGCGAGGCGCTGGCCGAGCTTATGCGCGATGACGCGGTCGCGAAGGGAGGTCGATAGGCCATGTCGCTCGTTCTGGATATCAAAAAGCGCTATCCCGGGTTTATGCTCGACATGCAGCTTGAGGCCGGCGAGGAGCGTGTGGCGCTGCTGGGCGCCTCGGGTTGCGGCAAGAGCTGCACGCTGCGCTGCATTGCCGGCGTGGAGACGCCCGACGTGGGCAAGATCGTCGTCAACGGTGTGACCTTTTTTGACTCGGCGGCGGGTATCAACCTGTCGCCCCAGGAGCGCAAGTGTGCCCTGCTGTTCCAAAACTATCAGCTGTTTCCCAACATGACGGTGGCTGATAACGTGTGCGCCGGCGTTGAGGGTGCAGGCGACGTCTTGGCGCGCAGGCAACTTGCCGAGCGCTACCTGGGCATCTTTGGACTGGCCGATTTCGCCGACCGCTATCCCGCGCGCCTCTCGGGCGGCCAGCAGCAGCGTGTGGCGCTTGCTCGCATGGTGGCGGCGCACCCGGGCATTTTTATGTTCGACGAGCCCATGAGCGCGCTCGATGCGTATCTTAAGAGCGCTCTCGAACAGAACATGCTCGACCTGTTCGACGTCTGTAACCGTACCGTGCTCTACGTAAGTCACGACATCGACGAGGCGTGCCGCCTGTGCGAGTGCATCTGTGTGATGCACGACGGGCATGTTGAGGAGACCGGCTCCGTCGAGGACGTGGTCCGCCGTCCGCAGACGCTGGCGGCGCTGCGCCTGACGGGCTGCAAGAACACAAGCCGGGCGCGCAAGATCGGCGACGAAGAAGTTGAGGCCCTCGACTGGGGCATGACCTTTAACGTGGGTCGCGCGGTTCCCGATAATGTGGCGTACCTGGGCGTTCGCGCAAGCTACTTCCATGTTGACAATCGCGTGGAACGAGGTCGCAACAGCTACGATTTGCACGTGGCCCGTGTGAGCGATTCGCGCTTTGAGCGGCTGGTGTTGCTGGACGTGCCGCGCGCCGACGCGCCGACGCGCCTGCAGTGGAAGGTCAACAAAGTGGGCGTGCCTGTCGATGAGCTACCGCAAGCAGGCGAGACGCTGCGCATGCACTTCGATGCGAGTAGGATCCACTTGGTTTGTCGATAGCGCCGGGTAATGCCGTCGGGGATATAAGCCTCGGCGGCTTTGCCTTGCCGCTCGCCGAATGAGGGATGACAAACTCTTATCAATCAAGATAATTATTTATTAAACGACGACACACGGCGCTGTCGTACGAATGTCAACGGTGTTCGCATGGTCGATGACCGTTGATATAGTTGACCTTAACTTGTAAAGGAGGGTGCGCACATGCCGCAGACGACATACATTTGCCACGTTGCCGCGCGCGCCCTGTATATGGCTCGGAGTCGCATATGAGCAGGTATGTTCACGGCTCCGGGAGAGACGACGCACAACTAAATAACCGAACGCAAGGCAGGTTCCCCAAAATTCCGGGTTTAGGCGCGGCTGGGTTTTCGCCACCCACCGTGCAGCAATACCGTAGCTATTCATTTTTGGTTCGAGAGGGGAACCGTCATGGCTGAAGAATTTGATTTCCATCCGATGTGGGAGAGCCTCGGCATGAATCTTGCCGACCACGACATGCTGCTGGGTGCCGTGGGCCAGATGTACGGCGACATGTTCCTGACGCAGAACAATCGCCCCAAGTCCACGTCCTACCTGGATTTTGTCGCCACCAACATCCACAGCGGCCGTATTAAGGAGATGCTCGACAAGAAGGAAGCCGGCGAGGCCACCAAGATCGTGGGCTCGTTCTGCGTGTACGTGCCCGAGGAGATCGTGCTTGCCTGTGACGGCATTCCCGTTGGTCTGTGCTCGGGTGCCGATTGGGCAACGGACAAGGTCGAGGAGCACTTGCCGCGCAACACTTGTCCGCTTATCAAGAGCTTTGCCGGCTTTAAGCTGGGTGAGGTCTGCCCCTACATTGAGTCGAGTGACTTGGTGGTAGGCGAGAACACCTGCGATGGCAAGAAGAAGGCCTACGAGTTCTTTGCAACGCAAAAGAACATGTACGTCATGGATATTCCCAACGTGCACGACGAGTCGACGCTCGTGACCTGGAAGGCCGAGGTCAAGAAACTCGCCGCCAAGATCGAGGAAGAGTGCGGCGTCACGATCACGCCTGAGCGTCTGAAGGCCGCCATCCACGCCGTCAATGAGAAGCGACGTGCCCTGCAGCGCCTTGCTGCCACGCGCGCTGCCGACCCTGCACCTATTAGCGGTCTCGACAGCCTACTGACCGTTCAGGCCGCCTTTATGGACGACACGCCGCGTCTGACCGGAGCCATCAACGATATGGCGGCTGAGTGCGAGCAGCGTGTCGAGGCTGGCGAGGGCGTGGCGCCCAAGGGGACCAAGCGCATCCTGTACACCGGCACGCCCATGGCCGTACCCAACTGGAATCTGTTCAACCTCATCGAGAAGGCCGGCGGCGTCGTGGTGGGCGAGGAGTCCTGCACGGGTTCGCGCTATTACAAGGACTTGGTCGATGAGTCCGGTGAGACGGTTGACGAGATGCTCGATGCTATCGCCGAGCGCTACTTTAAGATCAACTGTGCCGTCTTTACGCCCAACGACCAGCGTATGAAGGACATTGTCCAGATGGCCAAGGACCTGCACGCCGACGGCATCGTCGACGTGGCCCTGCAGTTCTGCACACTCTACGAGATGGAGTCGTTTGCCGTGGAGAAGGCCGCCGAGGAGGCCGGCATTCCGTTTATGCACATCACGACCGACTACGCCGGCGAGGACGCAGGCCAACTGCAAACCAGGATCGAGGCTTTCTTGGAAACCATTTAGGACTATCCGTCCTGGTGGCTTCCCCAGGCACCCGATCTTGCCGTTCAAACCGTTGATTGCGTACCAGAAGTACGCGGCGCTCTTCTTTCACGGCAACCTCGGGCACCTGGGAAAGCCGTTTCCTTGGTTGGTTAAAAGGTTTGTTAAGGAGTTATATGTCGGAAAAAACTGAGCAGCCGTTGCCGCGCACGTTTGAGGAGTTCAACGAGCAGCGCAAGGCCGCGTTTATTCGCGTCAAGGATTACAAGCAGGCCGGTAATCGCCTGATCGGGTATCTGTGCAGCTATACGCCGCTCGAGATTATCGATGCCGCGGGGGCTGCGAGCGTGGCGCTGTGCGGCACGTCCGACGAGGTGATTCCCGAGGCCGAGAAGGTGCTGCCGGCAAACCTCTGCCCGCTCATCAAGTCGACCTACGGCTTTGCCTACTCGCAAAAGTGCCCGTTTACGTACTTCAGCGACATGATTATCGGTGAGACCACCTGCGACGGCAAGAAGAAGATGTACGAGCTGCTGGGGGAGCTCAAGCGTACGTACATTCTGCACCTGCCGCAGGGTCGCGATCGTGCCTATGAGCGTGAGGGCTGGTACGAGGAGTGCCGCCTGCTCAAGGAGGAGCTCGAGGGTTTCTACGGCATCACGATCACCGACGACGACCTGCGCGCCGCCGTGCGTCGTCGCAACCGCCTGCGTGCCGCCCAGCTCGAGATGTTTGCGCTCCAGGCCAACCAGCCGGCGGCCATGAGCGGCGTCGACCTGATGAGCACCATGTTCGCCGGTACGTTCAGCTTTGATATCGAGGCCTATACGGACCAGCTCGAGCAAAAGGTTGCCAAGCTGCGCGAGGCCTACGAGGCTGGAGAGCGCCCGGTCGCGGCAGATGCTAAGCGCATCCTGATTACCGGCTGCCCCGTGGGCGGCGTGATCAACAAGATCGGTCGCACCATCGAGTCTAATGGCGGCGCGGTCGTGTGCATGGACGATTGCTCGGGCGAGCGCACGGCGGCCATGATGATCGACCCGGACGCGCCCGATATCCTGCGCGCTATCGCCGACCGCTACCTGGACATTAACTGCTCGGTCATGACACCCAACGACGGCCGCATGGAGAACACGCTGGCCATGTGCGAGAAGTACCACGTCGATGGCGTGGTGGAGAGCGTGCTGCAGGCGTGCCATACCTTTAACGTGGAGAGCGCACGCATGCAGGAGGCCGTCGAGGGTGCGGGCATTCCGTACATGAAGATTGAGACCGATTACAGCAACGGCGACATGGGCCAGATTGAGACCCGCATCGCTGCCTTCATCGAGACCCTCTAGCTTCCTCAGGCACCGGATCTTGCCCCTCAAACCGTCGCTTGCGTACCAAAGTACGCTGCGCTCCTCTTTCGGGGCAACCTCCGGCACCTGAGAAACCTAGAGCTAAGGCGCCTGAATGCGCCGCTGTCTTTGATGTTTGGATTAGGAGAGAGCCATGATAGGGATCGGGATCGATATCGGGTCTACGGCGGCTAAGGCTGCTGTGGTCGATGGCGCGGGTTCGGTGACGTGGACGTGCGTGCAGCCAACCGGGTTCTCCTCGGTCGATGCGGCCGAGCGTCTGCGCGGTGAGCTCGCCGCAGCCGGCTATGACGTGGCGGGCGACGATGCTCGCGTGGTCGCGACTGGCTACGGCCGTGTCGCCGTGCCCTATGCGCATAAGGTCGTGACCGAGATTACCTGCCACGGTACCGGTGCCGTGCACCTGTTTGGCGATCACGGCACGGTGATTGACGTGGGCGGCCAGGACACCAAGGTCATTCAGCTTAAAAGTGGCCGCGTGGCCAAGTTTGCCATGAACGACAAGTGCGCCGCCGGCACGGGGCGCTTTTTGGAGATCATGGCCGACCGCCTAGGCATTTCCCAGCAGCAGATGGCAGACCTCGCCCGCACCGGCGAGCCTACCAAGATCAGCAGCATGTGCACGGTGTTTGCCGAAAGCGAGGTTATCAGCCTGATCGGTCGCGGTGAGCCGCGCGAGAACATTGCGCGTGGCGTGATCGATAGCGTGGTCTCGCGCGTGGCGACCATGGCCGGGCAGGCCGCGGGCGCCCCGTACTACCTGACCGGTGGCCTGTGCGAGAACGCCTTCGTGGTGGAGCGGTTGGGCGAGCTGCTGGGGTCGCCGGTGACCACCTCGCCCCAGGCTCGCTTTGCCGGTGCCATCGGCGCGGCGATTCGCGCACAGGCGCTCGATTAATGCATCGGCCGTGGGCCTGCATTCATGCGTATACTGGGAGGAAATGATTGACCGATGAGAGGAGGTATCGATGGCTGACGATCAGATTAAGCTCACGTCTATGACTGCCGCGAGCGGTTGAGCCGCTAAGTTGGCTCCTGGAGCCCTCGCCCAGGTCCTGGGCGACTTACCCAATGTGCATAACGACAACCTGCTCGTGGGGTTCGATACCTCCGACGATGCTAGTGTTTTTCGTGTTGGCGAAAACCTGGGCCTCGTGCAGTCCGTCGACTTCTTCCCGCCGATGGTCGACGACCCGTTCCTGTTTGGTCAGATCGCGGCGGCCAACTCGCTGTCGGACATTTATGCCATGGGTGGACGACCGAGCCATGCCATGAACCTGCTGTGCATTCCCAGTTGCCTGGGCGTCGAGGTCGCAGGTGAGATTCTGGCGGGTGGCGCCGATAAGTGCGTCGAGGCGGGTTGCTCCATCGCGGGCGGCCATACCATCAACGACGACGAGCCCAAGTACGGCCTGTCCGTGAGCGGCTTTGTCTCGCTCGACCGCATGCTCGCCAACAGCGGCGCGCGCGCTGGCGATGTCCTGCTGCTGACCAAGGCGATCGGCTCTGGCATCATCACCACGGCCATTAAGGGCGAGCTCATCGAGCAGGACGAGGCCGCAGCCATGTTCGACTCGATGCGCACCCTCAACGAGGCCCCGATTCGTCTGGCCGAGGGCCTCGAGCTTCACGGCTGCACCGATGTCACGGGCTTTGGCCTGATCGGGCACGCGTGCGAGATAGCCGAGGGCTCAGGTGTGCAGATTGAGCTTGTGTCGGGGGCGGTGCCGCTCTTTGACCAGGTGCTCAATATGGCGCGTCTGGGCATTATCCCTGCCGGCGCCTACCGCAACCAGGATTTCTTTGGCCCGCGCGTGGCGGCCGACGATGACCTGGAGCCGGGAATGCTGGATGCGCTGTACGATCCGCAGACCTCGGGCGGCCTGCTCATCGCAGCGCCTGCTGCCGATGTGGATGAGCTCGCCCGCCGCCTGCATGCCGAAGGTCGCGTTGCCGCCACAATCGGCCGCGTGTGCGAGGCGGTGCCGGGTGGTCCTGCCGTTCACGTTGTGCATTAAGGAAAACCGTTTATGCGACCGTCTACTGTTCTGGGCGGTCCCTTTTGAAAGGATTTGCTATGTCTACCAAAATTGAAGTCAATGCCATGGGCGATGCCTGCCCGCTGCCCGTCGTCAAGACGCTCAAAGCTCTGAAGCAGCTTGATGGCGAGGGTGCTGTGGTGACCTCGGTCGACAACGAGACGGCCGTCAAGAACATCTCCAAGATGGCACAGGAAAAGGGCTGCACGGCCTCGGTCGAGAAGGTCGCCGATGCCGAGTGGCACGTGATCGTGGCGACCGCCGGCGCCGTTGCCGTGGCCGATCCTGAGCAGGACGGCGCCGCTTTCTGCGACGCCAGCGCCGGCAAGGGCAAGCTGGTCGTGGCCGTCTACACCGATTGCATGGGTCGCGGCGACGATGAGCTGGGCCACAAGCTCATGAAGGCCTTTATCTTTGCCGTGACGCAGCAGGAGGAGCTGCCCGCCACGATGCTCTTCTACAACGGCGGCGCCAAACTCACCGTCGAGGGGTCGCCGGTGCTTGACGACCTCAAGGGCCTGGCCGAGCAGGGTGTCGAGATCCTTACCTGCGGCACCTGCCTCGACCACTTTGGCATTAAGGACCAGCTTGCCGTGGGCGATGTCACGAACATGTACGTGATCGTCGAAAAGATGGAGCAGGCCGGCCGCGTCGTGCGTCCGTAGCGCCTGGGTGGGATTGCCATGAGAGAAAAGCGCCCGGCGCTTGTCATCACGTTTCCCACCACGGCGGCCGCCATGGGCTGCGAGTCTCTGTGCCGTGAGCGTGGCCTTCCCGGGCGAACGATTCCCGTACCCGGAGAGGTTGCTGCCGGCTGCGGCCTGGCATGGAAAGCCCTGCCTGAAAATGAACCACTGCTGCGAAGCGAGCTTGCCGCGGCGGACGTTCCCACCGAGGGCTTTACTGTGATCGATATGTGGGAGGTCGTGCGATGATCTACCTGGATAACGCGGCGACGACCATGCACAAACCTCAGGCGGTCATCGATGCCGTGGTGCAGGCGATGTGCTCGCTCGGCAATGCTGGGCGAGGCGCCACGTCGGGTGCGCTCGACGCGGCGCGCACCATCCACAGCTGCCGCACCAAGCTTGCGCGCTTGCTGGGCTGCCCGCGGGTGGACCATATTTGTTTTACGCCCAACTCCACGGCGGCGCTCAACACCGCCATCAACGGCGTGGTGCGCCCCGGCGATCGTGTGGTCACGACGGTGCTCGAACACAACTCCGTGCTGCGTCCGCTCAACCGCCTGGCGGCAGAGCAGGGCGTGACTGTTGAGCATGCGGGCTGCGACGCGAACGGCGTGCTCGACTACGACGAGCTCGAGCAGCTGGTCACGCCGGGCACGCGTGCCGTGGTGGTGACACACGCCTCCAATGTGACCGGCAACGCGGTCGACATTGCACGCGTGGCTGCCATGGCCCATGCGGCCGGCGCGCTTGTGATCGTCGATGCCTCGCAGTCTGCCGGCACGGCGCATATCGATATGCAGGTCATGGGGCTCGACGTGGTGTGCTTTACCGGCCACAAGGGGCTCATGGGCCCGCAGGGGACCGGTGGCCTAGCCGTGGCGGAAGGCATTGACGTGGCTCCTTGGGCCATGGGTGGCACGGGCGTGCGCAGCTTCGATGCGCTGCAGCCGCAAGAGTGGCCCACGCGTCTTGAGGCGGGCACGCTCAACGGTCACGGTATCGCCGGCCTTTCCGCCGGCCTCGACGTTATCGAGGCCCAGGGCGGGGTAGAGGCGATTGCGGCACGCGAACGTGCGCTTGCCGAGCGCTTCCTCGTCGGCGTTCGCGACATTCCCGGCATTGCGCTCTACGGTGCGTTTGACCAGCCCGTGCGCTCGGCGATCGTTTCGCTTAACGTGGGCGATATCGATTCGGCCGAGGTCTCGGACGCGCTCATGCAAGGGTGGGGGATTGCGACGCGCCCCGGCGCCCACTGCGCTCCGCTCATGCACCGCGCACTGGGGACCGAGCGCCAGGGTGTCGTTCGCTTCTCGTTTGGGTATTTCAACACGGACGAGGAAGTCGACACCGCGATTGACGCTCTGCACGATTTAGCCTGCTAAAGCGTATATACTTGCGGGACGGGTCTTTTGCCCGTCCCGTTTTGTTTCGACCCGAAAGGTGGTCCTATGGCATCATCCGCCCCGCGCGGTCTGCGCTCCGACCATGTCCTCACCGTCGGCATCGCCCTGTTCTCGATGCTCTTTGGCGCCGGCAACCTCATTATTCCGCCGCTGCTGGCGCTGCAGGCGGGCTCTGCCACGCCGCTCGCCATGCTCGGCTTTCTGATTGCCGCCATCGGCCTTCCCGTCATGGGCTTTATTGCCGTGGCACTTGCCGGAACGGCGCGCGAGCTTGCCGGTCGTGTGCACCCCAAGTTTGGCGAGTTTTTTGTCGCGGCGGTGTATCTGGCTATCGGTCCGTGTCTGGCCATTCCGCGCACGAGCTCCACGGCCTTCGAGATGCTGGTGCCGCTGCTGCCCGAGGGTGTCTCGCTCGGCACGGCCCGCCTGGTGTTTGCCGTCGCCTTCTTTGCCGTCGCCTTTGTGCTCACGCTGCGCCCGGGTGTCATTACGCGCGTGCTCGGCCGCATTACGGGCCCCGCGCTCATCGCCCTTATCGTATTGGTCGTGGGCGCTGCCGTGGTCTCGCCGCTGGGTTCCGCTGCCGCGCCGCAGGCTCCTTACGATGCCGGTGCCGCCGTGCAGGGCTTTTTGACCGGCTATCAGACCATGGACCTGCTCGCGTCGCTCGCCTTTGGCATCATCATCGCCGAGACCATCCACGAGCTGGGCGTTACCGACGACAAGCGCGTGGCCTTCGAGATTTCGCGCTCCGGCGTGATCGCTGGTGTGCTCATGGCCATCATCTACTGCGGTCTGGCGCTTGCCGGCACGCAGCTGAGCACCGTGATGCCCGATGCCACCAACGGAGCCGCCATCCTCGCCCGCTCGGCCTCCATGCACTTTGGCCTTGCCGGCACGGTCGTGGTCTTTGCGATCTTCTTCCTCGCCTGCATGAACGTATGCATCGGCCTCATCAGCTGCTGCTCGCGTTACTTCTGCGAGACGTATGTGGTCGAAGGGGGAGCAGAGGCTTCCGAGGAGGCCATGCGCCGTCCCTTTGCGATACTCGCCTTTGTGTTCGCGGCGTTTTCGTGCGTGCTCTCAAACGTGGGCCTCGACGTGATCCTCATGTTCTCGGTGCCCATGCTCAACGCCCTGTACCCTGTTGCAATTGTTCTGGTGCTTATGGGCCTAGTGCACGGTTTTTGCGACGCGCATCCGCAGGTGTGGGTCTGGGTCGGCGGCGTTGTCGCGGTGCAGAGTGTGATCACCTCGATCCGCGACGCGTTCTTTGCAGGCGTGTGGCTGCCGTTCGATGCGCTGCCGCTGGCCGACATTGGAGCCGCATGGGCGCCGGTTGCCGTGGTGGCGTTTGTGATTGGCCTGCTCCACAGCCGGTTTGTCGCACATTCGAGGAGCTAGGGTATCGTCGCTTGCACAGGCGGGGAGTCTCCCCTATAATTTCCTTCGCTTTGGGACACGCAAGGTTTAGACCTTAGCTGCTCAACACCTTCGGGACGTGGCGCAGTTTGGTAGCGCGCCTGCTTTGGGAGCAGGATGTCGCAGGTTCAAATCCTGTCGTCCCGACCATATCTTGCGGGCGTAGTTCAATGGTAGAACCCCAGCCTTCCAAGCTGATGACGCGGGTTCGATTCCCGTCGCCCGCTCCAAGTAATTTGCAGGTCAGAGGTACGTTTACTTCTGACCTGTTTTGTTTTGACCGTCCGACGCGGGGCCTTTGCATTGGCAATGCTCGTCCCTGCTGATTAGGAAAGAAGTGACTGACATGGCAGATTTCAAGGCAGAATACCCCATCCCCGACTGCCTGGCGCCTGCCGCAATCGAGACCAAGACCGAGGCCGCCGGCGTTACCAAGGCTAACCTGCCGGTCTCGAAGGCCTTTTTGCTCGCTATGTTCGCCGGTGCGTTCATCGCCTTTGGCGGCCTGTTCTTCACGGTCTTTCTGAGCGATGCGTCCCTTGGCTGGGGCGCTCAGTGCTTTGTAGGTGGCCTTGCTTTTTGCCTGGGGCTGGTGCTCGTGCTTATTTGCGGCGCGGAGCTGTTTACCGGCAACTCGCTTATGGTCTGCGCGCTTAAGAGCAACAAGATCACGCTCGTCCAGATGCTCAAGGCTTGGGTCGTTGTGTGGATCGGCAACTTTGCCGGCGCGCTGTTCGTTGTCTTTTTGGTTTACATGGCAGCTATTTATAAGCTCAACGGCGAGGCCGTTGCCAACACCATGGTGAGTGTCGCCGCCGGTAAGGTTACGATCGACGCCGTTACCATCTTCTTCCGCGGCATTCTGTGCAACATCTTTGTCTGCCTGGCCGTATGGATCGGCACTGCCGGCAAGACCGTGGTCGATAAGGTCGTGGGCATTTTGCTGCCCATTGCCGCCTTTGTGGCCTGCGGTTTTGAGCACTGCGTTGCCAACATGTACTTTTTGCCCATGGGTATTTTGATGCACTCCTGCGGCTATGGAGCCGATGTCGCTGGCGCCGATGCCCTCAACGCTGCCGGGTTGGCGCTCAACCTTACGGTCGCCACGCTGGGCAATATCGTGGGTGGCGCCCTGATCGTGGCGCTGGGCTACTGGTTTATCTACGCCAATAAGGAGGCCTAAAGCCACCAAGCCATAACCGACCAAAAAGGGACAGGTTTATTTTGGCAGGTTTTAGACGAGGCGCTTCGACGTCTTGTCACGAGCTGCCATAATGGACCTGTCCCTTTTGCGTGCGCGCCGGTATTTATTTGCCCGATGACGATCGCGGGGGACCAGCTTTTTATTGAACATGTCGAAAGGCTTTTCATGAGCGACTGCGAATCCATGTCTGCCGAGGTGCGCGGCCGCCTGCGTTCCATTCCCGCCGTTCACGAGCTGCTTGCCGAGTGGCCGGTCATGAAGGCTGCTGGCGATGCAGGCGACACGATGGTACGCGAGGCGATTGACGCCGAGCTCGATGCCGAGCGCGCGGCGATTCGCTCCGGCGCCCCTGCAAGGAACAAGCGCGAGCTCGCCTTGGCAATTGAGCAGCGGACCCATCGCCTGTCGCTGCCGACCCTGCGCCCTGCCGTCAACGCGACGGGCGTTGTGATTCACACCAATCTGGGCCGTGCTCCGCTTGCTCCCGCAGCGGTGCAGGCGGTGGCCGATGTCGCCCGCGGCTACAGCACGCTTGAGTATGACGTCGCGACCTGTGCCCGTGGGGGCCGCAAAGAGCATGCCGCGCGTCTGCTGCGCACGCTCACGGGGGCGCAGGACGCCCTGGTTGTCAACAACAACGCCGCGGCGGTGCTGCTGGTGCTTGCCGCGCATGCAAGCGGCAAAGAGGTCATCGTGAGCCGTGGCGAGCTTGTCGAGGTGGGCGGCAGCTTCCGCATTCCCGATATCATGGCGGCTTCGGGTGCCAAGCTTGTCGAGGTGGGCTCCACCAACCGCACGCATCTGGATGATTACCGAAGCGCCATTACGCCCAATACGGCGATGATCTTGAAAGTTCATCCTTCTAACTACCGTATCGAGGGTTTCCACGAGGAGGTTTCCGCGGCGGAGCTTTCTGCGCTGGCGCATGAGCACGGGCTGTTACTGTACGAGGACCAGGGCTCGGGCGCTTTGCTTACAGATGAGGTGCTCGTCGATGCTGGGGAGAAGCCCACGTCCGCCTCGCTTTGCGCCGGCGTTGACGTCGTCTCGTGCTCGGGCGACAAGCTGCTCGGCGCCTCGCAAGCGGGCATTATTCTCGGTAGCGCCCAGGTAATCGCCGCCTGTGCCTCGCATCCGCTTATGCGCGCGCTTCGCCCCGGCAAGCTCACGCTCGCGGCGCTCGAGGCCACTTTGCGCCTGTATGTGACCGGATCCGATACAGCACATCGGGAGATCCCGGTGCTCAACATGCTTTCCGGCGCGCCGGCTCCGCTCGAGCGTCAGGCCAAGCGCCTGCATGACCGCATGCTGCGCAAGCTTCGCGAGTCTCAGTGTGAGGAGGCGGTGGAGCTGCAGGTTGTCGAGGGCGTGTCTGCTCCGGGCGGCGGTTCGCTGCCGACCGTCGAGCTCCCAACTTTTTGCGTTGCCGTCTGTCCCGTCGATGGGCGTCTATCCGCCGATGGCCTAAAGCGCGCTATGGTACAGGAGCCCGATACGCCGGTTGTGACGCGCGTGCGGCACGACCAGGTGCTTTTTGACGTTCGCACGCTTTTGCGCGACACCGACCTTGACCTGTGTGCGTCTGCGTTGGCGGATGCCGTGCGGGCAGGTTTGCGTCGATGACCGCGCGCGAGCTTGTCGAATGTCCCGTTATCGTCGGAACGGCAGGACACGTCGACCACGGAAAGTCGGCCCTTATCGAGGCGCTGACCGGCAAAAATCCCGACCGTCTGGAGGTCGAACGGCGCCGAGGCATGACCACTGAGCTCGGCTTTGGCGAGCTCGAGCTTCCCAGCGGCAAGCTTGTCGGCTTGGTCGACGTACCCGGGCATGCGCACTATCTGCGCGCCATGGTGCAGGGCGCCACCGGCGTGGACGTTGCGTTGCTGGCGGTTTCGGCCGTTGAGGGCGTGATGCCGCAGACCCGCGAGCACGTTCGGGTTCTGGAGCTGTTGGGTGTGACGCGCATGGTCGTCGCACTCACGATGCGCGATTTGGCCGACCACGAGATTGCCGCGCTGGCGGAGCTCGATGTCGAGGCGTTTCTGGACGGGACCGTGTTTGCGGGTGCCTCTATAGTGCCGGTGTCCTCCAAGACGGGCGAGGGCCTGGACGAGCTGCTTACGACGCTCGATAACACGGTTTGTTCGTGCTGGTCGGAGCATCTGGAGGCGACCGCTGGCTCGGGCGCCGCGCCCCGTCTTCCCATCGACCGTTGCTTTAGCATCCGCGGCACCGGAACCGTCGTGACGGGTACGCTGCACGACGGTCCCGTTTCGGTTGGCGATGAGCTCGTTGCGCTGCCGTCGCAAACGCGCTGTCGCGTGCGCGGGGTGCAGGTTCACGGGGATACCCAGTGCGCGGTTCCCGGCCAGCGCGTCGCCCTGAACCTGGTGGGCGATGGCGTGGCGGGCCTCAAGCGCGGCGAGATGCTCGGCGTCGAGGGTCGCGTGGGCCAGACGCTGCGCTTTTTGATGCAACTGACATATGTGGGGCGCGATGGCGTGCGAGCCGGCGTTCTTGCTTCGGGTACACGCGTGCACGTTATGGCGGGCACGGCTGAGGTGCTCGGCCGCATTATGCTTTTAGACGACGAGCCGCCTATTGCGGTCGGCGAGACGCGTGTGGTGCAGGTGCGCCTGGAACGGCCGCTGCCGTTGCGCGCCGGCGATCATGCCGTCATTCTGTCGTATTCGCCGATTTCGCTGCTTGGCGGCGGACGCGTCCTGCTATCGCGCTGTCGCCGCGCGCGGGTCCTGTCGGCGGGGGAGCGCGCGTTGTATGCGGCGCTTGAGTCCGGAGATGTCGCGGACGGCGTACACGCGTGGCTGGCGCTGCAAACGCTGCCTGTTGCTGCTGCCGGTGTTGCCGCAGCGCTCGATCTTGTTACCGGCGAGGTCGAGATCGTTTTGCGTGGGCTTGTGGACCAGGCTGCCGTGTGCGAGCTTGCTGCGGGCGGTGCGGTGCTCTACGCAGATGCCTCGGCTCTCGATGCTGCAATGGATGTGCTGGCTGCGGCCTTGTCCTCCATGCACGCGGCGGCTCCCAAAGAGATCGGCTTTACGTCCGGTGCGGTCGCGCACGCGGCTTGGCCGGGCGCCGGTAACGATGTCGCGATGGCACTTATTGCCGAGGGCTGTGCACGTGGCGTGTGCGCCGTCGACGGTGCCGAGGTGTTCGACCCGCATTCCGCCGCCGCGGCGATACGCGTGGTGCGCGAGGCTGGCCAGCGTATCGTGGCCCTGCTGGATGAGGCCGGTCTTAATGCGCCGACGCTTCCCGAGGTGAGCGAACAGTTGCAGCTCGATCGCGACACCATGACGCGTGTACTGCGCGAGCTTTCGCTCAACCACTCGATCGTTAAGGTCGAGCGCGACGTTGCCTTGTCCGCCGCTGCCGAGGCCCATGCGCGTGAGGTTGTTGCGACGGCTATCGAGGCTGCTGGCGGCGCCGCCACCACGAGTGTGCTGCGCGAAGCCCTGGGCGTGTCGCGCAAACGAACCATTAGCATCTTGGAGCACCTGGATGCCGTGCGCTTTACAGTACTCGACAAGGAGTCCGGCGGTCTGAGATCGCTGCGTTAGCGGTTTCCGCATCGCTCTTTTCGGTTGTGGTCTGTTGGGTTTGGTAAAATACCGCCACGGTTGGGAGCGGATGGGCTCCGGTGGGCCCCGCGGTCTTCAAAACCGTTGTGAGGCGTGCAAAACGTCTTGGATGTGTTCGATTCACATCCGTTCCCGCCAACGCATCTCGCCAAAACCACCACAAAGGTGCCTGTCCCCTTTGTGGTGGTTTCGAAACGTGCGGGAAACAGCTTCGAAACACGCGATTTGCTCGTCAGGCGGTCAAAAAGCTATCTACCTGCATCGTAATCAAAATGAAACATCCGCTCGTTGCCTTATTCGTAACTTTGTAGCAACAGTGCGATATTATCCATACTCGATAAAGCTCACGGCGCATGGGGCGCCGCGAACGACACCTTTCTTTTCCATCAATTGGAGGAAGCATGAGCTACACGCAGAAAGTTCTCGACGAGCTCAAGGCCCGCTATCCCGAGCAGCCTGAGTTCATCCAGGCCGCGACCGAGATCCTCGGCACCATCCAGCCGGCGCTCGACGCCCATCCCGAGTACGAGGAGGCCGCCCTACTGGAGCGCCTCGTCGAGCCCGAGCGCATCGTTATGTTCCGTGTTCCCTGGGTCGACGACCAGGGCAAGGTCCAGGTCAACCGCGGTTACCGCGTCGAGTTCAACTCTGCCATTGGGCCCTACAAGGGCGGCCTGCGCTTTAACCCGACGGTCACCCTGGGTATGCTCAAGTTCCTGGGTCTGGAGCAGATTCTTAAGAACAGCCTGACCACCCTTCCCATGGGCGGCGGCAAGGGCGGCTCCGACTTTGACCCCAAGGGCAAGTCCAACAACGAGATCATGCACTTCTGCCAGTCCTTCATGACCGAGCTCTACCGCCACATCGGCCCCAACACCGACGTTCCCGCCGGCGACCTGGGCGTTGGCGGCCGCGAGGTTGCCTACATGTTCGGTCAGTACAAGCGCCTGACCAACGAGTGGACCGGCGTCCTCACCGGCAAGGGCCTCTCCTTTGGCGGCTCGCTCGCCCGTACCGAGGCCACCGGCTACGGCCTGGTCTACTTTGTGGACGAGTACCTCAAGAGCCGCGGCGAGTCCTTCGGGGGCAAGAACGTCGTCGTTCACGGTTCCGGCAACGTTGCTATCTATGCCGTCCAGAAGGTCTCCCAGCTCGGCGGCAAGGTGCTGGCCTGCTCCGACACCCACGGCTGGGTCGAGGATCCCGACGGCATCGACTACACCGTGCTCGAGCACGTCTACAACAAGAAGCGCTCCGGCCACGACAAGGGCGTTACGCTCGCTATGTACGTCGACGAGAAGCCCAATGCCGTGTGGCACGAGGGCGACGGCCGCGGCGTGTGGCAGCTTCCCTGCGACATCGCGCTGCCCTGCGCTCGCGAGAACACGCTGCTGCTTGAGGACGCCCAGGCGCTCGTCGCCAACGGCTGCAAGGTGGTCGGCGAGGGCGCGAACATGCCCACGACCATCGAGGCCACGACCTACTTCCAGGAGAACGGCGTCGTCTTTATGCCCGGTAAGGCTGCCAACGCCGGCGGCGTGCTCGTGTCCGGCCTGGAGATGAGCCAGAACGCCGAGCACCTGTCCTGGACCTTCGAGGAGGTCGACGGCAAGCTCGAACAGCTCATGCGCGGCATGTTCCACAACGTGGACGACACCGCCAAGGAGTACGGCGAGGAGGGCAACTTTGTCATGGGCGCCAACATCGCCGGCTTCCTGAAGGTCGCCGACGCCATGCTCGCCCAGGGTGTCTGCTAGATTCAGCTCGACATAGCATTGATGAGGCTCCCAGCTATTTCGGCTGGGGGCCTTTTTCTGTGGCGGCGAGGGTCGTGCGTCCTCGTTTGGTACACTAAGAGGTACTGGACAAGTGAAGAGATGGGGGAGAACGTGCTCAAGTTCGGTACCTACGTCCGTGTTGGAAACGCGGCCGAAGCCTATGAGCTCTTGCAGAAGAACCGCAACAACAAGATTGTGGGCGGCGGCATCTGGATGCGCCTGGGATCGCGTCGCGTGGCGACGGCGATTGACCTTTCGGCCTGCGGACTCGATCAGATCGAGGAGACCGAGACCGAGTTTCGCATCGGTGCCATGTGCACCCTGCGCCAGCTCGAGTGCCATGCCGAGCTCAACGCGCTCGTCAACAACGTATTTGAGTTTGCCGTTCACGACATCGTGGGCGTGCAGCTTCGCAATACCGCCACGGTGGGTGGCAGCATCTACGGCCGCTTTGGTTTTTCGGACGTGCTTTCCGCCTTCCTCGCGCTCGATTCCTATGTTGAGCTGACGGGCGCCGGCCGCGTGCCGCTCGCCGAGTTTGTGAACATGGGCTATGTGCGCGACGTGATCGAGCGCGTCGTGGTCGTTAAGCACGATTACCGCGCGAGCTACGAGGCCGTGCGCAAGGCCGCGACCGACTTCCCCTCTCTAAACGTTACCGCCGCCTGGTGGGATAACAGCTGGCATGTCACCGTGGGTGCCCGCCCGCTGCGTGCGACCCTGCTGCAGGGCGAGGCATGCGGCCTCGAGAGCGAACAGCCTTCCGAGGACGAGCTGCGCGCCCTGGCCGCGTCCGTGCGCGCGCTGAGCTATGGCACCAACATGTGGGGCTCGGCCGAGTACCGCCGCCGCATCTCGGCCCCGCTGGCGATTCAGGCCGTGCGCCGCGCCGCCGGCATCGAGCTTTCGGCCGCGCTTGCCCGCGAGCTCGAGGGCGTGCAGATTCCCAAGCACGCCACGGACGAGTATTCCTGCCGCCGCGTGCCCGGCGTCGATTCTAGCGAGGTGCGCTAATGGCTGCCAAACTCATCGATCTTTCCTTTACGCTCAACGGCCGCAAAGTCAAGGTTCAGATTGCCCCCGACACCATGCTCTTTGCGCTGCTGCGCGAGCAGGGCTGCGCGTCGGTGCGCTGTGCCTGCGAGACCACCAACTGCGGCCTGTGCACGGTGTGGCTCGATGGCGACCCGGTGCTGAGCTGCTCGGTTCCCGCCGCCCGTGTTGAGGGCCGCTCGGTCACCACGCTCGAGGGCCTCAAGGCCGAGTCTGAGGCGCTCGCCCGTGCGATGGCTGCCGAAGGCGCTGAGCAGTGCGGTTTTTGCGCCCCCGGCCTCATCATGAACGTGCTGGCGCTCGCCCGCGCCGCCAAGGAGGACCCGAGCCTCGTCGCCACGCGCGAGGAGCTCTCGCGCCAGCTGGCCGGCAACCTCTGCCGCTGCAGCGGCTACGAGAGCCAGCTGCGCGCCATCGTCCGCTTCCTTAACGAGTCCGGCGTGCAGGTGGGCTTTGAGATGCCCGAGCTGCCGGTCAACGACACTAGCTGCGACGGTGTCTCGTACAAGCAGATCACCCATAAGCAGCCTAAGAAGGACTCGAAGGCCCTGCTCGAGGGCCGTCCCGTCTACACGGGCGATATGGTGCCCGCCGGCGCGCTCATCGTTAAGCTCAAGCGCAGCCCGTATGCCCGCGCCAAGATCTGCTCCATCGACACGTCTCGCGCCCTGAAGGTGCCGGGCGTCGTGGGAGTCTACACCTATGAGGACGTGCCCAAGCGCCGCTTTACCATCGCCGGTCAGAGCTATCCGCAGCCGAGTCCCTACGACCGCTTGATCCTCGAGAACCTCGTCCGTTACCAAAACGAAGAGGTGGCGATCGTCGCCGCCGAGACCGAGGAGGCCGCAGACAAGGCGCTCAAGCTCATCAAGGTCGACTACGAGGTGCTCGAGCCCCTGCTCGACTTTACCCAGGCGCTCGATAACGACATCGTGGTCCACCCCGAGGGCGACGTGACCTTTATGTTCCCGCAGGGCGGCGATGTCCCGCGCAACCTGGTGTGCAGCGGTACCAGCGATTTTGGCGACCTTGACGAGGCCTTCGCCCAGAGCGACATCGTCTTTGAGCGCACCTACACCAGCCAGGCCACGCAGACCGCGCCCATGGAGACCTTCCGTGCCTTCGCGACGACTGACGCATTCGGACGCATCTCGGTGACCACCTCTACGCAGGTGCCCTTCCACGTGCGCCGCATGGTCGCGCAGTCGCTCGACATTCCGCAGTCGCAGGTGCAGGTCATTAAGCCGCGCATCGGCGGTGGCTTTGGCTCCAAGCAGACGGGCTGCTGCGAGATCTTCGTTGCGTTTGTGACGCAGCAGACCGGCCGTCCGAGCTACTGCTGCTACACCCGTGAGGAGACCATCACTGCGGGCAACTCGCGCCACCAGATGCAGATGACCGTTAAGCTGGGCGCCATGAACGACGGCACCATCACGGCCATCGACCTGCACACGCTGTCCAACGCCGGCGCCTATGGCGAGCACGCCACCACGACGATCGGCCTTTCGGGCCACAAGAGCCTGCCCATCTACAACCACGTGAAGGCGAGCCGCTTTAGCTGGGACGCCGTCTACACCAATACCAACCGTGGCGGTGCGTATCGTGGCTACGGTGCCACCCAGGGCCAGTTTGCCGTGGAGAGCGCCGTCAACGAGCTCGCCGACATGCTGCACATGGACCCCGCCGACCTGCGCCTTAAGAACATCGTGCGCGAGGGCGAGATCATGCCGCAGTACTACAACGAGAGGCTCAACGCCTGCGCGCTCGACCGCTGCCTGCTGCGCGCGATGGATATGATCGGTTGGCGCGATAAGCCGCTGGCCGTCGATCTGGGCGACCGCGTGCGCGCCCTGGGCTGCGCGCTCACCATGCAGGGCTCGGGCATTTCCAACGTGGACATCGCCGGCATCGACATGCGCCTGGAAGAGGACGGCTTCATTACCATCGGCACCGGCGCCACCGATAACGGCATGGGCGTCGACACGATCCTGGCGCAGATTGCCGCCGAGGAGCTGGGCGTGGAGAGCTCGCTGATCGTGGTGCGCGGCGTGGACACCGACGTGTCGCCGTTCGACGCCGGCTCGTACGCGAGCTCTGGTACCTACGTGACGGGCCTTGCCGCCAAGAACGCCGCGACCGAGCTGCGCGAGAAGATTTGCGCCAAGGCCGCTCAGATGTGGGACGTTGACGCCGCCGACGTGGTCTTCGACGGCCAGTACGTGCGCCTGTCCGACGAGCGTGCCGCTCGTGAGCAGAACCGCTACCTCACGCTGCGCGAATTTGCCAACCTATGCGTCAAGAACATCGCGGGCGGCGACGCGCTGACCTCGCACGCCTCTGCCTGCCTGCCCGTTTCGCCCCCGCCGTTTATGGCCGGCATTGCCGAGGTCGAGGTCGACAAGGCCACCGGCAAGGTGACCGTGGTGGACTACGCGGCGGCCGTCGACTGCGGCACCGTGATCAACGAGGCGCTCGCGCGCGTCCAGGCCGAGGGCGGCATTGCCCAGGGTATCGGTCATGCGCTCTACGAGATCGTCGAGCACGACGACCGTGGCCGCCTGCGCACCGGCAACTTTATGAGCTACAAGCTGCCCACGCGCCTGGATATCGGCAGCATTCGCGTGGCCTTTGAGCCGAGCTACGAGCCGACGGGTCCGTTTGGCGCCAAGTCGATCGGCGAGGTCGTCATCAACACGCCGCTCGCCGCCGTGGCCTCGGCCGTCGCACACGCCACCGGCCACCAGGTGCGCTCGCTGCCCATCACACCGGAGAAGGCTCTGCTGGGGGAGTAGCGGGTCATCTAACAAGTCGTAGTTGGCGGGACGGGACAACTCGCCCCGCCTTTTGCACTCGTGGTGAGGTCGTGAGCCTGTAAAAGGTGTGCGTGCGCTTGTCGTTCGTATCTGCTATCATTCCTAGTCTGTGCGCTCATGCGGGCGTGGCGGAATTGGTAGACGCGCCAGATTTAGGTTCTGGTGGGATTCCCGTGAAGGTTCGAGTCCTTTCGCCCGCACCAACGCATCTGCGTCGGCTCTGGCCGTCGCGACACTTTGTTGCATAAAGGTACCAGCACCTCAGATAAGCTGGGCAGTATGAGGAGGAACGTGTTGAACATCACCGCTTCTGACGTCAAGGACGCCAAGCTCACCGCTACGGTCACCATCCCGGCCGCCGACGTCGACGCCGCGATCAAGAAGGCCTACAAGGACACCGCCAAGAAGTACCGCTTCCCGGGCTTCCGTGCCGGTAAGGCTCCCCGTCCGGTCATCGACTCCGCTCTTGGCGCCGAGGCTACCCTCGCTCAGGCCACCAACGACCTGATCGCCGCCAACGAGCCCGCCGTCCTCAACGAGCTGGACATCGTCCCCACCAAGAACGGTGACTACAAGGAGCTCGACCTCGCCAAGGATCACGAGGACTACACCTACACCGTCGAGTTCTCTCTGCGTCCTGCTGCTGAGCTCTCCTCCTTCGACGCTGTCGAGATCGAGATGCCCCCTGCGGAGGTCACCGAGTCCGAGATCAACAACCAGGTCGAGATGCTCCTCAACTACCGTGCCACCTTCGAGGACGTCGAGGGTCGCGCCGTCGAGGCTGACGACTATGTGACCGTCGACCTCAAGGCCGTCGAGAACGCCGACAACTTTGCCGCCGAGGGTCGCATGCTCATCGCCGGTAGCGACAGCAACCCCAAGGAGTTCAACGAGGCCCTGATCGGCGCTAACGTTGACGACGTCAAGACCGTCACCTGGACCGACGAGGTCGAGGAGGGCGAGGAGGCCGAGACCCACACCGTCGAGGTCACCGTCAAGGGCATCAAGGTCCGCAACACCCCCGAGCTCACCGACGAGCTTGTCAAGTCCGACTTCGGCTTCGACAGCATCGACGCCATGCGCGACGCCATCAAGATCGAGATCGAGCAGGACAAGGCTTCCCGCCTGCCGGCCGAGAAGGAGAACCGTTGCGTCTCCGCTCTCGCCGAGCGTCTGCAGCTCGACGAGATGGACGCCGACTACGAGCAGTCCGTCTTTGAGGAGCTTGGCCAGAACTTCCTGTCCAACCTCGCTGCCCGCGGCATGACGCTGGACACCTGGCTGCCCGCTTCCGGCCTGACCATGGAGCAGTTCATCGGCGACCTGCATAAGCAGGCCAACGACGTTGCCCGTGAGTCCCTGGCTCTGGACGCCCTCGCCCGTGAGCTCAAGATTGAGGTCACCGAGGACGACATCAACGCCGAGTTCGAGAAGGCCGGCGTCAAGGACGTCGAGGCTTCCAAGGCCGAGTTCATCGCCGATGGCCGCATGCCTGCCGTCCGTGAGTCCATCCGTCGCTCCAAGGCCGTCGATCACCTGGTCGAGAACGCCAAGGTGACCGAGGTCGACGAGACCGCCAAGGACGCCGAGTAATTCTCGCCACCTTGTCCACGAGCGCATGCATGCGCCCGTGATGGGGTAAAGTTATAAGCCGGTTATCCGGTTGCTTCGTACGGTGCCAGCCAATGCATAGCATGCGGGCACCGTACGTTTATCTAGAACCAATTTGGTCCGCAAGAGAGAAATGGAGATGCGTATGATCGCTAAGTTCGATTCCGCCCTCGTGCCATACGTTATCGAGCAGACGCCGCGCGGCGAGCGCAGCTACGATATCTATTCGCGCCTGCTCAACGATCGCATCATCTTCTTGGGCGAGGAGATCAACTCCGTCAGCGCCAACCTGGTCGTTGCCCAGCTACTGCATCTTGAGAGCCAGGATGCCGAGAAGGATATCTCGCTCTACATCAATTCGCCCGGCGGCGAGGTTTACTCCGGCCTGGCGATTCTTGACACCATGAACTTTATCAAGCCGCAGGTCTCCACCATCTGCGTCGGTATGGCTGCGTCCATGGCCGCCGTGCTGCTTTCGGCTGGCGCCAAGGGCAAGCGCTTCTGCCTGCCGCACTCCAAGGTCATGATTCACCAGCCCAGCGGCGGTGCCCAGGGCCAGCAGACCGAGATCGAGATCGTTGCCGAGGAGATCAAGAAGACCCGTCGCGAGCTCAACCAGATCCTGTCCGATGCCTCGGGCCAGCCCATCGAGAAGGTCCAGGCCGATACCGAGCGCGACAACTACCTGACCGCTGCCGAGGCCCTCGACTACGGCCTGATTGACCGTATCGTCACCTCTCGCGATCTCGCCGCGAAGGACGCCTAGGATGGCAGGAAACATGCAGGACAACTTTGACGAGAACGGCAACCCCATCCGCTGCTCCTTCTGCGGAAAAGAGCAGGGCCAGGTCCGACGCCTCGTAAAGGGCCCGACCAACATCTTTATCTGTGACGAGTGCGTCGCCGCCTGCTCCGAGATTCTGGAGGAGTCGCTGGCTTCGGACTTTATGGACGCTGCCCGCAATGGCAAGCTGCCGGGCTTCCTCAATGACCACGGCCAGGCTGCCGGGCAGCCCGCTGTGGACCCCGAGACCGAGGGCTTTGAGCTCGAGGACGACCGCCAGGTCATCACGCACGTGCCGACGCCGCACGAGATCTATGACGAGCTTTCGGCTTATGTCATGGGCCAAGAGGACGCCAAGCGCGCCATGTCGGTTGCCGTGTACAACCACTATCGTCGCGTGATCGAGGGCGGTGCTGCGCTTTCGGCCTTTGACGACGGTTTGGACTCGCAGCTTGACGATGACATGGACGAGGTGGAGCTCGCCAAGTCCAACATCCTGCTGCTCGGTCCCACCGGTACCGGCAAGACCCTGTTGGCCCAGACGCTCGCGCGCATCCTCGAGGTGCCGTTTGCCATCGCCGATGCCACCGCGCTCACCGAGGCTGGTTACGTTGGCGAGGACGTGGAGAACATCCTGCTCAAGCTCATCAATGCTGCCGATGGCGACATTGAGCGCGCTCAGGTGGGCATTATCTACGTGGACGAGATTGACAAGATTGCCCGCAAGGCCGAGAACCTCTCCATTACCCGCGATGTCTCGGGCGAGGGTGTGCAGCAGGCGCTGCTTAAGATTCTTGAGGGCACGGTGGCCAGCGTTCCGCCTACCGGTGGCCGCAAGCATCCCCAGCAGGAGCTGCTGCAGATCGACACGACTAACATCCTGTTTATCTGCGGCGGTGCCTTTGTGGGTCTGGACAAGATCATCGCCGACCGCGTGGGCAACAAGGGCGTGGGCTTTAACTCCGAGATCGCCGGCCCCACCTCGGTCGACGAGAACGACCTGCTGCGTCAGGTGCTCCCGCAGGACCTCAACGCCTTTGGCATGATCCCCGAGTTCGTGGGCCGTACGCCCGTTGTCACCCAGACGCAGGCGCTCGACGAGGACGACCTGGTGTCGATTCTGACCGAGCCCAAGAACGCCGTGGTGCGTCAGTACCGCAAGATGTTCCAGCTCGAGGACGTTGAGCTTGAGTTTGAGGCCGCGGCCCTTCACGAGATCGCCCGTATGGCGCTCGCCCGCAAGACCGGCGCCCGCGGCCTGCGTTCCATCTGCGAGGACGTGCTTCAGCAGACGATGTTCGACCTCCCCAGCGAGGAGGGTGTCGCCAAGGTCATCGTGACCGAAGCGGCGGTTAAGGGCGAAGAACAGCCCCAACGCATCTACGGGTAAACCTGCCAAAAACGTGCTTGCAAATAGCCTCCGACCATCCGCGGTCGGAGGCTATTTTATATATACGCAAAACACCCAACTACCTGTGTTATTCTGTGTGTTTGGTTAAGCCTCAGCGAAGTCATATCAGACTGAAGTAATCGATACCTAAGGCGCGTCCGCCTGCTTGGTTTTCGTAGATTCCGCACGAGCCGAAGAGCACTTAATGTGCTCTTCGTGCGAGCCAGGACCTGACCGAGCGAAAACCAAGCAGGTGGACACGCCGGCGGGACAGGGAGAGATATATGGAAGAGATGCCCAAGAACTACGATCCGTCGACCAACGAGCCGGCGATCCTGCAGAAGTGGCTCGACGGCGGCTACTACAAGCGCCGCGAGGGCGTGGGCGACTGCACCGTCACCATTCCGCCTCCCAACGTGACCGGCAAGCTCCACATGGGTCACGCCACCGACGACTCCATCCAGGACGCCATCATCCGTATGGCCCGCATGCGCGGCAAGTCCACGCGCTGGGTGCTGGGCACCGACCACGCCGGTATCGCTACGCAGACCAAGGTCGATAAGAAGCTCAAGAGCGAGGGCATCAGCCGCTTGGAGATCGGCCGCGACAAGTTCGTCGACGCCTGCTGGGACTGGACTCACGAGTACGGCGGCATCATCGTCGAGCAGATTAAGCGCATGGGCTGCTCCGTCGACTTCGACAACGAGCGCTTCACCATGGACGAGGACTATGCCCAGGCCGTGCGTAAGGTCTTCTGCGACTGGTACCACGACGGCCTGATCTACCGCGGCAAGCGCATCGTCAACTGGTGCCCCAACTGCACTACCGCTATCTCGGACGACGAGGCTGAGTACAAGGACGAGAAGGGCCATCTGTGGCACCTGCGCTACCCGCTGACCGAGCCGGTCAACGGCCAGGACTACATCGTCGTCGCTACCACCCGTCCCGAGACCATGCTCGGCGACACGGGCGTTGCCGTCTCCCCGAAGGACCCCGAGAAGGCCGCCTTTGTGGGCAAGACCGTCATGCTGCCGATCGTCAACCGCGAGATTCCCATCTTTGAGGATTGGCATGTCGACGCCAACTTTGGCTCCGGCTTCGTCAAGGTCACCCCGGCCCACGACCCCAACGACTACGCCATGGGTCAGGCCCACGACCTGCCGCAGATCAACATCTTCGACGAGCACGCGGTGGTCGTCGAGGGCTACGGCGAGTTCACCGGCATGAACCGCGACGAGTGCCGCGAGGCCGTCGTCAAGTGGTTCGATGAGCACGGTCTGCTCGACCACGTCGAAGAGCTCGACCACTCCGTCATGCACTGCTATCGTTGCGACTCCGCCCTGGAGCCGTGGCTGTCCGAGCAGTGGTTCGTGGCCGTCGACAAACTCAAGGGGCCGGCGCTCGACGCCGTCAACTCCGGTAAGGTCACCTTCCACCCTGCGCGCTGGACGCAGACCTACACGACCTGGATGGAGAACCTCAAGGACTGGTGCATTAGCCGCCAGCTGTGGTGGGGCCACCGCATCCCCGTGTTCTACTGCGAGGACTGCGGCTGGGAGGACGCCCTGACCGAGGACACCGACGTGTGCCCCAAGTGCGGCGGCCATCACGTGCATCAGGACGAGAACGTGCTGGACACCTGGTTCAGCTCGCAGCTGTGGACCTTCGCCACGCAGGGCTGGCCGCAAAAGCCGGAGCTGCTCGAGGGCCATCACCCCACCACGGCGCTCGTCACCGCGCGCGACATCATCGCGCTGTGGGTCGCCCGCATGGTCATGAGCTCGCTGTACTTCCTGGATGAGGTGCCGTTTAAGGACGTCGTCATCTACCCGACGATCCTTGCCAAGGACGGCAGCCGCATGTCCAAGTCCAAGGGCAACGGCGTTGACCCCATGGACCTCATTGGCATGTACGGCGCCGACGCCATGCGCTTCAACTTGCTCACGCTGTGCACCAACAACCAGGACGTCAAGTTCGACGCGAACATCGATAAGAAGACCAAGAAGCTCATCGATAGCCCGCGCACCGAGCAGGCCAAGTCGTTTGTGACCAAGATCTGGAACGCCAGCCGCTTCCTGCTCATGAATATGGAGGGCTACACGCCCGGCGAGCCCGTCGTGGAGACGCCGGCCGACGCCTGGATGTTCAGCCGCCTGGCCAAGGCCGTCAAGATGGTCACCGAGGGCATCGAGAACTACACCTTTGGCGACATGGCCCGCGGCGTGCAGCAGTTCTTCTGGAACGAGGTCTGCGACTGGTACGTCGAGGTCACCAAGGCCCGCCTGAAGGGCGAGGGCCGTCTGCAGGCTCAGCGCAACCTGATCTTTGTGCTCGATACCTCCATTCGCCTGATGCACCCGCTTATGCCGTTTGTTACCGAGGAGATCTGGGACAACATGCCGGCGAGCGTGCTTGATCTGGACGCCGAGGGCAACGTTGACCGCGCCGTGGCGCTCATGATCGCCAAGTGGCCCGAGCCCGCCGACTACGCCAAGTACGTCGACGAGCCCGCCGAGCGCGCGTTTGAGCTGTGCCGTGCCGTCGTGTCTGCCGCCCGTGCCACCCGTTCGCGTTATCGCTTGAGCCCCAAGGCCGAGCTCGACGTTGTCGTGCGCGCCGGCGCCGAGGATATCGAGAAGCTCGAGAGCCTGCGCTCCACGATTGAGCCGCTGGCGAACACCGCTTCGCTGGTTATGGGTACCGACGTTGAGAAGCCGGCTGCGAGCATTGCCGTGGTCGACAGCGGCGTCGAGGTCTTTGTGGTTCTCGAGGGCAAGGTTGACCTTTCGGCCGAGAAGGCGCGCCTGGAGAAAGAGATTGCCGCGGCCCAGAAGGAGCTCGCCGGCTGCGAGAAGACGCTCGCCAACGAGGGCTTTGTGGCCAAGGCCGCGCCCGCGGTGGTCCAGAAGAAGAGGGACCGTGCAGCTGAGCTCAAGGAGATCCTGGCGGCGCTGACTGCTCAGGTTGCTGACTTCTCGTAGGTCTAACTTGGGGGCGCGTCCCGATGCTTTGCTCTCCGCTGCGGACACCTATTCCGCCGTTCTAACGAACGGCGGCTGACTCGACGCTGCAAACGCCTCTGATGGCCAATCTGCCGTTCAACTTCGGGCGCATGGGCATAAGCCCTATGCGCCCTTGTTTCACGGCACCTTGGCTCATCAGAGGCGTTTTCGCTGACTATCCTCAACCTATACTGTTTTATTTTTCTATGAATGGCGGTTCTAAAAATGCCTAAGCGTTCTGGCTTGTATACCGTTCCTTTTGAGTTTGATTTGCTTTCGTTTGATGAGGCTGTGGGGCTTGCTGCTGATACGGGGCGGATTTCTGGGGATGCTGGTCCTTTGCTCGAGACGGTTGTCGATATGCTTGATGAGCTTGGGCGTCCGGACGAGTATTTCGATTGCATTCAGGTTGCCGGTACCAATGGCAAGACTTCGACCACGCGTTTTTCGGCTGCCATCCTTCGGGGCGAGGGGCTCAAGACCGCGCTGTATACGTCGCCGCAGCTTGTGCGCTACCCTGAGCGTATGGAGGTCGACGGGCGCGTAGTGAGCGACGAGGCCTTTGCCCGTGGCGTTTCTGCCGCCGTCGAGGCGGGGCATCGCGTGAATGCTCGTCGTGTGGCGGCGGGGGAGCGCGCCTATACCATCACGCCGTTTGACCTGCTGACGGCTGCCGCGCTTGTCGTGTTTGCCGAGGCCGCGGTGGACATTGCCGTGCTCGAGGTTGGCATGGGCGGCCGTTGGGACGCCACGAGTGCGACCGATCCCGTCGCCGTTGCCATTACGGGCATCGGGCTCGATCACACGCGCATCCTGGGTGACACGCTCGAGGCCATTGCGGGGGAGAAGGCTGCGGTCATTAAGCCCGGACGCCTGGTTGTGCTGGGCGAGGGTACGCATGAGCCGAGCGTTCAGCGCGTGATGGATGCCCGTTGTCGCGAGTGCGGTGTCGTGCCGCTGGTGGTGAGCCACTCCACGACCAAGATGCCTGCGCATGTGGGCGATACGGTGGAGTTTAGCTGCACCACGTCGCGCGCGATTTATACGTCGAGCATGGTCAAGCCCGCCTATCAGCCGCAGAATGCTGCGTGCGCGATTATGCTTTGCGAGGGGTATCTGGCTCGCGAGCTCGATCATGACAAGCTCGATGTGTCGCTTGTGGGCTGCCCCACGCCGGGCCGATTTGATGTGCTGGGAACTGATCCGCTCAAGCTGATCGACGCCTGCCATAACCCTCAGAGCTGCGAGAACTTTGTGAGCGCGCTGGACGAGATCGATCCGTGCGTAGAGAATCGCCCCACGCTGCTGTGCGCTGCGCTGGCCGACAAGGACGTGGCGGGTATCGTTGACGTTTTGGTTCCGGCGTTCCCCCGTGTGGTCGTGACACAGACCGATTCCGATCGCGCCTTGCCCGCACAGGAGCTTGCCTCCCTGGTGGACGCCGACAAGCTCGCGGGCGTGTACCCCAGCGTATCCGAGGCCCTCGCGGCTTTCGATGCCGCGGGCGAGCCTTTCGTAGCAGCCGGTACCATCACCCTAGCCGGCGAAGTAGCGGGGCTGCTCCGTTAACCCATCCCCTCATCAGTTGCGGTGAAATACGGACTGTTTTACAAGCCAGAAGCCTCAAACGGTCCGTATATCACCGCAACTTAAAAGTAGTCAATTTGGGACGGGGCTTTTTTGGCTGCCCTGCGCCTCGAGTTGACTTGCTCGCCACGAAATGGGCCTATTTACTACGTTTGACCGGTAACCCTCGACCATACCGAGAATTGCGAAATCAAAACCGCAGGTAAAGGGCTTGCCATTTTTAAAAAAAGACCCGCATGGTCGACCCATGCGGGTTAAACGTAGTAGATAGGCCGTTTTTGTGGCGGCATTCATGTGATGCGGCAAAGGGACAGCCCCTTTGCCGCATTGCCTAGTCTAGGCGGACCGGATCGTGGGGGTAGGCGTTGAGAATCTCGACGCCGTTCTCGGTCACAAGGGCCAGGTCCTCGATGCGGACGCCGGTGCGGCCGGGGAGGTAGATGCCCGGTTCGATGGAGAACGTCATGCCTGGCTCTACGACCTGCTCGTTGACCAGCGAGACGTCGCCCGGTTCATGGTCCTGCAGGCCGATCGAGTGGCCCAGGCGATGCGTAAAGTACTTGCCGTAGCCCGCGTCTTCAATCACACCGCGCGCGGCACGGTCCAGGTCGCACATGCGCACGCCCGGCGCGATGAGCGCCTCGGCCGCCTCGTTGGCGCGGCGCACGATATCGTAGATGCGCGCCGTCTCCTCGTCCGGCTCGCCCCAAAAGAACGTGCGCGTCATGTCCGAGCAGTAGTTGCGATGGCGTCCGCCAATGTCGAACAGCACCACGTCGCCGCGCTTGAGCACGGTGCCGTCGGGCTCGTGGTGCGGGTCGCCGGCGTTGGCGCCAAAGCTTACGATGGGAGGAAAGCTAAAGCCCTCGCAGCCGTGCTTGCGATACAAGTCGAGCATCTGGTCGGCGATTTCGCGCTCCGTCACGCCCTCGTGGACGAGTTTGATGGCATCGGCCATCACGGCGTCGTTAGCAGCTGAGGACACGCGCATGAGCTCCTGCTCGGTGGCATCCTTGTGGGTGCGTGCGGCGGTGACGGCAAAGTCACCCAGGAAAAACTCGCTTGCGGCGTGGCGCTCCATGAGCGGCATCAAAAAGCCGGAGCGCATGACGGTGTCGATGCCGAGCGGTTTGGTCGGATCGACCTCGCGAGCGATGGCGTCGGCCACGACATCGGTATCGGTGTGATAGGCGACGCGGGCATTGTCGTACTCGGGCAGTTGATGCAGTGCGTTGACCAGGATCACCGGCTCGGCATCGCGCACGAGCAGCACGCCGCAAAAACGCTCGAACATATCGGCATAAAAGCCGGTCAGGTAATAGATCGACCACGGGTCATTCACGAGCAGCTGCGCACCGGGGTGCTGATCCTCGAGCGCATCGAGCACGCGCGCCATGCGCTGGTCATCGACATGTGCCATGAAACATCCTTTCGCTAGGCTGCCACCATGGTATCCCAAGCCCGGCACATAGGGACGTTCCTTTTATGCCGGCACTTCGGGACACTCCTTGCAAAAGCAGCTAAAAGAGCCCCGTCCCGAATTTGCTGCTTAGGCTGGGTCGATGTCTATGCTGGCGACTAGGTCAATGTTAGTGCCGAGAAGATCTTCCAGCACGACGTCGCCCATGCGGATGGGGGCGTTGACGACTAGACCTCGGATGAGGGCCATGGCTTGGGCGTGGAGTGCCAGCGGGATGGCTTCGGCCGTGCGCACGGGGAGCAGGGCTTCGTCGCCGCCGGAGACGGCCACGGTCGTCGTGAGCACGCGCATGGGGCAGGTGAGCTCCTGATGCGCGAACGTATCGCCGCGCGGGCAGTTGTTGCCGGTCACGGAGCGCACTTCCACCACGGCGCCATTGGCGTCGCGCTCCACCTCTACGGTCAGAAGGCACTCGGATGGGCAGGTGGTGCAGTTGAACTGCAGCGTTTCGACCACGTTATCGCTCATAGTTTATGCCTCCTCGATGGAATCGACGGATAGAACAATCTCGCTGGCACCCAGATTGAGCGCCTGCTTGATGACCTTTGCCGGCAGTGGGAAGCTTTCCATAACACTCGGTTTAAACGGGCGGACCTTGCCCACAAACAGCTCCTTGCCGCCAGCGAGAATGCGCACGCGGGCGGTGTCGACCGGTCGGCGCACGCGGAAGTTCAGCTTGGTGAGCGCCACAGCCGTAATGCGTCCCGGCAGCGCGTAGCCCGCAATGCCGGCAGGGGAGACGGTGAGCTCGCAGTCCGGAACGACGTCCGCGCCGGTTTCCAACGCGTACGCCGCTGCAGCTGCGCCAGCCCTCTCGGACTCGGTCGTCACGTTGTCGGCCAGGTCGTGCACGTGCAGCACGTTGCCACAGGCAAAGATGCCCGGCACGCCCGTTTGCAGACTCTGGTCCACCACGGCGCCGCGCGTGTGCGGGTCAAGCTCAACGCCCGCGGCAACCGAAAGCTCGTTCTCGGGAATCAGGCCCACCGAGAGCAGCAGTGTGTCGCACGAAACGATGCGCTCGGTTCCCGGAATGGGTGCCAGGTGCTCATCGACCTGACTTACCTCGACGGCCTCCACGCGGTCGTGCCCGATCACGCGCGTGACCGTGGTAGACAGATGCAGCGGAATGCCAAAGTCGTCCAGACAATTTTTCACATTGCGGCGCAGGCCGTTGGCGTACGGCATGAGCTCGTACACGCCCTCGACCGAAATCCCCTCGAGCGTGCAGCGGCGCGCCATGATCAGCCCGATGTCACCCGAGCCCAAAATGACGGCGCGCGAGCCGGGCTTGAGGTTCTCGATATTGATGTATCGCTGCGCCAAGCCGGCCGTAAACACGCCGGCGGGTCGGCTGCCGGGAATTTTGATCTCGCTGCGGGTGCGCTCGCGGCACCCCATGGCAAGGACAACCGCCCGTCCGGTGAGCTGCAGCATGCCGGTGGGGCTCATGAGCGTGACGGTGTGGACCGCGGTGTCTTCCGCAGGCTCGCCTGAATCAATCCCAATCACCATGCTGTTCAGGAACAGCGCAGTGTCGGTTGCGTGCACCTGGTCGATAAAGCGCTGCGCGTACTCGGGACCGGTGAGCTCCTGTTTAAAGTGCGACAGGCCAAAGCCGGGGTGGATGCACTGGCGCAGGATGCCGCCCAGATGCTGCTTGCGCTCCACGATGGCCACGCGTGCGCCTGCCTTATGCGCGGCCAGCGCGGCCGCCATGCCGGCAGGTCCGCCGCCGATAACGACCACGTCGAAGGCTTGCGTTTGTACGGCTTCCACGACGCCGCAATCAATCGCGCTCGATTTGAATTCCGCCATCCTAGCGCACTCCCTTCAAAGGTCCCTCGACCAGCCAAGATCCGGCATCCTCCAACAGCACCTCGCTGGGGTCGCAGCTCAACTCGCGCGCTAGGATTGCCACCACACGGCTCTGGCAAAAGCCACTTTGGCACCGACCCATGCCGGCGCGGCAGCGGCGCTTGACGCCCTCCACCGAAACCGCGCCCGGCTGGCGTCGGATCGCGGCAACAATCTCGGCCTCGGGCACCGTTTCGCAGCGGCAGACGATTTGCCCCCAAGCGGGGTCGGATTCAATGAGCTCTTCCTTGCGCGCAAGCGGCACGCGGTCAAAGTCGTCCGGCGCGCGACGAATTGGGTTCCAGTCCGCCCGCTCGTGCAGCTCCACGCTCGCCTCACGCATCACAAGCTCCATGCGCTCGGCAATGGCCGGCGCGCTCGCGACGCCTGGCGACTGAATGCCCGCCGCCTGGAACAGCCCCGGCACCACGGTCGACTGTCCAATAAAGAAGTCGTTCGTTCCTTGAATGACCGGACGCCCGCCGGCAAATGCGCGCACCACGCGACGCGTGTCCAGATCGGGCACCAGCTTGCGCGCGCCGGTCAGCAGCGCGTTCACATCGCTCGCATAGGTCTGCGTGTCGCCTGGCTCGCGCACGGCAGCCGTGGCGGTGATCACGGTGTTGCCGTGCACGGTGCCCGTAACGATAACGCCCTTCGACACCGGCGTCGGCACCGGGTAGAGCGGCATCAGCGCGCGCGGTTCCTTGTCCAGCACCACGATGTTGCCCTGGCGCCAGACCATCTGGAACTCCTCGGCGCCCGCCATATGCGAGATGTCGGCGGCGCCGTTGCCCGCGGCGTTGATCAGGTAGCGGCAGCGCACGTTGCCAGCGGGGGTCGCCAGCGTAAAGCGCGCGTCGTCGCCCGAGCCCGCGACTTCAATCGCTTCCACCGACGCGGAGCGCATAAACGTCACGCCGTTGGCAACTGCGTTCTCCAGCGCGGCGATGGCAACCTCAAACGGGTCGACAAATCCAGTCGAGGGGCACCACAACGCGCACGTTGCGTCGGCACTGGCGCGCGGCTCTAATTCGTGGATGCGGTCGGGTCCGATGATCGACAGCCCGGGCACGCCGTTGGCATGGCCGTTGCACCGCAGCTGCTCCAGATGCGCGCGGTCCTCGTCGTTAAAGCCCAACACCATCGACCCGGTGCGGCGGAACAGAAAGCCCAGCTCCTGCGCCCACGTACCGTACAACTCGCAGCCACGGGCGTTGACCTGCGCCTTTACGGTGCCCGGCGCCGGATCGTAGCCAGCGTGCACCAGGCCGCCGTTGGCCTTCGACGCGCCCAGCGCAATATCGTTAGCCGCCTCGACCACGCAAATGGACAGGTCATAGCGCGCGAGCTGCCGCGCGATGGCGCATCCGGTGATGCCCGCGCCGACAATCACGATATCAAACGTTTCTGTCACAGTGCCTCCCAGACGAGTTGACAGGCTGTCAATAAGACTATCCTACGGTCTACACACCCCCAGCGCGGCGGCAATGCGGCGAACAGCCCCGCAACACCCGCCAACGGCAGACGAGGGGAAACCCAGCAACGTCGACAAGCTCGTCTGCCGACAGCTACGGCAACCGTTTGTCTCGACCTGTAACAGTTAGACGAGGATTTGGGTTCTAGATGTTACAGATCAAGACAAATCTTCCGGCGGATTTTGAATATCTCGATCTGTAACAGTAAGAGGGGTTTTGGGGCCCAAGATGTTACAGATCGAGATTGAAGTCGGGGAGGGACCCCTGTGTCTCAATCTGTAACACCTAGACCCGGATTCCGCTCCCACCTGTTACAGATTGAGATGTTTGTGTCCGCACCAGCCCCGCCCCTAGCCGTGGTCCCATATAAACAAACCCCGTGGTAAACTTGACCGGACTTTTAATATTCCGAAAGGTACCCGTAATGTCCAAGTACATCTCCGAGCTCATGTCGCCGCAGCTTATGGGCGTCGTCTATGCCTTCGTTGGCTTTATCATCGCCCTGTATGTGCTGTCGGTCGTCTATGTGTTCATCGACGCTCGCCGCCGCGGCGCCAGCGCCTACGTGGCATGGGGCATCATCGCCCTCATCCCGTTTGTAGGCCTCATTGCCTACCTGGTCCTGCGCCCGCACTCCTACGCGTCCGACCGCGAGGAGCAGGAGCTGGACATGGCTCTGCGCGAGCGCCAGCTTGCCCAGTACGGCACCTGCCCGCAGTGCGGCGCGCCCATCGAGAAGGACTTCGTCGTCTGCCCGGTGTGCGATACCCAGGTTCGTAACGTATGTCCCAGCTGCCATCGTCCGCTCGATGCTCACTGGAAGGTCTGCCCCTACTGCCGAACTCGCATCCAGTAACGCATCCATCGCCGGGCCGGCCGCAAGCCACGGGCACCGCGCGCCATGCGAAAGGCAGACGCGCGCCCCGCAGCCCCGCCCCACACGATGAAGCATGCGTAGAAAATCGCCCGCCGTGCCATTAAGGTGCGGCGGGCGCTTGTATACCAAGGCAACCTGCCTATAATGATGCAAGTTAAAACGCCGAGCGCATCGCACGCACTTGCATCAGGCATCCGAGAGGAGAAAACATACCCATGAAGGCACTCTACAATGACGGTTCGGTGGCCGAGCTCCCGCAGGACGAGGTCACGCACGTCATCCGCCACTCCGCCGCGCACATCATGGCGCAGGCCATCAAGCGCCTGTACCCCGAGGCCGACTTTGCCTACGGTCCCGCGACCGACAACGGTTTCTACTACGACGTCGACCTGCCCGAGGGCGTCAAGATCAGCGAGGACGACTTCCCCGCGATCGAGGCCGAGATGAAAAAGATCGTCAAGGAGAACCTCAAGTTTTCCGTGTACGAGAAGCCCCGCGCCGAGGCCATCGCCCTTATGGAGGAGCGCGGCGAGAAGTACAAGGTCGAGCACATCGGCGACCTGGACGACGACGCTCGCATCACCTTCTACCAGCAGGGCGACTACATCGACATGTGCGTCGGCCCCCACATCTGCTACACCAAGGCGCTGAAGGCCTTTAAGCTCACTGGCGTCTCGGGCGCTTACTGGAAGGGCGACAAGGACAACAAGATGCTCACCCGCATCAACGGCGTCGCCTTTGCCACCAAGGAAGAGCTCGACGAGCACATGCACATGCTGGAGGAGGCCAAGAAGCGCGATCACCGCAAGATCGGCCGCGAGATGGACCTCTTTATGATGCGTGACGAGGCCCCCGGCTTCCCGTTCTTCCTGCCCAACGGCATGATCCTTAAGAACACGCTGCTGGACTACTGGCGCGAGATCCACCACAAGGCCGGCTACGTGGAGATCTCCACGCCGCTCATCATGAACAAGCAGCTGTGGAAGACCTCGGGTCACTGGGACCACTACAAGGACAACATGTACTCCACCGTTATCGACGACGAAGAGTACTGCATTAAGCCCATGAACTGCCCGGGCGGCGTGCTGGTGTACGCCTCCAAGCCGCACTCCTATCGCGAGCTGCCCATTCGCGCCGGCGAGATTGGCCTGGTGCACCGTCACGAGCTTCGCGGCGCCCTGCACGGCCTGTTCCGCGTGCGCTGCTTTAACCAGGACGACGCCCACCTGTTTGTGCGTCCCGACCAGCTGACCGACGAGATCGTGGGCGTGGTCAACCTCATCGACTCCGTGTACCAGAAGTTTGGCTTTAAGTACCACGTTGAGCTTTCCACCCGCCCTGAGGACTCCATGGGTTCGGACGAGGACTGGGCGCGCGCTGAGGAGGGCCTGCGCACCGCTCTGGAGAAGCTGGGCATGGACTACGAGGTCAACGAGGGCGACGGCGCCTTCTACGGCCCCAAGATCGACTTCCACCTGGAGGACTCGCTCGGCCGTACCTGGCAGTGCGGTACCGTGCAGCTCGACTTCCAGATGCCGCTCAACTTTGATCTGGAGTACGTGGATGCCGACGGCACCAAGAAGCGCCCCATCATGCTGCACCGCGTGTGCTTTGGCTCCATCGAGCGCTTCATTGGTATTCTGATTGAGCACTTTGCTGGCAAGTTCCCCACCTGGCTGGCTCCCGTGCAGGTCAAGGCACTTCCCGTCTCGGAGAAGAGCCGCGACTATGCCCACGAGGTGTGCGCCAAGCTGGAGGAGGCCGGCATCCGTGTGGTCTGCGACGACCGCGACGAGAAGATCGGCTACAAGATCCGCGAGGCTCGCAGCATCGACCGCGTGCCCTATATGCTCATCCTGGGCGAGAAGGAGGTCGAGGCCGGCAACATTTCCGTCCGCGATCGCTCCAACGAGACCGTTCAGATGAGCGTTGATGAGTTTGTTGCCAAGGTGACCGAGGAGATCAAGACTCGCGCCTAAGGCAAGCTTCGCAACAATTAACAAAGGCGACCGTCCACAAAGGGCGGTCGCCTTTTTTCATGCTCAAATAAGAAAAGCCGCTGGTTGAGCGGCTTTTTTTGTTGCACAAAAAGGTACAGGTTTTTGTAGAGGGGTATGGAGATGTACCTACCAGCAGTGCATTTTGCGTAATCTGGGCAAACGCTGATTAATTGCTCGTATAATGTCGTTTGTCGAAAGATACAAAAACCTGTACTTTTGCGACTGCGCCTAGCTGCGAGCGAGAAGCCTGTTCTAAACGCCCCTGCATTTGCGTGGATCGCAAAGCAAAAAGAGGGGGCGAGAACATGGAGCAGACGGCACGGCGCCAAGAGCAGCTGCCGGGCGCATTTAACTGCGCCACCACCAACAGCCAGCACGGCCGCGTCCGCTGGTATCTGGTCCACACCCCCCATGGAAAAGAGCGCGAGACCTGCGAAAAGGTCCGCCGAATTATCCCGCACGAGCTGATGCAGAACGCTTTTGTGATGCAAAAGGAGTTCTGGTTTAAGCGGGACGGTGCCTGGTCGCTCCAAACCAAACCCATGTACAAGGAATATTTCTTCGTCGCCACGCACGATGTCGCAGCGCTTGATAGGGCCCTGGCCCAGCTGAGCTTTGGCTGCCGCATCGCCGGCAGTAGGGAGCGGGCGTACATGCCCATGCCGGACGATGCGCAGGATTGGTACCGCAGCGTGTTGGATGACGACGGTGTGGTGCGCAACAGCGTGGCGCGCATAGAAGACGGCGTGTTGCACATAGAGCAGGGTCCCTTGGTGGGGCAAGAGGCCCGTGTAAAGAAGATCGATCGTCATAAGCGCTGGTGCCTGGTGGACGTGGGCGATGGTGGCTCCACATTTAGGGAGCTGCTACCGCTTGACGTGCCCAGCAAAACGTAAGGGAGACGTTGCACCGGCAAATTACTTGGTTTTTGGATTCATAGATGGGGGGGGGGGTTCCTGGGGACAGGAACGTAAGTTTTATTGTGGCTGCTAAAGAAGTAACAGAGAATAATGCGCCCGTGGGGGCGACGCTCATTGCTCGGGCCATGGACCGGCGCAAGGGCACGGCGGGTGCTGGGGTCGGCTCCGCTGCAAACACGGGTGCGGTGAGCCTCCCGGGCTCGCCCGAGTTCGCTGCAGAGTCCCGTGCGCTCGACACGCGATCGCTTGGCTACCGCTTCGTGAAGCGCACGTTCGACATCGCGTTCAGTGCGTGCGTCTGCGTCGTGGCTCTTATCCCTGGCACGGTTCTTTGCGCGTTCATTGCGGCCGACACCAAGGGTGCTCCCATCTATGCGCACGAGCGGGCTGGGCGCTTCGGTCGCCCCATCCGCGTGCTCAAGTTCCGCTCCATGGTCGCCGACGCCAACGACGTGGAGAAGTACCTCAGCCCCGAGCAGATCGAGGAGTGGCACCGCGAGCGGAAGGTCACAAACGATCCCCGCATCACCAAGCTAGGCCGCGTCCTGCGCAAGACTTCCCTGGACGAGCTGCCCCAGTTCTTCAACGTGCTCGCGGGCCAGCTCTCCGTCATCGGCCCTCGCGCCATCACCTACGAGGAGCTCGGGAACTTTACGCACGAGCAACAGGTGCAGGTGCTTGCCGTCCCGCAGGGCATTACCGGTGCCTGGCAGTCGGGCCCGCGCAACCTCGCGACCTTCGAGAACGGCCTGCGCCAGGAGTTCGAGCTTGCCTACGCGAAGGGTGCCAGCCTCAAGGCAGACTGGAAGGTCTTCTTCAAGACCTTTGGCGTCATGTTCGGCAAGAAGAAGACGGGGAGGTAGCGCATGAGTGCTGACAAACCCCTCGTCTCGATCGTGGTGCCGACCTACAAGCGCTCTGACAGGATTCGCGTGGCCCTGGACTCAATCGCCGCGCAGGACTACGGCGCGGAGAACATCGAACTGATTGTAGTGAGCGACAATCGGCCGGAGTGGCCGGAAAGCGCCGAGACCGACGCGGCGGTCGCCCCCTATGCCGCGAGCCTTCCGCACTTTAGGCTGCTGCACACCTCCGGCCAGACCGGCGGCGGGGCGGCGCGCAACTACGCCTGCCGCCAGGCGACGGGCGAGTACCTCACGTTCCTCGACGATGACGACGAGTTCCTGCCTGACAAGGTGTCCACCCAGGTCGCCTTCATGCAGGAAAACTCCCTCGACATGAGCTGGCAGGATGTCTCGTGGTATGACGAACGTGGCCGGCTTGTGGAGCACCGCAGGCTCGACCATTGCGAGGACTTCTCCACCGAGGGTCTGCTGCGCGCGCACCTCCTAACGCCGATAAGCCCAACGGCCATCTATATGCTCAGGCGCGACCTGTTCGACCGCACTGAGGGTTTCGGCGAGGTGGCGACCGGCCAAGACTGGTGGCTGATGCTGCGCTGCATAGAGGCTGGCGCCCACATGGGCTACATGCCCGAGGTGCACGTGAGGCAGTACCTCCATTCCGGCGAGAGGCTCTCGCTTGGCAAGAACAAGGTAAACGGCGAGGTCGCAAGGCACGAGGTGGTGCGCGGCTACTACCCGCGCCTCAGCAAGAAGGATGTGCGCTACATCGAATTTCGCCACAACGCCGTGCTCGCCTTCGCTATGAAGCGCAGCAACCAGCCAGGCCAGGCTGTGATTTACGCCTTAAAGGCCATTGCCTCATCGCCCGCCGCCTGCGTCTCTGAGGCGCTGAAGTTCTTCGGCAAGGCGAAATCCTAACTATTTCATATGTGTGCCTGCTCTTAACGAAAGGTTGAATGATATGTCCGAAAAAATGAAGATAGCAGTCGCCGGCACCGGCTATGTGGGGCTCTCGTTGGCCGTTCTGCTCTCGCAGCACAACGAGGTGCGCGCGCTCGACATCGTCTCCGAGAAGGTAGAGAAGATTAACGCTTTTCAGTCGCCCATCCAGGACGACGAGATTGAGCTCTTCCTGGCCGAGGCTAAGGCGGGCACGAGGAAGCTCGACCTGCATGCAACCGTGGACGTCGCCGAGGCCTATACAGGCGCGGATTTCGCCATCGTGGCCACGCCAACGAACTACGACTCGGACCGCAACTTTTTCGACACCTCGTCTGTTGAAGCCGCAATTTCGGCAATCCGCTCGGTGAACCCGACGGCCTGGATTGTCATCAAGTCGACCATCCCTGTGGGTTACACTTCGTCGCTTCGCGAGACGCTTGGCGACAGCCGCATCATCTTCAGCCCCGAGTTCCTTCGAGAGAGCAAGGCGCTCTACGATAATTTGCACCCTAGCCGCATCGTTGTGGGCGCGCCCAAGGACGACGAGGAAGCTGTGAAGGCCGCAAAGACGTTTGCTGGGCTGCTCGCCCAAGGCGTCGGCCCCGCCGAGCTTGAGCGCACCAACCCTGATGGCACGACGGGCATCCCGCAGCTCGTTCTTGGTACCACCGAGGCGGAGGCCGTGAAGCTGTTCGCCAACACCTACCTGGCACTTCGCGTGGCGTACTTCAATGAGCTGGACACTTACTGCGAGATGAGGGGACTCAACACCAAGGACGTCATCGATGGCGTGTGCCTAGAGCCCCGCATTGGCTCCCACTACAACAACCCCTCCTTCGGCTACGGCGGCTACTGCCTGCCCAAGGACACCAAGCAGTTGCTGGCCAACTATAAGGACGTGCCTCAGAACCTTATCGAGGCCATCGTCGATGCCAACCGCACTCGCAAGGACTACATTGCAGACGAGGTACTGCAACTGCTGTGGGACAAGGTATACGAAGGCAAGGAGAAGCCCGTGGCGGGCGTGTACCGCCTGACCATGAAGTCGAACTCCGACAATTTCCGCGCCAGTTCCATCCAGGGCGTTATGAAGCGCGTGAAGGCCAAGGGAGTGCCGGTCGTTGTCTACGAGCCAACGCTGGACGCGCCGGAATTCTTCGGTTCCGAGGTGACGCATGACCTTGAGAAGTTCAAGGCCGAGTGCGACGTGATCATTGCCAACCGGTGGAGCGACGATCTGGCCGATGTTGCCGGCAAGGTGTATACCCGCGACCTATTCAAGAGGGATTAGTATTTGTGGCGATTACTGCTGATAAAAAAAAGAGACGGCTGCTCCTTCTGACGAGGAGGTTCCCCTTTAACCGCGGCGAGGTCGCCGCTGAGTCCTATCTCGAGAACGAGATAGGCGTTCTTTCGACCTATTTCGACGAGGTGCTCGCCGTGGGGACCGAGGCGCAGCCGGGTGACGCGCCCACCTGCGCGCTGCCGGGCAATGTGACGCCCCTGGCCTTGGGTTGCGGTAATACCTCCAAGGACAAGGCTTTGCTTGCAGTCAAAGGGATCGCGTTTCCCCTTTTGGGCGGTGCGGACGTTCGTGAGGCCTATGCCACAGAATCCGTTCATGGAATCGGAAAGCGCGTGTTTCGGGGCTACTTTGCCGCGAGGGCGAAGGCAAAGGCGGACGTGCTTGCGGAGGAACTGGTCCGCTTTGGCTTTGAGCCCACGCACATATACAGCTTTTGGCTTTACGACACCGCTTTGGTCGCTGCTTGGCTGACCGGCACGTACCCATGTGCACGCGCCGTTGCGCGTGCACATGGGTACGATCTGTATGCAGATCGTACCGATGTGCATTATTTGCCCTTCCGGGGATACCTCCTATCCAAGCTTTCCGGAGTGCTTCCCTGCTCGAAAGACGGGGAGGAATACATAAACGCGAACTGGCCGGGCCATGAGGGCAAGGTGACGACCTCCTATCTCGGAACGCGGGAGATGCCAGACAAGTCCGGCGAGCCGTTGACCTGCCCGTTGCGGGTCGTCTCGTGCTCGCGTATTGTCGACGTTAAGCGCGTGCCTCTTCTTGCTAAGGCTGTCACCCTTCTTGATGCCGAAGGGCTTCGCGTCGAATGGACCCATTACGGCGACGGCCCACAGCTCGAGGAGGCGAGGGCCGCCTGCTCGTTGCTGACGCACTCCACCGCGAAGTTCGCGGGGGCTTTGCCGAACGACGCGCTTTTGGGGGAGTACGCAGCGAAGCATTTCGACGTCTTCGTGAACGTCTCGTCAAGCGAGGGCCTGCCGCTTTCGATCATGGAGGCCTGCGGATTCGGCATTCCCGTCATCGCCACGGACGTTGGCGGAACCCACGAGATAGTAAGCGATGGCGTCAACGGCTTTCTCCTACCTAGCGACTGTGGACCGGAAGATGTCGCCGCGGCCATAAAGCGATTCGTCTTTTTGGGCAAGGCCGAAGGGTCTTCTATGAGGCGCGCTGCAAGGGCCGTTTGGGAGAGGGACTTCCGTTTGGAGGCCAACGTGGAGGGGCTTGTGCGCTCGCTCGGAGTCGATTACAGAAACGAAGGTGAATGATGGGCCAGATTGCGCAGAAGATGACCATGCTCAAAAGGTGGAGCAAAATGCTCACTGGCAAGACGGCTGTGGCCGTAGAGCAGAGCATGGGCAGGGCCTATAATGTCGGACAGTTGTCCGGGTACTACAACGATTTGACCGGCAAGGTCACTGGCAGTACTCTGCTCGACGAGGGCGGTGTCCCTGTTAGCGTCATCGCCGGTGGGGCGCGGGTGCATTTCCCCATCGCCATTTTCCAATACGGTTTGGGCTGTTACGACTTGAGCATTCTCAGGTCGGATGAAGTTGAGCGCTTTCTCGACGCACTAAGGGTATGCTCGGATTGGGCGATCGGCGCCCAGCGGGATGACGGCTCTTGGGACGCATTTGGTCCGATAGGCAGCGCTAAGTACTCCGTCTCCTCGATGGCCCAAGGCGAGGGGTGCTCGATGCTGCTGAGGGCCCATGCGGCTTTCGGGGACGAGTGCTATAGAGTTGCGGCGCTGAAAGCTGCCGAGTTCATGCTTATCGACATGGACAATGGCGGCGTGTCGTCGCATGACGGGGGAGAACTGTTCCTGGAGGAGTACCCTCAACGCCCCAGGCGCAGTGTCATGAACGGTTGGGTGTTTAGCCTTTTCGGTCTCTATGACGCATCGTTGGTCGACGCGCGCTTCGCCGGGCCATTCAAGCACTCTGCGGAGACGTTGGCTTGCCATTTGGATGACTACGACGCCGGCTTCTGGTCTTATTACGACATGGAAAAGCGTATCGCCTCTCCCGCCTACCATCATCTACATATAGCGCAGCTCCGCGCAATGGCGGATCTTTCAGGCGACGCAAGGTTCGCGGTGAAGGCCGAGGTATACGAGCGCTATCAGGAATCTCCGGCCAACCGCAGGAAGGCGATTGCTAAAAAGGCGCTGCAGAAGCTGATCGAGAAATCCGATGCGGTGATCGTCCAATGAAGAAGGCCCTCTATATCGTGACCTCGATGGACACCGGCGGGGCCGAGACGGTATTCATGAAGTATTACCGGGCTTTGGACAAGTCGCGCTATCAGCTCGACTTCTGTGTGTCGTCCGACGTGCCGGGCTTTTACGACGCCGAAATCGAGTCGATGGGCGGCAGAATTGTGCACACAGTCAAGAAGACCGAGGCCGGGCCGGTCGCTTCGTTCAAGCGGCTCATGCAGATAGCCCGGGACGGCGGTTATTGCTGTGCTGTCAGGTCGTCTCAGCACAGTCTTTCCTGTCTTGATTTGCTCGCCATGAGATTCGGAGGCGTGTCCAGAACCATATTCAGGTCAAGCAACACGGGTACAGTTTCGAACAGCAAAAAGGAGACCCTGCTGCACAATCTTTTCAAGCCCCTTGTCAGGGTTGCGGCGACCGACTTCGCCGCCCCGTCTACCGAGGCGGGCGTCTACATGTTCGGCAAGGCGGGGGTATCGGGGCCGCGTTTCCATCTCATGAAGAACGCGCTCAACCTCGAGGACTACGCCTATGACGCTTCGACACGGGACGATGTTAAGCGCGAACTGGGCGTTCCTGCCGAGTCCTATGTCGTCGGGCACGTCGGGAGGTTCAGTGAGCAGAAGAACCACCTCTTCCTTGTCGATGTTTTTGCTGAAATCGCCCGGAGAAGGCCAGACGCCGTCCTCATTCTCGTCGGCAAAGGCGAGACACGCACGGCCGTTGAGAGGCGCGTTGCCGAGCTCGGATTGACCGATAGGGTGGTGTTTGCCGGGGTTAGGAGCGATGTCCGCCGTCTCTATTCGGCTATGGACGTCTTCATCTTCCCCTCTGTCTACGAAGGCCTGCCGAACGTCGTCGTCGAGGCGCAGGCAAACGGACTCCCTTGCGTGATTAGCGACTCCATCACGCGGGAGGTTGGCATTTGCGAGAACGTCGTTTACAAAAGTCTGGGCGACGCTCTGGACGAATGGGCCGACGCCGCGCTCTCCGCGGATCGCATAGGGTCAAGCGCCAGTGCGAGGGATTTGAAAGGCTCGGGCTATGAAATCAATTCGGAGCTTCCCGGTTTCGTGAGGCTGGTATTCGGATGAACTTTATCGAAACATCGCTTTTCTACTTTCTTGTCGTTTTGCTTTCAGCGGCGCTTGCGCGCATGTCGGAAAACGGCAAAAGTAAGGCTGGGCTGGTCGCTGCCGTGGTTCTTCTTACCGCCGTCGGGGGCTTGAGGTCGTATGCGGTTGGGCAGGATACCCTGGGTTATAAAGAGGGAATCGAGTACTTCTACGCGTATGGGACCACGATGTGGAACCATACGTTCAGCGTTCCGTACGGTGTCTTCACAAGTGCGGTGCTCCATATCTGTAACAATTACTCGTTCTTGCTCGTCGTCGAGTCGCTGATCACCAACGCCTTTTTTGCTTTCAGGCTTTGGGATTTTAGACGAACGGCATCGCTCTCGTTTGCGATGTTCGTCTATACGGCAACGGTGTTCCCGCTGTCTATGTGTCTGACGTGCCAGATGATTGCAGTCTCGCTGGTTTTCTACGCAACCAGGTTTTTAGAACAGAATAAGCCGTTGCTTTTTTGCGCTTGGTGGGCTGTTGGCGCTCTTTTGCACGCGTCCGCCCTGATAGGGGTCCTATTCCTCATCTACTACCTATTTTCCAACAAAAGCAAGAGCCGATCGCAGTTCGCCGCGAAGATGCTTGCATCGGTTGCCCTGCTGTTCCTGGCAGCTTATGCGGGCTCTAAGCTCGTCGACCGGTATGCGCGTTACTCCGTGAACGAATCGAGCATCGGGTTGATGGTTTTTGCGCAGGCGACCGTCCTCGCGATCGCATATTTCGTCAGCCGCGAAACTGCGAATGTTGCCCCGGTTGAGAGCGACGGAACGTCGCGGCTCAAAGCCAACCGGATGCCGCTCGTGTTTTACGCTTTAGGCATTTTGGCTTCGGCGTCCTCTTATGTGATTGCCAACGCCGGCCGCATAGCCTATTACTTCACCGTATTAGGCCCCGTGATTTTCGGAGGCTTCGTGAAGGACGCTCGGAAAATAAAAGCCCGTTTTTGTCTTGGCTGTTTTCTAGTTGTCTGGTTCCTTTTCTACGCCTTTTATGCCTATCTGCTTCATACCGGGCTTGGTATCGAGTCTTATTCGTTCGTCTGGATGGGGTAAATAGTGCCCGAAACCGTTTCGGGCATATACGAGCAAAGTCTACGTTGGTGGTTTGCATACGCCCAGGGCTTGTTCCATGTGTAGCGCAGAGAATTAAAAAGTAAAACGCTTTGTTTAAGCTCGGACTTAAGGAAATTGTATATATGGAAAGCAAAATTAAAAAATACCTAAGTGACCCGTGGATGGCCTACTGTGCCTTTACGTCGAAGGGTCTAACGAAATGGGTTTCCGACAGGACGCACCTTCGATTGATGCATCGCGCCAAGTTGGGCATGTGGCCTAGCATAGACTCGCCGGTGACCTTCACTGAGAAGATGCAGTGGCTGAAGCTTAACGATCACAACCCTGCGTACACGACCATGGTCGACAAGTACCGCGCTAAGGACCTCATTGCCTCGCGTGTGGGCTCCGAGCACGTGGTCAAGACGTTGGGCGCCTGGAATTCCGCTGATGACATCGATGTGAGTGGGCTACCGGAGAAGTTCGTACTCAAAACGAATCACGACTGCGGCGGCGTGCTCATCTGCACTGACAAGGGACACTTCGATCTCAACAGTGCCAAGGACTTTTTTCGGGGTCATTTGAAGCAGAATTATTTTTACGGGTGCAGGGAATGGCCTTACAAGAACGTGAAGCCCGTCGTGTTCGCCGAGGAGTTCTTGGAGAGCGAGGGCGATAATGCCCGTGATGAAGACGATAACTGGGAAGGCATCGACGAGTTCGACTTCTTCTGCTTTGACGGGGAACCCCGGCTGATTTCTTATTGCCACGGGGACAAGAACGATTCTGAGAAGAGGTACAACGATTTCTACGACACTGAGTGGAATCTGCTGCCTTTGGCGATGGGATACGCGAGTTCCGAAGAGACGATCCCTGCCCCGGAGCAGCTCAGCGAGATGCTCGAGCTATCAAGGAAACTGAGTGACGGTGTACCTTTCTTGAGGGTCGACCTCTTCATCTGCAAGGGGCGCGTTCTCGTCGGCGAGCTGACTTTCTACCCGTGGGGCGGGTTTACGCCTTTCAGCCCCGCTGAGGCGGAGAGGACGTTGGGGCAAATGGTTTCTTTGCCCCAACGTGAAAACGAGGAATGATGGCAAACGAAAGCTGCATTCAGTGCGTGCGCATGGATAATCAGCCAGTAAGCGCGCTCCGGCGTTTCTTCATGGAGGTTTAGTATGTCCGACACAAAAGACCTCCGGGCGAGGTCGGCAAGCGCGGCAAAGTGGTCTCTGGCAACCGAGATTATCGCCAAAATCATCTCGCCTATCTCGCAGCTCGTCTTAGCGAGGCTGCTGGCGCCAGAGGCGTTTGGCATGGTGGCGACCGTCACCATGGTAGTGAGCTTTGCCGACATGTTCGCGGACGCCGGGTTCCAGAAGTACCTGGTGCAACACAGCTTCCGAGACAAAAAAGACCTGCATGCCAACGCTAACGTGGCCTTTTGGACGAACTTCGGCATATCGGTGGTCCTGTGGTGTCTCATTGCCATATTCAACGATCCGGTGGCCACCTTCGTGGGCAATCCGTCGCTGGGCTTTCCCTTGGCCGTGGCCTGCCTCTCTCTCCCGTTGACGTCGTTTTCGAGCATTCAGATGGCGTTGTTCCACCGTAATCTCGATTTCAAGTCGCTTATGCCGGTGAGACTGACGTCGACCTTACTTAACTTCGGCTCGACGCTTGTACTGGCGTTTATGGGATTTGGTTACTGGTCACTTATCGTTGGCACTTTGGCGGCGAATATTGTAAATGCAGTGGGGCTGACTCTGCTGTCTGAGTGGAAGCCGCGTTTTTTCTGCTCCTTCAACATGCTGAAGGCTATGTTCTCATTCAGCGGATGGACGCTTTTGGAGTCGTTCACCATATGGCTTTCCTCTTGGGCGGGCACCTTTATCGTGGGGCATTTCCTGGGTGCGGCTGAGTTGGGATATTACAAGACGCCAGTCACCTTTGTGAGCGGGTGCTTCGGGATTATCACGAACGCTACGACGCCCATCTTGTTCTCGTCACTTTCGCGCCTTCAGTTTGATCGGGAAGAATACGTTGCTTATCTGCGACGCTTCCAGTTCATGGTGGCATTGTTCCTGTTGCCGTTGTCTGCGGGTATCTTCGTATTCCGCGAGCCTTTGGTGGCCCTGTTGCTCGGCGATCAGTGGGGCGAGGCGACGCTCATGTTCGGGTTGTATGGGCTGGTGCAGGGGCCGATGGTGCTGCTCTCATACTACAGCAGCGAGATGTATCGCTCTCTTGGTAAACCGCGCGTGTCTACGCTTGTGCAGGTGATGTACCTCGTGTTGATGACGCCGCTTATGACCGTGGCGGCTATGCAAGGGTTCGATGCCGTCGTGTGGGCTGATGCGGGATTGAGAATCCTTTTGATTGCTATCAACCAAGTGGTCACATATTTCGTGGTTGGCCTTTCGTTTGGGCGCACTATGTTGTCGCTCAAGGAGCCCATTTTCTGCACATCGATGATGTGCGCATTTGCATGGGTGACGTATGGACTCGCATCTAGCAACTGGCTTGGCGTCGGGTTGGACATTGTAGGGTGCGTCGTTGTCTATTTCGCGATTTGCTTTGCTTTGCCCAAGAGTAGGAGGGTGCTGCTGAAGCTGGTCAAGGGCGGCGGCTTTAAAACGTTTTGAGGTCTGTAATTAACTTGTTGGGAGTTCCATCTCAGGACTTCCTTAAAACGAAAGAGTGGGGTATATATGCAGGATAGAAAAGTCCTCGTCACTGGCGCCGCCGGCTTCATCGGGGCGTTTCTGGTGAAGCGGCTGCTCGAAACCACCGACGACGCGATCATCGGTCTGGACAACGTGAACAGCTACTACGACCCTGGCATCAAGGAGGCTCGCCTGCGAATGCTGGCGGAGGTGGACAAGGCGGGGCGTTTCGCCTTCGTGCGCGGCGACCTGTGCGATGCCGCGTTGATAGAGCGCCTGTTCGCTGAGAACGGCTTCGACGTTGTGGTGAACTTGGCCGCCCAGGCCGGTGTGCGATACTCCATCGAGAACCCCAAGGCCTACATAGACAGCAACCTGGTAGGGTTCTTCAATATATTGGAGGCTTGCAGGCGCCACCCGGTGAAGCATCTTGTCTACGCGAGCTCTTCCTCCGTCTACGGCGGCAACGAGAAAGTGCCTTTCTCGGAGGACGACCGTGTAGACTCTCCGGTGAGCCTGTACGCCGCCACAAAGAAGTCCAACGAGCTAATGGCCGCGGCCTACTCCAAGCTTTACTCCATCCCAGCCACGGGCCTGCGCTTCTTTACGGTGTATGGGCCCATGGGAAGGCCCGACATGGCATACTTCGGCTTCACCGAGAAGTTGCGTCGTGGCGATACGATTAAGATTTTCAACATGGGCGATTGTAAGCGCGACTTTACGTACGTGGACGATATTGTGGAGGGCGTGCGCAGGGTCATGGACGGCGCTCCTGAGGTCAAGATCGGTGTTGATGGTTTGCCAATGGCCGCTCATCGCGTGTATAACATCGGCAATTCGAATCCCGAGAACTTGCTGATCTTCGTTGATACGCTGCAGCGTGTGCTGGTTGAGGAGGGCGTGCTCCCCGCCGATTACGATTTCGAGGCGCATAAGCAGCTCGTTCCTATGCAGCCTGGTGACGTGCCTGTAACCTATGCGGATACTGGCGCCTTGGAGCGCGATTTTGGTTACAAACCCGCAACGCCGCTCGAGGACGGTCTTCGTGAATTCGCGAAGTGGTATCGCGAGTTCTACGGGAATTAGCTGGGTGATAGCAATGTCGAATGTATACAGCAGTGACCGTATTCGCTTTGGGGGGGGGTCTATTCTCTCAAACCATGCTTTGAGGTTTGTTTGGCTACTTCGAAAGTGCCAGAATTCGCACAATCCTTTATGGCATCTTTTTCGAAAGAGGATGGCTTGCAAATATGGTCTCGAGATCGCGCCTGCCACCTCGATTGGCGAAGGCTTGTATCTGGGTCACGCTTTTGGCATTACGGTAAATCCGAATGCCGTTATCGGTCGCAACTGCAATATGCACAAAGGTGTGACAATTGGTCGGGAAAACCGCGGCAAACGAAAAGGTGCGCCTGTTCTTGGCGATTGCGTTTGGCTTGGTGTCAACTCAACTATTGTTGGTGGCGTTCGTTTAGGCAACGACGTTCTCGTTGCACCGAACACTTATGTTAACTGCGACGTACCAAGCCATTCGATTGTGATTGGGCACCCATGCAAAATCATTTCTCGAGATGGGGCAACAGACGAATATATAAACAACAGGGTCTGAATAATAAAATCGGTTTTACATGTCTTATCCAGGATAGAGGGGGGGGGGTCGTCTTCGCTAATTACAGCGAGTTAGCGACTCAGTGAGCTTTGGCGCGCTCTGATGCGAGCGGAAGGTGAAGCAAACTGGAACGGGTAGTAGATTCCCAGAAGCTATATGCAACGTGAGTGTCAAAGATAGCGCGTCTTAACGCATAACCCTGCATTCCTCCTTTCACCGACTGGCAAAACGATTTACACCTAATTGTCGACATTACCCACGCGATTTATCTTTGCCCCCGCATCGATCTCGCTAAACTAATAACTGCTGCTACCAGGGCATTTTCTGGTGCACATTCTATTGGCTCCTGCGAAGATCGGAGCGGGTATGTTTGCTGCCAAGTCCCACACCAGCCGTCATCACATCGCGATCGCTGCCATGGCCTGCCTATGCGTTTTGCTGGGCGGGCCTTCTTATGCCGCGGGCGCGGAGAGCCTCATCATCGCGGGCGCGACGTACTGCGAGCCGGGCGCGTCGGGCCCCGGCTGGGCCTGGACCGATGCCGACCACCTGGAGCTTGACGGCTACGCGGGTGGGGCCATCGGCGCCGAGGGCGACCTGGTGCTGACGCTTGCCGGGCAAAACTCCGTGACGGAGTCGCATGCGCCCGATGCGGACATCACGCTGTGCGGTATGGAGGTGTGGGGCAACCTGACGCTTCGCGGCACCGGGACCCTGACGGCGACGGGCTCGCAGTGCGGGATCCACGTTTCACAGGCGCTCGTGGTATACGGATGCACCGTCGATGCCCGGGCTGACGGGGCCGATATCACGGACGAGGCGGTGGCCGGCATGATCGCAGGCGACATGGCCGTGCGCGGCGGCGGGCGCGTCGTTGCCGCGGGCGCCGGGTCCGGAGCGGACGTGCGCGTCTACGGCGTGTATCTGCAGGACGCGGGCCTTGGCGATGGCGCGGCCGGTTGTCGGCTTTCCGTCGACGCCTCGTGGCTCGATGCGAACGGTCCCGACGGCGGCGTTGCATGCTTGGGCGGGTCGCTTGTGTCCGCGCGATTTGTGACGCCTGCGGGAGGGGCCTTCGGTGCCGGCGGCGTGGCGAATGCTTCCGGCGACATGGCGCCGCATGTGGTGATCGAGCCCCAGGGCGCCACGGCGCCGCCGGGGGAGACCGACGGGCGCGAGGTGCCCGGCGGCGCGGGCGAGCCGGCCGGCGGTGCCGGTCCTGCCGTTGAGCGGCCCGGTGCCGGGTCCGCGACGGATCCCGTCCTAAAGCCCGCGGCTGCGACGCCCAAGACAATCACGACAACCAAAACGACCGTGACCAAGACCATGGCGTCCACGCCATCCAAGGCCAAGACTGCTGGCGTCTCCACCGTCACGCTCCCCAAGACCGCCGACGGCAACTGGATCGCCGCCTCCCGGGCGCTATTCCTGCTGGGAACAGCGCTTGTGTTTGTTAACGTCGTGATTGCGGTTCTAGGTAGGCCAAAGCGTAACGGCGATTGACCGAAGTGCCATACACTTTCTAGGTAGGGGCAATTGCAACGTGTATGACGCATAGCAGGGGCGCGCCGGCTATTCAAAGAAGCTCGGAAGCCTCTATGCGTCTGTGCAAAAGCGCGTGAACGAGCTCATCTCTTGAGCCCCCAAGAAATTCGCGAGCGCATCAACTCGGGCGTGGTCACTCTGCTGGCCGCGCCCCTCTGCATCGCGCTGCTGCTGGTTTTACCATTTCTGATTTGGGATAGGCACCTTCGCTAGCTCCATGCAAGTGAATTGTGGTCCCACGTGGATTCTTTGGGCCCGATCGCGAGCGCGGGCCCGAAGGCTGTAGTAGCTGGCCCATGCCGGGCGCGACGGGTCGCAGACGCTTTCCTGGCTGCCGCCGTCCCAATAGGTGGGCACGTCCATGCGCGCCTTGGCCTGGGACGAGCCGTTGGTCTGGGTTACGTGGAAGGTCGTCGCGGTGCCCGCGGGGGCGTCGTTCCACGAGACGGTGAAGGTGACGCCGTTTTGGTTTGCGGTTGCGGAGTGGGCGTAGCCGGATTGTGACGCGGCGGAGATTGCGGCGGGCGTGGGGGTGGCTTGGGCGCTAAGGGATGGGGCGGGGGTGCCGGTTGCGGCGATGGTGCCGGTATTGGTGGCGTAAGCGCTTTCCGTGTTGGCTGCGCTGGTGCCGGTGGATGTTGCGGTGCTGTCCTCTACGGTATCTGCTGTCGTGCTTGTGTTGGTGCCGTCTTCGGCCTTGCCTGCGTCGCTGCTCGTTGCGTCGGCTTGCGCCTGCTGCCCGGCGGTTTCTTGAGGCTGCATAGCTTCTGCGATGGCTGCCATAGGCAACGTCGCGCCGACCATGGACGTGCACGCGATCGCGCAGAGCAGGTAGTAAAGGGATCGTTTCATAGCGGAGCCTCTCGGTGAGCAGCCAATAGGGTCCGAAGGCAGCTCCAGGCCAGCACTCCGCACATATTTTGTTGGGGATTATTTTACGGGAACCCCAGTCAACATCAGCGAACTTTCTGGGGAATGTTGGGGAGGGGAGAGGGCTGTGGATCCGCTTTAGTCCTCGGCGGGGCTGTTGCTCGTGTTGGGTTGGCTATACGCGATGCGGTAGCTTCAACATGATGTCGTCTTGCGATTCTTCGAGACTCGACACCGAGACCTTCCAGGAAAAGTCCGTGAGGTTGCTGCCTAGGTCAAGCTCTGCGTGGCAATGCTCTTCATGTGCCCTCCTTTGGTTCTTGTCGCCGCTTTTTAATCGACGATCGACTGGCTACGATTCGATGATTAAGTGTAGGTCGAACGCGTCTCAGTTTTTAAGGAGCTTTCGCATCGCTTGCCGCCCAGGTGTAACCGTGCTTCCGTTAAAGACCTCTGGGTCAAGCATGATGGATGTAGTAAAATTACGCCCTTCTGACACAGACGTCAATTATGAGCGTGCGGGCGAGACGAGTATGCTTACTCCGGTGAACCACTTCTACGGCGGAACCGCATCTCTTTAATTATGTATGTGCCGAGCGGCTTTTGCCGTGTGCAGTCTCGTTTTTTGACGTATATATCCTTTTGTTCGAACGATGAAGAACACCGCGAAATGGCGTAGGATATCGGAGTCGATGTGGGGTCTCTGCCCTTTTGTTTCTGGCGGTGTTTCTGCCGATGCCGCGTAGCCGTTTTATATGAATTACCTTAATAAGAGCACTTATGTTCGCATGGGTGTTCGGCGGTAAAATTGATTCAATGGATTAGTGCCGCTGCTATTCATGTGGCATGACCTAGGCTGTCGTTTTGTCGGTGAGCAGATTGTGAGGTTGTTGAGCTTATGGACCGAGTTAAGAAGAATATCGTTGGCGTTGAATCTGCAAAGAGAGAATTGATCTCCAAAAGGTACAAACGGATTACCAAGGCTGTGAACTCGGAGTTTTGGAGTTCCAACAGCGAGACGGCACATTCACTGTATGTTGGTTCTTATGGGCGTGGTACCGCAACAACAGATAGCGATCTTGACGTATTGCTGTCCCTTCCTAGGAGCGAGTACGAGCGTTATGACATGTATAGGGGGAATGGACAATCAAGATTACTTCAGGCTGTTAAATCCGCAGTTTCCGAAACCTACTCTACGACTGATGTTAAGGGTGATGGTCAGGTTGTCGTTGTCAGTTTCTCGGATGGAATGAAGTTTGAACTTCTCCCGGCATTTGAGCGTGTGGACAGCTGGGGATCATTTGTGAGTTACGACTACCCCGATACTCATATGGGCGGTCGATGGCTTGCGACTGATCCCAAGGCGGAGCAGGAGGCGATGAAAGAGAAAAACGCAAGCTCGAGGGGACTCCTGTTCGACACTTGCAAGCATATTCGAAATGTCCACGCCGCGAGCTTCTCAAGCTATAGGCTGTCCGGCATCGTTATCGATAGCTTCGTGTTCTCCGCGATTGCTGGTTGGCGTTGGGCGAATGGGGAGAGCTCTGCACCAGCGGGGGCATATGAGATGCGACTTTTGGATGAGTTTAATCGCCTTTCCCTGCAAGGCGCGGTGCCGTTCGCGCTTTTTAGCCCAGGTAGCCAGCAGGCTATCGATACAGCCAAAAGTTATGAGTGCCTCGGAAAGGTGCTTCGCCAAATGGCGCGCTAGGAGGTTGTTTTGGATAGATTGGATTATAGGGAGCGGCTGCGCGGACAGATTGAGGAATCTTACGGCAAGCTGTCGTATACATATCAGACGCAGCAGGAAGCGGCAACTCTAAAGCGTAAGACGGTCAATCGTATTTCCATCAGCCAGATAATTCTAACTGCGGTTTCAACTTGTGGAGTAATTAGCGTCATTATAGGTCAAACCGGGACCGGAGTTGGGGCTGTTGTCGCTTCCATTACCTCGGCCTTATCGCTTGGGTTAAATCTGTATACCCGTGGCTCTAAGCTGCCCGAGGAAGCTGAGGAACACGTGCGTTGCGCTAATCGACTCTGGGTTGTTCTTCAGGACTATGAGTCGTTGCTTACGGATTTTGACGACCTTGAAGTTGGAGAGATCCGCAGATGCCGCGACTTGCTCATTGAGAAGCAAGCCGAAATATACGATGAAGCGCCAAGGACGAGCGACAAGGCGTACGAGAAGGCTCGCGACAGGCTTAAGAACGGGCACCAGTCATTTGAGCCGGGGGAGATTGACAAATTGCTGCCGTCGCGCTTGCGTAGCCATGTCCGAGAGGAATAGCGTGCCTTTTACTGGGCTGTTAGGGCTGGGGTGTTTCCTCAGCCCTTTAGATAGACGATCTTATTAGAGGGTTGCGTGAGAAGACTTTACTTGGTCACCGACGGCGGGGCTAGGCGCTGGAACAGCTTTTTGCAGTGCGACGAGATATCGAGATCGATGCTGCTCAGTTCTCGAATACGCGGATCGGTGTTGCTAACGGAATAGATAGCGGCGCAAACGTCTTCAATAAAACGGCTTCTCCTTCTCTCGGTTTCTTGGTGGTAGGGAAGCTCATCTTTTCTTGTTCCCCAAGTTTTTTCAATTGCCTCGTCGAGAAGCTCCATAAACAGTCTGCTGTTGCTTGCAAGCTCGTACACTGTAGAAAATCCTGCACCTGTCTTCACCTCGTGCCAAGCAAGTGGTTCGTAGTAGGCGAGGACATTCAACACGGGCAGTAGGCAGTGGTACTGGAAGTGCTGGAGCTTTGTGCTTCCGAAATATTCATCGTGCTTACTGATGTAATCCAAGAGATTTGTTATGGGTTCGGCTAGCCGGTTACAGGCTCTTAGTGAAGCTTGTTCATAGTTGAGCAAGTCGATGGTTATATCCATGAAGATGTATCCATCGAATTTATTTACGCCTTTGTATCGAAGGTAGTCAGCTATCTTTATCGAATTTAGCTCCAGCCGTTTGTCGTAGAAGCGCTCGAGGTATTTTCTTCCCTCAAATCTTGGGCCATATATGCCCTGGAGGGAATGTGCAAGCTGCGTAATGTCGGTTGAATAAACTACAACGATGTTCTCTTGCTGAAACAGGGTTTTGGTCTGCTCAAGTACCTTTATGGCGAATTCGGGCCGGCAGCGGTCGAGTTCGTCGATAAAGATGACGGCTCGGTCGGCCATCTTGGGTAGATTGTTCTTAATGAGCTCGTCAATTTTGCCTCGAAGCTCTTTCTCATTTTTGTACTGTTCGAGAAAATCGGTTCCGCTGAAATTTTCAATGACACCACTGATGTCACCGCCATATCCGATAAGGGAAGCGGCGGCTTCTATGGCGCCAATGATTCCCTTTCTGAAATCCTCTCCACCCTTGGCGCTCTTCTCGTCTGTAGCACTAGCGATAGAGGCTAATATTGGCAAGATCGGATTGTCGAAATGGTCGTCCTCCCATGCGTTGAAATAAATGGGGAGGTATGGTTTCTTGAGCAGTTCCTCGTCGATATTACCGAATGTTGTGCTTGGTTTTGCGCTGTCCTGGCTAAGTGCCGGATTTGTCATTTGCAAGGCTCTCGCAACTTGCTTTACAAAGAATGTCTTGCCGGAGCCCCAAGGTGCATCAATGACAAAGGTATACGGAGGCTCAACCGCAATGAGCATCTTTAGAAAGTCCTCGATTTCTCTCTTGCGGTGTAGCGGGTCCTGGGTAAGAGCGTCTTCAATTGCTTCCGGCGTGGGTTCCTCGTCGACTCGTTTCATGGCGGCCGCCTTCTTTCTTTGGGCTGGGGTTTCGTTTCGGTCTTATTCGTTCTGTAAATAGGATCGGTAGGTCTCTTCTTGTTTGACTTTCATCCGTAGGTTCTACCCTTTTAGTGTTTAACAATGCCTAGACCGTAAAATGGGCTCAATGGTTTTGCTGATTGACTGGGTGGTTCGAATGGCGCTTTCTATGAGTCATATCCACTGGGATTACTTTATTCTGCTCGAGGAAGACGTCATTCGGATATTGCATTACATCGAGCCTACCGAAGCGAACTATGGCACCTATGGCGCCGAGCTCGTCAAAGTCTATCTCTCGATTTGTTCCGAGATCGATGTCGCCTTTAAAGATCTTAACCACCTTGTCAGGCGTTACGAGAGCGCCGATTGGGGTGCGGTTAAAAACATTTTCGGGGCGCGTGAGATGGTCCACGCTCGCTTCTCGCAACAGTTTCGTTTTAGCTGGGTTGTTATTGGTGCCAGCGAGATCGTTATTAACCCCTGGTCATCTTGGTGGACAGATGATGGGACCGAATCCGCCATGAATCCTGAATGGTGGGTCTCATATAACAATGTCAAACACCATCGCTTGGATAGCTATGCCGAAGCCAATCTCGGCAATGTACTTCATGCCCTTTCTGGTCTGTTCGTCCTCCTTTCCTGCTTATATCGGTATGAGTATGAACACAATGCGGATGAGGCCCCTCGGTATCTGCCCGCCCCACAGCGATTGAAGTTTTCGAGTCGGGGGATTGAAATCGGCTCGAGTGATCCGTTATATGTTATCGGTACCGCACTCTGCTCTTCTCCGGGCTTTCATGTTGACAAGCCGTTGCAGCTGCCTTTATCAGGCGAGAGAGATACTCGTGACGATTGCGAACAGGGCGTGAGTTCGATTCAGGTGAATGATTGAGTGTAGTTGCCGACTAGCAATTAGCCGAACCCGCCCCATTCCCGTCAAGTTCGATCAAGCAGTGACTTAAGAGTTGTGAGTTCGCGTGTCGATGTAACGTGAGTATTTTCTCGCTTGAGCTTGAGTTGCCTGCGGCGGGCGGCGGAGATTGCGCCGTGCCCCAGCTCCATTAGTTCCTTGCAGTATTGAGTAGGGTTCCATTGTGGTTTTTCGAGTGGTCGATTGCTTGCTCGTCGACTTGTTATTTAGCTAACGGCAGTTTAAGCATGAGGCCGCCTTTAACCTCCGTGAGGCTCGACACCGGCACCTTCCAGGAAAAGTCCATAAGGCTGCCGCCTAAGTCCAGTTCCGCATGTCCATACTCTTCGATTTTGTAGTCAGGGTTGCTCTTGTCGGGCTTAAGGCGCCACTTGACCGGTTGCGATCCGACGATTCGATACTCCCGTTGGTATGCAAATTTGGGTGTTTTGATAACAAGGTTGTCCGGGATGCCTTGGAATGCCTCGGCAGTTACGCTTGGACTAGGGGCGCCGTAAAAGACGGGGCCGTGCAGGGATACGCCATCTCCCGAATCAAACTTCCTATTTAGCAGCCGCTCAAAGCGGTCATACCGCACGATGCCGATCCAGCCGTTGGAACACCTGAACTCCTCGACCATTCGCTTGGTAATTACGACAGCGTTATCAACGATGTCGCTCTCCCGCACCGTGTACATGCAGTAGATCGGCAAGAGCCAATGGGCGTAGATGCCCATGCCGCATGCCAGAGACGCTTCTAGCGGATCGCCCTGCTCTCCGGGCAGACCGTGGTAGTAGCCGGCGGCGTTCATATAGAGGCGCCCGTTCATCAGGTCGTCGATGTACGCCTCTTGGGGAGCGAACTTCAGTAGGTAGATGATGCCGTCTATTGGCATGGCGAGTCCTCTCGTTGGTTGATGTATCCCGAGCCTCGTCATGTGCTCAGGTTCTTAGTGCAAATATAAGAGCGTCTCCTCAAACCCGCGTGCCGGATTGGGTAATGTCGTGAAAGTTGGCGTAGCGTCCGATCTAAAGCAATGCGTCTCGACGTTGAAGAACCTGGTATGCGGTTGATTCGATCATCCTCTCGCTTGTGGGCATTGATGCTTTCGTGGCGGGCGAACTGGGTATGATGCTTCACCTTATTGAGGTGTATAGTACGTAGTCATAGTACAAAAGCTCTTTGGGGCTTTAAGGGCGACGCTTTCAGTTAGAGGGTGTTGCCCTTTTTTATGCGTTTAAAGTCTGGCACGCCGGCCGTGTCCGCTTCGACGATGGACTCATTTTTACCGCACTTCCGTGTTCGGCGCCCTATACCTGTTGTCTTGGGAGTGGTAAACACTTGATTGATGTTTCTTAAAGTCTATAATCAAAGAAAAACCCTGAAATATCTTTTCAAAACAATGAAAGGAATTTTGAGGCCGATGCTTTGCCAGTTTACCTTCAGGAACTATAGATCCTATCGCGACGAAACTGAGCTTTCCATGCAGGCAACATCGATGAGGGAGTTCGAGCGCTCCCTCATAGAGTGCCCTGACGGGCAGAGTTTTCTTCCGGTGGCTGCGGTGTACGGGCCTAACGCTGGCGGCAAGTCTAACCTGCTCGAGGCGCTTGACTACATTCGTTCGGCGGTGGCCAGGCCGATCAGATTGCTGTCTGCCAGCACTGATGCGCCAGAGGGTAACCGTCCTTCGATACCCCGTTGCTCTGCGTTTGAGTTCGATGACGTGTCTGCTGCCGAGCCCACCGAGTTCGAGCTCTACTATCGCGCGGGTGAGCACGAGTACCGCTATGCCCTGTCCGTGCATGCGGACGAGATCGTGTCCGAAGGCCTGTGGCGGCGAAAATTGGGAGCGTCACGCACGGCGATGCTGTTCGAGCGTGAGGGCGCAGAGGTTGAACTCGGCCCCATGCTGCGTAAGCTCGTGACGGCTGCGAGATTCAACCCGAGACTGCCGTACCTGTCGTTTCTCTGCATCAACTTTGACGCGCCGTTGGTCAAGGAAGCTGCCAGCTGGTTTCTTGACGGGGTGTTCCTGAACTATAACAGCTCCTATCTGGAGCAGATGCTCGAACAATTGCTCGACGAGGATGACTCACCCGACGTCACGCGTTTTTTGCGCGCCGTTGATGTGCGTATTGATGGCTTCAGAGTGGAGAGGGCGCCGGAGTGGCGCGGCCAGCGCGTCTTCGTGAGACACGAGGTGGGCGGTAAGGCGTACGAGCTGCGTTTATCCGAGGAATCTGCCGGAACCCAGAAGCTCTTAGGGTTGGCTGCGTATCTGATGACAGCGCTTGAGCGTGGTGGCACCGTTGTGGTAGACGAGCTCGACGCCAAACTGCACCCGAAGCTTCTTCGCTATGTGATTCTGCTGTTTAAGGATCCTGAGGTCAACAAGAGTGGCGCGCAGCTTATCTTCTCGTCCCAGGATGTGTCAACCATGCGAAACGATGTGTTCCGCCGTGACGAGATATGGTTCGCTGCGCGCGGCGAGGGGGAGGCGAGCCAACTGTGGTCTCTCGCCGACATCCACGAGGCAAACGGTAATCTGGTAAGCAAGAACGCGGCTTTCGACAAGCAATACCTGTCCGGTCGCTACGGCGCCGATCCGTATCTCACCCGCATCGAGGAGTGGGATTAGCATGGTGGCGAAGAAGTCGAAGGGCTGGCGTAGCGGCAAACGAGAGGGCCGCTCGCGCATGGTTCAGATGACGCGTCATCTTATAGTGAGCGAGGGCAAGGAGACCGAGCCTCGCTACTTTGAGGGTGTGCGTGCGGCGTTGGGTGCGGCGAACGAGCGTAAGGTTGCCATTGTCGTTAAGGGGACCGGCAAACACACACTTGACCTACTTGACTTTGCCGTCGAACACTGCCGCTATGCGCCCGAGACATTCGACCATGTGTGGCTCGTGTATGACAAGGATGACTTTCCTGCGTCCGACTTTGACGCGATGGAGCGCAAATGCGACGAGCTCTCCGATGGTTCGAGGACCTTCCATGCGTTGTGGTCGAACCCCTGCTTCGAGCTGTGGCCTCTTCTGCACTTTCGCTACACGACCGCGCATATGTCCGCGTCCGACTGCCAGCATGTCCTCGCGCAGGAGATGTCGAGAGACCTGGGCATCGAGTACCGCAAGAACTTGGACGGGCTGTTCGAGGTGGTGGACGGCAAACGAGGCGAGGCATTGCAGCGTGTTGGGCGCCTCGTCACATACCATAGGGGGCTGGGTAACGTTAAGCCATCTGCGCAAAACCCTGCAACTAAGGTGGGCGAAATTTTCGATGTAATCGGGCCGTATCTGGCTGGCTAGTCGAGTCTGTGGATTGGCTTTCCGGTTAGGGCGATTGGCGGATTGTGATGCGCGATTGCAAATCCGGTGCGTAGGAGAAGTGCGGAGAAAAATCGAAACTCGCCGAGCACAGCCCGATTTCAGGCAACAAAACCGCAGGTCGCGAGTGCCCAAAACTAGGGTCTGGTCGACAGGTCTCGGTTTTCACCCCACTTCCGAATTGGTCGCTCATTTAGCACTCTCGATGTCCCCACATCCTCTAAAAAAGTTCTTAAAACAGCCTTAAAGGCGTTCCAACTCGCGTTGACAGCGTAAAATACGCATGTTTGACTATGACTAAAGTGGATTTTAGGGGAGGGGTGCGCCATGGAGGTGCTGGTTGTTGGCAACACCGCATATGTTGACGATGACTTTTGCGCCAAGGCATTCCCCGGGGACCACGTTAAGGTTGTAGCCGCGCAGGACGCGCGCCGCGATGAGTCGTCGCCCCATGCCTCTTGGAAAGAGTTGCTCCAGCATTTGGAGCAGGCCTACGAGTTCGACCGCGTGGTCTACCTGTCTAATTACCTAACCCCGCATACCGATACCGTGGGCGATATCGAGCTGCTGCGCTCGGTCTTTCGTACGTGCGCGGGTCGCCGGGTCCAACTGCTGTATGTAGCGGGGCCCGCGGGTGCCGAGGGTGCCGCCGATGCCGCGGGGCGAACGGGCAAGGGCATTATCGCGCACGCAGCAAACGACCTGTGCCGCTACTACGCTGCTCGCGAGGGCGTTCAGACCAAGATCCTGCGCGTGCCGTTCCTGTATACCGCATCTGCCGCGCTGGAGGACCCGTTTTTGGTGCCGATGCTCGACGCATGCTCAACCGGATCGGCCGCTCTGCAGGGCGCACAGGATGCGGCGTTTCCCCTGCTGTGTGCCGAGGAGCTTGCGGTGCTGGTACGCCGTATCTTCGACAGCTGGAATGGTAACTTTGAGACGCTCGACGTAGCCGATACCTTCCATCACACGGTGGGTGAGGTGGGCGACGCCCTCAAGGCGCTGTTCCCAGGGCTCTCAGTTGCCTATGGCGATTCTGCCGGCTACGCCCTGCCCGCCAGCGACGTCGCTCGCGTGCGCTATGGCTGGTTTCAGCGCTACGACTTGCTGCGCGACCTCTCGACCATTCAGGCTCGCTGGGATGCTGGCCGTGCAAAGAAGGTCAACCCCTTGCGCGCGGCCATCGACCGCATTCAAATGCGCACGCTGCCTGTCAAATGCCTGGAGACGGCAGCCGCCTGGGTGCTCTTTGAAGTGCTGGAGCGCTTGTTCTCCCAATCGACCCAGCTCAACGTGCTCGATTATCGCCTGCTCTACGTGGTGCTCATCGGCACGCTGTATGGCTTGGACTTTGGCCTGGTTGCGGCGCTGCTGGCGTCGGTGGGTTTGGCTGCGAGTTACTTTACTCTGTACGGCTATACCTTCCAGGGCCTGTTCTACGAGCCGTCCAACTGGCTTCCGTTTATTGCGTACTTTGTTGTGGGTGCCGTGTGCGGCTATGTGCAGCTGCGCAACAGCGAAGCCATTAGGGCGGAGCGCGATCAAAACGAGCTCGTGCGCAACCGCAATACGTTCCTTACGCAGCTCTACCACGACGCGATCGAGGATAAGCGCGCGTACAGGCGCCAGATCGTGGGTCGCCACGACAGCTTTGGCAAGATCTTTGCCGTGACGCAGGAGCTCGACGTGTTCAACCCACGCGACATCTATCGCAAGTGCTGCGAGCTTCTGGGCGAGATCCTCGAGAACGATTCGGTGACGATCTACCATGTTTCTGGCGGAGCATTTGCACGCCTGGTGGCAGCAAGTCCCGCGATTGCCGAAGATGCCGCACGCTCGCTTACGCTTGAGCAGCTTGCGCCCCTTTTGGGCGACGGGGGTCGTTCGAACCTGTGGGTGAACCGCGAGCTGACGCCGGGGCTTCCCATGTTTGGATACAGGATCGAGCGCGACGGGGCACCCGCCGTGTTGATCTTTGTGCGCTGTGCGGCCCAGAACCAAATGACGCTCTATTACCAAAACCTGTTCCGCATCTTGTGCGGCCTGGTCGAAAGCGCGCTGGGCCGTGCCTTTGACTATGAGGCGGTGGCACAGGATAAACGCTGCGTTGACGGCACTTGCGTGCTCAAGCAGGCTGCCTTTGGCCAAGAGCTCGCGGCCGAGCAGGCGCTGGCAGATGGCAAGATGGGCAGCTTTTTGCTCCTGCGCGTGGTACCGGGCATGGAGCCTGTCGGCGAGCTGGTGGGCGCAATTGGGTCGGCAATCCGCGAGAGCGATGCGGCGGGCTTGGTCGACGGCGACGTGCTTTACCTGCTTATGCGCCAGGCAAAGGCGTGCGACCTGCCCGTTATCCGCGAGCGTCTGAGCGCGAAGCAGATTGCGGTGGAGCCCGTCGACGGCGAGGACATCGTGGAGCTGCTGCAGCACATCTCTTACACCGGTGACGGTGAGGGGGGGGGTGCCGCTTGATCTCGCTTGTCGTTGCTGCCGTCTTGCTGCTGATTCATGCGTTGGTTTGCCTGATGCTGTGGACGCTCATGAAGCTGGGCCTGCTGCCGGTGCGCGGGCACATGCTGGCTGTGATAGTGCTGGTGCCGCTGTGGGGTCCGTTGCTGGTGGTTCTGCTATCGGTCCGCAGCGCGGTGTTTGGCGAGGGGCTGAAGGAGTCTGCGCTGGAGTCGCTGCGCTTCAACGACGACCTGCATCGCAGCATCCTAGTGCACGAACGTGATGCCGATGCAGGCGTAGTGCCGCTCGAGGAGGCGCTCATCGTCAACGACCCGGCAGAACGGCGCCGCCTAATGCTCTCCATGCTCACCGAGGAGCCCGACGCGTACCTGGCGCAGCTGCAGGCGGCTAAGCTTAACGACGACGTTGAGGTGGCTCACTATGCCGCGACGGCGGTGGCGCAGATCTCCAAGGAGTCCGACCTTAAACTGCAGCAGCTGGAGCGTGCCTTTAAGACGGACCCGAGCGCGCAAAACCTCAACGAATACTGCGATTTTCTTGGTGAATACTTGGGCTCGGGCTTGGCCGAGGGGCGCGTGGCTCAGATTCAGCGCCAACAGTACGCGCGCCTGCTTGCGCGTCGCTGCGAGCGCGAGGACACCCTTGAGCTGCGCATTCGATACGCGACGGCGCTGGCCGATGTCGGACAGATCGACGAGGCGCTGGCCGTGACCGACCAACTGGTGCTCGACGTGCCCGAGGAGCAGGAGGTTTGGATGCTTTGCCTGCGCCTTGCGGTGATGCGCCGCGACGGTGACGAAGTCCACCGCGTGATCGATGCGATTGACAAACAGCATGTATACTTGAGCGCCGCCAACCGCGAGGAGCTTGCTTTTTGGCGCAACGGAGAGGAGGCCCGATGAGCGTGGTGCAACATATCCGCGACCGTGCGGGCCATTTTCGCTGGATGGGGCTGCTTGTGGTGTGGGCGGTCTTTATTGCCATGGCGGCCATGCTGCTGGTGGAGCGCGCCGGCGTACAGTACAGTGCGGGCCAGCATAAGCTGGGGATGCTTGCCGCCAACGATGCGGTGCCGGCTTCCTCGGCAATATTTGGCCAAAAGCCCACGTGCCTGGTCATTACCGATTCCGATCAAGCTGGCGTCGAGGACGTAAAGGAGCAGTTCGACCAGATTCTGCTCGACATGAAGATCGCGCACCGCGACGTGGACCTTGCCCTGGACGGCGCGGATGCCATTCCCTCGCTGACCTCCTACGATCGCGTGATTTTGCTCATGCCGTCGCTCGATGGGCTCGGTACGCACCTGAGCGACATTATGAGTTGGGTGAGTGCCGGCGGTTCGCTTATGCTCGCCATGCCTCCGGATAACTCGGGCTATCTGCAAGTGATTGCTCCCAAGCTTGGCATTGAATCTGCCGGATATGACTATGTAAAAGCCGAAAGCATTGTGCCGAGCGAGGACTTTATGCTGGGCGGGGGAGAGCGCTACGAGCTCTCGGACCCCTTTGATTCGTCGCTTTCGGTTTCGCTGCGCGAGACGGCTCGTGTGTGGGCTAAGACCGGCGATGCGGGCGCCCCGCTCATTTGGTCGAATGACTGCGGTAGCGGTCGCACCGTGGTGTGCAATATCGGTATCTATGACAAGGTCATGCGCGGCTTTTACGCCGCGGCAATCAGCCTGCTGGGCGATGCCACGGCCTATCCGGTCATCAACAGCGCCGTTTTCTACCTGGACGACTTTCCCAGCCCCGTGCCCTCGGGCGACGGCACCTACATCAAGCGCGACTACGGGCTTTCCATTGCCGATTTTTACACCAAGGTTTGGTGGCGCGATCTGCAAAAGCTCGCGCAAAAATACGGCATTCGCTATACCGGCGTGATGATCGAAAACTACGAGGACGCGGTCAACCAGACCGAGCCCGCGCGTCAGGCCGATACCACACAGTTCCGCTACTTTGGCGGTATGCTGCTGCAGATGGGCGGAGAGCTGGGTTTCCACGGCTACAACCATCAGCCTCTGGCACTCTGGGACACCGATTACGGCACGTTGTACGACTACAAGACGTGGAAGAACAAGGAAACGCTTGTCGCATCGCTCAACGAGCTTATCGCTTTCCAGGACGAGGTGCTGCCCAACGCGCACGGCTCGGTCTATGTGCCACCGTCGAATATCCTTTCGGCCCGTGCGCGCAAGCTTATCGGCACCGACGTTCCGCGCATTAAGACCATCGCCAGTACGTATTTTGAGGATGGCACCGACTTGCCCTATGTGCAGGAGTTTGGCGTGGCGAGCGATGGCATTGTGGAGCAGCCACGTATTGTCTCGGGCGGCATGGTCGACGATTCCTATATGCGTCTGGCAGCCGTGTCCGAGCTCAACATGCACTACGTGAGCACGCACTTTATGCATCCGGACGACCTTTTGGACCCCGATCGCGGCGCTAAGGAGGGCTGGGAGGTCTACAAGGGCGGCCTGACCGACTACCTGGACTGGCTTTCCAAGTCTGCGCCCGACCTGCGTCGCCAGACCGGCTCGGAATGCTCGGGCGCCATCCAGCGTTTTTCGTCCGTGACGGTGAGCGTGGATACAGACGCGAATGCCTGGACGCTTAGCCTGGGCAATTTCCACGACGAGGCGTGGCTCATGTTCCGTGCCAACAACGGCGAGCCGGGTGCAGTCACGGGTGGCGAGATTACGCATCTGACGGGCGATCTGTACCTGGTTAAAGCCACGGACAAGACGGTGACCATTGCACGCAAGGAGGGTGGCGACAAATGAGAATCTGTTTGGTACTCGAGGGTTGCTACCCCTATGTGCACGGCGGCGTATCTACCTGGATGCACGGCTACATACAGGCCATGCCCGAGCACGAGTTTGTGCTGTGGGTGATTGGCGCGCATGCTGCCGACCGCGGCAAGTTTGTCTACGAGCTGCCCGGCAACGTGGTCGAGGTGCACGAGGTATTTCTGGATGACGCCCTGCGGCTTTCGGGCGAGCAAGAAGAGGCCGACTTTAACGATCGCGAGCGCGAGGCGCTGCGCCGCCTGATGTCGCTTTCTAATCCGGACTGGGACGTGCTATTTGATATCTTCCAGCGCCGTCGCGTGCATCCGCTCTCGTTTTTGCAGAGCCGAACGTTTATGGACATCTTCCGCGACGTGTGCCTGGCCGAGTACCCATTCACGCCCTTTGCCGATGCATTCCACACCATGCGCTCCATGCTGCTGCCCGTGCTCTACCTTCTGGGCAGCGAGGTGCCGGTGGCCGATGTGTACCACGCCATCTCAACCGGCTACGGCGGTCTGCTGGCGAGCCTTGGCTCCAGCGTTCACCATGCGCCGGTGCTGTTGACCGAGCACGGCATTTATACTCGCGAGCGCGAGGAAGAGATCATTCGCGCCGACTGGGTGGTGCCGTCGTTTAAGGACCGCTGGATTCGCTTTTTCTACCTGCTTTCGGAGGAGATCTACCGCCGCTCCTTTCGCGTGACGAGCTTGTTTCATAACGCCCGCAAGACGCAGATCGATATGGGCTGCGATGCGGACAAATGCCTGGTCATCCCCAACGGCATCCAGTTTGACCGCTTTAAGGACATTCCCTTAAAGCCCGATGACGGCTGGGTGGACATTGGCGCGGTGGTGCGCCTGGCGCCCATCAAGGACGTCAAGACCATGATCTATGCCTTCTTTGAGCTGCACGAGCGCCTGCCCCGCGTGCGCCTGCACATCATGGGCGGCGTGGACGACGAGGAGTACGGCGCCGAGTGCTACGCGCTGGTCGAAACCCTGGGCGTGCGCGACCTGATCTTTACCGGCCGCGTCAACGTGGTCGAATACATGGAAAAGCTCGACTTCACCATTTTGACGAGCATCTCCGAGGGCCAGCCGCTCAGCGTGCTGGAGTCGCTTGCAGCGCGCCGTCCCTGCGTGACGACCGAGGTGGGCTGCTGCCGCGAGCTGCTCGAAGGTGCCCCGGGCGATGACTTTGGCGTGGCGGGTTTTGTGACGCCGCCCATGTATCGCAAGGGCTTGGCCGATGCCATGGAGCGCATGTGCACAAGCCGCGCCCGCCGCATTGAGATGGGGGAGCGCGGCCAGCGTCGCGTTGCCACGTACTTTTTGCACGAGCAGATGCTCGCCAACTATCGCGCGCTGTACGACGAGACGGCGCGTGCGTTTGACCTGCCCAGAGAGGGGGAGTAGCCGGTGGCCGGAATCGGTTTTGAGCTCAAGCGCCTGTTTAGGCGCAAGGGTCTGTTTGCCACGATGCGCGCTTACGGCTACGCCGGCATTGTATGCACGGGCCCCATGCTGCTGGGTGTGCTGCTCCAGGTGGGTATCTTGGTGCTGTGCGGTCTGTGGGGCGTGGGGCGCGCCAACCAGGACCTGCTGGTGTGCATGGTGACCTATACGCTGCTGGCATCGCTCACGCTCACAAGCTTTTTCTCCATGCCGGTCACGCGCTTTTTGGCCGACATGCTCTTTGCCGAGCGCGAGGATGAGATCCTGCCTTCGTTTTGGGGGTCTAATGCCATCATGCTCGTTGCGGGCACGGTGCTCTACGGCGTCTTTTTGCTGTTCTCGGGGGCCACGCTGCTGCAGGGGCTGCTGTGCCTGTGGCTCTTCAACATCATGATCGTCAACTGGAACGGCATGAGCTATCTCACGGCCATCAAAGATTATCGTGGCATTCTGTGCAGCTTTGCGGCCGCCATTGGCGTGGCGTGCCTGTGCGCCCTGGCAGCGCTGACGTTGGGACTGCCGCCGGTCGAGGGCCTGTTGGCGTCAATCGCCCTAGGCTACGGCGTCATGCTTGCCTGGGATGTGGTACTGCTGTACCGGTATTTTCCACAGAGTGATCGGAGTCCCTGGTGTTTTTTGCGCTGGCTCGACCAATTTATGCCGCTTGCGCTTACGGGGCTGTTTACCAACTTGGGGCTTTTCGTACACCTGGTTATTATCTGGGCGGGCCCTATTGGCGTGCAGATCAAAGGCCTGTTTTACGGGGCTCCTTACCATGACGTTCCGGCACTCATTGCGTTTTTGACCACACTCGTCACGACCGTCAACTTTGTGGTGTCGGTCGAGGTCAATTTCTATCCGCGCTACCGTGACTACTACAGCCTGTTCAACGACGGCGGCGTGGTGGGCGATATTGTGGTGGCCGAGGAGGAGATGCTCTCCACGCTCAACAGCGAACTGCGCTTTTGCGCGCTCAAGCAGCTGTTTGTGACCGCGGCGGTCATCTCGCTCGAGACTACAGTGCTCTCGGCCCTGCCGCTGGGCTTTAACAATCTTATGCACGGGTATTTTCGCACGTTATGCGTAGGCTACGGCCTGTATGCCGTGGGCAACACGATCCTGCTTATCTTGCTGTACTTTACCGACTACAAGGGAGCCGTTCTGGCCTCGGGCCTGTTTGCCGGTGTGGCAGGGCTGGCGACCGCCGTGTCGTTGCTTTTGCCGCAGCAGTTTTACGGCTTTGGCTTTTTGTTGGGTGCGGTGGTGTTTTTTATCGTGGCGCTGCTGCGGCTCGATACCTATACCGCCAACTTACCGTATCGTATCCTGAGTCAGCAGCCCATTGTGGCGACCGACAAAACGGGTCGTTTTACACAGCTGGGCCGCTTGCTCGACCGTGCCGAGCAGCGCTATGAGGAGTGCCGCCGCAAGGGCGTGCCGCACGGCGCGTTTCAGCGCGCAGTAGTTCGCGTGTATCGCAACCATTGGGGAGGTTCTGATGATCGATAAGTTGATGTCTCGCCGCTGTCTGATCGAGGCGGCTGCCGGCGCGCTGCTGCTTTCGGGCTGCTCATCTCAGGACGAATCCTCGACAAATAAGGTAAAAAAGCAGGACAAGATTAAAAAGGCCGAGGCCTCCGACCAGTCCAAGCATTTGCGCGATAAAGATGAGCTGTACGAGGTCTACGACGACTCGGACATTGTGACCATGTACCTGACGGTCTCGCGCGGCAACAGCTCCGAGAACACGGACCATAGCTGGGCCGAGATCAACACGTACTCGGTGTATGACTATGCCGACATGGGCGTGACGCGCTATCAGGTTATGGGCCTGCTGCAGGCGGGCGACGAAGACGGCCCGGTGGCCGGCGAGGTTGGCTATGGCGAGGAAGCGCCCAATGCCACCGTGCAGGTGCGCGGCCAGACATCGAGCTCCTGCACGCAAAAGAATTACAAGGCGGAGCTCAAAAAGGGCAAGGGTACCTGGCGCCAACAGCGCGCGATTGCGCTCAACAAGCACATGGGCGAGGGTATGCGTTTTCGCAACAAGATGGCCTACGACCTTATCCGCGGGATTCCCCAGATGATGGGCCTTCGCACACAGTTTGTGCATCTGTGGGTGTGCGACCAGACCGAAAAGTCCAACGATACCTTTGAGGACTACGGCCTGTTTACGCAGGTGGAGCAGCTCAACAAGACGGCACTTAAGGCACATGGCCTGGATAAGAGCGGGCACCTGTACAAGGTGAACAGCTTTGATTTCCATCGCTACGAGGACACCATTAAGCTTGCCGATGATCCCGACTACAACCAGGCAAACTTTGAGGGCATGCTTGAGATTAAGGGCGATTCGGACCACACCAAGCTCATCGAGATGCTCGATGCGCTCAATGATGAATCGCAAAAGATCGATGATGTGCTCGATACCTACTTTGATACCGAGAATCTGGTCTATTGGCTGGCGTTTCAGATCCTGACGGGCAACTGCGATACGCAGAACCGTAACTGCTATCTGTACAGCCCGCTTAACTCCAAGGTCTGGTACATCCTGGATTGGGATAACGACGGCATGCTGCGTAAGCTTGAGCTGAGCCTGAAGGGGTTCTCGGACTACGCGAGCTGGGAGCGCGGCGCAAGCAACTACTGGGGCAACGTACTGTTCAATCGTGCGCTGCGCAGCAAATCGTTCCGCAGCGAGCTCGACCGCGCCGTCAAGGACCTGCGCTCGTATATGACCGAGGCACGCCTGAGCAAGATGATCAAGCACTACCGCGATGTGACTGAATCCCTGGTCTTTGCTTCGCCCGATATCGACAATCTGCCTGTCACCAAGGACCAATACGAGCAGATCGCCGCGGCGATTCCCTCCGAGATCGAGGAGAACTACAAGAGCTTTCGCGAGAGTTTTAAAAAGCCCATGCCGTTCTACATTGGCGTGCCGCAGATCGATAACGGTAAGCTGCGCATTAACTGGGACGCGTCCTACGACTTTAAGGCGCGCGACATTCGCTATACCGTGGAGCTGGCGCGCGACTATGCCATAAGCGACGTGCTTTTTAAGGCCGAGGACGTGCTGCTTCCCGAGGTGACCTGCGATGCGCCCGATACCGGCCAGTATTTTGTGCGCGTGCGTGCCACCAACTCCGACGGCTATACGCAAGATGCGTTTGACTACTATGTAACCGACGACGGCAAGCACTACGGCATGAAGTGTTTTTACGTGCAAGACGGCGGTAAGGTCGTGGAGGATACGTATGAGGAGGGCTAGCGCGTTGCTTGAGCGCTTGGCGGCCCCGCCTGTGCGTACCGCGCAGGAGCGTTACCGCCACGAGCTCAAATATCTCATTAACGAGGCCGAGCACGCCGCGCTTGCCTGTCGCATGGCGCCGGTGTTTAAGCTGGACAAGCATGCGCGGGCGGGCGGTTACACTATTCGCAGCCTGTATTTTGACGACTACTGTAACTCGGCCTACGAGGAAAAAGACGCCGGCATTCTCATGCGCAAAAAGTATCGCGTACGCATCTATAACGGCAGCGACAAGGTGATTAAGCTTGAGCGCAAAAAGAAGTACGGTAGCTGGATTTACAAGGAAGATGCGCCGCTCACGCGCGGCGAGTTTGAGCAGATTTTGGCTGGCGACTACGACTTTTTGCTGAGGAGCCCTTATCCGCTCTGTCGCGAGTTCTACATCGAGTGCATCTGCAACATGATGCGCCCGCGGACCATCGTGGATTACGAGCGCGAGCCGTGGGTGATGGACGAGGGCACCGTGCGCATCACGTTTGACATGAACGTGCGTGCCGCGGTGGGGAGCTTTGACATCTTTGACGCGACGCTGCCCGCGCTGCCGGTCTTGGAGCCCGGAAAGCTGGTGATGGAGGTCAAGTTTACGGAGTTTTGCCCGCAGCTGGTGCGCGATATGGTGCCGCCGGGCGCGGCCGAACTCACGGCGGTCTCCAAGTATTGCCTGTGTTACGAAAAGACCGCCTACCTGCGCGGTTTTAACTACTGGGAATCGGATTTTGAGAACCGAGGGGATATTTAGACCATGAGCACCAGGGACTTTTTTAAGAACTCCGTCTTGGAGGCGTTTGGCCAGGTCGACCCTGCCAAGATCGGTCTGTCGCTGCTCGTGGCGCTCGCCATGGGCATCCTGATCTATTGCGTGTACAAGCGCTTTTTTACCGGCGTGGTGTACTCGCGCAGCTTTGCCGTGACGCTCGTGGGCATGTGCGTGCTCACGTGCATGGTGACGCTCGCGATCTCGACCAACGTGGTCATCTCGCTCGGTATGGTCGGTGCTTTGTCCATCGTCCGCTATCGTACGGCGGTTAAGGACCCGCTCGACCTGCTGTATCTGTTTTGGGCCATTACCACGGGCATTACGGCGGGTGCCGGCATGTACGCGCTCGTGGGGCTCACGGCAGTGGTGATCGTGGTGATGATTGCCGGCTTTGCGAGCCATCAGGACAAGGCGTGCGTGTACATGATGGTCATTCACTACACGGGCCTGACCACCGGCGACGATATCGTGCGCGCGTTCGGTCGCACCAAGTTTACGGTGAAGTCCAAGACCATGCGCGGCGACAAGGTCGAGATGGCCGTCGAGGTGTTCTCGGACGGTGTGGATATGCCCTATGCCGATGCGATTCGCGCGCTCGACGGCGTTGAGGACCTGACGCTCATCCAGTACAACGGCGAATATCACGGCTAATTTTGTTCCGGCGTTCTAACGAACGCCGGACCGCTCGACGCTGCTTGCGCTGACGTTTTCTCGACCTAGGTGGGCTGGTCTTGGTTTGGTTTTATGTAAGGGATGGTGCCGCGTGGACGTGCAACAGCTAGAAGAGTCCTGGGCTGCAAGGGCCGGCGCGCGTGAGGCGCGTCTTGTTGCGGCCTCGCACGTGCCGGCGGCGCTGTCGCTGCTGGGGATTGTGCGTCCCAGCGATCGCCTGGTCGTGTTTGCCGATGACTTTGCCGATGCGTTTGCGCGCGGCTTTGATGCCTGCGACGTTGTGCTCGTGGGGGAGCCGTCGGTTGCGGCGTTTACCGCCGCGTCCGAGGACTTTGATGCTTCGTTTGATGCTGGCGGGTCGCATCTGTGGTGGTTCGTCAATTCCATCGGCGGGTTTGGCCTACGTGTGCCCGATCTGCGTGCGCTGGGTCGGGCGGCGCGTGAGGCTCATGCGCTGCTGGTTGTGGACAACACCGTGGCGTCGGCTTTTGGCTGCGATCCGCTGCGGCTGGGTGCTGCGCTGTCGCTCGAGGCGCTCGATCGCGTGTGTGCCGGCGAAGCTCCGCGCAAGCTCGTCGCCGTCTCGGTGGCGCGCTCGCAGCTCAAGCGCCATCGTGTGGATGCAGCTGCCGAGTGCACGCATGCCCTGCTTGAGGGCTGTGGCTTGGCCAAGCTTGATTTGACTGCTGACGAGGCCGACGTGCTGGAGCGCGGGCTGGACTCGCTCGATGCTCGCATGCAGGCTCACTTCGACCGCGCACGTGCACTGGCCGAGTATCTGGCTGCCAACGAGATAGTGCGCAACGTGCGCTATCCAGGGCTGGGTTCGCATCCCGATCATGCGGTTGCAACGGGAATCCTCGAGCACGGCTTTGGCCCGGCAGTTGAGTTTGACCTTATCGAGCGAAGTGCGGGTGAGCTGTTCGACACATTGCCGGGTGAGTTCCGCACGTCGCCCGCCGGCGGCGCAACGACACGCCTTTCGGCCCCGCGCGGTAAGCAGGGGGGCGTCATCCGCCTCTTCGCCGGTACCGACGATCCCCTGGTTGTAGCGTCCACCCTAGACAACGCCCTTCGCAAGTTAGCTACTCTTTGATGGTGGCAATGAGGTCGCTGGCTTTGGTGGCGATGACGTTGTTGATGTCGGCCTGCAGCTCCTCGTAGACCGCTATGGCGCGCTCGCCGGCAGGCGTGAGCGTGGATCCGCGGGCGCCGTCGCGCTCGATGAGTTTGCATCCCAGCTGCCCTTCGGCTTCGTTCACAATGCGCCAAGCCTTGGAATAGGCCATGCCCATGCTTTTGGCGGCGCGGTTGAGCGAGTGCTCGCGGGCAATACCCTGCAGCAACAAGACGCAGCCGTGACCAAACACGCCCGGCAGATCTTTGTCGCACGCTTGAATGACCAACTTTGCCGTCGTCTTGTATTCCATGTGCCTTACGTCTCCCCGCTAAAGCGTTTGCTGGGCAAACGCAAAGCGTGCGTCAAACCCTCGTGTGCTCTTCTTAAATCAAGCATTGTAGCAGTCAAAGTGCGTTAAGATACTTCCCCAGTATTGGGCGCCCAAGGTTGGGCTGGGTCCTACGAGGCCTGCAGCCGACCGGTCGCATGGAAAAAGGAGAAACATGGCTACGTTCTTTCCCGGTGAGTCCCACACGTTTTCGGAGTATCTGCTGGTCCCTGGCTACTCGTCCTCGCAGTGCATCCCCAACAACGTCTCTCTCAAGACGCCGCTAACCCGCTTTAAGCGCGGTGAGAAGCCGGCAATCACCTTGAACATCCCCATGGTTTCCGCCATCATGCAGTCCGTCTCGGGCGTCGACATGGGTGTCGCGCTCGCTACCGAGGGCGGCCTGTCCTTCATTTACGGTTCCCAGAGCGCCGAGTCCGAGGCCGCCATGGTCAAGGCCGTTAAGGATCACAAGGCTGGTTTCGTTCAGTCCGATTCCACGCTGACCCCCGACATGACTATGGAGCAGGTCATCGAGCTCAAGGAGAAGACCGGTCACTCCACTATGCCGGTCACCGACGACGGCACCCCCAAGGGCAAGCTCCTGGGCATCGTCACCAGCCGCGATTATCGCCCCAGCCGCGATGACCATCAGAAGAAGGTCTCCGAGTTCATGACCCCGCGCGAGCAGCTCATCGTGGGCGACAAGAACATCAGCCTCAAGGTTGCCAACGACGTCATTTGGGACAACAAGCTCAACGCCCTGCCGATCGTCGACGACAACGATCACCTTATGGGCATCGTCTTCCGCAAGGACTACGACAGCCACAAGACCAACCCCAACGAGCTGCTCGATAACGACAAGCGCTACATGGTCGGCGCCGGTATCAATACCCGCGACTATGCCGAGCGCGTGCCGCTGCTCATCGAGGCCGGTGCCGATGTCCTGTGCATCGATTCTTCCGAGGGCTTCAGCGAGTGGCAGAAGCGCACCATCGAGTGGATCCGCGCCAACTACGGCGAGGACGTCAAGGTCGGTGCCGGTAACGTCGTCGACGCCGAGGGCTTCCGCTTCTTGGCCGACTGCGGGGCCGACTTCATCAAGGTCGGTATCGGCGGCGGTTCCATTTGCATCACCCGCGAGACCAAGGGCATCGGCCGTGGCCAGGCCACCGCGCTGATCGACGTCTGCCGCGCCCGTGACGAGTACTACGAGGAGACCGGTGTCTACGTGCCCGTGTGCTCCGACGGCGGCATCGTCTACGACTACCACATGACGCTCGCCCTTGCCATGGGCGCCGACTTTATGATGCTGGGCCGCTACTTCGCCCGCTTTGACGAGAGCCCGACCGAGCGCGTCAACGTGAACGGCCAGTACATGAAGGAGTACTGGGGCGAGGGTTCTGCGCGTGCCCGCAACTGGCAGCGCTACGACCTGGGCGGCGCCGCGAAGCTCAGCTTCGTCGAGGGCGTCGACTCCTACGTTCCCTACGCCGGCTCCCTCAAGGACGGCGTGGGCGGCACACTCTACAAGGTCAAGTCCACGATGTGCAACTGCGGCGCCCTCTCGATCCCCGAGCTCCAGGAAAAGGCACGTCTGACCCTGGTCTCCTCGACCTCGATCGTCGAAGGCGGAGCCCACGACGTCGTAGTCAAGGACTCCCAACAGAGCGTAACGTATCGATAAGATAAGACCTGCACATAAAGGTTGAGCCTCAACCACGTTATTTAGATAAAGCGAGATGCCTGCAAGTCGCAGGCATCTCGCTTGTTGTATTTGCTATCATCAGTCGAGTCAACCTTAGGGTCGGGCGGCTTAGCTTTGTTCGCTACAAGTTCCGCACGCAAAGAAGAGCACTAAATGTGCTCTTCGTCTTGCGCAGGACTGTTCGCAGTAGCGAATAAAGCTAAGCCGACCGACCCCAGCTAAGATTAAAGGAGCTGATATGTGCGATTGCACAGATCATAAGGATGAGATCCCTGCCTACGACGCGCAGGCCATTGAGTCCCGGTGGATGAAGGCCTGGGAGGACTCCAACCTCTTTGCCGTCGACACCGACGCCAGCAAGCCCAAGAAGTACGTGCTCGAGATGTTCCCGTATCCGTCGGGCGACCTGCACATGGGCCACGCGCGCAACTACACCATCGGCGACGCCATGGCCCGTCAGGCCCGCATGCGCGGCTACGACGTGCTGCACCCCATCGGCTTTGACGCCTTTGGCCTGCCCGCTGAGAACGCCGCCATCAAGCACAACACGCAGGCTGCCGCCTGGACGTATAAGAACATGGACCAGGCGCTCGCCACGATGAGGCGCATGGGCTTCTCCTACGACCTGGATCGCACCGTTAAGACCTGCAGCCCCGACTACTATCGCTGGGGCCAGTGGATCTTTGAGAAGATGTGGGAAAAGGGCCTGGTCTATCGTAAGAAGAATCCGGTTAACTGGTGCCCCACCTGCAAGACCGTTTTGGCTAACGAGCAGGTGACCGAGGGCAAGTGCTGGCGTTGCGGCACCGAGCCTGAGAAGCGCGACCTTGAGCAGTGGTACTACAAGATCACCGAGTACTCCCAGGAGCTGCTCGACGACCTGGAGAAGCTCCCCGGCTGGCCCGAGCGCGTCAAGCAGATGCAGGCCAATTGGATCGGCCGCTCCGAGGGTGCCGAGGTCGACTTTACCCTGTGCGATGCCGATGGCGAGCCCATCGAGGGCGATGAGGGCAAGATCACCGTCTTCACCACGCGTGCCGATACCCTTTTTGGCGTCTCCTTCTTTGTCCTGGCTCCCGAGTACGCCCGTCTGCACGAGCTCGTCGAGGGCACGGAGTACGAGGCGGCCGTCACCAAGATCGTTGAGGACTCCAAGCACATTTCTGCCGTCGAGCGTGCCCAGGGCACTCTCGAGAAGCACGGTGCCTTTACTGGCCGATACGTGGTGAACCCCGTTAACGGCGAAAAGGTCCCCGTGTGGGTTGCCGACTACGTCGTGGCCGACTACGGCACCGGCGCCGTCATGGCCGTTCCCTGCGGCGACCAGCGCGACTTTGAGTTTGCCCGCAAGTATGATCTGCCGATCGTGCCGATCATCCTGGACGACAATGATCGCGCTGCCGTCGAGGCCAGCGGCGAGACCATCGATACCTTCCATGCCGAGACTGTCGACTGGGAATGCGCCCACGCTGCCGAGGGCACGCTGGTCCAGTCGGGCAAGTACACCGGCATGCGCGGCGGTAAGCACTCCGAGGGCGAGTCTGCCATCGTGGCTGACCTCGAGGCCATGGGCTGCGGTCGTCGTAAGGTCGAGTTCCGTCTGCGCGACTGGCTCATTTCCCGCCAGCGCTATTGGGGCAACCCCATCCCGGCCATCCACTGCGAGCACTGCGGCATCGTGCCCGTGCCCGAGGATCAGCTGCCGGTGACGCTGCCCGAGAACCTGGACCTGGGTGCCGGCGAGACGCTTGCCGAGTGCAAGGACTTCTACGAGACCACCTGCCCGGTCTGCGGCCGCCCGGCCAAGCGCGAGACCGATACCATGGACACCTTTACCTGCTCCAGCTGGTATTACCTGCGCTATACCGACCCGCACAACACCGAGCTGCCCTTCTCCCGCGAAGCCGCCGACCGTTGGATGCCTGTCGATAACTACATCGGCGGCATCGAGCATGCCATCCTGCACCTGCTCTACAGCCGCTTCTTTACCAAGGCGCTGCGCGACCTGGGCCTGCTGAGCGTGGACGAGCCCTTCACCAACCTGCTGTGCCAGGGCATGGTTAAGGACGAGAACGGCGACACCATGTCCAAGTCCAAGGGCAATGTCGTGCCCCCGAGCTCGGTCATCGAGCCCTACGGCGCCGACACCATGCGTCTGGCGATCCTGTTTATCGCCCCGCCCGAGAAGGACTTCGACTGGGATCCCAAGGCCGTTGAGGGCGCCAGCCGCTTCATCAAGCGCGCCTGGCGTATCGTTTGGCAGCTCGTCCAGTCCGGCGACGCCAACGTGGCCTTCGACAAGTCCGCGCTCGACGAGGTTGCGATGAAGCTCTATCGCGAGCGTCACCGGACCATCGCCAAGTGCACCGAGGACTTCGATCGCGGTCAGTTCAACACCGCCATCTCGGCCGTCATGGAACTCGTCAATGCCGCGAGTGCCTACCTCAATGCTACTGAGGGCGCTTCCCGTGACAAGGCGCTGTGCTACGGCGTGGCCAAGGATATCGTAAGCGTCCTTGCCCCCATCTGCCCGTTCTGGGCCGATGAACTGTGGCATGAGGCACTCGGCTGCGAGGGCAACGCCTACACCGCCGCCTGGCCCGAGTTCGACCTGGCCGAGTCCATCGAGGACACGGTGCAGATCGTCGTACAGGTGCTCGGCAAGGTCCGTGGCCGCATCGACGTCGCCCGCGACGCCTCCAACGAGGAGATGCAGGCTGCCGCCGAGGCCGCCGTCGCCAAGTGGACCGAGGGCAAGACCGTCGTCAAGGCCATCTGCGTGCCCGGCAAGCTTGTCAACCTTGTGGTCAAGTAAACGTCGCACGCATAGCTGATGCTTCTAAGACGAGGGGCGATCCGGCTGGGTCGTCCCTCGTTTTGTTTTGCCTGCCCAAAGCGCCCGCGGTCAATTGTTCTATTCTTGTGGAGAACCTGTGCGCACGCTGACCTGCAGATTCGTACTGTGCTTGCACGTTTCCGCAGCTATTGGTATAGTTTGCTTGCAAATGAAGTTGTAATTGAAAGAAGTGGGGTTTCGGCCCCGCTTCTTTTTTGTATGGATGGAGGTGCCGCAATGGTCAAGACCAAGACCGAGCAGGCGATTATCGACGCGCTCGAGGCCGTCGCTCCCCAGTACGATGTCGACATCGTCGACGTCGAGCTCGTGGGTGCCACCAAGGCCCCCTGCGTGCGCGTGCGTATCGAGGGTGCCGAGGGTCAGAGCCTGTCGCTCAACGACGTCACGGCCAACACCAAGTGGGTCGGCGATGTGATTGAGGAGCTCGACCCCATCTCTTTGAGCTACACGCTCGAGGTGTCGAGCCCGGGCATGGCGCGCCCGCTGCGCCGTCCGCGCGACTTTGCCCGCTTTGTGGGCGAGGACTGCGAGCTCACCTCCACCGCCACCGAGGGCCGTCGTAAGTACACCGGCAAGATTGCCGCCGCGACCGAGACGAACGTGACCCTCGAGCTCGAGGACGGCGAGTCCGTTACCCTCGATTTCTCTGATGTTAAAAAGTGCAAGTTGAAGCCCACCTACGACTTCAAGCCCGCGAAGGAAGGAAAGTAAGATGGCAGCATCCGACATGATGTCCGCCCTGATGGAGCTTTGCCAGGAGAAGCACATCGACCAGCTCTACCTGATCGACCGCCTGGAGCAGTCGCTCGCCAAGAGCTACGCCGAGATCCTGCATCTTGAGTGGGGCGCCAAGGTGACCATCGACCGCACCACCGGCAAGATCTATGTCTACCGCCTGGAGCCGATCGACGATTCCATGGACGAGGAGGGCAACTTCACCGAGTTCGAGGAGATCGACGTCACCCCCAAGAACACGAGCCGCATCGCCGCCCAGCACGCCAAGGCAGAGATCAACGCCATCGTGCGCAACTCCGCCCGCGAGCAGATCTACGAGGAGTTCTCCGGCCGCATCGGTGACCTCATCAGCGGCACCGTGCTGCAGTCCACGCCCGACTTCACGATTGTCAAGATCCGCGAGGGCGTCGAGGCCGAGCTTCCGCACTTTGACCAACGTCGTTATGAGAACGAGCGCAACGAGCGTCCGATGGGCGAGCGCTACCTGCACAATCAGCACATCAAGGCCGTGATCATCGACGTTCGCGACCCCAACTCCAACCTGCAGCCGGTTCGTGGCGAGCACAGCCGTCCGCCGATTGTCATCTCCCGTACCCACCCCGAGCTCATGCGTCGTCTGTTTGAGCAGGAGGTGCCCGAGATCTATGAGGGCACCGTCCAGATCAAGTCGATCGCCCGCGAGCCCGGCCAGCGCTCCAAGGTCGCCGTCCACTCGCTCGACGATCGCCTGGATCCCGTTGGCGCCTGCGTCGGCCCCAAGGGCAGCCGTGTTCGCGCCGTCGTGGGCGAGCTCCGTGGCGAGCGCGTCGACGTCATCCTGTGGGATGCCGATCCGGCCGTCTATGTCGCCAACGCCCTGTCGCCTGCCAAGGTCACCCGCGTCCTTATCGACGAGGAGAAGGCCTACGCCGGCGTTATCGTGCCCGACGACCAGCTGTCCCTCGCCATCGGCAAGGAGGGCCAGAACGCCCGCCTCGCCGCGCGCCTGACCGGTTGGCATATCGACATCAAGTCCGAGACCCTTGCCGCCGACATCCTCAAGAACGTTCCCGTTCACGAGGAGCCCGCCGCCGACCTGATCGGTGACGAGGAGGACGAGGACGTCCGTCGCTGCGAGTTCGTGTCCGAGGACGGCATCCAGTGCCGCAACCAGGCCCGTCCCGGCTCCCGTTTCTGCGGTGTCCACGACACCGACGCCTTCGATGATGCGGAGGACCTGATCTAGCGCGCGGTCGCGCCGGGCTGGTCCCAGCGCATACCCCACGCTCGTTCAGTCTCTAGGCACCCAAGGTGTCAGAAAGGGTAGGTGAAGTCATATGGCAAAAGTCCGTGTGTCCACCCTGGCCAAAGAGTTCGGCATGACCTCCAAGGAACTGATGGGTCATCTCGCCGAAATGAAGATTCCCGCTAAGTCCGCTTCCTCCGCTCTGGAGGACGCCTACGTCGCTATGGTCCGCAAGCAGCTCGCCTCGGTGATCGAGGCCCGTGCCCAGGAAGTCGAGGCCGCCAAGCAGGCCGAGGAGCAGGCCGCTGCCGCCGAGGAGGCAGCACGCGCTGCCGAGGCAGAGCGCGAGCGCATCGCCGCCGAGAAGGCACGCGAGGAGGAGCGCCGCCAGTTCGCCGCCGCCCAGGCTGCCGAGGAGGCCGCCCGCGCCGAGGCCGAGGCCAAGAAGAAGGCCGAGCAGGAGCGCCTTGCCCGCGAGAAGGAGGAGGCTGCCCGCGAGGCCCAGCGCCGCGCCGTTCCCGCTTCCGACTCCGGTTCGCGTTTCCGCTCTCTGCTCGACCAGATCGCCGCACAGGAGACCGTGCTCAAGGAGAAGAAGGACGCCGAGCAGAAGGCCAAGGCCGAGCGCGCTGCCGAGCGCGGCAACCGTCGTGGCGGCAACAACGACCGTCGCGGTGGCCGTCGTAACGATCGCAACGCCTCCGACAACAACTCCGAGCGCAACGCCTCCGAGAACCGCCCGCACAGCCATCGCACCAATGCCAGCAACAACGTCGCTGCCGGTATGGACTTCCCCAACCCCGACAAGCAGGGCAAGGGCAAGAAGCGCAAGGGCGGTCACAACAACGAAGAGGACCACTACAGCCGCATGGCTCGCGAGGCCGAGGAGTACAGCCGTGAGAAGGTGCTCGAGGAGGCTCGTGCCGCCGTCGAGGAGGCCTCTCGCGAGTCCACTGGTCGTCGCAAAAAGCGCAAGGAGAAGCGCGAGCGCGAGGCCGCAAAGGCTCAGGAAGAGCGCAAGATTGAGGAGGCGCTGGCCCAGGGCGTGAACCCCGAGGACCTCGACGCCATCAAGGTCTCCCAGGGCGTTACCGTCCAGGAGCTCGCCGAGGCGCTCGACGTTCCGGCCAACGACATCATCAAGCGCCTGTTCCTGCTGGGTACGCCGCTTACCATGACGCAGTCCATGTCCGACGACCTTGTCGAGCTCGTTGCCGACGACTTGGGCCGTCAGATCAAGATCATCACCCCCGAGGAGGAGAACACCTTCTCGTTCTACGACGATCCCGCCGACCTTAAGCCGCGCGCCCCGGTCGTCACCGTCATGGGTCACGTCGACCACGGCAAGACGAGCCTGCTCGACGCCATCCGTCACACCGGCGTCGCTGCCGGCGAGGCGGGCGGCATTACCCAGGCCATCGGCGCTTCGCAGGTCATGATCAACGACCGCAAGATCACCTTCATCGATACCCCCGGTCACGCCACCTTTACGGCCATGCGTGCCCGCGGCGCCAAGGTGACCGACATCGTCATCCTGATCGTGGCTGCCGACGACGGCGTCATGCCCCAGACCATCGAGTCGATCAACCACGCCAAGGCCGCCGGCGTTCCCATCGTCGTCGCCGTCAACAAGATCGATAAGCCGGGAGCCAACCCCGACCGTGTGCGTCAGGAGCTCACCGAGTACGGCGTCATCCCCGAGGAGTGGGGCGGACAGAACATGTTCGTCAACATCTCGGCCAAGCAGAAGATCGGTATCGACGACCTTCTGGAGACCGTGCTGCTCCAGGCCGACGTGCTCGAGCTCAAGGCCAACCCGGACACCTTTGCCTCCGGCAACGTCCTCGAGGCCAAGCTCGACAAGGGCCGCGGCTCGGTCGCTACCGTGCTCGTGACCCGCGGTACCCTGCACGTGGGCGATACGCTGGTCGCCGGCCTTACCTACGGCCGCGTCCGCGCCATGCTCGACCCCAAGGGTCGCGCCGTCACCGAGGCCGGTCCCTCCGACGCCGTCGAGATTCTGGGTCTGCAGTCCGTGCCCAACGCCGGCGACGAGTTCCGCGTGTTCGAGGACGAGCGCGAGGCTCGCGCCCTTGCCGACGAGCGTTCGCTCAAGGCCCGTATCGAGGAGCAGAGCCGCGTGAAGCACGTCACGCTCGAGAACCTCTTCGAGACCATTGCCGACGCCGAGGTCAAGGAGCTCAACCTGATCATCAAGGCCGACGTCCAGGGCTCTATCGAGGCCCTTCAGGATTCGCTCGACAAGATGGATCAGTCCGAGGTCCGCATCAACACGATCCACTCCGCCGTTGGTGCCATCAACGAGACCGACGTCGTCCTGGCCGACGCCTCCAACGCCATCATCATCGGCTTTGGCGTCCGTCCCGACGGTAAGGCCCGCTCCGCCGCCGAGCGTGAGGGCGTCGAGATCCGTTGCTACGACGTCATCTACAAGTGTCTCGAGGAACTCGACGCTGCCCGTATCGGCATGCTTAAGCCCACCGAGGTCGAGGTCGCCACGGGTACCGCGACCGTCCTGGACACCTTCAAGGTGCCCAAAGTCGGTATCGCCGCCGGTGTCCGCGTCGAAGAGGGCGAGATCGCCGCGACCGATTCCGTGCGTCTGGTGCGCGACGGCATCGTGGTCTTCAACGGCAAGATCGCCTCGATGCGTCACTACAAGGATGAGGCCAAGAGCCTCAAGAGCGGTTCCGAGGGCGGCATTGGCCTGGAGAACTTCCAGGACATCAAGCCCGGCGACCAGATCGAGGGTTACCGCATCGACCAGGTTGCCCGTACCGAGTAAGGGGTAGCGCTATGAAGCAAACGCAGGCAACCCGCCGTCTGGGCGAGCAGCTTCGCGAGAAGCTCGGTTATATCCTGCTCTTTGAGGTTTCCGATCCGCGTCTCGACCTGGTTACTTTGACCGCGGTCGAGGTCGCGGTGGACCGTTCGTTCGCGCGTGTGTACGTGTCGTGCGATGCGAGCCGCTACGACGAGGTCATGGAGGCGCTCGCAAGCGCCAAGGGCCGTATTCGCAGCCTGTTGGCTCGCTCGCTCGATTGGCGTGTCACGCCCGAGCTCGATTTTCGCATCGATCGCTCGACCGATGAGGCCGAGCGCATCACGCGTGCGCTGGAAAACGTTCCCGCCACGCTTGCGATCGAAAAGGACGAGGACGGCTATCCGATAGCGGATGCCGCCCAGGAGGCAGCTTTAGATGACTAATTCCGCCGACCTCGCCTCGTGCGAGTCTGCAGATATTCAGCGACGCATCCTCGAGCTCATCGAGGGTGCGTCCTCCATTGCGATTTCGGGACATACTTCTCCCGATGGCGATGCCTTGGGCTCCGTGTTGGGTCTGGGCCTTTCGCTCATGAAGTTTTTCCCCAACAAGGACATTGCGCTGCTGCTGGCAGACGATGACCCGGTTCCGCGCATCTACCGCTTTATGGAAGGCTCCGATCGCCTGGTGCCGGCATCTGCGTACACCGACAATCCTGACCTGTTCATCTCGGTGGACGTACCGGTCGTCGAGCGTCTCAATAATTCCGCCGAGGTGCTTCGTCGCTCCAAGCATGTGGTGTGTTTCGACCACCATCCGGCGCGTGAGGAGTTTGCCGAGCTCAGCCTGAGGCGCGTCGAAGCTGCAGCCTGCGCTATGATCATCGACCGTTTCTTGGACAATTGTGGCATTGTCGCCCGTGATGGCGTTGCGACCTGCCTGCTTTGTGGCTTGGTTACCGATACCGGCCGTTTTCAGTACCAAAACGCCGACGCCGCCGCGTTCCATGCAGCCTCGCGTCTGGTTGCCCACGGTGCCGATCCGGCGCGTGTGGCACTCGAGGTCTACCAGAGCATGCGCGTTGAGTTTTTGCACCTCAAGTCCATCGTTATGGGCCGCATCAAGACGGTGGCCCACGGGCGCGTCGCGTATAGCTACGCGTACCAGAGTGACCTTGAGGCGTGCGGTGTCACCTCGGATGAGTGCGACGGCCTGGTCGATGTGGTGCGCTCGGTGATGGGCGTCGAGGTCTGCCTGTTCCTGAAGGGCATTGAGGGCGATACCAAGGTGCGCGGCAACCTGCGCTCCAAGGGTGACCTCAACGTGTCCGAGATCGCTGCTGCCTTTGGCGGAGGCGGACATCCTGCTGCCGCCGGTTTCTCCAACAACGGAACGATTCTCGAGACGCTCACCGTGGCACTTCCCATGCTGGCCGAACTGGTAGGGGAGGATCCCGCTTCGGTGACCGTCGAGCTTTAACTTTTTGGATGGTACATGGCTCGTCGTACGCCTTCTCAACTGAATATGCTGCTCGCCGTCGATAAGCCGGTGGGCTGCACGTCCCACGATGTGGTTTCGCAATGCCGGCGCGCCCTCCATGAGCGACGCGTCGGCCATGCCGGCACGCTCGACCCCATGGCATCGGGTGTCATGGTGGTGGGCGTGGGTCAGGCCACCCGTCTGCTGGGCATGCTCACGCTCGATACCAAAAGCTATGTCGCCGACATCTCGTTTGGCGCCGAGACCAATACCGATGATGCGGAGGGCGAGGCGGTCCGCACGGTGGCTGTTGCCAACGAGCTCCGCGATCCTGCCTGTGCCCGTGAGCGCTTGGCCGCCATGCTGGGTCCGCAGATGCAGGTGCCGCCGGCGTTTTCGGCTATCTCGGTCAATGGCGTTCGCGCCTACAAGTCTGCTCGCGAGGGCAATGCGGTGGACCTACCTCCGCGCCCCGTCGAGGTCTATGCCGCCGACCTGATCGCCGTGGGAGGCGAAGGTGATACGTGTGTGTGGACCGTGGCGTTCTCAGTGAGCAAGGGTACCTATATCCGTGCGCTCGCTCGCGATTTGGGCCGCGCCTGCGAGAGCGCCGCGCACATTTCCGCGCTGCGCCGCACGGCCTCCGGTGTTGTTTCCATTGGCGCTTGTCATGCGGTCGAGGAGCTTTCTCCCGAGTCCGCGGCTGGCTTTGCCCTGGATCCCATTGCGGCCTTGGGCGCCACGCGTGTTGACTTGCCGGGCAATCTTGCCGACGACCTGCTCTGCGGCCGACGCATTCCCGTTGAGCGTGCGCTTGCCGATTTCGATTCCGCGAAGGCGCCTTTTGCGTTGGTGCTCGATGGGGGACTCAAGGCGCTTGCCCGCATCGAGGGTGGCCGCTTTGTCATGGAGCACGTGTTTCCGCAGGCAATCGGCGGTGTTCGATGATGTTGTCCGCTCGTGAGCTCGCGCGTATCTTTTTCGAGGGCGAGTCGGACGAGGCCCGCATCGTCACTGCCGATGCGTTTGATGAGTGCGAGCACTTGGGTGCTGCATCGATTGCCATCGGCGTGTTCGATGGTGTGCACCGTGGACATCAGGAACTCATCGAAGCGCTTGTCCGTGATGCCCGTGCCCATGACTGCAAGGCGGTCGTGGTCACTTTCGATCCCGACCCGGACGTTGTGGTGAGTCCTTCGCCCGCTCAAAAATTGATGACGACGGCCGACCGTCTACATGCCTTGGCTCAGACCGGGGTCGATGCGGTGGTGGCCGTTCCCTTTACGCCTGAGGTTGCGGCACTCGACCATGTCGGTTTTTTCGCACTGCTATCACGCGTGGTCTGCATTCGTTCGATTCGCGTTGGCAGCGACTTTAGGCTGGGTCGTGGCGGTGCTTCTGGTGTTGACGAGATGCGCGCCTGGGGTTCCGAGCACGGCGTTGACGTGTATGGTCACGACCTGCTTTGCGAGGGCGGTGAGGCCATTTGCGCCACCCGCATTCGTCATGAGCTGGGACATGGCCATGTGGAGCTTGCTGCTGAGTTGCTCGGCCGCCCGTATATGGTGCGTGGCAGTGTTGTTCGCGGCCGTCACGAGGGTTCTGGCATGGGCTTTCCCACGGCAAACCTGCAGGTTCCCGACGGCATTCAGGTGCCTGCCGATGGCGTGTATGAGGGTCTGGTGCTGGTCGATGACACCGCGTGGCCTGCTGCCGTTAACGTCGGCCTGCCGCCGACGTATGCCGACGACGCCGCTTCATCGCATCTCGAGGCTAACTTAATTGGTTATACGGGCGACCTGTACGGCGCTTCCGTTTCGCTGGCGTTTACGCGCTGGCTGCGTCCCTCGCGTGTGTTCGATTCGCTGGATGAGTTGATTGCGACCGTCGAGGGTAACATCGAGGACATTCGTCACAACTTGGGTGAGCAGGGAGTGGGCATCCGTGATTAGCGATGAGGAAAAAGACCAGGTACGCGCTGCGTCCGACCTAGTTGCCATCGTGCAGGAAACGGTTGAGCTCAAGCCCCGCGGCCATGAGTTTTGGGGTTGCTGCCCCTTTCATGGCGAAAAGACGCCGTCCTTCCACATTATCCCTGCCACACAGGTGTGGCATTGCTTTGGCTGCGGCGAGGGTGGCGACGTCTTCACCTATATCATGAAGCGCGAGAACTTGAGCTTTCCCGAGTCAATCCGATATTTGGCCGATCGTGCGGGTATTGAGCTGCATGACACCGGAGATCGTCGCGAGCGCGGTACCAAGCGTGCCCGCATCTACGATCTGTGTGCCGAGACCGCCCAGTTCTACCACACCATGCTTATGCGCGGTAAGGACGGCCGTCCACGCGAGTACTTTGCCAGCCGTGGTATGGGTGGCGACGTCTGCCGCCGCTACTGCCTGGGCTTTGCACCGGGCCGCAACGCGCTGGTGTCGCACCTGTCCCAGGCGGGTTTTACCCCGCAGGAGATGATCGACGCCAACGTTGCCGTGAGCCGCGGGCGCGGGCAGCTTGCCGACCGCTTCTACGACCGCGTGATGTTTCCCATCTTTGACGAGCAGGGTCACAACATTGCCTTTGGCGGGCGCATCATGGGTGACGGCCAACCCAAGTACCTCAACACCGCCGAGACGAGCGTGTTCCATAAAAAGCGAAACCTCTACGGCTTTAATTGGGCCAAGGAGTTTATCGTCGCGCAGGATACCGCCATCGTGGTAGAGGGCTATACCGACTGCATCGCCTGTTGGGAGGCGGGGATTAAAAACGTTGTCGCTACGCTGGGCACCGCGCTCACGGAGCATCACGTCAAGACGCTCACCCGCTTTGCCAAGCGCATCGTGTATATGTTTGACGGCGATGCCGCGGGCCAGAAGGCCGCCCGTCGCGCGATTCAGTTTATCGAGCAGGATTCGATGGACCTGCGCTGCGTGGTGCTGCCTGACGGCAACGATCCCATGGAGTTCATCACGGCCCACGGCGGAGAGGAGCTGCAGAAACGCATTGACGCCGCCGAGCCGCTCATGGACTTCGTGTACCGTTCGCTGCAGGAGTCGAGCGACATCACCACGCCGGGCGGTCGCGCCAAGGCGCTGGAGGATGCGCTCACGCTCATCTATCCGCTTCGTGACAGCTATATGATCGATACGTACTTTATCCAGATTGCCGATCTGCTGGGTTTGGATTTGGAGACCGTGCGTGCGAGCTCGGGCCGTGTGTTTCGCGATGTCGCCAAGCGCGAGGATGCGGAACGACGTCGTGAGCAGAGCTTTGAGCGCCAGCGGGCACAGGCTGAGCGGTCCGGCGGGACGGGCAGTCGGGCGTCGAGTTCTCGCGATGCCGGTCGCGGCGCTTGGGCATCGGGCGCGACGCCGTCGGTGTCCGCGCCGGTCGAGGAAGAGCCGTACGACTACGTCCCACTCGATGCCTACGGTGCCGCGCCCGTGGAGGTCGTCGACGATCTGCCGCCAATCGATGTGCCTGATGGTATGGGTGCTGTGCCTGTGGCTGACGGTTCGGGCGCATCGGCTGCGGCGGCGCCGATGGTTCTGACCGATCTTGAGCGCAAGTCCTTGGCAGGGGAGCGCGAGCTGTTGACGATGCTTACGAGCTACCCCGACCTGTTCCGCACGTATGCCGACCGCATCTGCTCCATCGAGTGGGTTGACCCACGTCACGAGTCCATCGCATGGGCCGTTCTGGCAACGCCGCCGGGAACCGATCCAGCAGCCTGCATGGATGCGGCGCGCTCGGTGTGTCCCGAGGCGGCAACGCTTGTGAGTGCCGGGCGCATCTCGGCGACGAGCAAGCACCCCACCGAGACGAATATCGTTTTTATGCTCGATACGCTCGAGCTCTACACCATCAAGCGCCGCATGCGTACCGCACAGGCCAAGCTGCGCCAGGACCGTTCGCTCGACGATGAGGCCCGCCGCGCGCTGACCGTGCAGGCCGCGCAGGATTCGCAGCGTCAACGCGAGCTGCAAAAGTCTATCGGCGGCGTGGCGGACCCGTTCCGTTTGATCGGTTTGGAGACCGCGGGCACCGAACAGGCCTAGATGTTGTGGTCAACCAGCGTATTCTCGCCTATATCCAGTTGTCTTTTTGGGTATAGACGTCAATGTGTGTGCTAAAGTATTGAGTCCTGTGGACTATGAAGGGAGAATCTGTGCCAAAAAAGACTGAGAGCACGGGTACTGGGCTGGAATCCTACGTTGCAAAGCTCATGGGCAACGGCTCAAACAGGACTTCGGTAACCGAGGACGAGATTCAGGTCGCCCTGAAGGATATCGATGTTTCTGACGAGCAGCTCACCGCGGTGTATTCCGCGCTGCGCAACAGCGGCATCCAGATTATCTCCGCGAGCGGAAACGACGACGCCCCCATGGACGTCGACGATGACGATAACGATACCGATACCGACGATTTTGATGACGACGACGAGCACGATTCCGGCTCGCTCGACGATCACGAGCTCAAGATGGCCCGTCAGGCCGACGCCGAGATGGGTTCTTCCAAGAGCAAGAAGAAGCGCACCGTGCGCACGTCCCGTTCACGCTCCCGCGTGCGTGGCATCGATGCCTCCACGGTGATGCTGACCGGCGATCCGGTTCGTATGTACCTCAAGGAGATCGGCAAGGTCGACCTGCTGACCGCTTCCGAAGAGGTCGATCTGGCTATGAAGATCGAGGCCGGTCTTGAGGCCACCGAGAAGCTCGAGGCTGCCGATGCCGGCGAGCTCGAGCTCACGCGTGCCGAGATGCGTCGTCTTACGCGCATTGAGAACGTGGGCCTCGAAGCCAAGCAGGCACTCATCAGCGCAAACCTGCGTCTGGTCGTCTCCATCGCCAAACGCTATGTCGGCCGCGGCATGCTGTTCCTTGACCTGATCCAGGAGGGCAACCTCGGTCTGATCCGCGCTGTTGAGAAGTTCGACTACCAGAAGGGCTTTAAGTTCTCCACGTACGCCACGTGGTGGATCCGTCAGGCCATTACGCGCGCCATTGCCGATCAGGCCCGTACCATCCGTATTCCCGTGCATATGGTCGAGACCATCAACAAGCTCGTCCGCGTGCAGCGCCAGCTCCTTCAGGACCTGGGTCGCGACCCGACCCCTGAGGAGATCGGTGCCGAGATGGACATGAGCGCCGACCGCGTCCGCGAGATCCAGAAGATCTCGCAGGAGCCCGTGTCGCTCGAGACCCCCATCGGCGAGGAAGAGGATTCCCAGCTGGGCGACTTCATCGAGGACTCCCAGGCAATCGTTCCGCCCGATGCCGCCAGCTTCTCCATGCTGCAGGAGCAGCTCACTCAGGTGCTCGACTCGCTTGCCGATCGTGAGCGCAAGGTTATCGAGCTGCGCTTTGGCCTTGTCGACGGACATCCCCGTACGCTCGAGGAAGTCGGCCGCGAGTTTGGCGTCACGCGCGAGCGTATCCGCCAGATCGAGTCCAAGACCCTGGCCAAGCTCCGCCACCCGAGCCGTTCGAGCAAGCTCAAGGACTATATCGAGTCTTAGTAGTTACGGCGTTTTACCAAACGCCGTAACTGGCCGACGCTGCGCGGACACCAGAGCGACAACTTGTCATTCAAAGAGGACGGCATGACCAGAAGGTCTATGCCGTCCTCTTTTCATGCCAATTTGTTCGCTCTGGTGCCCTCTCGCTGGCATTGTCAAAACATCGGCGTTTCCGTTGCCGGTGCCGGCAGTTAGGCCGTCCCCAAGGGATCAAGGCGAGAAAATTTCTTAAAAAAGTTCTTGCCCTGAGCTGATTCGTCCGTATAATAAACTTCGTTGCTTGAGAGCACGCACCTATTCCTCGGTAGCTCAATGGTAGAGCACGCGGCTGTTAACCGCGCTGTTGTAGGTTCGAGTCCTACCCGGGGAGCCAGAATTTTTCAGCCCATTCCGCTGGGCTTTTAAATTCCTCGGTAGCTCAATGGTAGAGCACGCGGCTGTTAACCGCGCTGTTGTAGGTTCGAGTCCTACCCGGGGAGCCAGGTTGTAAAACCCGTCGCTTATGCGGCGGGTTTTTTCATACCGCGATCGCCTGGCGCGAACGTTACCATATCAACATTTCGTGTCGAGGATGTAATCCCGCGACCCACCACCTCAACATGGCGCGGTCGTTGTAAAATATTGCAATGATTGCTCCCACGACATGGTGCCGCGAGCACCAGATAAGGAGATTCTTGTGTCTGAGACCATTAACGGCAGCCTGAGCGTCTCGAACGACGTTATTGCCGATATTGCCGGTTATGCCGCGATGACGTGCTATGGCGTCGTCGGTATGGCTGAGCAGCTCCAGGGCGCCGAGAGCGTGCGCCTGCTTGCCGGCCAGCGCCTCCGCAAGGGCGTGCTTGTCTCCGCCGACGAGAACGGCCTTACGGTCGATCTTCACGTCGTGCTCGAGAACGGCGTCAACATGAAGTCCGTCTGCCACAATCTTTCGAGCTCCGTTGCCTTCACCCTGCAGGAGATCGCCCAGATCGATCCCGCCAGCCTTAAGATCGGCATCCATATCGACGCGCTCAAGAGCCGTCTGAACTAGCATCCGAAAACGGAGATTCAAATACCCATGATTGCAAAGACCATTCGCACCTGTTTTCCGATCGCTGCGGCTGCCGTTTCCGACAAGGCCGAGGAGATCAACAAGCTCAACGTCTTTCCCGTGCCCGACGGCGACACCGGCACCAACATGTCGCTCACGCTCGCCTCGGTGACCAAGGAGCTTTCTGCCCTTCCCGCCGTTGCCGACATGGAGGCCATTGCCGGCGCCATCACCCACGGCTCCCTGATGGGCGCCCGCGGCAACTCCGGCGTCATCACTTCGCAGATCCTGCGCGGCGTGGCCGAGGGTCTTGTCTCTGCCGACGAGCCCATTACGTCCGCCAACATTGCCTATGCGTTCCGCCGAGCCGTCAAGGTCGCCTTCCAGGCCGTCCGTAAGCCCATCGAGGGCACGATCCTCACGGTGCTGCGCGATGTCTCGACCAAGGCCGACGAGTGCGAAAAGAAGAAGTTCTCGGCCGAGGATGCGCTCGACGCTATCGTCGTCGAGGCCTACCAGTCCGTCGCCCGCACGCCCGACCTGCTGCCCGTTCTGAAGGAGAACGGCGTGGTCGACTCCGGCGCCTTCGGCTTTGCTATTTTCCTTGAGAACTTTGTTGCCGCTGCGCTTGGCCGCAGCACCGTTGTCGAGGATTTCTCTGCCACGTTTGATTCCGCTGGCTCTGCCCGCGACGCGGCCCTTGGTCGTGTTGAGATCGAGGCCAACGACGACTGGGAGGGCTCGGAGTTCCGCTACTGCAACGAGTTCCTCTTTAAGGCCGACGCTCCTTTTGACGAGGACGAGTGCCTCAAGTTCCTGGGCTCCATGGGTGACTGTGAGTTGCTCGTGGGCGCCTACCCCGACTACAAGATCCACGTGCACTCCAACACCCCCAACCTGGTGCTCGAGCACATGCTGCAGCTCGGTCAGATCTACGAGGTCTTTATCCACAACATGGAGATGGAGGCCCACGACCGTACCGCCAAGATTCATGAGGACCAGGAGAAGGCTGCCGAGCCCGCCAAGGCGCTGGGCTTTGTCGCCGTTGCCGCCGGTTCGGGCGAGGCCGACATCCTCAAGTCCCTCGGCGTCGACGTGATCGTGTCGGGTGGTCAGACCATGAACCCCTCGACTGCAGACCTGCTGGGCGCCGTCGACCAGGTCAACGCGACCTCGGTTATCATCCTGCCCAACAACGGTAACATCCGCATGGCTGCCGAGGCCGCCGCCTCTGCCTGCACCGACAAGAAGGTCGCCGTCGTTCCCACCAAGACCGTTCCGCAGGCCTTCTCCGCGCTGTTCGCGGTCCTGCCCGATTCCGATCTCGAGGACGCCGTCGCCGCTATGGTTGACGCCATCAGCGAGGTCCGCGATGGCGAGGTCACCCGCGCCGTGCGCGACTCCAGCGCCTCGGACGGCTCCCCGATTCACTCCGGTGACGTCATGGGTATCATTGCCGGTTCCATCGATGTGGTCGGCTCCGATGTGAAACAGGTCACGCTCGATTGTATCAACCGTATGCAGGAGGAAGAGGAGGGCGACGCGCTGACGATTCTGGCCGGCGAGGAGCTGTCCGATGAAGCCTTCCAGGAGATCGTCGACGCTATCGAGGAGGCTCAGCCCGACCTGGAGATCGACGCCCATCGTGGCGAGCAGCCGCTCTATCCCGTGATCTTCTCGATCGAGTAGGCATCTGCCCATGTCTGAGCTCTGCTCCGTGCCGCGCGTCTCGGATCGCTTTGCCCAGAGCAATGCGCTCGACGAGGATATCGCGCGACTCAAATATGTTTCGGGTAAACGTGAGGAGGCCCTTCGCCGTCTGGGAATTCGGACGGTGGGGGACCTCCTTCTGCATATCCCTCATCGATACCTGGACTTTACGCGCTCCTGGTCCATCGAGATGGCGCCCATCGGTACCGTGTGCACCATCATCGCCACGGTCGACCGTATCGTTCAAAAGAAGCCGCGTCCGCGCATGCAGGTGACCGAGGTCTCACTCGTTGACGAGACGGGCGTGCTGCAGGTCGCCTTTTTCCGTCAGCCTTGGATTGCCCAGCAGCTTAAGCAGGGCGACCGCCTGGCCGTGATGGGCAAGGTCGAGTTTGCCTACGGTTTTAAGCAGATGGCCTCGCCGCACTTTGAAAAGCTCGATGACGGGCGTGCTGCGGGCACCATTTTGCCGGTCCATTATGTGAGTGACGGCGTGAGCCAGGCATGGATGCGCCGCATCGTAAGTGGCGCGCTCGAGGTCGTCGGCAATCCCTTCGACCCGATTCCCGCACGCTTGCGCGTTAAGCGTCGCCTGATGAGCAATGCTCGTGCGCTTCGATCAATTCACTTTCCCTCGAGCATGGCTGAGCGCGATATCGCGCGCGCACGGCTTGCCTACGAGGAGTGCCTTTACCTGCAGCTGGCGCTGCGCCTGCGCAACGACGGCAGCCTGGTCGATGTGGTGCCCTACGCCCACGCCGCGGGCGAGCACCTGGCCGCGCTCAAGCAGGCCCTGCCATTTTCGCTGAGCGACGAGCAGGAGGCCGCGTTCCAAGATATCCTGCGCGATATGTGCGATGGCGGGCGCGTGATGAACCGCCTGCTGCTGGGCGATGTCGGTACCGGTAAGACCGCCGTTGCCGCCTGCGCGCTGGCTGTGGCTACCGATAGCGGCACGCAGGCCTGCGTTATGGCGCCCACGGGCGTGCTGGCGCGTCAATATGCCGATAAGACCGGCCCCTTGCTCTCGCAGGCTGGCATGACCTGGGCGCTCCTGACGGGCGCCACGCCAGCGGCCGAGCGCGAGCGGATCCATGCCCAGCTGGAATCGGGCGAGCTCGATGTCCTCTTTGGCACCCACGCGGTGCTTTCGGATAACGTGGCGTTCAAGCATCTGTCGCTCGTGGTCATCGATGAGCAGCACCGGTTTGGCGTCGGCCAACGCAACGCCCTGCGTGCGAAGGGCCCTGGTGCCGATCTGCTCGTTATGACGGCAACGCCCATCCCACGTACGCTGGCGCTTTCGGTCTACGGCGATCTGGACACGAGCATCATCCGCCATCGGCCCGTCCCTGGCGCTGGCGTGACGACACGCGTGCTTACCGAGTCGAGCCGCGACCTTGCCTATGGCGCCATCCGCGAGGCGCATGAAAAGGGTCAGCAGGCCTACGTGATTTGCCCGCTCGTGGAGCCGAGTGACTCGGCCGATGATCTGGAGGACGTGCCCGGTATCGCCCGCGACGACGAGGGCCGCGTGACGGTCCCCGTGCCGCTGCACGATACGGCGACCGAGCTCGATCGCCTGCGTCTGGCGTTGCCGGGTCTTGCCATCGAGCGCCTTCACGGCCGCATGCCAGCGGGGGAGAAGGACCAGGTTATCGATGCCTTTAAGCGTGGCGAGATCGACGTGCTCGTCTCGACTACGGTGGTCGAGGTGGGCGTCGACGTGCCCAACGCCACCGTCATGGTCATCGAGAACGGTGAGCGCTTTGGCTTGGCGGCCCTGCACCAGCTGCGCGGTCGCGTGGGCCGCGGCAGCGTGTCGGGCACCTGCCTGGTCATGACGCACTCCAAGGGCAATGGCGGCGCCTCGGCGGCACAAGACCGCCTCCAGTCGCTCGAAAAGACCTCGGACGGCTTTACGCTCGCCCAGATGGACCTGCGTCTGCGCCACGAGGGCGAGATTCTGGGTTATCGTCAACACGGCGGCATTACCTTGCGCTTTGTGGACCTGGACGCCGACGAGGATCTTATCGAATGGGCCCATTTGGACGCGGTCGAGCTCTTGCGGTATGCTTGCAACCTTGACTCCGTGGCGACGCGCCCCTTGCGCGACGCGGTCGCCATGCGTTATCGACATATCTTTAAGGAGGTCAGCGGAGGATGAGAATCATCGGCGGTGAATGGCGCGGCCGCAAGATCGAAGAGCCGCGTGGACGCGATGTCACCCGTCCTACGACCGATCGCGTGCGCGAGGCATGTGCATCCATGGTCATGTCGGCGTTCGATTTCGATTTGGACGAGGTCCGCGTGCTGGATGCCTTTGGCGGCTCCGGTGCCCTGGGAATCGAGATGCTCTCGCGTGGCGCCCGCTCGCTCACCACGTTCGAGATCGATCGCAATGCCGCCCGTCTGATCACCAAGAATATCGAGTCGCTGTGCGGCGACCGCTCGCGTTGGCGCGTCGTTACCGGCGATGTGTTGGCGAGCGCCTCGCGCGGCCGTGTGCCGGGTGGCCCCTTTGATCTGGTCCTGCTCGATCCGCCCTATGCCTTTGGCGCCGAGCCGGTCGAGGAGCTGCTGCAAAACCTAGCTCAGCAAGGCTTGCTGGCACAGGGTGCCTATGCGCTGTTTGAGCACGCTGCCGCCGACGCGGGCGCTCACCCGACCGGTTTTGAGACCGTGCGAGAGAAGCGCTACGGCATAACCTCGGTTGACTTGCTGCGCTGGGTGGCCGAGGACGAGAACGACCTTGCTGACAAGAACGAAAATAACGAGGAAGCGCCTTGGGAGGACGCCCATGAATGACACCATCAACCGCGTGATCGTCCCGGGCACCTTCGATCCCATCACGTTTGGCCATATCGATGTGATCCGCCGCGCCCGTCGCATCTTTCCCAGCGTGATCGTCGCTGTTGCCGAGTCGCAGGGTAAAAACGGCGTGGGCACCACGTTTATGCTCGATGAGCGCGTGGCGCTGGCTCGCGAGGCGCTCGGTGATATCGACGGCGTCGAGGTCCTGCCCTTTACCGGCCTCTTGGTCGACTTCGCTCGCGAGCAGGGGGCGGGGGCCGTGGTCAAGGGCCTGCGCGCCATGACCGACTTTGAGTACGAGCTGCAGCAGGCAGACCTCAACTATCGCTTGGATAACGAGCTGGAGTCCATCTTTGTCATGAGTGCGCCGCAGTACGGCTATATCTCGAGTTCGGTCGTTCGCCAGATCGCCTCGCTCGGCAGCGATGTATCGACGTTTGTCCCGCCCAACGTGGTCGAAGCGCTCAGACACCGCTTTTCGTGACGTTTTTTATTGCCTGGTGGCATGTGGTAAACTAGCACGATGATATGTTACCTATGAAAGGAGACCGGATGCCGGGCGAGAATTTTCCTGGCGATAGGATCGTCAGCTTGGTCGATGAGCTCGAAGGGCTGATCGAGGAAGCCAAGCCGCCTTTCGGCAAGAACGCTCAGTTCAAGGTCATCGACGCCGACGTGTTCTTCAACATCCTCGACGAGATCCGCATGAGCTATCCCGAGGAGTGGCAGAAGTCCCGCCGTATCCTTAAGGAGCGCGAGGAGCTTATGGCTTCCGCCGCCGCCCAGGCCGATTCCATCATCGCCGACGCTCAGCAGCAGGCCCTCACCATTGCCGGTGAGCAGGAGATCGTCCGCTTAGCGCAGCAGCAGGCCGACGACATCCGTGATCGTGCCCAGCAGTACGAGCGCGAGACGCGTTATGCTGCCGAGGACTACGCAGAGCAGGTCTTTACGCACCTGGAGGAGAACCTCAAGAGCCTGACCGGCACCGTTACCCGTTGCCGTCAGCAGCTCAACGAGGGTGCCGCCCAGCAGAATGGTCAGTGGTAATGGCTGAGTTCCCGAGCGTTACCGTCGATCTTTCTGAGCAGCTCGAGTTTCCTGGAGATTCGTATCCGCTGACCGGTAAGGTCGATGTCGCCACCTACACGGTGGGCGAGAAGGAGTACCAGCTACAGGACGGCATCGACTACGACGTTGTCTTTACCAATGCCGGTACCGGTGTCTTGCTCACGGGCATGGTCCGCGCGCACGCCACCGGCGAGTGCGACCGTTGCCTGGAGCCCGCCTCGTTTGATATCGCCGGCGAGATCGAGGAGTTCTACCTCTTTGAGGAGCCCGAGGATCCTGAGGCCTACGAGGACGGCTACGAGCTCCTGGGTGAGGATCGCATCGTCGATCTGGGTGAGCCCATCAACGACGCGGTCGTTATGGACACGCCGTTTGTGGTGCTCTGCAAGCCCGATTGCCGCGGTCTGTGTCCCACTTGCGGTTGCAATCTCAACGTCGAGCAATGCGATTGCGCCGCCCAGGCAGAGGCAGAATGGGCTGCTGCCACGGAAAATCCATTTGCAGCATTGAAGAATCTCAAGCTCGATGAGTAAAACTGTGGTAGTATCGCTACTTGCGCGTAATCGCCACACTGGATAGTTCATAAGGAAGGTCACTATGCCCGTACCTAAACAAAAGCAGGGTCGTATCCGCACTCACACCCGTCGTTCCGCCAACATGAAGATCTCGGCTGCGGCTCAGTCCACGTGCCCCCGTTGCGGCGCTGTCAAGCTTCCGCACCACGTGTGCCCCAGCTGCGGTTTCTACAAGGACCGCGAGGTTATCGTTACCGAGTAACGGTATACTCTGGATGCGATGCCGTTCCAAATGGAACCACAATGGCCGGCTCAATGAGTCGGCCATTTTTGTATAAGGAGCATGTATATGAGTAACGTTCGCGTTTGTGTAGACGTTGTGGGCGGAGACGAGAAACCTCAGGTTGTTCTCGATGGTATCGAGGCTGCGCTTGCCGCCGATCCCGATATCGAGGTCTTGGCAGCTGGCCCCTCTGAAATCGTCAATCCCTTTGCTGCTTCCCATGCACGTGTTGAGGCCCTTGAGGCACCCGACGTTATCGCCATGGATGACGATCCTATTCGCGCCGTGATGACCAAGCGCAAGTCCTCGATCGTGCTTGCCTGCCGCGCCATCAAAAAGGGCAACGCGGACGCGTTCTTCTCCGCCGGCTCCACCGGCGCCATGACCGCCGCTGCTACCGCATACGTGACGCCGTTTAGGTATCAGGCCGAAGGCAAGAAGCAGCCGGTGCGCCCCTGTCTGACCAATGCGTTGCCCAATCGCGCCGGCGGTCTGACGGTGCTGTGCGATATGGGCGCCAACCCCGATGTCGAGGTCGATGACATGGTGCGTTTTGCCCAGATGGGTAGCGCCTATGCCCGCGTCGTCCTGGGCATCGAACATCCTCGCGTGGGCCTGCTTGGTAACGGCACCGAGGACGAGAAGGGTTCTAACTTTACCAAGGCCTGCTTCCCTGCTATGAAGGCCGCAGTTCCGGGCTTTGTGGGCAACTGCGAAGGCACCGACCTCACCTCGGGCAATTTCGATGTCGTTGTTGCCGACGGCATGTCGGGCAATATCGCTCTCAAGGCTACCGAGGGCGCTGCCAAGTTTTTGCTGCAGGAGCTCAAGGGCGCCTTTATGGCCTCGCTCGGCACCAAGATCGCCGCGCTGCTCATCAAAAAGCAGATGCGCGAGATTAAGGCCAAGCTCTCTGGTGATGCCAAGGGCGGCGCGATTCTTTTGGGCCTGCGTGGCGTGGTCCTAATCGGCCATGGCGCCACCTCGGTCGAGGCTGTTAAAAACGGTACGCTTGCGGCGGTCGAAGCCGTGCGCGCGGGGCTGGTCGAGAACGTCGCCAACTCCATGGACGGCATCGTTTTGTAAGAGCGAGTTAGAGCGCTGTTATGTGCCTCGCGGCCTGCTTCGTGGGGTAGAATCAGAACCGTGTCTTGGTACCGCCCGGGCGGTACCATTCTTTTGGTATTCATGCACTATGAGAGGAAGCGCTATGGACCGCTCCGAAATCTTCGACAAGATCGCCGAGGTCGCTGCTGACGTTCTGGGCGTCGATGTTGCCGAAATTAGCGATGAGACCACCTTTGACGACCTCGATGCCAACTCGCTCGAGCGCCTGCAACTGGTTACGGCTATCGAGGACGAGTTCAATCTCGAGATCGATGACGAGACCCTGCTCTCGCTCAACTCTGTCGCCGACGCCGTCGACGCGATCGAAAACGCCAGGGAGGCTTAGGTCTTGGCTTTATCCGAACGACTTACGCGCGCCCAGGAGATTCTGGGCCACGAGTTCAATGACAAGGTGCTGCTGCGCGCGGCCCTTACGCATCCTTCGGCCGTCGAAGGCCAGCCAGTCTCGGCAAGCTACGAGCGCCTTGAGTTCTTGGGTGATTCCATTTTGGGCGCCGTTGTTGCACGCTCCCTGTTTGTGTCCTATCCGGAGTTTGACGAGGGCAAGCTCACGCGCCTGAAGGTGTCCCTTGTCTCGGGCGCCACGCTGTCCGAGGTGTCGCACGAGCTGGGTATCGATGACATCATCATCTTTGGTGCCTCCGAGACCGGTACCGGCGCGCGCGGCCTGCACTCGGCGCTCGAGAACGTCTACGAGTCGCTCGTGGGCGCGCTGTATCTGGACGCCGGCTGGGATGCCGCGGCGGAGTTTATCCACCGTACGCTTAAGCCACATTTGGCATCCGAGCGTGCCGAGCACCCTGCGAACCCCAAGTCGTATTTGCAGGAGTGCGTGCAGGCCGACGGCCACGAGCCTCCCGCGTACAAGCTGGTCGGCTCCGAGGGCCCTGCGCATGCGCCCACCTTTACCGCCGTGGTGTTGATCGATGGTATTCGCCAGGGTCGCGGCTCCGGCTCCTCAAAGAAGGAAGCCGAGGGAGCCGCTGCACTCGAGGCACTTGACCGCATGGGCTACACCACCAACGGCGTGATTCTCAACAAGAAGCCTGTTTAAGCGAGGAACCGTGTATCTCAAGTCCCTCACGCTCAAAGGGTTCAAGTCGTTTGCCGACCGCGCCCATATGACGTTTGAGCCGGGCCTGACCGTCATCGTCGGTCCCAACGGCTCGGGAAAATCGAACATCTCTGACTCGATTCTGTGGGTCCTGGGCGAGCAGAGCGCCAAGCAGCTGCGCGGCCAGGCCATGGAGGATGTCATCTTCTCGGGCTCGTCAGCGCGCAAGCCGGTGGGTGTCGCCGAGGTCACGCTGGTGCTCGATAACTCGGACCATATGCTGCCCGTCGACTTTGACGAGGTCGCCATCACCCGTCGTATGTATCGCTCGGGCGAAAGCGAGTACCTCATCAACTCGAGTCCGTGCCGCCTGATGGACATTCAGGACATCCTGCACGATTCGGGTTTGGGCAAGGATACGCATTCCATCATCAGCCAGGGCAAGCTCGACGCCATTTTGCAGAGCCGCCCCGAGGAGCGCCGCGCCCTCATCGAGGAGGCCGCCGGCATTTCCAAGCACAAACGCCGCAAGGAGCGTGCGCTCAAAAAGATTAAGTCGATGGACGAGCACCTGACGCGTGCCCGCGACATCAATAAGGAAATCGCCCGTCAGCTGCGACCTCTGGAGCGTCAGGTCGATCGTGCGCGCAAGTACAAAGAGCTGTCCTCGCGCGCGAACGAGCTTACGCAGATGCTAGCCGTCGACGAGCTGCGTTCGCTGCAGTCGCAGTGGAACGACTTGGAGAGCCGCTCCAAGGAAGGTGCCGCCGAGCTGGAGCTTGCGCAGTACCGCTTGGGCGAAAAGGAACGCGAGCTCGAGAAGCTCCAGGTCATGCTCGAGGAAAAGGGCCTGTTTGTGGGCGATCTGGGCGAGCAGCGCCGCCATATGCAAGACGTGGTCGGCCGCATTAACTCCGATATGCGCCTGCTCGAGGAAAAGGGCCACAACATGGTGTCGCGCCTGTCCGACATGCGTGGCCAGATCTCGAGCTCCGAGCACCAGCGTCGTCGCGTGGTCGAGGAGCTCGAGGACGCGCGTGCACAGCTTGAGGAAGTGACCGGCGCGCACATGCAGGCCCAGGAGGACGTTGACGCCGCTGGTCCTGCCGCCGCTGAGCTCCACGAGCGGCGCGTGGCGCTCGACAATCAGATTTCGCAGCTTACGCGTGAGCAACGCGATGTGCAGCGTGTGGCCGATAACGCGGCGCTCGAACTCGCCAAGGTGAAGGACTCGCTGAGCAACGCCGAGGTCGAGGACAACATGTACGCCTCGCGCCTGGAGCAGATTGATGAACAGCTCGAGGAGGTTACAGCATCGCTTGATAGCCGTCGCGACCGTGCTGAGGAGCTTGAGAGTGCCCTTGAGGCGGCTCGTCAGGCCCAGAACGATGCGCGCGAGGCCACCGAGGTCGCCCGTGCAGCCCTGAAGGACTTGCGCAATCGTGAGAGCGAGGCGCGCAACAAGCTGTCCGAGGTGCGCTCGGAGCTTGCCAGCCAAAAGAAGCTTGATGCCCGCATGGCAGACAGCTCGCCGCTGGTGAGCCGTCTGATGGGCGCACTGGGCGATGATGTCTCAGGCCGTCTGGGCGACGTGCTCGAGGCTCCTCGTGAGCTTGAGGGCCTGGTCGAGCAGCTGCTTGCCGGCGATATCGATGCCCTACTGTTTGATGACGCCGCTACGCTTGAGCGTGCCGGTCGTGCTGCTCTGGACCAAAAGAAGGCCTCGGGCGAGGCACTGCTGATGGCGCGCGGCGTGAGTGGCTCTGCTGCCGCCGAGGGCGCTGCCGGTACGCGTCTGGTCGATCGTCTGTCCGTGCGCTCCGGTTATGGCCCGGTTGTCGAGGCCCTTCTTGGCGGCTATTACGTGGTCGATGACTTGGCTGCCGCGTTGGCTGCCCCTGTCGTTGGCGGTGTGACTTACGTGACCCCCGATGGCGCCCGCGTCGCCTGCGGCGGCCTGGTGCGTGTGGGCCTCGATGCTGGCGAGGCGTCGGGTGCCTTGGAGCGCAAGCGTCGCATTCGCGAGCTGGAGGGCCTGGAGCCCGATCTAGCTGCTGTGTTTGAGCATGTGTCGGATCAGGTCGTCGAGGCCAATGCGGCCGTTGAGGAGGCGCGTGCCGCCGAGGGCGATGCCGCCGGCGAGATCGCCCGTCTTGAGGGCGAGCGCCGCTCGCTGCTCTCCGAGATTGGCCGCCTGGAGCAAAGCGCCTACAACGCCGAGGTCGAGCGCGTGCGCATCTCCAAGCGCCGCGAGCAGGCCGCCGAGGCCGTTCGCGCTGCGCGCCCGCGCGTTGACGAACTCACCCGTTCGCGCGACGAGGCCCGCGCGCAGGCAGGCGACCTGGGTCTCCAGATTGCCGAAGCCAACGACGAGCTCGATCGCGTGCGTCGTGACGATTCCGAGGCAGCCGGCAAGCTCGCCGATGCCAAGGTCCGCCTGGCTCAGACGAGCGAGCGTCTGCGTTCGCTGAAGGGCCGTGTGCCCGACTTGGAGCATCGACTCGAGGGCATCGACCGCCGTATCCGCGGAACACGCCAGGCCTCGCGCTCACTCGAGCTGCTGCGCCTGCGTGTCGACCCCATGCACGAGCGCTATTCGGCCCTGCTGGATCGCGCATCGGATTGGGCCGCGCGTCTGCGTGATCAGGCTTCGCTCGAGGAGGCGGACTCGGCCTCGCTCAAGAAGACCATCGAAGACGCCAAGGCCGAGGTCTCCCGCGCCAAGGAGCGGGTCGATGCCGCCACGGCGACGCAAAACGAGTTCAAGGTTTCCCGCGGCAAGCTCGAGGTGCAGGTGGAGGCGGCCATCAAGGCCATTACCGCCGATGGCACTACGGTGCTCGAGGAAGCGCTCATGCTTCCTGCTCCCACCGACCGCGACGCCGCCGAGCGCGAGCTCAACCAGCTCGTGCGCCAGATTAACAACCTGGGCCCTGTGAACCAGGTTGCCATGGAGGAGTACGAGCAGCTCAAGCGCCGCGCCGATTACATCGAGGAGCAGCTGGCCGATCTGGAGAGCGCGCGCAAGGCGCTCACCAAGATTACCGTGGCCATCGACCGTAAGATGCGTAAAGCCTTCTTGGTGACCTTCGAGAAGGTCGATGCGAACTTCCGTGAGATCTTCGCCATGCTGTTCCCGGGTGGCCAGGCTCATCTTGAGATGACCGATCCCGAGCATCCTGCCGAGACGGGCATTGAGGTTGTGGCGCAGCCGCGCGGCAAGCGCATTACTAAGATGATGCTCATGTCGGGTGGCGAGAAGAGTCTGACGGCGCTCGCCCTGCTCTTTGCCGTGTACCGCACGCGCACGGTGCCGTTCTATGTGCTGGACGAGGTCGAGGCGGCGCTTGATGACGCCAACCTGTCCAAGCTCATCGGAGCCCTCGATGTGCTGCGTTCCGATACACAGCTCTTGGTCATTTCGCATCAGCGCCGTACTATGGAGGACGCTGACGTTCTCTATGGCGTCTCGATGCAAGCCGACGGCGTCAGTCGCGTCGTCTCGCAAAAACTCGATCGCGAAACCGGAAAGGTCGTGAATGCATAATGGGATTCTTTGACGCTCTCTCGCGCGGACTTGAGCGCAGCCGCGAGGCCCTCAACGAGGTCTTCTACTTTGGCGGCGAGGTCGACGAGGACTTTTGGGAGGACCTTGAGGACACCCTCGTCATGGGTGACATGGGTGCCGAGGTCGCTATTCAGGTCTCCGATGACCTGCGCGATGCTGCTGCCAAGAAGAACCTCAAGACCGCCCCGCAGCTTCGCCGCGCTCTGGCCGAGCAGCTCGAGGGCCATTTTGTGCCTGTTGAGCGTGATCCGTTTTCCGATACGCCGAGCTGCGTGCTGTTTGTGGGCATCAACGGCGCCGGCAAGACCACAACGGTCGGCAAGATTGCGAGCGCCATGGCTGCCCGCGGCAAGAACGTGGTGATCGGTTCTGCCGATACCTTCCGCGCCGCCGCCATCGAGCAGCTCGATGTGTGGGGTCAGCGCGCCGGCGTCCCCGTCATCAAGCGCGATCGCGGTTCCGACCCGGCGAGCGTGTGCTACGACGTGCTCGATGAGGCCGATAAGCGCGGCAGCGACCTGGTGCTGATCGACACCGCCGGTCGTCTGCACACAAGCCCCGAACTCATGCGCGAGCTCGCCAAGGTGGCCAACGTGACGCGTAAGCGCGCCGCAAATATGGCCGCCGGTCCCATGCCGGTCTCGGTCGTGCTTGTGATCGATGCCGCCACTGGCCAGAACGGTCTGAACCAGGCGCTTGAGTTTAACGAGGCGCTGGGCCTGGACGGTATTATCATGACTAAGCTCGACGGCACGGCTAAGGGCGGTATTGCCATGGCCGTGGCCGAGAAGCTCAAGCTCCCGATCCTGCGCATCGGCGTGGGCGAGCAGGTCGATGACCTGCAGGAGTTTAACGCCAAAGATTTCTGCCGCGCCCTGGTGGGCGAGTCCAATTAAGGAGTGACTAGTGTTTGATTCTCTGAGCGATCGCCTCAACGACACATTTGACCGCTTGCGCGGCAAGGGTAAACTGACCGAGGCCGATATCACTTCGGCCATGCGCGATATTCGCATGGCGCTGCTCGAGGCCGACGTTAACTTTAAGGTTGTCAAGGAGTTCGTTGCCAAGACCAAGGAGCGCTGCATGACCGCCGAGGTCATGGAGTCGTTGTCGCCGGCGCAAAACGTCGTCAAGATCGTGCTCGACGAGCTCACCGAGATGCTCGGCTCAACCGAGAGCAAGCTCGTCTTTAGCAACCGCATTCCCAATGTCATCATGCTCGTGGGCCTGCAGGGCTCCGGTAAGACCACGGCTGCCGTAAAGCTTGCCTACCTGCTCAAGAAGCAGGGCCGCTCGCCGTTGCTCGCCGCGTGCGACGTCTACCGTCCCGCCGCTGCCGACCAGCTGGCCACGCTCGGTGGAGAGATCGGCGTTCCGGTCTTCCGCGGCGACGGCGCGCACCCGGTCGACATCGCCAAGGGTGCCATTCAGGAGGCCGTCGACCACCTGCGTGACGTGGTCATTGTCGATACCGCCGGTCGTCTTCAGATCGACGAGCAGATGATGCAGGAGGCCGTCGACATCAAGAAGGCCGTCAAGCCCGACCAGGTGCTGATGGTCGTCGATGCCATGACCGGCCAGGATATCGTTAACGTCGTCTCGACCTTCGCCGATCGCACCGACTTTGACGGCGTGATCATCTCCAAGCTCGACGGTGACGCCCGTGGCGGTGGCGCACTTTCGGTGCGTCAGGTGACCGGCAAGCCCATCAAGTTCGTGAGCATGGGCGAGAAACCCGATTCTCTTGAGCCGTTCTATCCCGATCGCATGGCCAAGCGAATCTTGGGCATGGGCGACGTCGTCGGCATCATCGAGAAGGCCCAGGAGGCAGCCGATGCAGAGCAGCTCGAGGCTGCCGAGCGTATGCTGCGCGAGGGCTTCACCATGAACGACATGCTCGACCAGATGAAAGCCGTCAAGAAGATGGGCGGCATGAAGGGTATCCTGGGCATGCTCCCCGGTGGTCAGCGTGCACTCAACCAGATGGGCGGCAACCTGGACGAGGGCATCTTCGATAAGAACGAGGCCATCATCATGTCGATGACCAAGGAGGAGCGCCTGCGTCCCTCCATCATCAACGGTCAGCGTCGCGCGCGTATTGCCAAGGGCGCCGGCGTAACCCCCACCGAGGTCAACAGCCTTATGAAGCAGTGGGGCGAGATGAATAAGATGATGGGCCGCATGCGCACGATGGCCAATCAGGCACAGGCCGGCGGCAAGAAGGGCAAAAAGGGCAAGAAGGGCAAAAAGATGCGCATGCCCAATATCCCTGGGCTGGACGCTATGGGTCTGGGCGGCATGGGCGGCCTGGGTACGGGCGGTCCCAAGTCCGATATGGAGCTGCTGCGCCAGATGGAAGCGCAGATGCGTAATAAGAAATAGAGCTGTAATTCCAGCTTGATATGGCAAAGGCCACTCGGATGCTACCGGGTGGCCTTTGTTGTTGGCTTTGATTGTTGGGTTGCGTTCGGCTTCGCGCCCCGAGCTCGCGGTGCCGTGCCGTTAGTGGCAGCCGCAGCCCTCGTGGCCTTCGTGGTCGTGGTGGCCGTGGCAGCCGCAGAACCCGCCATGCTCATGGGTGTGCTCGTGGTCGTGGCTGTGGCAGCTGCACGTGGCCTCGCCGTTCTGTGCGAGCGTGCCGGCGATAAGGGCCTCGACGCAAGCGTCGCAGCTGCCCTGGGCACCTGCGTATACCGTGATGCCGGCTTGAGCAAGCGCGTTGATAGCGCCTCCGCCGATGCCGCCGCAGATGAGCGTGTCCACGCCGCCGTTGGCGAGCAGGCCCGCAAGTGCGCCGTGGCCGGTGCCGCCGGTGCCCACGACCTGCTCGTTGAGTACTTTGCCGTCCTGAATGTCGTAGATCTTGAACTGCTCGCTGCGGCCAAAGTGCATAAAGATGTTGCCGTTGTCGTACGTGGTTGCCACCCTCATGGTGCCGACCTCCTTTGCTGGCCATGCGGCCGTTGTCGTGGTGATGGGGGAGTATGCGATGTTACCGCCTTCGATGACGATCGCCCGTCCGTTGACCAGCGCGTTTGCCACCTTGCGATGCGCGCGGCTGCAGATTGCCGCCACCGTGGCGCGGGCAATGCCCATCTGCTGTGCGACTGCCTCTTGGTTAAGGCCTTCCAGGTCGCACAGGCGCAGTACCTCGAGTTCGTCGACCGTCATGTCGATGGCCTCTCCGCTGGCAAGGCCATCGGGGGTAAAACCGCGATATTCGGGGATGATCCCGACGCGGCGCAATTTTTCACGTCTTCCCGCCATACACTCTCCATATCTGACATATGTCAACAATAGAATAACGACCGTGCGGATTTACGCAAGGAATTTCTGGCATATGTCAGAAAATGAGGGCTTATGTTAGGGCTGTGGGGCCGCTTGCGCCTGGGCTACAATGAATCTCGCTTATAGGCGACTGACAGGAGGGTCAATGAGCAAGGCTGATCAACAGTTTGTAGCCATGTGCCGCGATATTCTGGACCATGGCACCACCACCGAGGGCCAAAAGGTCCGCCCGGTGTGGGAGGACGGCACCCCTGCCTATACCATTAAAAACTTTGGCGTCACGGCACGCTACGACCTGCGTGAGGAGTTTCCGGCGCTTACCCTGCGTCGTACGGCCCTCAAATCTGCCATGGATGAGATCCTGTGGATCTATCAAAAGAAGTCCAATAACGTGCATGACCTCAACAGCCATATTTGGGATGAGTGGGCCGACGAGACTGGCTCCATCGGCAAGGCCTACGGGTATCAGATTGGGCAGAAGAGCCATTATGCCGAGGGTGACTTCGATCAGATGGATCGCGTGCTGTACGACCTTAAGAACACGCCGTACAGCCGCCGCATTATGACGAATACCTACGTGTTTAGCGACCTGTCCGAGATGCACCTGTATCCGTGCGCCTACAGCGTGACGTATAACGTGACGCAGCGCCCGCAGGATGATAAACCGACGCTCAACATGATTCTCAACCAGCGCAGCCAGGACATTTTGGCTGCGAACAACTGGAATGTGTGCCAGTACGCCATTTTGCTGATGATGGTCGCGCAGTCGGTCGATATGATTCCCGGCGAGTTGCTGCATGTGATTGCCGATGCCCACATTTACGACCGTCATGTCGATATCGTCCGCGAGCTTATCGAGCGTCCGCAGTTTGCCGCGCCTAAGGTAACGCTTAACCCCGATGTGCATGACTTCTATGCGTTTACGACCGACGACCTGATTGTCGAGGGCTATGAGCACGGCCCGCAGGTCAAGAACATCCCCATTGCGGTGTAGGTGACGTGCATGACGTGTAAGCTTTCTGCCATTGTCGCCGTGTGCGATGACTGGGGTATTGGGTGCGAGGGCGACATGGTGGTGTCCAACCGTGCCGACATGCGTCATTTTGTGGCGTGCACCAAAGGTTGCCCGGTTATTATGGGGCGCAAGACCCTGCTGAGTTTTCCCGGCGAACGGCCGCTCAAGAATCGTCGCAATATCGTGCTCACGCGCGACGAGGATTTTTCGCCCGAAGGTGTCGACGCGGTGCATAGTATCTGCGAGGCGCTCGCCGCGGTTGCCGATGAGCCCGTTGCCTGGGTGATCGGCGGCGGCGATGTCTATCGGCAGTTTTTGCCGTACTGCGTGGAGGCCGAGGTCACGCATAACCACTGCGTCCATCCCGTGGACACGTACTTTCCCGACTTGGACGCCGATCCCGCGTGGGAAGTTGCGCGGCGCGAAGGGGTTGCCACGATTGCCGCGGGCGAGGGTGACGAAGGCCTCGATTATGAGTTCGTGACGTATCGTCGCGTTGAGGCGTAAATCTCCTATTTGCCCACGGTATTATCGGGTTGGAATGATTGAGGGGCGGCGCTTGGCGTCGCCTCGTTTGATATAGATGCTGCTGTAAGAAGGGTGCGGGCTGGCTACTATGACTGATGCCGTTGAGGTGCTGCGAATCGATTCGCTCGAGGACGAGCGGCTCGATGCCTATGTGCGACTGACCGAGCGTGAGCTGCGCTGCGTACTGGAGCCGCAGAAGGGCATCTTTATCGCCGAGAGCGCCAAGGTCATCGAGCGTGCGGTGCGTGCCGGATACGAGCCGGTGAGCTTTCTTTTGGGTGAACGCTGGCTCGACCAGATGATGCCGCTGTTTGAGCGCTTGGTTGTGCGCGAGGGAGCGGGTCCGGTCCCGGTGTTCGTGGCCTCGATGGAGCTCATGGAGCAGTTGACGGGCTTTAACGTGACGCGCGGTGCGCTCGCGGCGTTTCGTCGCCCGCGTCAGATTCCGGTCGATGAGTTCTTGGGTGGCGTTGTCGAGGCGGCGGGGGAGCGCCCTGTGCGCGTGTGCGTGCTCGAGGGCATTGTCGACCACACGAACGTGGGCGCGATTTTCCGCTCGGCTGCCGCGCTCAATGTCGACGGCATTCTGGTGAGCCCTACGTGCTGCGACCCGCTGTATCGTCGCTCGGCCCGCGTGAGCATGGGCACCGTGTTTCAAGTGCCGTGGACGCGTATTGGCAGTGAGGCTCGCGTGTGGCCACATGATGGCCTGGCCGCGCTTCATGATGCCGGTTTTTCGTGTGCCGCTATGGCGTTGACGGATGATTCCGTTTCGCTGGGCGATCCTGTGCTGCAGAAGATTGATCGCTTGGCGATTTTTATGGGTACCGAGGGTGCCGGCTTGGGCGCCAAGACCATTGCCGGCTGCGACCGAGCCGTGCGCATTCCGATGGCGCACGGGGTCGATTCGCTCAACGTGGCCGCGGCGAGCGCCGTCGCCTTTTGGCAGCTGTGCCCGCACGTGAGCAACGAGTACCACTACCAGCCGGGTTTGTATCACTAGGCAGATATTCCGTACCGCGCTCTGATTCGGGGTGTTTCGGTCGCCGCCAGTCGGTGCTAAGCTGGTTTTGGCTTTGGTTTTAAATTGCTGTTTTGTCGGTTGACGTGCGCTTTTGGGGAGGGCGTGTGGCTAAGAAATCTACGTCTATCGATGTAACGCAAGGTGTCATTTGGCAGCAATTGCTGTCGCTGTGCGTTCCCATCTTTTTTAGTTCGTTTTTTCAGCAGGCTTACACGCTTATCGGCACCTATATCGTCGGTCAGTTTGGCGGCAAGCTTGCGCTTGGCGGCATTCAAGCCACGATGGTGCTCACCGAGCTCTGCATTGGTTTTTGCGTTGGCGTTGGCGCCGGTTGTGCCGTTATCACGGGTCAGTTTTTTGGCCAGCACGATAGCGAGCGTCTGAGCCGTTCGGTCCATACAGCCATGACGCTTGCTTTGGTGGGCGGCATCGTCGTTTCCATTCTTGGCATGGTTTTTGTCGAGCCCATGCTGGTGTTGATGAATACGCCGCACGAGCTACTTGCCGAGGGCGTTGCCTATGCTCGCTGTTATTTTGCCGCGATGGTTGCGGCACTGCTGCTTAATATGGGAACCGCACTGCTGCGTGCCGTGGGGGATACGCGCGGTCCCGCTGTGATCATTGCCTCTGGCTGCCTTGTTAACGTGGTGCTGGATATCATCTTTGTTGCTGTGTTGCATATGGAGGCGCTGGGCTGCGGCATCGCGGTAGCGCTGACCATTTGCTCCAATGCAACGATGATCGTGTTGCGCATGATGCGCGCTCCGGGTGCATGGCGTCTTTCGCTGTCTAAGCTCGGCATCGATCGCGGTATTTGTAAGAGCATGCTTTCGTGCGGTTTGCCGCTGGGTTTTCAATCGGCGGCGTATTCGATTTCCAACGTCTTGATTCAGGTTTCGGTCAACTCGTTTGGCGCCGATGTTACGACGGCGTGGGGCCTTTCGGGCCGTCTCGATGGCATCATCTGGATGGTGACCGAGGCGCTCGGCGTGTCCATCACCACGTTCTCGGCGCAGAACTTTGGCGCGCGTAATTACGATCGCATGCGCAAGGGCTATCACACGTCGCTCGTGCTGTCGTTTTTGCTCATCGGTGGCCTGTCCTGTGTACTGTTGGTGTTCTCGGGTCCCCTGTCGCGTCTGTTTGTCGATGATGCTTCGATTTCGGGCTATACCACGACCATCATCCATTTCATTGCGCCGTTCTACGCGATCTTCTCGATTATCGAGAACGCGTCGGGCTCCATCCGCGGCGCCGGCGTGAGCTTCCAGCCCATGGTTCTCACCATCTTTGGCACCGTTGTCCTAAGGGTGATCTGGGTGTTTGCGATCATGCCCTTTGATCCGTCGCTCGAGCACCTGCTGCTGGTCTATCCCGTAACCTGGCTCATCACGGCCACGATGTTCACCATCTACCATCACAGCGGCAACTGGCTAGGTCGCGCCACCGCCTAATGATCCGAAGGGGACGGAGGAAAACGGATCATTGGACCTGCGATAGGGCGAAATGATCCGTTTTCCTCCGTCCCCTTCGGATCATTTAGTATTCGATGCCTTGGCGGGCTAGGAGGCCTTCGTCGAAGTAGTGTTTGATGGGGCGCATTTCGGTGACCAGGTCCGCCAGATCTGCGAGGGGCAGCAGCCCGCGTCCGGTGAGCACGAGCTCCGTGGTGGCAGGCTTTATCGCGATCAGCGCTTCGACATCCTCGCGCGTCACAAATCCGCGGCGCATCGCCTCGCCGAGTTCGTCCAGAATGAGCACGTCGACCTGCGAGATCTGTTTGCGCGCAAGCTCCATAATCTGCGCGGCGCAGGCTTCGGGCGTATCGCGGTCGGCCTGCACGATACGTAGGCCCAGTTGCGGTGCAGCATCGTGTTCTGCGCAGTGCAGCTTCTTCGCAAACTGCAGTATAAGCACGTTGAGTCCATATCCCGTGGCGCGCATAGCGAGTCCCAGCGCGGCCGTGGTTTTGCCCTTGCCGTCGCCCGTATAAATCTGAACCTTGCCGACTTCCAGCGATGCCATATCTGTCCTTTCGTGATGAATATCGGTTTATAGCCGCGCGTGTTGGGTATTTAAAACATCATTATCAACCCCAATAGATGGAGTTCAAGCAGATGGAGATGGATGACAACAAACGTAGACGGAATATGATCCTCTACGTGCTCATCGCCTTCGTCGTCTACCTCGTGCTTTCGACCGTTCTGTTCCCCAACATCGGTCACACGCAGCAGATTACGAAGACCGATTACTCGACGTTTGTCAAAGCACTCGACAAGAAGAGCGTCGACAAGGTCGAATATAACACCGACGATTACACCATTTATTACACCAAGAAGGGCGAGGACGAGAATATCGCCTACAAGACGACCGGCGTGCCGAGCGACACGGGCTTTACCGATCGCGTGCTCGAGGCCGGCGCCTCGCTGGAGTCGGTTGTCCCCGACAAGAACTCGGGCCTGATGACTTACTACTTGCTCACGCTCGTCCTTCCCATGGCGATTTTCTTCCTCATCGGCTGGTGGCTCAACCGCCGTATGAAGAAGGCCATGGGCGATGACGGCCCGTCCATGAACTTTGGTGGCGGCGGCTTTGGCGGCGGTGGTCTGGGTAAGTCCGGTGCGCGCGTTATCGCCTCCAAGGATGTTGGCGTGACCTTTAAGGATGTCGCTGGTCAGGAAGAGGCCAAGGAATCCCTGAAGGAGGTTGTCGACTTTCTGGAGAAGCCGCAGCGCTATGAGGAGATCGGCGCCAAGCTGCCGCGCGGCGCTCTTCTCGTGGGCCCTCCGGGCACCGGTAAGACCCTGCTTGCCAAGGCTGTTGCCGGCGAGGCGGGCGTTCCGTTCTTTAGCATTTCGGGCTCTGAGTTTGTCGAGATGTTTGTGGGCCGCGGTGCCGCCAAGGTTCGCGACCTGTTTAAGCAGGCCAAGGAAAAGGCCCCGTGCATCGTGTTTATCGACGAGATCGATACCATCGGCAAGAAGCGTGACGGCGGTGGCTTTAGCGGTAACGACGAGCGCGAGCAAACGCTCAACCAGCTGCTGACCGAGATGGACGGCTTCGATAACCACAAGGGTATCGTCGTCCTCGCTGCGACCAACCGTCCCGATAGCCTTGACCCGGCCCTGTTGCGCCCCGGCCGCTTTGACCGCCGCATCCCCGTCGAGTTGCCCGATCTGACCGGCCGTAAGAACATTCTCGAGCTCCACGCCAAGAGTGTGAAGACCCAGCCGCCGATCGATCTGACCGCGATCGCCCGCGCCACGCCTGGTGCCTCGGGCGCCGATCTGGCTAACATCATCAACGAGGGCGCGCTGCGCGCCGTCCGCGAGGGTCGCAAACGCGCGACGCAGGATGACTTTGAGGAGTCAGTGGAGGTCGTCATCGCTGGCCAGCAGCGTAAGTCGACGGTGCTGTCCGACCACGAGAAGCAGGTCGTTTCCTACCACGAGATCGGCCACGCCATCGTCGCTGCCCGCCAGAAGGGCTCGGCTCCGGTCACGAAGATCACTATCGTGCCGCGCACGAGCGGCGCTCTTGGCTACACCATGCAGGTCGAGGAGGACGAGCGCTTCCTGACGACGCGCCAGGAGGTGCTCGACAAGCTCGCCGTCTACTGCGGCGGACGTGCTGCCGAGGAGCTCATCTTTGGCGAGATGACGACCGGCGCGGCCAACGATATCGAGCAGGCCACCAAGCTCGCCCGCAACATGGTGACGCGTTTTGGTATGTCCGATGAGTTTGGCATGATGGCGCTCGGTACCGTTCAGAACGCATATCTCAACCAGGACACATCGCTCACCTGCGCTCCCGGTACTGCCGAGCGCGTGGACGCGATTGTCGCCACGCTGATCGAGGATGCGCATGACCGCGCCCTGCAGATCCTCAAGGAGAACAAGTTTAAGCTCCACGAGCTGGCTCGTTATCTGTACAAGAAGGAGACGATCACGGGCGAGGAGTTCATGAACCTCCTCACGCGTGAGAATCCGCTGATGCCAAAGCAGCAGTAAAGCCGCGGCCGAGCCAGTAAACGCCGACGCCCCATTTGAGCAGCTTTCTCAAATGGGGCGTTTTGCTTGAGAGGGATGGAAATGAAGATCGTGGTAAGCGCCTGTTTGATGGGCGAGAGCTGCAAGTATAACGGGCTCGACAATTACCACCGCGCGTTGGTCGAGGCTTGCGAGCGTACGGGGACCGAGGTGCTCCTCGTATGCCCCGAGGTTTTTGGCGGTCTGCCCACGCCGCGCGACCCGTCCGAGATCGTGGGCTGTGAGGTTCGCACCCGCGAGGGCGTGTCGGTTGATCGCGAGTTTCGCCATGGTGCCCAACGCGCGCTCGATATGTGCGAGCACTTTGGCGGCCCGTCCGAGATCGCTGCGTGCATCTTGCAGGACCGTAGTCCCTCGTGCGGCGCGGGCCGCATCTACGACGGAACATTCAGCGGCACCCTTACAGCGGGCAACGGCGTTTTCGTCGATCTGTTGCTGCGTCACGGGTACCGTGTGATTCCGGCTAGCGAGTTCGATCCCAGCATGCTGGAGCATTGTCCATAGCACTCGAACCCAACACTTCCTCACGGGTGACCGTTTTGGCATCATCCGTGAAGTTGATATTGAGTACGACCCGGTCATCAAAGACGTAGACCGAGTTGACAGGCGCCGTACCCAGGCAGCCCCTCCCCGCGGCCCTCGCGCAGGAACGCGCACGCGGCCTTCCCGTCTCTTGCGCCCCTCCCGGAACTGTCCACATCAGTGTAGCCAATCCAGTCCGCAAAGGGCTGCAGCCCGGACAACGCGGCGATGGAGGGCTTCTTCGGCCTGCTCAAGAAGGAGTTCTGGCACGGCCGGGACTGGTCGGACTGGACCCCCCGCCCGCTTCATCGAGGAGCTCGGGGGCTGGATCGGTCGATATAATACGGAGAGGCGCAGCGATGCGCTCGGTGGCCGCACGCCGGCTGAGTTCCGCTCCGCGCTGGGAAGGGCCGCGTGACGGTCCATGAAATCATCCGCAGTCCCCATTCTTGCCCCTTTGGGACAGCTTCTTGTTGGGGCGTGCCTGCCCCAAACCCTGCTAGGAACGAGTACAGCTAACTGGAATTTTCAAATTAGTCTTTGCAAATTACCTTTGAACCTTCACCATCAATTACAATTCCCTGACGGTTGTTAATTGGGCATA
>CAJMQJ010000005.1 GCA_905215525.1 uncultured bacterium
CGCGCCCTTGAAGTTGAACGTCAGATTGTCCAAATGCGGCCCGCGCAGCGTCGAGTAGTTACGCGGTTCGTAGAACCGCGTAACTAACAAATGAGCATCGCGTCGCCAAAGCTGAAGAAGCGGTAGCGCTCTTCGATAGCAGCGGCGTAGGCATCCATGATCTGGTCGCGGGTGGCAAGCGCGCTTACGAGCATCATGAGCGTGGAGCGCGGCACGTGGAAGTTCGTGATCAGCGCGTCGACCACGTGATAGGTCGAGCCGGGCATGAGGTAGAGCTGCGTCGTAGCGTTCTCGCGCGCCACGATGTCGCCGCGGCCGAGCGTATCGGCCCCATCCTCGCGGCCCTCAAAATAGCGCGCCGTCACGGCCGGATCGGACACCGGTGCCTCAGCGTCAAAGGCGCTCTCGAGCGAGCGTACTGCGGTGGTGCCGACGGCGATCACGCGGTGCCCCTCGGCCTTCGCCTTATGCACGGCGTCGACAACCTCCTGTGACACGTGGTAGCGCTCGGTGTGCATGACGTGCTGCGTGGGGTCGTCCTCCTCCACCAGACGGAAGGTATCAATACCCACCTCGAGCTCGACGGCGGCAAACTTCGCGCCCTTGGCCTCGATAGCGGCCATGAGCTCGGGGGTAAAGTGCAGACCCGCCGTAGGAGCGGCAGCCGAGTGCTCCTCCTTCATGGCGTAGACGGTCTGGTACTTCTCGGGATCGCCCTCGTAATCGGTAATGTAGGGCGGCAGCGGCACGTGACCGGCAGCATGAATGGCCTCGTCGAGCGTGCGCGGCTCGCCGGCGGCATTGCAGCCGGCCGGCTCAAAGCGCACCAGACGGCCTCCGCGGCTATCGGTGACAAAGTCGATGACCTCGGCCGTCAGCACCACGGGAGCCCCCTCGGGCGCATGGGCGCCACCGGCGCGATACTCAATCTGAGCACCGGGCTTCAGGCGCTTGCCCGGCTTGACCAGGCACTCCCAAACGTGGCCCAGCGGGTCAACATCCTCACGGCGCTTGAGCAGCAGCGTCTCGACCACGCCACCCGAGCCGGCTTTGCGACCGATCAGGCGGGCCGGCATCACACGCGTCTTGTTGATGACGAGCACATCGCCCGGCTCGATATAGTCGATGATGTCGCGGAAGATGCGGTGCTCAACGGTACCGCCGTGCTCCAGCGGCTTCCCCGCCTGGGAGCCTTTGCGATCCACCACCAGCAGGCGGCAGGAGTCGCGCGGCTCGGCAGGAGCCTGGGCAATCAGTTCCTCAGGAAGGTTGTAGTCAAAATCATCGGTACGCATAGACACGTCGGATACTCCTTATATAGCTAAAGTCCGCTCTACATCCTAGCAGGCTGACGTCCCAAACGAACTACTTTTTGGCGGCTTTGCGCTCGTCGCGGATGCGGGCGCGATCCATGGCCGCCTCGACCGCCGAGAAACGGCAGCCGCAGTAATTCTGCCGATACATGCCCAGCTCACGCGAACGGCGCGTAGCCTCGGGATAATACGGGCGAAAATCGCGAATCACCGGGGTGAGACCGCGGGCGGCAGCCAGACGCTCCAAAACATCATTGCAGGTATCGAACAGCTGATACGGCGAGACGGCGAGCGTCGTGCCCACAAACTCAAACCCGCGCTCCTGGGCCACGCGGCACGCCTCGGCCAAGCGCAGGGCATAGCACGAGCGACAGCGACGGGGCCAATCGGCACCCAGCGGGGCCACGCCGGCCTCCCAGCGCTCGCGGTCCTCCCCCGCCTCGATGAGCTCGATGTCGCCATCGGCACACCACCGGCGCAGCTCGTCCAAACGACGCTGCCATTCATCGCGCGGCTGAATATTGGGGTTGGTCCAGCAGATCGTGGGTTCAAACCCCTCCTCGCGCAGCAGGCGAACCGGCTCAAGCGAACACGGCGCACAGCAAGCGTGCAACAACAACGGCCTCATCAACATCTCCTCACCCGAAAAAGCGCACGCCAAAGGACGTGTCCTCGCAGGCGGCAATGCGGCGGTCGCGCAGGATCGTCCGCACGTAATACCAGTCGCCCGTGCATCCCGAAAGGTGCAAACCAGCCGCCAGGTAGCACAGCAGCGGATACCCCGAAAACGCAAATCCCAGGGCAAACGCCGCCGTCACAACAACCGTCGGCGCCAGGCAAACCGCCATGTACCGCCGGCGCGAATACACAATCCCCTCGGCGCAGGCATAGATCATGCACGTCTCACGGTTCGCTCCAAAAGTCACGTGCGCACTCGCGAGCGCCAGCAGCTTAAAAAACACACCGTGCACCAGCTCGTGCACGGCAAACGACGCCATTGAGACCGCAGCCAAGCCGACTATCCAGCCCACGACTGCCGTCCAGCCGCCCGCATCAGCAGCATCCAAGTCTGCAGGCCCGCCCAGCAGCATAAACACCGGCACCAGGCACACGGCAAACACGCCGACTACGACCATCCCCCACACGAAGCAAGCGTGCAGAAAATCCTCGTCTTCAAACGCATGTATGTTGGAAATCTCATTCATAGCATCTTAGGATAGCGCCCCTGCCACGTACCCGTCCGCATGTGCGATAATGTCGAACGATATGCACGAATTGACCACCGCGCCGCCGAGCCCCGCGCCCGGCCGCGCTCTCACCATATGCGAAGGAGTCCCATGGCATCCAAATACTCCATGAACGACCGTCCCAGCTGGCCGCGCCGCGCCATCGTTACCGCCGGCGAGCCCTACGGCAACAAGGGCCTTCACTTTGGCCACGTTGGCGGCGTCTTTGTCCCGGCCGACTTCTTCGCCCGTTTCCTGCGCGACCGCCTGGGCCGCGAGAACGTCATCTTCACCTCGGGCACCGACTGCTACGGCTCGCCCATCATGGAGAGCTACCGCAAGCTCAAGGAGAACGAAGGCTACGATAAGTCCATCGGCGAGTATGTCGAGTCCAACCACTCCCGACAGGCCGCGACCCTCAACAACTACAACATCAGCTGCGACATCTACGGCGGCTCAGGCCTTGAGCCAGCTGCGCAGATTCACAACGAGGTTACCGCCGAGATTATCGAGCGCCTGCACGAGCAGGGCACCATCTCCAAGCGCTCCACGCTGCAGTTCTACGATGCCAAGGCCGGCACGTTCCTCAACGGCCGTCAGGTGATCGGCCGCTGCCCCATCCAGGGCTGCAAGTCCGAGAAGGCTTATGCCGACGAGTGCGATCTGGGCCACCAGTTTGAGCCCGAAGAGCTCATCGCACCCAAGAGCCAGCTCACCGGCGAGGTGCCCGAGCTGCGCCCGGTCGACAACCTCTACTTCGACCTACCCGCCTACCTCGACTTTATGAAGACCTATACCGCCAAGCTCGCCCAGAACCCGCAGGTTCGCTCCGTGGTCTCCAAGACCATGGAGGAGTGGCTGCTGCCGGCTCAGCTCTACATCCAGAACAAGTTCCGCGAGGCCTTCGATGCCGTCGAGGACCAGCTCCCCGAGCACACCGTGCTGGAGCCCGAGGGCAACAAGAGCAGCTTTACCGTCACCTTCCCCAGCTGGAAGGAGCGCGACGACGCCCACGCGGTGCTCGCCAACGGCGGCGTGCGCTTCCGCAGCGGCAAGGCGCTCGTGCCCTTCCGCATCACCGGCAACATCGACTGGGGCGTTCCGGTGCCCGAGGTCGACGGCGTGACCGACGTCACCTGCTGGTGCTGGCCCGAGAGCCTGTGGGCGCCCATCAGCTACACTCGCACCGTGCTCGCACGCGATGCCAAGGCCGCCGGCGTGACCGAGGGCGTCGCCGCCCAGGATGCCGCCCTCATGGGCGAGCCCGCCGCCGATTCCACGCAGGTCCCCGCGCCCACCTACCAGCACAGCTCGCTCGACTGGCGCGACTGGTGGTGCTCTGACGACGCGCAGATCTACCAGTTTATCGGTCAGGACAACATCTATTTCTACTGCATCGCGCAAACCGCCATGTGGGAGGCCCTGGGTTGGGACCTTACGCAGAGCACCGTCAGCGCCTGCTACCACCTGCTCTACATGGGCAAAAAGGCCAGCTCGTCCTCGCAGACGCCTCCCCCGCCGGCAGACGACCTGCTCAACCACTACACCTGCGAGCAGATGCGCGCTCACTGGCTGTCGCTCGGCCTGTCCGAAAAGCCAGTGAGCTTTAGCCCCAAGGCATACGACACCCGCGTGACCGGCAAGGACAAGAACGGCAACGAGGTGCGCGCCTGCGACGACAAGCGCGTCATCGATCCGGTCCTTAAGGAGAGCGCCCTTTTGACCGGCGTGTTCAACCGCCTGGCCCGCAGCTGCTTCTACGGCGTCGCCGTCAAGGAGGGCGACGAGAGCCCCTATCGCAACGGCTGCATCCCCGCCGGTACCGCCTCCGCTACCGTGGTCGAGGCCGCCCAGCAGGCAGTCCTCGCCTTTGAGCAAGCCATGTACAAGTTCGAGACGCACCGCGCGCTCGCCGTGTGCGACGACTACCTGCGTGCCGCCAACAAGCGCTGGAGCGACGCCTCTAAGGCCGCCAACAAGCTCGAGGGCGAGCCGGCAAACGCCGCAATGACGCAGGCCCTCGTCGACGCCTTTACCGAACTGCGTGTGGCGACCGTGCTCATGCACGGCATTGTGCCGGCCGGCTGCGAGCTCATCTGCGAGTACTTTGACTTCGACCCGGTCGCCTTCTTTAGCTGGGACAACATCTTTGCCTCCACGGACGAGTTTGTGGAGAGCCTGGGCGAGAAGCCCGGCGAGCACCGCGTGAAGCCGCTGCCCCCGCGCTTCGACTTCTTTAGCAAGCACGAGAGCCAGTACTAAACACTCGACATGTAATGGAATGGGAAGGAAAGACGGATGTCCAAGCCGCGTCGTCGTAAGCAGAAAAAGCAGGTTAAGCCCGAGCTCAAGCTCAGGCAGTTTGCAGCTACCGAGCTTTCCGACCAGCTTGCCGCCCTCCCCTGCGCCGCCGACCTGCCGCGCTTTATGGTCGACACGGTCGCCGGCGCCTATGCCCCCACCGATGCCGAGCTCATGATCGAGGGCTTCGGTGCCGCGGCCACACGCCCGGTCACGCTGCGCGCCAACACGCTCAAGGCAACCGCCGAGGACATCGCTGCGGCGCTCGATGCCGCCGGCATCGCGCACCAAACCGTTACCTGGTATCCGGACGCCTTTATCCTGCCCGAGGCCCAGGTTTCCGACTTATGGGACCTCGACATCTACCGCGACGGCAAGATCTACCTGCAGAGCCTGTCATCCATGATGCCGCCGTTGGTCCTGGGCGCCCAGGCAGGCGAGGACATCCTGGACATGTGCGCAGCCCCTGGCGGCAAGACGACGCAGATCGCCGCCCTCACGCAGGGACAGGCACACCTCACCGCCTGTGAGATGAGCATCCCCCGCGCCGAAAAGCTCGAATCAAACCTCCACCGCCAGGGTGCCAAAAACGTGCCCGTCATGCGCATCGACGCACGCGAGCTCGACGAGTTCTTCCGCTTCGATCGCATCCTGCTCGACGCCCCCTGCACCGGCACGGGCACCGTCATCAGCGGCAACGAGAAAAGCCTGCGCGGCCTGACCGAGCAGCTGCTGAGCAAGTGCGCGCGCTCGCAGCGAGCACTTCTGGACCGCGCCATGGGAGCCCTCAAACCGGGCGGCACGCTCGTCTATTCGACTTGTTCGATCTTGCCGCAGGAAAACGAGGACGCCCTGCAAGAAGCCCTCGACAAGCACATGGACTGCGAGCTTATCCCCCTCGACGGCACGCCAAGCGAAAGTGAAGCACGCCGCGCCCAGGAAGCTGGTGAGGAGCCGCGCATCGAGTCCAACGCCCTGACCGAGGCAATCGCCGCGGGTCAGGTATCGGCCATCGCCAACGGCCTGCCCGGCACGCTGACCATTCCGCCTAGCCGCGACTTTGAGGGCTTCTACATTGCCCTGATTCGAAAACGCAGCTAGCGCACGGATCCAAAACTCAACAAGCTATCTCTGTGCGCGTTTGCCCTGCTGGTCGCGATGCTGTTTAAGCATCGCGCGCTCCTTGCGTTCGGCCCTTTTGCCCTTAATGGCCGTGACCACCAAGTAGATGACCGCGGCGGCAACGATTGCGGCCACACACAGGCCAATCGAGCCAAACATTGCTGTCAATTCCATACCGCGTCACCTCTCTTTTAAACGGGACTTTCAAGATAGCACCTCGATACCCGCCACCACAGCTCCTTCACGTTCGCCGGCCCTTCGGTCTAACGGATGGCACGGCGGGGAAAAATCAACTCGTCAAACGATTTAGCATTCGCTATTCCGGCTGCATAGCGCCGGCCGTCATCACATAGAATCGAGTCTCCATGGATACCCTCAACGATCTAAATGAGCGCGTCGACGCCTTCGTCGGCACCAGCTCCTTCGACACGCCTGCCGCGGCAAACGACCAAGCTCCCATCGATGTGCCCGCCGAGGTTCACGAGGACATCGTCGCCTCGGTCGATTTCTCCGAGGTCGAGCTCGCAGACGAGTTCACCGAGCCCCAGGTAGCCGTGACCCCCAACGGACTGCTCCCCATGGAACCGCTGCCCATCGACGGGCGTTTGCGCAAGGCGGCCCTTCGCATGCCCGACGAGATCGAGGAGGCCAGCGGCTTTACGCTCTTCGGTCGACGCATCAAGTCGCTCATTTACACCACCGACGTGGCCGTCATCCGCAACTCCAATGCCGATGCTGTCTTTGCCGTTTACCCCTTCACGCCGCAGCCGGCCATTACGCAGGCGCTGTTGACCGTCGCCGAGTGCCCGGTCTTTGTGGGTGTAGGCGGCGGAACTACGACCGGTAAGCGCTCCGTGCAGATGGCAGCTGTCTCCGAGATGCAGGGCGCAGCGGGCTGCGTGGTCAACTCCCCCGCCACTGCCGAGATGGTCGAGCACATCACCAATATCGCCGACATCCCCGTCATCGCCACGGTCGTTCGCTGCGACGACGATGCTCACGCCAAGGTGCGCGCCGGAGCCAAGATTCTCAACATCGCCGCCGGCAAAAACACGCCCCAGGTCCTGCGCGAGCTGCGCGAGCACTATCCCAACCTGCCGCTCATCGCACCGGGCGGCAAGACGCCCGAGAGCATCCGCGAAACCATCGCCGCCGGCGCCAACGCCATCATCTGGACACCGCCTTCGGCCCAGCAGCTACAGACCGACATGATGCAGCGTTATCGCAAGATGAAGGAAGACGCCACACCTGTCATCTCGCGCGACGATGTGCCCATTATCGACCAGGTCGCCGCCGCCGAGGTCAGTCAGGTCGAGAACATGAATCCCGATGTGCCAATTCCCGACGAAGTCATCGAGCGCGTCGCTTCGATCCACGAGCGCGTCGAGGAGCATCGCGCCAACCGCGGCCTCAAGCCGTCACTGCACGGCTTCTTCTTCCGCGGAAAGAAACGCTAGCCGCAGCAGCAAGGCCCGCCCCACAAACGTGAGGCGGGCCGTTTTCGTTTGAGCAATCATGCAGCGATGTGATGGGGCAATTAATCCACGCGCTTGTCGCCCATAAAGAAGAGCGCCACCGTACCAGGTCCGGTATGCGAGCCAATCAGAGTACCGATGTCATTGATCTCAATCTTGCCTTTAAGCTGCGGAATCTGTTCCTCGATCAGCGCCGCAACTGCCTCGGCATCCTCGCGACACGCCGAGTGCGACATGATGCACTTACCCGAATAATCCGCACCGTCCTGCACATGTGCCACCATGGTCTTAGCCATCTCGGAAATCGCGCGCTTCTTAGTGCGAATCTTCTCACGTGGCGACAGCCCACCTTCGCAATCGACCGTCATAAGCGGGCAAATCTTAAGCGCCGTGCCGATGATCGCGCTCGCAGCCGAAATGCGACCGCCGCGCAGGTAGCTCGACAGATCGGTCGAGAAGAACCAGTGGTGCAGGTTGAGCTTGTGCTCCTCGATCCAGGCAGCCGTCTCGTCGAGTGACGCCCCGCTATCGCGCACGTCGGCGGCATATTCCAGCAACAGGCCAAAGCCCGAAGACGCCGCCAGCGAATCGATGACGCGCACCTTGCCGCCCTGGGGATAGCAATCCGCGAGCATCTGCGCCGCAACGCAGGCCGATCCATACGTGCCCGAAATACCCGATGACAACGTCAGGTGCAGCACGTCTTTACCCTCGGCAACAAACGGCTCCCAAAACTCCTCGTACTCACCCACGCTCACCTGAGACGTCTTGGGCATGGCGCCCGCGGCAATCTGGGCAAAAAACTTGTCCGGCGTAATCGACTGATACAGATCGTCCGTATAGACAACATCGTCGATCTCGTAATGAAAATACGCGACGGGAATATTGCGCGATTCAAAGAACTCCCGAGTTCGGTCGGCGGCAGATTCACAGGTCAGGACAAAATCACTCATATGAGGCTCCTTACTCATTGCTGCGCAAATTATCGCACAGTGAGCCTACATACGGTACATATGTCCACTATTTACCAAATCGAACCAAAAATAGCGAACATCTTTACCACCATCGTCTCCACCGGCCCCACGCATAAATATCTGAGAAAACACCCTCTGTCGTCTCCACTCAACCGCCATATCTACCTCAACTAAATCGATTTACCAAACCGTTCAGCCGACAATTCAGCCGCTGGCGCAAAATCGAAACAAAAGCGGCGCATACTGATAAACGTTTGACGCTGTTTATCAGTTTTACCAACCCCATCGGAAGGTGTTTCATGGTCGCATTCGATCGCAATCCGCAAGACTTCAAGTATCTGCGTCTGCTGTCGAAACAATTTCCCACCGAGCAATCCGCATTTACCGAGATCATCAACCTCTCGGCCATCCTCAACCTGCCCAAAGGCACTGAGCATTTTATGAGCGACGTGCATGGCGAGTACGAAGCCTTTATGCACATCCTCAACAACTGCTCGGGCGTCGTGCGCGAGCATGTCGACGAAATCTTTGGCGAAACGCTCTCCTTTGACGAGAAGGGCGAGCTGTGCACGCTCATCTACTACCCGCGCGAGAAGATCGAGCTGGTCCGCAGCCAGCGCGAGGACTCGCCCACCTGGTACAAGACGATACTTGACCAGCTCATCATGGTTGCCCGGTCGCTTTCGAGCCGCTATACGCGCTCCAAGGTGCGTAAGGCCATCCCACGCGATTACGCCTACATCATCGACGAGTTGTTGCACACGCACCCGGACGAGAACAACTATCGCGTGCGCTATCACGAGCGCATCGTGGAGTCCATCCTGGAGACCGCCAGCGCCGACGACTTTATCGAGTCGCTCGCCTCGCTCATCAAGCGCCTGGCCGTCGACCACCTGCACCTGGTGGGCGATATCTTCGACCGCGGTGGCGGCGCGGCCAAGATTATGGACCGCCTGCTCACCTACCATTCACTCGACATCCAGTGGGGCAACCACGACCTGCTGTGGATGGGCGCTGCGGCCGGTGAGCCCGCCTGCATCGCCACGGTGCTGCGCAACAACCTACGCTACGACAACTACGAGATCCTCGAGAACGACTACGGCATCTCGCTGCGTGAACTTGTCGCCTTTGCTGATGCCACCTACACCGCCGGTGAGTCCATCACCCTGCTGATCAAGGCCATCAACGTGCTGCTCTTTAAGCTCGAGGGCCAGATTATCCAGCGCCATCCCGAGTTCGACATGACCGACCGCCTGTTACTCGACAAGATCGATCACGACACCGGCACGGTCACGCTCGCCGACGGCAGCGTATGGCCGCTCACGACCAACGACTTCCCCACCGTCGACCCGGCGGACCCCTATACGCTCACGTCTCAGGAGCAGCACATCATCGACAAGCTTGTGTCCGAGTTTGTCACCGCCGATCACCTGCATCGCCATATCGATTTCCTCTATTCCCACGGCTCGATGTACAAAGTCGCCAACGGCAACCTGCTCTTCCACGGCTGCGTGCCACTCAACGAAGACGGCACCTTTAGCAGCATGAACTGCCTGGGCACCTGGCACGCTGGCCGCGATTATCTCGATTTTTGCGACCACATCGCCCGCCGCGCCTGGCGCATGGGCGACCGCGACGCCCTCGACTGGATGTGGTACCTGTGGATCGGCTTTAACTCACCCGCCAGCGGACGCCTGGTGCGTACCTTTGAGCGCGCCTATATCGCCGATAAGAGCACCTGGGTCGAGCCGATGGACCCGTACTTTTCGCTTACCAAGTCACCCTCGGTCTGCGACGACATCATGCGCGAGTTTGGCGTCGCGCCCATGGCATGCTCACCGACCGGTCACATCATCAACGGCCACACGCCCGTTAAAACCACCAAGGGCGAGCAGCCCATCCGCGCCGAGGGCAAGCTGCTGGTCATCGATGGCGGCTTCTGCCGCGCTTACCATCCCAAGACGGGTATCGCCGGCTATACGCTCATCTCGAGCTCGCGCGGCTGCCGCCTCAAGTCGCACCGGGCCTTTACGACGGTTGCCGAGGCACTCACCCGCAACGTCGATATCGAAAGCGAGACCAACCGCTTTGACGAGGCCGACCGTCGCCGCATGGTGAGCGACACCGATTCCGGTGCCAAGATCCGCAGCCAGATCCAGGACCTGCGCCAGCTGCTCGATGCATATAGAAACGGTGCTATCGAGGAGCGCGCCTAGCACCACCCGTGGGGATTGGCTAAACTTGCTGAGTTTGTCATCCCCGCGGCGCCCCGGCGCCACCATAAGGCAGGTACCATGCAAAAGCTCCTTGCGCAGATCATGAAGTTTGGCGTCGTCGGCGTCATTGCCACGGTCATCGACTTTGGCATTATGAATCTGCTCCACTACGGTCTGGGCCTCAACATCCTAATCGCCAACACCAGCGGCTTCATCATCTCACTCATCTTTAACTACCTCGCCAGCATGAAGTACGTGTTTGCGCACAAGGAGGGCATGAGCCGCCGCCGCGAGTTCATTATCTTTGTCGTGCTGTCCGTGATCGGCCTGGCACTCAACGACGGTATCGTGTTGACACTCAACGCCGGCCTGGGACTCGAAGCCAATATCGCCAAGATTTGCGCCACCGCGCTTGTCATGGTCTACAACTTTGTGACCCGAAAGATCTTCCTGGAGGGCGACGAGACCAAATAGCTCGACACCCCTGCAGCATTACGGCGCCCACGGACGACGCGCGCTCAGCGCAGTATCGTCCGTGGGTGCCGCTCGTTTACGGGCAAATTTTCAACGTTTGCGGATTAGCTCTTGAAAATTTGGCGAGTTCGTATAGTTCTTGGCAAAGACCTTACGTTTCCCTTGCAAAAGCTCTAAAGTATCCTCTGCTCGATTCATCAACGCATTGGATGTGATTACGTGCGCAAGGCACTGGCACAACCTCATACCAAGCAGTTCCTCAAGTTCGCTGTCGTGGGTCTTATCTCCTTTGGCATCGACTGGGGTATGCTCATTGCGCTCGTCGAGCTGTTTCACCTCGACTTTTTGATGAGCACCACGGTTTCGTTCATCACGTCCGTCGTGGTCAACTACTGGCTCAGCATGAAGTACGTGTTCGACCATCGCGAGGGCATGAGCCGCAAGCGCGAGTTCACGATCTTCACCATCCTGTCGGTGATCGGCCTGGGCCTCAACGACCTGTACATGTTTGTGGGCGTCACGTTTTTGAGCATCGGCTACCAGGCCATGAAGGCCATCGCCACGTTCCTTGTCACCTGGTACAACTACTTCAGCCGTCGCTTCTTCCTCGAGGGCGCACGGTCGTAGTCGATTCACTATTTGCTTGAATGTATAACCGGTTGGAATTCCCGTTCCAACCGGTTTTTTTGTTTGCCGAGAGACCCGGCGACCCAGTCCCATTCGCATGAAAAACGGGCGGCCCGGATGTTTGTCCGAACCGCCCGTCTGGCGCACTATGTCGAGGTCCCTAGCCTGTAACGTAATACCAGACCACGTTGTCGCCATTGGAGAGAACGTAGTTACTGCAGGCCGTCATGGGCGTTGTGCCGTTGACGGAGTACATCCAGCCGCTCGTGCCACCGTACTGTTTCTCGGCCAAACCACCAATCGCGGAGACATACGTGCCGTACGACGAGCCATGTGCGTTAACGGAAAGGCCCAGCGCGCACAGGGCATCATAGACGGTAGTGCCTTCGTTAAAGGTAAAGGTGCCACCAGAAGACACAGGATTGCCCACAGCGCTCGATGTGACCGAAACCGTCACTGTTACGTAGCTGGACTCCTGCGAGCCGCTCTGGCCGCCCGAGGAGGCGTTTCCACCATTAGAGGATGAGGCTCCATCAGACGACTGTCCACCGCCAGACGCATTGGAAGTATCACCGGCTCCCGTATTTTGGGCAGCGGATTTATCGCCAGACTTCTTGCCGTCCTGCTCCTCGGACTTCTTGTTATCCGAGTTCTTGTCCGATTCCTTGTTTGAAGACTCGGAATCGTCCTTGGACTTGGACTCATCAGAATGCTTGGACTCATCTTTTGCGTCATTCGATGACTTGGAATCCTTGGAACTGGCCTCGCCCGAAGTCGTAGTCGAGCCAGACACCTTGGTGTCCTTGGTGACGACGCTCTCCCCCGTCACGGTCTGAATGATCCAGTCGATGGACCAGGCGCCGCTCTCGGAAGGATGGACGAAGCCCAGCGAGACGACGATCAGAATGGTGCACGCGGCAGTCAAAACGCCAAGGAGCGCCTTGCGACGAGGGGCGGACGCCGCCGAAGCGGCGCCCTGTTGCTTTGTATCGTCGAACTGAATGAACGAGGAATCTGGTTGCTTGGGGTCAGCGTCCTTGGATTTATTGGACACAGCCCTCACCTACCGACGTTTGGTGAACACGAACACGCCGACGATGGCGAGACCGATGACGCCGGCGGCAACGCCAACAATGGCGAGCGGGTTGGTACCAGCCTCCTGCTCGGAAGCACCAGAGGACTTCTTAGCAGTTGTCGTGGAAGCAGCACCCGTATCGGACTTGGAATCGGACTTCTTGTCGGACTTGCTGTCCTTCTTGTCAGACTTCTTCTCGTCCTTCTTATCGGACTTATCGGTGTCCTTCTTGTCGGACTTGTTGTCCTTGGTCTCGGTCTTGGTCGACACCGTCGTCTTGGTCGTCGGCTTATGACCCGGGGCGATAGCGCCGCCGGCCTGCTGGCCCTTCGTGCCGAAGCCGGAACCCGTGCCCGTGCCAGCACCGGAACCGTTGCCAGCGCCACCGTTGCCACCATTAGTGCCAGAACCGCCATTGCCGCCAGGGTTAACGGCATTCTTGGTCCACTTGGCATACAGTGTCAGATCGGCCGTCACCGGCGTACTGAAGTCATACGCCTGCGTGCAAGCCTCATCGGTGAACCAACCGCCGAAAGTGTAGCCATCGCGCGTCGGATCGGCCGGCTTGACCAGCTTGCCATCGGCCGTAGTCTGGAAGTCGACCTTAGAACCCTCGCCAGTCTCAAACGAGACCTTAACGCCACCACTCAGCTTGAAAAGCGTGCCGGAATCGTTGATGTAGTAGAGGTTACCCTTGGCATCGCAGGCAATCGGCGAGTCACAGTAATTGTTGTGTCCCGCCGCGCTAAACGCACCGGTCGCCTGTGCGTCACCCATCTTGTAGCGATACACCCCACCGCCCGAGGTGTAGTTCACATAGTCGGAAGTCGCACCATAGTTGACAGTGAAATAAACGTACGTGCCATCCGCCTGGACACTCACGAGCGGTGCGCCCTTAATGCCACCGGCAGGAAGCACGGAGCCATCGGCAGACGAAACCAACGTCGTAGCAAAGTCATTATCAAGGTCGACAATCGCCAGCGCCGAACCGCCAGAAACCTCGCCACCGACAATCAGCTTATTGCCGTACAGCGTGGGCATGCAGGCACAACCCGTAAGACCAAGATCGATGACGCGTTCTTCGGAAATGCGCGAAGAGGCCCTTGCGTTTGCGTCCGACAGTGCCAGCACGTGGAGCTTGCCGTCACGCGAGATCACATAGGCATGCTTGCCGTCTTTGGACAGTACACAGCTGGAGTTGACGATGGCACCAACCGAAACGCTGCCGAGCACATCACCCGTCGACTTGCTCAGCATCTCAACGGTACCTGCACTCGTCGGAACCAGAATATAGCCGTCGCCCACTGTAGCGCTCGTCCAGTAGTAGCCCTCATCAGCATTAACATGCTGCCAAGAAACAGCGCCGGTCAGTATATTAATACGCGTCAGATGACCGTTATTGTACGTACTCGTTCCATAGTCGACATCAACGGTGCCAACGTAGAGATAGTTGCCATCGACCGTCAACTGGGAATTTGACTGGGCAGATTTGCTCACAGAGTCAGTGACCCAAACCGTCGTCAGCGTATCGGCCGTCAGAGCCTGGACCGCACCGCCGTCGAGCGGGACGATGACCAAGCCTTTCGTATAAATCGGACGCGTGGTGTAGCCAATCGCAGTCTGAAGGTTCGACTCGGCAAGCACCTTGCCCGACTCGGCGTCGATCTTAAGCAAACGCTTGTTCACGGCAAGGTAAACGTTGCCGTTCACGACAATAGGCTCGCTCGCATTGGGATACGTGGCACCCGAGTAGGCCCTCCAATCGAACGTCCAAGGGCTTGCCAGCGTGCCCGTAGGCGTGGACACGTTCTTGACCACCGCATTGGAATTGCCACTCCAGTCGGCTTTCCAATCGGTCGGGCGCGAAGCGCTCGGATCGACTACGACTTCATCGGGATTAGGAACGGTGTCGCCAGGGGCGTAAGCCCAGACGATTTTGTCGCCCGACTTGAGCACGTAATCGCTATCGAGCTGAGGCCCGGGAACGCCATTAACAAAGAACGACCATGCACCCGACAGCTCGGTGCCATCAAGCGGGGAGACAAGACTATGAACACCCCAATAACCAAATTGGTCGTACATCTTGGACTCAATGCCAATGGCATCGAAGTAGGCAGCGGAAGCGTCCTTGATCGTCGTGCCCTCGACAAACACCTGCGTCGAAGGATCGGTCCAGCGCTGCGCCTTCTCATCCTTCTTACCGATGATCTCCATTGAAACGGAAACCTGACCGGGCATGGTTCCATCAAAGCCGTAGACCCAGGTAACCTTGTCCCCGGCCTTGAGTGTGTAATTGCCCGCGCCGACATTGGCCGCCTGACCGTTAACGAAGAACTGCCAGAATTTCCAAGTGTTTTCGTTAACTTTCTCGCTCGAAAGCGTCACAGTCTTGTTGAACGGTGAAGTCAGCGACTCGAGATACCAGCCGTACGTGCCTTTCCCCGTTTTGGCGCCAATGCCGGCCTTTTTAAAGGCCTGCTCGGAAAGATCAGCAGCGGTCGTGCCCTCTTCCACCAAAGCTGTCGTGGGCTGCGCCCATGTCTGCTGAGCGCCCGAGGCGTCCTGGCCGACAACGGTGCAGCTAACGGAAATCTGATTGGCGGGCGCGGGGTCACCGTACTTCGAGTAGCACCAGACGACGGAGTCGCCGTCCTTGAGCGTGTAGCCGCCGGCGCCGACCGCGGAGGCGCTGCCGTTGACGAACAGCTGCCAGTGCGCGCCGGTCGCCGGGTCGTAGGCGAGCGTGCGGCCCGCGTCGAAGGGCGACGTGATCGAGTTGAGTGCCCAGCCCCAGGAGCCGTTGGGGTCGTAGTCGGCCTTGAGGCCGGCCTGCCTGAAGAGCTGCTCGGAGAGGTCGGCCGCGGTCGAGCCCTCCTTCAGAGCGATCTGCTGCGCGGCGGCCCAGGTCTGCTGGGCGCCCTTGGCGTCGGTGCCGACGACGGAGCACGTGGCCGCGACCTCTTGGCTTGCGGCTTCGGTAGGCTGAGATTCAGCCTCATCGGAAGCGGCTACAACACTTTTGACGTTCTGTTCGGATGAATCCGGCGAAGCAGTAGAAGCCTCGACTGCGGCAGAATCGTCCGACGCTACGCCGTTGCTATCTGCGGCATTCGCCGAAGCGCCATCGTTAACCGACGCATCGCTCGCGTTAGAGCCGGTTTCAGAAACGACACCGTCGGCAGCACCGTCCGCGGCACCCGTGCCCTCGCCCGGCGTCGCAGCCTGAGCCACAGCCTCGGCAATGCCCTCGGCGCCCTCGGCCCACAGCTGAGCCGGCGTGGTGCCAAAGGCCATCGCGAAGGCCAGGAATGCCACCAGGCCGCGCTTGGCTACGCCGCATGCAATCGCGCCACGGCGATGCAACGAGGCGCGCTCGCGCTCGTCCTCAAACATATCCATTTGTCCCCCATTGTCTGTACTTGGAGCGTTGCCTTGAGGCTGCCCCACGTCATCGCGCGTGTTGCGCTCGAGTTCCCCCATCGGGGTCCCCCTTCCCTCCAGAGCCCTATGCACACCGGCGGCATACGCCGCAGCCGCACGCAAGATGGGAGGCGATCCGACTTAACCTTAACGACTCGGGCGCGCCGTCCGATCTGCGACGCGAACATCCCGAGCCAAGAGGAATTACGGTTACTGGTACAGCCGGGGACTTGCACCCCGATTCTCCCAAACGCGCAGGAAAACCGCGCATTCGTGCGTCTCCGCACCACCATCTAGGCCATCGATTATTACCGTCAAAATGGTATCACGCAAAAGGGCCTCGCACGCAGGCGAAGCCCAAGGTAAAAGCTATTGTTTGCGATAGGAAAATGCGGTGACGGCCGCAGCCTCTAGTGCTTGCCGCCGTGGCTGTTGAGCCAGATATTGCGGCCCAGCATAAGCGCCAGCACCAGCGCGCTCACGTAGCCCATAAAGCCAATGACCGGGATACCAAACACAACCGGCTCGATGCGTGCGTAGTACACCACCGACGAACCGATAAACAGACCGGCGATCACGATAGCCATCGACATGCGGTCGATAATTCCGCCCAGCTGTCGCAGCGCCTTATCGCTGCTCATGATCTGCGTGTTCACCTTAAGCTGGCCGCGCGTGAGCATACGCGAAGCCAAGCCCAAATACTCGGCCGCCTCGAGCGAGCCTTTTGCCGCGCGATAGCTGCTCGCGGCCAGATCGCGTCCCATATCACGCACGCGCGCATAGGTGCTCTTCTCGTTTTTGATGTGCGTCTGGATGATCTGGATCATGTTGACGTTGGGCATATACTCGGTCAGCAAACCCTCGAGCGTCACCATGCCGCGGGCGAACATCGTCACCACGCTCGGCAGCTCAACGTCATTTTTGCGCGCCAGATTGAGCAGCGAGGTCAAAAACTCGCCGATATCTAGGTCCTTAAGGTCAAGGCCCGCAAAGTCAGCCACGATAAAGTCAAGATCGGACAAAAAGGCCGAATGATCGAGCTCAGCCGAGTCGCCACGCGTCACGGCGAAGCGCATGAGCGAATCCTTGAGCTTGGGCACGTCACCCTCGGCCACGGCGAAAATCATGTCCTTTACGATACCGCGATCGTGGCTCGACATGCGTCCGACCATGCCCAAGTCGATAAAGTAGACAATGCCGTCCTTGAGGATGATGTTTCCCGCATGCGGGTCGGCATGGAAAAAGCCGTCGTCGAGCACCTGCGTCGAGTAGTCCTCGACAATCGCGGCACCGATCTTTTCCAAGTCATAGCCCTCGGCCACCAAGCGTTCAGGATCGGCGATCGAAATGCCGTCGACGTAATCCATGACCACCACGTGCTCGGTGCACAGGTCCAGATAGGATTTAGGGCACGTCACGCCATGAACGCTCTTATGGAACTCGTAGAAGTCGTTGAGGTTTTTGGCCTCGGCCAAAAAGTTGGTCTCCTCGCGAAACGAGGTCCACAACTCCTCGACTACGCCGTGCAGGTCAACGAATTGATCGGTGTTGACGAACTTGGAAACGATACGCACCACCGAGCGGATGATATCGATGTCCTGCGCCATAACCTGCTGCGCACCGGGGCGCTGCACCTTGACGGCCACGTCCTCGCCCGTCACCAGACGAGCGCGGTGCACCTGCGCGAGCGATGCGCTACCAAGCGGATTGGGGTCGATCGCATCGAACATCTCCCCCAGGCGCAGGCCGTATTCTTCTTCCAGACAACTGAGTACGACCTCGTACGGTACAGGCTCCACGTCGGAGCGCAGACGACGCAGCTCGTCGCAAAAGCGTTGCGGCAGAATCTCGGACCGGTTGGCCAGAATCTGCCCCATCTTGACGAACATGGGGCCGAGTTCCTCAAGCAGGCGGCGCAAACGAACCGGCGTGAGGTTATCCCACGCGCGGTACTTTTTGACCAGGCGAACAATCTGTCCGATGCGCTCGCGGCGACCCGCCGGCGTGAGCTGGTATTCCTCGTCCGGCGCCATCGCGTCGGGCTCCTCGGGGACCATATCGACAGCGCGCGGCTTCTTGCGAGCGCCCGAGACGACGGCATCGACCTCATCGACAACCGCCGCCTCGTCACCCAAGGGATCTAGATTGTTGTAATCGGTGGTGGAATCTGCCATCTGCGCTGCTACTCGGCCTCTTCGGTACCCTTCGCATCGTCGGGCTCAACGGACTCGACGGGCACCGAGGTCACGTTGTCCTCGACCGAATCGACGATGTCGCGCACATGGGCCAGGAAGGCCGTGCGCTCGGGGGCGGTCATAACGCGGACGCGGGCAAGGATGAGCTCGTCGAGCACGCGCTGGGCCGCGGTCTCGCCCTGCATGCCCAAGCGCTCGGCCAGATCGGAGATGGTACCGCCGGCCTGCTCGAACATGTCGGACACGCTGCGGGCGATATCGGGGGTGGCGGTGTCCTTGCGCACCTGCTCGCCCTTGGTATTAAGGTCGTCGAGGACCTTCTTGCCGCCTTCGACAGCAACGGCGGCAGCGCCAAAGCCCACGTTGATGGCGCCGTTAACAAGCTGATCGAGTTTCATAACCATGGTTGTCTCCAATCACAAACAACTGCATTGGCGTTCTTGTACCCAAGATTGAGTGAAAGCGACAAAGCGTTTTAGCGCTATTCGATCGACGGGAAATCCCTATCTCACGTTGTCGTTCATCGCGAAAGAGTTCTTCATGGCGCAGCTCGTGGTGTAGAGCACCTTGCCCAGTAGAGCATCGGTCTCTACACGAACACGCTCGGCAAAGGCCTCGTTGGCGCGTGCAAGCTCGGCAGGCACCTCGGCCTCGGGCAGCGCGGCTACGACAGCGTCGACGTCATGGATCTGCTTGTGGCCCATGCCACCGACCTTCTCCTGGTAGTCCTCCACAGCGCGGCCGCACTCATGGAAGCGGACGTCGGCCAGCGCTCCGATCAGGCGGTTGGCCCAGTAGAAGTTTTCGGACGTCACGCGAGCCTGCGTATCGGCATAGTACTCGGGCATGGTCTCGACGTTGGCGTACAGCGGAACCAGCGCGTTAAACGAGTTGGAACCAAAGGCCATCCACTGCACGGCGCGGTAGGCCGGCTGCGCATAGGGGCGCAGCTGCAGCACGGCGAGCTGGCTGTTACGGTTGATGCCGATGGGGCGATAGGCACCGCGCGTGGCGGGCGTGCCCTTGCTGCCGTAGCAGTCGTACTCCGTGCCCTGGTAGTGGCTCGAAAGCACGTACTTGATGTCCTCGATGGTCACCTTGCGCTCGGGCACGCGGCTCCAGGGGATATCGTCGCTCTCGGGCGTGTAGTCGGCCTCGGAACCGTCCCACACATCGCTGGGGTTGAGGCAGCGCTGCATGTACCAGGCGCGCGGCGTGTTGTAGACATGGTCGCTGTCGCTGTGCGAGCCAAAGGCCTCGCGCGGGTTAAAGATCGCAGCCGGGCCGTCGCCATCAACGCCCAGCGTCAGGTCCAGATGCCACTCGGCCATCCAGGCACGCAGGTCGGCGGAGCACATGTGGTCGGCCTGGGCGCCCTCGGCGTCATCCAGGTCAAAGCTGTCGATACCCAGCTGGTTGGGCATGGTCACATAGGCGTCATCGGGCACGCGCTTGGCGATCCAGTGGTGGCCGCCGATGGTCTCGAGCCACCAGATCTCGTCCACGTCGCTAAAGGCGATGCCGTTGTTCTCGTAGGTGCCATAACGCTCGAGCAGGTCACCCAGAATGCGTACGCCGTCGCGGGCGGATTTGGCATATGGCAGCACCAGGGTCACCATGTCCTCCTCGCCCAGACCGCCGGGCTGCGCCGGAACATAGCCGTCCTCGTCCTCGTTGCCCTTGGCGGGCACGTAGTCGACGAGCGGGTCGGCGCCGCGAACGCGCTCGTTGGTGGTGAGCGTCTCGGTTGCGGACATGCCCACATTGAGCTCGTTGAAACCGGCCTCGGCCCAGATGCCGTGGCCCGGGACAACATCGGGGACGCTCGTGTAGCGCATGGGGTTATCGGGCAGTTCAACGGTCAGGTGACTCAGGACGCTCGTATAGACGCGCGGCTGCTCGTCGGGATGCACCACACGCATACGCTTGGGCTCAAACACCCCGTTGGACGAATCCTCGTTGCGGGCGACCAACGTCGACCCGTCGTAGCTCGCGTTCTTACCAACCAAAATCGTTGTGCACGGCATGCGCATCCTCCTTGAGCGAAGAAATCAAACGATAACAGTGTATCGCTTCGGCGCAGAAAGGGCGAAACCACGGCGCTGGCAACCCCTGTGGTCAAAAAATGCCAAATATGAGTACTGTCACCAATTTAGTAACAGCAATTTTGCTACGTATGGGTGTCGAAAGTCTACATTTGTTCAAAAATTAGATGATGTAATTCCTCATAGGTCCAATAAAATAGGCTCTCTATCGATAATAAATATCGTTAGAAAGCCTATTTGACCTAAAATATATGTGACTATCTTGGCAACAGTACTCATATTTGGCATTTTCTGTCCACGGGGTATAGAGCTAACCCCTCAAACAGCCCAAAACGCCTATTTCGATGCGCGCTCGGCCGCTTCGATCACGTGTTTAGCGAGGATCGCCGTCGTCACAGCGCCCACGCCGCCCGGCACGGGCGTGATGGCGTTAACGACCGGCTCCGCAGCATCAGAATCGACGTCACCCACCAGCTTGCCAGCGGCCTCGTCCCAATTAATGCCAACATCGATGATCGTCTGGCCCTCGCGAACCGCATCCACGCCAATCGTACGCGCGCGTCCAACGGCGGCAACCACAATGTCGGCAGCACGGCACTCGGCAGCAAGGTCGCGCGTATGCGTATGGCACGTCGTCACGGTCGCATTGCGCGCCGTAAGCATGGCGGCAACAGGACGCCCGATCACCAGCGAGCGCCCGACCACAGCAACCTTAGCTCCATCCAGCTCAACGCCGTAATGATCCAGCAAAGCAAGCACGGCTTCGGCTGTGCAGGGGGCAAAACCCTCGCCGCGCCCCGAAAGCGTGGTGAGCAGCGAAACCGGCGTCATGGAGTCAACGTCCTTGGCAGGATCGAGTGCCGCGGCAACCGCATCCTCGTCAAGGCCGGCGGGCAGCGGGCGGAACATCAGGCAGCCATGAACAGACGAATCGGTATTGATGTCCTCGATGGCCGCCAACAGCTCGTCCTGCGAAACATCGGCGGGAAGCAAAACGCGGCGAGCCTCAATGCCAACCTTTTCGCAGCGCTTGAGCGCACCGCGCTCGTAGGATAGGTCGTCCTCGCGTTCACCCACGCGCACGATAGCCAGCGTCGGCACAACGCCGCGCTCGCGCAAAGCCACGCAGCGAGCAGCAAGTTCCTCAGTCAAAGCGCGAGCAACGGGGGCACCCTTCAGCAGTTCAGCCATGGCTATCCCCTCTTCCTTGCGGCGTCGGCGGCGCGGCGCGCCAGCGCATCGGCGCGCGGCAACCACATGTCGAGCAACTCATCACACGCCGTCTCGAGCTCCTCAGCACGAGCGCGATCCTTCATAGACGTGGTGTTCGCAAAGAGCGTCAAGCTCGCGCCCTGCATAGCGGAACGGCAGAACACGGCGCCGCACGCCACATCGGACAGCAGCTGACGCGAACCCTTGTCGGCCATGTCCTCGAGCAGCGCCAGCGCGCGCCCGCAGGCATCCATAATGCGATACGGCGGCATAGCGGCCACATGCAGCGCATCCTGAATCGCGGTCGCTCGAGCCGGATCGTCACGCGGAATACCGTATGCCGCGGACACCTGCCCATAGGCACGAACGTCCTCGGCAACCAACTCGACAAGCTCCTGGGCCAGCTCATCAGCATGGGCAAACGCACGCGTCAGGTCATCCGCACGATCAGCAAGCGCGGGATTGGTCGCACCGTAGCGGGCAACCATTCCGCACAGCGAGGCGCCCAGCGCGCCCACAAAGGCGCTCGCGCTGCCACCGCCGGGAACCGGCTCGCGTGCGGCAAGTGCCTCGGCAAACTCTCGACAGGTTTTATCCATCATCTCTTGGCTCATACGCACGCACCTTCAAGTCATATACATCGGTCAGGCGGCAACCGCCGACCAACCGCATCGAACACGTAATGGTGCTAAGTCTAGCCCATAAGCACATGGGCGTCAGCACACCTGGCCATCGCGGATTTCTATGACGAACGATAGGCCATGCCAACGCAAACATGGGACACATGGCCCACGTTTCGAGACTCCCGGGCAGCGGCAACTAGGGCATACATATAGGTAAGGAGCCCCATGTTGGGGCAACGCTCATCACGGCACCGGACGACGAATGGAGGAATCACCGCACAGCAAACAAAGTCATCATGTGCACGCGCAACCGCCGCCCCAGCGATCCGCGGCACACGATGTCCCTGGCAGACAAGGAGGACGCCACCATGAAGAAAAAGACCCTATCGATCCTTTCCCTTTGCATCGCCCTCTTTGCCGCGTTTGCCCTTGTCGGCTGCGGCGGGAGCGCATCGGGCGGCAGCAGCGCCTCCAAGAGCGAGAGCAAGGAAAAGACCCCCGTCGCCAAGAAGACCGACTTTATCTGGTTTAAGGTCGAGATGCCCGAGGGCGTCGGCGTAAGCGACTCCGCCGGCAAGAATGCCGACAGGGTCCAGCTCACCTTCCCCGAAGACGAGAACGCCTCGGCCGATCGTTTTATCCCCGTTTGGAAAAAAGCGCTGACTGCCGAGGAATCCCACGCCGACCAGGCGGAAAAGAAGGGGGATACGTTCCAGTGGAAGGATGGCGGGTCCGTCGAGTATAACGGCAGGACGTGGCTCGTCGGAACGTACGAGGACAACAGTGGCATCACAACCCTCCTCTTTACCGACGTTGAGCCGGGAAGCGTCTACGTCCTCATCTCGAACTTCGACCAGCACAAGAAAGAAGCCGAGGCGCTCCTCAACTCCATCGAGTTCCCCGATGACATGGCAGAGGCAGTTTCCGAGGCACGCGAAGTCGAGATTTCGAGCATCGAGATCAAGTAACGGGACACCCGCACGCGCCTACGCGCACCAGCGCGCATGCGCCCATTAAAACAACGGGCGCCCAACCGGGGGGGGCCGACAGCATCGGCCCTCCCCTCTTTTGGACCCGCGCATATTGCCACTTGTCGGCGCAATTCCAGCCCTCAGAATGGGACACATGGCCCACCCTAGCGAGCCGTCCACGCGTACAGTAAAGGCAGGTAATCCATGGGCGGTTACAGATCGAGGAGGACACGACCATGAAAAAGAAGGCCTTTGCGATTCTCACCCTCTGCATCAGTCTCTTTGCCGCGGTTGCCCTGGTGGGTTGCGGCGGAAGCGGCGGCGCTACCGGCAGTGGCGGTGGCGGCGGCGCAGAAAAGCCAGCCGTGGATATGAGGACCGACTTCATCTGGTTTAAGGTCGAGGTGCCCGAGGGCGTCGAAATCACGGACGTCGCAGGCGACACGGCCGATAGGGCCCAGTTTAAGTTCACCGAGAGCGAGCACGCCAGCGACCGCTTCATCCCCGTCTTCGACTCTGACAAGAACGCTGACGAGCTGTTCGACTACGAGGCCAAATGGAAGGCCAACTTTGAGTGGACCGAGAATGATCCCGTCAAGTACAACGGCAAGACCTGGCGCAACGCTTCCTATACACACTCGGGCGGCGTGACGACTGAGTACTTCACCGAAGCAGGCGGCGGCAGCGTATACGTGAGCATCGACAACGTCGAGGAGCACAAGGACGCCGTCGAGACCATGATGAAGTCTCTGGAATTTGCCGACGACATCGCCGAAGCCAAGACCGAGGCCATGGACGTCAAGCTCGACGATATCGAGATCAAGCGCTAAGCAACTGGCGAGCGCAGCGGGAAACACGGGCGCAGTGCAAACAAGCGACGGTGCCCCAGCGTTTCGTACTAAGGGAGGGCCGGTAAACCGACCCTCCCTTTCTTATGCCGGCACCTGACGAACGCGAGGATGCCGGACGCCGGAACCACCCCAAATGTGGCAACGGTACGAAAACGGCAAGCACCCAAACACGTCCGCCCGCCGATTTATAGCGCCGCGCACACAATTTAAGCCGACACCTTTAAACATCCGGGCAGTATAGTGACCAAAATGAGCGCATTACCGCACCCTGCGAATGGAGGAGTTATGGCCGAACACCACGCCATCAGTCGTCGAGCGTTTACGCTGGGCCTAGGACTTGCGGCGTTGTCGCCGCTTGCAAGCCTGCCCGAAACCGCGGGATTGGGCCTTCCCATGCGCGCGGCATTTGCAGAAGACACGCCCACACCGGCGGCCACCCTCGACAAGTTCGTCATTCGCCTTCGCCCCGCGGGCTATTTTCGCACCGCGAGCGTCAACCAAGACGGCAACGTTCGCGGCAACGTCTGCCACCTGTTTAACGACGGCACGTCCAGCAAGCTCATCCTTGAGAACGTAACGACCAAGAATGACGATACAAACTGGTATGCTATCCGCACCTTGCTCAATTTCGAAGAGCATAAAAAGACGGGCTACAGCATTTGGTCGGTCGACGACGACTCTGACAAAGATGGAAAGGTCATCCACGTATGGGGCGGCGAGTATGACAACAAGCCCAGCCGCGCTTTTGCGTTCGAGCGTCAATCAAACGGAACCTATATCATCCGAGACCGCACGGTCGAGAAAGAAACCGAGAAAAAAGACATTAAGTACCTGGCAATAGAATCGAACGGCGAAGACCAGGACAACAATAAGATCTGCCATAAGAGTAAGAGCATTCCGTGGGAGCTCGAACTTATCGGTTACGACATGAAAAAGAACGATGCCACGGTTAGCAGCCTCGACTGGATCACGTACAGCAGCTACGTCGATGGGCCATGTTGGATGAAATACGTCGACGACAACAAGTTCCTCGACGAGCTGAGCATCCCGGGTACGCACGATTCGGGCACCTGCAGCGTGGACAACGACACTGAGCCCCAATCCTCGCAAGTAAAATGCCAGCAGGATTACATTCCCACGCAGTTGCTCGAAGGCATTCGCTATTTTGATATCCGGCTCGGAAAGGGCGACGACCCCGGTATCGACCACGGGGATTACTACCTGCTCAAAAAAGACGCGTACTTTATGCATCTTTCCGATGTCATAGGCTACTTCAAAACGTTTTTGAACGAAAACCCGACAGAAGCGCTCATCATGCTTGTATCACGAGGCAACGACGAGGCTACCGACGAAAGTGTTACGACGGCTTTCGCCAAGGTTTTGGACGACAACCCCAAACTGTTCTATACGTCGAGCCGAATCCCCACGCTACACGAGGTGCGCGGAAAGATCGTTCTGCTGCGTCGATTTAGGCTCGCCGGCAACAGTGTAAGCGGCCACACGTGGGGCCTCGACCTTACCGAATGGGATGACAAGATCAAGGCTCACTCCGACAGCGCCACTATGTGTCTCGTCCAAGACGCGCGGGGCTTTGAAGCCGCGGGGGAAACAGGCGACAAAGAGCCCTATTGCACCAAGGTATACGCCCAGGACAAGTACAAACTCACGGGAACCGACAAGCTCAGCTGGGTCGATAATGCGCTGAAGGAAACGACCGGGCGCACGCGCAACAAGGTGGACGTCGTGGACGATAACGGGGCCAAGGTGCAAGTCCAGGAGCGTTGCTGGTCTATCAACTACACCAGCTGCACGGGCTTGTCGCACGGAGGCAATCCTTTTACCTCGGCACGAGTAGTCAACGAGCATCTGTATAAGAGCCCGTACATCAATCCCAGCGGCACCGAGGATACAAAGTCAGATTACCTCAAGCACATTGGCATCATCGCATCCGACTTTGTTGATGCGGCGCTGGCCCGGAGCATCTACCAGCGCAATTACGATACGGAGCACAAGCAGACGGCTTCGTACTATCTCCCGTACTATCTCCCGACCCGCATGCGCATGACGTACGGCGACTCGCTGAGCGATGCCTCATTCCAGGATGGCAAGACCGTTGGCGAGGGTCATTTCCGCCTTGCTGACAGCAGCAACGCGCTCAACGCGACAGCTTCGGGCCATGCGTTTGCCATTGAATACGTGGATGTCGACGCCCTGGGCAACGAGACCGTTACGGGGCTGCAGGGCTCTGTGCCCATCGATATCGATCCACGCGCGCTGACGCCCCATTTTGAGGGACTCGAAGGCCTTAAGGCCGGCGAAGACGTGCGCGCCAAGATTGCGGCATCACTCGAGGGCAAGCTCGAAACCGATGCCTGCACGGCCCAGCTCGAGTTTGTGCACGACGCGGACGGCGCTCCGGGCACGGCAATGGCCGAGGGCGAAACATTTGCCGCAGGAACGTACTGGGTGCGCGTGAACGGTCTCTTGGGCGACGCGGCGCAGAACTACACGCTCGCCAGCGACGGAGCCGCAAGCTTTACCGTAGCGGCCTCGGGCAGTGCGGGCGGCAACGGCAGCGGCACCGACGGTGGCACGGGCTCCAACGCAGGTAGCGCCGACAAGAACGGCAAGGGCAACAAGAGAGACCAGGGCAAGAGCTCGGGCGGAAAGCTCGCCAACACGGGCGACGGTTCTGGCGTTGCCGCCGGGCTCGCTGCCGCCGCCGTAGCGACGACGGTCGCCGGCGCAGCAATGCTTGCCAGTGACCGCGACAATACCGAGGACGTTAACGAATAGGCAAGCCAGTTTTTTGGGCGCATCAACTCAATCGGGGCGCAGAATACCGTTCTGCGCCCCGATTTTTACCTTGGACCGAACGCCGTTATCGGCTACATCACCATGTTCAGCGCGTTCACAAATTCCTGGGCCTTCGCACGGCCACTCAGGCTAAAGACGCAAGCGGTCAACAGTCGATTGCGCAGAAAAACATCACGGCCTTTGATTCTATTGACGCCCGTGATGTCCTTAAGGTAGACAATCTCGGTGTGCTTGCCGCCGAAAGTGCCCTTCCTGAGCACCTCGATACGGTTGGGGTAGATCTTGACGTCTTTAAATCTACCCGAGCCCTTGTCCTGAAACAGCAAGGTGTTGTTGTCCATGCATGTCACTCCCATGGGGTTCGTGAAAACTGTCTCTATTGCCAAATTTTAGTCACCGCAAGGCCCCCATGCGAAGTTGCCAGACAGCGCAGCGATTCGTGTCCGTACGAGTCTTTAAACTAAATGCAATAAAGATGCGTCCTCAAGAGGAAAGTCGGGCGATATTGATGAGTGAACTGGCAAACCGCGGGGAATCGGCAATCGTGCCAGAAGTTTTTTACAAGCAGGTTTCCTCGATTCTCAACGCCGCTCGCGACAAGGCCTATACCGCCGTTAACTTTGCGATGGTTGAGGCATATTGGGAGATCGGCAAGAGTATTGTTGATGAACAGGGCGGAGAGGAGCGCGCCAAGTATGGCGATGCACTGATCGACGAACTTGCCGTTAGATTGACTAAGGATTTTGGCAGAGGCTTCAACGCCAGAAGCTTAAGATACATGCGTCAGTTTTATCTTGCGTTCCCAATTCGGAACGCGCTGCGTTCCGAATTGAATTGGACACATTACCGCAGGTTATCGCGTATAACCGACCCTGATGCTCGAACATGGTACATGAACGAATGTGCCGATTCTCGCTGGAGCACGCGTCAGCTCGAGCGCCAGATCAACACCATGTTCCGCGAGCGCCTGCTTGCCAGCAAGGACAAGGAGGCCGTCACCCAGGAAATCCAAAAGAGCGCCCCGGCTCGTCGCCCCGAGGATATCATCCGCGACCCATATGTACTGGAGTTTTTAGGTTTCTCGGACGATACTGCGTTTCGCGAGAGCGATCTAGAGCAGGCGCTCATCACGCATCTTCAGAAGTTCCTGCTGGAGCTTGGCCGTGGTTTCGCTTTCGAGGCGCGCCAAAGGCGCATCACCTTTGATGGGCGCCATTTCTATATTGACCTTGTGTTTTACAACTATCTGATGCGCTGCTTCGTGCTCATCGACCTTAAGACCGATGATCTTACGCACCAGGACCTGGGCCAGATGCAAATGTATGTGAACTACTACACGCGCGAGCTCATGAACGAAGGCGACAATCCGCCCATAGGCATCGTGCTCTGCGCGGACAAAAGCGATTCGATCGTCGAGTACACGCTGCCCGAAGACAACGACCAAGTGTTTGCCGCCAAATACCTGCCGTATCTTCCAAGCAAGGAAGAGCTGGCGCGCGAGCTGAGTGCCGAGTACCGCGCCATCAACGAAGCGACTAATGGCGAAGCGCAAGGGTAGCGGCACGTTGCGACCGAAACGCCCGCACGCCTGTGAGCCGTCCCGCGCTGCGCTTCCCTACTTCCCAAAGATCGCAGCGAGCAAGCCCTTGCGTTTGGGCTTCTCCTCTCGGTAAGAACCCTCGGCGACCGCTGCAACCTGATGCTGCTGCTCGCCGCCTCCACGGCGCACGATCTGGTACAGAAACGGCGATTTAACGTATTTGACCTCGATGGGCGCGGCATGCACGGTACTTTCGCCGGACAGATGCAGGCTCGGGTTGAGCGGTGCGACAATGTGCGTTTCGCGCTTGTCGCTAAACACCACCGCCGCCGCACGGCCCGTCTGGCCGTTCACGGCAATGCGCACCTGCTCGCCATTACGTCCATCCGACGCGGGACGATCGACAAAGTAGACCGGCACCATAACCAGGCCGTCCTTGTGCTTGCGGGCCTTGCGCGCCCAGGTGCGGATGCTCTTTTTATTGAGCCCCAGGAAAGTCTCGGCATCGTTGCCAACAATGTCGAACGCCAGCTTGTCAATGACCACCTGGTCCTTGGTGGACGCATCGACGGAGACAACGCGGAAGTCGCCTTCCTGCATGGCCGGGTCGAACGACCCAACCTTGGCAAAGTCCCATGGCTCCAGAATGCCCATAAGGCGAACGTCCAGGTAGTTTGCCCTGGGATATGCCCAGTCGAGCACCTCGTAGTACACCAGGGTCTCCTTGCTCAGGCCCTTGCCCGGGAAGGACGCCATCATGCGCAGGTCCGCGAGCGCCATGGGGAAGTAGAAGAGCATCATGTCGTTTTGAATCGCGTCTTCCACATCGTGACCGGCAAAGGCGTCTGGATATCGGCGCACCAGCTCAAGCGCATTGGCGCACGCCTGCTGCGGCGTTATCTCGCAGGGAATACCCTGCTCGGGCACATATTCCGCACCAACGCCCATGGTCAGGCGCTTGCTAAACGTCCCCGGCTTGAGCAGGTCGGCGACACCGATCTTATTGCCGCAGGACGGGCACTCAAACACGCGCTGGGTCGACTCGCCCTCAAAGGACGCTCCGCAGAAGGGACAGGAGATGCTCACGTGCGTGGCCTCTTGGAACTCCTGGGCCGTGCCGCGGTCTTCCCACAGCAGATGCTCCAGAACCGACTGATTGCGCCAGTGCTCATTAAAGAAATACCAGTCGGGGTCCACCGGGCGCTCGAGCTGCGACACATGCGTGAGCTTAAGCAGCCCATCGACAACCGTCAGTGGCGTATGGCGAATGCCTAGGGCGCTCTTGGGCTCCCCCGCATCGGCCTGCCACGGAACGACCGTGCCGCAATAGGCGCACTCAAAGCTGCGTTTAGCCTGGTGTGAGTACATAGGGCCGCCGCAGTTTTGGCATTTAATGGCAAACATCTCGTCCATGAATACGTCCTCCTTTGCACTGGGGCTGTCGACATTAAGTATGTCGGGCAGGTAAGCACGTGCCCATACCCATGTGGCCCAAAATCGAGCACCCAGGCAGACGAGAAGGCTCGCTCGTTAGCACCGGCAGACTATTGCTGCATTTTCTGAGCATCGGTGCACGGCGCCCCCGCGCGAGCTACACTATCCCCTTAAACATGATTGTGAGGACGACCGCTATGCTATTTGTAAATCGGCTGGTACATACGCTTGTTCCCGGCAGCGAGGGCGAGCCGGTCGATACCTCCCGCCGCACCAACGCGGGCTTCGCCGCAAGCCTCATCTGCATTGGCCTCAACATCACCTTGTGCCTGGCCAAGGGCATCGCGGGCCTGCTCGCTGGCTCCGTCTCCCTCATCGCCGACGCTTTCAACAACCTCTCCGATGCCTCGAGCAACATTGTGAGCCTGCTCGGTTTCCGCCTTGCCAGCCGCCCGGCAGACGAAGGCCACCCCTATGGTCACGGCCGCTACGAGTACCTAGCCGGCCTGTTCGTCGCCGTCCTGGTTTGCGCCGTCGGCATCAATCTGATCCTCGAGTCGGTCACAAAAATCATCAAGCCCTCGCCCACCGTGTATTCGGCGCTCTCCATGGCCGCCCTTGTTCTGTCCATGCTCGTCAAATTCTGGATGGCCGCGTTCAACCGCGCACTGGGCAACCGCATCGACTCGGAGACGCTCATCGCCACAGCGCAGGACTCCAAAAACGACGTCATTACCTCGGGCTCGGTCTTGGTGGCGGCGCTTATTTCGCAGACGACCGGCTTTGACCTCGACGGCTGGGCGGGCCTGGGCGTGGGCATCTTCATTTGCATCAGCGGCATGGGCCTGGTGCGCGACGCCATCAGCCCGTTGCTGGGGCAAGCGCCCGACCCCAAGCTCGTCCAGGCAATCCGCGACAAGATTATGTCCTATCCGCAGGTCTTGGGCACACACGACCTGATGGTGCACGACTACGGCCCCGGTCGTCAGTTTGCCAGCGCCCACGTGGAGATGCCCGGCGAGGGCGACGCGTTTGAGCACCACGAGATTCTGGACACCATCGAGCATGATATCAAGCGGCAGATGGGAATCGGCATCACGCTGCACTGCGATCCCATCGCCACCACCGGCGACGACCTGCGCGGCTGGGTCAAGCGCGGCGTCATGCAGATCGATCCCGCGCTCTCCATCCACGACCTTCACGAACACGATGGCTTTGTGTCATTTGACCTAGTGCGTCCCGACGACTTTGACATATCCGACGAGGAGCTGCTGGAGCTCGTCACGCGCATCGTGCACGAGCGCCGGCCCGATGCGTCATGCGTCGTCACGTTTGACTCGGGCTTCAGCTCACCCGACCGTCCGGCCGAGCAGCTGTAGCCCCGCTCCGCTCGGCCGCTAGTTTCCCTGTGCACCCAAAATGCCGTTTTGTAGGGCGTTCCAGGCATCTGTCGCCATGTCTCCCAAGTTCTGCGCGGTGTCGCCCAGGTTTTGTGTCGTATCGCCCAGCTCTTGCGCCTTGTCTCCCAATTCCTGTGCCTTGTTGCTCAGGTCCTCCAGCATGTTGGAGCTCGAGCTGTCGGTGCCGCTTTGGCCGTCGGACGAGTTGCCCGAGCTGTTCTTATGCGTGAGTTGAATTTCAAGGTTACCGTTGTCGTTATAGTAGGCAGAAGTAACAACCCAGTTGGCATCGACGACGGGCGTTGAGCCATCATCAGTCAGGACCACGGCATTCGAAAGATCGGCGCCGCGCGACTTGAGGAGCTTCTTGGCGTTGGACCAGTACTGCCCCGGAATATCGCTCAGATCGACGGTACTAGACGAGGCGGACGCGGTTTGCTCGGCAGTGGTATCGGCCGTTGAACTCCCCCGCTTGTTGAGCATGCCCGACACGATGGCAAACACAACCGAGAGAGCAAAGAAGATTGCCAGCACGATGAGGATTTTCTTGATCACGCTCGACGAACGCGACGGCTTCTTCTCCTCGTCCTCGCCATATTGCGGAATCGACTTGGGGTACTCGCGATACGGCTCGCGCGACTCGTAGCGAGGCTGCGCCGTGCGAGGCATATACGTCGTCTGCTGAGGCTGCGGAATGGGATTCTGCGGCAGGTCATCATAGGGATTCGGTGTCGAGGCGGCATAAGAATCCTGCGGCGCGTAATCAAACGGGTCCGGAGCTGCGTTGCCATAGGGGCCTTGCGAAGATGCAGCGTAAGAATCCTGCGCCGAGTCGCCATAGCCCATAACCCGGGTGGGCTCGGCAGAAGGCCGTGTCGCGGCGGGGTCGGTATAACCGGGGTTGGGAACAACGCGGGTCGCATCGGCGCTATCGCCAGCCTGCGTGGAACCGTAGCCGCCCATCACGGTTGTCTTGTCCTGATCCATGCAACGATTCCTTTCCGTCGCCCGTAAGCATCAAGTTATGCATGCATTCTACCCGCGCAAAAGCCTATGATGGGCAAAGCCCGTCGGTATCTACAAGACATGCGCGGGCCTAAGGATCAAAAAGCCCCGCCGGGCCTTGGTAGGCGCGACGGGGCGGGCAAGCGGCTATGAGCAGCGAGCTTAGAACAGGCCGGTGATGTTGCCGTCGTTGTCGACGTCGATGTTTTCGGCCGCGGGCACCTTGGGCAGACCCGGCATGGTCAGAACACTGCCGGTCAGCGCAACCACAAAGTGGGCGCCGGCAGAAACCTTGAGCTCACGCACGGTGATGCGGAAGTTCTCGGGAGCGCCCAGGACCTTGGCGTTGTCGCTAAAGCTGTACTGCGTCTTGGCGACGCACACCGGCAGGTTACCAAAGCCGTTCTCGCGCAGCTCGGCGAGCTGGCGCTTGGCGGCCGGCGTAAAGTCAACGCCGTCGGCGCGGTAGACCTTGGTGGCAACGGCCTCGAGGGCATCAGCGACATCGGCGCCGTCCTCATAGGCAAACTTGAGCTCGCTCGGCTGCTCAATCAGACGCATGACCTCATCGGCAAGCTCGAGCGCGCCCTCGCCGCCCTTGGCCCAGACCTCGGAAAGCTTTACGTTGACGCCGAGCTTCTGACACTCGAACTCGATGAGCGCAAGCTCGGCCTCGGTGTCCGTCGGGAAGCGGTTGATGGCGACTACGCAGGGCAGACCATAAACGTTCTGGATGTTGTCGACGTGACGCAGCAGGTTGGGCATGCCGGCCTTGAGTGCCTCGAGGTTCTCCTCGTTGAGGTCGGCCTTGGCGACGCCACCGTTGTACTTCAGCGCACGAGCGGTCGCGACGACCACGACGGCGCTGGGGCGAACGCCCGTCATGCGGCACTTGATGTCGAGGAACTTCTCGGCACCCAGATCGGCACCGAAGCCGGCCTCGGTAATGGCGACATCGCCAAAGCGCATCGCCATACGCGTGGCCATGATGGAGTTGCAGCCGTGGGCAATATTGGCGAAGGGACCGCCGTGGACAAACGCGGGCGTACCCTCGAGCGTCTGCACCAGATTGGGCTTGAGCGCATCCTTGAGCAGGGCCGCCATGGCACCCTGAGCCTTAAGGTCACGGGCGCGAACGGGCTCGCCGGCATAGCTGTAGCCGACAACAATCTCGCCCAGGCGCTCCTTGAGGTCATTGATGCTCGTGGACAGGCACAGGATTGCCATGACCTCGGAGGCAACGGTGATATCGAAGCCGTCCTCGCGCGGCACGCCCTGGGCCTTGCCGCCAATACCGTCGATGACATGGCGCAGCTGACGGTCGTTCATGTCGACGACGCGCTTCCAGGTGATGCGCTTAACATCGATACCGAGCTGGTTGCCCTGCTGAATATGGTTGTCGAGCATGGCGGCCAGCAGGTTGTTAGCGGCACCGATAGCGTGGAAGTCACCGGTAAAGTGCAGGTTGATGTCCTCCATGGGGATGACCTGCGCCCAGCCGCCGCCGGCGGCACCGCCCTTGACGCCAAAGACGGGACCGAGCGAAGGCTCACGCAGGGCCACAGCACTCTTGACGCCGCGACGGCGCAGGCCATCGGCCAGACCGATGGTCGTGGTGGTCTTACCCTCGCCCGCAGGCGTGGGGTTGATGGCGGTCACGAGGACGAGCTTGGCCTGGTGATCAGTTGGCTCATTAAGCAGAGAGTAGTCGACCTTAGCCTTGTCGAAGCCGTACGGAATCAGGTGCTTTACGTCGACACCGGCGTTCTTGGCCACCTCGGTAATGGGCAGCGGTGTGACGGAACGTGCGATTTCGATGTCAGTAGGCATGGACGGTCCTTTCGTTACCGGATGAGAAAAAGACCAATTCAGCATAGCACGGGCGCGCAATAGTAAAACGCCCATAACCGATGAACGGCGATATGTTTACCCGATGCCCGGCGATAGCCCAACAGCCCGCCAAAACAAAGCGCCCTAAACGGTAGGTTCAATCCCCAGGTGCTCAAAGGTGCGAAGGGTTGCCTGACGGCCCTGCGGCGTACGAATCATCAACCCGCACTGCAGCAAATAGGGCTCATAGACATCCTCGAGCGTACCCGGGTCCTCGCCCACCGCGCTGGCAAGGGTCGTCAGGCCCACGGCATGGCCGGAGAACGTCTTGGCAAGCGTCTCCAAGATGCGAATATCCATCCAGTCCAGACCAAGCTCATCAATCTCGAAGAACTCGAGCGCCTGACGGCAAATATCAAGCTCAATAGGACCGTTGCCGCGCACCTGCGCATAGTCGCGCACGCGCTTGAGCAGACGGTTGGCCAAGCGCGGCGTACCGCGCGAGCGCGAGCCGATCTCGAGCGCGCTGGGATGGTCGATCGTCACGCCCAGGATGGTCGCCGAACGCGTCACAATCTGGGCGAGCTCCTCGACCGTGTAGTAGTCCAGGCGATACGAAATGCCAAAGCGGTCGCGTAGCGGGCCCGTGAGCATACCCGAGCGGGTCGTTGCCGCCACCAGCGTAAACTTGGGAATATCCAGGCGAATCGAACGTGCGGCCGGGCCTTTACCGATCACGATATCGAGGGCAAAGTCCTCCATCGCGGGATACAGGACCTCCTCGACCGAACGGTTCAGACGGTGGATCTCATCGATAAACAGCACGTCACCCGGCTGCAAGTTAGTCAGGATGGCCGCCAGGTCACCGGTACGCGCAATAGCGGGGCCGCTCGTCGTCTTGATCTGAGCGCCCAGCTCGTTGGCGATAACCGTGGCCAGCGTGGTCTTGCCCAGGCCCGGAGGGCCCGAGAAAATCACGTGGTCGAGCGTCTCGCCACGGCTCTGCGCCGCCTCGATCAGCACGCGAAGGCTCTGCTTGATATGCTCCTGGCCGCAGTAGTCGTCCAGGCGCTGGGGACGCAGGGTACGGTCGACATCGAGGTCCTCGGGCGTCAGCTCCGAGCCCACCATGCGCTCACCGTGTGCCATGGATGCCGCCGGCGAGCTGCCGGGCGCCGCCCACAGGTCCTGAGAGTCATCGGCTTCCCACATCACGCATCCATTCCGAGTCGCTTAAGCGCCGCGCCGAGCAAATCCTCGACACGCATATCCTGCCCATCATACCCGCTCAGGGCAACCTCGGTCTCCTGCGGGCTAAAGCCCATGGAAAGGAGCGCCGCGCGGGCGTCATCGATCGCCGAGGGAGCGGCAGCGGGAACCGGCATCGCAACCTGACCGGGGATTACGTCGACCGGAACAAAGCCCTTGTCCTTGGCAAAGGTACTCTTGAGCTCCAAGATAAGGCGCTGGGCGGTCTTTTTGCCCACACCGGGCACCTTGGCCATGCCCTTGTCGTCCTCGGCCATCACCAGGGAATACAGCTGCCCCACGGTATAGGTGGAGAGCACGGCGAGCGCCAAGCGCGGGCCAACGCCCGAGACGGAAACGAGCCGATCGAACATCGTGCGCTCGTCCTTGGAGGCAAAGCCAAAGAGCGTCATGGCGTCTTCGCGCACCTGCATACGGGTATAGAGGCGAACCTCGCCGCCGGGCGTAGGCAGCGAGGCGGCAGTGCTGCCCGAAATACCGAGCTCAAAGCCCACGCCCGACACATCGACGACGGCCGAGCTCATCGTGGCCTCGATAAGCGTTCCATGGAGCTGGGAGATCATCAGTATCCGGTTCCTCTCTGTTGATAGAACTCGCCGCCGGTAAGTGCCCGGGTGCGGCTGAGGTTAACGTGACAGATGGCGCAGGCCAGCGCATCGGCGGCATGGTCTGGGTGAGGATCGTGATCGAGCTGCGTGAGCGTGCGCACCATGTAGGCAACCTGCCGTTTATCCGCAGCGCCCGTGCCCACCACGGCCTGCTTGATCTGCATGGGCGTGTATTCGCCAATCTCGAGCGCGCACTCCGAAAGCGCAACGAGCGCGGCACCGCGGGCATGCGCCGTGGGGATGGCCGAGCGGACATTGGCGCCAAAGTAGATGCTCTCGATGGCAGCGGTATCGGGACGGTAGCGTTCGACGACGCCCTTGAGGTCGCGGGCGATATGCGACAGGCGCACCGCGAGCGGGCTGCCCGCGCTGGTCTCGATACAACCGTAGGCACGGCAGCGAACCTCGCCACGCCGTTCCTCGATAATCCCCCAGCCCGTATGGGCCAAACCGGGGTCGATACCCAAGATAACCAAGCCGACCTCCCCTCGCCACAAGCACAGCGCAAGGCAAGGCCCCGCGCATCATTCACGAACGTCTGTTCTAGAATAACACAACAGCGACCGTATCTAACAAGCAAGGTTGAACCATAGGTTGAGCATAAGTCAGCGAGCGAGTCCCTGCCGTGGTAAGGTGTCGCGAAAGAGGAGCGCCGCGTACTTCTGTACGCAAGCGACGGTTTGAGCGGCAGATTGCCCGACAGGGGCTCGCGCAGCGTCGACTCGTTACGCGGTTTGGCAAAACCGCGTAACCTTGGCCCCGTCCCCAGTTTAGTTCTGCGAGAAGAATGGGAACTGTCGGGGATCAACCGGCGGATGCGGCATCGGGCCACCCTGGTGCCCACCCTGCGGGCCACCCTGGCCGCCCATCATCTTATCGATGGCGTCCTGAACCTCGCCCTCGAACTTTTTCATTCCCTCGTGTAAACGACGCTGACCGTCTTCAGAGCGCAACTCCTCCATTTGTTCGGGCGAAATACCCAGTAGCTCGCCCAGCACGCCCATCATCTCGTTTCGCACGCGCTCACTAGTATCCTCGTCAGCAAAACGGCGCACCTCGGCGCGCGCCAGCGAATCGACCGTCATACGCTCCTTGCCGTTAAGCCCCAGGTCGGACCACGCGAGCATGTACGGCCAGGAGCGCTCGGCAAACGAACGGGACGAAACGATCGGCGCCGTCGGCAACATGCGGCGGGCAGCCTCACCCTGTCGAACGAGCATCAGCAGCAGCGAGCAGGCCTCAGGCTTGCCAGCGGCCATCGGGATGTCGTCGAAAGATCGATTGCGGTCCACGTGCGCCTCAAGCGCGCCATCGATCTCACCCGGCTCGACCCCGCCGAGCAGCTGTGCCGCGCGGTCGAGCATATCGACCGGACCGTCGAGCGTCGAGAGCGCCTGCGCCAGCACTCGCTCCATACAATCTTCCACCGCGTTGAGCGTCACGAGCTCTTGGGGCACCACGGCAGACGTGCGGTTGCGCACGCGCGCCACAAACTCAAGCGTCGACAGGTACACATCGCCAAAGGGCGCATAATCGCCCTGGTAGCCGCCGCAAAGCGCCGGCGCCGCCAGTGCGTACTCGGTTTTGGACAGCGGGCTCAGCGCCATCGCACCCAACTCGAGCGCCGTGTCCTCCAGCATGAGGCCCAGCGTGCGAGAGCGCAGGCGCTCGGCGTCGCCCGCCGACACATCGCGGTCGAGCACGCGCGCGGCATCCGGCGCATCGCGCTCAACCGTGCGAATATGCAGGCGCTCGGCAATGGCGCGAACGGCGGCACAGCGAGCAGCCTCGGCCTCCTCCTGCGCCGGCGTAAAGATGCGGTTGCGCCCCAGCACCAGGCCAATCACATTACGTGGGCCCAGAGCGTCGACGGCCAGCGCCGCCAGCAGGGACGACGGCAAGTCGCCCTCGAGTGCCACCACGGCGCGCGACGCACCGTGGGCCCGGGCGTTGTCGCGCACGGCGAGCACCAGCGCCTGCCACAGCCACTCCTCGGAACGGAACTCGGGCAGTTCGTGATCTTCCAGGGCATCGAGCATCACGCCGCGCTGAATCTCCTGAACCAGCAGGCTCTCCTCAAAACACGGCGCTTGGGCCACCACGCGACCGCAGTCGTCGAGCACAAACGAACCGCCGGTATACACCGACTCGTCATAGGCACCGACCGGCGCCATACAGGCAAACCACACACTACGCTTGGATGCGATCTTGCGGTAGGCGCCGCTGCGAACGGCGGCAATGGCGGCAGTCTCGCGGTCGGTCATGTCAAACGCATTGAATTGGAAATACGCAATGAGGTCAACACCGGTCGGCAACATCTCGAGTTCGCGGTCCAAGTCAAAAATCACGGCGATGCGCACGCCGTCCACGTCGAACACCGGCGGCGCCCAACGCGTGTCGTTGTTCTCGCCACGCTGCAGGGCAATGCTCGAACGCGCCGGCACCACATGACCGTCCTTGAGCATCATGTAGTCGAGCAGCGGCTGGCCCTCAAACGAAACCGCCGCGGGCACGATGCAGATCATGTCAAGCTCCTGGATACGCTCGGCGACACCAGTCAAGCCGGCAAGCATGTCGTGCTCAAAGTCGGCAGTGCCCACCAGGCCCCCGGGCATGGCGCCCATAAAGAGCGGAGCCGGAACGCACAGCACGCGCGCCGCGCGCTCGTGGGCCAGACGAGCCTGGTCCTCGATGCGGCCGCAAATGCCCTCAATATCACCCAGGCGCATATCGATCTGTGCAAGCGCGAGCTTCATGGCTCAGCCCTTTCCGTCGTAAACCATCGTTGTCGTAGTAAAAGCGCCGGCCGCATAATGCAGCCGGCGCTCGCATGTGCATATGCTAGCTATGATACCCCGAGCGGGGGCGCGCTCCTAGAACGTCGCGGACCACAGCCCGTGCAGGTTGCAATAGGCATAGACGGTACCGGTCTTGGAGCCGCCCGCGAAAAACGTCGCGGGCTTCATGCCGGGCTCAAGGTAATGGACCTCTAAGCGGCCCTCGGCCTCAAGGGCGATCCACTCAATATAGTGCTCGGGCAGGCTGGGGTGCTCGACCGAGCCAACGCGTGCGCGAATCACGTGACCGTCGCGCTCGGTCTCGACAACAGGCACGTGCTTCTCGTGCGCCGCGTCCTCAGTGTTTGCGGTCAGTTCCGTGCAACCGGCAGGGGTTGCAACGTCGTTGCCAAGGGCGGCAATGAGCTTACCGTCGGGGTCCTTAAAGAATTTCGCCATGATGTTCTCCTTTGCTGACGTGCCAATGTTCTTGATGGTTCTTATGCCCAAAGGCAGACAAACCATCCACGGCATTGCAAATGAACACATAACGGGCGGGGACGATGGGGCAGCGTGCGCTATCCGCCCTGGCGGCCCCACCCGAGCGGGTTAGCGCCCGTCGCCGCCCAGCAGCGCCAGAACATCTTCGCGGGTAAACAGCGCCGACGAGATGCCGTCGCCGCCGAGCACGCTGTTGACCAGGTCGCGCTTGGACTCCTGCATCTGCATGATGCGCTCCTCGATCGTGTCCTTGGCGATGAGCTTGTACACGGTCACGGTATGTTGCTGGCCAATACGATGCGCGCGGTCGGTCGCTTGGTCCTGCGCCGCCACGTTCCACCACGGGTCGTAGTGGATGACCACGTCGGCCGCCGTCAGGTTAAGGCCCACGCCGCCCGCCTTGAGCGAAATCAAAAAGACCGGGACCTCGCCCGCTTGGAACTGCGCGACCATCTTGGCGCGGCTCTCCTTAGATGAAGCGCCCGTGAGCTTAAGGAAGGCGATGTCCTCCTTGGCCAAGCGCTTACCGATGATATCGAGCATACCCGTAAACTGGCTGAACAACAGGATGCGATGCCCGCCGTCGAGTGCGCCGTGCACGAGCTCCATACACGTATCGAGCTTTGCGCTCCCCGCCTTGTAATCCTCGTAGTGTAGACGTGGGTCGCAGCAGATCTGGCGCAGCTTGGTGAGCTCGGCGAGCACCTTGAGCTTGTCCTTCTTAAACTCCCCAGCCTCGCGGTGCTGCACCTGCTGGGCGATGCGGTCCTGGTTGGCCAGGTAGAGCTTGCGTTGTTCGCCGGTAAGCTGTGCCATGACGGTGTCCTCGATCTTCTCGGGCAGGTCGGCCACCACGTCTTCCTTAACACGGCGCAGCACAAACGGCGACACGAGCGCCTGCAGGCGAGCGGCGCTATCGCCCTCGGCATGCTCGACGGGGCTCTCAAAGCGCTTGGCAAACGACTCGCGCGTCCCCAAAAGGCCCGGCATCAAAAAGTCGAAGATGCTCCAGAGCTCGGACAGGCGGTTTTCGATGGGCGTGCCCGTCAGGGCAAAGCGCACGCCGGCAGGCAGGCGCTTGGCAGCGCGCGCCACCTGCGTGAGCGGATTTTTAATGTACTGTGCCTCATCGAGCACCACGCGGGCAAAATCCTGCTCGACGTACTCGTCGATATCGCGCCGCATAAGGTCATACGACGTTACGACCACGTTATGCTCGGCCACGCCGGCAATCTGTACACGACGTTGAGCCTTGGCGCCCACAATGGCGCACACATCGAGCGACGGGGCAAAGCGCTCCAGCTCGGCAGTCCAGTTGTACACGAGTGAGGCCGGGCATACCACGAGCGTGGGCTTGGTGTCCCCCGCCTCCACGCGCGCCAGGATATGCGCGATCATCTGGAGCGTTTTGCCCAGGCCCATGTCGTCGGCCAAGATGCCGCCAAGGCCCAGGTGTTCGAGCGAGCCGAGCCACTGGTATCCGTCGACCTGGTAGCCGCGCATCGTTGCCTTGAGCGATGCCGGCACCGTAAAGTCCATCTTGCCGAGCGTGTCCAGGCGCTCGACGGTGCGGCGGAACGCAGCGTCGCGATCGGCCTCGAGCGCCGGCGTGCGTGCGAGCATGCTATCGACAAAAAGGGTACTCGACGCGGGAAGCGACACGCCGTCGAGCAGGTCGACGGCATCGACGCCTAGGTCCTCGGCAAGACCAAACGCGGCACGCGCTCCCTCATCCAGGCGCACGATGTCGCCGGACGTCAGGCGCGCGAACGTCTGGTGGCGCTTGTACGAGTCCAGATAGATGGCAAGATCTGCCGCCGAAAGGCCGCTCGCGCCCAGTTCGACATCGAGCAGGCTACTCTTGACGGTCGCGCGCACCGAGAGCTTGGGCGCAGGGCGGACCGAAATCTGGCGCAGACGGTCGCTGAGCATGACCTCGCCCAGCTCGGACAGGGCAGACAGGCCCTCGGTCAGCAAGTGGAACAGGCTCTCGTCATCGCGCTCCTCAAACGCCAGGCCGCCCTCGTAGAAATCGAAGTACATGGCAGCCGTGTCCATAACGCGAAACTCCGCCAGCGTATCGCGGGGCGGAACGCCGGGGCGTTGCTCTTCGAAAGGACTGCCCGGAGCACCAAGACTAAAGAGATCAGCCGACCAATCGCCGTAGGTAACCGTAATTTTGCAGGTCACAAGACCATCGTCGACGCCGATTGCCATGGCAAAGCTCGCCTCGGGTGCCACAGTATCGAGCGCGGCGGGCGCGGTGAGGTCGGTATAGTCGCGCAAAATGGGCAGCGCCATACGGCAGAACTCACCCACCTGCTCGGCGGCAATATGGGCGGGCGTGCGGCACGGCAGCAAGCGCGACAAAAAAGGTGCGGCATGCTGAGCAAATGCAGCGTCGGTACGGCGCGCGCGGCGGGTGTCAACCAAGTAGGCGGCATCGCCCGACGCAAAGCAGTACATATCGGCGGGCAGGCGCAGGTCATAGCTACCACCAGCCGCCGGCGCGATTTTGGCGGCAAGAAGTGGTGGGCGCTTAGCGGACGCCTCGTCCTCCCCTTGCGGAGACAGCTCAACCGCCACGTCGTAGGTGCGACGCGTCGTCGTCCCCCGCGACCAGGCGGGCTCAAAAGAGATGGTCTGGCCGCGCAGCAGGTCCAGCACATATACGATGCTATGCTCGGACAGCGGCAACTGACGCTCGGCAACAAAACCGCTGCGGGCAAAGTCGTACGACGCCGAACGCGAGCTTGTGATGTCATCGAGATAGGCAACTGTCGTCACAACAAGGTTGAGCAGCTTTGTCGATGTTTCGTCAAAGGCCTCAGGTGAATGGACAAACGTGAGCTTCTTGCCATAGGAGAACGTGCCGCCGCGCACGTAGGCATCGGCCATGCCGTCGATGTCCTTGACCACGTAGGAGACCGATCCACAGCGAATGCGGAACTCGAGCGCCCAGCTAAAGCGGTCAGCGAACAGCGGATTGTAGTACGGCACCAACGAGGGCTCCAACGCCGCTTTGGGGGCGTCGGGATCAACGGCACCGGCAAGTTTGCGGCGCATGCTCGCCAGCTCATCCATGCGCGCGTCCGAAAGATCGGAAAGCGCCGCCACAAGGCTCGGGCTCGTGGGGACGGGCGCCGGGAAGGGAAAGTTGGGGTTGACGGCCGGCGCGGCGGACGCGGCGCGCGCGGGCTGTTTCGGCTGCGCCGTAAACGTGCGAACCGGCGTGCGCAGCCCCTCAACAGGCTCAATGCCGCTGGTGTCCAGGTACGCCAGCGCTGTGGCGATGGCGTGCTTGCACATACCGGGATAGCGGTATGCGGCGGGGCAGTCGCAGTCGTAGTCGATAACCTCGTGCTCGTCCATATCGAGCGCCACGTGCGTCTTGTACAGGTCGCCGCGCGAGCCGCGCACCGAGCCCTCAACCGTCACGTTTTTGGAGAAGCGCGAGCCGCTGTCCTCAATCGACAGCACGGCGCCGTTGAGCATGAGCGAGCGGCCCTTCATAAAGGTGCCGCTCAACGCCGCCTCTTTGCGAAGCGCCTGCACAAACGTCCCCTGCGCCATCACTTCCTCCAATCTCACCCGGGGTAGCTTAGATAACCGTCACGCGACCCTGGTTACCCACAATCGCCTTTGCCTCGGCCAGCAGCGGAATCGAGCGCGCGTTGACCTTGGCCGGCACCTCGGCACGTAGCACGCGCCCGTCCACCTGCTCGATAAAGATCTCCACGCGGTCGCCGCCCGGGTTGGCGGTAAGCACCGTGGCAAGACGCGCCATATTGCCCTGGCTAAAGCGGCTGTTGGGCACCATGACCTCAAACACCTTGGGCTTGTTGTTCTCCTCGTTAAGCTCGAGCGGCACGATCTCCTGCGCGATGATCTGGTCGCCGCGGTCCGAGCGCTCGAGCTTGCCCTTAATGCGCACAAAGGCATCGGACAGCTGCGCGCCGGTCTCGGGATCGACCTCGCCGTACAGGTACCCCTCGGCCTCCTTGTAGGTCTTGGGGAACACGACGACGGTGGCCTCGCCTTCCATGTCCTCGAGCTGCACGATGCCCATGGGGTCACCGTTTTTGGTCACGCGCTTGGACACGCTCGAGACCATGCCGGCCCACCACAGCGCCTTGCCCTCGGGAATCTCCTGGTTGATGGTGCCGCCCGTAGGATTCTGCACCTCGTAACCGGTATCGATCTGCGAGAACGAGAAGTCGCGCGCCTTGGCTAGCGCATACTCAAACGGGCGCAGCGGGTGGTCCGAGACATAGATGCCCAGAACCTCTTTCTCTTGGCTCAGCTTAAGGTGGCGGTCCCACTCCTGGCCATCCGGATCGGGCACGCTCACCTCAAAGCCCGAGCCCTCAACGTCGCCAAACATATCGAAGAACGACGTCTGGCCGCTCGCGCGGTCCTTCTGGCGCTTTACCGCGGCATCGATGATGTTCTCGGGGTTGTTCTTGTCCACAAAGTGCATCATCTGGCGACGCGGATACCCCGTGGAGTCGAAGGCGCCTGCCTTGATCAGCGATTCGATCACACGACGGTTTGCCTGGCTCGAGTCCACGCGCTCGACAAAATCGTGCAGCGTCTTAAACGGACCGCCCGCCTCGCGTTCGGCGATAATCGCCTGCGCCACGCCGGTGCCCACGCCGCGGATGCCGGCCAGACCAAAGCGCACGCCCTCCTTGGTAGCCGTGAACTCGGTACCGGACTCGTTGACATCTGGCGACAGCACGGGGATGCCGTCGTGACGGCACGCCGAGACGTAGTGCACGATCTTGTCGGTCTTGCCCGTATAGGACGTCAGAACGGCCGCCATGTACTCGTGCGGATAGTGCGCCTTGAGCCATGCCGTCTGCATAACCAGAATGGCGTAGCCGGCGGAGTGCGACTTGTTAAAGGCGTAAGACGCGAACTCGAGAACATCGTCCCAAATCTTCTGGGCGACCTCGCGCGTGTAGTTGTTCTTGATAGCGCCGTTCATCCAGTGGTCGTAGGTGGTCTCGTCCGAGCCATCCTCCCAGTGCAGCACCGTCGACGTGAGCAGCTTGATCTTTTTCTTAGCCACGGGCTTACGGATACGCGAGTCCGATTCGCCCTTGGAGAAGCCGCACATCTCAACGGAGATGAGCATAACCTGCTCCTGGTAGACCATAGTGCCGTAGGTTTCGCCCAGGATGTCGTCCAGGCGGTCGTCGTAGGAGACCGCCGGCTCCTTGCCGTTCATACGGTTGATGTAGGACGAAACCATGCCGGCGCCCAGCGGGCCCGGGCGGTACAGGGCGATCAATGCTACGACGTGCTTGTACTCGGTGGGCTTCATGTTCTTGATCGTGGCCGTCATGCCGGCGGACTCGACCTGGAAGACGCCGGCGGTGTGGCCGGAACCCATGAGCTTAAAGATCTCGGGGTCGTCAAAGGGAATCTCTTCCTCTTTGATGTCGATGCCGAAGTTCTTTTTGATGTTTGCCTTGGCCTTGGAGATAACAGTCAGCGTGCGCAGGCCCAAGAAGTCCATCTTGAGCAGGCCCATGTCGGCAACGGTATGGCCCTCGTACTGGGTAATCTCGACGCCGCCCTTGGTGTCGAGCTTGGTGGGCACGTGCTCGTTGACGGGGTCGCGGCAGATCAGAACGGCGCACGCGTGCACGCCCTCGCCACGGGTGAGGCCCTCGATTGAGAGCGCCGTGTCGATGATGCGGCGGGCGTCGTCGTCCTTTTTATATGCCTCGGCAAAATCGGGGTTAAACAGGTCCTCTTTGCCGGGTTGCTTTTCGAACACCTGCTTGAGCTTGACCTTGGGGTCGCTCGAGACCATCTTGGACAGACGCTGGCCCATGTAGACCGGGTAGTCCAGGACGCGAGCGGCGTCGTTGATGGCCTGCTTGGCCTTAATGGTCGAGTAGGTGATGACGTGGGTGACCTTCTCGGGGCCGTAGAGCTGGCGAACGTGCTCCACGACCTCGAGGCGCCGCTCATCGTCGAAGTCCATATCGATATCGGGCATCTCGGTACGCTGCGGGGACAGGAACCTCTCAAACATCAGGCCGTTCTCGAGCGGATCGAACGCGGTGATGTTCATGGCGTAGGCGACGATAGCGCCGGCAGCCGAGCCACGGCCGGGGCCGACGCCGATGCCGTTGTCCTTGGCCCATTGCACGTACTCGGCAACAATCAAAAAGTAGGCGGCAAAGCCCTTGTCGCAGATGACTTTGTATTCGTACTCAAAGCGCTCTTTGATGTTGACGCCACCGATCTCGCGCGTGGCCCAGTCGTCACCGTAGTGCTGGCGCAGGCCCTTCTCGCACTCGCGGCGGAACTGGCTCTCGTGCGTCTCGCCGGGATCGAGCAGCGGGAAGCGCGGCAGGATGATGGAGTCCCAGTCCAGCTCTACGTAGCACTTGTCGGCGATCTCGAGCGTGTTGTCGCAGGCCTCGGGGCAATACGGGAACATCGCCCGCATCTCCTCCTCGGTCTTCATATAAAACTCCGAGCCGGTCATGCGCATGCGGTTGGGGTCGTCGACCTTGGCGTTCATGCCAATGCACATGATGACGTCCTGCACCGGCGCGTCCTCGCGGCGCAGGTAGTGGAAGTCGTTGGTGGCAATGACTTTGACGCCCACCTGCTTGGCGATATCGATGAGCGTGCGGTCCATCTGCTCGTCGGTCAGGCCGTTGTCGGTGGTGATGCCGTGTTCCTGGATCTCGATATAAAAGTCGCCGGGTTCGAAGGTATCGCGGAAGGTCTCGGCCCACTTGATGGCGCCCTCCATGTCACCGCGGTCGATGTATTTGGGAATGATGCCCGCGATGCAGGCGCTCGTGCAGATCATGCCCTTGGCATGGCGGCGCAGGTTGTCGAGCGTCACGCGGGGCTTGTAGTAAAAGCCCTGCACGGCGGCCTCGGAAACCGTCTGCATCAGGTTGACGTAGCCCTCCTGGTCCTTGGCCAGGAGGATCATGTGGTAGAGCTCGGGCTTATGGTCGCGGGCAAGGGTCTCGTCCGGCGTAAAGTAGACCTCGCAGCCAAAGATGGGCTTGATGACCAGGGGCGGCTTGAGCTCGTCGATGTTGCCCTTCTCATCCCACATGGCCATGTCCTTCACATACTGGGCATGCTCGCGCGGGTTTGCCTCGGGATCGGGCTCCACCAACTCGTCGCGGCGATCCTTTTCCAAGAAGGCCTTGTCGTGGCTCCAGGTTTTGTACTCGGGTGTGTTGTGGTTGACGGCGTCGCAGGCCAGCGCCAGATCGGGCACGCCGTACATGTAACCGTGGTCGGTAATGGCCACGGCGGGCATGCCAAGCTCAACGGCACGGTTGACCATATCCTGGATACGGGTTGCGCCGTCGAGCATGGAGAAAACAGTGTGATTGTGCAGATGGACGAATGCCATGTGATGAGCTCCGATGCGGGTTCGTGTTCTGACTGAACGATTTTACCCCACGGCACGGACAGCACCCGAACCTAGCCAAACCCACACGGGTAGTCAATTTGGGACCTTCAAAAAGGGAATGAGGGCATCCCGATGCATCGAGTATTACTGGAACCCCGGCGATACGCTGAATGATTTGTGACGAATAGTCATGTCCATCAAGAAGGCTCGACGCTTCGGGCAGCTCGTCAATCGATATATCAATTCTTGGAGACATGTATTCCTACCATTTTTAAAGAAACAACGGCGGTAATTGCTATCGCGATTGCGCCAATAACACCGAGCGCTATCTGAATGGGATATAACCCCAACACATATCCAAATATGGAGAAAAACATTGCAGAAAAGAGAGCCCTTACCAGAGACGCGACGGAAAGGATCGTCGCGCGGAGATCGTCCGCTATAGCGTCTTGGATTAAGTTTTCCGAAGTGATGTACACCACTTCTGGGAGAAAACAAAGCACCATGCTAAGGCCAAACAAACACAGCGGATTTGAAGCGAACCACGGAAGAATCATGAAAAGGCCAGCCTCGATTAGCATCGAGCCGAGCATGGTATTTCTTTTCCCAAAACGCGATGAGAAGAAATCTGCTGCAATGTAGGCCGTCGCATTTACTGCATAGGATGCACCGAAAAAGATTCCTATTATGGAGACGGGAGCATCAAATGCGTCGAATACCAACTGATTCAAGTTATAATAACTCCCATAGAATCCATCGAGCATGCTTGTGCCGATTAGAAGAAGCAACACCGCAAAAGCGGATTCTCCAATGCACCAGGTTTCGCGTCTGAAGATCTTGGCTACGTCAAACCTTCCCTTTTCAGAGCCTTCAGAACGGGTCGCTTCCGTCCTCTCAATGGGATACAGAAGGAAAAGCTGCAGGAGATAGAAAACGGAGACACATACGTAGAGGGCGCTCCAAGATACTTGGGCAATGAAAGATCCGAGCACAATTGCCATTCCCGTAGCGATTGATTGCGCGGCAAGCAACCGAGCGTTGATGGTGAGGAAGCGCTCTCCTTGACCGGCATTTCGGGCAATTTCATATAAAAGTGCTTGTTCGGATCCCGATTGAAGGGAGTAGGCGAGTGCCTCAACAAGGGAAAGCGCAACGAGAAAGGGGCCTGAGAGCAACAGCATGCCAGCCGTATGGAAGAAAAGAAGCAGAACGCCCACTTGAATCGAGAACTTCTTTCCAAAGAAATCGCCTACCAGCCCTGTTGGTAGCTCGAGGGCGACCGTTGCAATGTTGTACAGGGCTTGATAAAGCGCGATTTCCGTGACAGACATTCCTTTATCCGCAAGGAAAAGTAGAAACACTCCCCGATTTAAAACAAATCCCGCGAGAACGAAAAAGGCGGAATAGATGTGCAGCTGCGCAGTGGCATTCTTATTCATTTGGCACTTCCATCAACTAATTTTGTCAGGTCGCTCGCTACTGACTCGAAGCCCGAAGTGTTCACGGTTTCCGATGAAGAGTCACCTTACCTTTTGTGGTATGGGCACTTCTCGTACTTATAGCCGTTGAGCTTGTTGCGGCTGGGACACTTGCCCGTGGCGTTCTCGATATCCTGCATGATGGACCCCGCCAGAGCGTCAAAAAGCTCCTCCGGCGTCACCCCAAGCGTTTTGGTGAGCTGCATATGGCTCCTTATTCGCTTGAACCGTTCGAGCTATTGTACCGTCCCAGACTCTCCCATGCGTTGCGGTGCTATTTGGACGATTGAGGGCTTTATTCCGGGACGGCCGTGTGAGTTTGCCCAAAGGGGACTGCGGACGATTTCTTGGACCGTCACGCGGCCCCTTTGACCTGATTGCTTCATTCGTCGCAAAGGGGCCGGACCGCGACCCCATGTCGCGGTCCGGCCCCTGAGGAAAGCTCAGCTCAAGTCCTCGCCGTTTGAGGCAATTACCTTGCGATACCACTCGAACGATCTTTTCTTGCTGCGCCGACGCGTGCCGTGTCCTTCGTCATCGAGGTCGACATAAATGAAACCGTAGCGCTTGCGCATCTGGCCCGTTGCGACCGAAACCAGATCGATCGGTCCCCAGCACGTGTAGCCCAGGAGGTCCACCCCGTCGATTTCGACGGCGTCCTTCATAGCCTGGATGTGCTCGCGCAGGTAATCGATACGGTATCCATCATCCACAAAGCCGTTCTGATCCGGCTCATCCGGGGCTCCGAGACCGTTCTCCACGATAAAGAGCGGCTTTTCGTACCGGTCGTATATGTCGTTCATGGTGATGCGCAGCCCCGCGGGATCGATGAATCTGCCCCATGGCTCCATCTTGAGGTAAGGGTTGGGGGCACTCTTGAGTAGATTGGAGTCGAACTGCCCCTCGGTGTTTGCCTGCGCCACGCGCGTCGAGTAGTAAGAGAAGCCCACGAAGTCCACCGGATTCTGCGCAAGGACCTCCTCATCGCCCTCCGCCCAAGGAATCGCGAACCCTTGACGCTCATACTCCGTGAGCATGTAGCACGGATAGTGGCCGCGCACCTGCACGTCGGTGAACATGTAGTGCTTGCGATTCTCGTCCTGAGCCGTTTTAACGTCGGCAGGGTTGCAGGTAGCAGGATAGAAAATACCCGCATTGAGCATGCAGCCGATTTGCGCACCAGGGATGATCTCATGGCAGGCGCGCACCGCGCAAGCACTCGCCACGAGCACGTGATGCACCGCGTTATGAACGGAGACGTAGCGGTCCTCCCCCTCATCAAACACGATGCCTGCCGCCATGAAGCACGCAGAGGTCATGATGTTGATCTCGTTGAACGTGAGCCAAGAGCGCACTTGATTGCGGTAACGTGCGAACACAGTGCGAGCGAAGCGCTCAAACATGCCCACGAGAGCGCGGTTGCGCCAACCGCTGTATGCCGTAACAAGATGCATGGGCACATCATAGTGGTTGAGCGTCACCACCGGCTCGATGCCCTGTTCGCGGCAGGTGCGAAACACATCCTCATAGAACGCGAGGCCCTGCTCGTTGGGCTCGACATCGTCCCCGTTGGGGAATATGCGGCTCCACGCGATGGAGAGGCGCAGCGCCTTGAAGCCCATCTCACCGAAGAGCGCGATATCCTCGCGATAGTGATGGTAGAAATCAATCGCCCGCTGTGCCGGATAATAGTGCTGATCATCGGGCTCAAGCATGGGCAGGTCACCCCTTACGACCGGGATGCGATCTGGGCCGTAGGGCAGCATGTCAGCGTTGGCGAGCCCCCGCCCGCCCTCGTCCCAGGCACCCTCACACTGGTTGGCGGAAAGCGCGCCGCCCCAGAGGAAATCAGAACGCAATGGCATGGGAGTCCTCCTTATCTTGCTTTTAGTGCGAACGGGCACCACCATGCAGCGGTGCCCGTCCGGGTTCATGGGCCCCAGTTCCGAGAAGAGACTCGTTGCGCTAAGGCACCCTTCTAGATGCAGCGCTTAAGCCTCAAGGGCCTCCTCGGCTTCCTTCTCGCCCGATTCGCGATTGTCGAAGCCAAAGACCATGCAGAGGGCGAATGTCACCGCAAAGCCAATCGCGCAGCTGATGGCGCCCGGAATGATGTCCTGACTGAACTTAATAACGTTCATCCACGGGAAGCCGACTCCCGAGAAGACGAAGATGCGCGCGTTGAGCAGACCGCATGCAAGGCCGCCGGCCGCGCCGCCGATCATCGACCAAGCGAGCGCCTTCTTATCGCGCAAGAGGATGCCGTAAATGATGGGCTCGGATACGCGGCCGAGCGCATAGGTGGCAAAGGTAGTCCAACCAAGCTGACGGTTAGCCTTGCCCTTTGCACGGATGCCGTAGGCGAGCGCAACCGCAAGCGTCACGTAAACAACCACCGTCGTACCCGGAGTGCACACGGCGTCATAGCCCACCTCAAGCCAGCCGGGCATCATAGCGGTGAGAATTGGCACGTGCATACCGGTGGCGATCACGAGGTTCCACGTCGCACCGACCACCAGACCGCACAGCGGACCGGCGTTCGCGCCGAGCCAGATGATGATATCGGCGATGATGCCCATAATGAAGGAGACGGCGGGGCCGAAGACGCAGAGTGCAAGCGGCAGCATGATGAGCATGGTCCCCACTGGAATCACGAGGATGCGCAGCATGTCAGGGCAATGCTTCTTGATAAGCCCCTCTACGTAGGACTGAATCCACACGATGAGGATGATGGGAAGCACCGACTGTGTGTAATTCACCAGCGTCATGGGGATGCCGTAGACGTCGAACGGAGCGCCCTCCTCGACGATAGCGAGCATGCTCGGATGAATCATAATAGCAGCCGTCATGAGCGCGAGCACAGGACTCGTCTGGAACTTCTTGGCCGCCGCATAGGCACCGAAGATCGGCAGGAAGTAATATGCCGCGTCTCCCACCAAGGTGAAGAGCCGGTACATGCTGCCCTCCGCGGCTAGAAGGCCCGCGCCTTCCGGACCAAGCAAAATGGTGAACATGCGGAAGATACCCGCGATGCAGAACACGGGCAGAATGGGAGCGATAGAGCCGCTCACCGCATCGAGAATCAGATTGCCGATGCGCTTCGGAGCGAACCGCTCCTTCCAGGGAAGCCTCTCTGCTGCGTCCAGATCTTCATCAATCGCCGTCTGGACTTCAAAGCCGCCTTCCCTGCATACCGCGTCGTAGACCTTGTCGACGGTCGGCCCGATTACGAGCTGCACCTGGCCGCCAGCGTGCACCACGCTAATCACTTCGGGAATCGCATTGAGCTTGGCGTCATCTGCAAGCCCCTCGTCCTTAAGAACGAGGCGCAGACGCGTCATGCAATGCGTCGCGCTTGAAACATTCGCCTTGCCGCCCACCTCTTCGATGATTCTTTGGGCGAGTTTTTGATAGTTAGTCATCATTCCTCCTTTTACGCCACGAATCGTCGTGGCACGAGATGGTTCTCGTACTTTCGGAGGTCATGCCCTGCCCTAACACAGGTTACAATCCTTCTGGCCTGGGTTGTCAGCGTCCGGCTGTGCCGGATTCCGCCTTCGTACAGATACGGTTGACATGGAGCATGAAGTAAAGCTTCTCCTCGTCGGTGAGCTCCGTATGCCATTCCCGCTTCATATAGGTACAGATGTGGTCGATGCATTGCGCAAGCTCGGGAAACTCCTCGCGCGAATTCGCATAAAGCGGCAAATTGGCGCTGCTGAGGCTATCGTTACCCTTGATACGCTTGAACAGATACTGCACGTGTGTCGCAAACCGTGAGAACTCAAAAGACTCCCGATCGATGATGGTACGGAAATCGTACTCGACGATATCAGTGACATCGTTGAGCAGGCGCTCAAACGATTGGGCGCGATCGCTTGCCACAGTAACCTCTGCCCCAGTCTTTGCATTGACCAAATTCATGGCGATGCTTGCCACCTCTTCGCGCGGCAGCTCGACGCCCAACTCCTGCCGCACGCGCGCGGTAATGTAGCGGCCGATTTTGTATTCCAGCGGATAAAGCTGCTGCACATCATAGGTAAGGGGCATATCAAAACGAATGCCCTTCCTCTGCCGCGCAATCGCAAAGGCGATATGGTCGGCCATGATGAGCACGGCGTTGGGACTGAGTTCGTAAGGCAGCTCGTTCTCTACAATATCCATGATCTTTGCCGTAAACAGCACCACATCGGCAGGAAGATCCTGCATGATACGCTGCCCCTCGGCATCGATGCTATAGAACGTGCGCTCGATATGGTCCATCGCGAGCTCCCGGGGGAAGTCACCACCGAAGCCGACACCCTTGCCGAGCGCCACGACCTCGCGACCGCGACTATCTCGACAAATCACGGCGTTATTGTTGAGCTTTCTGATCGCCAGCATATCGATGCACCTCCTCTCTTGATGATAGGGCACTCATTCGGAGCTGAACAAAAAGGGCATGACCTCGGCAGAAAGCAGCACCCTACTTGCCTACGGTCATGCCCTAAAGTGACACCCGAATATATGTGCAATTGAATAACGAACGGAATCCGGATGGCCATGCTCCCCAAAGGGATAACAACCCATCACATGTATTTATAGGCCCACCCGAGATGAACGTCAAGTGTAAATTTGCGTAATCCGCACCCTTGATTGGCAACTTCATCCGCGTAATCCGCACCCCCGACTGATTCTGAGTTGCGGTGAAATAGTTCCTGATGGAGCCAGCTGGGCCGTAAAACAGGAACTATTTCACCGCAAGTTATGGGGAGACTGGGCGTGCGGACGGCCCTGGTGAGCTAGAGGTTGTAGGTGACCACCTGGGACTCGGCGGGGTTGGAGGGATCGGACTGCTCCACGCGGACGAACTTGACCGTCACCGTCTTAAAGCCCGCCTTGTGCAGAACATCCGAATAGACGCGCGCCTGCAGGGCGTGCTTCTCGAACAGCTGGTCGGGTGTCTCATCCGGCGTGCCACCCGTCTTGTAGTCGATGGCCAGTGCGCGTGACGGATCGGCCGGGTCGGTCGCCAGTGCATCGATGGCGCCCTCGGCATATGCACCGTAGCGGGCAATGTCCTTGTCCTCGCAGCCCAGCGAAAAGAACGGCACCTCGGCGCGAACGCACGGCCAGGCAAGCAGCTCGGCACGGACCGCCGACTTGAGCCAGCGGTCCAGGGCAACGTCGAAGCGCTCGCGCTGCTCCGGCGTCAGGCGCCACAGACGCGCCAGCGCATCGGCACGCGCGGCGGGCAGCTCATCGGCACCCATCTCGATCAGCCACTGGCAGGCGGCATGGAACGCCGAGCCCAGCGCCATGGGGTTGCCGGCGGGCTCGACAGCAGCCACGTCCGCATCCGTCATCTCGGAACCATCCGACTCCGCATCATCGCCGGCCTCGTCCATGGGCACGTGTGCCTCGGCGGCACGGTCCTCGGACTCGGCATGCAGCGCCGCGGCAATTGACGAGTAGCTGTACGAATCGCGCGCCGGATACGGGCAGGTGCCCATGCGCACGCCCACCGCCTGGGGATACACGAGCTCAAACGCATCGGGCTCGGGGTCGGCAGGACCGGGAACGGCGGCGCGGGCATCCGCACCGGCACCCTCCGGCTCCGCATCGCCGCGGACAAGCCTGCCTTCGGCATCAAGCGAAGCATTGGCCTCAAACGACTGCTCGCCAAAAGCAAAGTCAGCCAGCGAGATGAGCTCGTAGTCGCCCGGCTGGGAGTTGTCGAACACCAAACGGTCGGCATCGAGCTGCGGCATGTCCAGGCCGTCCATCGGCAGAATACGACGCAGCACGTCGTAGGTCAGATCGGTCTCGACATCGAAGGTCGGCGCGCACAGCTTGCCGCGGCTCACGCCGGCATCCATCGCCAGAATGACCAGCTCGCGCGCTCGCGTCATGGCGACATAAAGCAGACGAGCCCGCTCCTCGAGCGAAAGCTGCAGGTCGTCGTTGCGCAAGTGAGCAAATGCCTCGGCGGGAGAACCCGTCGCGCAGACATCCTCCATGAGCTCTGGCGGCAGCCACAGCGACGTGCCCTTGCCCTTAAACGCGTGCTCAAACTGCTTTTTGACGTCATCGCCCTTTACGAACGTGCCGTCCGCGAGTTTAACGCCGTCGAAGCGTGCAGGCAGTGCCACGACCTGCGCTCCGCCCTCGACGCGACCCATCTGTGCCGCACCGGACGATTTGCGCACGCCAAAGCACTCCGCAACCGCCACGACCGGATACTCCAGGCCCTTGGACGCATGCACGGTCATGATGCGTACCGCGCCGTCACCCTCCTCGTTGAGCGCGCCCGGGGCTTCCTTGCCCGCCAGGAAGCGGTCAAAGGCCAGCGCAATGGAGCGCGGCGAGTTACCGAACTCGGCCTCGGCCTCAACCACAGCATCGAGCGCCTTGAGCACGTTGGCGGCAATGGCCTTGCCCTCGGGACCACGCTGTGCCAGACGCACAAACCAGCCCGAAGCGTTGACCACGTCGCGCGCGATCGCCGCGAACGAATCGCGGCCCACACGACGAAGCGCATAGCATAGCACCTCGCGGGCGCGCGTCACGAGCGGCAGGCTCTGCAAGCCCGGCACATCGGAATCGCTCATGATGCCCGCGTCGATGTTGCGGCGCGAGGTCTCCCCCGTCTGGTCGTCCAGCTTGGTCGCCAGCGCCAGGAACTCCTGGGCGCCGAGCGCAAACATCGGCGAGGCCAGCAGCGGCATAAGGCCCTGCGCCGTATCGGCCGGATTGGCGAGCGCGCAGACTAGGGCGCGCACCGTCTGCACCTCGGCTGCCTGGGCAAAGACCGAGCCACCCGCGATCACGCAGTCGAGTCCTTGGTCGCGGAAAGCCTGGGCATAGACGTCGGCGTTGGTCATGCGGCCCAGCAGCAGCACCATGCCGCCCTGGGGCTGACCGGCATCGGCAAGCGCGCGGAACCGCTCTGCGATCGCGCGGGCCTTGGCCTGTGTGCGCTCCTGCGTACTGCCGCCGGCAACAAAGAGGGCCTGACGACGCGAGGCGTCTGCCACCAGCGTGTCCTTGCGGCCGTCGCTCGCCTCAAGATCCAAAAAGCCCTGCATCAGGCCGCCGTCGTCGCCGTCGAAGACGCGAGCCACATAGCGTAGCACCTCGTCGTGGCTGCGGAAGTTGCGCACGAGCTTAACGAGCTCGCCAGCAGGGGCGTCGGCCGCGGCAGTCGCCTCGGGCGCGGCAGACGAGCCCACCTTGCGCTCCTGGCGACGGAACACCTCGACCTCCGCCCCGCGGAAGCGGTAGATCGACTGCTGTGCATCGCCTACGGTACACAACGCGCGCTCCCCCGCACCCGTCAGGTAACGGATCAGGTCGACCTGCATCTGATCGGTATCCTGGAACTCATCGATCATGACCATCTTAAAGCGACCCTCGTATGCCGCTCGGATGGCCGGGTAATCGCGCAGGGCCTCGTAGGCCATGCGCAGCAGATCGTTGTTGTCGAGGGCAGACTGGCCGGCCTTGAGCGCGCGGTACTCAGCCTCTACAGCACGGGCAAGCCCCACCAGTGCCTCGAGCGCGGGACCGCCGCAGGCCAGCACGATATTGATAAACGCATCGGCGGCCTCTGCCTTGAGTAGCTCCACCTGCTCCTTAGGGAATGCCTTGCTCGCGCGCGGCATGGTGCACGACATCATGAGTCGCGCCGCATCGGCCATGGTCTTGCCGCTCGCCTCGAACGCGTCGATGGCATCGAGCGCCGTCTGCGCTTTTTCGGTCGCGGCCTTGCTTGCGCCCAACGCCGATCGATAGGCATCGGCAAGGGCCGAGGTGTCGGCCTGGCCGCGCGCCACGCGCACGTCGTCCATACCGCCCGGCAGCTGGCTCGAGAGCTCCAGCAGGTCGCGCACCAGACCCTTGATGGTCGTGCCGGCGCCAAAGGGACCGCCCTCGCCCGCCATGGGATACCAGGCGTAGAGGGCCTTGAGCGATGCCGCGAGCTCGGGGGCGGCATCGGGCGCCGTCGCGCGGGCCAGCACATGCTCAACAGCCTGATCCATAAGCTCATCGGTATCGGTAAGCACCGTGAACTCGGGATCGATGCCCAGCTCCAACGCATGCGCGCGCAGGATGCGCGAACACATACCGTGAATGGTCGAGATCCAAGCGTCGTCGACGGTCAGGGCCTCCTCGTCCATACCCTCTTCGATAAGCGCGCGACGCACGCGGTCGCGAATCTCGGCCGCGGCATCTTTGGTAAAGGTAATGGCGAGCACCTGATCCAGATGCTCGACAAACGGACCGGATTCGGGCGAGAGCGCGTAGACGATGCGGCGCGTGAGGGTAAAGGTCTTGCCCGAACCGGCGCCCGCCGAGACAAACAGCGGACGGTCGAGCGTTTTGACGACTTGCAGTTGTTGCGGCATCAAAGTCGAAAGATCCATGGTCTACACGTCCCTCCTTACAAACGTTCCTTCGTGGTTATACGAGCAGCGCGCATGCGCGGCCTGAGCCGACGTCGGGTCGACGGCGGCAACGTCGCCTGCCTCGAGTTCGTGCAGGCGCTCGGCGATGCCGGCCTCCACGCGATCGAGCAGGGCGTCGAAGTCCATGCTGCCACCCTCGCCGGGAAAGCCCTTCTTAAGCCCCGGGATGCGGCCGTCACCACGCTCCTCCTCGAGCAGCTCGGCACTCGCGGCGCCGCGCAGCGCCGGTTTGCCGCCCTTGGTCGAAAAATAGAGCGCCGCACGGGCATCCAGATCCAGCGCCCGGCGCATGGCCTGCGCATAGATAAGCGTCTGGGTATGGGGCGGCAGCCACCGCGGGTCGTCGATGGCGGCCTCGCCCGATTCCTCGTCGCGCACCGTGGGGTCGGCGAGTTTAAACTCCTCAACGCCCGTGCGATGCTTGTAGTCGATTACCACGGCGCGATTCTCGGCATCCACATCCACGCGGTCGATGCGCCCGCCGAGCGGCCAACCGGCATACTCGACCTGGAGCTCGTTGAACGCAAACTCCAGGTAGCGCGGAGCAAAGGGGGTGAGCGCCTCGGACTCGTAGGCAAGCACGCCCTCCAGCTGCGGCAAGATCTCAGCCACCTGGCGCTCCTCCACTGGAGAGAGCGGCACCAGCGGGCCCTCGGTACCGCGCTTGCCCGCATGCTCGGCCAAGGTCTCGGCAAAGACCTCGCGCAACAGCCCCTGCGCGCGCGGCAGATTCATGGGCGTCACGCGCTCCATGCCCTCCTGCGGAAGACGTGCATGCAAGTGCTCCAGCACGTCATGGACAAAGTTGCCCTTCTCCATGTTGCCAAAGCCCGCATCGATGGACTGAGGTTTGACGCGATACGAGACGAACCAGCACAGCGGGCAGGTGGAATAGGCCTCGATCTGCGAGGCGGACGTCAGGCGCGGCACGAGCGGCGCGCCCTCGCCCTCGCCATCGCGACGGCGCAGGACCAAATACGGCACGGCCTCGGCACTCAGATGCTGAGGGGCTTCACAGGTCACGCGCTCGCGCTTGAGACCTTCGCCTGCCGCGGGATCGAAGTCCCTTACGATATCGCCCTCACCCACGCACTTCGCCTTGTCGGCGTCAGCGGCCTTAGCGTCACCAGTGGCCTTAGCATCGTCAGCGGCCCTAGCATCGTCAGCGGCCTTGTCGGCGTCAGCGGCCTCGGCGTGCGCCCGCAGCTCGGTCCACACGGCAGCCGGATAGCACTCGCGCGCCTGGCGATCGTGCGTCACGCGGGCGAGCGCAACCGGACCACGCGACGCTTGCATCGCACGGCCAAAGCGCACGCGCAGCAGGGCCGCAGGCTCAAGCGTCACGCCCTCGCGACCAAGGCTCGCCGTCAGCGTAGCCAGCGGTCCCTCCTCGTGCGAGAGCGGATAGCTGTCCAGATCGACATCGGCAAACAGCACAGCATCGTAGCTGCCGGGGCGCAGAGCCGCCGCATCGGCAAGCGAAGCAAAACGAACCTGAGCACGTGGCGCACGGTCAACCTCGTAGGTCTCGTAATCGTAGGCGGTACTACGCTTGTCCACCTTGGTGCGAATGCCATCGAGCACGGGCACGATCGCGGCCTGCGACACGTCGAGCGCGCGGGCGCCATTCATAAGGATGCCGATGACGTGGCGCAGCAGGGCCACCTCCGCTTGGCGACGGGCTTGGCCATCCAAGCTGCCCAGCGAGCGATCGGGCAACGCCTCGGCAACGGCAAGCATGGCCTTGAGCGCCGTCACGGGCTTGTCACGCCACAGCGCCTGGAACACGTCCGAGACCACGCACGGCACGTTCTTAAACCAGTTCTCGTCGCTCGCCGCCTTGCGCGCGCCCCTCACCTGGCCTTGGACGCTCTGCAGCAGGCTCTTAACGCCCGCGGTAGTCTTGCTGCGCGAGAGACGCATATTCTTATCGAAGGTACGGGCATTGACGGCATCAGCGCCCGAAAGCGGACTGTAAATCCAGTCGGTAAGCTCCGGCGCGGGCCACCACTCAGTCTTAGAAGCTGCCCCTTCGTCGGCGGCCTTCATACGCTCGATCAGGTTGGCGAGCGCCGTGAACTGCCTGCCCGCAATGGATTGAGAAAACGCCGTGAACTCAACTGTCTCGGCAGCGATATGACGAGCCGCCAGACGAGAGGCGAGCTCACCGAACAGCTGGGGTGCTCGGGCAGAAACAACGAGCACGCGTACGGGGTCGGCGGGCGTTGCAGCAGCCTTATCGTCCTTGGACTCCTTGTGCGTTTTCGCCAACTTATCGATGGCGTCCGCATAAGCATGGGCACGGGCATGGGGGCCGGCGACCTCAATAAAGGCAGGCTGAGCGGCGGTCCCGCAAGCGGCATCAGACGCGACGGCGTCCTCCCTCAGCGGCGCGGCCTCGAACAGCACACCGCGGGCATCAAATGCCGCGGCAAGCTCCTCGCGCATCGCCGCCTGCTCGCAGGCAAGCAGTACGACGACCTCTCCCCCATTGTTCGCCACGGCAGACAGCAGCTCGAGCAGGCCGTGCGTAAACGACGTGATACCGCGCACGCATACGGCGCGGGTGCACGCCGGCAGGTTATCGGCCAGGGCATCGGCCATAATGTCAGCCGCCTCGCAGGGCTCGACCATATCTCGACGGTCCAAACCGCGCGCATAGGCGCACAAAAGTTCAAACACGCGAGCCTCGGCGTCGCTTTTGGGCTTGGACTTGCAAACGTTGTCGCAGCAACGCTCGGTGCCTGTCCCTGCCACACCCGGCAGCACATCGCGAGCCATACGCGCGAGCATACGCACCGTGCCCTGGCTGCGCGAAAGCGGCTGCAGGTCGGCGTCGTCGAGGCGCGCTACCATGTCCGAAAACAGCATCTGGCGCTGCAGGTTGTCGACGAAACCGCGCCCGTCGCCCAAAAGCTCCCAAAGCGAGCGAAGCCACGATGTAGGCGTCTTGTAGTCAATACCCAGCGAAACGCCGGCTTCCGCCGCATCATGACGGCACAGGTCGAGCTCAGCAAACGTTGGCGCCAGCAGCACGGCACGCCCGTGGCGGGCAATAAGGTCGGCAAGCAGCGCCGCCTCGGCATCGCTCAAATCCGCGCCGGCGTTGGTGGTATAGATTCGAACAGGCATGGTCCTCCACTCAAACCGTTCGCAATATTCAATGTTTCCATCCTACCCGCCCGCGCGGACAGATTTGCCCCACGCCAACAGATTTGACCCCTTGGAGACGGAGGAAAATGGATCACCGAGGAGGTCAGTCTAACCCAGCGATCCGTTTTCCTCCGTCCCCAAAGGATCAAAAAACCGCCCCCGAAGGGACGGTTCTGCGCAATTCGTTTGTTGCCGCTGGCCTACTCGCCATCCTCCAGTTTGATGAGGATCTTGCGATAGCCGCCGTACTCGCCGTTGAGTGCCTTTGAAACGCGGCTCACCGTAGTGGACGAAGCGCCGGTGCGGGCCTGAACCTCAACATAAGGCTCGCCCTCATCCAGATAACGCGCAACCTGCAGACGCTGCGATAGATCGCAGATCTCGCGCGGCGTGCAGATATCGGTCAAAAACGCTTGGATATCCTTCTCGTCATCCAAAAGACTAAATGCGTGGACCAGCTGCTTGACATCAGGCTTGTCAAACATGTTCTCGATATTCATCGATCACCGCCAAACCCGCCAAAAGGCATCGAAGTTGATACTGACATCGGGCATCGTTCGCCCGTTCTATGCAATAGGGCAACGCCTGTGGCTTTTGCCCGTAGCAGTTTAGCACACCACCAAACTAAAGCGACAAAACTCTCTGCCAGCGGCGCGTTTTCTAGGACGAACGCCGTTTTGAAACCGAATGCGCACGCAAGCTCCACGAATATCTGAGACAATGGGCGCCCAAACAGAGCCGTGCCCGAGCATCTGTCCGAGTTGCAAAGGCATGTGCCTCTCACGCTCCCTCACCACGCCATGCGCAAGAAAGGATTCACACCATGCGCTTTATGCTCAACTGGCTTTTGACCTCAATCGCCATCGCGATCGCAACGTTTCTCGTCCCCGGCATTCAGCCCTTCGGCATGGCCGACGCCTGGGTCTGCTTTGCCTTCGTGGGACTGTTCCTCAACATCGTCGACTCGCTCGTTAAGCCGTTCCTGACGGTCATCTCGCTGCCACTCACTATTATCACGCTTGGTATTTTTCAGCTTGTGGTCAACAGCTTTATGCTCGAGCTGGCCAGCTACCTGTCGGTCAATCTGCTGGGCGCGGGTATCTCCATCGCCAGCTTTGGATCGGCGTTTATGGGCAGCATCCTGGTATCCATCATGCGCAGCATTCTCGACAGCATCGCCAGGAACTAAAGCGACCGGATACGGGCCGCCACAACACGCCAAAACGAAGGCCGTCCATCGCAACGATGGGCGGCCTTGTCATTTGCCAAGCCTCAGAGGACAAGAAAATCTACCATTTCTGCCCCGTCCCCCAATAGCAGGTGGGGCTAGATGACGTAGTCGTAGCCCTCGTTGGGGGCAACGAGCGTATCGAGTGTCACGCCGTCGAGGTAGTCGTTGATGAGCTTGTCCAGGTTCTTCCAAACATCGAGTGTAGGACACTCATCAGATCGCGAGCAACCTTTGCAGTCGCCGTCCAGGCATGCGACCGGTGCTAGGCTACCCTCGGTCAGGCGCAGGATCTCGCCCACCGTGTACTGCTCGGGCGGGCGCGTGAGCACGTAGCCGCCGCCCTTGCCGCGCATGCCCGAGAGCATATTGGCGCGCACGAGCGTAGCCAAAATGTTCTCCAAATATTTCTCCGAAATCCCCTGACGCGCGGCGATCTCTTTGAGGGGAATGCGGCCTGCCGCCTGATGCTCGGCCAAGTCGACCATAACGCGCAGGGCATATCTGCCCTTTGTGGAAACCAACATATATATTGCTGCCTTTCGGTCTTTTAATTCGTAGAAATTCTAGCCGAAATATTGGTTTTGAAAATACCTATTCCCGTCAAGATGGTTAATCGACTCGTAATAATCTTCTATTTCCTATTGCATTACTAGGCTTTAGTGCCTACTATGCTTGCCAACAGCAAAACGAACAACCCATAAGGTTTGTGGGTTTCGCTGCTACCCACGCCGTAAAACCACACGGTATCCAGTCATTTGAACACTTTGGAGGTTCACCATGAGCAAGGTTTACACGTCCATCGATCAGCTTATCGGCCACACCCCGCTCCTGGAGCTCACCCACTTTGAGGCCGATGAGGACCTCAAGGCCCGTGTGCTCGTCAAGCTGGAATACTTCAACCCCGCCGGCTCCGTCAAAGACCGCGTCGCCAAGAACATGATTGACGAGGCCGAGAAGGCAGGCAAGCTCGTGCGTGGCGGCGACTACACCATCATCGAGCCCACGAGCGGCAACACCGGCGTCGGCATCGCCTCGGTGGCGGCCGCCCGCGGCTACAAGGTGATCATCACCATGCCCGAGACCATGTCCGTCGAGCGCCGCAAGCTGATGCAGGCATACGGTGCGCAGCTCGTGCTCACCGACGGCTCCAAAGGCATGAAGGGCGCTATCGCCAAGGCCGAAGAGTTGCAGAAGGAGACCCCCAACAGCATCATCGCCGGCCAGTTTGTGAACCCCGCGAACCCGGCCATTCACAAGGCCACGACCGGCCCCGAGATCTGGGACGACACCGACGGCAAGGTCGACATCTTCGTCGCCGGCGTCGGCACCGGCGGCACCGTGACCGGCGTGGGCGAGTTCCTCAAGGAGCAAAACCCCGAGATTCAGGTCGTCGCCGTCGAGCCCGCCACCTCCCCGGTGCTCTCCAAGGGCCAGGCCGGCCCGCATAAGATCCAGGGTATCGGTGCCGGCTTTGTGCCCGACGTCCTCGACACCCAGGTCTACGACGAAATCATCCCCGTCGAGAACGACGACGCCTTTGCCACCGGCCGCGCCGTGGGCCACAAGGAGGGCGTGCTCGTGGGCATTTCGTCCGGCGCCGCCGTGTGGGCCGCCCTGCAGCTGGCCAAGCGCCCCGAGAACGAGGGCAAGACCATCGTGGCGCTGCTCGCCGACACCGGCGAGCGCTACCTGTCCACGGCACTCTTCCAGGACTAGAGCTCTCGTTCTTAGAACGAGTCCAAGGCACGCCGGTCTCCCCTCTCTTCTGGCAGCCCGAGCTCATCCCAACAGGGTGTCCCACAGGACGCCCGAACTTGCTACAATGTCTGCGGCGCGGAACCAGCCTCCCGCGCCGCTTTTCTTTTTTGGCCACATGCCACCAAGGAGAACCTCCTCATGCACAACAAGCGCGTGCTCGTCGCCATGAGCGGCGGCGTCGATTCCAGCGTGACCGCGTATCTGCTCAAAAGCCAGGGCTACGAATGTGTCGGCGCCACCATGCGCCTCACCTGCCCCGCACCCGACCCCGCCACGGGCATGAGTAAGGTCGACCGCGACATCGCCGACGCAGAGGCCGTCGCCGAGCGCATAGGCATTCCCCACCATGTGCTCGACTTGCAGCAAACCTTCGACCGTAACGTAATCGAGCGCTTTGTGAACGCCTACCAGGAGGGGCTGACGCCCAATCCGTGCATTATCTGCAACCGCCACATTAAGTTTGGCGCGTTGCTGGATGCGGCGCTGGATATGGGCTGCGACTACATCGCCACGGGCCATTACGCCAAAACAAGCCAAGCGGCAGACGGCACCCGGCAGCTGCACCGCGGCGAAGATCCCAAAAAGGACCAAAGCTACTTTTTGTATTCGCTTACGCAGGAGCGCCTGGCGCACACGATCTTTCCGCTGGCGGGCCTAGACAAAGAGCGCGACGTGCGCCGCATAGCCGCCGAGCAGGGCTTCATCAACGCCAAGAAGGCCGAGAGCGAGGACATCTGCTTTATCGCGGACGGCGACTACGCAGGCTATATCGAGCGCCGCTGCGGACATGCCGCCGCACCGGGCGATATCGTGTGGCGCGACGGCAGCGTGGTCGGCCGCCACAATGGCGCGTTGCGCTATACCATCGGCCAGCGCAAGGGCCTGGGCGTCGCGATGGCGCATCCCGTGTACGTAACGGGCGTCGACACCACCGACAACACCGTACATCTGGGTGAAGCCGAGGACCTGGTCGCCACCGCGCTCACAGCCAATGACTGGATCTGGAGTGCCCCGGCCGATCGCATGGAAACAGAGCTCGACGCTGGCGGCATTCGTGTGGGCGCCAAGTACCGCTACCGTCAAAAGGATCAGACGGCAACCCTCACGCGCGGCACAGACGGGCAAATGCTGCTGACTTTTGACGAGCCACAGCGAGCCATCGCCCCCGGCCAGGCAGTCGTTGCCTACCGCGGCGACGTCGTCTTGGGCGGCGGCACCGTCACGGCAGCCATCAGGTAGCCCCATCCCCTTCATAAGTTGCGGTGAAATAGGGACTGTTTAAGCGTTTAAAACCGCCAAACAGTCCCTATTTCACCGCAACTTAGAGAGGACGGCCTCGGTCGGTACTGCTGTGTCAGCCGAGGCCGCTGCATCGTTAGCGCTGCACGTAGGCGCGGACGAGCTCGTAGGTGTTACGCACGCCGTCCATGTGGCTGCGCTCGTAGTTGTGGCTCGCGTACACGCCGGGGCCGATCAGGCCATGGCGAATGTCGTAGCCGGCCGAGAGCGTGGCCTCGACGTCGGAGCCGTAGTGCGGGTACACATCGATGGCGTAATCGAGCTCCAGCTCGCGCGCGATGTTGGACAGCGTGGTTACCAAGTCGTAGTTGTACGGACCACCCGAATCCTTGGCGCAAATCGACACCATGCGCTCGGTGCAGCCCAGGTCGTCGCCCACGCAGCCCATGTCCACGCTGATCATCTCGCGCGTGTCGGCCGGCACGAAAGCGCCGCCGTGGCCGACCTCCTCGTACACAGTAAAGAGCAGGGACACCTTGCGCGAGAGCGTCACCTCGCCAGCGGCGACGGCACGCGCCAAGCCCAGCAAAATGGAGGCCGACAGCTTGTCGTCCAAGAAGCGACTCTTGATGTAGCCGCTCTCCGTCACCGTGGTACGCGGATCCATAGCGATGATGTCGCCCGTCTGAATGCCCAGCTCAAGCACGTCATCCTTGCTGTCGACATTCTCGTCGAGCAGGATTTCCATGTTCTTCTCGATGGTCTTGACCGGCTCGTCGGCCACGTGCGCCGAAGGCTCGGTGTTGAGAACCACACCCGTGTACACATTGCCGTCACGCGTGTAGACGGTGCAGTTCTCGCCATCGGCCGTAGACCACTGGTGCCCACCAAGCGTCGTGGGACGCAGGCGGCCATTGTCCTTAATGGAGCGTACCATGGCGCCCAGGGTGTCGACATGGCTCGCCAAAACAAGCGGCTCGCCCTCGCCGCCAAGCTCAACCAGCACGTTGCCCTTATTGGAACGCTCAGGGCCAAAGCCCATATCACGCAGGGTCTCCTTTAGATAATCAGTCGCCGCACGGGTATAGCCCGTAGGCGAAGCAATAGAAGTCAGCGTCTTAAGCTGTCCCGCGATATAGGAGAGCGTCTCCTCTAGAGAAGCATCGATATTGGAACCCATATGCATCCTTCCAAATAAAACTAAGACCGAATCCCGATTTTAACCGTTCTACACGTGCAATGCCCTAGAAGCCGAGCCACCTCCAGACGTCCTCGCGCCGATTTTGCGCACGCGCACGGTTTAAAATCCGAATCTTGCATAAAGCTTTTCGATTTCTGCATAAAAATGAGGCATCTTCTTGCTTCGTCTCAGGGTACCCCACTTTGGACCGTGCAAAAAACGGAGTATTCAGCACCGTGGGCCCCAACGGCCCCATCACAAACGACAAAACGATGCGGTTACAGCAGTATTGCGGGTCGTCGCAAAGCAGAAACTCAGTAACAACCCCCTCCACTCATCGATAGCCCACCCACAATGGCTGTCGATGGGCGTCTGCGGGCCACTACGGGCCATTCAAAACGTTATGCATTTTTAAGAGCTTGCTGAATACTCCCAAAAATGCACGCTGGGAAGTGCGCCACCTATCCGCAGCGGGCGGTATGCCTTGGCTTTACCCATCTCGGGGCATCGACACGGCACAAAAAGCCCCGCCGCGCGTAGCGCGGCGGGGCCAGCGGCAAGTCAAAAGACTATATGCCTACGGGCGAAGGACCACCAAACGAGACTAGGCAGCCGGGCAGATCTTCTTGAAGAGCTCGATGACATCGTCGAGCGTCGCCTCGCGCGGGTTACCCGGGAAGCAGGCGTCGGCCATAGCGTCCTTGGCCAGAACCTCGATCTCGTCAGCCTTCATGGCCTCGCAGACGTGCGGGATGTTCACGTCGGCAGAGAGCTGCTTGACGGCGGCGATGGCGGCATCGGCGGCCTCGTCGGTGCTCATGCCCGTGGTGTCAACGCCCATGGCGACGGCGACCTTGGCCAGGCGCTCGGTGCAAACCGGCTTGTTGAACTCCATGGCGATCGGCAGCAGCATGGCGCAGGCGACACCGTGCGGGGTATCGTAGTGAGCGGACAGGGTGTGAGCCATGGCGTGGTCGATGCCCAGGCCGACATTGGAGAAGCCCATGCCGGCGACATACTGGCCAAGAGCCATGCCCTCGCGGCCAGAGCCGGGCTGGCCGGACTTGGCCTCGGCAACGGAGTCGCGCAGGTTCTCGCTGATCAGCTTAATAGCCTCAAAGTGGAACATGTCGGAGAGCTCCCAAGCGCCCTTGGTGGTGTAGCCCTCGATGGCGTGGGTCAGAGCGTCCATGCCAGTGGAAGCGGTCAGGCCGGCGGGCATGGAAGCCATCATGTCGGGGTCGACGACGGCGACCTCGGGGGCGTCGTTAGTGTCGACGCACACGAACTTGCGGACCTTCTCGGGGTCGGTGATGACGTAGTTGATGGTCACCTCGGCAGCGGTACCGGCGGTCGTCGGCACAGCGATGGTGAACACGGCGTGGTTCTTAGTGGGAGCAACGCCCTCGAGGCTGCGGACATCGGCGAACTCAGGGTTGTTGATGATGATGCCGATAGCCTTGGCGGTGTCCATGGAGGAGCCACCACCAATGGTCACGATAGCGTCAGCCTCGGCGGCCTTGAAGGCCTCGACGCCGTCCTTGACGTTCTGGATGGTGGGGTTGGGCTTAATCTCGGAGTAGAGGCTCCAAGCGATGCCGGCGGCGTCGAGCTCGTCGGTCACCTTAGCGGTAACGCCAAACTTGACCAGATCGGGGTCGGAGCAGACGAAGATCTTCTTGTAGCCACGACGCTGGAGCTCGCCGGGGATCTCCTTGATGGCGCCGGAACCATGGTAAGAAATGGTGTTGAGAACGAAACGATTAGCCATTGATAGCCTCCTATCGTGCGCGGGGCACCCGTTACGCCCCGCACTATAAGTCCCATCCTAACGCTTTTGAAACAAAAAACACGTGAGAACGTCAAATAGTTTAAAGCGCTTCAACATACTAACGGGGCCTTAGCCCTTCCCTCCCGACAGCAGCGAAGGCTAGATTATAGGAGCAATCGCCCAAAGAATACGACCAACTCAGTCTATAAATTGTTTCTGTTTTAGCAATATATGTTTGACAATACGTTTATAAAAGGATACTTTATAGTAAATAAAATGCATGCAGCAAATAGCGTCATTCATTTTGTTAGAAATTGCCCATGCGGTTATTGCAGCTGCATGTACCGCAACGTACAGCGCAATTCTCCGCACGAAGTAGAAGACGGTTCCAATTCGATCGAGGCGATGACGCGTGATGGCTACTGGTCCTAAATCGAGCAAGACGGCTACAAACGAATATCGAATCTCAATTGAAGGTAATCCTTATCCGCATACTCTGGCTCTCATCAACCCAGCGGGAGACAACCTCAACATCAAAAGACATGGGTTCACGGGTCCACTAGGACAGCTATCGAGTCTTAAATATACCGTTTATGACGATGCGAATGAAAAACTCTTCACTGTCGTCGACGGTGGCTTTAGCAACATGCCCAGGGTTGCGCTCATCATCGAACACAAGGAAGTTGCGGTGTTCGATTATGGTCTAAACAGACTTGAGATGAAGTGCGTAACGAACATACCGAATTACGCAATAAAAGGTAACTTCCTATTTGGAGATTACGATATATTCAGCCAACAGGAAGTGAAGCTATCTTCAGTTATCGTCCTTCAATGTGATAAACAATCGTGCTTTAGCATACAGGTTTTGGATAAAGCCGAATTAGCCGCCGCAATTGGAATACCTACAGCCATTGCCCTTCTTAGGGCTCGGATTGAAGAGCATCTCGAATAAATCGCAAAAAGCAGTTCGTAACAACATTCAGGAGCTAGATAGTTTTTCTGGCTCCTGAATGTTGTTACGAACATGCACCTTAGCGCTTAAGACTCGTGGTCTGCCAGTCAGCTACGATGCGGGCCCATTTCCTGTGCAAGTCGCGTTCGCGATCGATAAACATGATGGCAAACGCGATAAACAGCAGCATGCTCGCCACCGCAATGGCGTGCAGCCCCATGCGCTCGATGCACCAGTTGCCCAGCACGGCGCCAAACACAAAGGTGAAGATCACGCCAAAGTACAGCAGGCCGTTTTCCAAAAAGCCGCGCTTGTGGGTGATGATGTAATCGTCCACGTTTTGCAGTGCGTTGCGCAAGTTGCCGATGCACATGGTCGTGGCGATGCCGTGACCGTGGATCTTGCGGAAGCTCTCGACCTGCATGCCGCAGGCAAACGAAGTGAAGCAGTTGGCGAGCAGGTTGAAATCGCCACCGGGAATAAAACTCACGCCCAGCAAGATGACGGCTTCAAAGAACACCGTCACCTGGCGCCAGTGAATCACACTGCCAAACCGCTCGTGAACCAGGTCGGCAAGCATAATGCCCACGGCAAACGACACCACGGGGAAGAAATAGCGTCCCGCCAGCGCCCAGTTGCCCTCCGAGATGCTTACACCCACGAGCAGGATGTTGCCCGTCTGAGCGTTTGCGAAAACATGGTCGCGCCCTATGTACGAATAGACGTCCATAAAGCCACCGGCGAGCGCCAAGATGATGCCCAGCTCAATAGACTCCGATATCTGTTTGGCACGCTGCATCGTCGTGCATCCTCCTTGTTGACGACCCTCTCGTGCGTTGGCGGAAACATAGCCGCCGTTCATACTGTAACCCATTGACAACATGGCGCGCCCACGAGACGGGTCTCCCAATGCGCAGATACACAGTCTGGAAACAAACCGTGAGCGCGGCGCCACACCCGATGCCCGACGCCTCGTGTACTCCACCAGTCTTTTTAGCCCCGTCCCAAAAAGACTGGTTACAATTACGTGCAGCATACAAACACCGGGAGGGATCGTGGCAAAAAAGCCTCAGCACGCTCAGAATAACCAGCGCAGTCAGCAGGGCAAACAGGGCCAGCAGCAAAAGCGCAGCGGCAAGGCCCAGGGCGGCCACGCCGCTCATACCCCGGCAGCGCCCGCCCGTCCCTGGCGCCCGGGCCGCGATAAGTTCCTCCCCGTCAGCCGCGCCGATATGGACGCGCGCGGTTGGGACCAGTGTGACTTCGTCTACATCTGCGGCGACGCCTACGTGGACCACCCCAGCTTTGGTATGGCCATCATCAGCCGCGTACTCGACGCGCACGGCTACAAAGTGGGCATCATCTGTCAGCCCGACTGGACCGACCCCGCCAGCATCACGGTGCTCGGCGAGCCTCGCCTGGGCTTTCTCGTCAGTGCCGGTAACATGGACTCCATGGTCAACCACTATTCGGTGACCAAGCACCGCCGCCACACCGACGCCTATACCCCCGGTGGCGAGGAGGGGCACCGCCCCAATCGTGCCGTCACGGTCTACGGCAACCTCATCCGCCAGACGTTCAAGGACGCTCCCATCATCATCGGCGGCATCGAGGCAAGCCTGCGCCGCCTGGCCCACTACGACTACTGGCAGGACAAGCTCAAGCGCTCGGTACTGCTCGACTCGGGCGCCGACATCCTCATCTACGGCATGGGCGAGCACGCGATCGTCGAGATCGCTGACGCGCTCGACGCCGGACTGCCCGTCGATCAGATCACCTATATCAACGGCACCGTCTACCGCACCAGCTCGCTCGACGAGGTCTATGACTACGACCTGCTTCCCAGCTGGGACGACCTTGCCGCCGACAAGCTCAACTACGCGCGCAGCTTTAACGTGCAGCAGCAGAATATGGACCCCATCACCGGACATCGCCTGGTAGAGCCCTACCCCAACAGCGTCTATGTGGTACAGAACCCGCCGTCGGCAACACTCACCACCGATGAGATGGACGAGATGGCCGAGCTCCCCTACGCACGCGATTGGCATCCCGACTACGACGCGGCGGGCGGCGTGCCGGCCTTTGCCGAGATCAAGTTTTCCATTAGCTCCAACCGCGGCTGTTTTGGCGAGTGCTCGTTTTGCGCCCTCACCTTCCACCAGGGCCGCGTGCTGCAGATGCGCAGCCACGACTCGATCATGCGCGAGGCCGAGCTGCTCACACACGATCCCGAGTTTAAGGGCTACATCAACGACGTGGGCGGACCGACGGCAAACTTTAGCCGTCCCGCCTGCGACAAGCAGCTCAAGCACGGCGTATGCAAGAACAAGCGCTGCCTGTGGCCAAGCGTGTGCAAGAACATGGTGGTCGACGAGAGCGGCTACACGCAGCTGCTGCGCGACCTGCGCCAGCTGCCGGGCGTCAAGAAGGTCTTTGTCCGCAGCGGCATCCGCTTTGACTACACCATGGCCGATGCCTCGGACGAGTTTTTGCGCGAGCTTTTGGAGCACCATGTCTCGGGCCAGCTGCGCGTAGCGCCCGAGCACGTGAGCGATGCAGTGCTGTCCGTGATGGGCAAGCCGAGCCGCGCCGTCTACGATGCGTTCTGCCGTAAGTTTGAACGTCTGAACCGCGAATACGGACTCAAGCAGTACGTGGTGCCATATCTGATCTCGAGCCACCCGGGCTCAACCATGAAGGAAGCTGTGGACCTTGCCGAGGCCGTGCGCGACATGGGCTACATGCCCGAGCAGGTGCAGGACTTCTACCCCACCCCGTCCACCATGTCGACCTGCATGTACTACACCGGCGTGGACCCGCGCACCATGGAGCCGATCTATGTAGCGCGCGACCCGCACGAGAAGGCCATGCAGCGCGCGCTCATCCAGTACCGCAAGCCCGAGAACTACAAGCTCGTGCGCGAGGCACTGGAAAAGGCTGGCCGTCGCGATCTGATCGGCTACACCAAGCATTGCCTGATTCGCCCCGTGCCGCCGCGCCCGGGCGAGACGTCTGCTGGCGGTGGGCATGGCACCGGCAAGAAGGGCGGCAAGCCGCACGGTGACGCCGCCGGCAAGGGACCCAAGGGCAGCAAGGGTCACGGCGGCATGTCGCGCGCGCAGAACACCGCAGGCCGCAACCGCGCAGCTCAGGGGCGTCAGGGTGCCAACGGAGGCGGTCGCCGCAACTAGCGAAATGGTGCTCTCGCTGCGTCCATCCCACACGCTTGGCGCAGCGAGCGCATTGCCTCCACCAGGATCACGCCGGCGATTGCGACCGTGATTATCACGTCGAACGGCGTGTTCACAAACCAGAGCAACGTCATGAGATACGAGCCGGCATTAAAGGCAAAGTGCAACAGGATCGTGTAGCGGAGCTTTCCGGTCGTCACGAGCACCCAGCCAAAAATGAGGCCGGCAGCGCCCGCATAGCAGCCCTGTACCCAATTCATGTGCATAAAGCCGAAGATTGCCGCCTGCAGTACGATTGCCGCGGCGATACCCCACGTGCTCGGGGCCGCCCAAGGCACCATGGCGCCGTCCTGCGCACCCGCACGACGCCGGCGCTTCCAGAGCGGACGGCACTGCGGGTTAAATGCTCGGAGCGAAAACTCAAAAATGATGCCGCGCACCAGCAACTCCTCGCAAAACGGAGCGCCGAGCACCGTGGTCAGGACGGCCAGGTAGCTCGTGTCGCCCATGCCTGTTTCCTCGACAAGTTCACTGTAGTCGGCCGCGACCTCGGGCAACAGCGACAGCACGGCGTCGGTCACGTAGCCAACGACCACCTGCAGGGCAAGGCCGATCACGATAACGCAGGCGATGCGCCTCCATGCTTTGCCTGCTCCCCCGCCAAGCGGGCGCTCGCCCTGCCAGCGCGTCATAAACGAGCGCGGCCACAGATAACGCCACCACAGCAGCGCCATCAAAAACGACGCCATCTGCGCGGCAGCCTGAAGCAATTGAATATCGAGGTCGTCAATCGAAAAGCCCATGAAAACCGATGCGACGCCCAGAGCGGAGAACAAAACCACGCTCAGAGCGATATCGGCAGCGACGACGCCAAAACAGGCAAGCGCCCAAACCAGCGCATTGAGCATGCCAACCTCCTCCCGACGGGTAGTCATATAAGAACGTCCCCAACGACTAGTCATTGGGGACGTTCTTCAACGACCAGCCGTTGGGGACAGTCTTTGCCAAAGGCCCCGTTGGGCGAGATGTCGAACGGGAAGGTGCCGCAGCGATTGAACGCGGCGATAAACATGCGGATGGCGTTGGACGGCGTGGTGCCCACGAGCTGGGTTGCCGCCGCGAAGGCTGCCTTCTCCTCGGGCAAGACCTTCGCGACAACCGGGGTCATGTGTTCTGCCATGGCGCTTCCTTTTTGAAACGACGGTGGTGCGGATAGATGCGGGCCACGCGGCTGGGCGACGGGCTGTGAAGGCAACCCGATTGGCCCGCATCCGGAGTGTGTTTCTGCGGCGTTGGTATTACTTGGTATTCCTAAGTATTACCCCACAGATAGAATACCACACCCGACCCCATGGGGACGGAGGAAAACGGATCATTTTGTTGCTGAGTTAGTATTTAGAGCGTGATGATGTCCGAGATATTGAGGACCTGAGCGTCGACGGCATCGTGCGTAGCAAGCAACAGCATGCGACCGTCGAGCAAGTCGAGCACGACCTCGGCGCATGCGTCGCGCGCAGCGGTATCTAGACCGGTAAAGGGCTCGTCCAGAATCACCGCGTCGCCTGGGCACAGCAGGGCTCGGGCAATCTCGACGCGACGGCGCTGCCCGCCCGAGAGCTCGGCCACACGAGCATGCACATCGACCCCCGGCACCAGCAGGCGCAACAGAGCCGCGGCACTCGAGGCGTCCACGCGCGCGTCGGCGCACACCAGCACGTTATCCAGGGCAGAAACGTCCTCGACTAGGCGCACATCCTGAAACACCATGGAACACGGCGCGCACTCCCCCGCCGCCAGTGCAAGCAACGTCGACTTGCCCACACCCGAGGCGCCCATCACGCAGGTCCGTCCACCGGCGGGCACGCGAAGTACCAGTCCGTCAAGCGCCGGCGCCCAGAGCGCACGATCGCCCACAGCAAGCGCAAGCTCCGCCGCAACCCCGCCGCCAGCAGAACCGCCCGCACGCCCGTGCAAGCCGCGTCCATGCGACAGCACCGCCGCACGCCACGCCGCTGGCCCCGAAGCCCGCAGCAGCCACACCAGCACGCGCTCGCATGCCCACGAAGCCATAACAACCAGCACGGTCCAGGCCAGCAAATCGGCAGTCTCAATCAAAAGCTTCGCCTGATAGATGCGCTCGCCCACGGTGCCCGTCGCCATGCCGATCAGCTCCGCCGCCACACCGGCCTTCCAGCTCATGCCAATCACGGCGCGGGCACACGAAAGCACAAACGGCAGGACTTCGCGCCAGGTGTGGGCACAAAACAGTCGCCAGCCCCGCACGCCATGCAGACGAAACATCTGCTCCAGCGGTTTATCCGCTTGCATCAAGCCCTCGACCAACGAAAAATACACGCCCGGCAGAGCCATCAAAAAGACCGCTGCAATGCTCACGCGCGCCGACCCCAACCAAATGAGCAGCAGGACCACCACGCAGGCAACCGGTGTCGCCTTAACAAACGAAAGCGCCGGCGCCACCAAGCGGGCAAACGTCAGCGATCGCACCGAGACTCCCGCCAGTACGCCGCCGCACACCGCGGCAAGCGCCAGCCCGCCCAAGATACGCGCACCCGAGCCTGCCAGAATCGCCCATGTGCTGGCATCGCATACCAGTCGCAGCAACGCCACCACGACGGCACCCGGCCCCGGCAAAATCAACGGCTGCGCCACGAAACCCGCCATCAGCACCCACACGGCAAGCCAAAAGGCGGCAACGGCACCTGCTGCCGCCACCGCCTTCATACGCTCTGTCATTTGTCGAGCAAACGCACGCACGGGCTACTCCATATAGTAGAAATCATCGGCCGGGAGCTTGCCGCCCACGGCGCTCGCGTCCGCATCGGCCAGCACCTGCAGGTACCCACCGAGCGCCGCCTTCATGTCCTTCCCCGTCTGGCACACGAGCATGCACCCGGGAATCGCCTTTTCGGCAATCGCGGCGTTATCGACGATACCCGCATCGACCACGGCCTGTGCCCAATCTGCCGGCGCCGCGTTCACGGCCTCAACGCTCGCCGCATGGCAGCTCAAGAATTCCGCCACGGCCTCGGGATGTTCCTCGGCAAAGGCCCGGCGCACCACGGTCACGCCCGTCAGCAAACGGGAGCCCGTGTCTCCTGCCAGCTCGTCCCACACATCGGTCAGACTTACCGGCGCCGACAGCTTGCCTTCGCTCTTGGCGATGGCCGCCGTCTTGAACGGCTCGGGCAGCACGCCCACGGCAGACGGATCGGCAAGCAACGCCGACAGCACCTCGGTAGGCTCGCTCTTAAACTCAAGCGTCACCTGGCCGGTCAGGCCCGCGCGCTCCAGCAGGTAGTTCATGACGTACTCCGGCGTGGCGCCCTTGCCCGTCATATAGACGGTATGGCCCGCCAGATCGCCAAACGAGGCCACACTCGCGTCGCCCGTCACAACGTTCAGCACGCCCAGCGTGTTGATGTCGATGACCTGCGCCGCGCCCTCGGTCTTGTTGTAGAGCACGCTCGCCACGTTGGCGGGCACCAAGGCAATGTCGACATCGCCCTGAATGACCTTGGGCACGATCTCGTCGGCCGCGGCGCTGATCGCAAAGTCGAACTCGTTATCCGTCTCGCCACTCGCTGCCTGGTCCATAAACTGCACCAGACCAATCGACGTCGGCCCCTTGAGCGAGGCGACGTGCACCTCGACCGGCTCGGCAGCAGCACCGGCGCCGTCCGTGGCAGCCGAGCCCGCGGCGGACCCGGCACCGGTAGCCCCGCCGCCACAGCCCGCGAGCGCAAGCGACAGAGCGCCCGCGGCGAGCGCCGAGGCAAACCCCCGGCGCGACATCTCAAAATCAAACGTACGCATCGCTAGCACGTCCCCTCGTTAGGCATCGACCAGGCGTGATGGTCGGTATGCAGCAGCTCTTCGGCCAGTGGCGAGAGCGGCTCGCCCAAGAACTCGCGGTAGCACGCCTGGACATCGGGATTCTCGTGCGAGAAGCGAATGTCCGCAGCGGCATCCAGGCCCCACAGCACCTGACCGCGCTCGGCTGCCAGCTCGCAGCCGTCGTGGATGGGCTGACCGCCGCCACCGACGCAGCCGCCCGGGCACGCCATGACCTCAACGAAGTCATAGCTCACGCGGCCGTCGCGAATCGCGTCAAGCAGGCGGGCGGCGTTGCCCAGCCCGTGCGCCACGGCGACGCGCACCTTGGTGCCATCGATATCGGCCACGGCTTCCTTCCAGCCGTCCAGGCCGCGCACGTCGGTAAAGAAATCGGCATCGGGGTTCTTGCCCGTCACCAGGTAGTAGGCCGAGCGCACGGCGGCCTCCATCACGCCGCCCGTGGCGCCAAAGATCACACCCGCGCCCGTGCCAAAGCCCAGCGGCGTATCGAGCGGCTCCTCGGTAAGCGTGTCAACGCTCACGTGGCTCGCGCGAATCATGCGCACCATCTCGCGCACCGTCAGCGCAACGTCAACGTCGGGCGTACCGTCCTCGCCCACCATGCTCGGCAGCGCACACTCGGCCTTCTTGGCCGTACACGGCATCACGGACACCACAAACAGGCGCTCGGGCTCCACGCCCAGCACCTTGGCGTAGTAGGTCTTGGCGATGGCGCCAAACATCTGCTGCGGCGACTTGGACGTGGACAGGCTGTCAACAAACTCCGGATAGCGCGCCTTCACAAAGCGCACCCAGCCCGGGCAGCAGCTCGTAAACATGGGCCAGCCGCGACTGTCGCCCTCGCCCTTGGCGGCCTTACCCAGGCGCTCGAGCAGCTCGGAGCCCTCCTCCATAATGGTGAGGTCGGCCGAGAAATCGGTGTCGAACACGTACTCAAAGCCAACGCGGCGCAGCGCGCAAGCCAGGCGCTCGACGGTAGCCTCCTCGCGCGGAATGCCGAGCTCCTCGCCCCAGGCGCTACGCACGGCAGGCGCAATCTGCACCAGCACGATTTTGTCGGGATCGGCGAGAGCATCGAACACGGTCTCGGTATCGTCGCGCTCGCGCAGTGCGCCCGTCGGACAATGTGTAATGCACTGGCCGCACGCGACGCAATCGGTCTTGCCGATCGGCGCGCGCCCGCGGGTACCCACGGCGGTATGCGTGGCGCGGTTGGTCAGATCCCAAATCCCTAAGCCCTGCACGCTCTCACACACCTTGATGCAGCGCATGCATTTGATGCACTTGTCGTTATCGCGGATGATGGGGAAATCGAAGTCCCAGCCCTCGCGCGCCAGGTGCTGCTCGTACGGCAGATAGAAGATGCCCAGGTCGTTGGCGATGGTCTGCAGATTGCAGTTACCACTGCGCACGCAGCTCGTACAGCGCGAGTCGTGCTGGGACAGCAGCAGCTGCACGTTGGTGCGACGGGCCTCGCGGGCCTTGGGGCTGTTGGTGTGGACCGCCATGCCGTCGAGCACGTAGTTGTTGCAGGCGGCAACCAGCTGGTCGCAGCCCTCGACCTCGACCACGCACACGCGGCAACCGCCAATCTCGTTTAAATCGCGCAGATAGCACAGGGTGGGAATCTGAATGCCGGCGGACTTGGCCGCGTCCAGGATCGTGGTGTGCTCGGGCACCACGACCTCGCAATTATCGATCGTGAGCTTGACCATGTTGAGTGCTCCGCTTTCGGTGTTGTCGCTGACAGTGGTTTTGTTGGGCTCTACCATTCCAGGTTCCTCCCTCCGCGGAACGCGCCAAAGCCAAAGTGGTCGCAACGCAGGCAGCGGCTTGCCTCCTGGCGTGCCTTCTCCTCGGTAAGGCCCTGCTCGACCAGATTCCAATCGTGGATGCGCTCGCCGGCCTCGCGCTCGCCCAGCTCGCAGCGGCCGCACTCGTGCTTGCCCTTAAACTGCACGGTCGGCAGCTCAACGTCGAGCTTGATCTTGTGGTCAAAGCCCAGATAGCGGTCGATATTTGCCGAAGCAACGCGGCCGGCGTTGATGGCACGGATGACCGTGGCGGGGCCGGTCTGGCAGTCGCCGCCGCTAAAGAGGCCGTCGAAGTTGGGCACGGCACCGTCCGAGTCGGTGACCACGCAGCCCCACTTGCAGGCAATGCCCATCTCCTCAAACGGCTTGGAATCGATGTCCTGGCCAATGGCCACAAACACGCGCTCGCAGGGAATGACGCGCTCGGGCGTGGCGGCGGCACGCGGGGCCGGACGCCCACGACGGGGCGCGCCGATAATCTGCGGCTGCACGCGCAGGCCACTCACGCGACTTTCCTCGCCCGTCTCGATAGCGAGCGGGGCGGTCAACTCCAGCACCTCGCAGCCCTCGGCCTGGGCGCCGGCGATCTCGGCGTCCTGGGCCGTCATGTCGCAGATGCGACGGCGGTAGACGATGCTCACCTTTTCGGCACCGCAGCGCACGGCGGAGCGCGCCACGTCCATGGCCACGTTGCCGCCGCCGATGACGCACACGCGCTGGCCGCTCAGGTCGGGCAGCTCGTCGTCGCCGATGGCGCGCAGCATCTTGACGGCCGACTCCACGCCGAGCGCTTCCTCGCCCGGAAGGCCGAGCTTCTTATCGCTGTGGGCGCCAATGGCCAGGTAGACGGCATCGAACTCGTCGCGCAGGTGGGCAAGTTCCTCGCCGTTGACGGAGTGATCGAGCTCAACGTCGATGCCGGCGCTCAAGATCCAGTCGATCTCGGCCTGCAGGCGCTCGCGCGGCAGACGATAGCTGGGGATGCCATAGCGCAGCATGCCGCCCAGGTGGTGGCGCTGCTCAAAGATGGTCACCTTATGGCCCATCACGGCCAGGTAGTAGGCGCAGGAAAGGCCGGCCGGGCCGCCGCCGATCACGGCGACGCGCTTGCCGGTGTTGTCCACTACATGCGGCTTGTGGTCGTTGAGGTCACTGTGCTCGACGGCAAAACGCTTGAGGGCGAGGATGTTCATGGGGTCGTCGACCATGCCACGGCGGCAGTGCATCTCGCAGGGATGCTCGCACACCAGGCCGCAGACGAGCGGCAGCGGATTGTTCTTGCGGATGACCTTGACGGCGTCGGCATAGCGGCCGGCCTCGACCAGCGAAATGTACCCGGGAATGTCGACGTGCGCCGGGCAGCCCGAAACGCACGGGACGCGGGCCTCGCGGTCAAAGCCGCAGGAGTGCTCGCGGATGTGGTGCTCAAAGTCGTCGCGGAAGCCACGGATAGCCGTAAGTGCCATAGCACCGGCCTCGTAACCGATGGCGCAGTCGCTCGAAAGATAGATGGTGCGGGCGGTGCGCTCGATCAAATTGAGCGTGGACTCGTCGGCGCGGCCCTCGAGCACATCGGCGAGCAGGTCGCTCAGCGCGCTCAGGCCCACGCGGCAGGGCGTGCACTTGCCGCAGCTCTGGGTGGAGCACAGGTTGACGAGCGCTGCCGTAAACTCAACGGGGCACGGGGCGAGCGAACTCACCGCCAGACGGCGTCCAAGCGCATCGTGCAGGTCGTCCATGACGGCCTGAGCGTGGCTGCGTTCCATTACATGCAGTCGTGCCATAAGATCCCCTCTCATGCGGCAGCCCAGAGGCGAGGCCGGGCGAAGTTGCTACACACACAACACTGACCTAAAAAGTTGTTAGGTCTCCACGCAGTTCGGCAGGCGGTATGAAATGTCACCCTCGGCGGTGAAATAGAACATTACCGCAGATAAATGCCATATTTGATAAAACGCGTTACCAAATGACAATGCCCCGCCCACGCAATCGCGTGGACGGGGCATTGCTCCAGGTATGCGGCCGGCGACCCTGTTGCTTTTACTTAAGCTCGGGCCAGTAACCCTTGTTGGCCTCGATCATGTCGTCGAGAACCTCCTTGGCGACCTTCATCGAAGGCACGGTCTTGTTGAGAGTGAAGGCCTTGAGCGCCTTCTCGTAAGAACCCTCGATCGTAGCCTCGACCACGAGCTTCTCGGAGTTCAGCTGCTGCATCATGAGGCCCTGCTGGAACAGAGGAATGTTGTCGCGGCTGATGACCTCGGGGCCATTCTTGCCAATGTAGGCAGGCAGCTCGACCATAGCGTCGTAGGGCATGTTGGGGATAGCGCCCTTGTTCTCGCAAATGACCAGGAAGCGCTGCTTGGTGTCGTTCTTCAGAGCGATAGCCAGATCGGCAATCCAGTCGCCGTGGCTGCCCGCATAGAACGTGCTCTCGTCGATCTCGCCCGTCTTCTCGTAGTGGTCGATGCCGTCGAAGAGGTTCTTCTCACGCGTCTCCTCAACCTCGTTAGCACGGGTGCGCTCGGGGTTGGAATGCTCGACGAACTCCTTCTGCTGCAGGTAGTAGTTCAGATACGTGTTGGGCAGGTACTCCGGGAAGCACTCCATGATCTCGTACTCGCCCTTCCAGACGTAGTACCAGCTGCCCTTGGTGTGGCGGTTCTGCTCGGGGTGCTCGTCGGTGGTCTCCTCGGGCTTCTTAGACATCAGCGAGCCCATGCCCTTGAGGTACGAATCGGGCAGCAGAATCTCGTGCTCCTTGATGTACTCGCGCAGCTGCGGGAGCACCTCCTCGCCCTTGTGGCGGATCGAGGTGAACCAGCCAAAGTGGTTGAGGCCAAAGTAATCGTACTCGACATCCTTCTTGTCGATATCGAGTGCGGCGCAAACCACGTCGATGATCGCGATCGGCATGTCGCAGATGTTGATGATGCGAGCGTTGGGGCGCAGGACGCGGCAGCCCTCGGAGACGATGGCGGCAGGGTTGGAATAGTTAAGAATCCAGTAATCCTTCTTGGCGTACTTCTCAACGTCATCGATCAGCTCAACCATGGGGAAGATGGTGCGCATGCCGTAGGCAAGGCCGCCGCAACCGCAGGTCTCCTGACCCACGCAGCCGTGACGCAGCGGAATCTTCTCGTCCTGCTCGCGCATGGCATAGCCGCCCACGCGCATCTGGGCAAACACGAAGCTCGCGTCCGTAAAGGCAGTCTCCTTGTCGGTGGTCACCGTGAGCTTGATGTCCAGGCCAAGGTCCTCGTGCAAAATCCAGTCCACGAGCACGCCGATCTTGCGCTGGCGCTCCTCGTTGATGTCGTACAGACGAATCTCATCAACGTCAAGCTCGTCCTTGCGCAGAGCGATGGATTTGACGATGCCGGGGGTAAAGGTGGATCCGCCACCACACAGAGTAATGATCATTGTTTACTGCTCCTTCTCAATTGCGTTTTCGACCTTGTCGCGCATCTCGGCGACCTTCATGCCAAAGATGATCTGAATGTTGTTACCGTTGCGGTTGATGCCGCTGTTGGGCACGTGGTTGATGAGGTTCTCATCGATGAGGTCCGGGTTCTTAACGTTCACGCGGAGACGCGTAAAGCAGTTCTCGAGCTCCTCGATGTTATCCTTGCCGCCAAGACCTGCGACCAGATCGGCGATGCCCGCATCGACGCCCTCTGCGGGAGCCGCGGCAACAGCGCCCTGCTTCACCGCGACAGACGCGGCGGCCTCGCCCTCGGCAACGGACTCGGCGAGCTCGGACTCCTCCTCGCGACCAGGCGTGTGGAGGTTGAGCTTCTTAATAAGGAAGGTGAAGAGGAAGAAGTACAGCGCGGCGTTGACGACTCCGAGCACGAGCATCATCGGCCAGTTGGTCTTATCGACACCAAGAACCAGGTTGGAAACCACGATGTTGATGATGCCGCCTGCAGTCGAAGCGGGCACGGAGAGGACCTTGAGCAGGACCAGGAAGATACCGGAAAGAACCGAGTGAACGACAAAGAGCACGGGAGCGGCAAAGACAAAGAGGAAGTCCATGGGCTCGGTGACACAGGAGAGCACGGCGGTGATGATCAGCGGGATGATAACGGCCTTGGTCTTATCCTTGTTCCCCTTGTAAGCGGTGAAGATAAAGGCGAGACCGATACCGATGTAGGGCCACAGGTTGTTGAAGGTGTAGCTGTTGAAGTAGGTGCTATCGGAGAAGGGCTGGCCCGTCATTGCCATCTCGGCGACACGGATGGGATAGGCGCCGGCGATAACCTGATCGCCCAGCGTCAGGGTGCCGCCCACATCGGAGAACTGGAACGGGGTGTAGATGAGGTGATGCAGACCGGTAGGAACGAGCAGCTTGTTGAGCATGCCGTAGATAAACAGACCGATGTTGCCCGACTCCTTAATGATGCCGGCAACGGAGGAGATGGCACCCTGAACCGGAGGCCAAACGATGCAGAAGCCAGCACCCATGATCCAGGAAATGATGATCATGATCAGGAACGGAAAACGAACGCCCGAGAACATCGAAAGGGCAATGGGGAACTGCTTGTTCGAGTACTTGTTGAACACGGCACCGGTGATGCAACCAAGAATGATGCCGCCAAACACGCCGGTATCGAGCACCTGAATGCCCATAACGGTGCTCTGGCCGGTTCCGGTAAGGCCGAGCATGCCGCTCGCTTCGGCAAGAGAGCCGGTGGCGTTGAGCACGATGTTGTTAGCCTGCAGGAACAGGAAGAACGACATCAGGGCGATCAGCGAAGCATGGCCCTTGTTCTTCTTTGCCATGGCGCCGGCGATGCCCACGCAGAACAGAATCGAGAGGTTGTTGATGATAAACATCAGCGACTGATAGACAACGGCGCCCACAAGCTGGAACGGACCGGAGCCCAGCACAGGGATCACGGCGCAGATGGTCTTGTTGGTCAGAATAATGCCCACGATGAGCAGAATGCCGGCAACCGAGAGATACATCATCGGCTGAACGATTGACTTCGCGAACACCTCCAACGGCGCTTTGAAATTGAACTTCTTTTTTGCGGTCATAGCGGTACTCCCCTTCCTTTTCCGCAAATTAAGACAGATGTGCCCTGGACAAGACCGTGAGCCTTGCCTTATATCAATCGATGTGTGGGCACGTTATGCCTAGAGACCAGGTTCTCCAAGCAGGTTAACAATGTGATATGCGAGATAACTCTTCTCGGCATCGGTAACGACAACGTTATAGGTAGACGCTAAGTGGTCGGCAATTGACTCCGCACACGAGAACGCCCTCGGATACGCCGTTTCATCGATACGGAACAGCGCGTCGCCATTGACCTGCCCCGCCGCGGGATCGAGCGCCCGCTGCGCAAAAAACTGCAGATGGCGAACGAAACGCTCGTACGGCAACGAGGTGACGTCAAGGGTCGTGGCATAGTGCTCGGAAACAATCGCGAGCACGTCGCGAACAAGCTGGACCGAAACAATCAGACGGTCAGAGCGCTGCGGCATGGTGGCGTTGACGATATGCAGCGTAATAAAACCCTGCTCTTCTTCGCTCATCTGGATGCCCATATACTCCTTGATAATCTGCAGCGCACGGCCCGCAAGCGCATACTCCTTGCGATAGAACTGCTGGATCTCGAGCAGCAACGGATTCACGCAGGGGACGCCCTTACGCTCGCGCTCCAAAGCAAGACTGATATGGTCTGCGAGAGCAATGAGGATCTTGTCGTTGATATCAACATTGAGCTCTCGACGGAGCATCTGAACAATGTCCTCGGAAATCACGAGGTTGACGGTGGGAATGGACTCCAAAAGATGTGCCAAGCGGTCAATCGTGCGCGAATCCTGAGAAGTGCCCTCCTGCAGCGCATAGGTCTTTTCGACCGATGCCTCATCGATAGCGTCGCCGGCATGACGGCCAAAGCAGAGGCCTCGACCGATGACAATGAGCTCGGAGCCATCGTCCGAAGTGACCATTGCGACGTTGTTGTTGAAAACTCGCTTGATAACCACGGTACCCACCACAAGAATTTACTCGGAAAGCCAGACGACAGGCTCTTTAACAGCAACAGGGCCGGAAGCGTGCTCACGAAGAGTCGAGTTCTCCGAACGCTCGCACACGATAACGAAGACCGTGGGATCGAAGCCGGCGGCGCGGACCGCGTCGAAATCGACCTCGACGAGGGGCTGGCCCGCGTCGACATGGTCACCCTGGGCAACAAGCGCATGGAAGCCCTTGCCCTCAAGTTTAACAGTGTCGATTCCGATATGCAGCATCACCTGAGCAGAGCTGTCGTCGGACATGATGCCCAGTGCATGCTCGGTCGGGAACAGCGCCGCGACGGTACCGGAAACAGGAGCGCACACCGTTCCCTCTTGGGGAACCACGGCAACGCCATCGCCCACGGCACGGCTGCTAAAAGCGGGGTCATTGGTATTTTCTAGATGAACAAGCTCGCCGGAAACAGGAGCGAGGATTTCGAACTCGGAAGTTGCAGTCTTCTGCTCATCCGAACCGCCCATCAGGCGAGAAAAGAAACCCATGGTGGCATGTCCCTTCATAAATATAGCCCAACCAAAATCAAGCGAATGCATCCATAGAGACACATCCGTTCAAAGACTTTGGTTAGGCCCACGTCCGAGGGACTCGGTAACCTTCCGCATTTCTTTTTACGGGAGCTATTGTAGACAAGCCCAAAGCCGGAACAATCATTATGACCGGTGAACGGTATTTATTCTCCGATAAACGGTATCTATCTATGCGGCACTTGGGGACGTTCCTTTTCTGCCGGCACCCAGGGACACTCCTTGCTCTGGCCCCTTTGCACCAAAAAGGGCCCCGAGCGTAGTTGCTCGGGGCCCTTAGCTTGCCTCACACTAGCGTGCGACGCGTATGTTACTTGCGCTTGCCGCCGCCGTCACCGGGGCGGCGGGAGCTGCTACCGCGCTTGCCGCCACGACTATTGCCATAGCTGCCACGGTTATCGCGACCGCCGGCGCGGCCGCCACGAGAGCCGGACTGGTTGCCGCCGCGACCACCACGATAGCCGCCACGGCGCTCCTCGCGGGTGTCGTCGTAGTTGCGCCAATCATCGCGACGATCGCGGCTGGCACGCGGGTCGCGACGATCGCGCGACTCATTCGAACGACCGGCGCCGCTGCGGCCACCGTTGCCACGAGCACCCTCGCGACGCTCGCCGCCACGGACGCCGCGCTCGTCACGCGAACCACGGCCTTCGCCGCCACGGCCACCGCGCTCGCCATCGCGACCGGAGCGACGACGGTCGCCCGAGCCGCGCTTGCCGCCGCGCGAACCACGGCCCTCGTCTTCGCGCTCAACACGACGACGACCACCACGGTCCTCGTCCTCACGACGACGGCGGTGTGCCTCGCCCTGGAACTGCTTGGCACGACGCTCGGCACGGTTACCGCGCGGGGCCTGCTCGACGGCAGCGGCACCGCCGCGCTCCTCGGCAGCCACCTCGCGAGCCACGCTCTCCACAGCCTCGTCCACGCGAGCCTGAACGCCCTCGCGCACGCGGGTCTTGCCGCCGCGCTTAGGACGGCTCGGACGCTCGCCGTCGCCGCGACGCTCGTCACGACCGCGGTTGGAACGACCGGCCACATCACCGTAATCGTCGCCGTTGCGCTTGCCGTCGCGACGCGCCTGCTCAAGCTTCTTCTTGCTCTTGGACTTGCCGCGCTTGGTCTTCTTCTTCACCTTAAAGGCCGCAGGATCGCGCTCGGGATCAACGGCGGGCGGGTTGGGACCCACATGCAGGTCGCTGGCCTCGTAGATGTCGGCCGTCTTGTCCATGAGCTTCTCGATCTCGTAGAACTCATCGACATCCTGCTCGGTCACAAACGTAATGGCCCAGCCCAGCTCGCCGGCGCGGCCCGTACGGCCAATGCGGTGGATATAGTCGGTCGGCTCGGCCGGCACGTCAAAGTTCACGACGTAGCGCACGTCGCTAATGTCGATGCCGCGGGCAAGCACGTCGGTTGCCACCAACACGTCGACGGTACCGTCGCGGAAGGCCGAAAGCGCGCGCTCGCGCTGGGCCTGGCTGCGGTTGCCGTGAATCGCGGCGGCCTTGATGCCCTTACGCTCCAGACGACGGCAGCAGCTGTCGGCGCGGTGCTTGGTGCGCATAAAGACGATAGTGCGCTCCGGACCCTCCTTCTTGAGGAACTCGGGCAACAGGTTGTTCTTGGCCTCGATGGACACCGGGAACACAAACTGGTCGACGGTGTCGGCGGTCGACGTGGCCGGTGCGATCTCCACGCGAGCCGGGTCGCTCACCAGGTCGGTGATCTCGCCCACAGCCTCCTCGTCAAGTGTGGCCGAGAACAGCAGCGTCTGGCGCTCGGCCGGCGTCTCGCGCACAATGCGGCGGACGGCGGGCAAAAAGCCCATGTCGAGCATGCGGTCGGCCTCGTCGAGCACCAGCACCTTGACCTCGTCCAGGTGGCAGGCGCCCTGCTCGATCAGATCGACCAGACGGCCCGGCGTTGCGACCAGGATGTCGCAGCCGTACTTAAGTGCCGCGGTCTGCGGCTTGTAGCTCACGCCGCCCACGACGGTCACGGCAACATGACCGGTGACGTCGGCGATTTTGCTTGCGACCTCGTCGATCTGCTGGGCAAGCTCGCGCGTAGGGGTGATGACGAGCATCACAGGGCCGCGGCCGTTGCCCTCGGGCTTTTTAGCACCGCGACGACGGTTGCGGCCGCTGCGCTCGCGCACGGGTTTGGGAGGAGCGATGTGCTCCAGGTTGTTCATGGTCGGCAGCAAGAAGGCGGCCGTCTTGCCGGTGCCGGTCTGAGCGGCGGCAAGCAAGTCGCGGCCCTCGAGCACCACGGGGATGGAGCCGGCCTGAACGGGCGTGGGCGCCGTGTAGCCCAGGTTCTCGATAGCACGAAGCATCTCGTCCGAAAGCCCCAGCTCGTCAAAGGCGGGCAGGCTCTCGGTAGCGGACTCGACGGTCTCGGCGGCGCTGGCCTCGTCAGCCGCATCGAAGGCAGCCTGGGTCATGGCCTCGCGGGTCTCGTCCAGAATCTCGGCGTCGGTGACGTCGGATACAGAATTACGCATATGTTGTTGTTCCTTATCTGCACGCGCAATGGGCACGGCATGCGGCCGCGCGGGCGTGCTTGGTAGTGCGCTAATACATACAAAAACGGGTGCGCACAGAGAGGACGTTGCTCAGCACGCTGGCGATCGCTTTGGCAGCCCTATCACGCGCCGTCCAGACGCAGCAGCTCTAAGCGATGGAGCAGATTCGCCGCCGGTTAGTATACCCGTGCTTCGCATGCCCCCACGTAAACCACAGATGACGAGGCGGATGAGGCGGGTCTGGGCCGATTGTCTCAATCTGTAACATCTACAGGGCAAATCTTCCTCTACGTGTTACAGATCGAGACAAACGGTCGACACGGCCCACAAACGTCTCAATCTGTAACAGTTACGGAGCAAAACCGGCCCCAATTGTTACAGATCAAGACAGAGGGAAATTTCCGTCCAGTCCAAACCAAATCTCTCAGTCTTCCTGCAATTTCGAACATGTGGCCTATAATGTTGCTTTGGTTACGCTATATATTGCGCAGCCATTTAATACGTCGCCCACCGGGGGGCATTAATTCCTATCGCCATATTGGCTAGGAAGCAATCAAAGGAGGTATCCGTGGCAGCAGAGACGCCTTGCTCGGTCCTCTATAACGATATTCGCTCGTTCGGCGGTCTTAAACATCTCGAGATCGCCCGAATGCTCATCAATGGAAACTCTTATCTCGGCAGTACCCTGCTCGAGAAATGCTCTTCCAACCGCTCGTATCTCACCCGTTACATCGTCCATCGCGAGCCTGACCAGTGCGCGCCCGCCATCTACAGCGACTTTGCCGTCACCACGCTCAATCTTTCCGCGGCAATCTGCAGCAAGCTCGGCGGCGGCGAGTCCGCCTATCAGGCAATCGCCGAGCACTATCGCGGCCCGGCCGCCAACGAAATGATGTCGGCTCTCGCCAGCTACAAGCTGGACAGCCGCCTATATGCAAATGCCCTCAATCACATCGACAACTTTGACGGCAATGCCGTGCGCGAGAAGAGCACGCTTTACCTTATGCTCTTTGTGGCAACGGGGGCGCTCGCCGACCCCATCCAAGGCGTGGCCACCGTCGAGCGCTTTTGCGACAGCAAGACAGGCGGGCACTTTGGCACCACCGAGACCACCGTCGGCCGTGGTTTTTTGAGCAGCTTGGATCAACCGCGCACCGTCGCCCCCAACCTCGGTCTGCTCAGGACACATGCCGACAACTGCGTCGACATGCAAATCCATCCCCTCACACGCGATCCGCGCGGCACCGTGATTGGTTCTTTGCCCAAAACCTCGCCCAGCATCACCGATGTAGGCGCTGATGCATCGCGTGAGCATCTCCGCATTTGGCTCGAGGGTGGGCACTGGTACGCCCAGGGCCTTGGGTCGACCAACGGCACAGTGCTCGAATCGGGCGCGGGCGACGGCGATATTGTGATTGAGCCGCCCCGCGACCAACGAAAGCCCGGCAAAGTCTATCCCCCGGTGGAAATCGAAAACAGCGACAGGCTCCATCTGGGTCTCTACACGACATTCCTTGTCATCGTGGACTAGCGCGGGCGGTGATCGAAAGACGGTCGCCGTCCGTCTTTCGTCTTCTACCTTCTGCGTCGTAAACGACAATACTCAGCGGTATACGTGGGCAGTGCGGCTATCATGGTATTTTACCGATATCCGCACTGCCCACGTATACGCGCGGCAACCCATGCCAGACAAAGGAACGCCATGGATACTACCGATAGCGCCTATGGCGACAAACTCATCCGTCTTGACACGTTCGACACCGCCGTGGCGGTCGACCCCAGCGCCGAGAACGACGCCAAGCGTCGGTTTATGACGCTTATTCTCCAGACGGCCCACCGCGACAACGGCAACATCGGGCACGTGCTGCGCGCGACCAACACGAGCGGCGAGGTCTTTGCCGTCAAGCTACTCAAGGACAACGCCATCCTTTCCGGCCAAGCCTCCGACCGCTCCGCCGAGCAATCGGCCGCGCACCTGGCCAACACCGCCGCACTGTTCGAGGAGTACCGTCATCTGTGTACCGTCTCGCACCTGCGCGGATTTCCGCGCGTCTATGGCTACGGATCGTGCGAGGACGACCCGCTTATCCTCATGGAGTGGGTCGAGGGCACCTCGCTCAAACAGGCGCTGCCCTTGCTTCCGCACGACGCCTCGGGCGGGCTGACCACCCAGATGGTCGCCGCCGTCGGAAACGCTGTGCTTCGCGCGCTCTTGATGACCCAAGGCCTTGTGAATCCGGTCGTCCATCGCGACCTGTCGCCTGCCAATATCATGTTCCGCACCACCAGCCGAACGCTCGAGCAGCAGATTGCCGATTGCTCCTTTGACCCCTGTCTCATCGACATGGGCTCCGCGACCATGGCCCTCGGCGACGACACGATCACCCGGCGCGCCGACATCTGGCGCTTTGCCACGCCCGCATACGCCGCGCCCGAAATGCTCACGCAGGATATCGAAGGCATCGCGGCCCTTCGCCGCTCGCCCGCGATCGACGTCTATGCGCTTTCGAGCATTCTGTACCAGCTCTACAGCGGTCGCAAACCGTTCGATGTCGAGTCGACGGGTGCCGCGGCGACCGGCTCGTTCTACCTCATAAAGACCAAGACCAAACCGGCGCCGCTCGAGCCGCGCTGCGAGGGCGACAAAGCGCTTGTCCAGATCATCATGAAAGGCATCTCGGTCGAACAGGGCGATCGCCCTACCGAGCAGCAGATGCTCGAGGTGCTCTCGACATACCTCCCCGCTGCAGAATCCGAGGGCCGCGAAGGCGCGGGCAGTGACGCCGCAATCGACATCGACTCCGGCACGCACCTTAAGGTCGACGTCGCCGGCGAGCGAGCGCGAGAGATTCTGGAGCAGGCCCGGCACGATGCCATGACCCGCCGCCGCTTTATTATCGGTGGCGTTGTCGCAGCCGTTGCGGGGCTCGGCGTTATCGGAGCCGCAACCCATGGCTTCGGCATCCCCGACTACCTGGACGGCATCCGCGGTACGCTTGACGACTACACCTGGGATCAGCTGCAAGAGATTTCGCTCAAGATTAAGGCGGCGAAGAGCAACGCCGAAGCTCGCAAGATCGCCAAGCGTTATCATCTGCTCGACGACGACGGCCGTATTCCCTACCCGAGCACCAAGCGCGTTACGCTCACCAACGGGCTGGAGGTCGGGGCGCAACTCGTGGGCATTCTTCACGACGATCTGGCGGATACCAACGGCAAGGCCGGTCTGTCATTTATCTTTGACGCAGGTATTGCCGAGCGCGATGCCTCAGAGCACCCGCTCAACGGTGGCTGGGAAGACTGCGAGCTGCGCACATGGCTCGATGAGGACGGCATTAAGCTGCTTCCCAAGGAACTGCAATCGGTTATCAGTCCGGTCAAGAAGATCTCGAACAACGTCGGCGCCACCAAAAACACTTCGTGCCTGAGCGAGCTGCCCGCGACCCTTTGGCTGCCCGCCATGGTCGAGCTCTGCGGCGGACAGGCGCCCAAGGACTTTAGCGAGGACTGCCATTACCTATCCGGCATCTACAACGGCGAGGGCAAGGAATACCAGCTGTTCCGCGAGCTTAAGGTGAGCCCCTTTACCACGAACAGCATGATGATTCGCCAGTGGAAGGGCAAGGATGTCTGTTGGTGGGAGCGTACGGCGAGCCCCGACACGTCGGAGAACGAGGGCACGCTCTATATGAACCGCGTGGGCGACGACGGCGATGTCTTTAATTACGCCACGTCTGCAAGCAAGCCCGATAAACGGACCTGCGTGATTCCCGGATTCTGCATCTAGGCGGCGGGCGTCTTGCCGTGACGGGACCCCTCCCCGGCAATTGTCTCGATCTGTAACATTAGCTCGGCAGATACAGGTCTAGATGTTACAGAACGAGACAAACCCCAGCCCCGCGAGACAACATCTCAATCTGTAACAGTAAGGGGTCAAAAACCTCTCTTGATGTTACAGATCAAGACATTTGAGTTGGCCGCGGGCGGTCTGTCTCGATCTGTAACAGTTAGAGGTCATATTTGCTGCTAGATGTTACAGATTGAGACATTGAGTTTTCTGCCAACTGTTTGTCTTGATCTGCAACAAATACTCGGTAAAACGGGGTCTAGTTGTTACAGATCGAGACGTTTGGCAGAGACGGCCACCGATTGGGCAGCCACCCTCATCTGTAATGAAAAATCATACATTCCAACTACTACTAGACACCCCCAGGGGGTATGGGTGTATAGTATCGACAGGTTAACATTCATGACACTACGCCACAGAAAGGGGAAGTCATGGCCCAAGATACGTTCGACGTGAGCGGCATGACGTGCGCCGCCTGCCAGGCGCACGTGGACCGCGCTGTGAGCAAGCTCGACGGCGTCGAGAGCGTCGCGGTCAATCTGCTCGCCGGCTCCATGCTGGTGGACTATGACCCCGCGCAGGTCACCCCCGACGACATCTGCACCGCTGTCGATCGCGCTGGCTACTCGGCCTCGCCCGTCAGCACGGGCACCGACGCCGGCCCAAGCGGCAGCGCACAAGCCAGGACCGGCGCCGCCCATATGGAGTCGCCCACCAAAAAGTTGGAGGCCGCCGCTTCCGCCATGCGCACACGACTCATCGTCTCAATCGTCTTTCTTGTCCCGTTGTTCTATATAGGCATGGGGCACATGCTCGACTGGCCGCTGCCTGGCGTCTTCACCGATCATACCCACAGCATGACGCTCGCCCTCACCGAGCTCGTCCTGCTCATCCCTATCGTCTACGTCAACGACGCGTACTTTATCAACGGGTTTAAATCGCTCGCACACGGCGCGCCCACCATGGACGCCCTTATCGCCGTTGGCGCCACCGCATCCATCGCCTGGTCGCTCTACGCCATGTTTATCATGGCCGACCAACTAGCCGCAGGACAGGTCCGCGAGGCCATGATGACGGGCATGGACAACCTGTATTTTGAGAGTGCGGGCACGATCCTGTCGCTCGTCACCGTGGGCAAATACCTCGAGACACGCAGCAAATCCAAAACCGGCGGCGCCATCGAGGCGCTCATTGACCTGGCGCCCAAGACCGCGATCGTCGTGGCCGAGGACGGCACCGAGGCCACCGTCGACGTCGATGCCATTCTGCCCGGCCAGGTGCTGCGTGTGCGCCCCGGCGAGTCCATCCCCGTCGACGGCGTGGTGCTCGAGGGCAGCTCGGCCGTGGACGAAAGTGCGCTGACCGGCGAGTCCATCCCCGTGGAGAAGACCGCCGGCGACACTGTCAACGCGGCCACGGTCAACCGCACGGGCTCGTTTACCTTCCGCGCCACGCGTGTGGGCGCCGACACGTCGCTCGCCAAAATCATCAAGCTCGTCGAGGACGCCAACGCCACCAAGGCGCCCATCGCCCGCATGGCCGATAAGGTCGCTGGCGTATTTGTGCCCGTGGTGTTTGTGATCTCGGCCGTGACCTTTGCGGTGTGGATGGCACTGACTGGCAGCGTGAACGAAGCGCTCACCTCCGCCGTGGCCGTGCTGGTGATCAGCTGTCCGTGTGCACTGGGCCTGGCCACGCCCGTCGCCATTATGGTGGGCACCGGCAAGGGCGCCGAAATGGGCATTCTGTTCAAGAGCGCCGAGGCGCTGGAGAACCTGCGCAGCGTGGGCACCGTGGTGCTCGATAAGACGGGCACGGTCACCCGCGGCAAGCCTGCCGTGACCGATATCGTGGTAGCCACGCGCGCTGACGGCTCGTCCGCCATGAGCGAAAAGGCGCTGCTCAAGCTGGCCGCCGCGCTGGAGCGCTCAAGCGAGCACCCGCTGGCCGAGGCGATTATGGCCGAGTGCGAGACACGCGGAATCGTCGCGCGCATGGTCGAGGACTTTGCTGCCGTGCCCGGTCGTGGCGTTACGGCGCACGAAGGGCGAAACGCCATTGCCGCTGGTAACGTGCGCCTGATGAACGAGTTGGGCGTTACCGTGCCCGCGGGTCTTGCCGAGCAATTTGCCGCCGAAGGCAAGACGCCGCTGTTCTTTGCCAAGAACGGCGAGCTTGCCGGCACCATTGCCGTGGCTGACAAGGTCAAGGAGACAAGCGCCGCAGCCATTTCCGCGCTGCGCTCACTCGGCGTCGACGTGCGCATGCTCACCGGCGACAACCGCGTCACTGCCGAAGCAATCGCCCGCCGCGTGGGGCTGAGCAGCGAACAGGTCATCGCCGACGTCCTTCCCGCCGACAAGGAACGCCACGTGCGCGAACTGCAGGATGCGGGCGGCAAGGTCGCCATGGTGGGCGACGGCATCAACGACTCCCCCGCCCTGGCGCGCGCCGACGTGGGCCTTGCGATCGGCACCGGCGCCGACATCGCCAAAGAAGGGGCAGATGTGGTGCTCATGCGCAGCGACCTCATGGATGTTGCGCGCGCCATCGAGCTTTCGCGCGCCACGATCCGCAACATCAAGCAGGACCTGTTCTGGGCGCTGTTCTACAACGGCATCGGCATTCCGCTGGCGGCGGGCGTGTTCTTCCCGCTCACCGGATGGCAGCTCTCGCCGATGTTCGGCGCCGCGGCCATGAGCCTGTCGAGCGTATGCGTCGTAAGCAATGCGCTGCGCCTGCGAACCTTTAAGCCTAAAGTGGCAAAATAGGCTCACTATTACGTCCATTTAGAACGGGTTTTCCAGGTGCCAGAGATTGACCTGAAAGAGGAGCGACGCGTACTTTGGTACGCGAGCGACGGCTTGAAGGTCAAGGTCGGGTGCCTGGGAAAGCCGACACAGCAGAGAGGAATACCCATGCGTTACACAATCAAGACTTCCGGCCTCATGTGCGGCCACTGCGACGCCACCGTCGAGACGGCGTTGCTCAACGTTGCCGGCGTGACCGACGCCGACGCCGATCACGAGACCCAGACCGTCCAGGTTGAGTGCGCCGACACCGTGACCGCCGAGCAGCTCGCTGCCGCCGTCGAGGGCGCCGGCGAGAAGTTCCACGCCCTGTCCGTGACCGCCGCGTAGCAGCTACCAGAAGCATTCGACCCCATCGACCAGAAACGAGGACCCGCCATGATGGCAGACCACAAATCGGTGACCCGCATGCTCAAGACGGCACGCGGCCAGATCGACGGCATCTTGCGGATGGTCGATGAGGACCGCTACTGCGTCGATATTTCCACGCAGCTCATGGCAACGCAGGCGCTCATTGCGCGCATCAACGCCGATGTGCTCAAGGCGCATATCGAGGGCTGCGTGACTTCGGCAATCGAATCGGGCGACGAAGACCTCAAAGCCGCCAAGCTCGCCGAGATCGAACGCGTCGTCGACAAGCTCTCCAAGTAATTGGGGCATTGGGGACGGACTGCTTTGCACCTTCTTGGTGCATCGGGGACAGGTATGTTTGCACCACCTTGGTACAGATTGACCTGTCCCCCTTGCTCTAAATCGGGTATAAAGGCGTGCAGCATATCGAACGAAAGGCAATTTGCATGAATGACTTTATGAAGGGCCGCAATGGCGCCGATGAGCTCACCATCGTGATGGGCTTTGCCGGAATCGTCATCGCGATGATCGGATCGATGGCCCGTATCCAGTGGCTCAGCTGGATCGCCATCGCCGTAATCGTACTCGGCGTGCTGCGTGGCCTGTCCAAAAACATCGACGCCCGCCGCAAGGAAAATGATTCCTTCGTTGCCGCGACTGCCAACGTCCCCTGCCTGGGCAAATTCGTCGCCAGCTTGGGCGGCGGGACTGCGGCTTCCAACGCCTCGCGCGCGGCCGGCACCAGCAAGGAAGACTTTGAGCGCGCCAAGCGAACGGCCAAGAAGATGTGGAAGGGCCGCAAGACCACGGCATACCTCAAGTGCCCCAACTGCGGCCAGATGCTGTCCGTCCCCAAGGGCAAGGGCAAGATCCGCGTCACCTGCCCCAAGTGCCACGCCAAGATGGAAACGCGCTCCTAGCCGCTACACCATAGGACAAAATAAAAGCCGAGGCCTCGCGCTGAGACCTCGGCTTTTTGCATGGGGCGACATCATTCGATAAAGCTGTCGCCCCGTCGCGCCAGCGCCTAAGCTACGCCGTCGCGAGCGAGCTCCTCTGCCAGGGCTTCTGCCGGCATGGCCATAATCGCGTCGAGCTCCGCGTCAACCTCGGGGATACGCTTGACCTTGAGCTTGCGCACCAGGTCACCGCGGCACATCACATGCATCGGCTCACGCAGGGCGCACAGGTCATCGAGCGGGTTCTCGCACGTCACCAGGATATCGGCGGCCTTGCCGCACTCGATCGTGCCGGTCTCGCCGCCCAGCCCCAGCAGCTCGGCATTGACTTGCGTAGCCGTATGCAGCGCGAAGGCGTTACTCACGCCCACGTACTTGGCAAAATAGACCACCTCGCGCCACATGTCGTACTGCGTCACGAACGGGCAGCTCGAATCTGTGCCAAGGCCTACCTTAACGCCAGCTTCCAGTGCGGCACGGGCGCTCTCGATGATGCCCGAGCACACGATGTCGCCGTTCTTCTTTTGCGTGTCGGTCGAATGGGTCTTTTCCGGGTCGAGCAACACAAACGGCAGCGCCGGGCTGATGGTACAGGTAACGCTGGGCGCACGGCCCTCAAGCTGTGTACCCGCGGCGCCGCGGTACAGTTCCAAGATCTCGGGCGTCATCGGGGCACCGTGCTCGATCGTATCGACGCCTGCCTGAAGCGCAGCCTTCACGCCCTCGGTGCTCTCGACATGAGCCATAACTGGCAGGCCCACCTCGTGCGCCGCCTTGCACGCCGCCGCGGCAACCTCGACCGGCATGCGCAGCACGCCCGGCTCGCCCACCTCGGTAGCGTCGAACACGCCGCCCGTCACGAACAGCTTGATGACATCGGCACCGCGCGCATACAGGTCTCGCACCTGCTCGGCTGCCTCGACGGGGCTGTTGGCCACCTGCGCGAACAAGCCGGCACCATGGCCGCCCGGCACCGTGACGCCCGTTCCCGGCGCTACCAGGCGCGGACCCTGATATCTGCCGGCGTCGATAGCGTCGCGCACGGCAAGATCGGCAAACAACGGGTCGCCCGCGCCGCGCACCGTGGTCACGCCGCTTGCCAGCTGCTGCTGGGCACTGCCCTTGAGGATGTGGCGAACGATGGCGCGGCCCACGGGATTGTCGAGCTTCTTCATCAGCGCGCCCGCATCGCCCGCCGAGACCGGTTTGCCCGAACCGCACAGATGCACGTGCATATTGATGAGACCGGGCATGAGGTACGCGCCGGCCAGGTCGATGACCTCGGCACCTGCAGGCGCCTGCGCCACAGCACTCGGCCCCATCCAGGTGATGACACCGCGCTCAACAGTCACGGCCATATCGGGTTGCGGCTCCATATGCTCCGAACCATCCAGGACGGTCGCATTGATAAACAACGTGGAACGATCGGCAGACGCCATATCGAGCTCCTCCCTCACGATTAACTTGAACATTTGTCCATTATCACCTAGTCCCGCTGGATTGCTGCAGACGCATCGGTTAACGGAAGGAAGAGGGGATGTGGGGAGACGGAACACGTTGCAGTCCCACCCCAGCGACACCAGGGAAATATCTCGATCTGTAACAGCTACAGGGTTATTAGGCCCCTTAATGTTACAGATCGAGACATTCGGTCGACGTTTCACCGGCTTGTCTCGATCTGTAACAATTACGAGCTCAAACAGCCTCTAAACGTTACAGATCGAGACAAAACCTCTCAGCGCCCATACCACTGGCATCTCCACTCCTCAGCCAATTCAACCTGCCGAGGAATACCCGCCAGCCTCATTTTCTCGATCAGCTTCCCCGGATTCTTGAGCTCATCAAACGTAAACCGAAGCACCTTATGCCCGAGCATTGTCAGATGAGATTCCCGCTGACGCTCTGCCACGAATGGGTCAGCCGACTCCCGACCCTCGCCGCTCTGCAAGGTGTACTTCCCCTTTCCGTCGAGCTCGCCGATGACACACGTCCCGTCCTCGAGCCGCCAAAAATAGTCGACGCGAAACACCTGGCTCGGATCGAGCGGGTCGCGAAACTCCACCTGCAGCTCCGGAACCGGAAAGCCGTACGCAATAAAGAATGCTCGGAACCGAGACTCGCCGCCGCTTTCAGACAGCCCGTCCGCATACGACGCAATCACCTGTGCCCTGCGATACCCTCGCCTGCCCTCGCAATCGGCGCGGAGGCGCTCGCACAAATCCCCACGTGATACGCCTTTCGCCCGCAGTGCAGAATCGGCAATCGCCAACCCGTAGGAGAACGGTGCACGCAGTAGGCAATCCTCCACCGTGCGCCAAAACGACGTCACCTGCACGCCGTCGACTTGTTCAAGTGCGCCCGCCGCCTGCGGACGCAACAGCCGACATCCTGCACTCAGCGGCACCGAGCAACCTGTCTTAACAAGATATCGTGGCCCAAGCAGATCATTCGGCACCTCCAGACCCCACAAAAGTGCCGCGTCATAGCCCCAAAACGCCCAATCGGGATGAAACTCCGCAAGCCCTTTGATGGCCCGCAGCGCTCGCTCCGTCGGCGTCAGCGCATCCCAATCATGTTGAAAGCAGAACAAATACGGCTCGGGTTCCGCGATATCGTCGGTTCCAACATGACGCCGCAGCCACATGAGCTCGGCATTGTCATGCGTTGCGAGCAGCGCACCTTGCTCGGTCGCCTCCGTGAGTCGCGCGAGCATCCTATTCCGCGCCAACGTGTTGCGAGTCGTATGCTTGTGCTTGAAAACGGTATTAGACACTTCCATCACCACCACATCGGACAAATGGACCATCGTCACCGTTGCCTCCACCGACAAACGTCTTGATCTGTAACAAGAAGAACGATTTTTGGACTGTAGATGTTACAGATTGAGACATTCCCCCAACCAGGTGCCAAACGTCTCGATCTGTAACAGGTAGACCGGTTTTTTGTCCCTAAACGTTACAGATCGAGACAAAAAGGCAGAAAGCAAGGCAGGCGACACCAGCCACATCCTCTACCCCCACTCCTGCTCGTAGATGTTGAGCGACTTTACGTACCGCCCCTGGGCGCCCATGATGTCGCGGACCAGACGCAAGAAGAAGCTGATGCACGAGGTGTCAAAGCCGTCCTGCAGGTCCTCCGGATGCACCGCACCCGGCCCATCGACCGCCGTATCGCTCAGCCGCGCGATGTCATACAGGTAGAGCTGTCCCGCCGTAAGCCAGACATCGTCGACGCAGGCGAGGCGCACCGCAATCGCGCCGTCACTCCAGTGCTCCTTCTGCACGATATGCGGATCGTAGACATCAAAGCGATGATCGGTGCGCGTGTCCTTCAGCACGACCATGCCGGACGCAGGATTCTTGTCCAAAATGCCAAAGCGCGAGAAATACTGCGTGTCGCGTACCTGCTCGAGCCGCTTGAGCGAGGCAGGCGAAAGCGATGCCGGCGGCTCGTCAACATACAGCTCGAGCAGCGTTTTGCCATGGCGATAGGGGCGCTCAAACAGCAGCCAATCGGTAAACGCCATGTTGTAGGCCATGATTTCGTTTTGCGAAGGCTCAGTGCAATAGCTGAGCCACGGATCGACAATGATCTCGAACTGTTCGCGCGCCGGCTCCAGGAATTGAAACTTCCGCAGCATCCAAAAGTGAGCCATGTCGGCAATATCGTTGCCGACGGCTTCGGCTAGCTCTGCTCGGTCAAAAGCGTGGTCAGTCATGGCATCCTCCTCAAACTGATGGACCTCAATTTGAGCTTACGAGGAGGGTGGGCAGCCACGACTAGCGCGGGCAAAATAGGCCTCCGGCTGCAAACCAGATGCTGACCAAACACTTGACGAAAAGCTTGACCGAAAATGCACACCGCAACAAAACAGCAGGTAAACATAGACAGCCAACTCGCCCTTTTGAGCCAGATGCCCGCAGCCACCACAGAAACAACAGGTGGCCACAGCCCAAGAAGTCGGCAAATGAGCACCCACACGTCGACAAACGAGCAAATCGCTCGCAAAGAGTGTCCCCAACGACTAGACAAAAATGACCAGTCATTGGGGACGTTCTTAAATGACTACCTTACAGCTCCAGCGCGTCTGCGACTTCGGCAGCGCAGGCCAGGGCATCGGCCATGGCGTTCACCACGAGCGAGCTGCCGTTGCGGGCATCACCCGCCACATACACCGGCGCGGCATCCGCGGCGACACCCTCCGTGCGAGCCGCAAGATGCGAGCCCTCGGCGGCCATCACGGGCAGCGGACGGCCAGCAGTGGCAACGGGCACGCCAACGGCGTTGAACACACCGTGCTCCGGGCCCGTAAAGCCGCAGGCGATGAGCACCAGCTGCGCCGGCACCTCGTGCTCGGAGCCCGCGATGCGCTCGGGCTTGCCAGCCGACCAATCCAGATCGACCACGCGCAGACCCACAGCCGCACCCTTCTTGTCCAGCAGCACCTCGAGCGTGTCCACGCCCCAAGCGCGCATCTCGCCGCCCATGGCAGCGATAGCCTCCTGCTGGCCGTAGTCGGTCTTCTTCACGTTGGGCCACTGCGGCCAGGGGTTGCCTGCCGCGCGCTTATCGGGCGCAGCCGGCAAGAACTCAAACTGGCGCACGCTGCGCGCGCCCTGACGCACGGCGGTACCCACGCAGTCGTTTCCAGTATCGCCACCGCCAATGACCACGACGTCCAGGCCGCGCGCGTTCACCGCGGGCTTGCCGCCATCGAGCACCGAGACGGTCGAAGCCGTCAGGTAGTCCACGGCATACACCACGCCCGGGGCATCAATGTTCGCAGCCGAAAGCCCACGCGGAGCACGGGCGCCGGCAGCCACCACGACGGCGTCAAAGTCGTCGAGCCTGGCGGTAACCTTGGGATCGCTCACGTCGGCGCCCAGCTCGAACACAATACCCAGCTCGCGCATGAGCGCCACGCGACGCTCGACCACAGACTTCTCGAGCTTCATGTTGGGAATGCCGTACATGAGCAGGCCGCCGGGGCGGTCGTCGCGCTCAAACACCGTCACGCGGGCGCCGCGACGCGCGAGCTCCCATGCAGCCACCAGACCAGCCGGTCCAGAACCAACCACGGCGACCGTGGGCGCATCCTCCCCTGCCGGCTCAAAGCGGCGCGGGCCGCCGTTTGCCCACTCATGGTCGCTGATCGCGCGTTCGTTATCGTGAATCGTCGTAGGCTGGCCGTCGACCGAGCCCAGGTTGCACGCGGCCTCGCACAGCGCCGGGCACACGCGGCTCGTGAACTCAGGCATGGGCGAGGTGAGCGACAGGCGCTCGGCAGCCTCATCCCAGCGGCCGCGGTACACCAGCTCGTTCCACTCGGGAATCAGGTTATGCAGCGGGCAGCCGCTCGGACGTGCCTTGCCAAAGCTCACGCCCATCTGGCAAAACGCCACGCCGCACATCATGCAGCGGCTCGCCTGGGCACGGCGTGCATCGTCGTCGAGTTCAACGTACAGCGGATCGAAATCACGGCTGCGCTCCTCCACGGGGCGAAGCTCGTGGGTCACACGATCGATATCAAGAAAAGCACCGGGCTTACCCATGGCACTTACGCCTCCTTCTTGGTCGAAGCAACAGAGCTGGCAGCCACAGACGCAGCGCCAGCAGCACCGCCCGCAATATCGAAGCGAGCGACATCCGCGGCGCTCGCGCGACCGGTCACAATGTCAAACGCCAGCTCCTCGGCCTGCGCATGCGTCTTGCCGACGGCCTCGGCGGCGGCGACAATCGCCAGCACACGCTCGTACTCGGTCGGAATGACCTTCACAAAGTGCTTGCTCATCGTCTCAAAGCTGTAGAGCAGCTTGATGCCGCGCGGGCTCTGCGTCGCGTCCACGTGCTCTTGGATGAGCTCGCGAATCTGTGCCAGCTCGCCGGCCGTCGGGGCCTTGAGCTCAACGCTCTCGTGGTTCACGCGGGCATCGAGCGTGCCGTACTGGTCAAAGACATAGGCCACGCCGCCCGTCATACCGGCGGCGAAGTTCTGCCCGACCTCACCCAGGATAAGCGCCAGACCGCCCGTCATGTACTCGCAGCCATGGTTGCCGCAGCCCTCGACCACCACGGTGGCACCGGAGTTGCGTACGCCAAAGCGCTGGCCGGCCAGGCCGTTGATGAAGCCACGGCCGCTCGTGGCGCCAAAGAACGCAACGTTGCCCACGATGATGTTTTCGTCGAACTTATAGGTCGCATGCGGGTTGGGGCGCACCGACACCTCGCCGCCCGAAAGGCCTTTGCCAAAGTAGTCGTTGGCGTCGCCGCACACGTTGAGCGTAATGCCGCGCGGCAGGAAGGCGCCAAAGCTCTGACCGGCCGAACCATCGCAATCGATGGTGATGGAGCCGGCGGGCAGGCCCTCGGGATGCGCCTTGGTCACCGCATTGCCCAGAATGGTGCCCACGCAGCGGTTGACGTTGGCGATATCGGCGCGGAAGCGAATCGGACGCAGGTGCGCACGGGCATCGGCCGTATAGGGCACAAACAACGTGGAGTCGAGCGTCTTGTCGAGCTCGCTGTCGGCAGCCATCTGCGGCAGGAAGTGACGACCGTCGGCACCCGGAATATGGACACCAAACTCACAGGTCGCGCTCGCCAGCACGGGCGACAGATCCAGCAGGTTAGCCTTGCGGTTCCCCGGGACCTCGATCTGGCGCAAGCACTCGGGATGGCCGACCATCTCGTCGACGGTGCGGAAGCCCAGGCTCGCCATGACCTCGCGCAGTTGCTCGGCAACAAAGAGCATAAAGTGCTCGACGTGCTCTGGCTTGCCGCGGAAGCCGCGACGCAGGCGGCAGTTTTGCGTAGCGATGCCGGCGGGGCAGGTATCCTGCTGGCAGTCGCGCTGCATGAGGCAGCCCATCGAGATGAGCGGCATGGTCGCAAAGCCAAACTCCTCGGCGCCCAACAGGCAGGCGACAGCAACATCGGTGCCGTCCATGAGCTTGCCGTCGGCCTCGAGCACCACGCGCGAGCGCAGGCCGTTTTGCAGCAGCGTCTGCTGGGCCTCGGCAAGGCCAAGCTCCAGCGGCAGACCGGCGTGCCAGATCGAATCGCGCGCCGCGGCACCGGAGCCGCCGTTGTGGCCGCTGATCAAGATCTTGTCGGCGGCACCCTTGGCCACACCGGTAGCGATGGTGCCGACACCGGCCTCGCTGACCAGCTTGACCGACACGCGAGCGCCGGGGTTGGCGTTCTTAAGATCGAAGATCAGCTCTGCCAGGTCCTCGATGGAGTAGATGTCGTGGTGCGGCGGAGGCGAGATCAGGCCGATGCCGGGCGTGGACTGACGGACCTCGGCAATCCAGGGGTAGACCTTCTTGCCGGGCAGATGACCGCCCTCGCCGGGCTTGGCGCCCTGGGCCATCTTGATCTGGATCTCGAAGGCGCTGCACAGGTAGCGGCTCGTCACGCCAAAGCGCGCGCTTGCCACCTGCTTGATCGCGGAGTTCTTGGAGTCGCCGTTGGCCAGCGGGGTCTCGCGGCGCGGGTCCTCGCCGCCCTCGCCCGAGTTGGAACGACCGTGCAGACGGTTCATGGCGATGGCCATGCACTCGTGTGCCTCTTTGCTGATGGAACCGTACGACATGGCGCCGGTGTTAAAGCGGCGGACGATGTTGAGCGCGGGCTCGACCTCGTCGAGCGAAACCGGCGTGCGGCCGCTGGCATCAAAGTCCAGCAAGTCGCGCAGGCGCACGGCACGGCCGGTGCGGTGCAGGCGGGCGCTGTACTCCTTAAAGGTGTCGTAGCTGTCCTCACGGCAAGCGGTCTGCAGCAAGTAGACAGTCTGCGGATCGATGAGGTGATCCTCGCCACCGAGCGGGCGCCACTTGGTCAGACCCAGTGTGGGCAGCTGATCGGGAGCCGGGCTCTTAAGGATGGCGAGCGCGGCGTCGTAGCGCTCGTTTTGCTCGCGCTCAACGTCCTCGACACCCATACCGCCCACACGGCTCACCGTGCCGGCGAAGTACGCGTTGACGAACTCCGGCGTAAAGCCCACGGCCTCGAAGATCTGCGCCGAATGGTAGCTCTGCACCGTGGAGATGCCCATCTTGGACATGATGGAGACGATGCCGGCGGTCGCGGCCTTATTGTAGTTGGCGATGCCCTGCTCGGCCGTCACATCCAGGTCGCCGCGTGCCGCCAGATCGCGGATGCACGCATGCGCGTTATACGGATAGATGCCGCTCGCGGAGTAGCCCACCAGCGCCGCAAAGTCGTGCGGAGACACGGCATCGCCGCACTCCACCACGATATCGGCAAAGGTGCGCACGCCGGCACGGATCAGGTGGTTGTGCACGCAGCCCACGGCGAGCAGTGACGGCACAGGGACCTCGCCCGCCGCAGCACGGTCGCTCAACACCACGATGTTCACGCCGTCGCGGACCGCAGCCTCAACATCCTCTGCAAGCTGCTTGAGCGCAGCCTGCAGCGCGCCCTCGCCGGCATCGCGGAGGTAGACGGCACGGAAACGGCGAGTCTTAAAGCCCACGCGGTCGATGGCGCAAATGCGGTCGAACTCCCCCTCGCTCAGCAGCGGGCGCTCCAGGCGCACCAGCTGGCAGGCCGTACGGGAGTCCTCGAGCAAGTTGCCGTGGTTGCCCAGGTAGAGCGTGGTCGAAGTCACCATATGCTCGCGCAGGGCGTCGATCGGCGGGTTCGTGACCTGGGCGAACAACTGATAGAAGTAGTCAAAGAACGAACGCGTCTTCTTGGACAGGCAGGCCAGCGGCGCATCGATGCCCATCGAAGCGAGCGGTGCCTTGCCCTGCTGGGCCATGGGACGCACGACCTCGTCGACGTCATCCCAGTGGTAGCCGAGCTTGGCCATACGCACGGCGGCGGGCACCTCGGCGTCCTCGGCGGGCGTTGCCGCAACGGGCTCATCGAGCGCGTCGACGGTCAGCGTCTCCTCGGCAATCCAATCACGGTAGGGCTTTTCCTTAGCGTAACGGGCGCGCAACTCATCGTTGTAGATGACGCGACCGCGGGCAAAGTCGACCTCGAGCATCTGGCCCGGTCCCAGGCAGCCGCTCGTCAGGATGTTCTCGGGGCTCACCTCGATGGTGCCCACCTCGCTTGCCAGCATAAAGCGACCGTCGCGCGTCACATAGTAGCGGGCGGGACGCAGGCCGTTACGGTCGAGGGCGGCACCCAGCGTGCGACCGTCGGTAAAGGCGATGGCGGCCGGGCCGTCCCAGGGCTCCATGAGCATGGACTGGTAGGCGTCGTAGGCGCGGCGCTCCTCACTCAGGCTGTCGTTGTGGTCCCACGGCTCGGGCAGCAACATGGACGCGGCACGCGTGAGCGGACGACCGTTCATGACCAAAAACTCAAGCACGTTGTCCAAAATCGCGGAGTCGGAGCCCTCGCGGTTGATGATGGGCATCACGCGCTCAAGATCATGCTGCAGCACGGGGCTGTACAGGTTGGGTTCGCGGGCGCGAATCCAGTTGACGTTGCCCTTGAGAGTGTTGATCTCGCCGTTGTGGATGATAAAGCGGTTGGGGTGCGCGCGCTCCCAGCTGGGCGTGGTGTTGGTGGAGTAGCGCGAGTGGACGAGCGCAACGGCCGTCTTGACGGCGGCGTCGTTGAGATCGATGAAGAAGCGGCGCATCTGCGTGGCGACGAGCATGCCCTTGTACACGATAGTGCGCGAGCTCATGGAGCAGACGTAGAAGATCTTGTCGCGCAGGGCAAACTCGGCGTCGGCCTTCTTCTCGATGGTGCGGCGGCACACATACAGACGGCGCTCGAAGGCATCGCCCGCCGGCGTGTCGTCGGGGCGCCCCAGAAAGGCCTGCAGGATGGTAGGCATGCAGGCGCGGGCTGTCTCGCCCAGGTCATGCGGATCGACCGGCACCTCGCGCCAAAAGAGCAGCGGCACGCCGGCCTCAGCGCAGCCCTCCTCAAACACGCGATGGGCATCCTCTACGCCCCTGTCGTCCTGTGGGAAGAACAGCATGGCCACGCCATAGTCGCCCTCTGCCGGCAGAATCTGGCCGCACTTTTGAGCCTCTTTACGGAAAAAGTGATGCGGAACCTGGAACAAGATGCCAGCGCCGTCGCCGGTGTTCTTCTCGAGTCCCGTGCCGCCGCGGTGCTCCAAGTTGACCAGAATGGACAGCGCATCGTCCAGAATCTGGTGATGGCGCTCACCGTTGATATCGGCAAGCGCGCCGATGCCACATGCGTCGTGGTCGAATTCGGGGCGATAAAGGCCCTGCTGCTGAGCGGAATCTGCCTGCATCGCGATCCTCCCCTAGATATTTAGACAGTCAGTTGAATAGGCATAGTAGGAGCATCGCCGGCCCGTTGTGTTTCCCACCCGTTTCGAAACAATCGCGTAACGCACGCCCTACGAGTGGACACCGCCGACCTCAAGGGCGACAACATAGGCCCCAAGTTCGGCCTGTTAGCTCACCACTTCAAACATCTCAATCTGTAACAGTAAGGCCCAATTACGACGACTAACTGTTACAGATTGAGATGTTTTCGAGAGACAGTTCCGAATGTCTCGATCTGTAACACGAAGGGCCGGTTTTGGCGGCAAACTGTTACAGATCGAGAGATTACATAGGACCATTTCTTCCTGTCTCGATCTGTAACACCTAGGCCCAATTTCCATCCCTAGTTGTTACAGATCGAGACATTTCGGCAGCCCCCTTTCACCATCCCATTCAAATACAACAATTTTGTTAGTCTTGGTTAACTTTTAAGCTTAAAACGGGTATCCTTTGCGGCGTCAAGCAAACGGCACACAGGAGCGCACCATGCTCAACCATCTCAAACAACACTTTGGCTCCCGACGCACCGGTGGTCACGGAGGCCTAGACATTGCGCGGCATATCGGCCCCGGGCTGCTCGTGACCGTCGGCTTTATCGACCCGGGCAACTGGGCCTCCAATATGGCCGCGGGCTCGCAGTTTGGCTACGCGCTGCTGTGGATCGTCACGCTGTCCACGATTATGCTCATCGTGCTGCAGCACAACGCGGCGCACCTGGGTATCGCCACGGGCGCCTGCCTTGCCGAGGCCACGACACGTTACCTCCCCCGCTTCGTCGGGCGTACGGTGCTCGCCAGCGCCTATCTCGCGACCATCGCCACCGCCATGGCCGAAGTCCTGGGCGGCGCGATTGCCCTTCAAATGCTCTTTGGGCTGCCCGTGCGCGCGGGCTGCGTCATCGTGGCGGCAGTATCGATGGCGATGCTCATGACGAACTCCTACAAGCATGCCGAACGCTGGATCATCGCCTTCGTAGGCGTGGTAGGACTCTCGTTTTTGGCCGAGCTTGCACTAGTCAAGGTTGACTGGCCGCAAGCCGCCGCAAGCTGGATCACGCCCAGTATGCCCACTGGCTCTGCCGCGATTATCGTGAGTGTCCTGGGTGCGGTCGTTATGCCCCACAACCTTTTTCTGCACTCCGAGGTCATCCAATCCATGCACTTCGAAGGCCAAGGCGAGCAGGTTATCGAAGAGCGTCTGCGCTACGAGCTCTTCGACACGCTCTTTTCGATGGGCGTGGGCTGGGCAATCAACTCGGCCATGGTCATCCTGGCCGCAACGACCTTCTTTGCGCACGGCATGGTCGTAGACGACCTCGCCGTCGCAGCGGCCACGCTCTCCCCCATCTTGGGCCCGGCGAGCTCGACCATCTTTGCGGTAGCGCTGCTGTTCGCGGGCCTCTCGAGTAGCGTGACGGCGGGCATGGCGGCGGGAACCATCACTGCGGGCATGTTCGACGAGGAATACGACATCCACGACCGGCATTCCTCGATCGGGGTGGCGGCCTGTTTCGTCGGCGCAGTGACGGCATGCCTGGTCGTCTCAAATCCTTTTGAAGGTCTCATCTGGAGTCAGGCACTGCTGTCGCTTCAACTGCCGATTACGGTCTTTGTGCTCATACGGCTCACCAGTTCACCCCGCGTCATGGGCAAATACGCCAATTCGCGCCCGCTCAACGCGTTGCTCGTAGGGATCGGTGTCGTCGTGACGATTCTCGATGTCGTGTTGTTGACAGGGATGTAATGGGCGGGGTACCTACCCAGTCAAACGTCTCGATCTGTAACATCTAGACCCGCTTTTGATGTCTAGATGTTACAGATCGAGATCTTCTGCCGGACGGTTTTGGTTTGTCTCGATATGTAACAAGTGGGCCCAATTTCCACCGTTAGATGTTACAGATTGAGACAAAAGGTCGGTCGGACTCACAACAGACAGGATCGGTCAACAGCAACCGTGATCCCTTGGGGGCGGAGGAAAAGGGCCCCGGCCGAGAATTCGACCGAGGCCCTTGGACAGAGCTATGTTCGGCTTTCGCCGTGTGTCTGCGAGCTACTCCTCGACGAGCTCAAACTGATCGGGACCGACGCCGCACACCGGGCACACATAATCCTCGGGCAGCTCGGGCGTATCGACCTCAACCTCGTAACCGCAAACGACGCACACGAACTTATACGTCTTCTTCTCCTCAGCCATGATGTTCTCCTCTCAAACGCGACTGGTGATGTACTTCATTTATCAGTATAGATTCTCAATAATATAATGCAAGTATTTTTAGAACATTTCTAGCCTTGATACGAGGACGCCTTCGGAGGCGTCTTGCCCTTCAGGACCTTATGGTAGTAATCGTAGGTGAGCGGCGTCTCGTCGCTCAGGCGCTCGGCATCCTCGACCTCGCCGATAAACAGTAGATGCGTACCCACATCCACAGTGTCGATCAAACGGCAGCTAAACAGGGCCGTCGCGTGCTCGGGCACATAGGGCATGCCCAGAGCCGTCTCGCGGGTCTCGTATTTGGCAAACTTGTCATAATCGCTGCTGGTGCGGAACCCAAAGTTACCGATGTAGAGCATATCGGCCGTCTGATCGATCACGGTCAGCGCGAACGCTTTGGCCGATGCGATGACGCCCGAGGTGACGTTGTCCTTGTTCACGGCAACCGAAATGCGCGGCGGCATGGACGTCACCTGCACCGCCGTGTTGATGACGCAGCCGGCGCGCAGCCCGTCTGCCGCGGCGCTCACCACGTACAGACCGCTCGGCATGGTAAAGAACGCTGTTTTGTCCATAACGATCACTCCCCTAACCCGGGTTGGAACCTCATGGATGTATGTACCCACAAAAAGGCGGCACCCATAACGGACGCCGCCTTTGAAACATATGTGTCAGAACAGTAAGAAAGATGAGACACCCGCAGCTGCGGTGAAATAGGGACTGAATAGCCCCTCAAACAGGCAAACCAGTCCGTATTCCACCGCAACTTATGAAGGACGGTCAGCGGTTGCGTTCCTTGAGGGCGCGGTCGATCTCGCGTTGGACATCACGCTTGGCCATGTCCTCGCGCTTGTCGTAGAGCTTCTTGCCGCGACCCAGGCCCAGCAGCAGTTTTATGCGACTGTCGGTATTAAAGTAGAGCTCCAACGGAACCAGCGCATAACCACGGTTGCGAAGTTTGCCGTCAAGAAAGTCGATCTCCTTGCGATGCAGCAGCAGACGGCGCCGACGGTCGGGATCGCGATTCCACACGCCACCATGGCTATAAGGGTGGATATGCAGGCCGACGAGCCAGCACTCCCCGCCACGAATCAGTGCAAAGGTATCGGTAATCTGGCACGCGCGCTCGCGAATCGACTTGACCTCGGTACCGCTCAGCTCAATACCGCACTCAAACGTCTCATCGATAAAGTACTCGTGATGTGCCGAGCGATTCTTGGAAATGAGCTTGCGCTCGCGCTTACTGGGCATCGCCGGCCTCCTTGGCGCCATTGGCGTTTGAGCCCGCAGCCTCGCGCTTTGCCCTGCGCTCGGCATTAAGCTCGGCATCGCTCTCGCGCACCAGCTTGATAATCGCCGCGCATGCCTCCTCGCCCACCAGGTCGCGGGCACGGACCGTCAGACGCGTAGCCTCCTGCTTGTCGCCGTCGCTTGCAGCATCGGTCGCGCACATGATCAGGCAGATGGCGATCTCGGCCGAAGGCGAGGTCGGCACGCCCTGCAGGGCGAGCTCACCCATCACATGGTCGTCACTCTCGTCCGCGGCATCCGGATAGGTGGTATGGATCTTGTTGAGCAGGCGCGTCGTATGCGCATCATTGGGCGCCAGGCGCAGCGCCAGACGCGCGCAGCCCACGGCAGCCGAAATATTCTCGGTCTCGGGCTCCAAGAAGTACTGACCCAAGTTGGTGTAGGCGCGTGCGGCGCACTTACCGTCGCTCGCGCGCTCCAGCACCGAGAACGAGAGCGATGCCCACTCCTGCTTGTCCTCGAGCGCGCGGAACAGCTCGGCCAAGTCCAAGCGATAGTTGCAGTTCATGGGATCCCAACGCACGGCCTGCATCAGGGCATTCCGAGCACTCACATAATCCTGCTGGCGAATGTAGGCAAACGCCATGTCGGAGTACAGGCGGTCAAAGGGAACCTCGACCTGCACCAGCTCGCGCGGATCCTTCTCCACACGGCGATAGGCCAGGCGCTCAAACTTGCTGTCGAAGCTAAAGTACTGGCGCTTCTCCTCCGTCTTGCACTCAGCGTCGATATACTCCTCGGCGAGCTCCACCAGACGCTCAAGCAGCGGCGTCGCCGTAGCCAGGTCGCCCTGCGCCAGATAGTTCTCGGCATACGTGATGTCTTCCAAGCTGATAGGCAGGTCCATGACAACTCCTCGGTCCGGGCGGCAGACTCAACGCGCGCCTTAAATATCGGTCAATACACAAAACCCGGGTCTCTAACGAGGCCCGGGCGTTCAATTTTGGTAGCCCGTACCAGATTCGAACTGGTGATCTCCGCCTTGAGAGGGCGGCGTCCTAAACCGCTAGACGAACGGGCCATATGTAGCAAATGCAATGGCTGGGATGGAGGGAGTCGAACCCCCATTGACGGAACCAGAATCCGCTGTCCTGCCATTAGACGACATCCCAATGACTGCATCGCTGCGCTCGGCTGTGCCTTTGCGCAAGAAAGAAATATACGGGAAGTCCGGCCGTGACGCAAGCCCCAATTTTGACTTTTTTGAAATTCAGTCAAATACGGCCAACACGTGAAGGACCTGTGAAGTCGACCGCTGCACACGAAGGGCAAAACGCCGCGAGCGGTAGCCGTCAACCGTTGGCAGATTCTACCGCGAAAACGATAGCACCAGGCAACACAATCGAAGTATCAATGATCACGTAGATATCGAGGCGCCATGGACGAAGAGCTTGATTACCTATGGGAGACCCTGGGCCTCGAGATCACTGCTGACCTTTGGCCCGAACGGGACAAAATCCATCCCACTCTGCGCCCCGCCATCACGGTGATGCAGGCAAAATACCGCCGTGCATCCTTTTTGATCATGCGGATGTCATGGCACGCGGGACTCCCCGACCTTAAGCGAATCCAGGCAAGCCTCGTCGAGCTGTCCGGTATGCCGACCGTCATATCCGAGGCGCACCTGGAGCAGCGCCAGCGCGAGCGACTGCAACAGCAGCGGATCCCCTTTATCTGCCCCGGCGTTCAGGCATATCTGCCCTTTATGGACGAGGAGTACTGGAGCGGCAAGCCCAACAAGCACGTAAAGGTCTACGATCCGCACGAATGGGCGCAGTTGGAGGACTGACTGGGGCAAGCCTGCCGGCGGAAAGTGCGTCCCAGATTTCAAGCTCAAACCGGTCCCCACTTTCCCATCGAGCCCTCAACCGGAAACCGTATCCCGTAATCGAAGCTCAAAACGGGTCGCACTTTCCGCAGCCGCTACAGCAACGCCTCGACCCAAGCCGATTCCCTAAAGCCGGGAATCGCAAAGTCGTCGCCCACCAACAGCGGACGCTTGACCAGCATGCCGTCGGTCGCCAGCAGCTCGTAGCACTCCCGATCCGTCATGCCCGCATCTAGACGCGCCTTCAGGCCCAGCTCTCGATATTTCATGCCCGACGAATTAAAGAAGCGCCGCACCGGCAGTCCCGAACGAGCAATCCAGGTCGCAAGCTCATCAGCCGTGGGATTGTCCAAAACGATATCGCGGTCGATATACTCTACCCCGTGTTCGTCCAGCCATGCCTTGGCCTTCTTACAGGTCGAGCACTTGGGATATTCAACAAACAGTACGGTCATGGAAATCCTCCGAATATAGATCGGCCAACGCAGGCACACGCCACACGAGGCGCCTTCGCATGATGGGCCAATTGTAGCCCACGGGTCACACGCTAAACGAACCGTACCCCGAATCCGCGTTTGATGAACGGCAGCAGCTCCATTGCCTCGGGCGTGATATGACCCGCAACGTTCATGCGCTCGTCACCGGGAAGATCGACCCGCGCAATCTCAAGCTCGCCTTCGTAGCGCCCATAGCCGCTATTGCTCACAGCGATCGACCCCGTCTTTCGTGACAGGCCGGCACCGGCATCCATCGGCACGGAATCCGGCTTAAGCGTCGTACGCGACTCCTGAGACCTAAAGATGAGGGTGCTCGAATCGGGTCGGTCGTGATGAATCTGCCCACGTACATAGGCATAACCGGGCTCAAGCTCGCATTGCAGGTCCACGTATCCGGCGGAAACATGAGCAAACTGCGTCCAGCCCGCATCGGAAAGATCGGGGTCGCCGACCAACACAATGTCGCAATCGGCGCCATGTGCAAGCTCAAGCATGTTGAGGGCAACCTTTGACGCGCGACCGCGCTGCGCCTCGACCGTCGGCAGTCCCTCGAATACCGGCCCGCGAACGTTGGCATCACCCGGCACAAAAGCCATGATTTCGAATCCAAGCGCCGCAAGACGAAGATTCACCCGAGCAATGTCCTCCAGAGCTAAACCGGTATAAGGCTTGGGGTAAAAATTGTGGCAGGCGGCAAAACGAGTCACATCGGCACCGGCCTCACGCCACGATGCGATTTCATCAGAACTCACCGTCGATGCATTGACCACTATGCGAAATACACCGGACAGCTCCGCGACCCGTTGGGCGCTAAAGCCATAGTCCAAACGAAGGTATTCCAACCCCAGATCGCGCAGGTCCTCGATGCGCTCAAGCCCGAGCAAATCGCACGTGCGAGGCCCCACATCGGCAATGAGCGCAATGCCGCGGGCGGAGAGCAGCGACAGCACATGACGGACCTTATCGGCATACGCCGCTCCCCCATCCTCGGGAATATGCAGTGAGGTGAACGCGTAGCGCGCACCCGCCGCGGCACCACGCTCAATCGTCCGCTCAATATCCTGCAAAGGGCTGGAAAGATAAATCGAAATACCCGTTTTCACGCTACAACGCTCCTTTAAAAAAGGCCGGCGGAGCAGTTAGCCCCGCCGGCACAACCATAGCATCAAGAAATCTGCCGCGCGCCGCGAACCCCGAGCAACACGGCTCACGATATCAAACTACTCGCCAAAGAACTCATTGATCTTCTGCTCGTCGACGCCAAAGAACCACGTCAGGACAAAGCCGGCGGCATAGGCAAGCAGCATAGCGGCAACGTAGCCGAGCTGCTGGCCAGGAACGACGATCAGCAGGCCAAACAGACCGGAAACGCCCTGAGAAACCGTGCCGATGTGAAGCAGCGCCGCGAGCGCGCCGCCAAATCCGGCACCCAGGCAGGCCGTCACAAACGGACGAACGAGCGGCAGCGTAACGGCATACATCAGAGGCTCGCCCACACCCAGGATTCCAACGGGAATGGACTCTGCGACGTACTTCTTGAGCTTGGCGTTCTTGGTCTTAAAGTACAGCGCCAGACCGGCACCGACCTGGCCGCCGCCAGCCATCATAAGGATGGGAAGCAGGTAATTGATACCCTTGGTAGCACCGTCGGGATCGTTGAGCATAGCGTGGATCGGCGTGAGCGCCTGATGCAGGCCGACGGAAACCAGCGGCAAGAAGCCTGCCGACAGGATATAGCCGCCCAGGACGCCCAGCTTCTCGAAGATAAAGGTCAAAACGCTAAAGATGGCAGTCGTCAGCCATGCGCCAACCGGCTGGATGACGAGCATCAGAGCAAAGGCGCCGATGATGAGCACCAGCAGCGGGGACAAGAACGTGTCGAGTGCGTTGGGCATAACCTTGCGAATCTGACGCTCCATCCAGGCAAAAAATGCGCCAGCGATAAGAGCCGCGATCATGCCGCCCGCTGCGGGGTTGTACTGCGCATTGGTGAGCGGCAGCAGAATGGCAGTGGCAGGATCAGCCGCGCCAGGCGCAAGCAGGGGCATGGCACTGTTGGCGATACACATCATGCCGGCGATGCCGCCCAGCGCAGCGGAGCCGCCAAACTCACGTGCCGCGTTATAGCCCACCAAGATGGGTAGATAGGCAAACAGGGCCCAGCCCATGGAACGAATGCCCTGGTACCACCACTCGCCTGCAAGCGCGCCTGCCGTCGAGACGTTAATGACGTTGCAGATACCGTTGATGAGGCCAGCCGCAATGATGCCGGGAAGCAGGGCGACGAAGACATTGGAAATCTTCTTGAGGAAGGCCTGAACCGGCTTGGACTCGTACTTTGCCTTCTGCGCGGCCTTGTTTGTGGCCGCAGCGTCAACCACGCTCTCGTCGGCAACGCCTTTCGCAAGGCCGGTGAGCTTGGAGAACTCCTCGAGCACCTTATTCACCTTGCCCGGCCCCAGCACGATCTGCATCGTGTCGTCCTCGACCAAGCCCATCACGCCGTCGAATGCCTCAATACCCTCCGTGTCGACGCTGCCCGTGTCTTTGACGGTCACGCGCAGGCGCGTCATGCACGCCGCGTTTGCGAGCACGTTGTCTTTACCGCCCAAAAGGTCCAGCAGCTTTTGAGCCAGCTCTTTGTTCGTCATAACTCCTCCTTGTATTGGGTATCTCGTCTGGATGTCATATCAGCTCACGCCACGCACCTATTGGGCATCGGCATTGCTCTTCTCATGGCCACTCACCGCAGCACGGACATGGCCTCGCGCTCGCTCAAGAGCTACCGCAGCCTGCTCGACATCGCAGTCCAGCAGTACCGAGACAATAGCGGTTTTTACGTGGCCGCCGGCATCTGCAAGCGCCTGAATAGCGCGCTCGCGCGTGCAGCCGGTCGCCTCCATCACGATGTTCTGGCCGCGCACCACCAACTTCTCGTTCGTCTGCTGCACATCGACCATCAGGTTTTGGTATACCTTGCCGATCTTGACCATGGCACCGGTCGAAATCATATTGAGAATGAGCTTTTGAACCGTTCCCGCCTTGAGCCTCGTTGAGCCGGTCAGCACCTCGGGACCGGGCACGGGTTCAATGGCAAGATCTGCGCTCTCCCCGATCTTCGACCCTTGGTTGCAGGCAATTGCAATGGTCTTGCACCCAGTTGCCTTGGCGTACACAAGGCCGCCCACCACATAGGGAGTACGGCCGCTTGCCGCCAGGCCAACGACAAGATCCTTGTCCGAGAGTCCACGCTCCCGCAGGTCGCTCGCGCCAAGTTCCTCGCTGTCTTCGGCACCTTCGACAGCCTTGATAAACGCCGTCTCGCCTCCGGCAATGAGCCCGACAATCAGATCGGGTGACACGCCAAACGTGGGCGGACACTCCGAAGCGTCGAGTACGCCCAGACGACCGCTGGTGCCTGCGCCCATGTAAAAGACGCGCCCGCCGCGCTCGAGTGCCTCAGCAGCCCAGTCGATTGCTGTGGCAACCTGGGGCAACACCTTCGTGACCGACTGGACGGCACGAAGATCCTCATCATTCATCGTCGTGACGATTTGCAGCGATGTCATCGTATCGAGGTCCATTGAACTTTGATTACGCTGTTCGGTCGTGAATTTTGTTAAATCGAGCATTTCATTCACCTCATCTTTCCTGTTTCTCGATGTAGTTTTGCTTAATGACATGCGTCGCCCGTTCGTAGTCGCTGGCAACGTAAGCAGCGTACAGGGCATCGACAACCATAAGCTGGGCCATACGCGAAGCCATGGCACCGCTGCGGACCAAGGGTTCACTCGCGGCGACGCCGAGCACGGCATCGGCCACGGTGGCAAGCTTGGATGATCCATCTACTTTGGTAACGGCCACAACGGGACAGTTGTGACGTTGAGCCTCGGCGGTGCAGTCCAGCACCTCTTGCGTCAAGCCCGAGTAGCTAAAGGCGATCGCCATATCGCCCTCATGCATGTTCTTGGCACACAAGAGCTGATCATGCCAGTCGTCGTACAGATGGCACTCTTTGTCGACACGCATGAGCTTTTGCGCCAGATCGTGCGCGACCAAACGAGAGGCACCGATACCGAACAGATTGACCGCGCGTGCCCGCTTAAGATAGGCCGCACATCGCTCCAAGACAGTGTAATCGAGCGTTCGCGCCGTCGCTTCGATCGTGCGCACGTTGCTTTTCATCACCTTCCCCACGATACGTTCGACGCTGTCATCCATGGAGATGTCCTCGAGGGCAACGTCTTTCTTGTCACCCAAGAGCGCCAGCTCGGCAATCAGTTCGCGCTGGAACTCCTTGTAGCCCGCAAAACCCAAGCGCTTGCAAAAGCGCAAAATGCTCGAGGGCGAGGAGAACGTGGCATCGGCAAGACCGCGGACGGAAAGCCCGACCACCTCGTGCGGATGAGCGCTTACATATGCGATGACATTGCGTTCCGCCGGGCTCGCGCTGAGCTCACGCTCGCGAAGCCGCAAAAGCAATCCGTTTGCCATCTCAAACACCTCCGTTGAGAAGAATTAAAGACCAACGAACGATTCGTACCGGATACAAACAGCTTTTACGGTACATTGTGCCGCATCGTGGCGCACAAAGGGCGAGCGTTCTACCGCTCGCCCCTCAAATCCGACCGCTCGGAAATACGCGCGACACAAAATAATTCAACAAGGTCGCATGATCAGAAACGGGTTTGTTACCGGCTAGCGCCTCGCATGGGCGCCGATCGGCCGAGTCGCATAGTGCACCAACGCCGCTGCCAGCAATACCAGCAGCATCGCGGTGACATAGCCCGCAGCATCGAATCCTAAGTCGATAACGTCGAAATGCCTGCCGGGAACAAAGATCTTATGCACCTGATCGCCAACGGAGCAGACGGCACAAAAGAGCAACACGGGCACGCAACGGGAGCATACGCTCCACGGACGCCCGGAAAAGCAAACCACGACCACCGAGGCGAACAATCCGACGAAGAAAAACTCTACGGTATGGGCAACGCGACGGACGTTCGTGCCCACCCACATGCGAATGGAAGCAAGTCGGCCAGACCGTACATTCGAGGCAGCCGAATCGGTGCCCCCGGTCATTCCGCTCTCCATCTGAGCTTCACCCGTGGCATCGGCAGCCTGTACGCCCGTAGCTTGACCCTCCACCACACGCGCGGTGGACTCGCTCAGCAACGACGTCTCCACCGCATTTTGCTCCGTCAGCACCCAGATGCCCGTCAGCGTTGCAGCGAACAGAACGATCGCGGTCCATCCGATTATTTGTTTTACGCGCGCCAAGGGCCTACCTCCTTTTTTGAATATCAGCGAGTGTAGCCCCAAATGACATCGCCACCGTATCAAAATTTGAATCGCAACAGGAAGCGACAAAGCGACGCAAACCCCTACCCCGCCTCGCGCATCCAGCGATCGAACGTCCCCACGCACACGCCCAGGCACTTTGCTGCCTGGCTGCGGGTAATATCGCCTGCCTCATAGCTATCGCGTACCAGCTCAAACTGAGGAGGGCACGGCTTGCGAGGTCGACCGAAACGGACCCCTCGCGCCCGCGCCGCTGCAATCCCCTCCGCCTGGCGCCGATGAATATTCTCGCGCTCCACCTGCGCCACGTAGCTCAGCAGTTGTAGCACAATATCGGCAATCAGGGTATTGGTCACATCCGGCGCGCCGCTGGCCCTGACGCGCGTGTCAAGCAATGGCATGTCCAACACCACAATGGCAACCCCGAGCTCCTTGGTAATGCGTCGCCATTCCTCAAGAATCTCGGAGTAATTACGGCCAAGTCGGTCGATAGAAAGCACCACCAGCACGTCCCCGTCTCCCAGGATGTGCAGCAGCTCGCGATACCGCGGGCGATCGAAGTCCTTGCCGCTCGCATGGTCGGCATAAATATTCGCCGAGCCCACGACATAGGCGCCCAGCGCATCCAGCTGCCGATTTAGATTCTGATCGCGCGAACTCACCCGCGCATAACCGTACACCGTCGCCATCTCATCCCCGCTTTCTTGTAAACCTGCCAAAAAGGGACAGGTTTATTTTGGTAGGATTTACCTCTCCAATAGCAGGTAAGCGGGCGGCCGAGCAGACGGCAAGGTAGCCATGATCCAAATGCGGAGGGCGGCCCCGAAAGGCCGCCCTCCGCCCCCACACCATGAGTCGGGATTTGGCTAATGGATAAGCTTAAAGTCCAAGTGCCCACGCGTGGTATTGACGCGCGAGACCTCGATAATCACGCGCTGGCCCAGTTCATAGCGAGTCCCCGTGTCGGCACCTGTGAGCGTGAGCGCATCCTCGTCGAACTCGAACCACTCGTTGCCCAGGCTCTTGATCGAAACCAAGCCTTCGACCTGCGTCAGGTCCAAGCGCACAAAGAGGCCCATGCTGCTAACCCACGAGACGGATCCGGCATAGCGCTCGCCCAGACGGTCCTCATAGTACTGGGCAATCTTGATCTTTTGCGTCGCATGGCTGGCGGCATCGGCCGCACGCTCGGCATCGCTGCATGCGCGGCAGATCTGCGGCAGAATGCGCGGCAGCGACTCGCGCCCCTTGCCGATCAGCCGCGGCGTACGGACCAAGGCGTCCTTGCCGCCGAGCTGCTCATAGGCCAACTGCAGTTTGAGCACGCGGTGCACCACCAGATCGGGGTAGCGACGGATGGGACTCGTAAAGTGACAGTAGCACGGCGCGGCGAGCGCAAAGTGGCCCTCGTTGCGCGGCTTGTACAGTGCGCGCTGCATGCTGCGCAGAAGCAGCGTGTTGACGAGCGGTGCGTTGGCCGTACCGGCGGCAGCATCAACTGCAGCCTGTAGCTCATCGGGACTCCCCAGGGCGATACCGGCAGCACGGCGATCGTCGATGATGCCCAGCTGCGCCAGCGCAACGGCGGCACCGTGCAGGCTATCGGGGCTCGGATCCTCATGCACGCGATAGCAGGCCTCGATATCACGGTCTGCCAGCCACTCTGCAACGCACTCGTTGGCGAGTAGCATGGCTTCCTCGATAAGCGACGTGGCACACGAACGCTCGCGCGCCACAATCTGCACGGGTACTCCGTCCTCATCCAATAGAGCGCGAATCTCGGCCGTGTCAAAATCGACTGAGCCGCGGGCGCGACGAATACGACGGCGAAGTTTGGCGAGTTCGTTGGCGGCGACAAGAAAATCGCCGAGGTCGACGTTGTAGCCGCGGGCGGCCTCCTCGCACGCAAGACCGCGCTCAAGCGCTTCCTCGCGCGAGACCTCAGCAGCCGCAACATCCTCAGCGGCGCCTTCCAGCACCGAATACTCAACCGCGCCGGCACGCACCAGCAGCGCCTCGGCGCCGTCATAGTCCATACGCACACGCGAGCGAATCACGCTGGGGTACGGATCGTAATGCCGCACGCGACCCTGCGCATCGAGCTCAATGTCAACGGTAAACGCAAGACGGCCCTCGTCAGGGCGAAGCGAGCACAGGTCACAGGACAGGCGTTCGGGCAGCATGGGAAGCACGCGATCGGCCAGATACACCGATGTCGTGCGATGGCGAGCCTCAAGATCGATATGTCCGTCCCAAGCCACATAGTGAGAAACGTCAGCGATATGCACACCCAGTCTGTAGCCACCCTCGGGCGTGCGCTCAAGCGAAATGGCATCGTCAAAGTCGCGCGCGTCGACCGGGTCGATCGTGATGACAAAACGGTCGCGCAGATCGCGGCGGAGCGGGTCCTTAAGCGCCGCGGACACATCGAGCGAAAGCCCCTCGGCCTCGTCCAGCGCGGCCTCGGGATAGCTATCGGTATAGCCGTAACGCGCCATCACATATTGAACGCCCAAATCGGGCGCGTCATCTCCGCCAATGCGGCGTTCGATCGTCACGGTGCCCGATTCCAGGCGCGTCGGGTAGGTCAAAATGCGCGCGACAACGGCATCACCCGGGTGGACGCCCAGACGATTCGCCGAGGCATCCTCGGGCAGAATGAAGAAGTCGGCCTTCAGGCGCGAATCGAGTGGCTCGATCACACCGAGCGGTCCAGCGGTCTGGTACGTACCCACCACGCTTATGGCTGCGCGCTCAACCACGCCTTCGATCACGGCGCGCCGCTCACCGTGCGGGCTGTTCTTAATGCTCACGGCAACGGTATCGCCATCCATGATCTCGCGCTTACCGCGGCCCATGACCTTGTAGTCGCCGCTCTCGGTTATGACATAGGCGCCATGCTCATGGAGCTGCACGCGCCCGGTCAGGCTCGGACGGCGTTCGCTGCGCACCGGCCCGCGCTTATTGCGAGCTCCACGCTTATGCTTGTTATTGCGCCCCATGGCGCCTCCTTGCTATCGATGACGAACTCCAAAGAGTCTACCCAAATGATTCGCTTTCCTGCCGTTCCCTTGGGATCAAAAAACGGGCCGCCCCATAAGAGACGACCCGTTGGAAGGGATGAATTCCAGGCATGCCTACACGCGCAGGTAGCGGCGCATGGCTATGGCAGAACCAAAGAGACCGATAATCACACCGACCAGAATCAGCGCAGCATAGGTCACCAGGTAGTACTGCATCGGCAGGGCAAACGACATCCAGCCGATGCTCTCCTGCAAACGCGGAATCATCAGATTGCGCAGCAGCTCCAGAACGCCGATGGAAAGCAGCGAGCCCAAAATGGCCTGCAGTACGCCCTCGGTGATAAACGGGCCGCGAATGAAGCCGTTGCTGGCGCCGACCAGACGCATAATCGCAATCTCACGACGACGCGCCGTGATGGACAGGCGAATCGTGTTGTTGATGAAGATGAATGCGATAAAGGTCAGAAGGCCAACGAGCACCACGGCGGCGATGCGGATGTAGTTGGTCACCTGGAACAGGCGGCTCACTTCCTCCTGGCCGTACAGCACGCTCGCGTTGACGTCGCCGTCATCCGCGATCTTCTGGAAGTCGGCGTTCTTCTTGAGCTTCTCTGCCGTGCTCTCGACCTTGGACGGATCGTCCATCTCAATTGCAAACGAAGCCGGCAGCGGGTTCTGGCCATCGAGCGCGCTCATGGTGGCGTCGGCGTTGCCCGACATCTTGCTCGTATACTCGGCCAGCGCGTCGTCCTTGTCCTTATAGGTCACGGACTTGACGTTATTCCACGTCTTAAGCTCGGCCTCAAAAGCCTGAACATCGGCCTGATCGGCGTCATCGCTAATGAACGCGTTGATGACAACCTGATCCTCGACGGTGCCGATCACGGAGTTCAGCATCGCGGAGCCCATGATGAACAGGCCGATGATAAACAGCGAAAGGAAGATCGTGATGACGGCGCCGAGCGAGGTAGTCCAGTTACGGAAGAAGTGACTGATTGCCTCTTTGAAGGAGTAGCCCACGTTAGTTGGTGCCATAGTTGCCGTAACCTCCCCTCTCCTGGTCGCGGATAACGTGGCCGCCCTCGAGGGCGATCACGCGACGGTGCATGCTATCGACCATCTCGCGGTCGTGCGTGGCGACGATCACGGTGGTGCCGGTGCGGTTAATGCGCTCGAGCAGCTTCATGATGCCCAGCGAAATCGCCGGGTCGAGGTTGCCCGTGGGCTCGTCACAGATCAAAAGCGGCGGGCGGTTGACCATGGCGCGGGCAACGGCGACGCGCTGCTGCTCGCCACCGGAAAGCTGGTCGGGCAGCGAGTCCATCTGATCGGCCAGACCGACCAGACGCAGCACCTCGGGCACCTGGCTGCGAATGACGCCCTTGGGCTTGCCGATGCACTGCAGGGCAAACGCCACGTTTTCGTAGGCGGTCTTTTGCGGCAGAAGCTTAAAGTCCTGGAACACGGCGCCAATCTGGCGGCGCAGGAACGGAACCTTGCGGTTCTTGATCTTCATGAGGTCCTGACCGGCAACCAAGATGCGGCCGCTCGTCGGCTTGACGTCGCGGTTGAGCGTCGACAGCAGCGTGGTCTTACCCGAGCCGGAATGACCGACCAGGAAGACGAACTCGCCCGGATAGATCTCGATGTTGATGTCGTCGAGTGCAGGCTTGTTGGGCTGTGCCGGATAGATCTTGGTGACATGCTCCATAAGGATGACGGGCTCGACACCGGCCTGCTTGGCCATCTTCTTGCGGCTGGCCTGCGGATCGATGGGCGCAAACACCGACGTAAAATCGGGGTTGTTGAGCGCGTTATCGAGGCTTGCGACCTCGGCTGCCTGATCGCTCTCGACCACCGGGGCAGCAGGCTGCGTGGGATCGGGAATAGCGGCAAAGAGACCGGACTGCGCAGGCTGAGGAACCGGCGTCGCAGGGGCCATGGGGTCGGGAATGCCGGCCATGGTAGGCTGCGGCGCGGCGGCACCAGCCTGAGGCTGCTCCACGCGAGCGGTCACGGCCTGAACGGGCTCAAAACCCGCCGTGCCGGAAAGCGCGACATCGCTGGTGGGATTGTAGGCAAAGGGATCGGATGCCGGCTGTGCCTGATCTGCCGGCTGAGTGGGGGCCTGAGCAACAGGCTGGCCCTCTGAATCCGGAGTGGCGAAACGACTGCCCTGGACGCCTGTCTGCGTCTTGGGGGCATCATCGCCCGCACCGGAGGTACGGAAGTGGTTACCCACTGGTGCTCCTTATCGTCGTGCGTTTAAACTACATGAGCGCTTTGTATTTTAGCAGCATTAGCTTTACTGCACATAAGAAGCATGGCGGGGTTTGGTCCCACCGGCTGCGCACAGGGTTACCTCCCAAATCGTCCTCGGACATGTCGGCGCCCCCGCTGCGCGCTTCGCGCTGCGGGGGCGCCTCCGTCCTGCGGAAAGATTTGGGAGGTAACCCTGTGCGCGGCCTGCGGCTACTATGGGGTCGCCGCGTGATCTTGGGGTGCTGCACATACAAAGTTGGGAGGGCTGAATTACACGTTGCCGTACTGGGCCCTTTTCCCGAAGAAGGCCTTGCTTGATGCGGCACTGATTTTGCTGAAATATAAAAACAGGGGCGTCCTCTTTTTGAGGGCGTCCCTGTCTACGTCTATTTGCTATTGGCTTGTGGCCGATTTGAGCGGTGGTTGCTCTATGCCAAGAACTCCTTGGTGGTCGCCACGATGTTGGCGGCGTCCAGGCCGTACTTGTGCAGGAGCTCGGCACCCGGGCCAGACTCACCGAAGGCGTCGTTGACGCCGATCTTCTTGAGCGGCGTCGGGCACTGCTCGCACAGGACGTCGGCAACGGCGCTGCCCAGGCCACCGATCACAGAGTGCTCCTCGACAGTCACGACGTGGCCGGTCTTGGTGGCGCTCTTGACGATCAGGTCGGCATCGATGGGCTTGATGGTGTGCATGTTGATGACCTCGGCATCGATGCCCTCGGCAGCAAGCTGCTCGGCGGCCTCGAGAGCCTCGCCGACCATCAGGCCGCAGGCGATGATGGTCACATCGGCGCCCTCGCGCATGACAATGCCCTTACCCAACTCGAACTTGTAGGTCTCGGGGTCGTTGATAACCGGCGAGGCCAGACGGGCAAAGCGCATGTACACGGGGCCGTCGCACTCGTAGGCGGCGCGCGTCACGGCGCGGGCCTCGACATCGTCGGCCGGAACGATCACAGTCATGCCGGGGATGACGCGCATGAGGGCGATATCCTCGCAGCACTGGTGCGTGGCACCGTCCTCGCCCACCGAGATACCGGCGTGCGTGGCACCGATCTTAACGTTGAGGTGCGGGTAGCCGATGGAGTTACGAACCTGCTCAAAGGCGCGACCGGCAGCGAACATGGCAAAGGTACTCGCGAAGGCAACACGACCGGTGGTCGCGATACCGGCGGCGACGCCCATCAGGTTGCTCTCGGCAATGCCCACATCGAAGAAGCGGTCGGGGCAGGCCGCCTTGAACTTACCGGTCTGCGTGGCGGCGGCCAGATCGGCGTCGAGGACCACAAAGTCATCGTGCTCGTTGGCGAGCTCGACGAGGGCCTCGCCGTAGCTTACGCGCGTGGCGATTTTCTTGACGTCTGCCATCCTAGAGCTCCTCTCCGGCGGCCGTGAGCTCTGCCATGGCCTGCTCAAACTGTTCATCATTGGGGGCCTTGCCGTGCCAACCAACCTGGTTCTCCATAAAGGACACGCCCTTGCCCTTTGTGGTCTCGGCGATAATGGCAGTCGGCTGACCCTTGGTGGCGCGGGCCTCGGCAAAGGCGGCGCGAATCTGATCGAAATCGTTGCCGTCGGCGAGCTCCACCACATGGAACTTGAAGGCGCGGAACTTGTCGGCGAGCGGCATGGGGTCGTTGACCTCCTCGACGGGGCCGTCGATCTGCAGGCCGTTATGGTCGACGATCACGCAGAGGTTGTCGAGCTGCTGGTTGCCGGCAAACATGGCGGCCTCCCAGACCTGGCCCTCCTCGCTCTCGCCATCGCCCAGCAGGGCGTAGGTGCGATAGTCGTCGCCCCAGTGCTTGGCGGCAACGGCCATGCCCACGGCGGCGGAGATGCCCTGGCCGAGCGAACCGGTGGACATATCGACGCCCGGGGTGTCGTTCATGTTGGGGTGACCTTGCAGGTGGCTGCCGATGTGGCGCAGCGTCTCGAGATCCTCCTTGGGGAAAAATCCGCGCTCGGCGAGCACGGCGTACAGACCAGGCGCGCAGTGACCCTTGGAAAGCACGAAGCGATCGCGGTCGGCCTTGCGGGGGTCGGCCGGGTCGACGTTCATTTCCTCAAAGTACAGATAGGTCATGATGTCGGCAGCGCCGAGCGAACCGCCCGGATGGCCGGACTTGGCAGCGTGCACGCCGGTGACGATGCCCTTCCTTACCCCGTTGGCAACCTTTTTGAGCTCTTCGTCGCTCATTGTGCCTTCCTTTCATCCTCTTAAGACAAGATGCGCACGGCACGGAAAGGTAGTCCCAACACAGCCGCGATGCACGTACGTCATTCATTATGCTGGAAACTGGAAGCTTTACCAGAGTATTTATCATTATTTGAACAATTGAGCAGGCAGAACCGCTGATGAAACGGTTTATCAATGTGAACGTCTTTTGGATGGAACGCAGTCGGCCCTACGCGTTAATGTCCTTGAATCCCTCACCGAAGGTTTCCGTAACGTCGGCGACCGTCACAATGGCGTGAGGATCGCGCTCGCGCACGATCGTTTTGAGGGTGTTGAGCTCGCGGCGGCTCACAATGACCATGATCACCGGCTTCTCGGCGCCCGAGTACATGCCGGTCGCCTTAAACTTGGTGCAGCCGCGACCCAGGCCATACATGATGTCGGCCGCAATATCGGGAAACTTGTCCGAGATGATGAGTACCATACGGCGCCTGTTGCCGCCGTCGACCACGGCATCGATCACGTAACCGCTAATGACCATCGAAAGGCCCGCATACAGCGCGTTTTCGACCGAGAAGACCGGGGCCGACAGCGCGCACACGGCAACGTCGATCGCCATGACGGTGGAGCCCACCGGTAGTGACGTATTGCGCGAGATAATCTGACCGATGGTGTCAGAGCCGCCAGTGTTGGCACCGGCGCGCAGCACCATGCCGTAGCCGATACCCGTGATAATGCCGCCCCACATAGCGGGCAGCATCAGGTCGGCATGTGCCAGCGGCGCCACAAACGGAGCGAACAGGTCGGTGAAGAAGCCCAGCAGCACAAAGCCCGTCGCCGTCTGGACCACGTAGAACATGCCCCCCTCGCGCATAACGACCAGCAGCAGCAAGGCATTCATCACGATGGTTTGAATACCGACAGGCAGCGAGATGCCATGCGAGGCGCCGACCGCCTGGATAATCGTGGCGAGACCCGTAACGCCGCCGGCAGCAAGACCGTTGGGAATCAAAAACAGATCCGTCGCGATAGCTGCCAGGGCGCAGCCAAACATGATCTTGGGCAAGTCATGAAAGAAGTTCAGCGAAAGAATGCGCTTGATGTCCAGACGATATGCCATGCTGCCTCCCTCAAAAAAGCGCACCCAAACGAGTGCGCTTTGAACTTCTTACTGTATTCGATTCTACCGATTCACCGAGCAAATACCACCCCCTGCGAAGTGTTTGCATCGACCCGGAGCCAACCATGTGCCTAGGCGTCCGAGCCTTCCGCACCGGCGTTGCCGGTAGCCCAACGGTGATAGCCAATTACAAACGGATCCAGATCGCCATCGTCAAGAACGGCCTCGACATTGCTGGTCTCCACGCCCGTGCGTAGGTCCTTGACCATCTGGTACGGGTAGAGCACGTAGCTGCGAATCTGGTTGCCAAAACCAATCGTGGTCTTGGGTCCGCGGATCTCATCGAGCGCCTCGGCACGCTTCTCAAGCTCAATCTCGTACAGGCGAGCCTTGAGGATCTGCATGCACGCGGCCTTGTTCTGGATCTGGCTGCGCTCGTTTTGGCAGGTGACCACAATGCCGCTGGGGAAATGCGTCACGCGCACGGCGGAGTCGGTGGTGTTAACGCCCTGACCGCCCGGGCCGCTCGCGTGGTACACGTCCACGCGGATGTCATCGGGACTGATTTCGATGTCGATATCATCGGGTAGCACGGGGATGACCTCGACGCCGGCAAACGTGGTCTGGCGGCGCTTCTTGTCGTCGGTGGGGCTAATGCGAACCAAGCGGTGGACGCCGGCCTCGGCGCGCAGCATGCCAAATGCGTCCTTGCCCTCGACGGTAAAGGTCGCGCGGTCGATGCCGATGACCTCGGCTGCGGGACAGTCGTTGATGGTGACCTTCCAGCCGCGACGCTGGCAGTACTTCATGTACATCTTAAAGAGCATGAAGGTCCAGTCCTGGGCCTCCAGACCACCCTGTCCGGGCTTGATGGTCACAATGGCATCGCCGTGATCGAACTCACCGGTAAACCAGCTCGAAAGCTCAAGCTCATCGATGGCACGGGCCAGGCGCTCAGCCGTGGCTGTAGCCTCCTCGCGAAGGGCGACGGCGTCGGGGTCATCCCCCATCTCCTCGGCAAGCTCCAGCGCGGCGCGGGCATCGGAAAGCTCGCCGCGCGCGGTGTCCACGGCAGCGATATCTTCCTTGGTACGCGCGATCTCCTCCATGGTGGCACGGGCGGCGTCGGCGTCATCCCAAAAGCCAGGGGCAACACTTTTGGCCTCGAGCTCGGTCACGCGTGTGCGCTTTTCGTCCAAATGGAGATACGACTCGACCTCGCCGAGCCGGTCCGCGAACGCGTCCAGCTCGGCGGGCGTTACCTCTAAAGCCTCAGCCATTAACGATTCCTGCCGTGGCAGTACTTAAACTTCTTGCCGCTACCGCAGGGGCACGGGTCGTTGCGGCCCACGTTGACGTACGGATCGTCGCTCTCGTCCTTGCGGTAGGTGGTCACCTTGCCACCGTTGTTGACGGCAGCCGGGCCTCCCTGGACGGCCGTACGGGCCTGCACCTGTGCCTGCTTGCGCAGCACCGAGTTGCCGTTATCGCCATCGACGTCGGCGGGGCCGGAGAAGCGCGCGCCCTCGAGTGCGGGGTCCTCCTTGTGCTCCACGGCGTGCGGGGCGGCCTTGATCTCGATGCGCAGGACGGTGCGCAGGTAATCCTCATACATGGTGTCGACGAGCATCTGGAAGGCACCATAAGCCTCGGTCTTGTACTCAACCAGCGGGTCGCGCTGACCAAAGCCGCGCAGTCCGATACCGGTCTTGAGGTAGTCCATCTCCTGCAGGTAGTTCATCCAGCGGGTATCGATGACGCGCAGCATGACCTGGGTGTTGAGCTCGCGCATCAGGTCCTCGCCCAAGCGCTCGGCCTTCATGTTGTAGCACTTCTCTACGTAAGCCAGGACATCGGCAGCCAGAGCCTCATAATCCTCGTCGGGGAACTTCGGCGTATCGATGTGGCCGGTGAGCTCCACAACCCACTTGCGCAGGCCCTCCAGGTCGCGCTCGCCATCGTGACTGTCCTTGGTGCAGAACTCCTGAACGCAGCGGTACACGGTGTCGTGCATGACCTCGGTGATGTGGTCGGTCAGGTCCTTGCCGTCCAGAATCTTATTGCGCTCAGCGTAGATGACCTGGCGCTGCTTGTTCATGACGTCGTCGTACTCAAGGACGCTCTTGCGCATGGAGAAGTTGATGCTCTCGACCTTGTGCTGGGCGCTCTCGACGGCCTTGGAGATGATCTTGTGCTGGATGGGCATGTCGTCGCCCATGTCGGCCGTGACCATCATCTTGGAGACGCGGTCCATCTTGTCGCCGCCGAACAGGCGCATGAGGTCGTCCTCGAGCGACAGGTAGAACTGGGTCTCGCCCGGATCGCCCTGACGGCCGGAGCGGCCGCGCAGCTGGTTGTCGATACGACGGGACTCGTGGCGCTCGGTGCCGATAACGGTCAGGCCGCCGGCGGCAAGCACGCGCTCGCGCTCGGCCTTGCAGGTCTCCTTGGCCTCGGCGTTAAACTGCTCAAGCTGCTCGGGCGTCACGTCCTCCATGGTCAGGCCCTCGTACTCAAGGCGCTCGCGCACCAGCTCGTCGGGGTTGCCGCCCAACAGGATGTCGGTACCACGACCGGCCATGTTGGTAGCGATGGTCACGGCGCCGTAGCGTCCGGCCTGGGCAACGATATGAGCCTCGCGCTCATGGTGCTTGGCGTTGAGGACCTCGTGCGCGATGCCGCGCTTGGTAAGGGCGGCCGACAGCTTCTCGGAGCTCTCGATGGAGACGGTGCCCACCAGGACCGGCTGGCCCTTGGCGTGACGCTGCTCGACATCGTCGGCGACGGCGTTGTACTTGGCCTGAATGGTACGGTACACCAGGTCCTCGTGGTCAACACGCTGAACGGGTTTGTTGGAGGGGATGACCTCGACGGGCAGCTTGTAGATCTCGCGGAACTCGGCATCCTCGGTGAGTGCCGTACCGGTCATGCCGGAGAGCTTGTCATACAGACGGAAGTAGTTCTGCAAGGTGATAGTGGCCAGCGTCTGGTTCTCCTCGCGCACGAGCACGCCCTCTTTGGCCTCGATGGCCTGGTGCAGGCCCTCGGAGTAACGGCGGCCTTCCATAATGCGGCCGGTGAACTCGTCGACGATCTTGACCTCGCCGTTGGTGACCACATACTGCTTGTCGCGGTGGAACATGTACTGGGCCTTCAGCGCCTGCTGCAGGTGGTTGACCAGCTGGCCGGAGAGATCGGCATAGATGTCATCGATACCCAGGCGGCGCTCGATCTTCTTAAGACCGCGCTCGGTGGCAGCGATGGTGTGCTTGGCCTCGTCCATGACGTAGTCGCCCGTGGGTTCAACGTCCTCGGTGGCGGTAAGCATGTCGTGCGACACGTCCTCGCCGCGCTCAAGGCCACGCACGGCACGCGCGAAGTCCTTGTAGGTACTGGCGGACTTGGTGCCAGCGCCCGAGATGATCAGCGGGGTGCGAGCCTCATCGATCAGGATGGAGTCAACCTCGTCGACGATGGCGTAGTTGTGGCCGCGCTGCACGCGCTGCTCGGGACGGGTAACCATGTTGTCGCGCAGGTAATCAAAGCCGAACTCGGAGTTGGTGCCGTAGGTGACGTCGGCCTGGTAGGCCGGGCGCTTGAGCTCGAGCGGCATGTTGTTCTGGAGCAGACCGACGGTCATGCCCAGGTACTTATAGATGCGGCCCATCCACTCGGAGTCGCGCTTGGCAAGGTAATCATTGACAGTAACGACGTGCACGCCCTTGCCGGCAATAGCGTTGAGATAGCCGGCCAACGTGGAGACGAGGGTCTTACCTTCGCCGGTCTTCATCTCGGCGATGTGGCCCTCGTGCAGCGCCATGGCGCCAATGAGCTGCACGTCAAAGTGGCGCATACCCATGGTGCGCTTGGAAGCCTCGCGCACGGTGGCAAAGGCCTCGGGGAGCATGTCGTCGAGCGACTCACCGTTGGCGTAACGCTCGCGGAACTTATCGGTCTGGCCGCGGAGTTCCTCCTCGGTCATCTTCTCAAACTGGGGCTCAAGACCGTTGATCTGGTCGACGATCTTGTAGTAGCGCTTAAGGTCCTTATCGGATCCAAAGGACAGCAGCTTTGACATGAATCCCATGTGGTTTTCCTTTTTGGCCATCGCCCACGCCGTGCAGCTGCGGGCGAGTTAAACACAGATGATTGTACTTTAGCCAAACAAGGCGCGGCCTATACGGTCGACCTCGACCGCCACGTAATAACTATGACCAACCTGCCGCAATGGAACGGGTTTATTTTGGCAGGTTTTATCTGAGCAAACGCCGTCTCTCTGCCATTTGGTGCCACGGGGACAGGTTAGCTTGCACCAATAAAAAGAAAAGGGCCGCGCACCCAAATGGATGCACGGCCCTCATGCCATGAATGCGAGTGATTCCGCGGCGAGCTATTTACTCAGCAGCCTCGGTGGTCTCGGCCTCGGCAGCGGCCTCCTCGACGGGAGCCTCTGCGGGAGCCTCGGCGGCCTGCTTGGCAGCCTCCTCGGCGAACTTAGCGGCACGCTTAGCCTTCTCGGCAGCCTTAGCCTCAGCGGCGGCCTTGCGAGCGGCCTCGGCCTCAGCAGCCTTGGCGGCCTTGGCAGCCTTGGCCTCCTCAGCCTTCTTGAGCTGGGCGGCAGCGGCGCCACCGAACTTGTCGGCGAAGCGCTGGACGCGTCCACCGGTGTCGACGAACTTCTGCTGGCCGGTGTAGAACGGGTGGCACTCGTTGCAAAGCTCGACCTTCATCTCAGACACGGTAGCGTGCGTCTTGAAGGTGTTGCCGCAGGAGCACGTCACCGTGCACTCGACATACTGGGGATGGATACCCTGCTTCATGGTAGGACTCCTTATTGGTCAGGCGCTGGTTACCGATCAGCGCATAAGGCGTCTTGGTTTCCGACCAAGACAACAAACTCGGCTATGGTACCACGGCGCCGCGTGTCCCACAAAAGGTTCACGGTCTTTGCGTTGTGCATCGCGCCCAAGGCACAGCAGACGACACGACGAATCGCGGCAAACGGGCGCCTTTGCCCCTTCTCCCATGTTGCAGACGTGTAACGCCGCAGCAAAGGTGCCCCTTTTGGCGCCAGACAGGTACAATGATGAACACTGTACCGTAGCGGAGCGCCGCCGCGCGCCGCCAACACGCGAAAGGGTTTCCCATGGCCGAGATCTCGTCCTCCCGCATCGTCATCACCGTCCTTGGCAAGAACCGCCCCGGTATCGTCGCCGGCGTCACCCGTGTTCTGGGCGAGGCCAACGTCGACATCCGCGACATCACGCAGTCCATTATCGAGGACATCTTCACCATGACCATGCTGGCCGACACCGCCGAGTCCAAGCTCGACTTCGCCGAGCTGCAGAAGGCCCTGGCCGAGGCAGGCGAGCTTTCGGGCGTCAACGTGTCCATCCAGCGCGAGGACGTCTTTAACTTTATGTACCGCCTGTAGCGAACAAGCCGCTCGGGGCAGCTTGACGTCATATCGTCCAAGCGCGCCGCCCCAAAGCGGACCGGAGAGGAGCGCGCATGGCCTACGACGCCAAGAAAATCTACTACCGCTTCGACGATCACCTGAGCCGCCTGGTTCTGGATTACGAGGCGAGCCGTCAGATTTCGCCCGAAAGCGAAAACCTCTACCACGGCCTGCCGACCGCCCCTTATGACGAGGACCTGTTTGTCGAGCACAATGTCAAGCGCGGCCTGCGCAATGCAGACGGTTCGGGCGTAGTCGCGGGCCTCACTCGCATCTCGGATGTGCATGGCTACAACAAGGTCGACGGTAAGGTCGTGCCCGATCAGGGCAAACTCACGCTTCGTGGCTACAGCATCGAGGATCTGGTCAACAACGCCCAGGCCGAGAACCGCTACGGCTACGAAGAGGTCGCCTGCCTGCTCATTACGGGCTCTCTGCCCACCAAGGGAGAGCTTGACGGTTTTTGCGAACGTCTGGGTGCCTTTAGGCACCTGAGCGACGAATACGTCAAAGAGTTCCCCATGACCACGGTGTCGTCGAGCATCATGAATGTGCTTCAGCGCGCCGTGCTGCTGCTCTACGCCTTCGACGCCGAGCCCGACGCCATTACACCCGAGCACGAAATCGACGTCGCCATCTCCATGCTCGCCCGTCTCCCCCGCATCGCCGCCTTCGCGCATATGGCCTCGGTCGCCAAGCGCCGCGGCTCCGAGGTTCATGTACCGCACCCCACACCCGGCCTCTCCACCGCCGAGACTATCCTGCAGGTGTTGCGCGGCGGCATGGCATTCACCCGCGACGAAGCCATGCTGCTCGACGTGATGCTCATGCTGCATGCCGAGCACGGCGGCGGCAACAACTCAACGTTTGCCTGCCGCGTGCTGTCCTCCTCGGCCACCGACCCGTATTCCGCCTACGCCGCGGCTATCGGCTCGCTCAAGGGCCCGCGCCACGGCGGCGCCAACGCCAAGGTCGTGTCCATGCACGAGGACATTCGTGCGCATGTCTCCAATTGGGAGGACGAGGACGAGGTCGCAGCCTACCTGGGCAAAATTCTCGACAAGCAGGCCTTCGACGGCACGGGTCTCATCTACGGCATGGGCCACGCCGTCTACACACTCAGCGACCCGCGCGCCGAGGTCTGCCGCCACTACGCGCGCACACTTGCCGCCAAGAAGGACCTGGGCGAAGAGTTCGCACTCATCGAGCGCATCGAGCGCCTGGCACCGCAGGTGATGCGCGACCACGGCATGACCAAGCCCATCTGCGCCAACATCGACCTGTACACAGGCTTTATCTACAAGATGCTCGGCGTGCCCGAAACGCTCTTTACGCCGCTATTCGCCGTCGCCCGCATGGCCGGCTGGTCGGCACACCGCATGGAAGAGCTCTTCTGCGCGCACCGTATCATCCGCCCCGCCTATCGTCCGGTGATCGAGCCGCTGGAGTACAAGCCGCTCGCCGACCGCTAGGACGCGGACCGTTATAGAACTCGAGCGTGGCCAGGGACCCAAGCCCTCGGCCACGCTTTTTATGCCAGTAGAAAGGACCGCATCAAATGATTGTGTTTTCCGATATGGATGGGACGCTGCTGACGAGCGATAAGCAAATGAGCGATGCCACCTGGGCGATGCTCGACGAGCTCGCACATCGTGGCATCGAGTTTGTTCCCTGCACGGGACGTCCACTGTCGGGCATCTTTGAGCCCATTCTCGCCCATCCCGCCGTGCACTACGCGGTCTGTGCCAACGGCGCCAGCGTCTGGCAGCTCGACGAGGATACGCCCACCGACGCCTCGCGCGCCACGTGCATCTTGAGCCGTCCGCTCGACCGTGGCATTGCCCACCGCATCCATCGCATTGCCGCCGGCCACGATGTGACCTTCGATATCTTCGCGGACGGGCAGTGCTTCCTCCCCCGCTCGCTCTACACGCGCCTGGACGAATTCTGCGGCGGCGACCCCCACATCGCGGCTTCGCTCAAGCGCACACGAACACCGATCGACATGAATATCGACAGCAAGATCGACGAGGTCGAGACGCTCGAACGCATCGCCATGTACTGGCACGACCCGGCCGATCGCGACGCCATCGCGGCGGAGCTCGACACGCTCGGAGGCATTGAGGTCACACGTTCGTACGCCATGAATATCGAGGTCATGGGCGAGGGCGCCACCAAGGGAACGGCCCTCACGTGGCTATGCGAGCACTTGGGCGAGCGTCTCGCCGACGCCTGGGCGTTCGGCGACAACATCAACGACATTCCCATGCTGCAGGCAGCAGGCCACGGCATGGCCATGGTCAACGGCGAGCCCGAAGACCGCGACGCCGCCGACGCCATCACCGAGTTCGACAACGACCACGACGGCGTCGCCCGCACCATCATGGCCGCCCTCGCCTAGTCATTGGCCAGTCACTGGGGACGTTCTTGAATGACTAGTCGTTGGGGACAGTCTTCGCGAAAAAGCTGCAAGGACTGTCCCCCACTGCCGGCAGAAAAGGAACGTCCCCATCTGCCGGATTAAGCGAGACTCTCCAGCACGCGACGGAGCTCCTGCTGGACGGCGTGGTCGCGATTACAACCCACCACGCGATCGGCCACCGCCTTGAGCGCGGGGCGCGCGTTTCCCATCGCACAGCCCGTACCGACAAAGCGAATGATCTCGTAGTCGTTCATCGAGTCGCCAAACGCCATGACCTCGTCGCGTTCGACGCCATAGTGCTCCATGAGCTGTGCGATGCCCGAGGCCTTCGACACACCGGGCTGCATGGCATCGATCCACGCGTTGCCCGAAGGCGCAAAAGTAAAGAGCTGACCGAGTTCACGCTGCAGTACGTAAGCGCTGTCCATAACGGCACCGTCATCGCAAAAGATACTCGCCTTGATGATATTTACGCTGGGATCGGGCAGCTCCCAAATACGCTCGGCATTGGGAAGGTCCTTATCGACCTCACGCACGAACTTGCACTCGTCATCGAGCAAGAAGGACTTGGTTCGGTCAAAAAGCGCAAGATGCAGATTGGGAAACGTCGCGACGGCTTGGGCGAGCCTTCGAATCGCCAGGTGCGAATACACCTCACGGTCTACCATCTTGCCGTCGGCGAAGACCTGGGCACCGTTAGCGGCGACAAAGTCCATCTTGTCGCGAACGGGCGCAAAGAACTCGCACAGGCGATCGTAGCGACGACCTGACGATGCGGCGAAATGCACGCCATGCTCGCGTAGCGCCAGAATCAGTTCGTAGGTCTCGGGAGGCACCTGGCCGTTTTCGTCAAGCAACGTGCCGTCCATATCGGATGCAATCAGTTTAAACATAGAAAAGCTCCCTTCGGGCTTGTTGGAATCGAACGTGTATCCGATTCCAACGTACCCAAAGGGAGCTCAAATAAGACTCCGCGGGCGTAAACGTTACAAGGACCTGGCAAATAGCTCACACATGCCAGAGGTCTCACGGTCGCGGCGTCAGGCGACACGCCAAAGAGTGTCCCCAACGACTAGTCGTTTAAGAACGTCCCCGATGACTAGTCGGCGTAGGTGAAGGTTGTAACGTCGAACATGCCCTCGGGGCGGATGCGGAGCGTCGGGATCACCGGCAGGGGCAGGAAAATGATGCCCATGATGGGGTCGAGCGGCGGCTCAATACCCATGGCGCGCGCCTTGACCATAAAGTCGTCGTGCTGCGCGGCAACGTCCTCGGCCGTACCCTCGCTCATAAGGCCACCGAGCGCCAGCGGAATGCGCGCCACGACCTCGCCGTTGCGCACCAGCACGTGGCCGCCCTGGCCCACGGCCTCAACGGCAGCCATCATATCCGCCGCATTGTCGCCCACCACGCACACGTTATGCGAATCGTGGCCGATCGTGGAGGCAATGGCACCACCGGTGATGGTGAAACCGCGCACCCAACCGCGACCGATATGCTTGCCGACCAAGCCCAGACCGGCGGGGCCGTCGCCGTCGACACCCTCGACCTGCAACGACACGCCACGGCCATGGCGCTCAATCAGCATAATGCGGCGCAAGTCCTCGTCAGTCTCGGGGCGAATCATGCCCGTGATAGCCATGCCCGGGATCACATCGATAACGGCCTCGCCCGGCTTAAAGGCATAGTCGAACACATCGAGCGAAAGCTTCGGCAGCTTAACGGAGGCACGCAGCTCATCGGCAAGGGCCGCAACCTCGGCCATCTCGGGTGCAATCTCGCCCACAAAGGTGCCGTCCTGCGCCACCAGGGCACCGGCGGCATATACGCGATGCGGAGCCGTGGCAAACGTCAGATCATTGAGCACCAGCAGGTCGGCACGCTTGCCCGGGGCAATCGCACCGCGTAGCTCGTACGGGTCGCGGCAGCCGTGATCCAGGCCAAACGCCTCGGCCGTGGAGAGGGACGCCATAGAGATGGCAACCACGGGGTCAATGCCGGCCTCGATAGCCACACGGCAGGCGTTGTCGATCATACCGGTCGAAAGCGCGTCGGAGGGAGCACGGTCGTCGGTCGCAAAGCAGCAGCGGCGGGCACGGGCGGGGTTTTCCAGCAGCATCGGCGACAAGTTGGCCAGGTCATGGCTGCACGTACCCTCGCGCAGCATCACATACATGCCGCGGGACAGCTTGTCGAGTGCCTCCTCGGGAATCGTCGACTCGTGGTCGGCGATAATGCCCGCCGCGGCATAGGCGTTGAGGTCCTTTCCGGCAACGAGCGGCGCGTGGCCGTCAACCTGCTTGGACGGCGTCTGGTTGGCAGCATCGATGCGAGCACAGGTCTCGGGGTCGCCCATAAAGACGCCCGGCAGGTTCATCATCTCACCCAGACCGAAGACATCGCCCGGATACTCGGCAAAAAACGCCTGCATATCGGCGGCGGTAATGACGGCACCGGCCTGCTCATCGGGCAGCGCGGGCACGCACGAGGGCATCATGTACTTGATGGAAATGGGCGCGCGACGGCCGTCCTCGATCATAAAGCGCAGGCCGTCCAGGCCGGAAACGTTGGCAATCTCGTGGCTGTCGGCAATGGCAGTGGTGGTGCCGCGCGTCGCCGCCATGCGCGCATACTCAGCAGGGCGGATGTTCGAAGATTCGATATGCAAGTGCCCGTCGATAAAACCGGGGGCAAGATAGCGGCCCTGGCAGTCGATGACTTCAGCCGCCTCGTAGGTGCCAGCAGCGTCATCGCGACCGTCGTAGAGCACGCCGACGATTACGCCATCCTTGACGGCAACGCTACCGGGCGCCACGCGCTGGCCATATACGTCGACAATCTGCGCATTGGTAAACAGCGTGTCGACGGGCACGCGACCCTCGGCAGCGTCGATCACAGACCTCATGACCTCAACGGACATACATACTCCTTTAACCGTAGAAAAAAGCTGCGGGGCGGACAGACCTTCACCGCAGCAAACCAATAGCCATTGTATGCCCAAACGATGGGTCGGGAATACACCCCCCTCCGCTTAACGGCACACGCCACCCCGCGCAATGAGAAGGAGTGTCCCCCTACGACTACTCATTTATGTCTGTCCCCAATGAGTACCCCGATGTTCTGGCAACGACAGCGAAAACCCGCCAGAGCGAGCAAGGTGCCTTGAAACGAGGCGGCATTGACCTTCTGGTCATGCCGCCGAAGTTGAAAGGCAGATTGCCGCTCTGGCGGGTTTGCAGCGTCAACCGGTTACGCGGTTTGGTAAAACCGCGTAACTAAACCAGCTTGAAGCCCTTGCGCTTGCCCACGGAGAGGGTGTCGCCCAGCTTGAGGGCGCTCGGATCGATGTTGTAGCTCTTGGGAGCCACAGCCTTGCCGTTGATCTTGACGCCGCCGCCGTCGATGTCGCGGCGGGCCTGACCGGCGCTGGCCGAAAGGCCCAGGTCCTTGAGCAGGCCAGCGAGGTAAATCTGGCCCTCGTCGTTGACGGTCAGCTCAACGTGCTTCTCGGGGAAGTCGGCAAGCTGGCCCTCCTTGAACACACGGTCGAACTCGGCCTGAGCCTCGTCGCCGGCGCCAGCACCGTGGTAGGTGTCGCACAGGTCGCGGCCTAGAGCGCGCTTGAGCTCGTAGGGGTCGGCGGAGCCATCGGCCAGGGCGGCATCGATCTTGTCGACCTCGGCCGGGGTGAGCGAACTGGCCAGACGATAGTACTTGCCAATCATCTCGTCGGGGATGGACATGGTCTTGCCGAACATATCCTTGGGAGCATCGGTCAGGCCGATGTAGTTACCGTAGGACTTGGACATCTTACGGACGCCGTCGGTGCCCTCGAGCAGCGGCATGGTGAGCGCGATCTGCGGTTCCATGCCCATCTTCTCCATGAGCTCGCGGCCGGCGAGCAGGTTAAAGAGCTGGTCGGTGCCGCCCATCTCGACGTCGGCCTTGATCTGCACGGAGTCGAAGGCCTGCATCACAGGGTACAGGAACTCGTGCAGGGCAATCGGCGTCTGGGACTGGTAGCGCTTGGTAAAGTCGTCGCGCTCGAGGATGCGGGCGACGGTGAACTTGGAGCACACCTGCAGCAGGCCGGCCAGGTCCATCGAAAGGATCCAGTCGCCGTTGTGCACGATGGTGGTCTTCTCGGGGTCCAGGATCTTCATGGCCTGGCTCACGTAGGTCTCGGCGTTGGCCTCGATCTGCTCCTGCGAAAGCTGCGGGCGGGTGGAGTTCTTGCCCGAGGGGTCGCCGATCAGCGCAGTGCCGTTGCCGATGATAAGGGTGACGTTGTGGCCCAGGTCCTGGAACTGACGCATCTTGCGCAGGGGCACGGCATGGCCCAGGTGCAGGTCGGGGCTGGTGGGATCGACGCCGAGCTTGATGTTGAGGGGCTCGCCCTTCTCAAGCTTCTTGCGAAGGTCGGCCTCGGGGACGATCTGCGCTGCACCCGAGGTGATGATACGCATTTGCTCGTCGACAGACAGCATTGGGTATCCTCCTTTTGCTATAGCACCCTCACCGGATACGGCGGTGCTCGAAGTTCATAAACCCACTAATCATAACCAAAACGGCGCGACCGAACACCTACGACAGGAAAATCCTCGTCCTGCCGCACGCGTCGATAACGACCGGCAAACGCGTGCCGTCACGTTCGACCAAAAAGCGCGCCTGCTGACGGCGCGAGCAGTCACGGCAACGGACCTGCCCCGTCGCATCCGTGGCGCAGGCGCCCTCGGCAGTCAGCAAGCAGTGCTCGCACACCATGAGCTCGGGACTATCGGCGTCGACAGCCCCCAAGACACCGGGGCAAGCGGCAAGCTCGGCAACACGCTCCGCGTCGTCGGCGACAAGCTCGGCAGGCAAATACACACGGCCCGCGCCGAGCCCGCGTAGCCAGGCAAGCGTAACCCGGTTCGCGCAAAACACCGGTGCCGCAACGTCAAACGCCACGCCCAGCTCACGCGCCATCGCCACCTGTCCCAGATTGCGGCAGACGACGCGCCCGGCACGCTGCATAAGCGCCCGAGTCCGCTCGGCGTCGCCCGCGCGGCACACTTCGTCGAGCACCACCGTTGTATCGGACAGATCTCGCTCATCGCGCGGACCCACATCCATCAGCTCCCAGGCAAAGACCATACGAGCAAAATCCTCGCGCTTTGCCGGCCCCGCCGACCCCGCCAACTCCGTCGACGCACCGCCATCCACCGCAGCGCCCTCAAAGGGCAGCACCTCAACGGCACGCGCAACGGGCGCAATCGCATCCGCCTCGGCCCGCATGCGCTCCAACACCGCCGCCGTCTGATCCAACACGCCGGCGCTGCGAATCAGATAGACCTCGCAGCCCGCGTCCACCTTACGTTTGCAATGCACGACGATGCGCTCCCCCGCAGCGGCATCCACGGGGCAAGGCACCTGTGGCCAGCGCTTGGGCACATCGGGACGCGCGTCGGCACCCGGGTAAAATCGGATTTCGAGCGTATCGCCCGCCGCCACGGCGGCATCAAGCTCAACCGTCACCTCTTCGTGACCCACCGCCACCAAGTGGCCCACGCGCACGCCCTGGTTGATCGCGCGCTCAAAGCTCATGAGCTCGGCACCCGAACGACCCCGCAGGTAAGCATCGGTAAACCCACGGTTAAACGACCTTCCCAGCTCGCGTTCAAGCTCTTCCACGGCACCGGAGTCCCACGCGCCGTCGCACAGCATATCGAGTGCCCGACGCCACACCCTCACCACGTTGAATACGTAATCGGGGTTCTTCATGCGTCCCTCGATCTTGAGCGATGCCACGCCGGTGGCAACAAGCTCGGGCAGGTGCGCGATACCCAGATAGTCACGCGGACAAAGCAGGCGGTCTCCCTCGATGGCAACAACACTCTGCCCCGCCTCGTCCACTAGGTCGTACGCCAGACGGCACGGCTGCGTGCAGTCGCCGCGCATCGCCGAGCGCCCACGCCGCAAGGCCGAGAACTCGCACGCCCCCGAATAGCCGATGCAAATCGCACCGTGGCAGAACACCTCGATGGGCACGCCCGTGGCACATAGCGCCGCAATCTCGTCGACCGTCAGCTCGCGTGCCGTCGTCACGCGCTCGACCCCCAGCTCATCGGCGGCAAGCCGCACGGCACCCTCGCTATGAGCGCCCGCCTGCGTGGACAGGTGAATCTCGACCCCGGGAATCGCCGCGCGCAGCGCGCAGGCCAACCCGGCATCGGCGACAATCAGAGCATCGGCGCCCAGCTCCAGTGCATGAGCTCCCAACGCCACCGCGTCGGACAACTCATCGTCAAACACGAACACGTTGAGCGTTACGTACACACGCACGCCATGGGCATGCGCCACGGCGCAGCCGCGCGCAAACTCGTTATCCGTAAAGCCATGGGCGCTCACACGGGCGTTAAAGCCTCCCAACCCCGCATAGATGGCATCGGCACCCGCGGCGATGGCCGCAAGCATCTGGTCGAGTCCGCCCGCCGGCGCCAGCAGCTCGGGCAGCGCCGCACCGGCAGCATCCAATCCAGTCTCGTATTGTCCGCTCGGCCCCATCGTCCGAATCGCCATCGGCAAACTCCTTACCAAGGTATGCATTCACTCTGAAAAATGCCGTCTTCCAGCATACACGAGGCCTCGCGCGCCCCGTTTGGTTTATCGTGTAATAACTTATGTCCATCCTGCCCCGACGGCACATCCGCCGTCCGGCACGACATACCTGGAGGTCAATATATGGGTCCTCGCCAACGACAGGGACGCAGCCGTTCAAAGACGCATGCCCTGCCCATAATCCTGCTCTCGTTTTTGGGCTTTCTGCTTATCGCGGGCGTGGCATTTGGCATCGGCATGGTCGGCAACGTCAACCGCTGGCTGTCCGATCTGCCCGACTACACCGACGCCAACGCGTATCTGGTGAGCGAGCCCACCGAGATCGTCGACTGCAACGGCAACAAGATTGCGAGCTTCTACACGCAAAACCGCAAGTCCATCACCAAGGACGAGGTCTCCCCCTACGTGCTGCAGGGCACCGTTGACGTCGAGGACGAGCGCTTCTACGAGCACGGCGGTATCGACCTGTGGGGTATCGCGCGTGCTGCGGTGGCAACCCTCGGCGGCGGGCACGAAGGCGCCTCGACTATCACCCAGCAGCTGGTGCGCAACACCATCCTGCAGGAGGAGCAGTTCGACTCGACCATCGAGCGTAAGGTGCGCGAGGCCTACATCGCCGTCAAGATGGAGGACATGTACTCCAAAGACGAGATCCTCATGATGTACCTCAACACCATCTACTACGGTCACGGCGCCTACGGCATCGAGGCCGCAGCCGAAACCTATCTGTCCAAGAGCGCCGCCGACCTCACCCTGAGCGAGGCCGCACTGCTCATCGGCCTTCCCAACTCGCCCTCGCAGTACGACCCCACGGTCAACCCCGACCTGGCGCTGTCCCGTCGCAACAAGGTCCTTGACAACATGTTGCGCCTGGGCCACATCACGCAGGAGGAGCACGATGCCGCACAGGCCGAGCCCATCACCCTCAACGTGACCGAGATTTCGGGCAGCGGCGTCGACGTATACTCGCAGCCCTACTTTGTCGCCTATGTCAAGCAGCTGCTGGAGCAGGAGTTCTCGACCGACGTGCTCTTTAAGGGCGGCCTGACCGTCAAGACCACCATCGACCCCACGATGCAGCAGGTGGCAGAGAATGCCGTCCGCGAGCAGCTCGACACGCTCTCGCTTGACGGCCTGGACATGGGCATGGTCGTCGTCGACCCCAAGACCGGCTACATCAAGTGCATGGTGGGCGGCTACGACTACAACGCCGACGAGAACCACGTAAACCATGCCACGGCCAAGCGTCCCGTCGGCTCCACCTTTAAGGCCTTTACGCTGGCAACTGCCATCCAAAACGGCATGAACCCCAACGTCACCCTCAACTGCAACTCGCCGCTCAAGGCCAAGGGCACCACAACCGAGGTACAAAACTACGCCAACCAGAGCTATGGCAACATCACGCTTAAGCAGGCGACGGCATACTCCTCCAACACCGGCTACATCCAGGTGGCGGAAGCCGTCGGCAACAGCAAGATCATCTCGCTCGTCAAAAAGCTCGGCATCGACCCCGCCAAGGACAACATCGAGGACGTTCCCGTCATGACCCTCGGCACCGGCTCGATCTCGCCGCTCGAGATGGCCGCCGCCTACGCGACGTTTGCCAACGGCGGCTACTATCGCCAGCCGATCGCCATCACCGAGATTGACTCTCGTACCGGTTCGGTGCTGTACCAGCACACCGACAATCCCTCACAGGTGCTTACCGAGGGCGAGGCCGCCGCGGTCACCGATGTTCTGTCCGGCGTCATGAAGGGCAGCGGTACGGGTGCTGCCGGCGCCCTGAGTGTCAACCAGCCCTATGCCGGCAAGACGGGCACCACCGACAACACCACCAACCTGTGGTTCTGCGGCTATACCCCGCAGCTGGCATGCGCCCTGTGGACCGGCTATTCCGCGGGCGAGATCCCCATCCAAAAGTACGGCACGGACCTGCTGGGCGACAGCACCAACCTGCCTGTCTTTAAGCGGTTTATGAACACCGTTCTGACCGGTACCGAGCGCGAGGAGTTTGCGACCGGAACGGCGCCCACCTACAAGAACAACAGCGTCTGGAAGTTCTACGGCACCAACAACACCAAGAAGTCGGAGAACGACGACAAGGACAAGGACGAAGAGGAAGAGGAAGAGGAAACCACCACAACGACTACCACGACGACCACGACCACCGAGACCACGGGCGGCGACACCACCGGCGGCACCGGTACGACCGGTGGCTCGACGGGCGGCTCCACTGGTGGTTCGACCGGCGGCGATGGCGGCACGCCTACGCCTACGCCCACTCCCGACCCCTCGCCCACGCCTGACGATACGGTCGGCTAAGAAGTACGCGACTAAAGCCAACAAGGCCCCGAGCAGCTTATTGAACTGCTCGGGGCCTTTTAGTTTGAAGCGACCTGGTGGGCGGTCTTTATACCGGCAAACAAAAAGAGGTACCGACCAACGTCGATACCCCTTACAAGCCACTATGTCAGCGCACACAATGCCGAGCGCACGACCCGCACACCTACTTGCGAGAATTGCTCAACTTATTGATCAGCGCCTCGAGACGCTCGCCGTCCTCGGCCGTCTGGGCAATAACCAAAATCGTATCGTTGCCGGCAAGCGAGCCAAGCACATCGGGCAACTCTGCCGCATCAACGGCGGCGGCGATGCCGGAAGCCGTGCCAGGCTGAGCCTTGATCATAACCAGATTATCGGTACGCAGAACGCCCGTTACGAGCTCGGAAACCATACGCTGCAGGTGCAAATCCTCTGCCAGAACATAGATGCCCTCAGGGAGCTTACGCAGCCCCATGTCGGCAATATCGCGAGAGACAGTCGCCTGCGTGCAATCAAAGCCCATAGCACGGAGCTCATCAACCAGCACGCGCTGCGTGCGGACATCCTTATTGCGCACAATATCTCTAATGGCATCCTGGCGCCCATTGCGTTTTTTAGCCATACAAACCCTCTCTCCAAAAGATGGCGGAGACAATCAATCAGTGATTGAATAGTTTAACGCTATTTGAAGGCTTTTGTGTATAAGAACGCATTTCGAAACAATTCTATGCAAGTTTGTTTCGTAATGAGCCGTTTAGACGGTTTTTGCGCCCGTCCGGTTAAGAAAAGCTGCCAGATGCGTACACATCACGCAGCGCGCGGGCTTAGCGCTGGCGATCGGCCCAAACAACAGACCGAGTCCCCGATGGTTGTCCTTGAGCGCGGCGACCATCTGACGGGTTCGAGGCGCCTCGAGCATATCACGCATGCGGGCGGAACGCTCGATTGACGACACCCCATGCGGGCTCAGACACAAATTCTCGATGCAGGCGACCAGTCCGACAAAGTAGAACTTTTGGCTTGCCAGCTTGATCCGACCACCGCTATCTGCTTCCGAGAGTGAGTCCGCAAGCTCGTCGAGCGCTCGGGTGTCATCGGATACCTTGGCATACATGGTGGGATCAAAGGCATCTGTAAGCTTAGGCGCCACCGCGTGGAAACAAGCGTTGCCGCATCCGGAGACGCGCTGCGCCTGCGAGAGCGCGCATGCCATAAACCCAACTGTGCGAAACGCCTTGTCGCACAAAAGGCATGCCTCAAACAGCGGACGGCTATACATCACGCCAGAGACTTGAGCAACCAAGCCGCCTAAAATCAACTGGGGCAGCCCGGCCACCATCGAAGATTTGCTATCAATGGAAATATGAGTAGCATCCAAGACGCGCGAATGGCGCTCTCGATGTGCATCATAGCGGTCGAGCGACACCGTGGGGAACACTATGTCTGCCGCAGTATCGCACGCGATATCGACCATCTTGGAAAGGGACTGCGGAGCAAACCACTCATCGGCGTTCATAGCGATGATTTGAGAGCCGCGCGAGGCAGCAAAACCGGCACGAAGACAAGCACCGCGCTTCGCGTCCTCGACGTCAATCAAATCAATATGGATGTCCCTGTCGGCAGCAACTTGAAGCGAATGGCGCACACCGGGCGCAGCATCGCGGCAGACAACGACAATCTGCAAATCGTAGAGGTCTTGGTTCTGGATACTCTCGAGCGCACGCATCGCATAGCTGGGCGAACCTTCTACCACAAGGATCACCGAAAGTCGCGGATGCGAGCCACGTCGAACCAAATTATCCGTCCTCTCGACAGCAATGAATCAAACCGTGGTTCATGGTACACCCCGGCAATAAAAGCAATGAGACACCGGTTGCATTGCACGCCAAGAACAGATGTTGCACACGCGCAGCCCACAGATGACAGGTGTCGACGCACGACACGTCGAGCCCTCCCCTAGTCGAGCACGACAAGCTCGGCGGGATCGTAATCCACGCCCATAAACGTAAGGCCGCAGGCAGGAGCCGTGGGGCCCGCAGCGGTACGGTCGCAAGCATCGATAACCTCGCGCATCCACTCGGGTTCACGGCGATGCATGCCAATCTCGACAAGCGTGCCCACGATCGTACGGACCATCGAATGCAGAAACGCATTGCCCTCGATGGTAAACGTCAGGATGTCCTCGCCAAACGCAACCTCATGGCCCAACTCGGCACGCATCACGCAGCGATGCGTGGGCTTGCCAACGGCCGAAGCAACCTTGCAAAAGCTTTTAAAGTCCTGCTCGCCCAGCAGCGCAGGGCAGGCAGCAGACATAGCCTCAACATCCAAGGGATAGCGATGCCACCACACGGCACCGCGGGACAGCACGGGGCGCGCATCTCGATCGGCAATACGGTACGTATACGTACGGGAACGCGCGTCAAAACGCGCAGAAAAGCCTTTACGGGCCTTGTAGACCTCGTTTATGGCGATATCTTTGGGCAGCAGGGCATCCATAGCCCGCAGCCACCTACGGCGCGTACAAGCGAGCTCAGCGTCCGTTACGGGCACGCTGATGTACTGAGCCACGGCATGCACGCCGGCATCGGTACGCCCCGCACACGTCAGATCGATCGGGCGGCGAAGCAGCGTCTCGATGGCTCGACGTAGCTCACCCGCAACCGTCGTCTGTCCCGGCTGCTCGGCAAATCCGCTATACGACGAGCCATCATAGGCCACGCGAAATACGAGCGTGGCGTTAAGCTCGGAAATCGAATTGAAATCAGACGGCGCAGTCATGGGCGCTCCCAACAAACAAGCAACGGTATCGCGACAAAAAAAGAGGGGTACGCGAACGTACCCCTCGAATATAGCCTATGCAGACGGAATGTCTACTCAGCGGTCTCCTCAGCAGGAGCCTCCTCGGCAGCGGTCTCCTCGACAGCCTCGACCTTCTTGGGAGCAGCGGCCTTCTTGGGGGCCGGAGCAGCCTTCTTGGCCTTAGGCGTGCAAGGCTCGGTGACGAGCTCCATGATAACGATGGGAGCGTTGTCGCCCTTACGGTTACCGAGCTTCATGATGCGGGTGTAACCGCCGTTGCGGTCCTGCCACATGCCCTGAGCAGCCTTGTCGAAGATCTCGGCAACGAGCTGCTTATCGCCGAGCTTGGCAATAGCCAGACGACGAGAGTGCAGGTCGCCCTTCTTGGCCCAAGTGATGATCGGATCGACGACCGAACGCAGCGCCTTAGCGCGGGTCTCGGTGGTCTTGATGCGGTCGTTCTCGAAGAGGGCCTTAGCAAGGCTCTTCTTCATGGCCTTGGTGTGGCTCGCATCGGTGCCGAGCTTAAGGCCCTTCTTAACGTTGTGACGCATGGTCTAGTTTCTCCTCAAATATGCGAAGCATTAAGCCTTCAGGCTCAGGCCCATGGACTCAAGCTTGTCCTTCACTTCCTCGATCGACTTAACACCGAAGTTACGGATGTTAAGCAGATCGTTCTCCGAGAACTCAACGAGCTGACGGACCGAGTGAATGCTGGCGCGCTTAAGGCAGTTGTAGGAACGGACGGAAAGGTCCAGATCCTCGATCTGCTTGTCCAGCTCGGCGTTGTCGTTCGTGACCTCGGGAGCGAAGATCGAAGCCTCCTCCTCGACCTCGGGGGTCTCGGCAAGGTTCATAAAGGCGGCCATATGCTGGTTGATGATATTGGCAGCCTGGACCACGGCGTCGCGCGGGGCGATGGAGCCGTTGGTCTCGATCTCGAGGACAAGGCGGTCGTAGTCGGTATGCTGACCGACACGGCAAGCCTCAACGAGCTTGGCGCAACGGGAAACCGGCGAGTACAGCGAGTCGACATGGATCACACCGATGGGATCGTTGTCGCGCTTGTTGGCCTCGCCAGAAACATAGCCGCGGCCATAGCCGATGCGCATGCTCATGGTGAGATGGCCACCCTCGGTGAGCGTAGCGATGTGCTGCTCGGGGTTGACCAGCTCAAACTCGGACGGAATAAAGAAGTCCGCACCGGTGACCTCGCAGGGGCCGTCAACCGAGATGGTGGCGGTCGCCTCGTCGGTCGTGCCGAGAGCCCTGAAGACAAGACCCTTGACATTCAGGACGATGTCGGTGACATCCTCGACCATGTTAGGGATGGTCATGAACTCGTGCTGCGCACCATCGATCTGAATAGCCTCGACGGCGGCACCCTCGAGCGAGGACAGAAGAACGCGACGAAGGGAGTTACCCAGCGTATCGCCGTAGCCACGCTCGAGCGGCTCGACGGAGACACGAGCAGACGTCTCGTTGATCTCTTCGACCTGAACCTGAGGCCTAATGAATTCTGACATGTATTACCTCCAGCCTCAGCAGCCCGGATGGACTACTTAGAGTAGAGCTCGACGATGAGCTGCTCGTTGATATCACCGCTGATCTGCTCACGCGTCGGCAGAGCGAGCACGTTACCAGACAGCTTCTCGATATCGACCTCGAGCCAGCCAGGGACCTCAAAGCGCTCGGAGGAAATCAGAGCCTCCTTGATGGGGAGGAGGTCACGGAACTTCTCGCCGACAGCGACGACGTCGCCGGCCTTGACGCGGTAGGACGGGATGTCCACGCGCTTGCCGTTCACGGTGAAGTGACCGTGACGGACGGACTGACGAGCCTCTTTGCGGGTGCGGGCGAAGCCAAGACGGAAGACGACGTTGTCGAGGCGAGACTCAAGGATGATCATGAGGTTCTCACCGGTGACGCCGTTCATCTTGCGGGCCTTGTTGAAGTAGCCGTGGAACTGCTTCTCCAGAACGCCATAGATGAACTTGACCTTCTGCTTCTCGCGCAGCTGCATGCCGTACTCAGATTCCTTGCGACGGCGCTTGGGCTGACGGATAGATTCCTTCTTGCTGCTGTAACCGAGCTCAGCGGGATCGATCCCGAGCTGACGGCAGCGCTTAAGAACAGGAGTCCTGTCGATTGCCATATTGATACGATCCTTTCAGTTACACGCGGCGACGCTTCTTGGGGCGGCAGCCGTTGTGCGGAATGGGGGTCTTGTCCTGGATGCTCGAGACCTCGAGGCCAGCAGCCTGGAGGGAGCGAATGGCGGTCTCACGACCGGAGCCGGGGCCCTTGACGAAGACGGAAACCTTCTTCATACCGTGCTCCATGGCCTGCTTGGCAGCAGCCTCGGCAGCCATCTGGGCAGCGAACGGCGTGGACTTACGGGAGCCCTTGAAGCCCACCTGGCCAGCCGACTTCCAGGAAATGACGTTGCCCTGGGGATCGGTGATCGAAACGATCGTGTTGTTGAACGTAGAACGAATGTGAGCCTGGCCCACGGAAATGTTCTTACGGTCCGCGCGCTTCAGACGGGCAGCGCGAACGTTCTTCTTAGCAGTAGCCATCTATCTAGCGCTCCTTATTTCTTCTTCTTAGCACCGATCTGACGCTTCGGGCCCTTACGGGTACGAGCGTTAGTGTGGGTGCGCTGGCCGCGGACCGGGAGGCCCTTGCGGTGACGAAGGCCGCGGTTGCAGCCGATGTCCATAAGGCGCTTGACGTTCTGGTTGCGCTCACGGCGGAGGTCGCCCTCAACCATGATCTGGTTCTTATCGATATAATCACGGATGGCGTTAACCTCATCCTCGGTGAGGTCCTTAACGCGCGTATCCACGTTAACGTTGCACTCGACGCAGATCTTCGTCGCAGTGGTGCGGCCGATGCCGTAAATGTAGGTCAGACCGATCTCAACGCGCTTCTCACGCGGGAGGTCGACACCATTAATACGGGCCAACGTAGTCTCCTCTCTTAACCCTGACGCTGCTTATGACGGGGGTTCTCGCAAATGACGAGGACCTTGCCATGGCGCCTAATGATTTTGCACTTATCGCACATCTTCTTGACCGAAGGACGTACCTTCATCGTTCTTCCTTTCGGTAGCGCTCAAACTACTTCCCTACTATCTACTCGCCCAGCCGCAGGCGTTTAAAACTATGGCTGGTCTTCACACACAATCCGACCGTAGGTTGAGCTAAGCCTGCAGTCGGAAATGGAGTGCGCGTATGCGTGCCGCTATTTGTAGCGATAGGTGATGCGGCCGCGGGTCAGGTCGTACGGGGAAAGCTCCACGACAACCCTGTCACCGGGGAGAATACGGATGTAATTCATTCGGATCTTGCCAGAAATGTTGCACAGAACCGAATGACCGTTCTCGAGCTCGACCTTAAACATGGCATTGGGCAGCGGTTCCTTTACCGTACCCTCGAGCTCAATTGCGTCTTCCTTCTTCACAAGCAATCATCTTTCTCTAGAAAACGACAGCGATTGAGTATTCTACAACACGTATGCACGCATCGTAATAACTTCGTAATGGCTCCACAACTAAGTGGAACTTGTTACATTTCTCCGCCTTGGAGCGAACACCAAGCACCTTGGGCATCCGTGGTGATAATCACCGGACCGTCATTGGTAATGGCGACGGTGTTCTCGTAGTGCGCGGCGGGCAGGTGGTCGTTGGTCGTGACGATCCAACCGTCGGAGCCCGTGCTCACATGGTTGGAACCCATCGTAACCATCGGCTCGATGGCAATGACCATGCCGGCCTGGAGGCGAACGCCTCTCCCCTTCTTTCCATAGTTAGGAACGTTGGGGTCCTCGTGCATCACACGGCCAATGCCATGGCCCACATAGTCGCGAAGCACGCCGTAACCGTGAGACTCGGCGAGAGACTGAACGGCATAACCGACGTCCCCGATATGGTTACCGGGAATAGCCTGCTCGATGGCAGCCTTAAGGCAATCGCGCGTGACCTCGCACAGGGCCTTGGCCTCGGGCGTAGGGGTGCCGACGAAAAACGTCCAAGCGTTATCGCCAACCCAACCGTCGACAACGGCTCCCGTATCGATGGAGATGATATCGCCATCGCGCAGGATCATGTCGGGGTTGGGAATACCGTGGACCACGGCATCGTTAATCGATGCGCAAATGGTACCGGGGAACCCGCCGTAACCCTTAAAGGCCGGGGTGCCGCCATGCATACGGATAATCTGCTCCGCGAGCTGATCGAGCTCAAAGGTCGAAACACCAGGGCGCACCATGGCTCCAACGTGGCGGAGCGCCATCTTAGATAGCGCTCCTGCCTTCTTCATCTGCTCGATTTGCGTTGCAGACTTAATCTTGATCATAGACCGAGAGCCTCTTTGACATCCCCGTACACGGTCTCGCGAGCCTGGTCACCGTTGACCGACTTGAGCAGACCCTGGCCACGATAGTAGTCGACGAGCGGGCTCGTGGACTTCTCGTAGACGTCGAGACGGTTCTTGATGGTCTCGGGCTTGTCGTCGTCGCGCTGATACATCTCGCCGGCGCACTTTGGGCAGGTAGCATCGGCAGCGGTGCCGGTGTAACCGCAGGCGCGGCAGGTGCGACGCGAAGACAGACGATCGATGATGACCTCGGGGGCCACGTCGACCAGAAGGGCGCAGTCGATCTCGCGACCCATGGCGGAGAGCTCGGAATCGAGCGTCACAGCCTGGGCGGTGTTGCGCGGGAAACCGTCGAGGATGAAGCCCTGCTGGGCGTCATCGGCAGCAAGGCGCTCCTTGACAAGGTCGATCACGAGCTGGTCGGGAACGAGCTCGCCAGCGTCCATGTACTTCTTAGCCTGAATACCAAGCTCGGTGCCACCCTTGACGGCAGCACGCAGCAGGTCGCCCGTGGAAATGTGAGCGACGCCAAACTCGGCGACGAGCTCCTGTGCGACGGTGCCCTTACCGGCACCCGGAGCTCCGAGCAATACGAGGTTCATGAGCAATCCTCCTCTAGCCTATTTAAAGAATCCATCGTAATCATACATCTTGATCTGGCCTTCGAGCTTATCGACCGTGTCGAGTACGACGCCGACCATGATGAGGATGGACGTGCCGCCAAATGCCTGGATCAGATGGTTACCCGTGAAGGAGAAGATGATCGAAGGCACGATGGCGATGAGCGCCAAAAAGACAGCGCTGGGAAGCGTGATCTTGTTGAGCGCGTTCTTGATGTAGGCCGCGGTAGCCCTACCCGGACGGACGCCCGGAATAAAGCCGCCCTGCTTCTTAAGGTTGTCGGCCGTGTCATCGGGGTTGAACACCATGGAGGTGTAGAAGTACGCGAAGAACACGATGAGGACAACATTAAGCACCCAGTTGAGCCAACCGGTCGAAAGCGCAGAGGCAACTGCCTGAATCCAGCCGATGCCGGGGAAGAACACGGCAATCTGAGCCGGGAAGTACAGCAGCGCCGAAGCGAAGATGATCGGCACGACACCCGCGGTGTTGACCTTGATGGGCAGGTAGGTGGTCTGGCCACCCATCATGCGACGGCCCACGACGCGCTTAGCGTAGGAGACCGGAATGCGGCGCTGGCCGCGCTCAAGAAAAACAATCAGCGGGATAACCAGCAGGATGATGGCGCAGATGATCACCATGGTGATGATGCCACCGGCATTACCCTCGGTGCTGGAGAAGATAGCCTGCGGCAGGCCGGCCATGATGTTCGCAAAGATGATCAGGGACATGCCATTGCCGATACCGCGCTGGGTGATGAGCTCACCAATCCACATGATCAGCATGGCGCCCGCGGTGAGCGTACCGACGATCATGAGGTCAAAGATGATCTCGGGGGCACCGGCACCGTTGAAGCTAATGCCGAAGCTCTTAAAGAGGAAGAGGTAACCCACGGAGTTGAGGATTGCCAGAGCCAAGGTGAGGTAACGCGAATACTGCGTAATCTTGGTCTGACCGACCTCGCCCTCGCGGGCAAGCTCATGCAGGGAAGGCACAACGGCCTGGAGCATCTGGAGGATGATCGAGCTGGTGATGTAAGGCATGATGCCCAGCGAAAACACCGACACATAGCTCAACGCGCCGCCAGAGAAAAGATTCAGGAGGGCCATAGCACCTGCGGCGACCGAATTGTTATCGGTCGAGAAAAGGCCCAGCATCCCCTGGAAGGGAATGCCGGGCACAGGAACGTGCGCACCAATGCGGTACACGACGAGCATAGCTATGGTAAAAAGAATCTTTTCGCGCAATTCTTTGATGCGGAAAGCATTCTTAAGACCATTTAGCACGGCAGCTCGACCTTTCCGCCGGCGGCCTCGATCTTGGCCTGCGCAGAAGCGCTGACCTTGTCGACCTTGACCGTGAACTTCTTGGTGAGCTCACCATTGCCGAGCACCTTGACGGGCTCGAACTCGCTCTTGGTGATGCGAGCGGCCTTAAGAGCGGCACCGTCGATCACAGCGCCGTCCTCGAACTTACGCTCGAGACGCTCAACGTTAACAGCGGTGTACTCGATACGACGGGGGTTGCGGAAGCCCGGAAGCTTGGGCAGGCGCATAGCCAGCGGAGTCTGGCCACCCTCGAAGCCGGCACCCTTGGTGCCACCAGAGCGGGAACCCTGGCCCTTCTGGCCGCGGCCAGAAGTGGTGCCGTGACCCGAAGAATTGCCACGGCCGACGCGCTTGCGGTTCTTGGTGGAACCGGGCGCGGGAGTAAGATCGTGAAGCTGCATTTGCTACTCCTCTACAATCTCGACAAGGTGCTTGACCTTGAAGATCATGCCGCGGACGGACTCGTTGTCAGCAATCTCGCGAACCTCGCGGATCCTGTGGAGACCGAGGGCACGGACAGTACGGACCTGATCCTGCTTGCAACCGTTGGTGCTGCGGACCTGCTTGATCTTGATGGTGTCAGCCATGCTTAGTTCTCCTTACCGACGAACATCTCGGAGACCGTCAGGCCACGGCGAGCCGCGACGTCCTCAGGGCTGGAGAGCTCCTTGAGGCCCTCGACGGCAGCCTTGATGATGTTGAGGCCGTTGTCGGTACCGAGGGACTTGGACAGGACGTTCTTGATGCCAGCAAGCTCGAAGAGGGGACGCACAGCGCCGCCGGCGATAACGCCGGTACCCTCGACAGCGGGCTTGATGATGATGCGGCCGGCACCAAAGTGGCCGAGAACCTCGTGCGGGATGGTGCCCTGCTCGGTCACCGGCACGTGGAACATGTTCTTCTTGGCATCGAGAGACGCCTTGGAGATGGCCAAGGGCACCTCAGCGGACTTGCCCATGCCAACGCCGACGTTGCCCTTGCCGTCGCCAACGACGACGAGAGCGACGAGGCTCATGCGACGACCACCCTTGACGGTCTTCGACACGCGGTTGATGTAAACGACGCGCTCCTCGAACTCGGAGGCCTCGCGCTGCTGCTTCTGATTACGAGCCATGTGCTACATACCTCCTAGAACTCGAGACCGGCGGCACGAGCACCGTCGGCGAGGGCCTTGACGCGGCCATGGTAGATACGGCCACCGCGATCGAAGGCGACCTTGGTGATGCCGGCCTCGATGGCACGCTTGCCAACGAGCTGACCGACCTTCTCCGCAGCCTCCTTGTTCGAGGTGTGGGTGCCCTTGAACTCGGCCTCGAGGGTCGAGGCAGAGACAAGCGTCAGGCTGGAGCCCTTGCTGTCGTCGATGATCTGGGCATAGATGTTGGCGTTAGTACGGGTCACGCGAAGACGCGGACGCTCGGAGGTACCCGAGACCTTGCCGCGAACACGACGCTGACGACGCTTGAGGCCTTCCAGCTTCGCCTTATGCTTGTTCATACGTAAACTCCTAAAAAGGTTGATCTTGCCAGCACCTGACGGGGTGCTGGTCTTATGCGAGTGAGTCGGTTACGACTACTTGGCGGCCTTACCCAGCTTGCGGCGGATGTGCTCGCCAACGTAGTGGATACCCTTGCCCTTGTAAGGCTCGGGAGGACGATGGCCGCGGATCTCAGCGGCGATCTGACCGACCTGCTGCTTGTTGATACCCTTGACGTTCACGTGGGTGTTGTCGGGAACCTCGAAGGTGATGCCCTCGGGAGCCTCGACGATCACGGGGTGCGAGAAGCCCAGGGAGAACTCGAGGTTCTTACCCTTCTGCTGCACGCGGTAACCGACGCCGGCGAGCTCGAGCTTCTTCTCGAAGCCCTCGGAAACGCCAACAACCATGTTGTGGATGAGGGCGCGGGTGAGGCCGTGACGGGCACGGGTCTCACGCTCGTCGTCGGGACGGGAAACGGTGAGGACGTTGTCCTCGACGTTGATAGCGAGCTTCTCAAAGACATCGAGCTCGAGCTGGCCCTTGGGGCCCTTGACGACAACGTTGTTGCCGTTGACTGCCACTTCGACTCCGGCGGGAATCTGGACAGGCTTATTACCGATACGAGACACGGTGATCTCCTTTCCTTCTACCTACCGAGCGAATTACCAGACGTAAGCGATGATCTCGCCGCCGACGTTGTGCTTGCGAGCATCGCGGTCGGTCATGACGCCATGGCTGGTGGAAATAATGGCGGTACCAAGGCCACCGCGGACGCGGGGCATGTCGGCAACGCCGGTGTACTTACGCAGGCCCGGCTTGGAAATGCGGCGGATGCCGTTGATGACCTTAGCCTTCTTGGGACCATACTTAAGCGTGATGTGCAGAGTCTTCTGGGGAACGGTGTCCTCGACATCGTAGCCCTCGATGTAGCCCTCCTCGTGCAGAACACGAGCGATCTCGACGAGCTTCTTGCTGCTCGGCATGGAGACCGTGGCCTTGTTCACAGAGTTAGCGTTACGGATGCGCGTAAGCATATCTGCGATCGGGTCTGTAAGGTTCATACAGATTCTCCTTCGTTCTTGATGAACACGTGCTCTTGGTTCTTCGCCGCCCTTAACGGCAAAGCCTAACTAGCGCGTTTTCCCTGTTCCAAACTGATGCTTGAAACGCTGGTAGTGACTTACCAGCTGGCCTTCTTAACGCCGGGAAGCTCGCCCTTGAGTGCAAGCTCGCGGAAGCAGACACGGCACAGGCCGAACTTGCGGTACACAGAGTGCGGACGGCCGCAGCGCTGGCAGCGCGTGTACTCACGAGTAGAGAATTTCTGCTTGCGATTGCACTTGACGATCATCGATGTCTTAGCCACTTATATCCTCCTCACATAGAGTATTGTTCGCCCCAAGCGCCGCCCCCTTGTGGGAACGGCGCTCATAGGGCAGGTGAACCTATTTCTTGAACGGGAAACCGAAGGCGTCCAGAAGGGCCTTGGCCTCCTCATCGGTGTTGGCGGTGGTCACGAAAGTGATGTCCATACCACGCTGGTGATCGACGGAGTCGAAGTCGATCTCGGGGAAGATGAGCTGCTCGGTGACGCCCATGGAGAAGTTACCACGGCCGTCGAAGCTCTTGGCCGAGATGCCGCGGAAGTCGCGGATACGGGGGATCGCGACGGAGGTCAGACGATCGAAGAACTCCCACATACGGTCGCCACGCAGGGTAACCTTGCAGCCGATCGGCATACCAGCGCGCAGGCGGAAGGTAGCGATGGACTTGCGGGCACGGGTGATCATCGGCTGCTGGCCGGTGATGGCGCGCAGGTCGCGCACGGCACCGTCGATGGCCTTGGAATCGGTAGCGGCCTCGCCGACACCCATGTTCACGACGATCTTCTCAAACTTGGGGATCATCATGACGTTCTCGTACTGGAACTTGTCCTGAAGCTGCTGCTTGACCTCGTTGTTGTACTTGGTCTTCAGACGCGGCACATACTTCTCTTCTGCCATTGTTCACTCCTTCTTGGGGTTTTAAGCACGGGGCGTGGCCACGATGGGTTGTCCTCGTGCCTCCTGGCTGCATCCGCGCCGCTCATGGCATTTTGCGGTTTGGACTCGACGCAGCAGGAGCCGACAAAACAATCGGTACTATACGCGCATCGGGAGCGTATTTCCAGAAAAACCTCGTCTGCCTGCACAACTCCACAACTCCCCCGCACATATTGATCCCTAGGGGACGGAGGAAAATGGCAGTTGCGGTGAAATAGGGACCGTTTGACGGCTTAACAGGCTTTAACAGTCCGCATTTCACCGCAACTCATATATGGGGATGCGATTAGCGCTTACGGGGGACGAGCTTGGTGCGGCGCAGGTGGATCATCTCGGCGGCTATGGAGATGGCGATCTCCTCGGGGTCCTCGGCCTCGATGGCAACGCCGATCGGCAGGTGCAGCTCGTCGATCTGGTCCTGCGTAAAGCCCTCCTGCTCCAGGCGGGCGCGCACAAAGGCCGTCTTGCGGCGCGAACCCAGACAGCCCAGATAGGCGGGTTTGGCGCGCATGGCCTGAATCACCACGTCGATATCGGACTTGTGGCCTGCTGTGGCAACGACCACCAGGTCGCGCGGGCCGATGGGGCACTGCTCGCTCAGGTTCTTGTAGTCGACCAGACGACGGTCGTAGACACCGGGCACCCATTCGGGGGTCAGCGTGCCGGGGCGGTCGTCGCAGGCCACGACGGCAAAACCCGCCGCCGTGAGCACCCGCGCCGTCGCAGCGCCCACGTGGCCGCAGCCAAAGATATAAGTCAGGCCCTCGGGGCAGAGCGTCTCGACGTGCGCCACGGGAATCTCGGAGGCCGCGTTGGTGTAGCTGACCTTACTCCCCTCCTCCACCAGCGAAAGCCCGGGGCAGCCCGCAATGGTACGGCGCGATTCCTCGCCATGGTACTCGGCCACATCGCCCTCGAGCGCGCTCGCGACAAACGGCTCAAAGTCGATGACGAAGTCGCCGATGCGCCGATAGGCCAAGACGTCGGCAATTTCCTGGAACAACGGTACCTGGGTCGCATCCAGATGCAGGTAGCACAAGCAGATGGCTCCGCCGCAGATCATGCCGGTATCGGAGTTCTCGCCGCCCATAGTGTAGCGGACCAGACGCGACTGTCCCGCGCTCAGGAGCTCGCGCGCCTCATCCAGCGCAAAGAGTTCAATCTTGCCACCGCCGATAGTGCCCGCCTGGCTGCCATCGGCAAAGACGGCCATCCAGGCGCCCACGCCGCGCGGTGACGACCCTGCCGTGCCGGCCACTACCACCAGTTCGCACGTCTCACCAGCACGCAAGGCGGCAAGCGCCGCATTCACAACATCGAGCTTTTCCATTGCCGCCTTCTATCCTCTAAAGACACCGGTGAGCATAGCGAGCGCCTCGAGCACACCGCCGCCGACCGACGTCGCCTTGTCCGAAATGTAGTTGATATAGCTGGCATCGCCGCGCGGATCGACATCGGCGCATTTAAAGCCCTCAGTCACCTGCACGCCGTTCGCCAAAAGCCCGCGCAAGCAGCCGTCAATCTGCGTGACCATGGGAGTATCACCCGCATACCCGATCACATCGCCGGCACTCACGATGTCGCCGATGGTGCGGTCGGACCTAAACACGCCGGCGGCGGGGCTGTGGATAACACGTTCCTTGCCATAGCCGGCGATAATGCCCGGCACGCCCGTGTTGGGCTGGGGCGAACCTTGGGTAATGACACGGCCGAGAAAATGTCCGCGCATGGTCTCGACCACGGCGTCGCAGTCAACCGGCGCGGTAAAGCCCGGCCCCACAGCGATGACGGCAGGCGCCATGTCGCGCGTGGTGCCCAAGTTGCGCTTAGCCAAAATCGCGTCGACCACAGCCGCGGGTTTAAGCTCATCGAGCATCTTGGCCTGAGGGTCCACCACAACGGCGACGTCTCCAGCCTCGGTAATCTCAAGCGCCTCAGCCGGCGTCCGTGCCAAGCGAGCGCGAATGCCTTCGACCTCGACCTCGCCCAGGCGAATGGCCTCGCAAAAACAGATTGTGCGGCGGATGCACGTGGGAACCGCGATATCGGCCATAACGACCGAAACGCCGGCGCGCACCAAGCGAGCGGCGACGCCCGTGGCGATATCGCCGGCGCCGCGAACATAAACGAGCATTCCCGGGGCACCTCCCTGTGCTACGGTTTGAGCAGAGCAAAAGCGGTTCGGCCGCTACTCTGATGATTATTTATTATCACAGTATTATACGGCGGTGAACAGATGGAAACGACGAGCGGAAACCTTGCCTCCGCGCTCAAGATCGAGCCGGGCATTACCGCGATTATCGGCAGCGGCGGCAAGTCGACGTTGCTGAAGATGCTGGGTCTCGAGCTCATGCGCGGCGGCGGGCGCGTGCTCCTCTGCACCACCACGCACATGTTTCCCGTCGCCGGCGTGCCATGGGACGGGTCGAGCCGTCGCCTGGACGCCGCGCCTTGGAAGCCGGGGACCCCGCATGTTCCCGGCTGCACCTGCGAGGCATGCGCGGAACTTGTCCGCGGAAGCATCTGCCAGGCGGGTGTTTTGGACCCGGAGACAGGCAAGCTCTCCGCCCCCGCTGAGCCGATCGACCAGCTGGCGCAGCGCTTTGACTATGTGTTGGCCGAGGCAGATGGCAGCAAGCGACTCCCGCTCAAGGCGCATGCCGCCTGGGAGCCGGTAATTCCCGCCGCCACGGCAAACGTTGTCTGGGTCGTCGGCGCCTCGGGGCTGGGCAGGCCCGTCGCCGAGGTTGTCCACCGCCCCGAGCTCTTCTGCGAGCGCTGCGGCTGCGAGCCTACCGACATCGCCACGCCCGAGCGCGTCGCCCAGGTGCTCAATGCCGAGATGCAGGCGCTGGGACTCAGCACCGCACGCGTCATGCTCAACCAAGCCGACACGCTTGCCGACCCAACAATGGCAGATCGCTTCGAGGCAGCCCTCAACCGCCCCCTCATCGCCACCAGCCTCCAGGGGTAGCAAATTTGGGACGGGGCTCTTTTTGCTACCCCGTCCCGAAAAATCATCTCCCAAATTAGCTACCCCGGCGGTCTTCCTGTTAGCGGGGCACGTAGCGGCCGGGTTGGGCTCCGGTGGGCTCGCCGTCGCGTGCCGCCAGCACGCCGTTCACAAACACGGCCTTGGCGCGGCCATGTGCCCCAAAGCCCTCGAGCGGCGTGTAGTCCACGGCCTGATGCTGCGTCGCGGCGCTGATCGTCCAACGCGCGCACGGATCCCACACGCACACGTCGGCATCGGCGCCCTCGGCAAGACAGCCCTTGCGCGGATACATGCCAAAAACGCGCGCCGGGTTCTCGCTCATCAAGCGGCACAGATCCTCGGGACCCAGCTGTCCCTCAAAGCTCGTGGCAATCGCAACGGGACGATGCTCCACGCCGGGCCCGCCGTTGGGAATCGCGCGGAAATCATCGCGTCCTCGGTCCTTTTGCCCGTGCAGATTAAAGCTGCAGTGGTCGGTGGCAATAGTATCGATCTCGCCAGCCACAAGCGCCTCGCGCAGCGCGGCACGGTCACCGGCATGGCGCAGCGGCGGGCTCATCACGTACTTGGCGCCCGCAAAGCCGTCCTCGCCCTGCTCCAGATAGCAGGTGTCGTCGAGCATCAGATACTGAGGGCATGTCTCGACATAGATGTTCTTCTGCCCGCGCGCTTTGGCAGCGCGAATGGCCTCGAGCCCCAGCTTGGTCGAAAGGTGCACCACGTTGACCGGAGCGTCCCCGGCCAAGTGCGCCAGATACAGCAGGCGGCTCACGGCCTCGGCCTCACACACGTCCGGACGGCTGAGCGCATGGCCCTCGGGCCCGTGGATACCCTGCTCAAACACGCGCTTCTGCAGCGCGTTGACCAACGTGCCGTTCTCGCAATGCACGCACAGGATACCGCCCACGCGCTTGAGCTCCTCCAGCACCTCGAGCGTCTCGGCATCGTCCAGGCGCAGATGGTCGTAGGCAAAGTAGGTCTTAAACGACGACACGCCCGCCTCGCGCATGGCCGAAAGATCGGCGCGGTTGCGCTCATTCCACTCGGCAAGCGCCATATGGAAGGCATAGTTGGCGGTGCAGGTGCCGTCGGCGCGATGACGCCACTCGACCAAGGCATCGGGCATGGTCACGCCGCGATCGGCCGTCGCGTAGTCCACAATGGTCGTCGTGCCGCCGCAGGCAGCCGCGCGCGTGCCGGTCTCAAAGCTATCGGCTGTCCAATCCATGCCGGTCCAGCACTGCATGTGCGTGTGCCCATCGATAAAGCCCGGGAACACCCAGCAGCCCGCAGCATCCTCGACGGTATCGCCCTCGGCCGGCTCAATCGCCGCGGCAATCCGCACGATCTTATCGCCATCCATGGCAAGATCGGCGCGGCGAAGCCCCTGGGGCGTCACGAGTGCGCCGTTTTTGATGATGATCATAATTGCTCCTTATTGATTGATGCAGTTGGCCACGCGATCAAAATACGAGCAGGCGGCGATATGCTCCGTTATGCGTCGCTGTCCCTTGACGGTATCGACGTCCCACAGCTCGTAGGCACGCGCCTCGACCAGCACCACGTCGGTACGGTCCTTGAGGATCGAACCGCCGCCGTCCTTACCCTCAAGACACATAAGTGCATCGAACAGTTCCGCCGGAAAGAGCACCGGGCTCGAAGGCTCACCGTTGCACGCAAGACGCACCGGATGCTTGCGGCCACGCTCGTCAAATGCACGAACCATAGCCTCAAAAGAATCCGAACTCACGAGCGGCTGGTCGCCCGGCAAAAAGAGGCAACCTTTCCAGTTGCGTTCGACTCCCCACGAAAGGCCCGCACGGACGCTTTCGCTGCGCAGCTCGCCATCGTGCAGCACGCACGGGCAATGCTTGTCATCACAAATCTGAGCGACCTCGGGCCAACGCGTCGAAACCACAACGTCAAAGCCCCGGGGAACCGAATCAATGGTCCGGGCAATCAGCGGCTCGCCATAGATATCGGCGAGCATCTTGTTAGAGCCAAATCGCTTGCCCTCGCCCGAAGCCATAATGACGCAACCAAGTTTCATGGCGATACCTCCCCTGGAACCATCGTACCCATAACTCGCGTCGCGGGGCATCTACATCGAAAGCGCTTATCCCGCACGCCCACGATGCAAAAAGGGGCACCCCGCCGGTTGGCAGAGCGCCCCCTTTACATGGCTTACCTCAACCCAGCTTTAGGCCTGGAACCAACGGGCGGTGTTGCGCTCGTCGAGGGCCTTGAGGGTAGCGGCGGGATCGGCAACCTTCTGCAGGAACATCATGGCTGCGATGGCGTACGGCTTGTAGCTGGCCTCCTTGTACATACCCACGCGGTGCATGTCGAAGACGTCGGCGTTGACCTCGCCGTGCTCGCAAGAGACACCGGAGATGTCGGCGGGCAGCGGATGCATAAAGATGGTGTCCTGGCCGTTGGCGGTCTTCTCCATGAGCTCGGTCGTGGAGCACCAATCCTGATGCGTGGCGTTCTGAGCGAGCAGCTCCTTCTCGAGTGCAGCGATGCCGGCGTCGTCGCCCTCGGCGTACAGGTTGGTGCGCTTCTCCATGGCGGCAAACGGAGCCCAGCTCTTCGGGATCACGATATCGGCGCCCTCGAAGGCCTCGGCCATGGTGTTGACCTGCTTAAAGGTGGTGCCGGACTCGGCGGCATAACCCTTGGCGCGCTCGACGACCTCGGGCATGAGGTCGTAGCCCTCGGGGTGGGCCAAGGTGACGTCCATGCCAAAACGGGGCAGCAGGCTGATCAGCGACTGCGGGCAGGACAGCGGCTTGCCGTAAGAGGGCGAGTAGGCCCAGGTGACGGCAACCTTTTTGCCCTTGAGGTTCTCAAGACCGCCAAACTCGTTGATGAGGTAGAGCATGTCGGCAGAGGACTGCGTGGGGTGATCGGAGTCGGACTGCAGGGAGATGAGCGTGGGACGGTGATCCAGAACGCCGTCCTCGTAGGCCTGCTGGACAGACTCGGAGACCTCGGCCATGTAGGCGTCGCCCTTGCCGATGTACATGTCGTCGCGGATGCCGATGACGTCGGCCATGAAGGAGATCATGGTAGCGGTCTCGCGGACGGTCTCGCCGTGAGCGATCTGGGACTTCTTCTCGTCCAGGTCCTGCAGCTCAAGACCGAGCAGGTTGGCTGCCTTAGAGAAGGAGAAGCGCGTACGGGTGGAGTTGTCACGGAACAGGGAGACGGCCAGACCCGAATCGAAGATCTTGGACGAAACGTTGTTCTCGCGCAGCTCGCGCAGGGCGTCGGCGACGATGTAGAGCGCCTTGAGCTCATCGGTGGTCTTATCCCAGGTGTGCAGGAAGTCGCTGCCGTACATGCCCTTAAAATCGAGGCCGTTCAGCTGCTCGACGAGCTCGGTAAACTTGGCGTCCATGTAAATGTCCTTTCCAAAGATGAAACGATCGCAATGAGTAGATGTGCTCCGGCATGCGCGTGTGGCTAGAACATGCAGAGCACTATGACGAGGACCCGCTACCGTTGAGGAAGCATGGGAGATAACGACCGCGGGCCCCAAGTCAACAGGGGGTGCCGGGGACACGAGCTGTCCCCGGCTCAACAAGATCGAGGAATGGGACTAATCGATCTTGTTGTTGGTCAGACCGGCGCGGAACACGGTGGCGTCGCCATCGGCCTGGCTCGGATCGTAGAGGTTCAGGGCAGCCACATACATGGCGGCAGCGGTGACCAGGTCGTCCTTGTAGGTGACCTCGTTGGGAGCGTGAGCCTGAGACTCGGCACCCGGGCCGAAGCCGACGCAGGGGATGCCATAGCGGCCCTGGATGGAAACGCAGTTCGTGGAGAAGGTCCACTTGTCGCACAGCGGACGACCGGTGCGCTTGTCCATGCTGGGCTCGCAGCCGATGCGCTCGTCACCGAACATGGCCTTGTGGGCGTCGACGAGGGCCTTGACGTGCGGAGCGGTCTCCTTGTTGATCCACGTGGGGAAGTAAGCCTCGGTCTCGTAGACCTCGCCGGTCCAGGACGGACGGTCGTACATGTACATGGAGACCTTCACGTCGTCGCCGTACTTCTTGGCAGCCGGCAGGTTGCGGATCTCGTCTAGGCAGGACTCCCAGGTCTCACCGGCGGTCATGCGACGGTCGATGGAGATGGCGCAGGAGTCAGCCACGGCGCAACGGCTGGGGCTGGTGTAGAAGATCTGGCTGACGGTGCAGGTGCCGCGGCCCAGGAAGCGGGCATCCTCGAAGTGCTCGGGGTTGTACTTGGGGTCGAGCATCTTGACGAGGCCCTTGATGTCGGTCGACTCGTCGCAGCCGTTGTTGTTGAGGGCGCGGACGTCGGCGATGATGTCGGCCATCTTGTAGATGGCGTTATCGCCGCGGTCGGGAGCGGAACCGTGGCAGGAGGTGCCGTGAACGTCGACGCGGATTTCCATGCGGCCGCGGTGACCGCGATAGATGCCGCCATCGGTGGGCTCGGTGGAAATGACGAACTCGGGCTTAATGCCGTCCTTGTTGTAGATGTACTGCCAGCACATGCCGTCGCAGTCCTCTTCCTGGACGGTGCCGACGACCATGATCTTGTAGCCCTCGGGGATGAGGCCCATGTCCTTCATCATCTTGGCAGCGTAGGTAGCAGAAGCCATGCCACCCTCCTGGTCGGAGCCACCGCGGCCGTAGATGATCTCGTCGGTCTCGTAGCCCTCATAGGGATCGGCATCCCAGTTCTCGATGTTGCCGATGCCGACGGTGTCGATGTGGGAGTCGATGGCGATGATCTTGTCGCCCTCGCCCATAAAGCCCATAACGTTGCCAAGGCCGTCGACCTTGACCTCGTCATAGCCAAGGTTCTCCATCTCGGCCTTGATGCAGGCAACAACCTCACCCTCCTCGCAGGACTCAGAGGGATGGGAGATCATAGCGCGCAGGAAGCGAGTCATATCAGCACGATGGGACTCCGCAGCAGCCTTGATAGCGTCGTAATCGAGTTCTTTAGCCATTGTTCATAACCTTTCAAACGAAGGAATCTACCTGTGAGGTGGCGGAGCGATACCTATTTGCTCCGCTGCTCGGACAGTCCTGCGCAAGACGGAAAGCACATTAAGTGCTTTCCTTTGCGTGCGGAACTCGCGACGGAGCAAATAGGTATCGCTCCGCCTCCCGGGTTCATACATCTGCAGGACATAGGGGGTCTAATAGGAATTTGGCGCGGCGCGTTGCGCCGCCCAACGATTAACAAGTGGGATATTCGCCTTCCCAAACAATGCGGCGATACTGGTCGGGGTCCGTGTCGCCTTCCGTGGAGAAGCAGAGCACGGAGCTCGTCTTGTCCAGGCCGATGAGTTCCTTGAGCTCGGCGTACTCGGGATCGAGCATGAGGGTCTCGACCAGGCCGGTGGTCACGGCGCCGGACTCGCCGGAGATGACGCGCGGGTCGCCCTTCTCGGGAGCGCCCAGGGTGCGCATGCCGCGAGCGGTGACCCAGTCGGGGCAGGACACGAACGCGGTGGTGTGGTTGCGCAGGATATCCCAGCCCAGGATGTTGGGCTCGCCGCAGCACAGGCCGGCCATGATGGAGGGCATGTCGCCGTCCACGATGCGCGGGTCGCCGTCGCCGGCGGCAGCGCCCTTGTACAGGCAGGCGGCAGGCGCGCACTCGACCACGACGAAGGTGGGCGGGTTATCGGGATACAGGTTGGTGAAGTAGCCCACCACGGCGCCAGCCAGCGAGCCCACGCCAGCCTGGACAAAGACGTGCGTCGGGCGGTTGATGGCCATCTCGCGCAGCTGCTCGGCAGCCTCGGAAGCCATGGTGCCGTAGCCCTCCATGATCCAGGACGGGATCTTCTCGTAGCCCTCCCAGGCGGTGTCCTGAACGATAACGCCGCGCTCGCAGGCGTCGGCCTCGGCGGCGGCCATGCGCACGCACTCGTCGTAGTTGACCTCTTCGATGGTCACCGTGGCGCCCTCGGCGGCGATGTTATCGAAGCGGGGCTTGGTGGAACCCTTGGGCATGTGCACGACGGCCTTCTGGCCCAGCTTGTTGGCAGCCCATGCCACGCCGCGGCCATGGTTGCCGTCGGTGGCGGTAAAGAAGGTAGCCTGGCCAAAGTCCTCGGCCAGCTGATCGGAGGTCAGGTAATCGAAGGTGCAGTCGGCAACGTCCTTGCCGGTCTCGTCGGCAATGTAGTTGGCCATGGCAAACGATCCGCCCAGGACCTTAAAGGCGTTGAGGCCAAAGCGGTAGCTCTCGTCCTTAACGCACAGGTTGGACAGGCCCAGGCGCGCAGCCTGACCGTCCAGGCGGGCAAGCGGAGTGACGGTATATTGAGGGAACGACTGGTGGAAGGCGCGGGCCTTCTTCACGTGGTCGAGGCTCATGATTCCCAAGTGCTTATCATCGCTCTTGGGCATCGTGTTGCCCGCCCACTGGATCTTATCGGCCATACGGTGAACTCCTTAAGTCCTCTCTTGCCGGCCCCCGCATACGCGTTTCAGCCCATTCCCATTCATGCGGCTAAACTTTTATGTGGATGCCAAACAAAAAGTTTGTTAGTACTGTTCTATCACACTTTTTGATTGGCAAACCTAACAAATTGTTTGTTGCCGTAATCGGTACCTTTTCGCCGCCGAACGGTCACATAACGCAGCGACGCTTTCGTTATTTGCGAACAAGTGTGGTTTATGGCAAAGTGTGCCCAAACTAATTTTTAGGAAGGCACCCATGACCCCCGCACAGATTGAGTTTTACAAGCGCCTCGCACACGGTCTGGCGCTCCAATTTGGTCCCAACTGCGAAGTCGTCGTCCACGATCTGGAGACCGAGGACGTGGACCACTCCATCGTAGTGATCGAAAACGGCCACGTCAGCGGGCGCAAACTGGGTGACGGACCCAGCCATATCGTGTTTGAGTCCATGCACGAGGGCACCACCGACGTGCACGACCGCGAGCCATACCTCACCAAAACCACCGATGGCAAGCTGCTCAAGTCCTCGACCATCTTTATCCGCAACGACGAGGGCAAGCCCGTCGGCATTTTGGGCATTAACTTTGACATTACGCTCATGAAGGCTTTTGAGCGCTCGCTCGACGCCTTTACCGGCACCGGCGGCACGGGCTACACCGAGCCCGAGCCCATTACCAAAAACATCGGCGACCTGCTCGAAGATCTACTGCGCGAGTGCGAACAGTTTGTGGGCAAGCCCGCGGCGCTCATGACCAAAGACGAGCGCATTCGTGCCATTGGCTACCTCGACCGTCGCGGCGCCTTCCTCATTTCCAAGTCGAGCGAACGCGCCTGCGAGTTCTTTGGCATCTCCAAGTACAGCTTCTATAGCTACCTCAATGAGGCCAAGGCGGCAGCAGGCGACAAGTAGGCACTCGCCTGGATTGCCCCTCCCCTTTTGGGCGCGAGTTCTGGAAAGCATGAATCCAAGACCGAGCCGCTTGGAAAGTTCCATATAATCGATGTCATTAGTATTTCGGAAGGATGGAACAGAATGGCGTTGAGCAAGGCATCATGCACCGGTCGCGGATTGATTCCGGCAATTGGTGGACATGTGCACCGCATGTTCGATGAGGGTGAAGACGACCTGTTTTCGCTGAGCCTTGACGACGTGATGAATGATCGCCCGTGGACCGCCGACGAACTCATGGGCGGCGGGGCTCGTCCGTCAAGCCTCAATCCCGCACTTGCGCCTAAGCCCGCATCTGCGCCGACTCCTGCGCAGTCGCCTGTTTCGACGCCCGCACTCACTTCGGCGACCACGCCCGCTCCCCGCCCCGCAAGCGACCCGTCCGAAACGGCGGCATTTCTCGCTGCAGCGACGCAGGGCAAATCGGCCGACAGCACCGTTATGTACAGCGCCCAGCAGTTGCCTGTTCCTGCGGCACGCAAGCCTCCGGTCACAAGGCTCGATGAGCCCGTTGCCCATCAGGTTGCCTACGATTCCTGGGCTGCAACCGATCTGGATGAGACCTCTACCGGCATGCCGGCGCTCGACGTTCCAGTTAACCCGCTTTTTGCCGCCAACACGAGTGCCGCGGACTATGAGAGCGGTACGGCATTTTCCGATTATTCCGATGGCTATGCTGGCAACGGTCGCATCGAGACCGAGGATTATGGCACCGCATCGAGCGATTATCTCAACGATCCGTACGCTGCCACGCCTGCACCGGAATATGACCCGGAGGCCGCGTCCGCGCCGGTGTATACCAAAAGCACAGGCGAAGAACGCTTCGCCGATTATTACGCCGAGGAAAAGGCGCTGCGTTTCTCGGAATTTCCGCAGGCAGTCAAGGTTGCCTTTATCGCCATTGTCATTGCCCTGCTCGGTGTCATTGCGTTTGAGGGATTCCGGCTGTTCTCCGGCCCCACCCAAGCGGAGTCGGAGACCCAGCAAAAAGAGGACGATAACGAGTATCTGGACATCAACACCCTCAAGGGCGACCCCAACGACGGGGACGACGAGTAGCGAGGGTTAAGGGAGGGCCGGAAGAGCCGGCGGCATGTTACGGCTCCAAAAGCCCTGCCATAAAGATGGGCAGATACAGCACGTCACCATCGCGGTGAAGATTACATTCCGCAAGTACCAGGGCGCGATCGATTCCGTAGCCCTTCGTCGCGAGCGCGTTGTCGAGCGCCGCATGGGACTTAAAGCTCTTGCCCGACTTGACCTCGATGGCAAGGACCTCCCCATCGAGCGTCTCCTCCACAAAATCGAGCTCGCCGACTTTTTTAGACGTAAAGTAGCGCAATCTGAATCCGTGGGCTTTGAGCTCTTGGGCAACGAAGCCCTCAAACGCCGCCCCCATGTTCATGCCAAAGGCGTCTTCCGCCTCCCCATCAAAAACGCCTTGGGCGACCCTTTTGGAATACGACGACATGAGCATTCCGGTGTCCAAGTAAAACAGCTTAAATAGATTTCGCTGCTCCCCCAATAAAAGGGGTGCCACGGGCGCCGTTACGTTATACACGGGAAGCGCGACACCCGCCTCCGACAACCAGAGAAAATGATCTGTCACCTGCGAAAAACGTTTGACACCGTTAATCGACGACAGCTTGAATCGCTTGTTTTTGGAGCCGGCCTCGCTGGGAATCAAATCATAGATATCGCGAATAACCAAGCGTAGCTCGGGCGGAGCGTACTTTGCGATGTCATCGCGATACAGGGCGTGAAGATCGCGATGGATGTTTCGAACCTCGTCGACATTGCGCGTCGCCAAGAAGGAATTGACCGCGTCGGGCATGCCTCCCACCACCACATACTGATGGAACAGATCGAACAAGCGGTCATACAGGTAGCCGGGGAGCTCCCCCTCATCCTTTAGACGGTCTCTGAGCATGTCAAACACGCTGGCACCAACGCCATTTGCCCAGCAAAACTCCTCAAAGTCGAGCGGGCACATCTGGACCTGCTCGACATACCCCACCGGCAGGGAATCGATGCCCTCGAGCTCAACGCCAAGGAGCGATCCGGTAAGGATGTATCGAAAGTCGCCGCGCTGGACCAGATATTTGATAAACGTCACCACGTTGGGGCATCGCTGCACCTCGTCGATAACCACAACGGTCTTGTTCGCAACCATCGGCTGCGTTGCAGCAATAGACATGCGCATAAGCAGGTCATCCGCGCTTTTTGCCGCCAAAAACGAATCGCGCACGGACGCGTCGGCGATAAGGTCGAACGTCACGACATTTTCGAACGATTCGCTTGCAAAGACGTTGACCAAATATGACTTTCCCACCTGTCGGGCGCCCTTGACCAAAAGAGCCTTGTTAGGCGACGAGGCAAGCCAAGATTCAAACTGTGCTTTCGCTTTTCTCTGCAGCATAAGCGTACCCCTTATTACGTGCTGTTTTAGCACTAGGATACACTTTTCCGTGGTTGCTAGGTGCTCATTTCGACACTTTTTCGAGGTTTTAAAGTGTGTATCACGACACTTTTCCGTACTTTTACACGGGATATTTCGACATTTTTTCGAATTTAAGCCTAACAGCAGCCGGCGAAATCAAGCGCCGCCCGCGCGTCATTTCGCAAGCGCGCTTGATTTGTGTCCGCGCGCGCTGATAGACTCCACCGTGCCTGCAAGGAGCGGGCACGTTTTATCCAGAGTCGGGGTAGAGAGTTGGCTCCACGACCCCGACGCCAACCGGCCAAGAGGCACGGTGGCCCTGCCAACATCGATGAAAGGAGTCCGTATGGACAATTTCTCCGTGCGCAGTGAGCGCAACTTCCACAACCTGGCAGCCAAGCCAAAACGAATACATCTTCTGGACAAGCCGAGCGGCTACGCCTCGTCCATGGTCAAGAGCAGCCTCTCCCACCAGATGCGCTTTACGGTACAGAAGCTCGAGGAGGAGCTCTGCGTTGCTGGCAATCCGCATGTGTTGCAGATTAAGCTTCTTGGAGATGACTCGCGTGAGCCGTCCAGCTGGAAGCTCTTCGCCGACGGCGCGTGCGTTGCGGACGGATCCGGCGCCTTTGTTATGGATGCTATCGACCAGGGCATGATACAAGCCTGTAAGACATGGGGAGATCACGACGCATTTGCCGACATCGCAGAGGCAATCGTTCTAAGCAAAGCTGCATTTGATATCAAGGAGCGCGCTTATCAGATGCTTTCATATATCGCATGGACAGTTGGTCGGTTCCACGCCCAGCACCTGATCGAGGGCATGGTCGCCGCCGGGGTAGACCCGATGCTGGAAGATCTTCTCAGCGCTCCCGCGTAGATTAATCGAGCGCTCTATCGACAAAGATGCATCTACCATAACGGCATGGGGCGTGCTCGCCTTGTACCGACCCCAACCAATCCCGTCGGCGCGACTGCAGTCTCAAACAACCACCGGCACCATCCATCCGCACACGAGAGGCGATGGGCACAGGCGAACCCCTCAACCTCGCTATTCGTAAACTTCATCAGTGTTTCCACATCCCCATCAAAAGAATCCGAAAGACATCCCCCGTTAATAAAACGCTTCTGAACATCTCACTCTGCAGGCAAAGCCGCACCGGAGTGATGCGGAGGTCTGCGCGGGGTTTCACGGGTTCCCTTGACGCGGCCCAGCGGAAGTGCCACCCGGCATCCCTTCCATAACGCACGGGTAAACAAAGGGAAATAGCGCCACCCACCGTGCAAGGAAGGACGCCACCATGGATCTCACGAAAACGGCTAGAGAAATTACCCGTCTCATGCTCCCCTACCTGACCACGCAGCAGAACCGCCAGCTCAAAAAGGTTTTATCGCACTGCCTTTTCGATGAAAGCCAATTAGCTGAAGACTGCGGCGACGGTGAAAGCGAATCATTCCTGGATCTTTTTCTGTCTGCAAAACGCCTCGAAGGCTGCTCGGATAGGACCATCTCCTACTACGAAACCACCATCAATAAAATGCTTGAATCATTCGATACACCAGCTTGCGACCTGGGAACCGAAGAGATTAGGTCCTATCTTTCCGACTATCAGCAAAAAGCCGGCGTCAGTCGCGTCACCGTCGACAATGTCCGAAGAATCATCTCAAGCTTCTACTCATGGCTCGAAGACGAGGACCATATCATTAAGAGCCCGGTTAGACGCATTAAAAGAGTCAAGGCTCCGCAACCCATAAAGGAAACGTATAGCGATGAAGTCGTTGAGATTCTTTGCGATAACTGCGGGTCGCCCCGAAACCTTGCCCTGATCGACCTGTTGCGCTCCACGGGCATGCGTGTGGGCGAACTTGTCTCGTTGGACAGGAGCTCCATCGACACCATCAATCGTGAGTGCATCGTACACGGCAAGGGAAATAAGGACCGCATCGTATATTTTGACGCAAAGACTAAAGTCCATATTGAGAATTACCTGTCAACCCGAATGGACAGCTCGGAAGCACTCTTCGTATCGAGCAAGGCGCCACACGAGAGGCTACAAATTGGCGGCGTCGAGGCGCTGCTTAGAAAACTGGGGCGCGAGCTTGATTTAGGAAGGGTCCACCCTCATAAGTTCAGAAGAACGCTTGCTACAAAGGCAATCGACAAAGGAATGCCCATCGAACAAGTCCAGGTGCTCCTTGGCCATAAAAAAATAGACACCACATTAAGGTACGCGATGGTCGACCAGCGCAACGTCAAAGCATCCCACCGCAGGTACCTAACTTAAATTTCGATTTGTCGACCTG
>CAJMQJ010000006.1 GCA_905215525.1 uncultured bacterium
GCCGCGCGGCAAGGAGATATATTGCCAGACCGGAGGGGCGCCGGGGGCGGGAATCTGGGTGTACACATTTCCTACACAATTTGGGATCCGACTAACGTTTGCCAGCCGTTAACTACCGCTCACCGAGCATCTCTTTATATAAGGCAGTCTCATGGTTAAAGCGGATACGTTCCCCTAGCTAAAGCACAGCCAGCATCGAGCAACTCATCACGTTCTTCCACCGAGAACCCCTCGGCGTAGACGCGCACCACTGGTTCGGTCCCGCTAGGACGGACCAGCAGCCACGTGTCATCCTCGAATGCTAAACGCAAGCCATCCATATGACTAACGTTTTGCGGCACCTTGCCACAAATCGACTTGGGGTTTACGCCCGGCAGCAGGGTTCGTAACGTTTCGGCATCTTCGGCCTCAAGGCGCAAATCGCGTCGACCGTAACTCGTCTTACCAAAACTGTCCTCGAGTTGGTCGACCAGAACGCCCAAAGGCGCGTCCGTCTTTGCCATAAGCTCACACAGAATCAGACAGGCGAGGATTCCATCGCGCTCGGGCATATGCGCGGCGATGCCGATACCACCGGCTTCCTCGCCGCCTATGAGGACGCCACCCTTCTTCATCTCTGCCGCTATATATTTGAAACCGACTGGTTTGACGGTCACGCGGCAGCCAAGCGCCTCGGCAATGCGACGCACGAGCGTCGAGCACGAAAGATTGACGACGACGCGTCCCTCCAAATTACGAAATTGAACCAAGTCGCCCAAAACGAGCGCCATGATCTGATGCGGATGTATATATCTGCCGCGCTCGTCAACCGCGCCGATACGGTCGGCGTCGCCGTCGGTCACCAGGCCAGCGCAAGCTCCGTCCTCGATAACCGTATGCTCGCAAGCGTCCACCCACGGCTCAACGGGGTCGGGGCAGATATCTTCTTGGTCAGGCGCCTGCCCGGCGTGAATCTCGTGCACCTCAACGCCAAGCTCGCGCAGCAAGTCGGCTAGATAGCCCTGGGCTGCGCCGCCCATGGGGTCAACAACCACGCGCAGGTGCGCGGCGCGGATGGCTTCGGCATCGACAAACGATGCCACCGCTTGCATATAGTCAGGAATGATATCCGCGGTGCGATATTGCCCCTCGATCCCCATTGGCTCGGGAGCCATGGTCTCTTCGAGCTCTTCGATGACATCCTGGTTGGCGGTCGAGCCGTCACCCATGCGAATCTTGAGACACAGATAACCCTGCGGATGATGGGACCCCGTCACCATGAGCGCGCCGCACGCCTCACCGTCATAAGCCGCCGCCCACGTAAGGGCAGGGGTCGGAACAGGTCGCGAAGCGAGCACGGCGTCTAGCCCGTGCGCTGCTAGCACACCCGCCGCAAGCTCAGCGAACTCGCGCGCCAGGGGCCGAGTGTCGAACCCTATATATACCGTTTTGCCCGGATTGGTCTTTTGCCACAACTCGCCGACGGCATCGGCGATACGGGCAACGTTATCGGCAGTGAAGTCCTCATCGACGCGAGCGCGCCAACCGTCAGTTCCAAAATGAATTATCGCGCACACGCGCAGACACCTCACAGTGTTTGGATCATGGTACGCATGAGGTATACCCGCGATACACGCTCGGCAACCTGCCGGCACCAGCATTCACCATTTGGGCAAATGCTGCCGAGGACATGCAGGCAATCAAAACCACCCCTAAAAGGGGTGGTTTGCTCTTAGGGTATAACCCTTGGATTTCCGGCACGCGTCTAAAGGCGCCGGCCCTCACGGGGTTCGGGCCGCACTGCAGATTGACCCGTGACGGGCCGGTCAAACCGGCGCTATTTGCGCCCCGGCCCCCTATCGAAGGGGTCCTCGTACTCCTTGACGCTCAGCCGGTCGAGCGCGATGTCGGCCCTCTCCTGCTCCCGGATGTACTTCGCGATCGGCGCCTCGTTCAGGCCGACGGTGGACACGTAGTAGCCCTCGGCCCAGAACTTCCTGTTGCCGAACTTGTACTTCATGTTCGCGTGCCTGTCGAATACCATCAGCGAGCTCTTCCCCTTCAGGTAGCCCATCACGCTCGACACGCTGTACTTCGGCGGTATCGCCAGCAGCATGTGGACGTGGTCGGGCATCAGGTGCCCCTCGATGATCTCTATCCCCTTGTACTGGCAGAGCTTCCTGAAGATCTCCCCAAGGTCGGACCTTATTTGGTTGTAGATGACTTTGCGCCTATACTTCGGCGTGAACACGACGTGGTACTTGCACATCCACTTCGTGTGCGACAGGCTGTAGGCCTTCTGGGCCATACGCCACCACCGCCCTCTCGACTCGGATTCCTTGCGGCCTGAACAATCGCAAGTGTCCGGCGAGGGGGCGGCTTTGTAAAGCCGTTTGGCCCCACCCGCATAGCGGGTGGTTTCTGATGCGGCGCGCTGCGCGCCCCGCACAGGCTAAAGCCTTTAATAAAAAAACCGCCCCGTATGGAGCGGTTTTGCCCTTTATATATCGAGCGCCTCGGCCATCGCTGCCGTAGTGATTGCCGTGGTTCCACAGCAACTGCCCACCATTGCGGCACCGGCATGTCTCCATTCGATGCATGCGCGCGCGAAAGCTTCGGGGTTCTCGTGCCATACGGGGCCATCCTGAGTCTGGACCGGATCGCCCACGTTGGGACGCACCGTGACGGGAGTAGTCGCCGATGCAACCATCCTGGGCACCGCCGCGTTCGCGGCCGCAAGCGAACAGCAATTAACACCAACCGAGTTTGCGCCGTGTTTTTCGGCGTACAAAACGGCTGCCTCGATGTTGAGGCCATCGCCCAACAGGTCGCCCTTATCGTCAACGACAAAACTCACCAGAACAGGCATGCCGTCGGCGGCATCTCGGGCGCCGGCAAGCATGGGCTGCAAATTACGGATAGACGTCACCGTCTCGATCAGCAGACCGTCAACACCAGCATTGAGCAAGGCGTGCGCCTGTTCGCGCGCAATGCCTCGGATCTCACGAAACTCGGCCGAGTCCTCGGCAAACCACTCAATACCGATCGGACCCATCGAGCCCAGCAGCAGCTGAGGGTGCGCCTGGCGGGCATCGTCGACGGCCCCGCGATTGACCTCCGCCACGGACGGCGCAATCTGGTCGTGCTTGAGGGCATAGCTTGATGCCTGAAAGGTATTGGTAATGAGTACCTGCGCGCCGGCGGCGACATACAAGCGATGGATACGAGAAACGGTCTGCGGCTCTGCCAGATTCCAAAACGCCGGTGGAATATCGGCGGCGTCGTACTCACTCAACAGAACACTGCCCATGGGGCCCTGCGCCAACAAGGTCTCGCTCGACAAGCGGCGCGTAAGTTCCTCGGCACCAAAGCGATTGTAATAACTCGTATCCATATATATCCCGCTATTCCTCGACGCTGATTCCCTGCTTTTCGAGATAGGCGAGCCAGCGGTTCATCGTGTCCTCGGATAGCGCATGCTCCATCATGCAGGCCTCGGAATCGGCTCGCTCAAATTCGACACCGAGCTCCTGAACCAAAAACGTGCGGACGAGGCGATGACGGTACCAGATAGCCGTGCCAACCTCGCGGCCGCGATCGGTCAGGACTACCTTGCCGTAGTGCGATTGCTCGACAAGCTCGGATGCCTTGAGCGCCGAAACCGCTTTATTGACCGATGCCTTGGAGACGCCAAGGCGCTGCGCGATGTCGACCGATCGCACGCCGTTGGTTTCCCCCTCTTCGCTTTCAATGCGAACCATGCACTCCAAGTAGTCTTCGTTCGCCACCGTCAGATGTAGTTCGCGCGAGCTATTTGTCGTATCCATGATCTTCCGTCCCTTCTGCATTCAATGGCTGATTCTACCCCATCCAAGCGTCGCGGTATGCCGTGGCATACCGTGCTAGAGTTCTTGTTGCACACGACGACCAAGATTGGAGCGGTCTTTATGGAAAACACCACCACGAACCCCGATGTCCTCGAGCGCTTTTTGCGCTACGTCCAGATCAACACGCAGTCCGAGGATGCAAACTGCGACCAGGTACCCTCGAGCGTCGTTCAGTTTGACCTTGCCAACGTGCTGGCTGAAGAGCTGCGCGAGCTTGGTGCGGAAGATGCCCACGTGACCGAGCATGCCTATGTCTGCGCGCATATCCCCGCAAGTGCGGGCGCTGAGGACAAGCCCGCCCTTGGCCTGATCGCCCATCTCGACACCACCGAAGTTGCACCGGGCGCCGGCGTGAAGCCGCACATCGTACACTACGAAGGCGGCGACCTGGTCTGCGGCACGGTTGACGGTAAGCCCGTTGCCATGAGTACCGCCAAGCTTCCCGCCCTGAACGACCTCGCGGGTGAGGACCTGGTCTGCAGCGATGGCACCACGCTGCTGGGCGCGGACGACAAGGCAGGCGTCGCCGAGATCATGTCGCTTGTCGCGCGTATCGCTCAGGACCCCTCTCTGCCCCATCCCGCACTCGGCATTTGCTTCTGCCCTGACGAGGAGATCGGTCACGGAGCCGAGCTGTTGGATATCGATACCTTTGGCTGCAAGTACGCCTACACGGTCGACGGCGGCCCCATCGGCGAGCTGGAGTGGGAGTGCTTTAACGCCGCCGAGGCGACCATCCGCTTTGAGGGCCAGTCCATCCACCCGGGCGACGCCAAGGGCCGTATGGTCAACGCAGGCAATCTGTTCTGCGACTTCAACGCGTTGCTCCCCTACGTGCAGCGCCCGGAGTATACGGAAGGCTACGAGGGCTTTTATCACCTTGAGGGTGTATCTGCGACCGTCGATCACGCCACGGCGCGCTATATCGTCCGTGATCACGATGCCGCCAAGTTCCAGCAGAAACTCGACCTTATTGATGCCGCCGCCTCGATGCTCAACCAGCGTCTGGGTGAGGAGCGCGTGACGGTCGAGATTAAGCAGCAGTATCGAAATATGGCCGAGATCGTTCGTGACTATCCCGAGCTTATTGATGTTGCCAAGGAAGCCTACCTTGCCTGCGGCGTTGAGCCCCAAGTGCTGCCGATTCGTGGCGGCACCGACGGCGCTCAGCTGTCGTTCCGCGGTCTGCCCTGCCCCAACCTTTCCACCGGCGGCTATTGCTACCACGGCGTCAACGAGTTCGTCCCGGTCAGTTCGCTCGTCAAGATGACCGACGTGCTCCAGAAGCTCGTCGCCCGCTTTGCATAAGCCTGGCTGCACAAGTCCAAAAGACGAACCGCCCCGTCCTCTACAGAGAACGGGGCGGTTTTTGCTGCAAGTGGAGTAATCAGCATCGCAGGTTGAGCCAACGTCAGCGAGCGACGTCCAAGGCGAACAAGTTGGCATGAAAAAGGCAGGGCATTGACCTTCTGGTCATGCCCTGCCTTTTGAATGACAAATTGTCGCCTTGGGCGGCGCGCAGCGTCGAGCCGTTACGGCGTTTGGTAAAACGCCGTAACTTAGTAGTTGGCTTCGTAGCCGTTGCCGTCGCCGGTGGGCTCTTCGTAGTAGTCCGAATCGCTCGAATCGCTTGAGTCATCGGAATCGTCAGAGCTGACCGATGAGGTTGCGGTACCGTTTGCGTAATCGTCAGACGTGTTGTTGTTCAGGTCGCCGATCGTAGAGCTGGAACCGTCGGAAAGACCCATGGTGTTGGGGCCCTTGGGATCCTTGCCAGCATCGACGCGCTCCATCATTTCCTTGAGCTCGTCCTCGTAGACAAAGACGTAGCTCACACCGTCGATCATGGTGCTGTCGTCGGCGTACGAGGGCAGGTTGGCCGAGTAGATACCGTCGACATCCATACCGCGCATGGCGTTGACCGTAGCCACGATATCCTGAACGCTCATATCGGTTACGAGCATATCGGACAGCGAATTAACCAGGCCAAAGATCTTCGTGGCATCGAAGTTATTGAGAATCTGGTTGGCAAGGGCGCCAAGCACCTGACGCTGGTGGCGCATGCGCGTGTAATCGCCGTCGGCATAGGTGTAGCGGCAGCGGGCATAGGTAAGGGCGGTGGCACCGTCCATATGCTGCTGGCCAGCGGTAATCTTAATATCCAGGTGCTCGGGGTCGTCAACATCATCGGTTGCGTTAATGTCGATACCGCCAACCGAATCAATCAGCGCCTGCATACCGTCGAAGCTGACCTCGGCATAGTGGGAAATCTGAACACCGCACAGCTCGTTGACCGCCTCGACCATGGCCTCGGCGCCGCCAACGGTATGGCAGGCGTTGATCTTCATGGTCTCGCCCTTGTACTCGACCTTGGTGTCGCGCGGAACGGAAATGAGCGTCGCCTGCTTTTGCGTGGGGTCGATGCGTGCCAGGATAATCGAGTCGGCACGATACGTATCCTCGCCCGGACGGCCGTCGGTACCAAGAAGCAGCACGTAGAACGGATCCTTTGCCTCATCGGTGTCAACCAGAACCCGACGCAGATTGTCGGTAATGACATTAGAATCGCCGAGCTTGCCCATAATGGTGGCAAACCACAGGCCGGCAGCGGTAGTGGCACTCAACAGCACGCCAAGCACGACAATGAGCGCGACGTGACGAATCGTGTGGCTACGACGACGTTGGCGAGCGCGCTCGGAATAGCGAGCCACGTTATCGCGACCGTAGATCTTGGCCTGCGCACCAGTTGAGGGTCTTCGGGTGGTGGTATCTGCGAGGGGCTTTTTATTAAACATAGGCAACCTGTATTAGTAGATGACGGGATCGGGGACGGTAGCATGCTCGACATGCGCGCCGAGCGCCTGCAGCTTTTCGACAAACTGCTCGTAGCCGCGCTTGATGTGATGGATAGCCGAAACCTCGGTCGTCCCGTCGGCGATCAAGCCCGCTACGACGAGGGCCGCTCCGCCGCGCAGATCGGGCGAGGTAACCTGTGCACCCGAGAAGCCCTTGACGCCATGAATCATGGCATGATGGCTCTCGATACGAATGTCGGCACCCATGCGCACCAGCTCAGAGGCAAACATAAAGCGATTCTCGAAGATGTTCTCGGTAATAACGGAACTGCCGTCGGCAAGGGCGGAGAGCACCATAATCTGCGCCTGCATGTCGGTCGGGAAACCGGGGAACGGAAGCGTCTGGATGTCGACCGGCTTGATACGCTCGGCACGGTTCACATGGACGCCATCCTCGACGCGCTCGCAGTCGATACCCATGAGCTCCATCTTCTTGAGCACCATGCCCAAGTGAATGGGGCAAAAGCCCGTGACATCGACACCGCGATCGTCGGCCATCAACGCACCGGCAACGATAAAGGTACCGGCCTCGATGCGGTCGCCCACCACGCGATGGATAACGGGATGGAGCTCTTCCACGCCTTCGATAGTCACGACGGGCGTACCGGCGCCAACAATCTTGGCGCCCATCTCGTTGAGCATGTTAGCGAGATCGACGATCTCGGGCTCGCGGGCGGCATTGTCGATAACCGTGGTGCCCTGTGCGCGCACAGAGGCCATGATGAGGTTCTCGGTCGCACCGACGCTGGCGAACTCGAGCGTGACGGTGGTACCGCGCAGACCTTGGGGCGCATTAGCGTTGATGTAACCGTGGGCGGTATCGAACTCAACGCCCAGGGCCTCAAGACCAAGAATGTGCATATCGATCTTGCGAGCACCCAGGTTGCAGCCGCCCGGCATGGCAATTTTGGCGCGATGGAAGCGGCCCAGCAGGGGTCCCATGACGGCGGTGGAAGCGCGCATCTTGGCAACGAGCTCGTAGGGGGCCTCCCATGAATCGACCTGAGAGGTATCAATCTCGAGCGTGTGCTCGTCGAGAACATCGATCGTAGCGCCCATGCCCTTGAGCACCTTGCCCATCACGTGGACATCGGAAATATCGGGCACGTTCTGCAGCGTCGTCTTGCCCGGCGCCAGAAGCGTTGCCGCCATGAGTTTGAGCGCGGAGTTCTTGGCGCCCGAGACGGGCACGGAGCCTCCGATGGCGTGGCCACCCTCAACGCGGATAATATCCAAGGTCTACCCTTTCAAAAAGCATGCCCGGGGTGGCTGGGCCATCCCGGGCATGATGTGTTCGCAAATGGTCGAACGCTAAATCGTTTGACTATTGGGCAAGCTTGAGCTTACACCATGCGATTTCATTATAGAGGTAGGCGCGGCGTGCATCATCCTCCGACAAATTACCCAGCTTCTCTTCAAAACCTTGAATATCAGCTTTAAGCTTGTCGGCATCGACGGTCGCCAAATCGCAAGCGCGCTCGGCGAGAACGGTCACGACATCGTCCGCAACCTGGGCATAGCCGCCGGCCACGGCAAACGTGTGGTCGACAGTGCCCATGGCCTTATCGGAAACGCGAACGTAACCGCGGTCGATCGTGCAAATCTCGCTGGAGTGAGCAGGCAGGACGCCAAACTCGCCATCCGTGGACGGAATCGACACAAACGCAGCGTCGCCCTCATAGGCGCAGCTCACGGGGCACACGATGCGGATACGCATAACCTACTTCTCCCCCATCTTGCGGGCGCGCTCGCGCACGTCCTCAATCGTGGAAGCATAGCGGAAAGCCTGCTCGGGCAGGTCATCGGCCTTGCCGTCGACAATCTCGGCAAAAGAGCGGACGGTATCCTCGACGCGGACGTAGACACCGGGGTTGCCGGTGAACTTCTCGGCGACGTGGAAGGACTGCGAGAGGAACTGCTGAATCTTACGGGCACGGTTGACCGTAAGGCGCTGCTCCTCGGACAGCTCGTCCATACCCAGAATGGCGATGATGTCCTGAAGGTCGGAGTACTCCTGCAGGAGCTCCTGGACCTTGACGGCGACACGGTAGTGCTCCTCGCCGACGATCGAGGGATCGAGAGCGTCGGAGGAAGACGCAAGCGGGTCGATAGCCGGGAACAGGCCGAGCGACGAAATGCTACGCGAAAGAACCGTGGTGGCATCGAGGTGAGTAAACGTCGTGGCAGGCGCCGGATCGGTCAGGTCGTCTGCGGGGACGTAGACAGCCTGGACGGAGGTAATGGAGCCCGTCTTGGTCGAGGTAATGCGCTCCTGGAGGTCGCCCATCTCGGTTGCCAGCGTGGGCTGGTAACCAACGGCGGACGGCATACGGCCCAGCAGTGCGGAAACCTCGGAACCCGCCTGGGAGAAGCGGAAGATGTTGTCGATGAACAGCAGAACGTCCTGGCCGCGATCGCGGAAGTACTCAGCGGTGGTAAGGCCGGCCAGACCGATGCGCAGACGCGCTCCGGGCGGCTCGTTCATCTGACCATAGACCAAGCAGGTCTTGTCGATAACGCCAGACTCGCTCATCTCGAGATAAAGGTCGGTGCCCTCGCGGGTACGCTCGCCGACGCCGGTGAACACCGAGGTGCCGCCGTGCTCCTGGGCGAGGTTGTTGATGAGCTCCTGAATCAGAACGGTCTTGCCAACGCCGGCGCCGCCGAACAGGCCGGTCTTGCCGCCACGGATGTAGGGCTCGAGCAGGTCGACGGCCTTGATGCCGGTCTCGAAGATCTCGGTCTTGGTGGTGAGCTCGTCAAAGCGGGGCGCTGCATGGTGGATGGGGTAGAACTCCTCCACCTCGGGCATGGGCTTGCCGTCGACGGGCTTGCCCATGACGTTCCAAATGCGACCGAGCGTCTTGGGACCAACGGGCATCTTCATGGGCTCACCGGTATCGGTGGCGATGAGGCCGCGCTGCAGGCCGTCGGTCGAGGACATGGCGACCGTGCGGACGACGCCGCCCGGAAGCTGGCTCTCGACCTCGAGGATCGTGCTCAGATGACCGATCGGGGTCTCGGCCTCGACCGTGAGCGCGTTGTAGATCGGGGGCACCGCGCCGTCAAACTTGACGTCGACGACAGGGCCGATGATACGCACGATGCGACCATCACCGGCAGTCGTCTTCTTGGTGGCTTCCTCGACCGCAAGCTTTACGGTGTTATTAGCCATTACTGTTCCTCCAATGCTGAGGCTCCGCCGACGATCTCGTTAATCTCGGTCGTGATCGAAGCCTGGCGCACGCGACTATACGTGCGGGTAAGGGTCGAGATGATCGCGGTGGCGTTTTCCGTCGCGGAGTGCATGGCCTTGCGGCGTGCACCCTGCTCGGCAGCCGCCGAATCGATCAGGGCCTGGTAGATGACCGTCAGGATATAAGACGGCACAAGCTTGCCGAGAACATGCTCGGGAGAGGGCACGAACTCGAACGTGGACGAGATGCGCTTAGGGGCGTCGGTCTCGTTCTTACGCGGACCGTGGGCCATAGCGATCATCTCGGGGTCGAGCGGCAACAGATGCTCGACGCGAAGCTCCTGATCCACGCGGTTCTTGGCGTGGTGGTAGACAAGCTCGACACGGTCAAGCTCACCGGCACGATACGCATCGCAGATATGAGAGGAGATCATGCGGGCCTGATTGAAATCGGGCTCAGAGGAGTTGCCCTCAAAGTGCATGACAACGTTTGCGCGGTCACGGAAATACGTGGCCGGTTTGCGCCCACACGCGATGATCTCGCACTCGATGCCGTCGTTCGCCCAAGAAGCGGCGAGCTTTTCGGCCGTGCGCTCCACCGTCGTATTGAAACCGCCGGCAAGGCCGCGGTCCGAGGCAATAACGACAATCAGGCCATGCTTGACGCTCTCATGCTTCTGCAGCATGGGATCGGTGCCCGAACAGGAAGCGTCGCCGGCGACCGTCAACATGACGTCGGTCAGCGCCTCCTTATAGGGCTCGGCCTGCTTGGAGCGATCGAGGGCACGACGGATCTTGGCCGTAGAGACCATCTCCATCGTGCGCGTGATCTGCTTGGTCGTGGTAACCGAGGAGATTCGCTTCTTAATGTCGCGAAGGTTGGCCATGGGGCTTAGTTCTCCTCTGATCCAGAAACATCCGAATGGTGCTTGGCCATGAACTGCTGTTTGAAGTCGCCGATGACGCGCAAGAGCTCAGCCTTGGTGTCATCATCGATCTTCTTGGCGCGAACCTTGTCGAGCAGCGAGCCAAAGCCATTGTCCATGTACTCGATGAGCTCGGCACGGAAGGGCAGCACGTCGGCGATCTCCAGGTCATCCAGGAAGCCCTCGTTGCCAGCGAACAGCGTAACGATCTGCTCGCCAACCTCAAACGGCTTGTAGCGCGGCTGCTTCAGGAGCTCGGTCATGCGAGCGCCATGGGTAAGCTGCTTCTGAGTGGCCTCGTCGAGGTCGGAGCCGAACTGCGTAAAGCCAGCGAGCTCCTGATAGGAAGCGAGGTCCAGACGGAGGTTGCCGGCGACCTGCTTCATGGCCTTGGTCTGCGCATCGCCACCGACGCGGGACACGGAGATGCCCACGTCGACTGCCGGGCGCTGACCCTGGAAGAAGAGCTCGGACTGCAGGTAGATCTGACCATCGGTAATGGAAATGACGTTGGTCGGAATGTAGGCCGAGACGTCGCCGTCCTGGGTCTCGATGATCGGCAGTGCCGTCATGGAGCCGTAACCGTTCTTCTTGGACATCTTGACGGCACGCTCGAGCAGACGAGAGTGCAGGTAGAAGATGTCGCCAGGATAGGCCTCGCGTCCGGGCGGACGATGCAGCGTCAGCGACATCTGACGGTAGGCCACAGCCTGCTTGGACAGGTCGTCGTAGATGACGAGCACGTGGCCGCCGGGGTTGGTCTCGCTGGCGGGCTTGCCGTCCTCGCCGTTGTACATGAAGAACTCGCCGATAGCGGCACCGGCCATAGGCGCGATGTACTGCATAGGGGCGGAATCGGCAGCGGTGGCCGAAACGATGATGGTGTAGTCGAGCGCACCGTGCTGAGCGAGGGTCTCGCGGATGTTGGCAACCGTGGAGGCCTTCTGGCCGATGGCGACATAGATGCAGACCATGCCCTTGCCGCGCTGGTTGAGGATAGCGTCGATGGCGATGGCGGTCTTACCGGTCTTACGGTCGCCGATGATGAGCTCACGCTGACCGCGGCCAATAGGCACCATGGAGTCGATAGCGAGCAGACCGGTCTGAACCGGCTCGCACACCGGGGTACGATCGATGACGCCGGGAGCCTTGAACTCGATGGGGCGACGGTGCGTGGCGACGATGTCGCCCAGGCCGTCGATGGGCTGGCCGAGCGGATTGACGACGCGGCCGAGCATGGCACGACTCACGGGGATATCCATAATGCGGCCAGTGGTGCGGCACTCGTCGCCTTCCTTGATGGAGTCGACGGCACCGAACAGAACGGCGCCGACCTCGTCACGGTCAAGGTTCTGGGCAAGGCCGAAGACGGTCTCACCGGTATCGGAGCTCTTGAACTCCAGAAGCTCGCCTGCCATGGCGCTCTTGAGGCCGGGGACGCGCGCGATGCCGTCGCCTACCTCGTCGACCGTTGAAACCTCATGCGTATCGACCGTCGCGGAGAGGCTCGTGAGCTGCTCCTGCAGTTTCTTGGCGATATCCTGGGCATTGAGGGTTTCGGACATTAGGCTTCACCTCCGTACGAATTAGCAGAGTTTGCGAGGGTCTCCTGCGCGATGCGCAGCTGCGTCTTGACGGAAATGTCACGACGCTCGCCGCGGGCCTCGAGCACCAGGCCGCCCACGATAGACGGGTCGACCTGCTCGATAAGGAATACCTTGCGGCCGAAGTCCTGCTCGCATTTCTTAGTGATGGTTTGACGCAGCTCGTCGTCGAGCGGGATCGCCGTGGTGACGGTCACGCCCACTACATCCTCGTCTTCCTCGGCAACATACTTAAAGGCAGCTGCCACCTTGGGAAGAAGGTCGAGCTGGTCGCGCTTGGACATGGTGTCGAGCACGGCGATGATCTCGGGGCTGGCAGAAGCCAAGCGCTCGATCATCTCGAGGTCCTCGAACACATGGTTCTCGGCCTTAGCGGCTTCCAGAAGGGAGCGCGCGTAGGTCTCGAGCACCTTGTCCTGATAGCGGCTAGTCGGCATTCAGGCTACCTGCTTCCTGGATGTAGCGCTCGATGAGCTTCTTCTGCTCGGCATCGTCCTCGAGTGCCTCGCCCACGATCTTGGTGGCGACGGCAACGGACAGGTCGGCGATGGAGCTCGCGGCACCGGCGTAAATGGACTTGCGCTCGTCCTCGACGGTCGTATGGGCCTTGGCGATGATCTCCTCGGCCTCCTTGTGAGCAGCCTCGATGATACGGGCGCGCTCGGACTCGGCGTCCTTACGGGCCTCGAGAACGATGTCGGCAGCCTGACGACGGGCGTCGGTGACGATCGAGTCGGACTCAGCGCGCTTGGCGATAGCCTCCTGCTTGGTCTTCTCGGCCTCGTCGAGGCTCTCCTCGATCTTCTTGCCGCGCTCCTCCATGGTTTTCATGATGCCCGGCAGGGCGACCTTGGCCAGCACGATCCAGATGATCAGGAAGGCGATAAGCGCCGGGATGAACTCCGCCATCTTAGGGATGAGGATGTCCGCACCGGCAGCGCCGTCCTCGGCGAACGCGGAAACCGGCATGAGCAGCGCGGCCGCGGACGCGGAGAGTGCGATCGCGCTCTTCTGGGATGAAAGATTCATACTTGACGCTCCGTGCTATTTAACGATCAGCGCGACAACGAAGCCGATCAGAGCCAGAGCCTCGCCGAAGGCGGAGCCCATGATGAAGACGGTGAACACGCGGCCCTGGACCTCAGGCTGACGGGCCATAGCACCCGTAGCACCCAGAGCAGACAGGCCGATAGCAAGACCAGCGCCGATAACACCGAGACCGTAACCGATAACTCCCACGATTCCTCCTTTGTCGTGCGTGTCTTATTTCACGCAGGATAACCTTTTTATAACTGCCGGGCTCCATGGGTACGGGCACCGGCGGTTTAACGAATTGCCTTACCTTTAAGGCGCGAACGGAAGACTACTCCTCCTCCGCGACCTCCTCTGCCTCAGAGACATACACGGCGGTAAGGACCGTGAAGACGTAAGCCTGGATAGCGCCGACCACAAGCTCGATCGCATAGATCAGGATGAGGATGGCAAGCCAGGCCAGCGAAGGCAGGGCGCCGACGGCGTGCGCCGCGGAAACCTGCTGAAGCAGCGGCTGCATGAACATGCTCGCCATGATGGCGAACGAGCCCATGACCACGTGTCCTGCGAACATGTTGCAGAACAGACGGACGGCGAGCGTGATGAGGCGCAGGAAGGTCGAGAAAAGCTCGACGACCCACACGAGCACGTTCATCGGGAAGCTCACGCCCTGCGGGGCGAGGCTCTTGATGTAGCCGATCACGCCGTGAGCCTTGCATCCGTAGTAGATGAAGTACACGAAGGCGAAAATGGCGAGTGCGGCGGTGGAGCCGATTGCGCCGGTGCCGGGCTTCATTCCCGGGATCAGGCCGATCATGTTATTGATCAGGATGAACAGGAAAAGCGAGCACAGGAACGGGAAGTGCTTCTTCCAGTTCTCACCCACGACGCCCTTGCCGATATCGTTCTCGACGTACTCGATGATGTACTCGAAACCGTTGACGAAGAAGCCCTTGGGAACCAGGGTCTGCTTCTTCTTGAACACGACCAAGACGATCAGGAGCACGATCGTGGAGACGATCAGCCAAAACGAGTACTGCGTGATGCCGCAGCTCAGATCGCCCACGACAGGGGTGGAGCTGAACTCGCTGACCAGATGATTAATCTCATCAGGCAGCTTTTCAAAAATTTCCACGACTTACCTTTCGACCTCATGAGGATCTCGCAGCGCCTTGGCGACACGAACCGCGCAGGCAGCCATAAAGGCCACGAAGCCGATCGCCTCGCCCAGGAGGAACATGCGAAATGCCTCTCCGAACAACACAAACACAACCAAGGTAAAGACGAGCAGGGCGATTGCCGAGACCGCCAGACTCACCATACCCTTGAGCATGTCCGCATTCTGCTTATCGTCAAGAACCGGCTTGAGCGTAAAGACAAAGGGAAGGAAGGCAATTGCGCCCGCGATGGCGCCTGCAACGATAGCGAGCAGATCGGCTATCTGAAACACTGGCGTCCTCACTTTCCTTTTTAACGCCTCACAGAACAGTTCCCGCCAAACATTGGTGAATATTGTACGAGCCAATCGCTAAAGTACAACCGAAAAAGCATCGGTTAATACGCACCTGTTCGTTTTCTTAAGACCTTCTTTATGCCGCAGGTACGGTAATACGTTTTTCTCGAACCCTGCAGGGCAAAACGTCCGTTAACAGGAGTGCGCGCGGTCGCCTTTTGTTCGTCCGCGCGCACCGTTTCTTCGTATTTGCAGCCGCGGCCGTTTAGCCCAGCGACTAGAGCGTGCCGTAGATGCGGTCGCCGGCGTCGCCCAGGCCGGGAACGATGTAGGCGGCCTCGTTGAGATGGTCATCGATGGCGCACGTATAAATATGTACGTCAGGATCCTTCTCGGTCAGCGACTTGAGGCCCTCGGGCGCGGCGACGATGCACAGCATGCGGATGTCCTTGACACCGCGCTCGCGCAGGTAGCTGATAGCCATCTCGGCCGAACCGCCCGTGGCGAGCATGGGGTCGACAACCAGGCAGATACGCTGGTCGATATCCTTGGGCATCTTGCAGTAATACTCATGCGGCTCGTGGGTGACCTCGTCGCGCTCCATGCCGATGTGGCCCACGCGAGCGGAGGGCACCAGGTCGAGGATGCCGTCGACCATGCCAAGGCCCGCACGCAGGATGGGCACGATGGCGAGTTTCTTGCCGGCAAGCTGTTTGAACGTGGCGGTAGTGATGGGGGTCTCGACCTCGACGTCTTCCATAGGCAGGTCGCGCATGGCCTCGTAGCCGTCAAAGAGCGCAAGCTCGCGCACGAGCTGGCGGAACTGGTTGGTGCCGGTGTTTTTATCGCGCAGGATCGACAGCTTGTGCTGAACGAGCGGGTGATCGACAAGCGTCACACGGGACGCATCATAGGTGACGGTCATGGGTTGATTGCCCCTTTCGTTGCGGCCGCAAAACGGCCTTGCTGACAAGGCGCGCAGCAATGTCGCCACCGCACGCCATACATTAGTTTAGCGGTTTGTTGTATCGAGCAGCCCATCGCAGCCCTACTGTGAGGTGCTGAGCGAGCGCCTGACTGCATCACGCCAGCCCGCAAGGTTTTGCTCGCGGCGCTCGGCGGACATGTGGGGAAGGAAGGTCCTAACGATCTGGGCATTTTGCTCCAGCTCTTCCAGGTCTTCCCAATAGCCGACGGCAAGACCCGCCAAGTACGCGGCACCGATTGCCGTGGTCTCCACCGTCTCGCATTGCAGCACGGGGATATCCAGCAGGTCGGCCTGGAATTGCATGATGAACTCGTTGCGCGAGGCACCGCCATCGACAGACAGGCGCTCAATCGAAAGCCCCACGTCCTGCTCCATGGCGCGCAGCACGTCGTAGCTCTGATATGCCATGGATTCGCAGGCGGCACGTACGATGGTCGCACGGCTCGAGGCGCCGGTCAGACCGCACACGATACCGCGAGCATGCGGGTCCCACCAGGGAGCACCCAAACCCGCAAAGGCGGGAACGAAGTAGCAGCCCTCGTTGTCGCTAATCGAAGCGGCGAGTTGTGCCGACTCGCTCACGCTCGAGATGATGCCCATGTTGTTGCGAAGCCAGTTCATCGTTGAGCCGGCGGCAAAAATAGAGCCCTCGAGCGCATAGCTGACTTTGCCGTCCGCAGCGATACCGATGGTGGAGACCAGGCCATTCTTGGATTCGACGATCTCGTCGCCGGTGTTCATGAGCATAAAGCAACCCGTGCCATAGGTGTTTTTGGTCTGGCCGGGACGGAAACAGCAGTGGCCGAACAGCGACGCCTGTTGGTCACCCGCCACGCCCATGATGGGCGGCATGTTGGTCATGATGTCGCTCGCGACGCGGCCGTAGTCGCCCGAGCTCCAGCGAACCTCGGGCATCATGGAACGTGGAACGTCAAAGCGTGCCAGCAGGTCGTCGTCCCAATCGAGCGTATGGATATTAAAGAGTGCCGTGCGGCTGGCATTGGTGTAGTCGGTGGCAAAGACCTGGCCGCCGGTGAGGTTGTAGATGAGCCAGGTGTCGATGGTGCCAAACATGAGGTCGCCCGCCGCCGCGCTTTCGCGTGCGCCGTCGACGTTGTCGAGAATCCACTGCACCTTGGAGGCCGAGAAATACGGGTCGAGCGTGAGTCCCGTGCGGGAGCGCACCAGCCCTTCTGCGCCCTGCTCGACAAGCTCGTCGATCAGAGGTGCGGTACGGCGGCACTGCCATACGATAGCGTTATAGATCGGCTGACCGCTCACACGGTCCCAGACCACCGTGGTCTCGCGCTGGTTGGAGATGCCGATGGCGGCAATGCGGTCGGAGTGGATACCGCTCTTAAACTGGACTTCCATCATGACGGCGATCTGGCTAGCAAGGACCGCCATGGGGTCTTGCTCCACCCAGCCGGGACGCGGGAAGCTGGTTTTGACGCTGCGACGTGCCTGCGCGACGATGCATCCGTACTCGTCGACGATGGTCGCAAGTACCGAGGTGGTGCCGCAGTCGAGCGCCATGATGTAGGAACCGCCAAAGTCAAACGAGGCATCTTCCATGCCCAGGCTGCCCAGATTCAACGACATCGCTTAAACCTTTCTATTGCATCGGGTCGGACAGGACCCGTTCGATCTCTGATGCGGGAAGTGCGCCTTGGCGCAGGATCTGGAACTCGCCGTGCTGAAACGACACGATGGTCGAGGCGTCGCGACACGGGGTCTCACCGGCGTCGACGGCAACATCGACCCCCTCCAGGATGCGACCCTCCACCGTGATAAAACTTGCCGGCGCGGGCGCGCCATGCGTGTTGGCGCTGGTGCAGGCAAGGGGGCTGCCACAGGCGCGAATGAGCGCCTGCACCACGGGCGAGGCAGAAGCGCGAAGTGCCACCGTGTCGTCGGCAGCGCGCATAAAGGTCGGCACGCAGGGGGCTGCCTTGACCACGATAGTCAGGGCTCCCGGCCAGCATCGTCGCGCGAGTATGCGGGCATCTTCCGGGATATCCACGCCATAGCGGTCGAGTGCTTCGACGCCATCGACCAGCCAAGCGACGGTTTGCGTGAGTTCACGTTGCTTGAGAGTGAAGATACGGCGATAGCCGGTGCCGAGCGCAGGAACTGCGGCGCCATTGACGGCAGCCTGCGGATCGCGCGGCCACGATGGGAATTCGCTTGTATCTTGGGGCACGGCGTCCGAGAAGGCGTTGACTGCCACGGCGACACCGTAGACGGTCTCGGTCGGGATCAAAGCCAGGCCGCCGCGGCCGAGCACCTCGGCCGTGCGCTCGACGGCAAGCCGATGCGGCTCGCGCGTTCCCTCGTATACCCGATAGACCGTCTGCATGTGTATGCCAGCCCCTTACGCTCTGGTGCAAGTTTGTTTACTGTGGGGCATTCTCGCACGAAACGTTCAACCTATTTGCCCAGAGCGCATGTTGGTTTGGTGAGCGGCTCTAGTAGTCGGTGAAAGTGAGGGGGTTATTGGACTGCGACGAACTTCTTTGGCCTGCCGGCGTGACGTTCTTGGGCGGCGTAACGCTCGATGCTGTCTATCGTTATCATCCGACGGCCGTCGACGAGTTCAACATCGAGCTTTCCGGCTTTGACCAGCGCGGTAATCCGCGGAGCGGAGACTTTGAGGTCCAGCGCTGCGTCTTTAAATGTTCGGCACGCCGCTTCCCGAGCGTCCTCGTGGTCGATTTCGACTGAAAGGGCCACGACCTCGGCCGAGCGTTCGTACCCTGCCGGAGTCAAACCGTTGTTGAGGTCGTCGGCCAAAAACGCCATCAGTGCCTCGGTAGCATGGGCAATCGCTTCTTCGCGCGTATCGCCATCGGCAAAGGCGCCGGGAATCTGCGGGAAGCTAGCGCAGTAACCGTCGTCTTCTTTTATGAGAACGCAGTCATAGGTAAATCGCTGCCTCATTTTGCCTCCAACTACCATCCAGCTTGGCGACGAATACTTGCCCACGTGCCCTTCTTTGGTCGATCACCACCAGAGCCGTTCACGGTGACAACGCGGTCACCAGAAACATACTTAGCATGACTACCGACTTGCGCGACCTTCACGAATCCATCGTGCTTGAGTAGGGCAATGATTTCCCGAAAGGTAGGAGGTTGCATGGGCCGACCTCTTTCAGCCGTCCTAATTATAAACTACTTTATAATTTTTGCTAACCAGTTAATAAATATTACTGGCGTTGCTTGGGCTCGGTGACGATGGCTCGGACAATGCGGGGGCGATCGGTGAGGTCGTGGACGATACGCACGTCCGAAAGGCCTGCTTGACGACAGAGCTCGGCCGCGGCGTCGAGCGCGCCCTCGTAGAGCTCGCAGGCAAACAGGCCGCCGGCACGCAGCATGTAGGGCGCCGCGTTGAGCAGGCGGCGGAAGATATCGAGACCGTCGGCACCGCCCTCGAGCGCCAGATCGGGCTCAAAGTCCTTGACCTCATGCGGCAGCGAGCGCATGACGTCGGTCGGGATGTAAGGTGGGTTGGAGACGAGCACATCAAAGGTGCCCCACTCTTCGCGGGGAATGGAACTCACCAGGTTTGTGAGGCTGAAGGCGACCTCGTCGGACGTGAGGCCAAGCGCATCACGGTTTTTGGTGGCCAGATCGATGGCGCGCGGCTCGATATCGGTAGCAGTGCAGGTAACGTGGCCGCGGCGCTCCCAGGCAAGGGAGAGCGAAATGCAGCCCGTGCCGCAGCCGACCTCGAGAACGCGGGCAGTGCGGGGCTCGGCTGGGGCAGATACGTTGGCCTCGGCGGCATCTTGCGCGGGAGTCGCCTGTTGGTCGTTGTCCTCAATGGCGATGCCGTATTCGTCGAGCTCGGGCTCGGGGGTTTCCATGGCCTCTGCTTCTGCCGCTTCGGCTTCTGCCGCCTGCGCGGCGGCTTCCTCGGCCTCGCGATCGGCCAGTTCCTCGGCATAAGCGCGACTGCCCAGCACATCGCCGCCTAGCGCCGCCTCGTCGGCAGCTGTGAGGTTGGCGGCACGGCGCTCGGCCGTCGCTCGCTCGTCGGCCAATGCGGCCTCGGCCTTGCGTGCCTCCTCGACCTCATCGTTCCAAGGCAGCTCAACACGCTGACGGGCAGCGGCCTCGGGGCTCAGTACCTCGGCATCCAGATAATTGAGGACTTCCTCGACGAGCATCTCGGTCTCGGGGCGCGGAATGAGCACACCGGGGGCGCACGCGACGTCGATCATGCGAAACTGCGTGCTGCCCGTGATGTATTGCAGCGGCTCGCCCTTAGCGCGGCGGACAACGGCCGCATGCATGGTCTCGAGCTGGGCCGCGTTAAGCGTCTCGTCCATACGCATATATAGGTCAATGCGCGCCAGGCCCGTGGCGGCGCACAGCAGCCACTCGGCAGAAAGACGGGGGTGCTCCTCGCCGCGCTCGGCCAGGTACTCCTTGGTCCACTCGAGACAACGCTTGATGGTCCAAATCTCGTTTGCCATGGGGCCCTCCCCTCTTAAGCGCCGGACGGCGCGCGAATGTCGGAGCAGATTGTAAGCGAGGCCAGCGCTTGGCAAGGGGCGATTGAAGGCGATTATCGAGAATCAGCCCAGAATTTTGCACCGAGCTCGCTCAAAGTGTTCATTCGCTGACGTCTAAATTTGCATTCGTCAAGCTTTTGGCAAGGTTGCCCCAAAACTGACCAATATCTAACCAAGAACTTGCCACATCGCTTGACGCACGACCCATCAAAAATCGCTCCGCGACTTCTTGAACGATATTTTGAGCAATATTTTCGATAGCGGACTTATGCCGTCAATTACCTTAAGCAGGTAAGCAGCTCAAATGACATCACAGCCGACTGAATAAAATATCAAGGCAATGTCACCAATGACTCCCTACGGATCATTTGACAACCAAGGAAACGCCAATGATTTGGCAATGTCAGCGAGCGACGTCCAGAGCGAACAAGTTGGCATGAAAAAGGCAAGGCATAGACCTTCTGGTCATGCCTTGCCTTTTGAATGACAAATTGTCGCTCTGGACGGCGCGCAGCGTCGGCTGGTCCGCCGTTCGGTAGAACGGCGGAACTTAGACTGCCTGTGCCAGCTTCTCGGCTCGCTCGGCGGCGGCGAGTGCCTCGATGACGGTGCCGAGCTGGTCGCCCAGAAGGACGCCGTTGTAGGTGGAGTTGAAGCCGATGCGGTGATCGGTCACGCGGTCCTGGGGCTGGTTGTAGGTACGGATCTTCTCGGAACGGTTGCCGTGGCCGATCTGGCTCTGGCGCTCGGCACCGAGCTCTGCCTGCTGCTTCTCGAGCTCCATCTCGTACAGACGGGCGCGCAGCATCTGCATGCAGACTTCGCGGTTCTGGATCTGGGAGCGCTGTTCCTGCGACTGCACCACGGTGTTGGTGGGCAGGTGGGTGATGCGCACGGCGGAATAAGTGGTGTTAACGCACTGACCGCCAGGACCGGAGGCGCAGTAGGTATCGATGCGCAGGTCGGACTGGTTGATCTGAACGTCGATCTCCTCGGCCTCGGGAAGCACGGCGACGGTTGCCGTGGAGGTCTGGATGCGACCCTGGGACTCGGTCTTGGGAACGCGCTGGACGCGGTGCACGCCGGACTCGAACTTCATGACGGAGTAGACGCGGTCGCCCTCGACCTTGAACTCGATGGACTTAAAGCCGCCGGCCTCGCTGGGGCTGGAGTCGAGCACGGTGGTCTTCCAGCCGCGCGACTCGCAGAAGCGCTGATACATCTTGTACAGGTCGCCGGCGAAGATGGCCGCCTCGTCGCCACCGGCGGCGGAGCGAATCTCGACGATGGTGTTCTTGTCGTCGTTGGGGTCGCTCGGGATGAGCATGTACTTGATGTCTTCCTCGAGCTGGGGAAGCTTGGCCTCGTTTTCGGAGATGTCCATCTGGAGCATCTCCTTCTCATCGGCATCGGTAGTATCGTGGAGCATTTCCTTGGCAGCCTCGATGTCATCGAGCGCGCCGATGTACTCGCGCGAGGCAGCGATGAGGTCGGACTGGTGCGCGTACTCCTTGTTGAGACGCGTGAACTCCTTGATATCGGAGGCAACGGCTGGGTCGGAAAGCTTCTTCTCGAGCTCCTCGTAGGCCTTAATGATCTTTTCGAGCTTGTCGCGCATGGCGGGACTCCTTTATGTGCGTGAAGGCGAAAATCGGCAGAGTTGATGGGGCGCGCGGCGCCACTGCGGGGGTAAGCCCAGCTAGAACATGTCGATCTTCAGATACATGCGCATCCCTTCGCGTATGAGGTACATAGTTGCGGTCTAACCCATACATGATAGCGTGCGCAGGCATACCTGCATATAACCCGCACGGAATGCGACAAAGGGAGAGTCCCTTTGTCGGATTCTAGAGCGTATGGAGCAGGGCGATGAGGAAGCGTACGCCCTGGAGGTAGGCGCGGCGGGTGATGCGCTCGTTGGTGCCGTGGACGCCGCGGTCGCACTCGTCATCGTCGACCACAAACGCCGAAAAACGAATGCATTCGGAGCAAATGTGCTGGTAGTTGGCAGCGTCGGTCGCGCCGATCACGGTCGAGGGAACAATCGCCAACGGCTCGGATGATCCGTTTTCCTCCGTCCCCTTTGGATCGCGGAAATAGCGGGCGGCGATGGAGCGAACCGCCTCGAGGCCGGGACCACCGATGCGCGGGGACGGCGAGGGCTCGGAGCTGCCGGGGCCCAGCTCCACTTCGACACGACCGGCAAGGTCCGCCCCGGCAACCGCCTCACGGCAGCGCGCCACAACGTCGGCCACGCTCGTGCCCTCGAGCATGCGGAAGTTAATGTTGGCCCACATATCCTGCGGCATTACGTTGGCGCCGGCGCTGCCTCCCTCGATCTGCGTGGGCGCGCAGGTGGTCGTCACCAGCGGATAGAGCTTTTTGCTGGCGAGGCACTCGCGCACGATGGCATCCCCGTTGGCGGCAATCTCATCCGCCGTGTAGAGCCCCAGCTCGACAAGCTGCGCGGCAAGCAGATCGGTCACGCGCGTCGGCCACTCGATATCGCAGATTGCGGTGATGGCACGGCTCAACACCTCGAGCGACGTGCCGCCGTAGGGGTTGGAAGAATGCCCACCCGCGCTCTTTGTCTTGAGCACAATGTCGGCATAACCCTTCTCAGCCAGGTCGGCGTGCATGAGCCAACCCTCGCCCGCGTTGTACTCGGCAGCCGAAACAATACGGTAGTCACCCTCGTCGATCAGATATTCAAGTTCAACACCGCGCTCCTCGAGCACGCGGCCGATAGCTCCAGCGCCGTACTGCGTGGTTTCCTCGTCCTGGCCAAAGGCGAGCAACAGCGAACGCTTGTGCTCCCAGCCGTGCGCCAACGCATACTCAACCGCCTCGAGAATGCCTGCGACCTGATCCTTCATGTCGATAGCGCCGCGACCCCAAATGTAGGTGTCGTCCACCTGTCCGCTAAAGGGGGCGTGCGTCCAGTCGGCCTCGGTACCCGGCACCACGGGGACCACGTCCATGTGGCCCATGAGCATGACGGGTTTGAGGGCGGAGTCGGAACCGCCAAGCGTCACCAACAGCGAGTGGTCGATAAGCTCGACCTCGCCCGCCGCAAACACGCGCGGCCAGGCCTGCTGCATATAGGCGCGCAGGTCGTCGAAGGGCTGCCAGTCCACCGCCTCGGCATCCATGCTCGAGATGGTCGGAAACGACAGCACGCGGCCCAAGCGCTCGCACGCGCCGGCCTCGTCCATATCGGCAAAATCGTCCTCATGCGCAAAGAAGCGCCAAACCTCGGCCATGACATCCTTTCGATTGTGACGACAAAGGCCGCCCCACGGGAGCGGCCCTGCAACGCAGGCGTTTGCGCCGGTTATTTGTCCTCGAGATAGCGAGAGAGGAACTCGCGAGTGCGCTGATGTTTGGGGTTGCCAAAGAGCTCGGCCGGCGCGGCGTCCTCGAGCACCACGCCCTTGTCCATAAAGACCACGCGGTCGGACACCGTGCGGGCAAAGGCCATCTCGTGCGTGACGACAACCATGGTCATGCCGTCGGCCGCGAGCTTGCGCATGACCTCGAGCACCTCGCCCACGATCTCGGGGTCGAGTGCCGAAGTCGGCTCGTCGAACAGCATGATCTGCGGACTCATGCACAGGGCGCGAGCGATGGCCACGCGCTGCTTTTGGCCACCGGACAGGCGACCCACGGCGGCGTGCGCGAACTTTTCGAGTCCCACGCTCGCCAGATGCTCCATCGCGACCTTCTCGGCCTCGGCCTTGCTCATCTTTTTGAGCGTGACGGGCGCGAGCGTGCAGTTGTCGAGCACATCCATGTTGTTGAACAGGTTAAAGCCCTGGAACACCATGCCGATGTCCTCGCGGAGTTTATTGATATTGCAGCGCTCGGCCGTAAGGTCCTGGCCGTGGAACCAGATGTGGCCCGCGTCCGGGGTCTCGAGCAGGTTGAGGCAGCGCAGAAAGGTCGATTTGCCCGAACCCGAAGCACCGATGATGGTGACGACCTCGCCGGGATTGACGGACAAGTCGATACCCTTGAGCACCTCGAGCGAGCCGAAGCTCTTGCGCAGGCCCTCGACGCGGATGAGTGACTCTTTAGTTTGTGCGGCGGCCGCGGTGCCGGTAGTGGCGGTATCTGCCATGATGATTCTCCTCGTCTTAAGCCTAGTTAGAGCTGGGCAGCGTGGCAGGAGCCTCGGCGCCGAGCTTTTTGCCAAAGGCCTCGAGCAGGCGGCTCGCCACGAGCGTCAGGATCAGGTAGACCACGAGCGCCACGCAGTAGACCTCCATCTGGCGGTAGTACACGCCGGCGACGGTGGTGGTGGCATACATGAGGTCGAACACGCCGATGACCGAGAGCACCGACGAATCCTTGATGTTAATGATGAGCTCGTTGGTGAGCGCCGGAATCGCGTTTTTAATGCCCTGGGGGAACACGACCTTGCGCATAGCCTGCCACTGCGAAAGCCCCAGCGAGCGCGCTGCCTCGGCCTGGCCGGGATCGATGGACTCGATGCCGCCGCGCAGGACCTCCATCATGTAGGCGGTGGAGTTGAGCGAGATGGTGACGAGGCCGGCGGTGAAGGTACTCCAAATCTGGTTGGCCTGGGCAGTCTCGAAGCCCATGCCGCGCAAAACGGTGAAGCCCGCGTAATAGATGAGCAGGCCCTGGACCATCATGGGCGTGCCGCGCACGATGGTGGAGTAGACGGTCGCAAAGCCGCGGCCGATGCTCTTAAAGAAGCGCACCAGGTCGTTGTCTACGCGGTCGAAGGTCTGAATACGCAGGAACACAAAGAGCAGCGCCAGGAAGAATGCGATGACGGTGCCGAAGGTGGCAAGCGCGATGGTGATCTCGATGCCACGGATGAAGAAGTCGCCGCTCTTGTAGGTCATGTAGACCAAGCTCGACAAAAAGTCGCTGGGGTTGGAATCCGAGACAATGCTCACCTGCACCAGATCGATAAACGACATGACGCAGCGGTCGACAAAGAAGATCGCCGCGATGACGACCACGACATAGCTGCCCAGGCGCGCGCCGCGACGGAAACGCTCGGATGCAAACGGTGACTTTTCGCGATAGTCGCTCCAGTGCATAACCTTGGTGACGAGCGCTGCCGCCGACACGACGATCCAGGCCCAAAGAATCGCCCAAAGGCAATCCTGGAAGATGCCGGTGGGCGCCAAAAAGCTCAGCGGCGTGGGGTTGCGCTGGCTAAATGCCAAGCCGAGCGCCGCGATAACGCTCGTGCCCAGGTACACATAACGGTGGTCGGCCTTGATAAAGGAGGCCAGACGATTGATGCCTTTCATGCTGCCTCCCTATGCCGGCTGACGGTCGAGGCACGCGTCCCACATTTGGTCGCGCTCCTCTTGGCTAATGCCCTTGAGTGTCTTGTCGATGAGCTTAAGCAGTTTGTCCGAGCCCTTGCGGCAACCGACATTTGCCGTGACCTCCTGCTTAAAGCCCTCGCCCTCGGCAAAGTGGATGGGGACGATACCGGGATTTTGGGCCATATAGCCCTTTTCGTTCTCCGTGTTGTAGGTCACGGCGTCGCACGTGCCCTGCAGCAGATTCGAGAACACCGTGGGGACCGAATCGACCGGGTTCTTGTGCACAACGCCCGGAATCTCGTCGATGACGGTATCGAGCATGGTGTCCTTTTGGCCAAGCACCGTGGCACCGCTGAAGTCGCTGAGCTTGGTCGCGTTTTGGTAGGGCGAGCCCTCTTTTACGAACAGGCCAAAGTAGCCGATAAAGTACGGGTCGGAAAAACCGACGGACTCCTCGCGCTCGGGCGTGGCGCTCATGCCGGCGATGATGAGGTCAATCTGGCCGTTGTTGAGCGAGTCGATAAGGCCCGAGAAGCTCTGCTTGACGGCAACGGGCTCGCCGCCGAGAGCCTTGCAGACGATCTTGGCGATCTGCACGTCGTAGCCATCGGCATAGGCGCCCTGCACGTTGTCGATGGGGATCGTGAACTCGCTGGCCTCGGAAACCTGCCAGTTGTACGGGGCGTAGGCCGCCTCCATGCCGATGCGGATCTTATCCTTGCCGATAACGGAATCGGACAGGTCATCGCGACCGCCGCCCGTCGTGGGCTGAACTACTTCCAGCGTGGAGGGACGCTGGCAGCCGGCAAGTGCGCCGGCGACGACAGAAGCGCTCGCAGCGAGAGCGCTACCCAAAAAGATGCGACGGCTGCATACCGGCTGTGGATGCGCGTCGCGCTGTTGTCGAGATTGCATCTGGTGCCTTCCCAATTTCGTTTTGCTGACAATAAGACAGGATATACGCCCGCAACCAGCAGCGCGGCATGTGCGCGAAAAATTAATAGACACACGAGGACGATTGGCGCAAAGCAGCCTGCCCCATGTACCACTTGGCATGAAAAAGGCAAGGCATAGACCTTCTGGTCATGCCTTGCCTTTTGAATGACAAATTGTCGCTCTGGGTGGCGCGCAGCGTCGACCGGTCCGTCGTTCGTTAGAACGGCGGAACCTCTAGAGCAGGGTGACGCTAAAGGAACGGATGTCGGTAGCGCCCGGTGCCAACGTGATGGTGTTGACCTTGTGCTCAAAGACATCGTCCTCGGTGTCCATGGTGGTGTGGCCGGTCCAGGGCTCGAGCGCCACAAACGGGGCGTCGTTGGCGGCAGACCACACGCCGATGTACTTAAAGCCCTCAAAGTCGATCTTGACGCCGTGGCCCGACTTGCGGCCGCGCAGCGTGAGCGTGGAACCCGGGACATCGGTGAACATGATGGCATCGTTATCGAAGCTGCGGTGCGTGATGGGCAGCACGTCCGAGTTATCGGGAGCCTTGTAGCTGCCCTCGAACGTCATAAGACCGTCGGGCGTGATGATGGGGGCCTCGTTAGTCCAAGCCTCGGTAAACGCCAGCTCGTAATCCTCGAACGCCTCGTCTTCGGCACCGGGGGCGGGCACGTTGAATGCAGGATGACCGCCCACCGAGAACGGCAGGGCCACGTCGCCGGTGTTGGTGACGGCAAAGGTCTGCGTGAGCGTGGCGTCGCCGGTCAGGGCATAGGTCATGTTGAGCTTAAAGTGGAACGGGAACGCCTTGAGCGACTCGGGCGTGTCGGTGATCTCGTAGGTGACGGACGAGCCGTCCTCGGAGACCTCGACCAGCTTATGCTCGGCGATGCGCGCGAGGCCGTGGCGCGGCATCTCGCAGGTGCCAGCCGCAGACGTCGCCGTGTTGTTGCGCAGTGAGCCCACGATGGGGAACAGAATGGGCGCGTGCTTGCCCCAAAAGGCCGGGTCGCCCTGCCACAGATACTCGTTGCCGTTGAGGGCAAGGCTCGTGAGCTGGGCACCCATGGAATCGATGGCCGCGGTGAGGCCGCCGCGCTTGATGGTGGTGACGGTGGACATGCTACTTCCTCCAAAAGTAAACAACAGTGTCGAGGGCTATTGTCCCACTCTTGGCGGCGGGGTTGAGCGACAGGTGCAGTTATTGAGCAATAGCGTAAAGGTCAAACCCGCCCTGCGGCGTGCTATCGACCGTATCGGGCGCCTGTGAATTAAAACTCACCGGAACCATGCGCTTTGAGGCACGGTAACACGTGCCGTCGGTGGCGACGGGCGGCTCATCGACCGTGAGCTCGTAGTCGCCGGGCTTGAGCTCGATGCCGTCACCTTCGGAATTGACGTATTGGTACTCGTCGATCGCTTGCCCCTTGAGCGTGCGACCCACGATATGGACGAGCATCTGGCTGTCGCCGCGCGCGGTGTCCCACGTCGCGCCGTCCTTGACCTCGACCGATACATGCACCGAGCGCGTGCGGCTGAGCGATTGCTCGACAGACATCTCGACCTTGGCGGCGTCTTTGCGCTGTTGTTCAACATGGCTCCAGACGTTTCCAATTACCGAGCATGCGATAACGCCGGCCATAAAGGCGATAAGGATGGGGCCAAGCGGAGAGCGACGTCCCGCATCTTCCTCGCGAGCCAGATCGGGGCGATGCGTGGGCGCAGGCGCCTGGGCACCCTGCGAGGGCACGTCGAGAATGCTGAAGGATGCCGTGCTGTCGGGATCGATAGTGTGACGCGGCTGCGGGGTCTTTGCCGGCGAGATGGACATGTCGGCTGGCTCACCCAGTGTGGCCGTGGCATCGGCCTTTGCCTCGTCGGCCTCAGCCTGGGCCCAAGCCTGTTCAAAGGTTAGGGGTTCGGCGGCATCGGAGGCGGCTTCAGGCTCGACACCGGCATCATTGCCGGACTCGTCCTCGTCGCTCGACACGTCACACGGCGCGGGCTCGTCCCACTCTTCGTCCGGAGCCTCGCCCTCGCTATACCACCATTCAAAGTTATCGATATCCATACGGGGCGCCCCTTAAGCCTCGCAAATAAACACTTGCTAGCCTTATACCCCCAGATGGCACGCCCGCTCGCACGGAATGTGACAAAGGGGCTGTCCCTTTGTCACATTTTGCGTTTAGCCGTGGGCGATCTTGTTTCTCAGCAAGAAATCGGCCGCCCCTACGATTCTGATGCCGTCGATGTCTGTTGGATGCTCACCATCCCTGACAATCAAGATCTTCTCGTACGAATCAGGGATTTTTCCTAGCGTGCTTAGCTTGAGCGGTCGCAGTTCGCGTTCTCTCGTCGCCTCGGCGTCGATCCGTTCGGTAACCTGGATATATTTGCGGTCCGATCCCTCGCCGATTGCGACAAAGTCGATTTCCCCCGCGCGCAGATGGCCGCAAAACACTTCGTACCCTTCAAAGACAAGCTGGTTGTAGATAACGTTCTCGAGCATCCTTCCGCTATCGCTACCTCTATATCCGTCAAGATAGCTGCGGATTCCCGTATCGGCTATGTAATATTTACCGCCTGTCTTAAGAAGCTCCCGCCCCTTGATGTCATACCTTTTTACTTTGGTAAACAGGTACGTCTCTTCCAGAGCGCCAATATATGCCGACACCGTCGATGCATTGGTCTTACCGCCCGCCGATTCGTTGAGCGTCCCTACGATTTTATTGACCGAGGTTTGATTGGAGATGTTGTCTGCCAGGTACGCACAGAGCCGCTCGAGAACATCGCGCTTAGTGATAGCCCCGCGACCCCTACGCGTCGCGCGCAATAAGATATCGCGCGCGACGATTGTCTGGTAAAGGCTACGAATATAGTCGCGACACAGCTCACGCCTCGGCTCATCATGAGCCAGAAACGGCATGCCGCCGTAGGTTATGTACTGCTCAAGCACGGTATTTGAATTAAGGCGATTGCCCGTCTTGGAAACGAGCTCAACCCGCTCACCGAGCCCTTCGGCGACGACCGCATCAATCGAGCGAAAATCAAGATACTCGCCAAACGTGAGGGGCTGCATCTTGACCTCGATATATCTACCCGAGATAAGCGTTGCAAGCTCGCTCGATAGCATAAAGGCATTGGAGCCCGTGACATAGATGTCGCACGGCAAATCCACTCGGAGCGAGTTGACCGCCTTTTCCCAACCCTCGACATTCTGGAGCTCGTCAAAGAACAGATAGGGGCGATCGACACCGTCAACGCGCTCCCGAACCATGCGATAAAACGTCAGATAATCTGTAACCCCCGCGTACTCTAGAGATTCCATCTTAAAGGTCAGCAAACGCTCTGCCGGCACCCCCTGCTGCGCCAGGTGCTCCCTCATCATGTCCAATAACGTGGATTTGCCGCAACGGCGTATACCCGTCACGATTTTGATGAGGTCGGTATCCTGAAAAGCAATGAGTCGATCAAGATAGCGGCTTCGGCGAACGATGTTCATAGAGTCTCCCTAGCGCCCGTCCAGACATGAAAACTTATAAACTTGCATTATTTGCAAGTTTATAAGATGCCACCTTAGAAACTTGCAGATTTTGCAAGTTTCTAAGAAATGGGCGTGGATGTGACAAAGGGACTGTCCCCTTGTCACATCTGAAGGGCGACGGGGATTTGGATGCAGCAGAAGTCCTCTTGGTGGGACTCGTCGTAGCTCGTGGTATCGAGGTAGCAAAAGTCGAAAGCGTTGCCAACGGGCTGGAGCGCGTGCTTGTCCATGCAGGCCACGACGGCGCGGATGCCCTCGGGTTCGTACGGCATGCCCCAGCGGCTCATGCACAGGTATGTGCCCTCGGGCAGCACTTCTATGCCGATCTCTGCCAGCTCGGCAGCGTCGCTCGGCAGCAGTTCCTCGACACCGCGCGGTAGCACGGCAAAGGAGCCGGCGCCGGCAATGGGGTCGTCGGAATGCAGTGCCTCGCGACGCAGCATGGCGCCCCAACCGCGCATGGGACGCGTGCCCGTCAGCGCACGCATGCGCAGAATCGCGCGCATGAGCGTGGGGTGCAGCATCGAGCGGCCGCGCTCGATATCGGCCGGGAACTCCTCAAAGACCACGTAGCGGCGCTCAAACTGTTTGAGCTCCGGCTTGCCCTCGCGCTCGCGCCAGTAAACCGCCTCGTCGTAAAAGCTCAGACGCTCCTGCACACTCGCGCGCTCGGCTTTGAGCCCGGCGATCTGTTCATCGAGCGCCTGCACCCGCGAGCGCAGGTGATCGGTCATCTCGCCAATGTCGAACGTCGAGGTCAGGCGGTCGACCTCGTCGAGCTCGAGCCCCAGGTCGCGCAACATGCAGATCAGGCGCATGAGCGGGATCTGCGTGGGCGAATAGAAACGGTAGCCTTTTTCGTTGACCACGGCGGGCTTAAACAGGCCGATCTTGTCGTAGTAGATGAGCGTTTGGCGCGAAACATTAAACAAGCTCGCCATCTCGCTAATCGCATACATGCCCGTCTGCATAAGTCCTCCCGACACATCCTTTTAGCGCACAAAGCCCGCCGCCCACAGGGGCAGCGGGCTCAAACACTTCTCGTATCCTACCCTAAAAGCGCCTATGACCAGCGCTTATAGTTTGCGCATGACACGCCGACGGCCTCGAGCGCCTTGGCGGCGATGTGATGCACCGCGTCATCGAGCGTGGCGGGGCCGTTGTAAAACGTGAGCATGGGCGGCATGAGCATGACGCCCGGTACGCGCGCCAGGCGCGCCATGTTATCGACGTGAATGGCGCTGAAGGGCGTCTCGCGCACCATGAGCACCAGGCGGCGCTGCTCTTTCATCTGCACGTCGGCCGCACGCAGCAACAGGTTTTCGCTGTAGCCGCTCGCGATGCCGGCGAGCGTCTTCATGGAGCAGGGCGCCACGATCATGCCGTCGACCGGATAGGTACCGCTTGCGATGGGGGCGCCGATATTTTTGTTGTCGTAGACCACATCGGCATGCGTGGCAAACTCGTCGAGCGTCATGCCGAGCTCCTGCTCGATGGTGATCTCTCCCCCGCGCGTGACGACAAGCGCCGACTCGGCACCTGCCTGGCGCAGGCATTTGAGGCACTCAAGACCCAGCGCGGCACCGCTGGCGCCAGACACGCCAACGACAATGCGGCGGGGACGGACAGAAGACTCAGGCATGACAACTCCTCACTTTGTTACTCGGCAGGGCGACTTACTAGAAGGCGAGCTCTGCGGCCCACTTGTCCTGGTCGATCTCCATGAACTGCGAGCGAATGAAATTCTTCTTGAGGTCGAACGGAACCGTGCAGTCGAAGATGGCCTTGCAGGCGATGCCGTGCTCGCGAATCGTGGGGTCGAACGCAGGGTCGTTGGACGGGTCGAGCACGTGGCAGTGGCAGCCGGGGATGGTGATGAGGTCGACGTCGGCCTGGAAGCGCGTGGTCATGGCCCACATCACGTCGCTCATATCAAAGATGTCGACATCCTCGTCAACCAAGATCACATGCTTGAGCTCGGAGAATGCCGAGAAGGCGAGCATGGCGGCGTTGCGCTGACGGCCCTCGTCATTTTTGCTCGACTTCTTGAACTGCATGATGGCAACGAACTTGCCGCCGCCGCAGGGGGCGGCGTGAACGTTGAGCAGGCGGCCCGGGATAGCGGTCTCGACCATCTTGTAGATGGAAGCCTCGGTGGGGATGCCCGCCATGGAAACGTGCTCGTGCGAAGGACCGATGCAGCTCTCCATGATGGGATTGACGCGCGTGGTGACGGCGGTGATCTTGATCACCGGGCAGACCTTGGCGCCGCCGGTGTAGCCGGGGAACTCGGGCATGGCGTAGCCGTGGCCGTTGACATCCTCGTTGATGGTCTCGTCGTGCATGAGATAGCCCTCGAGCACGTACTCGGCATTGGCAATGCACTTCTGCGGAACGGTGACGCAGTCGGCAAGCTCGACGGCGTGGCCGCGCAGGGCGCCGGCGATCTGCAGCTCGTTGAAGCCGAGCGGCGTGGTGGGAGCCTCGAAGCCGCAGCACATGTACACGGCGGGGTCCAGGCCGATGGAGATGGAGATGGGCATGTCCTCGCCGCGCTGGCAGTACTCGTCAAAGAACGCGCCAAGGTGACGGCTGCCGGGGGTGATCCACATGGCGAGCTTGTCCTTGTCGACGCAGGAGAAGCGGTGGATGGTCACGTCGGACTGGGAGCCGTCGGGGCTCGTGCCATAGGCGAGGCCCATGGTGATGTAGGGGCCGCCGTCGACGGGCGTGTTGGTGGGAGCGGGGACGATCTTGCGCAGGTCAAAGCCCTCGTCGGTCGCCTTGTACACGACCTCCTGGCAGTCGACGTGCGCACCCTCGGCGATCTGCTCTGGCGCGATCAGGTTCTCGAAGCGCTTGCCGATTTCGAGGCCCAGGTGCTCCTCGTCCAGGTCGAGCAGGGCGGCAACGCGCTTGCGGCTGGCAAGCATGCCGATGCAGACCTTGGCATCGTCAAAGCCCTTGACGTTGTTGAAGACCATCGCCGGGCCCTCTTTGGTCGGGCGCATAACGGTGCCGCCGGCACCGACGTGACGATAGACACCCGAGACCTCGGCGTCCGGGTCGACCTGAGTGTCGGTCTCGAGCAGCTGGCCCGGCATCTCGCGCAAAAAGTCGAGCGCGGAGCGCAGGTCGTGAATCTGGGAAGCATCGGTAGTGGACATAGCGTGCTCCTTTCGGGAGAGTGCCCGGCGACGGGAGTGCCGCCGGGCTGGGTAACGTAGTGGGGCCGCAGCGCTTATAGATGGAGCGCTTGGCAACTCGCGGTTCAAGCACTCGGCTGTTTGCAGCCCAAGTGCTCGACCGCTTACATCAGGCCAAAGAGGTGGAACCAGGCGGCCTCGACCAGCACGACGATAAAGACGACCACAGTGAGGGGAATGCCCATGCGCATAGCCTCTTTGGAGGTGTAGCCGCCGGCGTCCTTGCCCTCGCCGATAAGGATCGGCAGGTTGTGGAACGGCAGGATGTAGTGGATGTTGATGGACGTGAAGACGATGAGCGCCACGGCAAGCGGGCTTACGCTGGAGCCGGCCGCGAAGCTGATGAACGCCGGCACGCACACGCCGAGCACGGCCATGACCGAGCCCATGAACATGTGGATGATCATGGAGAGCGCGGCGACGAGCAGGGCGAACAGGAAGATGTTCTCGGGCACGGAGCTGGGAAGCACGACGTCGGCGATCCAGGCGTTCATGCCGGTGGCGCCGCCCACGGAACCCACGGCCATGGCGGCCGTCAGGAACATGAGGGACTTGATGTCGACAGCGTTCCAGCTGGCAGGAGTGAGGACCTCGCCGATGATGGGCATGGCGAGTGCGACGCCAATGGCCAGGGTGACCCAGCCGATATAGTCGCCCGAGACGGTGAGCCACAGCGCGATGGCGATGACAAGCCACACGATGGTGCGGATCTCCTTGACGGAGAGCTTGCCGAGCGCGGCCTGCTTGGCCACGATCTGCTCGCGATCGTAAACGAGCTCCTTGCTGGGCTTAAAGAAGAAGAGGCCCAGGAACAGGGTGCACAGCAGCGCGACCAGCATGGGCACGCTCATGTACAGGAACCAGTCGACGAAGGACGGGCTCATGCCGCCGGCCTCGGCGCTGTACTGCGCGACGAGCGGGTTGAGTGTGGAGTCGCCCGTCAGGAAGAACATGGAGCCCGGGGCAGCAGCGGCAAACACGAGGAAGCCGAGCTTACCCTTGTCGTCGTCACCGTAGCCGGCGGACTCGGCGATGACCGAGACGACGGCGAGGATGAGGAAGGCGCGGGGGAACGGATGCGGGATCAGCAGCGACAGCACAAAGGTGAGCGCGAAGATCGAGATGATGAGCGACTTGGCGTCGCGCACGAACTTGAGCATAAACGCATAGGCGATGCGCTCGCCCAGGCCCGACTCCTTGACCGCGCTGGCGATGAGGTAGGCACCAATGACGAGCCACATGGTGGCTTTGGTCCACGAGCTAAACGTGGAGGCGACCGTCGCCGAGATGCTCGCGGCGCCCGTGTCGTCCACGCACACCTTGAATAGAACGAGCAGCGCGCAATAGAGCAGGCCCACAAAGCCCGGCTGCGCCACACCGCATGCCCAGAACACCACCGTGGCGAGCGTCAGTGCCAGACAGGTCTGACCGCCGACCGTGAGCTCGACCGTCGAGCTCAGCTCCGCCAAAGGAAGAAACTTCACCAGCAAAAAGACAACGATACCCAGCACAAAGCCAATTTCGCGCTTGGTGATCTTAAACGCCTTCTTTTCCGCTTCCATCTCCCCACCTTTCTTGTTGGGGGCGCTCCGGATTCGCAACCACGTTGCCGCTTAAAAAGGGGCGCCCGTTATCGGACGCCCCTTACGTTGCGCTGTGTTGTGGCAATACAGTCAAGCGGGATTTTTGGATGAGAAGCGATCCTCTGGGCAAAAACCGTCACAATCTTCGACGCTTTTCCTCGATTTCGAGATTTTCATCGAATGTTGTGACGGTTTGGATATGGCAAAGGGACTGTACCTTTGTTACATAGCGAGGGCCGTACGGATGGATGGGTCGCTGAGTGCCTCGCGGAGCCAGGGGGCCAGCTGCTCGGGGTGACCCTGCAGGTAGCCTTTGAGCTCGGACGGGGCCACGCGACGCACCTCCGAGATCTCCTCTTGGTTGATATGCAGCTCGCCCGGCTCAACATGGGCTGCGAACACCTCGCACCATTCGCACTCGCAGCGGCCGTCGCCGTGATCCTCGCGATACACCACGTGACCGAGGTGCTTGAGCTGGTCGGGCTCGCGCGCAATGCCAAGCTCTTCGTTGATGCGACGCGCCGTGGCGGCCGCGACGTCTTCCCCGGGGAGCGGATGGCCGGCGCAGCTATCGGCCAGCACCCCGCCCCACAGGCGCTTGAGCGGACTGCGGCGGCAGAGCAGCAGGCGCGCGTCCTCGCCCTGGCCCTCGACCAGAAGCGTCAGAAATGCCTGATGCAGGATGCCCTCGCCGGCATGTGCCTCGATGCGATCGACAGGGCCAAGCGCCTCGCCGGTCGCGGCATCGACCGCCACGACCTCGGCGCCTGCACCGCCCTCATCCCAGCCGGCGCGCAGGATGCGCGCGGCGGCCTCCTCGAGCGCGGCGATGAGCTCCTTGGTGGTAGCGAGCACGCGCTGCAGATCGTCCGCAGTCGCATGCTCCACATGAAAGCCCGTGCTTGCAACTACCGGCACGCCAAAGCGCGTGGCCAGCGCCGCCGCGATATCGTGCGCCGGGATCTCATCTCGATGGCACGGAACGGCCAGGATGCTCACGGTCGCCGTGCGACCGGGCTCAGGGCGCGGAATGGCCTGCGCCGTGGCGCCCAGATGCGCGTACTCCGGCGAGCAGGCGTACACCACCATGCCGCGCGGCGTCACCGTCAACTGGGCCTCGAGCGCAAACTTGCCCTCGCCCACTGCAACCTTTGTCGTGTGCATACCCATGGGATCTCCTGTCGCCCGCGATGTACCTGAGACCATCTTCGCCTGTATTGCGACTATACAGGCAAGCGCAGCCTGCGACAAAGGGGGCAGGCACCTGACACATTCTGTTAGAGTTGCAGGGATTGAATCCCGCTTATTCATGCGACATTGGAGTGACAACCTTGACCGCCGCAACCACGCCTAAAAGTAAGTCAACCGCCGCCGCGCTCTCCCCCGCGCGCACCAAGCTCTGCCTGGCGCTGCTCGTGCTGTTGGGCTTCTCGCTCGGCTGCTCGGAGTTCGTGGTCATCGGCATCGAAAGCGACTTGGCAACGGAACTCGGCGTATCACTTGCCACTGCGGGCCAGCTCATCAGCGTGTTCGCGCTCGTCTACGCTATCGCCACGCCGGTGCTCGCGCTCAGCACGGGGCGATTCCGCCGCTACCAGCTGCTCGTGTGCTACAGCATCGTTTTTGTGCTCGGCAACCTGGTCATGGCGTTGGCGCCCAACTTCCAGGTGCTGTTTATCTCGCGCATTGTCCTGGGCTCCGTCTCGGGCGCACTGCTCGCCGTGGGTGTGACGTACATCCCCGAGCTGCTGTCCCCACAGCAAACCTCACTTGCCATCTCGGTGGTATATGGTGCGTTTTCCGTGGCAATGGTCTTTGTGACCTCGATCGGCAAGTTCGTGGCCGACACGCTCGACTGGCACGTGGCCATGTACGGCACGCTGACCTTTGCCGTTCTGATCTGCGGAGCGCTCGTGGCGTTTATGCCGCGCGCTGGGCAAACCGATGAGCCTGCCACCTTTCGCGAGCAGGCGGGTCTGCTGCGCGAGCCGAGCATCATCACCGGCATGCTCATCTTTTTGTTTGGCGTAGGCTCGGTCTATGTGTTCTACGGCTACGTGACGCCTTATCTTGAGCAGGTGCTGGGTATGGGAACCGTTCAGGCGAGCACCACGCTTATGGCCTACGGCGTGTTCTGCCTGGTCTCGAACATCTTGGGCGGATGGATCGACGCGCGTTTTGGCATGAAGGCGCTGCTTGTGACGTTTGTGCTGCAGGCCGCGGCGTTACTCGGGCTGTTTGCTGTGGGCGGCACCATGCCGCTCGCGCTGGTCTTTGTCTTTAGCTTGGCGCTGCTCATGTACCTGTTCTCGGTGTCGTGCATCACGCACTTTATGGACGTGGCACGCAGCCGCCATCCCAAGTCGATGGTACTCGCAAGTTCGGTTGAGCCCATGGCGTTTAACGTCGGCATCTCGTTTGGCACCGCGGTAGGCGGAGCCGTGGTGAGCAGCATTGGCATTGCACACGTGGGCGCCGTGGGCGCCGCGTTCTCGCTTGTGGCCTGGGCGCTTACGCTGGTGACGATTAAGCTGGCACGTTGGGAGCGCAAGCGGGCGAGGGCGTAAGCGCAGATGCGATACTCGAGCTCGATGATGGCGATCGAAAGGAAACCGCATATGCAACGTGTACTGTTTATCTGCCATGGGAACATCTGCCGCTCGACGATGGCTGAGTCGGTGTTTACCGAGCTCGTGCGCCGCGCTGGGCGCGAGGCGGAGTTTGTCATCGATTCCGCAGCGACCTCAACTGAGGAGATCGGCAACCCGCCGCATCATGGCACGGTCGCCAAGCTGCGCGAAGTCGGGATTCCCGTCGTTGCGCACCGTGCCCGCCAGGTGCGTCGAGCAGAGTATGGCAACTGGGACCACATTGTCTATATGGATGCTGAGAACGCGCGTGGCCTGCGTCGCATCTTTGGCGACGACCCCGACGGCAAGATTACGCGCTTGCTCGATTGGACCGGGCGCCCCGGCGACGTGGCCGATCCCTGGTACACCGGCAATTTCGATGCCACCTACCGCGACGTGCTCGCCGGTTGCGCCGCTATGCTCGAGCAGCTGTAGGAAAGCGAGGTCGCAGGCCACGCCTTCGGCGCGAAACGAGCGTGGATAATCTCCCGCATGAAAAATGAGCGTGGATTTTCTCCCACTTTGAGCGTTCAAGTGCGCTCTAAACGGGAGAAAATCCACGCTCATTTTCTCGGCGGGAGATAATCCACGCTCAACTACTCGTCGACGATCTCGGAAAGCCAGACATTCAGCGTATCGACCTCGGGGCAGCAAAACTTCGCCGTACCGGGCTCGTTGCCAGGCACGGTTCCGCCATAGCGCAGGATATCGATATAGGGAAAGCCCACGTGGCAGGCCATGGAGCACATCTTGCCGCGGTCTCGGTCAAAGTCAAAGACGTCGCCCGGCTTATGACCGTGGTGGCAGCGGCACGTCCCCAGCTGGTCCACGCAGCTCACGCGGATACGCGGCCGCTTGCCACGCGGCGCGCCGAGCGGCCCGTTCTCGCCCGCAGGCTTGACGCCGCCCTCGCCAGCATTACTCATGGTCAATCACATCCAGGCAGGCCTCGATGGGCAGGCCGGCAGACTTATCCTCCTGCGCAGCATTGCGCTCGATAAGCTCGGCCACCACGCGCATGGCATCGGCCGTGGCGCGCTGCAGACTCCAACCTGCCATAACGCGGCCGACGAGCACTGCCGAGAACGTGTCGCCCGTACCCGGGAAATAGACCGGAATGAGCTCAAAGGGAATCGTGAAGTACTCCCCCGCTACATGGTCGTAACCGATAACCGCGTTCGTGCCATTGACCACGGCGCTCGTAATGACCACCGACTTGGCACCCAACTCGCGCACGGCGTCCACAAGGGCGCGGGCCTCATCGGGCGTGATCTGCTCTGCAATAGGCGTATCGGCGAGCAGACAGGCCTCGGTGTAGTTGGGCACCGCGTAGTCTGCGCACTCCAGCAGGTGCCGCATGAGGCCAATCGTGGACTCGGGCACGCCGGCATAGAGCTTGCCGTTGTCACCCATGATGGGATCGACGAACACCTTGGTGCCCTTTTGCGCACGGCGGTGGCAAAAGTCCGAGATGATGCGCGTCTCTTCCTCGGTCACGATAAAGCCGGTCGAGATGGCGTCGAACTCAAAGCCGAGCTCCTCCCAGATAGCGAGGCTTTGACGCACGTACTCGGTGGTGTCGTGGATGTAGAACTTGGGGTAGTTGAGCGTGTCGGACACAAGTGCCGTCGGCAGATTGTGGATACGGTAACCCATGTGCGACAGCACCGGCAGCATGGCGGAAAGCGCGACCTTGCCGTAGCCGCACATATCGTTAATCAGCAGCAGCTGAGTATTCTTCATGAGGGTCTCCCTTGTTTCGGGCGCGGCGCGGCAGCGCCACAGTGCGACTAAGTGTAGCGCAGGGGACGTTGTGAACGGGCGCTGGCACCGCAGAGGACGAATTGTTGCGGAAAGGTTACGGGAAGGAGGAAGTTAGTCGTTGGGGACGTTCTTAAATGACTAGTCGACACAAGGAGTGTCCCCAAATGCCGGCACATAAGGAACGTCCCTAAGTGCCGCTCGAACATAATAAGTTTGGTACCTTGACATTTATTTACCGTGCTCCTAAATTGGTTAGGCACAAAACAATTCAACTACCTAACTAAAGAAAGGAGCGAAGCTTAGATATGTGTGTTGAACCACTCGTCCTTCCGCATGAGCCCGGCGGTGACCCGTCGCAACCGGTAGACATACCCGAAGCGGTCAGCGCCGAAGACAAGCTTGCCAAGCGCATCCTCAATAATCTGGGCTTTTGCGGCCATTACATGCACTTTCATGGCGGAGGCGTATCCGGCAAGGCGCCCATCATCTGCCTGCTGGCCAAGCAACCCGGCGGCGAGATGTCGCAGCAGGAGCTCGGCATGCACTTTGACCTCAAGCCGGGATCGCTTTCCGAGATCCTGTCCAAGCTCGAGCTCAACGGCCTCATCGAGCGCAGCCGTAACCCCAAGGATCGACGGCAACTCACCATTCGCCTGACCGAAACCGGCCGGGAAAACGCCCGCATCGACCAGGCGGCCCGCATCCGCTTTAGAGAACGGGCCTTTAGCGCGCTCACCCACGACGAGCGCGAGGACCTCGCCGAAATGCTCGATAAAATCCGCGTAACCTGGGAGGAACTGGATGATTAAAACCCTCATGGGAAGCATCCGCGACTATATGAAAGTCACTGTTGCCACGCCGCTGCTCGTGCTTGGCGAGGTGCTCTGCGAGATGCTGATTCCATTTATCACCGCCAACCTGATCGACGCCATCAAAGACGGCGCCACCGTAGCCGAGATGCTTCCCACCGCAGGCTTTTTGGTGCTCATCGCGCTGACGTCGCTTGCTTTTGGCGCCGCGGCTGGTGTCACCTGCAGCCATGCGAGCTGCGGATTCGCCAAGAACCTGCGTCACGACCTGTTCTACAAGATCCAGACGTTCAGCTTTGCCAACATCGATGAGTTCTCGAGCTCCTCGCTCGTCACGCGCCTGACCACCGATATCAACAACGTGCAGCAGGCCTTTATGATGATCATCCGTATCGCCGTGCGCGCGCCGCTGGTATTGATCTTCGCCTTTACCATGGCGTTTATCATGGGCGGCAGCGTCGCCATGGTCTACCTGGTCATCATTCCGCTGCTGGGCTTTGGACTGTTCTTTATCATCTTTAAGGTGCGCCCCATCTTCTCGCGCGTGTTCCACAAGTACGATGCCCTTAACGAGTCCGTCGAGGAAAACGTCACCGGCATGCGCGTGGTCAAGAGCTATGTGCGCGAAGACTTTGAGAAGGAGAAGTTCGCGACCGCCGCGCGCGACGTCCAGATGGACTTCACCCGCGCCGAGAAGCTGCTCGCCTTTAACAACCCCATGATGAACATCTGCGTCAACGGCGCGTTTGTCGTCATCATCTACCTAGGCTCCAAGCTCATCATCACGAGCCAGGGCACGCTGTTCGACGTGGGCCAGCTCTCCTCGACCTTTACCTATGGTTTCCAGATTCTCATGAGCCTGATGCAGCTGTCGATGATCTTTGTCATGGTGACCATGGCCGACGAATCGGCACACCGCATTGCCGAGGTGCTGGCCGCCGAGCCCACGATCGCCAATCCCGCCGAGCCCGTGCTCGAGGTTGCCGACGGTTCCATCGACTTTGACCACGTGAGCTTTAAGTATTCCGCGCATGCGAAACGCCAGGCGCTCGACGATATCGACCTGCACATTACGAGCGGCGAGACCATCGGCATCATCGGCGGCACCGGCTCGGCCAAGTCCACGCTCGTTAACCTCATCGCCCGCCTGTACGACACCACCGAAGGCGCTGTGCGCGTGGGCGGCGTGGACGTGCGCGACTACGACCTGGACGCGCTGCGTCACCAGGTCGCCATGGTGCTGCAGAAAAACGTGCTGTTTAGCGGCACCATCGCCGAGAACCTGCGTTGGGGCGACCCGAACGCCACCGACGAGGAAGTCCGCGAGGCAGCGCATCTGGCCTGCGCCGACGAGTTTGTCGACGGTTTCCCCAAGGGCTACGACACCTGGATCGAACAGGGCGGCTCTAATGTTTCGGGCGGTCAGAAGCAGCGCCTGTGCATTGCACGCGCCCTGCTGCGTCGCCCCAAGATCTTGATCCTGGACGACTCCACCAGCGCCGTCGACACCAAGACCGACGCAAAGATCCGCGCAGGACTGGCAAGCTATCTGCCCAACACGACCAAGCTCATCATCGCCCAGCGCATCAGCTCCGTGCAGGACGCAGACCGCATCATCGTCATGGAGGGCGGCCGTATCGCGCAGATCGGCACCCATGACGAGCTGCTTAAGACGAGCGAGATCTACCGCGAGACCTTTACCTCGCAAAACAAGATGTCTGCCGAAGGTACGCAAGACGCCGACGACGTCTCTGGCGACGCGAACACGGCGGCAGACAACACCGACATGACCGCAACGCAAGCTCAGACCCAGGAAGGAGGCGAGGCCCATGAGTAAGGCAACGACCGCCGAGCGCGCGCTCAACCGCAAGGGCGGCACCATGTCGCGCCTCATCAAGACGCTCTTTGGCTTCTATCCCGTGCTTTTGCCCCTTGTCGTCGCCGGCGTGGTGCTCTGCGCCATCATCAACTCCATCGGCGCGACCTTCCTGCAGAGCGCCCTGCAGATTATTAGCGAATCGTGGCAGTCGGGCGATTGGGAAGCCGCACAGCCCAAGATTCTGCAGCTCGTGACCACCCTCGCCTGCATCTACGGCGTCGGTGTCCTGTCCTCGCTCTTCTGGAACCGCGCCATGGCTATCGTCACGCAGGGCTCGCTCGAGAAGCTGCGCGAGATGATGTTCAACCGCATGCAGGACCTACCGATCCGCTACTTCGACACGCACCAGCGCGGCGATATCATGAGCCACTACACCAACGACATCGATACGCTGCGCCAGATGATCAGTCAGTCGCTGCCCAACCTGCTCATGACGATCATCATCATTGTCACGGTGTTCTTTATCATGCTGTACTACAGCGTGTGGATGTGCCTGGTCATCATCGCCGGCGTCGCCTTTATGACCTTTATGACCAAGCTGCTCGGCTCCAATTCCGCGCGTTTCTTCATTGCGCAGCAGACCGAGCTCGGCGTGGTCGAGGGCCATATCGAGGAGGTCATGAACGGCCAGAAGGTCGTCAAGGCGTTCTGCCACGAGTCTGCCGCCGAGGCCGATTTTGACGAGCGCAACGAGAAGCTCTTCGAGGTCTCGCAAAAGGCCAACATGTACGCCAACATCCTCATGCCCATCCTTATGAACCTGGGCAACCTGCTCTACGTGCTGGTGGCCCTTGCCGGCGGCATTTTCCTGGCACTGGGCGTGCCCAACCTGAGCATCTCGGGCATGGCGCTGTCCATCGCCGTCGTGGTGCCGTTCCTCAACATGACCAAGCAGTTCTGCGGACAGATCGGCCAGATCTCGCAGCAGATCAACGCCGTGGTCATGGGCCTCGCCGGCGCCGACCGCATCTTTGAGCTCATCGACGAGAAGCCCGAGGCCGACGAAGGCTACGTGACGCTCGTCAACGCACAGGTGAACCCCGAGACTTGGGAGTTCGAGGAGGCTGACCACCACACCGGCATGTGGGCATGGAAACATCCGCACCGCGCAACCGGCGAGATCGAGTACGTACCGCTGCGCGGCGACCTGGTCATGGACAACGTCGACTTTGGCTACACGCCCGACCACGAGGTGCTGCACGGCGTGTCCGTGTTTGCCAAGCCGGGCCAGAAGGTCGCGTTTGTCGGCGCCACCGGTGCCGGCAAGACGACCATCACCAACCTCATCAACCGCTTCTACGACATCGCCGACGGCAAGATCCGCTACGACGGCATCAACGTCAACAAGATCCGCAAGGCCGACCTGCGCCGAAGCCTGGGCGTCGTGCTGCAGGACGTGAACCTGTTCACCGGCACCGTGATGGATAACATCCGCTACGGCAACCTGGATGCGACCGACGAGGAGTGCATCGCGGCGGCCAAGCTCGCGGGCGCGGACGACTTTATCACCCGCCTGCCCGACGGCTATGACACCATGCTCACCGGCAACGGCGCCCAGTTGTCGCAGGGCCAGCGCCAGCTGATCTCGATCGCCCGCGCTGCCGTCGCCGATCCGCCGGCAATGATTCTGGACGAGGCAACGAGCTCCATCGACACCCGCACCGAGGCTATCGTGCAGGCGGGCATGGATAAACTCATGGAGGGCCGCACGACGTTTGTCATCGCGCACCGCCTGTCCACCGTGCGCAACTCCGACGCGATCATCTGTCTGGACCACGGCCGCATCATCGAGCGCGGCAACCACGACGAGCTGATCGCCAAGCGCGGGTATTACTACCAGCTGTACACGGGAGCGTTTGAGCTGGAGTAGGAACGGTTACTGACGGAGGGTGCCCCGGGGCGTCGGGGTAATTCCTCCGTGCTCAAACATTCTCGCTTCGCTGCGAAACTGCGCGCGGAGGAAATACCCCGCCGCCCCGGGGCACCCTCCTGCGCGCAATCAGCCCGTTGTTTAAAACGGAATAAAGGTTAGTGAGGCCCTGGCCGTTTGGCCAGGGCCTCGTTTTGTGTAAGCTACTTGAGGAGTTGGGCCATGGCGTTGACGAATTTTTGTACTTGGAGGGTGGGCTCGAGCGGGTAGTGCAAATAGACCGGCACCTCGCGACCGCATAGAAACGGTACGCCCACAAAGGCCGGGTGCACGCCCGACCACGCTCCGCAGGTGAGCACCGCATCGCCCTTTTCCTCCGCCTCGTTAAAGAGCGCAAAGTCGAAGCTATCCACGTCGATCACGTCCACGCCGCCGTCGGCCAACAGGTCGATGCGCAGGCTGTCCATAGCGTCGTTGCCGTGACGGAGCACGCGCAGGCGCATGCCCTCCAGGTCGGCAACCGTGATGCGCGTCTTGCGCGCAAGCGGGCTCGTGCGCGGCACATCAATATAAAACGGTACGTTGACGATAAGGAGCTTTTGGCAGGCGTCGCCCCAGCGCGGGGTCGAAAAACTCGACTGCACTACATCCACTTCGCGACCAAGACTGCGCATGACGGTCTCGCGCTCATCGTAGAGGTCACTCACCGGCACAATCTCAAAGCGCAGCGACGGCTCCAGCTCGTGCACACTCGGCCACATCGACAGCGTTTGGCGCCCCGGGCACATCATCGACACGCCCAGACGCACGGCGCCGCCATCGCCCGCTGCGCGTCGGGCACGGCGCAACGCATCCTCGGACTGACGCATGATCGAGCGCGCATCGTCTACCAGCAGCGCACCCGCCGGCGTCACCTTAACGCCCGAATGCGAGCGCTCGAACAACGTGATGCCAAACTCGGCCTCGAACCCCGACACCTGTTTGACGAGAGCCGGGGTCGACACACGTAGTTTTGCCGCCGCGCGCGAGAAGCTTCCCAGCTCCGCGGCGGCCGATATGGCCTCAAGTCGTCGATCGTACACGTCAATCTCCCGTTTTCGCGCCCGTGGCCACATGGTGCCACAGGAAGTTGTTTTCGCAGGTCATGCGCTCAATTGAGAATAAACTGCATCGCACAGTGTAAACCTATGGTTAACGCCATTCTAACAAATATGCAATTCACCTGCGCAAATGCAAAGCATACGATAACCAGCGAAAACCACGTGGGTCGATTAATGGGAGCGACCCACCGGGAGGCACAAGAAGGGAAGTTCCTATGAGCAATTGGCTTAAGCTCGAGGGCGATGTCTGCGCCGTGACCGGCGCGCTCGGCGGTATGGGCGTCGAGATTTGCCGCGAGTTCGCCCGCAACGGCGCCAACGTCGTCTTGCTCGACCTAGACGAGGAGAAGGTCAAGGCAGCAGCCGCCGACCTCGCCGCCGAGTTTGGTATCCACGCCGAGGGCTACAAGATGAACGCCACCGACGAGGCCGAGGTTCAGGCTGCCGTCGACGCCACCATCGCCAACTTCGGCCGCGTCGACGTTCTCGTCAACACCGCCGGCATCCTGCGCTTCGCCGCCATGGAGGACCTGCCGCTAAGCGACTGGGAGCAGGTGCTCAACGTCAACCTCACCGGCTACTTCATCACCTCGCAGCGCTTTGGTCGCGAGATGATCAAGGCCGGCCAGGGCCGCCTAGTGCACATCTCGACCGTTGCCAGCCACTCCCCCGAGACGTTCTCGGGCGTGTACAGCTCCACCAAGGCGGGCGTCAACATGATGTCCAAGATGCTCGCCGCCGAGTGGGGCCCCTACGGCGTCCGCTCCAACTGCGTCGAGCCCTGCTTTGTCAAGACACCCATGTCGGCAAGCTTTTACGCCGATCCCGAGGTCGAGAAGAGCCGCAGCCGCCTCATCGCCACGCGCCGCATCGGCGAGGTCAGCGATATCGCCAACGCCGTCATGTTCCTGGCGTCCAAGCGCTCGGACTTTACCACCGGCGACGCCATCAAGGTCGACGGCGGCTTCTCCAACATGATGGGCGACCTCACCGCCAAGCCCGGCGGCCGCCGCGCCTTTGCCGACAACTACCTCAAGAACAAGGGCGTCGAGCTCTGGTCCGATGAGTCCGGCGTCGCAAAGCCGACTGACCAGTAAACCAGCCCGGTAGAAAGGGGCGCGGGGCAAGCACCTCAGCGGCGTTTGCCCCTCCCCTCCCCCGTATCGATTAGAAAGAGTCCAATGGCTTCCAACAACTCCAACAAGGGTCGCGCCGTCGTGCTTTCCGCCGCGTGCGTCACCATGTTCTTCATCAGCTCCATCGCGCTGTATTCCGTCGTGAGCAAGAACCTGCTCGCCGTCTACCCCGAGTGGTCGAGCGCCCTTACCTGGGCTTTCCCGGTCTTCCAGACCATCATGGCCGTGACGGGCATCTTCGCCGGCCGCATCTCCGATAAGATCGGCCCGCGCAACGTCGTGATCGCTGCCGCCGTGTGCTACGGCCTGGGCTGGTTCATGTCCGGCACCGTCACCGAGCCGTGGCAGTTCTACCTGTGGTTCTCGCTCGTCGCCGCCATCGGCAACGGCCTGGGCTACAACCCGGCACTCACCACCGGCCAAAAGTGGTTCATCGACAAGAAGGGCCTCGCCTCCGGCATCACCCTGGCCGCTTCGACCGCCGGTCCCGCCGTGCTGTCCCCGGTGCTCGCCTCGCTGCTCATCCCGAGCCTGGGCATCTTTGGCGCCCTCAAGGCACTCGGCGTCATCTTCTTTGTGACGATCGCCGCCTCCGCCCTGTTCCTGAAGGCCCCCGAGGCCGGTTGGCTGCCCGAGGGCTTCGAGGCCCCCAAGGGCGGCGCGCACGCCGGCACCTTCGGTGACCTCACCCCGGGCGAGATGGTCAAGACCCCGCGCTTCTGGGTCCTCATCGTCACCTTCGCCTTTGCTGCCACTGCAGGCACCCTGCTTGTGGGCAAGGTTGCCTCCATCGCCGCCGTCCAGCTCTTCGCCGACCCCACGAGCGCCGCGGCCGTCGCCCTCGGCGGTGTGGTGGTCTCCGTCAACACCTGCGCCAACCTGGTCGGCCGTCTGTCCTTTGGCCAGATCATCGACAAGCTCGGCGCCTACAAGTCGCTGCTCATCAGCCTTGTCGTCACCATCGTCGCGCTCGTCATCATGTCGATGAGCTTTACGCAGAGCATGTTCTTTGTGGCGCTCGCCCTGCTTGGCTTTAGCTTTGGCGCCCTGCTCGTCATCTACCCGCCGCTTACCGGTGGCGCCTTTGGCACCAGCAACATCGGTGTCAACTACGGCATCATGTTCTTGGGCTATGCCGCTTCTACCTGGATCAGCCAGCCCATCACCGCCGTGCTGTATCACGCCGAGGCCGGCAGCGCCGCCTACCAGCAGTCCTTCTACGGCGCCATCGTGATCGCCGCCATCGCCGTCGTACTCACCGTCTACATGATGGTCTCCGACAGCAAGAAGAAGTCCGCCTAGTTATACCAATGTGGCAAAGGGACAGTCCCTTTGCCACATTCGCCAGCCACCAGCATTAAGGAGTCGAAATGTCTGAGCTCAACCCCGTCCGCATTGCCGTCATCGGCGCCGGCGCCATGGGCCGCAACCACATCCGCTTTGTCACCGAGGAGCCCGAGGCCGAGCTCGTCGCCATCGCCGACGCCTTTGAGGGCGCCCGCGCCACGGCCGAGGCCGCCGGCGTGCCGTTCTTTACCGATCCCGCCCAGATGATGGACGAGGTCAAGCCCGAGGCCGTCATCATCGCCACCCCCAACGACCTGCACCTGGGCGTTGCCCGCGAGGCCATCAAGCGCAACATCGTGCCGCTGGTCGAAAAGCCGATCTCCAACGATCTCGAGGATGCCCAGGCCTTCGCCGCCGAGGCCGAGACCGCCGGCGTGCCCGTACTCGTGGGTCAGCACCGTCGCCACAACCCGTTTGTGAACAAGGCCAAGGAGATCATCGAGTCCGGCGAGCTGGGCAAGCTCACCGTGTCGAGCTTCCACTACATGATCTATAAGAACGACGAGTACTTCGACGTCGAGTGGCGCCGCAAGAAGGGTGCCGGCCCGATTCTGGTCAACCTGGTGCACGACGTCGACCTGCTCCGTTACCTGCTGGGCGAGCCCGTTGCCGTCCAGGGTATGCAGTCCAGCGCCGCCCGCGGTTTTGAGACCGAGGACTCCGCCGTGGTCAACGTCCGTTTTGCCGATGGCGCGCTTGCGAGCATGACCATCTCCGACGCCACCGCCAGCCCTTGGAACTGGGAGGCAACCGCTCGCGAGGATCCGCAGTACCGCCCCTTCGACGCCGACGCCTACTTTATCGGCGGCACCAAGGGCGCCCTGTCGCTGCCCCGCCTGCACCAGTTCTCCTACGACGGCGCCTCTAACTGGCACAAGCCGCTGCAGATGGAGATTCCGGCCGTCGACCCGGCGCTTCCCCACAAGATGCAGCTCAAGCACTTTGTGAAGGTCGTCCGCCGCGAGGTCGAGCCCGTCGTGACGCCGGCCGACAACGTCAAGACGCTCACGCTTCTCAACGCCGTCAAGGAGGCCGCCGAGACCGGCCAGCTCGTCGAGCTGTAACGCCTTAAGAGCGGCCGCGACAGAAACCCCATGCCGAGCCCCTCGGTCCGCCACAAATAAGCCCCTCTTCTTTGCCCCGCGAGCAGCCTCCTGCCCGCGGGGCTTTCTTTGCAGCCGCGGCGCGGGCGGGTGGTAGACTGGGTGGCTCATGCACCTGTAACGTACTCACAGACAGGAAGTCCCATGGATCTTATCGCCCAGCTCGCCCGCGAGCTCAACCTTAAGGCCGCCAACGTCGAGGCAGCCGTCAAGCTCATCGACGAGGGCAACACCATCCCCTTTATCTCGCGCTACCGCAAGGAAGCAACGGGCGGCATGGACGACGTTGCCCTGCGCGCGCTCGACGAGCGCCTGTCCTACCTGCGCAATCTTGAACAGCGTAAAGAGGACGTCATCCTGCTCATCGACGCCCAGGGCAAACTCACGCCCGAGCTCGAGCAGCAGATTCGCGAGGCCACACAGCTCCAGCGCGTCGAAGACCTCTACAAGCCCTACCGTAAAAAGCGCATGACCCGTGCGCAGAAGGCCCGCGAGGCCGGCCTGGAGCCGCTCGCCAATATGATCATCATGCAGGCATCGGCCAAGGGCAGCGCACTCGACGCCGCTGCGGCATACGTCAACGAACAGGCCGGCTTCGACACGCCCGAGAAGGCACTCGCCGGCGCCGCCGACATCGTGGCCGAGACGGTGGCCGAGGACCCGGAGAACGTCGCCGACCTGCGCACCTTTACGCAAAACACCGCCGACATCGTCGTCGAGGCCACCGACCCCGCCGAGAAGACCCCCTACGAGCCCTACTACAGCTATGACGAGCCGTTGCGCCGTATACCCAACCACCGCGTGCTGGCTATCGACCGCGGTGAGCGCGAGGGCAAGCTCCGCGTGCGCGTGAACGTCGACGGCGTTGCCGCCACGGCGCGCCTCAGCAGCCGTTGGCCCCGACGCCAGGGCGTGTTTGCTCCCATCTTCGATGCCGCCATCGCCGACGGCTACAAACGCCTCATGGCTCCCTCGCTGGAGCGCGAGGCCCGCGCCAAACTCACCGTTCGCGCCCAGACCGAGGCCATCAACGTCTTTGCCAAGAATCTCGAGGGCCTGCTCTCGGCGCGCCCCGTGCGCGGCGCCCGCGTACTCGCGCTCGACCCGGGCTACCGCACCGGCTGCAAGGTCGCCGTCATGGACGAGACCGGCAAGCTGCTCGACCACGGCGTGGTCTACCCCACCAAGCCGCGCCACGACGTCGCCGGCACCAAGCGCGAGCTCGCCCGCCTCGTCAAAAAGGACGGCGTCAACACCATCGTCATCGGCAACGGCACCGCCAGCCGCGAGACCGAGGAAGTCGTCTCGGAGTTCATTGCCGAGCAGGCGTCCAGCCTTCGCTACACCATCGTTAACGAGGCCGGCGCGTCGGTGTACTCCGCCTCCGAGCTCGCCAGCCAGGAATATCCTGACCTGGACGTCACCGTACGTGGCGCCATGAGCTTGGGCCGTCGCCTGCAGGACCCGCTGGCAGAGCTCGTCAAGATTCCGCCCCAGTCCATCGGCGTGGGCCAGTACCAACACGACCTTGACCAGGCCGAGCTCTCGCGCACCCTGGGCCACGTGGTGGAGGACGTCGTCAACCGCGTGGGCGTCGACGTCAACACCGCGAGCGCAAGCCTGCTGGGATACGTATCGGGCATCACGCCGAGCGTGGCAAAGAACATCGTGGCGTACCGCGAGGAAAACGGCGCCTTTACCGATCGCCGCCAGCTTAAGAAGGTCCCCAAACTTGGACCCAAGGCATATCTCAACGCCGCGGGCTTTTTGCGCATCAGCGGCGGTAAGAACCCGCTCGACGCGACAAGCGTCCACCCCGAGAGCTACGAGGTGGCCACGGCCGTCCTGGAGCGGGCCGGCGTTGCGGCAAGCGAGCTCAGCCGCGGCGGCGTGCCCGACATCGAGCGCCGTCTGGGCAGCATTTCGGCACTGGCAAGCGACCTGGACTGTGGCACCCTGACGCTCATCGACATTGTCAACGAGCTCAAGAAGCCCGGTCGCGACCCGCGCGACGACGCGCCCGAGGTGGTCTTTAGCCGCTCGGCACTTTCTATTGACGACCTGGAGCCCGGCATGGAGCTCAAGGGCACGGTGCGCAACGTCGTCGACTTTGGCGCCTTCGTCGACGTGGGCGTGCACCAGGACGGCCTCGTGCACATCTCCAAGCTGGCCAGCCGCTTCGTCAAGCACCCCAGCGACGTGGTGCGCGTCGGCGACACGGTGAAGGTATGGGTAGAAAAGGTCGATCGCGACCGCAAAAAGATCTCCCTCACCATGGTGCGGGGCAAATAAGCCGCTGCAGGCGCTCGGCGGGTCCCATTCCGCCGAGCGCCTCTCCTTCTAAAACGATTTGGCGATATCCCGAAGTGCGAGACGCCGTTTCCGCTAATCATCACCTGCAATTTTTGAGATATTCGGCCTCGCTGGGCCGCGATAACACTTCTTCAAAGTGCAAGCTCAACAAATAGGCATCAGATATTCCACAAACGTCCCATATCTGCACCCGCAGAGGTGCGGTACGGGACGTTTTTCAGCCATATTGGCAATCTTGACGGCACTCTGAGGCCGAATATCTCGATTTCTGTTGGTGGGACACTTATGGGCACGAGCCGCAAAGACCTCGTTTGCCCGGTAGAGCTGTTCAACCACGTCAAGCATGAGATCTTGCATGCGCGGAACAAAGGGATAATCGAAGGGTCTTGGGCGACTTGCGCGTCGCCCCGAACACATAGCCGGCAGGGTCCTTTGCCTTGGCGATGACTGCCAACTCGGGGCCGGATCGTTTTCGATACTTGATAGATATGGATTAGAAGATCATTAGATTACAGGTTGATCCATAATGCGGAACCGCGTTGTCCACGCGATGCCGTCGGAGCCCACGCCGCCGTCCGAGGTGACGCCGGCCGCGTAACACGAATCGTCATCCGGCGAACGAAGCCGCCAGTGGCACGCGGCGTTGCCATCCGAGCCCAGCCCCATTACTGCCCGAGACAGTTGGCGGGGTAGCACTGTCGACCCCCATCGGAATAAAGGTAGCGATTCAGCTCAGGACCTACCGACGGGTTCGTGTCGGCAGCCCCGGCCTTTCCTTTGCCTAGCGCGACCCTCGCGAAGCGCGTGAGCGATAGGGAAAGGAAAGGCCGGGGCGAACAACCCGCGGCGCAGCCAGTGTTCGCGTTACGGCAGGATATGGAAGCCCAAAGCGGCGATATCCTTGGCAAAGCCGCGCACGGTATCGAGCGAAACCTCATACGGGTCGCGACCGATGTTCTTGCGCTTGGCCAGGATGCTGTTGGGCACCGTGATGATCTGACAGCCGCAGGCCTGCGCCTGGTAAATGTTGATAAGCTCGCGCGTGGACGCCCACAGGACCTCGCAGTTGGGCTTGGCGGCGGCCTTCTTGACCGACTCCGTCATAAACGGAATGGGATCGACACCCGTGTCGGCGATACGGCCGGCAAAGAGCGAGATGATGGACGGCGTCTCGGCGTCGACAGCGTCGACCATCTCGTCGACCTGCGCAGGCGTAAAGATGGTGGTGACGTTGACCTTAATGCCGTCGGCGGAAAGCTTGCGCACCAACTCGGCCGTGGACTCGCCCTTGGTAGTCACGCACGGAATCTTGACGTAGACGTTCTCGGCCCAGGTAGCGATCTCGCGGGCCTCGACCTCCATGGTCTCGACGTCGTCGGCAAAGACCTCAAACGAGACGGACACATCGGTGATGTGGGCCAGGACCTCCTTGGCAAACGCGCGGTAATCCGTCACGCCGCCCTTCTTCATAAGGGACGGGTTGGTCGTGAAACCCTGAACGTTGCCGTTCTCGTACATGTCGAACATGCCCTCGAGGTTTGCACCGTCAGCGAACACCTTGATTGCCATCTGCCTGATTCCTTTCGTTAGCATACGGCCGATAAACTGCTAAACACTTTACCTACGTTTATCAAGGCGTGAGCTGCGGGTTTTCATCTTCTCGGCGAACGGTTTTGCAGTTTTACCATTTTTATATCGACACCCCAGCGGCAAAACGTTTTTGCTGATCATCGCGGTTGATTCCGTTCGCGGCGCAGAGACAGCGCTTCACCGGTGCGTTTTCACAACCAGTCCAAAACAAAAAGCGGTGACGCCTCATTTGAGACGTCACCGCTTCCGTGTAGGAGCCGGTTATCGGAGCTCCGCCCGATTAGGGCTTAACGTATGCCTGGATTACTCTTCCTCAACGTGATTGATCACAGCACCCTTGGTGTGGATGAAGTTGGGGACGAAGGCGACGATCAGAAGGACAGCAAGAATCGCGTAGACACCGGTGGTACCGAAGGCCTCGGCAGCGCGGCCAAGCGTAATACCAATGACGGAGAAATCGAAGTCGCCGAACGTAGTGTTCTTGAAGCCAAAGACGTCAAGAACGGGCAGGAGCAGGGCCGGGGCAAAGGTGATGAGCAGGCCGTTGACGAAAGCGCCAAGAGCTGCGCCCTTGCGACCGCCGGTAGCATTGCCGTAGATGCCTGCGGTAGCACCGCAGAAGAAGTGAGGAACCATGCCCGGGATGATGAAGATGCCCAGGGTAGCGCCCACGATGAACATACCGACCACGCCACCGATAAAGGAAGCGACAAAGCCGAGGATGACGGCGGTGGGAGCATAGGGGAAGAAGACGGCGCAGTCGACGGCGGGGATGGCACCGGGGATCAGCTTGTTGGAGATGCCCTGGAAAGCCGGGACCAGGTCGGCAAGGATCATACGAACGCCGTTATAGACGATGGTGACACCAACGGCAAAGGACAGGGCACAGGTCAGGGCATAGACAATCACGTTGTCGCCGCCAGCGGTCTTGGTGACGACCGCAGGATCTGCGATGTAAGCGGCGAAAGCGGTAACCAGGTAGAAGAAGGCCATGGTAAGAGCCGTGGAGATGGTAGTGTCGCGCAGGAAGGCGAACTTCTCGGGAACCTCGATCTTCTCGGTGCTGTTCTCCTCGGCGTCCTTAGCAAAAAGCGTACCGACTGCAGCGGAGATGTAATAGGCGAGTGAACCGAAGTGGCCCATGGCGATTTCATCGCCATCGGTAACCTTCTCGGTGAAACGCTGACCAACAGCGGGAAGCATAGCGCTCACGAGGCCCAGGAACATGCCGCCCACGATGACAAGCTGGACATCCTGGAAGCCAGATGCCTGCAGAACGGCAGACAGCAGGCAGGCCATAAACATGCTGTGATGGCCCGTCAGGAAGATGTACTTAAACTTGGTAAAGCGGGCAATGATAATGTTCACGACATAGCCGAGAATCAGGATCATCATGGTCTGAACGCCGAGGACGCTCTGAGCCATCGAAACAACGACCTCGTTGTTGGGCACGACGCCGGTGATGTGGAAACCGGTCTCGATGAAGGTACCCAGCGGAGCAAGGTTCTCCTGAACAACAGCGGCGCCGGCGGACAGCATGATGTAACCAAGAATGGGCTTCAGGGTGCCCGTCATCACCTTGTGGGCAGGACGCTTAAGCGCGACAAGGCCCACAAAGGCAAATAGACCCATAATCCACGCTGGCTTGGTCAGAATCGATTGGATAAACTCAAGTATGGGAAGGATGGCTTGCATCTGCGCTTCCTTTCTCTCTAACGTGGGCGCGTTTCCCTCTTCCACAGGGAACCGCCCTTTTTTGTGCCGCTTTAGGCGTTAGCGGCGGCCGCCTTGATTGCCTCGAGGGCGTCTTCGCGGATCTTCTTCTTGTTCACATAGCTGCGAACGATCACAACGTTGCCGTGGAGCTCGGGGGCGAGTTCTTTAACGGTGATGAACAGATCCGGATTTGCGGAAGAAGCACCGTTCAGGTCCATAGACTCAACGTCGGCCTTGATGCCCTCCTCCTCGCAAAGCTCCTCGACTTTGCCAGCGAGCATCAGGCTGGACCCGATGCCGTTTCCGCATACGGTGATGATATGCATGGCAACCTTCCTCTCCTACACGTGACGGTTTTCCGTCTATCCAAAAGCGGCGACGCATCGCCGTGCCATTAAGGCCTAAAAGAATGAACGCATGGTCTCCAAAACCTGCTCGGGCGCATCGCATGCGCTGAGCTTGGCAACGCAGTCCTCGTCCTCGAACATCTGCGAAAGCTCCGCCAAGCAGCCAAGATGAGCCTTGGGGTCGGGTGCGCAAATACCCACGAGCACGTGAACCGGATCGAAATCCTCGTGTCCAAACGCAATGGCAGGGTCAAGCGTGACGATACAGATCCCCGCTTCACTCACATTGCCATCTGCCTGAGCGTGGGGCATGGCGATGCCCTCTTCCAAGACCATATAGGGGCCGAATTTGTGAACCGATGAAATCATGGCGTCAACATAGCTCTGGTCGCATTTGCCAGCGTCTACGAGCAACTTACCGCATGCCCTGATCGCTTCCTCCCAGTCGGAGGCCTCGACGTGGCAGGCAACAAGCTCGGGCTTAAGAAGATCGGTCAGCATGCTCGTCCCCTACTCCTCGGGCAGGATATGAAAACCAAGCGCCTGAATGTCGCGGGCAAAGCCCTTGACCGTATCAAGCGAGTACTCAAGCAAATCTTTCCCGAAATTCTTGCGCTTGGCAAGAAGGGCATTGGGGACCGTAATGATCTGGCATCCAACGGACTCCGCCTGGAAGATATTGAGGACCTCGCGCGTAGACGCCCAGAGAACCTCGGCAGCAGGCTTAACGGCAGCCTTCTTTACGGACTCCGCCATGAGGGGCAGCGGGTCGACGCCGGTATCGGCAATGCGACCGGCAAAGATGGACAGAATAGAGGGGGTCTCAGCAGAGACGGCATCGACAAACTCGTCGACCTGCTCGGGCGTGAAGATAGTGGTGACATTCACCTTGATGCCGTCGGCAGAAAGGCGCTTGACCAGCGCGGCAGTGGACTCACCCTTGGTGTTGAGCGCCGGGATCTTAACGTAGACGTTGTCTGCCCAGGTTGCGATCTCGCGAGCCTCGGCTTCCATACCCGCCTCGTCGTCGGCGAATACCTCAAAAGAGACCGACACATCAGTAATGTGCTCAAGAACCGTCTTGGCAAAAGCGCGGTAGTCGGTCACGCCGCCGGCCTTCATAAGGGAAGGATTGGTCGTGAAGCCCTGAACGTTGCCATTGTCATGCATGTCAAGCATACCCTCGAGGTTAGCGCCGTCGGCAAACACCTTGATCGCCATGTTCGGTCCTTTCTCATCTAACACTATTGCTATCGAAAGCCTTCTTCTTTGTTTCAAAAGCTTTTCGGTTTTCTTTTATAAACCATTTCAAAAGCTATCGAAAGCTCAATTGTCAACTTTCCGTGAACGGTCGAATATCGGGCGTGAACGTACTTCTTTTGGGCGGCACCTTCAGAATGAGACTCTTTATAGCCCGTTTACGTGCGAACTATCTGCTACGCATGCATTTGTGACATGCCATTCCGTTCTTTTGATTCATTCGAATTTGCCTTGTTCTTTTCATATCGATACGTTATATTTCGATTACGAAAGGCACATCTTTTACCTTTTGTTCAAAAGGAGCGGCATATGGCATCTACTTCAGACCTTTCACCGGCCGAGCGTCAGCGATTTATCATGAATTGGCTGGCCGAAAAGCCAAATATCTCGGTATCCGACATCGTTCGCCGTTTTTCGGTTTCGGAAGTCACCGCACGACACGACCTCATCTCGCTGGAATCCGAAGGCAAGCTGCGTCGCGTACGCGGCGGAGCGGTATCGCTTTCTCGCTCCAACGCAATCTCGTATCCCGAGGAGCGCATCAATGTCCAAGTCGAGGCCAAGGAAGCCATCGCCGCAACCGCAGCAACTCTTGTTGATGATGGCGATGTTCTGGTAATTGATATCGGCACCACAGGCTTTTACTTCGCTAAGGCCCTCATGGACAAGCGTGAGATCACCATTATCACCGGCGATCTTGCAATCGCGAACTACGCCAGCTTCAATCTCCCCAATGCTTCGGTAGTGCTGCTGGGCGGCTCCGTGCGCAAGGGCCACCTCTATCTCGCGGGCGCACTAACGCTCGACTGCATGAGCAAACTACATGCCGACAAGGCGTTTGTCAGTGCCGACGGATTCCACCCCGACCACGGTTTTACCGTCGAGCACGACTTCTCGGCCATGATCAAGCATATGTACCTTACCAACTCAAACCAGGGCTACATGATGGTTGACCAGGGAAAATTCAACAAGACCAGTTTTTATCAGTCCGCGCAGATCGATGACCTCGACGGCATCATCGTTGATGGAGACGACGAGGGCATCATGACGGCGGCGATCGAGAGCAGTCGCAGTCATCCCAAGCTCTATATTGCAAAATAGCTCAAATGGCCGGGTCGCCCCCACTGCGGGCGACCCGGCCATTTATTAAATCAACCCAAAATGCTGCATCGCTGTGACGGTACCGTCGTGTGCGACATCGTCGGTCACGTAGTCGGCGAGCGCCTTGACCTCGGGCATGGCGTTGCCCATGGCCACGGCCGTCTCGACGGCGGCGAGCATGCCCAGGTCGTTGCCGGAATCGCCAAAGCCAAAGGTGCGCGCATTGCCAGTGCGGCCCAGATACTCCAGCGCTCGCGCCACGCCCAAGCCCTTGTCGATGCCTTTGGGGCTCAGCTCGCGATTCTGGCCACCGGTGTTGCACAGCTCAAACTCGCGATCGATAAAGCCATCATCGTTGGCTACGCGAGCCAGGTCGCACGCGTTAATGCACACCTTGCCTACGCGCAAATGCCCATCGACGCGCATCTGATCAACGCCATGCACCACGCCGGCGCCTAGCAGAAATGACTGTTCGACACCAACTGGCTCAAGTGAATAGGTGGCACCGTTCGTCTCGAACAACGCCTCGCCGCCCGCCACAGTAATGCGACGCGCGAGCTCCTCAACAATGTCTTCGTCAAAGCACTCCTCATGCACCACGCGGCCCTCGACCTCGAGCGTAGCGCCTGCCATGGCCACGACGCCCGCGGGGTCGAGCGCACGCAGGCTATCGGCGATAAGCCACAGGGGGCGACCCGTGCAGATAAATGCCTTGTGCCCCACATCGCGCAGTGCACGGAACGCCTCAACCACCGTCTGCGAGGGACGAACCGCCGTAAAGTCCTTATCGGTCATATCGTCGGGATCGAACGACGTCAGCGTGCCGTCCACGTCAAAAAAGAGCACAGCGGATTCGGGGCACGCATCAATCATATGGGTTCCTTTCGAGGATAAGGGCAAACGAAGCATCCATCATATAATGGAGCGACGCAATCAGAGAGGTCACCCATGGAATTTTACGCAAGCTGCCCCGAGGGCTTTGAGTCCGCACTCGCCGATGAGCTTAAACACCTCGGGCTTTCGCATGTCCGCCGCCTGAAGGGCCGCGCTACATTTGAGGGCGAGCTCGAAGAAGGTTACCGCGCCTGTCTGTGGTCGCGCCTGGCCAGCCGCGTGTTTGTAGTGCTCGGGCGCTTTGAGGCGCAGGATGCCGATGAGTTGTACGACGGCGTTTACGACATCGCCTGGGAAAGCATCGTTCGCCCCGGCGCTACCATCGCCATCACCGCCCGCGGCGTGACCGAGCAGCTGCGCAACACGCGCTTCTCGGCCCTGCGCGCCAAGGACGCGCTGTGCGACCGTCTGGCCGAGACCACGGGCCGTCGCGCCGACGTCGATGCCGCCGACCCCGATGTTCACCTACTGCTTTCGCTGCGCCAGCGCCGCGCGAGCATAAGCCTGGACCTTTCGGGCGACCCGCTGTTCAAACGCCTACCGCCCGCTGCGACTCGTGCCGGCGAGGGCGCACACGTGTTGCGCCCCGACTACGCCGCTCTGGTGCTGGCGCAGGTCGGCTGGACCGCACTATGCGAGCGCGAGCTGACGGCCGACGATTACGAGAACGAAGCCCTTCCCGCGCTGATCGATGCCTCGTGCGCCGGCGGCGGTCTGCTGCTGGAGGCCGTGAACATTCTGACCGACCGCGCCCCGGGCGCCGCACGCGAGCGCTGGGGCTTTGAGGGCTGGCAGCTGCACGATGCCGCCCTGTGGGAGCAGCTGCTTGCCGAGGCGCGCGAGCGCGAGGCGGCAGCGCGCGAGCGCCAGGCGCGCATCGTGGCCGTGGATGTTGACCCCACCGCCCGCAAGACCGCTGAGCGCATGGTTAAATGTGCCGGCTACAAGCGCTTTGTCGATTTTTGCGCCGCCAAGTCCGCCACCGTACTGGACCACACGGGCGCTGTCGCCGGCGCCGCCGTGGTCGCGGATACGACCGAGACACCGCTTTCGCTCATGCATGACACCATGACGCTCATCGGCGAGTTGCGCCGCGCGCCCGAGCTTGCCGCGGCGCCGGTCGCCGCGCTCACCCGCGACGGATTGCTGGCCCGCGCGCTCCACACCGAGCCCGAGCGCTCGATCGCCGTCATGCCCAACAACGAAGAGGCGACCGTCGAAGTCTGGCCTTCGCTCGACCACGCCGCCGCAGCGTTTGAGGCTGCGACCAGTGCGGAGGCCGAGGCTGCGGATGCCAACGAAGTCAACGATGAAGCCGCCGCTTCCGCCATGCCCGAGCCTGCCGCCATGCTCGACCTGGGCGACGGCAAGCCGCTGCCCGTGCTCATCCCCGAGTCCGAGCAGTTCGCCAACCGCCTGCGCAAGAATGCCCGTCTGCGCCGCAAGTGGGCCAGGCGCGAGGGCGTGAGCTGCTACCGCGTCTACGATGCCGACCTGCCCGACTACTCCGCCGCTATCGACCTGTACGAGGGTTGCCCGCAGACGCCGGGCCGCTGGCTCGTCATCGCCGAATACGCCGCGCCCAAGACCATCGACCCCGCACTGGCCCAGGCCCGTATGCTCGACATTCTGGCCATCGCGCCGCGCATCCTAGATGTTCCCGCCGAGCATGTGCACGCCAAGGCCCGCATGCGTTCGCGCGGCGGCTCGCAGTACGGCAAGCAGGGCGCCGGCAAGGGCGGCTCGGGCGAGCGCGCCAGTATCGCGCGTCGTCGCCTGCCGCTCATCGAAGAGGGCGGCCTCACCTTTGCCGTCAACTTTGACGACTACCTGGACGTCGGCATCTTCTTGGACCACCGCGTCACCCGCAACCTGGTGCGCGAGCACGCCAAGCAGGCGCGCCGCTTCCTCAATCTGTTTGCCTACACCGGCACTGCCACCTGCTACGCGGCCGATGGCGGCGTCGAGGAGACCGTGACGGTCGACCTCTCCAATACCTATCTGGACTGGGCCGAGCGCAACATGCGCCAGAACGGCCTTGTGGGGCCTCAGCATCATTTTGTGCGCGACGACGTGCTCGCCTGGATTCGCGACCAGCGCCAGACGCGCAACCGCTGGGACCTGATCTTTGTCGACCCGCCCACGTTCTCGAACTCCTCCAAGATGGGCCGCCGCACCTGGGATGTCCAGCGCGACCATGTTGAGCTGTTGGCCGGCGTATCGCGCCTGCTCGCGCAGGGCGGCCATGCCATCTTTAGCTGCAACCTGCGCGGCTTCCGCCCCGAAACGCGCAAGCTCGCGCGCGTGGGCGTGGTGCTGGAGGACATTACGGCGCAGACCATCCCCGAGGACTTCGCGCGCAACCAGAAGGTGCACCACTGCTACATCGTGCGCCGCCTGCCCATCGAGGACGCCATGGCCGAGGTCGGCTTTAGCGCCGAGGAAATTGCCGAGCGCGTCGAGGAACTACGCAACCCCGAGGCCCGCAAGCCTCGCGCAGCAGCACCCGCGCACGCGCAGGCCGGCGACCGAGGGCCGCGCGGCGACGGCAAACCCTCCCCCGCCGGCAAGCCCAAAAAGAAGAAGTTCTACGCCAGCAAGCCCAAGGGCAAATAACAAAGTTGCGGTGGAATACGGACTGTTTTGCCTGGAATTAGGCAAATTTAGACCGTATTTCACCGCAACTCATATTGGGATGGTGGTTGGCGATCTAGCCTTGGGTAACTAAGCGGTAGCCAATGCCTACGTGCGTCTGGATATAGCGCGGATGCGCGGGGTCGGACTCGATCTTCTTACGCAACGTGCCCATAAAGACACGCAGGCTCGCCAGGTCGCTCTTAGTTGCCGTGCCCCAAATCTCGTGCAGGATATATTGGTGCGTCAGCACCTTGTCGGCGTTGTGCGCCAGCAGGCACAAGAGCTTGTACTCGATCGGCGTCAGGTGCAGCTCCTCGCCGTCCATCGTGGCGATACCGGCATCAAAATCGATATGCAGCTCACCGGTATCGAACGAGCCCTCGGAGGCAACGCCGCCCGTCTGCGCATACGAAAGGCGTCTGAGCGTCGTGCGGATGCGCGCGAGCAGCTCCTCGACCGAAAACGGCTTGGTCAGATAGTCGTCGGCGCCGGCATCGAGCGCACGGATCTTGTCCGCATCCTCGCTGCGCGCCGAGACCACGATAATCGGCATGCCCGACCACGCGCGCACCGACTCCACCACCTTGACGCCGTCCATATCGGGCAGGCCCAGGTCGAGCAGCACAATGCTCGGCGCCTGCGACGAGGCGGCGGCGATGGCGGCATGGGCGGTCTCCACGGCCATATGGCGCAAGCCGTGCGCCTCGAGCGCGGCGACGATAAGGTTGCGGACGGCGGGGTCGTCCTCAACAACCAAGATGAGCGGTTTTACGGCAGAGTTCGGCACAGCGCTACTCCTTATCAAACGAAACGTCGGCGGCGGGAAGCTCAATCGTAAAGACCGAGCCGTGCGGGGCCGCCGCGGCAACCCCTATGCTACCGCCATGTGCCAGCGCAATGGAGCGGCAAAGCGAAAGCCCCAGACCCACGCTGCGCTGGCTATCGGCCAGACCATGGTTGGCGGTGTAGAACGACTCAAAGATGCGCTCGCGGTCCTCGGGCGCAATGCCCGGGCCGTCATCGGCCACCGAGCACGCCACGCATCCGTCGTCGACGCCAATCGAGATCACGATATGCGAATCCGAGGGCGTATAGGTGATGGCGTTGTTCACCAGATTGACCACCAGCTGCACCATCAGGCGTGCATCGACGTTGACGAGCGCCGGCTCATCGCACGCCACTACCTTAAGGTCATGCTCGCGCACAGCCGGATTTACGTGACGCAGCGCCTCCTCGACGATATCGTCCATGAGCTCGAGCGTGGTCGACAGGCGCATACCGCCACCCTCGAGCTTGGTGATGGCGAGCAGATTCTCGACAGTGGCGTTGAGCCATTGCGCGTCCGAGCGAATGGATAGGAGCATGCCGCGGCGTGTCTGGTCGTCGAGCACGGCCGTGCCGGTCGAGCCCTGGTCGAGCAACACGTCGGCATTACCCGAAATACTGGTGAGCGGCGTACGCAGGTCGTGCGAGATGGAGCGCAGCAAGTTGGCACGCAGCTGTTCGTTTTTGGCGAGCACCGCCGCTTCCTCGCGAGCCTCCATGGCGCGGGCGCGATCGAGCGCCAGCTCGCCTTCGCTCACGATGGCATCGGCAAGCGTCCGCTCCTCGGGCGTCAGCGCATCGGGCTCGGCGACAATGGCGAACACCCCCACCACCGAGTCGGGATCACCCGCGCGCACCATGGTGTCGCCCGAGTGCACGGTCAGGTATATGCCAAAGAACGCCGAGGCGCCATAGGTGGCATCGAGCGGCGTTCCCACATAGGCGGACGCCGAGAGCCGCGGCGGCATCTGCGGCGCCAGCTGGTGTACCGGCGCGGCATCGCCCACGGCCGTGTACGTCGTGCGCGGCAGCAGGTCATCGTTATCGCCATCGGCGCTATACCACACGACCGGACAGTCCGAAAGACGCGCCAGCTGCGTTGCCATAGCGTGCACAATCTGTTGCTGATCGCCACACCGCTGCAGCATGCGGTTGGTCTCGAGCACCATCTGCGTGCGACGGTCGCTGGCGGCGGCCTGCGCCAAGGCGCGGCGCAGGGCCAGCGCGATCGAGCTCGATACGAGCGAGACCGCAAACATGATAAAGAACATGCCGGGATAGACGCGGTCGATAAACGACAGCGCGTAGCGCGGGTCGACAAACAAGAAGTTGTAGAGCGCCACGGCGGCAGCCGAGCTCAGCAGGCAGTACAGGCGGCTCCAGGTAAAGAAAGCGCACAGCTGCACGGCAAACACATAGACGATCATGATGCTCGGCGCGAGCCCCGGATGGTCGAGCAGCGCGCCCACAATCGTCGCCGCGGCTAGCAGCCCCGCCGATACGCAGGCGTCATACAGAGGGCTGCGACGCGTCAGCGTTGTACGCCGCCACCAAAAGTTCTCGGCAATATCGCCGTCCGCACGGACGTCCATCAGCGCCCCGCCCCTCTCTCAAAAACAAAAACCACCACAAAGGGGACTGGCACCTTTGCGGTGGTGGCCTCCTTGTGGTGGTTTCAAGTGTATAGCCTTTGCAGCCTGTGGTCGCTAGACAAACAGCAGACGTCGACTACGGACGCTCGTCGGGAGCCAGGCGCTGCATCTTGCTCACGGCCTTAAACTTGGTGAACAGCGGCACGTACTCAAAGCTCACGTTGGAGTTCTCCAGGCCGTACCAGCGCGCAGGCGTGCCGGCGGCGCGGCGGATGATGTACTTGAGCGTGATGGCCGTACGCTCGCTGGGCTCCACGTCGCTTTCGGGCGCCAGCAGCTTGCGGATCATGACGAACTTAAACGTACCGATGTTGCCCGGATCCTTGTAGACCGAGTAATCGTGCGTCTGCGCCGGCAGCTCGCCGCTGGCAGCCAGGTCCTGAACAACCTGGCGCAGGTAAGCATTGACGCGCTGGTTGATCTTATAGCCCAGGTACAGATGCACGCGGAACACGTAATCGGTGCCGAACGTCTCGACCGAGTAGGCAAAGGTATGCGGCTCCTCCATGGTCTCGACATTCACGAACCACCAGGCGCGAGCGCGCTTGGGGTGCTTGTCCAAAATCGAGTAGACGATATCGCGGTCGATATAGTCGGTGTTGGTGTCCTTGGTCAGGTACACGATGTTGTCGCTCATGAGCTCGTAGCGATCGTCGTCGCGCAGGCGTTTGAGCTGCGGCAGATAGCTGCGCAGCGGCAGCAGCGTAAACTGACGTTGCTCGACCGCCGTACCGTTGTACCAGCACACCATGATGCCCATGATGAGCGCGGCCATGAGGATGGTGAAGTAGCCACCGTGGAAGAACTTGGTGAGCGAGCTCACAAAGAAGAAGCCCTCGAGCAAAAGGAAGAAGGCGGCAAAGATCCACGGCGCGACCTTGAGATTGCGCTCCACGTGCAGATAGAAGAAGAGCAGCATTGTCGTGCACATCATGGTCAGGGTAATGGCCAGGCCGTACGCGGCCTCCATGTGCGCCGAGTTCTGGAACAGCAGCACCACGACGACGCAGCCCACGAGCATGACGTTGTTGACCATGGGGATGTAGAGCTGGCCCTTGGTCTCGGCAGGATAGAAGACCTGCATATGCGGCATGAGGTCCAGGCGGCTGGCCTCGGACACCAGCGAGAATGCGCCGGTGATGAGCGCCTGCGAGGCGATGATGGCCGCGACGGTGGAAAGGCCGACGGCAAAGGGGCGCAGACCCGGGGCGAGCATCTGGTAGAAGGGGTTGAGGTCGGCGATACCCATGAGCTCCGGGTTGCCGGCGTTGTTGATAAGCCACGCGCCCTGGCCCATGTAGGACAGCAGCAGGCAGCACTTAACGAACGGCCAGGTGGCATAGATATTGCCGCGGCCCACATGGCCCATGTCGGAATAGAGCGCCTCGGCACCGGTGGTAGCGAGGAAGCAGCTGCCCAAAATCATGATGCCCGCATGGTTGTTGGGGCTCAGCAGAAAAGCGATGCCACGCAACGGGTTGAGGCACAGCAGCACCGCGGGATACTGGCAGACAAAGAACAGGCCCGTGCCGCCCAGGAACAAAAACCACAGCGTCATGATGGGGCCGAAGGCGTGACCGATCTTGGCCGTGCCGATGCGCTGCACCAAGAAGAGCGCGATGATGATGGCAAGCGTGATGGCGACGACACGACCCTGGTCGTCACCGAGCACGGCATGGACCGCCGGGATGGTGCGCAGGCCCTCGATGGCCGTGGTGACGGTAACGGCAGGCGTCAGGATGCCGTCGGCGAGGAGTGCCGCGCCGCCCAGCATGGCGGGGATGATGAGCCACTTGCCGCAGCGCTTGACCAGGCTGTACAGGGCAAAGATGCCGCCCTCGCCGTGGTTGTCGGCGCGCAGCGAGATCAGCACGTACTTGACGGTCGTCAGCAGCGTGACCGTCCACACGACAAGGGAGAGCGCGCCGAGCACGAACTCCTGCGTGACGCTTCCGATGCCGCCGTTGCCGGCAACGAGCGCCTTGGTTACATACATGGGGCTGGTGCCGATATCGCCATACACCACGCCCAGCGTGACGAGCATCGCCGAGATGCTCACAGGAATCGCAGCGTGCGAGGCTACTTCCTTTGCCTTTTGTTCCATAAGCCGGTTTCCTCCCAATTTTAACGTTCGACGGGATTATAGGTAATCAGCCCATATTTTAATGGCACTGTTTTCCCAGCTAGATAAACATTTATGCGGCCTTTAGGCCACCGCGGCGATATGGAATGTGACAAAGGGACGCCCCCTTTGTCACATTCGTCATTTTCCGAGCCAGTTTTTGAACCACCACTCCATAGAGCGGCTCATCTCGGCCATAAAGGGGCTCGTGTGCTTACGGGTGTAGATGTCGATGACGCGCTCGCCCACCTCGCGGGCGTGCGGGCGAAACATCGCATCCATCTCGGCCACCTGCGCATCCATCGTCGCGGCGTCGGCGCGACAATAACGCTCCTCGTGCACCAGGTTCACCACGGGATGCGCAATAGCCGGACGCTCCTTGCGGGGCGTGCCGATGATGAGCATCGACAGCGGCATGGTATAGGGAGGCAAGTCCAGCAGTGCGGCAACTTCCTCGGCATTCTCGACGATATCACCGATGTAGCAGCTCCCCAGCCCCAGGGCCTCGGCGGCAACCACGGCGTTTTGCGCAGCGATCACGGCATCCTGCGCCGCGATGGCAAAGTCGCCCAAACCCGGCGCGCGGCGGGGCGCCTTGCCCACGCGCTCGACAAACTCGGGTTCAAAGCAGCCCACGTGCTCAAACAGATCGATCCACTTGGCATAATCGACCACAAATATAAGTGCCCAGGGCGCCTTGGCGATCATGGGCTGGTGATCGCACAGGTCGGCCAGACGGTCCAGCGTAGCCTGCTCGCGAATGCTCACGATGGAATACATCATCATGGCGCCCGCCGACGGTGCGCGACTCGCCGCATGCAGGATCGCCGCCCGCTGCTCGTCGGTCACCGCTACGGGACGGTCGTCGTCATCACGCGCGAAGGCACGCGTAGACGAGCGATGCTCCAAGATGTCCAGTACCGCATTGCCCGTAGTCTCGACCGGATAGCCGTACATATCCACGCCCGCAGCTCCGCCGCCGCCCATGTCCGCCTTGCAAACCTGCTCGCTCATCGCCCTACCCTCGCCATTTCTTTAAGAAGCCTTTACGTTTCCGTGTAATTCCCGTCCATTATCGCGCAGGTCGCCACTACATTGCGCCACACCGCCACGCGTGCGCGTTAATATGGCTGGTTGTTGTGCGCAGCCACCAATTGCAGCGCATATCTTGGTAACAATCGGGTAAACCCCCGCTTTCGTAGGTTTTAGTTTGTGAGGAGTCTCAGCATGTTCGCTGCCGCCATCTCGCTCGTCGGTCTTGCGGCGACCGTCTACCTTGTTTTGCGCGAGGCCAAGGCCATTCGCGCTCAGTCGGGCACCGTTGCCAAAAGCGCTCTTGGGTGGAGCGTCGCCTTCGGTCTGTTCCAGGTCTTTTTGACCATTTGGGGCGCCATTGGCCTCGTCGCCCAAAACGAGCCGCTCGCCTTTGTGATGCTCATCCTGACCAATGCCATCCTCACCGGCTGCGCTTGGGCCAGCATCGCCCGCGACCGTATCGCCCCGCGCGTCTTTGCGTTTGCCTCCGCCGACGCCCCCGCACCCACCGGCAAGCTCGCCCGCCTGCGCGGCGCCTTTGTAGGCAAGCCCCTCGTCGCGGCCGTGCTGTGCCTGCTGCTCGCCGGCGTCTTTGCGCTGCTGGGCATGGAGGTCTCATCCAACCACGACTTTACCTGGGTCTACCCCCTGTGCATCCTGCTCGAGTGGGCTATCATCACCGTGCTCATGACCGGCTTGTTCTTCCTATTCCAGCGCCACGGCGCAGCTCCGGCCGTCCTGGCCTTTGCCCTCTTTGTCCTGGGCATTGCCGAGTTCTTCGTCATCACGTTTAAATCCATGCCCATCCAGCCGGGCGACCTTTCGGCCATTTCCACCGCCGCCGCGGTCGCCGGCAACGGCTACACCTTCTCCATCTCGCTGTTCTGCGTGCTGTCCATGGGCTTTACCGCCATCGCCATGCTGCTATGCGAGTACGCCGGCCTGGTGGCACCGCACCGTCAGAAGGGTGCCGCCAACGCCAAGCGCATGCTGCTCACCAACCTGCTCGTAGCGGTGCTGTGCCTGGGCGGCGTGACCGCGCATGTCACGCTCATCGACTACTACAACACCCTCGGCATCACCGTCTACACCTGGCGCCCGCTCGAGAGCTACTGGCGCGAGGGCTATCTACCTGCCTTTATTAGTGCAGCACAGTCCATCAAGCCGCCCAAACCCGCCGACTACTCCGTCGACGACGCCAAGGCCACGCTCAAAAAGTACGCCAAGGCCTACGACAAGTCCGATGCCGCCAAGAGTGACGAGCGCACCGCCGCAAAGGAGCAATTCGACAGCGAGAAGCCCACGGTCATCGCCATCATGAACGAGACGTTCTCGGATCTGTCGATCTACCAGAACATGCGCGCCGGCTACGAGGGCCCGCAGTACTTTAAGAGCCTGTCCAACTGCCTCAGTCGCGGCAAGCTCTATGTGAGCGCCTACGGCGGCGGTACCGCCAATACCGAGTTTGAGTTTATGACCGGCAACTCCATGGCCAACCTGGGCTCGGGCGTGTACCCCTACACCATCTACAACATGGAAACGACCGGGAACCTGGCAGAGCAGTTCAAGTCGCTCGGATATTCCACCACGGCCATGCACCCCAACCACGCGACCAACTGGAACCGCGAGAACGTCTACAAGGACTTTGGCTTTGACCAGTTCCTGTCCATCAACGACTTCCAGGGAGCCGATACCCTGCGCGGCATGGTGACCGACCAGGCTACCTACGACAAGATTCTTGAGCTGCTCGACCAGAACGCCGATCCGCAGTTTATCTTCGACGTGACCATGCAGAACCACTCGGGCTACGACACGGGCCTGCTGCCGGTCGACAAGCAGATGCACCTGAACATCGACACGACCGACCTGGACGCCAAGACCGTCGAGGACGGCACGCTCTCCGATGTCGACGAGTATGTCTCGTGCATCGAGCAGTCCGACCAGGCGCTGCGCTACTTCCTTAACGCCTTAAGCAAGCTCGACCGCAAGGTGGTCGTGGTGTTCTGGGGCGACCACCAGCCGTTCTTCCCGTCCAAGTTCAACGATAAGTGGTTTACCGGCGAGGACGACGCCACCCACCAGGAGCGCTTGTGGCAGACCGACTACATCATTTGGGCTAACTACGACGTTGCCGGTTGTGACCAGACGAGCGAGGTCGACGACCTGTCCACCAACTACCTGTCCACCCAGCTGATGCAACTGATCGGCGCACCGCTGACCGACTACCAGAAAGCGCACATGACGCTGCGCGAGTCGCTGCCCGCCATCAACTCCGTGGGCTACGAGGACGCCAGCCTGCGCTGGGCGCTCTCCTCCAACGTCACCGGTGACGACGCCGCAGCCGCAGCCGCCACCAAGGCGCGTGAGGATTACGCCAAGATGCAGTACTACGAAATGTTCCGCGACGGCAAGAACGTCTACACCGAGCACTTCCAGACCGAGGCCAACGAGACCGACCCCAACCTGGCACCGGGCACGACGAAGATCAAGTAGCGGGTCGCTCATAACTGAAACGTCTGTCCGGGCGGAGGCATATAAGGTTCCCTGCTCGGACAGTCCTGCGCAAGACGGAGGCCACATTAAGTGGCCTCCTTTGCGTGCGGAACTCGCGATGAACCTTATATGCCTCCGCCCGGACAGACGCCTTGTTGTTGGAGCACGGCTTGTCATGGGGGTATCCGCTGAACATATATAAGTTGAAGGCCACATTAAGTGGCCTTCTTTGTATTCGGAAAGTGTGTCCCGGAATCTGCCTTCGGAATGGGACGCAGTTTCCGCTTGAGGGCCTGTTGGGAAAGCGCATCCCACTTCAAGAGTAAATTCCGGGTCGCACTTTCCGCTAAGGCTCTCAACCGGAAAGTGCATCCCATTCCAAGCCTTAATTCCGGGACATAGTTTCCGGACAAGACATCAACCGGAAAGTGGGGACCACTCTGAGCGCCGATTCTGGGACACACTTTCCGAAACACCGCCCATCCGGAAAGCCCGTCCCGCTCTGAATACATCCGGGCATGGAATATCCGCTTATTAGGCCTTCCGTCAATAAAGGGGCGCCCTCCCGAGCGGCGGGCTCGAAGTTCATCGCGAGTTCCGCACGCAAAGAAGGCCACTTAATGTGGCCTTCGTCTTGCGCAGGACTGTAGAGCAGGGAACTTCGTGCCCGCCGCCCGGGAGGGCGTTGCGTTTAGAAGATGAACCTAGCGCTTATCCCTCCGGGACAAAAGAAGTGCGGCTATAAATGCGATGATGGCAAGCGCCAGCAACACCAAAAGCAACGTGAGTGTGCTGTCGCCCGTTGCCACCAGACCAAGCAAGCCGGGCTTCTTGCTGTCAGCAGACTGCACGGGGATCTTCTCGCCATCGTCTTCGGCGGTGATTTCCCAGCGAATTGCCTTGTTTGCGTCGGCAAGCTCGTTGCCCACCGACGTCGGGACACTTAGTTGCAAATTGAGTACCGTGCTGCCATCGCTCGTAAACGTTGCGACCTGCGTGGGATAGGCAAACACGCTGCCCGGCGTTCCCGTCTGGAGCCAACCGGCAGACGCATCGCCCACCGATGCCGTTAAGGTGATAGGCGACAACAGGCGTGCCGTCTCGTGATCGACAACGGCACGCACAAACACGCGCACCTGGGACTTTACGCCCGTGGCACGAATCTCTATCTGCTGATCACGCACATCGCCAGGCATCAGATCTTTAAAGGCCAAAAACAGATCGGGCTCCCCCGAGGAGTCCGTCGCCCCCGAGACCGTCAGCTGACGCGCATTTCCGTCATAGGCAATCGCGGGAGTATCGGCAAACGCACGGGCAGGCGCGGCAAGCGCGGCAACACAGGCAACAACCGCGACCACACAGCGCGCGGCGCGCATAGCGTCTTTGCGAATCGGAAAAGCCATGCTTACGCACCCCCATGCGGCGGCACCAGCACGCCATCCTTGACCGTACAGCCCCATGCCTCTGTAACTGCGTCATCGGGCGTGGACTGAATTGCCTGGGTCGAAATGTCGACGACCAGGTTCTTCCCATCTGCCTTCTGCTCAGTCACGCTCTTGATGAGCACATCGGTTTTGCCCATCGGAGCAACGGGAGACGTCCAGTAGTAGTACCCGTCGGACGCGACAACCCAAGACGAGGCGGTGTTAGAAGCAGATGCCTTGGACACACTGCCCCACGCAATGACGTAGTCGGTGCCGGCAACTGGTTCATCCCACAGGCGCGCGCCATTCTGGTCCTGCCAGTAGATATCCACCGCAACACGCAGGTATGCCGGGGCCGAGCCGTTGTTTGTAATCATGACGTTGCTCTTCACATTGCCATCGAGCTTCTCATCTACCGAGGGCGCCACCGAACCAAAACCAAACTCGTTGACCAGCACGCCCGTAACCGAAAGCCACGCAAAGGTACCGGCAGCGCCAGCCAACAGGAGAACGCCAACAAGGAGGGCGACGATTTGCTTGCGCTTAGTCATCCTAGTCCTCCTTCTTCAGCGTGCCGTTTTTCCAAACATTCTTGGCACGCGAGCCACCATCGACCCATTTGTCATTCGCGCGCGTGTTGACGCACGTCACCACGGTGTCGCCCGCACTCGAGGCAGACGAGATGATGAGCTCGGCAGATTTGCCGGGCGCCTTGCCCGGCGTACTCAGTTCACCCTCGTAGCGCCATGCCCAAGCCGTGTCTTCCTCGACGGTATAGGTGCCCGCCGGAGCAGCAAATTGCACGCTGCCGACATACCAGACCTCACCGTTTTCGTCGCGCTGCTCGCTAACTTTCACCTCGACCATGCGCGTCTCGGCAGGAGAACCCTCCGACGCCTTTCGCGTTACCTTGAAGCGGAACGTTTGCCCCATTGCGCTGGCGTCGGTAGTCTTTTTAACGATCGTCAGCGCATGATTCTGGGTAAATTTGAACACGGCATTACCGGGACCTTGCTCGCCTTCGCCTGTCTTCTTGGACTCCAGACGGTTGGCCAGGTCGAACGAGCCGTCACCCGAACCAAGGCTGTAGAGCGAGACAAACTTGCCGTTTACGGGCTCTTCCGCCACAGAAACACCCTCTGTACCAGGCCCGTAGCTTGCCCGCATTACCGTAACGGTCAGCCGCGTTCCCATAAACGGCTTGGCAAAGCAGACCTTAAACGGCGCCTTGTCGGCACTGTCATCGACGGTGTTGGCGGCGGCGGGATCGAGCAGCCACTTAAGCTGGGCGGTCATGGTTTCGAACTTCGCGGGATCAGACGTATCTTTGGCAACCACGCGATATGTAACGGGATACAGGTCCATGTCGCCCTTAATTGGCTCGTCCTTAAACACATCCCAAGGCTTCGTATCACCATCGGCGCCCACATATCGCCACTCCAAGAAGAGCTCACGCATATCGCCATTGGCGGCCGCACGCTCATCGAGCAGCGCGACGATCTTGGAATGGGCGTCCGGGTCGTATGCCACGGACTTTTGCTCCATCATGGGATTCCCGCTGTTGTCATAGACGGGGCGGCCGTTCTCATCCATTTTGGGAACATCAACCGTATAGACGAAGCCGGACTTGCCGTCCTGCGCACGCTCGTCGCCCGAGTCGACCGTCGCCGTAAAGAGAACCGACCCGTCGACACCGTGATAGCGCACCTTATGCGGCGCAATCTTGTACACCGCAGTGTACATCGCGCTCTTAAAGGGCTCATTGCCCTCGAGGGGATACTTGTCGTCACCGGTCATCAGGGTGTACTTGTTATCGGATTCATAGTCACGCGACCAGCCGACAAAGTCGTACTTGGTGCCATCCTTGCCGACAACCTCAGTTGCAGCTTTTACCTCCAGCGAAATTTGATCACCAGAGTCGGTCCGCGAAAGATAACGCACAGAACCGGGGTCATCCAGATTGGCATCGATATTCGATTGAACACGCACCGCGCTGGCGCGGTAGACCGGATACAACTCCATGGGGGCCTTGACCACGGTGCTTTTATTCACCATGGAAACGTCGTCCGACCAAACGACATAACCGTTGCCAGCTACCGGCTTAGTTTCCGTCCAGCCCACGAAGGCATTGTATGCGTTTGTTGTAGCATCGATATCGCCGACGTTATACGTTGGCAGCGGGATGCCGTCCTTAAGGCTGCCGAGAGAATCGCCCTGCTGGGCTACCTTACCGTCCACATCCCTGGCATTGAGATGGTACACAACCGCCAACGGCGAATAGTACGCCACAAATGTATAGGCCCCGCCGGGTTCCACCTGATGGGAATACGAGTTATCGCCGTTATGTTCGATGTCTTCAACTTCGCCATTCGGAAGCTCGATCTCAACCTTCTGCAACTTATACAGCTCACCGCCTGCTTTATAAACCGGAGTCGTGACGTCAGGGGTCACCGTTGCCGTAGCAGGGTCGGTGCCCGCGTTGATAACGGGATCGATGTCGTACCTAGGCACATTAACCTTGTCCGTGCCCTTAAAACCGGCGCGATACAGGTTGGTGGTGTACCTAACATCGTACTTCGCGTACACCGGATAGGCATCCTGCCACTGGGTGACCTTAAAATCTGGTTTCACCAGATACGGTTCGGCCTTATCCGGGTCAGAAGTGGTGAAGGAATCGCCCTCGACATCGTAGATATACTTCCAGACGTCAGAATCCCTCTGGACCTCGGCGGTCGAAATCCAGCCCAGGAACTTATAGCCCGGCACGGCCATGTCGGCATCGGTCGGGGAAGCTTCGAGGGTCAGGGGGCTCTCATACGATCCCTTCTCACCATCTTCTGGCTTTTCGGCCACTTTAACCGACTTATTAACATGCGGGTAGTAATACGTGAACGTCGGATCCGCCCCGTTCACCTTGGTCTGCAGCAAGTTACTCTCATAGCGCCGCGTGGCAGTCCTCACGACATTATCGCCCTTGTTGTAGAAATTAACGTCCGTGGTAATCATCGCGCGAACGTAGTACTTCTTATCTGTACGCACCATGCTCTCGATGGGATTTTTCACATATGTCCAATATTCACCATCGCGCTCAAGCGTCCAAAAATTCAGGCGATAGCGATCATTCACCGGTTTGACCGTTACGTTCAGCGAAGCCGAAGTCCAAGTATCGCTTAGCGTTGCAGCGCCTGGAAAATCGGTATCGGCATAGAGGTTTTTTAGAGTATCGGCTCCTGTATCGTTTTTAACGTTGTGCGAGTACGCGTTAAGGGGACTCACGACAAGGGTTTCCTTCGTGAAGCGCGTGCCACACGTTTCATAACTATCCTTTATACCGTGGTCAACATGCTCCGGGCCCCAGTGGACGACGTTTTCACGCACGAAGGTACTACCGACGTTTTCCTCAAAGGGCGTTTGATAGCGATTCCAAACGGAACAAAGTAGCTTGCTGTCCGTAAACTCATGGTTGGTATAAGCCCGAACGTAATAATCCACTCGGTACTCAAAGCGGGCGGTATAGGTATGCGGAACGGTCAGGTCCACGTTGCCGGGGAGCTTGTAGCTCGGATCGCGGCTCACGCGAACCTCAACTTCGGACCCATTGGCAGCCTGCTTGTTTTCATACCAACCCAGGAAGCGGTAGCCGTCGGGCAGCGCACCGTCCTCAGATAAAGGTTTGTTGTCCACGTCGCACACCTGCACCGTGTACACACCGGTGCCATCCTCGGCAGTCTCAACCTTAACGACAGTTTTGCCCACGCCCGCGCGCTGGGTCTTATCGTCAAGCTCATCCCGCTCATTGCCCTCAAACACCGTCATGATGTTCGACACATAGTCGGTGTACACCGGATAAAAATCGGTAGGGCCAAGCACAGTGATCTCAGCGCCGGCAGGATAGAACGCACCGGCGTTTTTTAGCTCGGCAAGCTCAGGCGAGGTAATGGCCGCATAGCCGCCATGCATCTCGGCCTCACCGCTCGGCTGCGTCGTCCAACCAATAAAGGTGGCGCTGGCAGATAGAGCGCCGCGGTCCGCAGGGGCAACCGGCGTTAAACCGACACCATAGCGGTACCAATCCGTCGACTTGTCGTGCGCCTCGCCGCTCTGCCACGAGAGCATCTCACCCTTGACGTTATAGAACAGCACCTGCGCCTCGTACGAAGCAATAAAGAGGTCGTTGCCCTTAAAGGCCTCGGCCCCCTTGGCATTATCGGCGGTATAGGTCGACGTATGCTCGTGCGCCTCGCTCTTCTGGACCTGCTTGCCGGCAGTCACGGCATCGGCATCGGTCTTGCCGTTAAACCAGGCGTTATCGGCATCGATGCGGTTCACATTGACTCCGGACTCGCGGAACCAGCCCATGAAGCGATAGCCGCCGTTCGCCTCGCTCAGCCCCGCGGGCTTTGCGGAGGTTTCCTGCCTGAACGTTACCGACGTATCGCCCTGGGCCAAGCCCTGGGCCGTTCCCGCCAGCACGGCGCTCACGGCAAAGGCGTACGGATCCGAGGTCTTCTGATCAATACCGAGTTTGGTCGCCTCGATTGTCGCGGTGCCCGCACCGGGAAAATCGATCGTCGCCTTAACGCTCTGGCCATGCACGGGAATCTTCAGCTTGTAATCCATCGCCCACTCATTGGTGTGCTGGCCACCCAGGGCATCGTCGTTGTCGGTCGAGCGCATGGTGCCGGCACAAAAATCGTAGTCGTGCTCTTCCCACAGCTCGCGCGTGGTGTAGCGCTCGTCATCCCATGGACCATAGCCATCACCCTTGGTGGTGCCATCGCCGCCAAACGAGGGGATTTTCTTTTTAGCAGGGTTGCCCTGGCTATTGCCAGAAAGGCTCACGCTCGGCTTAAAGTAGCACTCGGTAACCGTCGCGTCGCCCTTGTTGGCGCGCGCAGCAATGCCGCCCAGGTTCACGTCGTTTTGAATGATGGGAATCACGGCGATGGGATTGTACTGACGCGAGCTCAAGTCACCCGCAAAATGGCTTCGAACGAGCTCGTTGCCCTTTTCGGTTAGAATACGACCCGCCAAGCCACCCGTCCACGCACGCGTCACGGCGACGACGCCCACATATGACGCGGCATAGCTGTAGCACTGCGCCGTCGAGAAGCAGTCGATAATCTTGGCCTCGCCCGCCATGCAGCCCACAAAACCCGAGGCGTACACGTTGTTGCCGCCCAGGGCGCCAATGGCCACGTCGTACTTATTGGTGACGTCGGTCATGCCCTTCTCGGCAATCGAGCCGTCGTCCTTACGCGTCGGCGTCACGCGGCAGTACTCGATAGTCGAGTTCTTAACGTAGCCGGCAAACGCCGCCATATACAGACCCTCACCGCCGAGCGCCTGCACGCCCGAGGTCGTATTGTTGACGGCACGGCCGCCACGGACCTCGCAGTTGTAGAGGGTGCAGCCGTCGAGCTCGCCGGCGATGAGACCGCCCTCAAAGCCTGCGTTGGTAATGAGGTTGAGAGCATTGTTGGCGCAGGTCACGTGCAGCGTGCTCTCCATGACCATAACGTTTTCGAAACGCGTATTGACGGCCTTGCCCACGATAATGCCACCGCGGAAGTCCGCCCACACGTTGGCGTCCTTGACCAGGAAGTTTTTGATGGTGGCACCGTTGGTCTCGGCAAAAAAGCCCGTGTCGCGCTCGGGGTCAAAAGCGTCTTTATCGTAGTTCAGGCCCTCAACGGTGTGGTTTTGACCATCGAACACGCCCTTAAACGGATGCTCCTTGTTGCCAAACGACAGATGCTTAACGGTGTCTGCAACGATGGCTTTCATGTCGTCGCTGTCGAGCTCAATGTCGTTATCGAGATAAACGTGCCAGCCGGACGTATCGCGCTCGCGCGACAGCGCCACACACGACAAAAAGTCAGCCTCGTTTTTGATGTGGAATTCGGTTTTGGCCTCGGGCACATCCTCGGCATGCACCGCCGTCGGCAGCGCCATAACGCAGCAAAGGGCAATCGCCGCGACGGCAACTAGCCTGCTAAGCACGCCCCGGTTCATGTTCTTGATCTTCATAGGCTAGTTCGCCTCCGGCCAACCCACAACGTCAAGTACGTCGAGGGCGGTATCGCTTGTCTGCTGGTTTTTGGCCTGCACGGCCTGAACATCGATATCGAGCTTGAATCTGCCGCCGCGCGCGGCATCGTGGTAGTCGCCCACAAATCGCAGCGAGTCCATAAGGCTTTCCGTCATGGCACCGGGGTCGAGCATGCCGCCACGCCCGGCCAATCCACGGTAGTAGTACCACCCATCGCCGCCGTCGATCCACGGGGACCCCTCGCCCGCGTTCACATGAAACGCAACGCTGCCCGAGGCATCCGCGCTCGAACCGTCGGTCGCCACCGACGTCATGCGCAGGCGCGCGCGAACGTACTCAGGCTGCGCGCCGACGTTCTCCACGCGCACAATGCGGCTGATGTCAGAGCCGCTGGCCTTGGTGTCGGGATAGCCCCCGTGCTCGTCGGCCTCAAACGGGATCTCCTCGCCCCGCTCGTTGAGGGTGTATTCGCAGACTCGTACCTTCACGCTGCCAAACGATAGGGCATTGTTCGCCGGAACCATATCAACGGTGAAAGCCAGCGTGCCGCACAGGCACGCCAGGGCCAACAGCGCCACCGCGGCAAGCGCCAAGGTGCGTTTCTTATTGTCGGAAAGATTATTGAGCATTACGTTCGCCAGTCGTCGATAAAAAGGGGGACCGAGATCCCAGCCCGAATATAGGGGTGGGGAGCGGACCGGGATCTCGGTGGGGTGGGTGGGGTTAAGCCTTAGCCCGAGTCGCAGCCCAAGCCTTGGCCTGCTCGACAGCGTTGTTGGCAGCGTCAGTCTTGTCGCCCTTCTGGTCAGCGCCGAAGATGTAGCAGGAGACTGTCATAGCGGGATTCTGAACAACATCCGTGCTGTTCAGAGTATTCGGAATATGCACCGTGCTGAACAGCTCGCCGGTATAGGCAGCCTTTCCGTCGGTAGGTTCAAGCACGGCCGGATCGCTGGTGTTATTGGTATACACGAACAGACCACTCACGTACTGGCCCGAAGTGCCGTTGGTCACAGCCTTACCTTCAAATTCCCCCTCAACCATCTTCCAGTTATTTCCAATGGTGAAATACGGAGTCTTGGCAAGGGCGTTTTCGGCGTCTGTCTTCACAATTGCGTTCTTCACGTAGATGAACACATAGGACTTATCAGAGTCCTTGCCGATGCCGACGTTGGGGTTCTTATTGATGTCGGTGTCGGGAATCATCTTGGATTTATTGGTCCAGTTGGTCTCGAACAGATAACCATCCACTGAGGGGTTCGTGGGATCAGTACCGGGCTTGTTCGGCTGATCAGGGTCGGGCTTCACTTCAGGCTTGTCAATGCGGCCGACCGTGAACTCATTCACCTTGGTTTGGGTCGCCGACAGCCATGCATACGTTCCCACGCCGGCAGCCAGCACCAACAGCAACAGGGCGGCAATGATGCCGTAGCGCTTTTTCTTCTTGTTTTCCATCGTTCTCTTCCTTTCGAGAATCGTTTTCCCCGGCAACGGCCCCTACCGCCGCCGACGCTTTTCCCTGCCGCTATGAACGCCGCTCCCTCGCATGCACGCGGGTATGCTTGCCCGCAGGCTCGTCGGGAACCATCCGATCGAGCACTATCGACGCCGCTATCAGCAGCGTCAGAACGGCCACCACAACAAGCAAACCGGGCATCGTCGTGCAATATGCGTTGACGAAGCCCAGGTAAGGGACACAAAAAGAAACAGTGCCGATCACGCGCGAAAATGGCGTCTGCTCGGCATCGTGCATGATGCTTCCGTCTGCATTTTTGTTCGCAATTCCCTGCGTGCCGATCATCTGCGCCACAGGGTCGATCTCGTACACCTGGTGCGTCACCACGGCACCGTCCGATCGGTAAAAGGTTGCATTGTCACCCACGGCAATATCCACTGGCTCAACCTGGCGAACAAACACCATGGAGCCAACGGGAAGATCGGGTTCCATAGAGCCCGAAAGCACAGCAAAGGGCATGTATCCAAATGCGCGAGGCACAAAAGAAACAACGGCAAGGGCTATGACAAGCGCGAACGCCAAGCTACTCAAAAGTGCAATAAATCGTTTGAGTCTACGCGCAGCCAAAGTGATAATTCATCCCCCTTGAGGACCTATTCGACCCATCCAAAGGTCAGCAAGTTTCAACAGGAACCGCAAGGCGCTTGAAAAGTGAGTCCGAAATAAGCCAATTTGGAATCTTTTCGTAATAAAAACATAGCGATGTGCTACACATTTTTCAATGTTTTATCGCTAAATGCTACTTATTTTGGCGTAAGTGGTCATTTATCCCCAAATTAGTCTGTTTTATCCAATACTTATAACTAACCCCCTACGCAACTTCCCCATAGAAGGTTCGATTTTTTTGCGAAACTAAAATAATGGTACCCCCCCCCACATTAAAACAAACTACTGGAAGTGTCATTTATTTCCGACCCCTCCTTTGCCGGAGTTTTATGACAGCCCCATGTAGTTCGCAGCCCATAATCCTCTGAGAACTGTGTCCCAGAATTCCCGTCCGGAGTGGGATGCGGCTTCCGCTTGTGGCCCCGTTGGGAAACCACATCCCACTCCGATCACAAATTCCGGGTCGCACTTTCCGCCAAGACCCTCAACGGGAAACCGCATCCCATTCCAAAGGCAAATTCCGGGACACGGCTTCCGCAACCCCGCCCATCCGGAAAGCCCATCCCACTCTGGATACATTTGGGTATGGAATTATCAGCCACCTGCTAGGCCTAGGTTCTGCAACGTGGCGCCCGCCCGGCGGCGTCTTGCTGCATGAATCCCATCGAATGGTGCGTAAAGAAGCCCGGGTACGTTTTGTAGCCGTACTCCATCTGGCGATACATCCAGCGAATGCACGAGACTGTATCATTCAAAACCGACTCATCATCCGGATGATGGAAAACGTCGCCCCAGACGCTCGCCACGGCGCACCCCCGTGTTAAGAAAAAAGCCTCGAGAATTTCGAGGCTTTCACGTTTGTATTATCTCGAGCGCGAGGCGACACGCCTACTCGCCCAGCACGGCCTTTTTGGCCGCCACCGCCATATGGTCCAGATCTTCCTTGGTGGGATGGTCCTTCGCGGCAACCCAGTTGTCGAGCAGCATCTTAAATCGGGCGTTTTCGGGATCTTGCTCGAGCATGGCCTCGTAGCGCTGCTTGACCGCGGGGCCCATCTTGCCCTGGCACATCGCCCAGCCCGCAAGCTCGGCATCCCCAGCCAAATTGGAAGTTACGCGGTCGATAATCTGCTGATAGTAGCTCTGGTCGGCGCCAAAACCGCAGGTGCCAAACAGGAAGACGCGCTTGCCGTGCAAGGCGGAGAGCAACGCCGCGACCGAAGGCGTGCACGCGCCCTTGTCGCACCAAAAACCGACGAGCACCGTGTCGGCCGCGCAGGCGCCCTGCGCCTCGAGCGCAACCTGATCTGCGTCCGCATCGTCGCTCAACGCCGCGGCGTGGACAAACTCAACGCCCGCAGCCTGCAGAGCGCGCTTGATCGCGCCCGAAACCATCCTGGTATTACCGCTCTTGCTGTTAACCACCAAAGAGCACGTCATAGTCACGTTGCCTCGTTTCCCCCAAAACTAAAGCCACTAATGCAATTTATTAGATGAATATCTTAGTACTAACGTGACAGATGTAAACCACCGTCTGTCGATTGGCGACGCAGACGACATCTTCGGACAGATTTCGAACAGTATGTACTTCGGATTGAAACCGCCGCAGAACGTTTCACGAATGGCCGAAAAACTGTTTCACAAAACGCCGTCAAATTGTGTCACGGAGTATCGTCAAAATGTTTCACGCGCTGGTAGAACGCTATATAACAAGATCGCTCTATGGGACAAACAAACCTGATTAATTTGCCCCACGGGCTTGCTTACTGGGCGAACTGACTGCGGTAGAGCTCGGCGTAGAAGCCGCCTGCCGCTAGCAGCTCATCGTGTGTGCCGCGCTCGATAATCTCGCCGTCGCGCATGACCAGAATGCAGTCGGCGTTGCGGATCGTCGACAGGCGGTGCGCCACCACGAAGCTCGTGCGACCGGCCATGAGCTCGTCGAATGCCGCCTGCACCTGCAGCTCGGTGCGGGTATCGATACTCGAGGTCGCCTCGTCCAGCAGCAAGATAGCCGGGTCGGTGAGCATGACGCGCGCGATGCACAGCAGTTGTTTTTGACCCTGGCTAAACGTGCCGCCGTCCTCGCCGATTACCGTATCGTAGCCGCCTGGCAGCTGCACGATAAACTTGTGCGCGTGCGCGCGCTTGGCCGCCTCGATAACCTGCTCGCGCGTGGCATCTGGGCAACCGTAAGCGATGTTTTCCGCCACCGTGCCCTCGAACAGCCAAGTGTCCTGCAGCACCATGCCAAAGGCGCGGCGCAGGCTTGCACGCGTGTAATCACGCGAAGACCGGCCATCGACCATGATGCGTCCGGCATCGATATCGTAAAACCGCAGCAGCAAGTTGATGAGCGTCGTCTTGCCGCAGCCCGTGGGGCCGACCAGGGCAAAGCGCATGCCGGGTTTGGCCTCAATACAGATATCCTGCAGCAGCTTGCGGTCGGGCACGTAGCTAAAGTCCACATGCTCAAAAGCCACCTCACCCTGCGGGGCAGCAAGTTCCACGGCGTCCGACGCGTCGGGCTCCTGCTCGCGCGCATCGAGCAGCGCAAACATGCGGCGCGCCGAGGCGTACGCGGTCTGGATCTGCGTAATGACGTTGGTGACCTCGTTGAACGGCTTGGTGTACTGGTTGGCATAGGACAGGAAAATCTGCACGCCGCCCACCGTAAGCGCCGCGGGCACGCCCGTGATCACGCCCACGCAGCCGATCACAGCGACCACGGCATAGATGATGTTATTGATAAAGCGCGTGCCGGGGTTGGAGAGCGAACCCATAAACTGCGCACGCTCGCCCGCGGTGTAGAGCTCAGCGTTGAGGGCGTCGAAGCGCTGCTGGGCGTTCGGGCCATAGGCAAAGGCGTCGACAAGCTTTTGCTCGCCTACGTACTCCTCGATATGACCACCAAGTTGGCCCTGGATGCGCTGCTGTGCCGTAAAGCTCTTGTTGGAAAGCTTGGCGATGGCGCCGGCTGCAAAAATGGAAAGCGGCGTGACGAGCACCACCACGAGCGTCATGGCCAGGTTAATGGAGAGCATAAACGCGAGCGTGCCCACGATGGTGATAACGCCGGTGAAGAGCTGCGTGAAGCCCTGCAGCAGGCCGTCACCCACCTGATCGACGTCGTTGACCACGCGGCTCATGAGGTCGCCGTGGGCATGGCTGTCGATAAAGCTGAGCGGCATACGGCTGAGCTTGTCGCTCGCCTCCACGCGCATGTCACGCACCGTCTCGTAGGACAGGCGGTTGACGCAATAGCCCTGCAGCCACTGGAAGGACGCTGCTCCCACCACGACGAGCGCGAGTTTGGTAACGAGCGGCAGCAGCGCATCGAAGTCCACCTGGCCCGCCGCGACGATGAGGTCGATGCCCTCGCCAATAAGGATGGGCGTATAAAGTTGCAAGATCACCGAGATGGCGGCGCTCACAAACGACACCGTAAACGAAATGCGATGCGGACGGACGTAGCCCAGCAGGCGGCGGGTCACCGCGCCCACGGGGTAGCGCTCGGGGTCGCCGGGCTGACGCGGGCCGTCACCCAGATTGTTGAGGCTATCGTTGCCGGACACGTTGGCGGTCATCGTGGCGACCGAACCGGAAGAAGTATACGGATTCATTTAGCAGCCCTTCTTTGCGCAGGCGGATGCGGGGGCGGTCGGAGCGGACGCGGGCGTCGTGCTCCCCTGCTGGCCCTCGAGTTCCTCGCGGCGCAGCTGCGACTGGCAAATCTCGCGATAGAGCTGGCAGGTCGTGTACAGCTCATCGTGCGTGCCCAGGCCCGCAACCGAGCCGTGGTCGAGTACGCAGATCATATCGGCGTCGCGCACGGTCGAGACGCGCTGGCTCACAATCACCGTCGTGAGCGGCAGCCCGCCCTCGGCGGCACCGCGCACGCTGCGCTCGCGAATGGCATGGCGAAGCGCCGCATCAGTCTTAAAGTCGAGCGCCGAGGCGGAGTCGTCCATGATCAGGAGCTGTGGCGAACCCACCAGGGCGCGCGCGATAGTCAGGCGCTGGCGCTGACCGCCGCTAAAGTTCTTGCCGCCCGCCTCGACCGGGGCATCCAGGCCTTGGGGCTTGTTGCGCACGAACTCGCTCGCCTGCGCCATGTCGAGCGCCGCCCAGAGCTCCTCGTCGGTCGCCGCCTCGTTGCGCCAGGTCAGGTTGCTGCGGATGGTGCCGCTCACCAGCGACGCGCGCTGCGGAACGGTCGCGACCACGTGGCGCAGCTGATCGAGCGGCCAGGTGCGCACGTCGGCGCCCATCACGCTCACGCTGCCGGCGCCCGCATCGTACAGACGCGGGATAAGCGAGACGAGCGTGGACTTACCGCTGCCCGTTCCGCCTATAATGCCGAGCGTTTTGCCCAGCGGCAGCTCCAGGGTCACATCGTCAACAGCATTTGCCGCGCCCGCGCCAAACGAAAAGCTCGCATGCTCAAAGCTCAGCGCGGAAACCGGAGTGGCGCCACTTGCCAGGTCACTCGACTCGGGCAGCGCGACCAGCTGGTTGCCCTCGTCCGTAATGCTCGGCTCGCAATTGAGCACCTCGTTGATACGTGACGCGCTGGCACTCGCCTTGGTAAAGACCACGACCAGGTTGGCGACGTACACGATGGAGGTGAGGGTCTGCGTCATGTAGTTCACAAACGCCATGACCTGGCCCTGCGTGAGCTCGCCCACGTTGACCTGGATGCCGCCCACCCACAGGATGGCGCACACGCCCAGGTTCATCACGAGAAACGTGACAGGGTTGAGAATCGACGAAAGCTTGCCCACCACGATGGCGGTATTGGCCTGGTCGTCGGCGGCCTGGGCAAAGCGCTCGCGCTCGTGGTCTTCGCGCACAAACGCACGAACCACGCGGGCGCCCGAAAGACCTTCGCGGCAGATAAGCGCGATGCGGTCGAGCTTTGCCTGCAGCTGCTTGTAGTAGGGAATGCAGCGCGCCATGACAAACCAAAACACCAGGCCGATAGCGGGCGTGCAGATCAAAAAGATGATGCCGAGCTTAAGGTCGATGGCAAGGGCCGCGACCATGGAGCCCACCGCCAGGAAAGGCCAGCGGATGAGCATGCGCACGCCCAGCGCCACGGCAAGCTGGACCTGGTTGACGTCGTTGGTGATGCGTGTGATGAGCGAGGGCGTGCCAAAGCGGTCGAGCTCGGCATAGCTCAGCTTGTTGATGTGCTGGTAGAGTGCGTCGCGAATGTCAGTACCCATGCCCTGCGAGGTGAGCGCCGCCATCTTTTGGCAGACGAGCGTAAACGAGATGCCGATCACAGCCATGGCGCCAAGTACCATGCCGTAGTGGATAACGGCATTAACGTCGTGCGAGCCAATGCCCTTATCGATCATCTGGGCAATCACCAGCGGCGTCAGCAGGTCAAAAATCACTTCGATCAACTTGCACGCAGGGCCAATCACCATATATCGGCGAAACTTACCACCAAAACGCCTGAGCAACTCAATCATAAAAAGGCGCTCCCTATCATCATTCACACTCAATTCGAATCATGATAGTACGGTGAGCCCAAAAGAAGCGTAAACAACTCGTCATTTCTAATGGGATTCGGTTTCCAGAGAAGCGGAGAGGTGCGCATGCCCGGTCAGCGGCGCGCCAATCGCCTGATATACTTACATTAGTGCTACCAGCCGAGCCGCCGACCCTTGAAATGAGGTGCCGAGATGAACGACATTCTCGCAAGAAGAGCAAGACGAGCAACTGTGGGCATCGCCCTTTCCGCGGCACTTGTCGCGGGAATCGCCCCCGTAACGGCGATCGCGGCAGAAACCAGCTCCCCCACCGGTGCAGTTGCCTTGCAGACGAAAGATGCGACCGCCGCAAAAGAAAAAGCGTATGCAGCCATGCAGGAAGCGCTCAAAAACCTCGAGGCCGCAAAAGACGCCGCAAGTCTCGAGAAAATTGCGAGATTCAATGATGACATTGCCCGTTTTCAAGAGCTCCGCGACAAGATGGCGGCGCAAGCCGCCGAATTGAGGGAATCCCTCCCCACCATGCAAGCGGACATCGATGCAGCCCAAGCCAAAAACGACGAGGCCATCAACCGGGTAAGCAAGCTCCAGGAAAAATTAGACAACAAACTTGAGGAGCTTAAGGCAGTCGAAGCACTCGGCGACGAGGAGCTTGCCGAAACTATTAAACAGCAAATAAAGTCGTTGCACCAAGAGATCGTAACGGCAAAAGCGCGAGTTGACTTTTGCGAAATGGAGCTCCGCGAGGCCCAGGACCGCCTCAAAAGGCAGGAAAGACAAGTTAATGACCGTGAGCGTGATGCAGAGAAGTATAAAGCCCATATCGACCAGTTCACAGCCTGGCGAGATGCGCTCCTCGACAATTTGGAAAAGGCGCAAACGGCCTATGACGACGCCTGCAAAGCATACGAAGAGGCAAAAGCTGCAGCAGACAAGGCCACCTCGCCCGAGATAACGCAACCGGCAGAGACGACACCGCCCGCCGGCTCAGCGCAGCCGTCCGGAACAACGCTGCCCACCAATTCGCCCACATCAGGCAAAGACGCTCGACCGAGCTCCACCAAGCAAGCAAATGCAGGCGGCAAGCTTGCAAATACGGGCGACACAGCGCCGAGCGCAATCGCACTCGCAGGCATCGCCGTCACAGGACTCGGAATAGCCACCGCGGGTGTGCGCCGCATCAAGAACTCAAGGTAGCTACCAGCGAACGTCGCCTTTGCCAATCCGCAAGCCCAAAATCAAAAGAGGCCCCGCTTCCCCAACTCAAACGAAGGAAGCGGGCCTCTTTACTTGTTAAAACAGATGCCAACGCCGCCGTCTCTTGAACCACGCAGCCATCAATGCCCAGACAACACTAGCAAGCCGCGTTCCTTAAGGGATAGATTTAATGGCTGTTAATCAAGGGGTATACGCGCACGCCCGATCAATGGCGGGCAAACCGCCTGATATACTTACATTAGTGCTACCAAGTGAGTCGCCGACCCTTGAAATGAGGTGCCGAGATGAACGACATTCTCGCAAGAAGAGCAACCTTGGGCATCGCCCTTTCCGCGGCACTCGTCGCGGGAATCGCCCCCCGCAACGGCGATCGCGGCGGAAACCAGCTCCCCCACCGGTGCAGTTGCCTTGCAGACGGAAGACGCGGCCGCCGCAAGGGAAAAAGCGTATGCAGCCATGCAGGAAGCGCTCAAAAACCTCGAGGCCGCAAAAGACGCCGCAAGTCCCGAGAAAATTGCGGAAATCGATACTAAAATTGCCATTTTTCAAGAGAACTACGACACTAATTTGGCGCAAGCCGCCATATATAAGGAATCCCTTCCTACCATGCAAGCGAACGTCGATGCAGCTCAAGCCGAATGCGATAAGGCCCACAACCGGACAAGAGCCCTTGAGGCAGAATTAAATAAAATCGACTACACGACTCCTGCCGAAACTATTCGGCAGTTGCAAGAGGCGATCACAGAGGCAATAATGCAAGAAAATTCCTGTGAAGATAAGCTTGAGCACTGCCGAATGCGCCTCGAAAGTCATAAAAGCCTGATTTATTTCTTTGAAAGCGAAGTGGAGTTTAATAAAACCCATCTCGACGGAGAAACAGCCAAGCGGGATGTGCTCCTCGACGATTTGAAAAGAGCGCAAACGGCCTATGACGACGCCTGCAAGGCATACGAAGAGGCAAAGGCCGCGGCGGACAAGACCGCCTCGCCCGAGATAACGCAACCGACCGAGACGACGCCTCCCTCCAACTCGACGCAACCGACCGAGACGACGCAGCCCACCGGCTCGCCCGCGACCGGCAAATACGCTCCATCGAGCTCCACCAAGCAAGCAGATACGACCGCCGGCAAGCTCGCGAACACGGGAGATGCAGCGCCGAGTGCAATCGCACTCGCGGCAATCGCCGCCGCAGGCCTCGGAATAACCGCCACAGCCACACGCCGCATCAGGAACTCAAAATAGCCGCCAGCGGTTATTGTCTTCGCCAATCCACAAGCCCAGAGACAAAAAGAGGCCTGTTTCCCCACCTAGGGAAACGGGCCTCTTTAACTACAAAAATTCAAGCAACAGCACCGCCGCCTCTTGAACCACGTAGCCATCAATGCCCAAACAACGCCAACGAGCAGCAAAAGACACGGGATTAAATTATTCAGATAAATGTGACCCTTCAGGTGGTTTTGGTCGGCTACCCGCGAGTGCCGGCAGGGCGCTTGGTAGTCGAGCGATCCCGCAGGCAAAGCCGAGGACCAGCGAGACACCAAGCGCCCTGCCGGCACTCGCGGGTAGCCGCGGCACCAAAAAAGCGCCCGTGCGCTCGATGGATTCGGATGCCCGACAGAGGCTCCTTATGGCTGCTTCCTTCCGGACCTGACCAGATTCGGAACATGTCGTCATCCGAACCCATCGAACGCGCTAGGCGCTCGGTATATCTTACCCGCTCCCGCCCGATGGGGCAAGACAGCTAATTTGGGACGGGGCTTTTTTGACTACTTTTTGACTGGTGGGGCATCAGGGTGGCGAAAGTAGTCAAGGAGGCCCCGTCCTAAATAGACTGATCTGGTGCTGTGCCACGAAAAGGGCCCATCTACTACGTTTAGGTCGCAGGGGTCGACCATAGCCGACTTTTTCGAAAATCGGCAAGCTTTCTACCTGCGGTTTTGTTTTTGCAAATTCCGGGATGGTCGAGGGTGGCCGGCTTAACGTAGTAGATGGTCGCATTTCGTGGCAAACGGTCCGACCCAAGACCCAAGGCAGCCAACCTCGAATGGCCATTCTCAAAGTTGCGGTGGAATACGGACCGAATTGGCCCCTTAAAGGCAAAAACACTCCGTATTCCACCGCAACTTATAGGGAGATAGGCCTTAGAGGCGAGCGAGGTCATAGGCTTGTGCGGCTGACTCGCCGGTGCAGATAAGGTTGGCTGTGGCTTCTTGCGGATCGAGTGCCCGCTCCAGGTCCATGGGCTTGCGACAGATCGGCAGTACAAGGTCGATGCCCTGCTCGTACACCGCATCCAGGTTGTCGGCGCGACCGCCCACGACAGCGGCCACCGGCTTGCCATATCGCTTGGCACGGCGGGCCACGCCCACCGGCGCCTTACCGGCGGCGGACTGCTCGTCCATATTGCCCTCGCCCGTTATGACCAGGTCGACATCGCGCACATGTTCGTCAAACCCCACGAGATCGAGCACCGTCTCCACACCCGAGTGTAGCTCCGCACCGAGTGCCAGCAACGCCGCGCCCAAGCCACCGGCAGCGCCCGCGCCGGGCACGCCGAGCACCGAGCCAAATGTCCGTGCGCCCTCGGGTGTGCGCAACAACCCCTGGGCCCGAGCCTCGACAATTGCCGTATCGAGTAGACGACCGTAGCCGACCATCCAGCTGTCGCACCTGCTCAGCGCCTCGGCGTCACCCGTCGGCAAGCCTTTCTGCCCGCCAAACACCGCTAATGCGCCCCGACGCCCCACGAGCGGATTCTCGACATCCGAAAGCACAACGATACGAGCGCCATCCAAAGCCTGCAGCGCTGGCGCCAAATCAACGCTCGCCACCCGCTCAAGGCCGGCAAGACCGGGGGCGATATCGCAGCCCTGATCATCGACCACACGCGCGCCCAGCGCCTGCAGCATGCCGGCGCCGCCGTCGTTGGTGGCACTACCGCCCAAGCCAATATAGATAGTCTTTGCACCCGCGCGAACCGCACGAAGCATCAGTTCGCCCACGCCATAGGTTGTGGCCGCCAACGCTGCCGATTCCGTGCAAGGCGAATACCCAATACCCGCCGTCTCGGCCATCTCAATGACCGCGGACTCGCGCTCGGCATCTACCAGCATCCGGGCAGACACGGGTTCACCAAAGGGACCTGCCACCTCGCAGGTCGAGAGCTCGCCACCACGCGCGGCAACGGCGTCGAGCGTTCCCTCGCCACCATCTGCCAGCGGCAAAGCGTTCAGCTCGGCATCGGGCCAAACGCGGCGCACGCCCTCGGCAACCGCTGCCTCCGCCTGCGCGCTCGAAACGCTGCCCTTAAAGGAGTCAATTGCCAGCAGCACGCGGCGGGGCCGGCGGCACGCAGGACCAAAGTCAACCGCCGTGTCAGCATCCTCACCGGCACCTGCAAGCGCTGCGGCGTGAGCGGCATGCGCCTCAAGATCGGCCCCACAACCGCAATCAGTGCCGCCCGCTCCGCGCAGACCGCCAAAATAGCTACTCAGCAGCTCGCGGCATTCATCCGCCAGGACCCCAGCCGTCACGTTAAACCGATGATTCAGGCGCGAATCGGCATTCAAATCGTATAGGGATCCCAACGCGCCCGCCTTGGCGTCGCTCGCGCCATACACGCAGCGCCCCACGCGCGCGTTAACCATAAGCCCTGCGCACATGCAGCAAGGCTCGAGCGTTACGTAGACCGTGCAATCGGAAAGGCGCCAACGACCGAGTGACCGAGCAGCGGCACACACGGCCGCAAACTCGGCATGAGCCGAAGGATCCTGATCGAGCTCGCGGCGATTGTGCGCCCTCGCGACGATTTCGCCGTCGCGCACCACTACGGCTCCGATGGGCACCTCGCCCACCGCAGCAGCGGCGCGCGCCTCGGCCAGTGCCTCGCGCATGAACTTCTCGTCGATTTCGGTGATCGTCATCGTTCGCCTTCCCTGTTGCAAATTCAAAACGATGCTATCATTACGACTCACGGAGAGATGGCAGAGCGGTTGAATGCGGCGGTCTTGAAAACCGTTGAGCGCGAGAGCGTTCCGGGGGTTCGAATCCCCCTCTCTCCGCCACTTTTAGTGATGCACCGGCGTCATGGTCCGCTCAAACAGCGCATCGACCACGTCGGCCATCTCAGGTCGACGTTCAAGATCGTGGCCCGATTCCCACCATATCGTGAAAAGTCGAATAATACCGCCGGCGACAAACTCAGACGTCGTCTCGAGTGACACGGGGGCCAGGGCATCCTCGGCAAGCACGTTCATCACACGCTCGCGGATGGAGCGGGCAATGCGGTCGCAAATAACGTTGGTCAACATGCCCGACATGCTGCTTGCCAAAATGTTATCCATGAGCTGCTCGTGCGCCAGAATCAAATCCATGGCATCGTCCAAAATCGCGTGCCGAAGCGCGCGCACGTCCTCGGCAGACACTGCGCCGGCCTCATCGGGCTGTTTTTGCGGCAAGCCCGACATAAGCTCATCGATATAAAAGGCAAAGTAATCGTTCTTGTCGCGAAAGTGCTTGTAGAACGTCGTGCGGCGAATCATGGCGCGGTCGCACAGCATGGCAACCGTCAGGTCCTCAAAACGATGCTCCTCGAGAAGTTCGGTGAAGGCATCGAACAGGGCGCGGTAGGTTTTCTTAATGCGAAGGTCCACTGGTATCGCCATCCTCAGGGCAAAGACAACACTCGACAATCTGTCGCATATCTTACACCTGTACCTCGCGCGCTTTGCCCCGGTGCCAACCCCGCCGAAAACATAACGCTTACCGGAAAGTTCGGCACGGCAAAACGTTGCGGGTATACTAGTAGCGTTATACCAACGGCAGCTGGCGCATGCCGCCGCGGCCATTCGAAACGGAGACATCATGATTACCGTCATCATCGGCATCGTTGTTGTCATTGTGATTGTCTGCGCCATCGCCGGCATCTACAACAACATGGTCACCAAGCGTAACCGCATCGATAACGCCTGGCAGAACATCGATACGCAGCTGCAGCGCCGCAACGACCTAATCCCCAACCTGGTCGAGACCGTCAAGGGCTACGCCAAGCACGAGCAGGAGACGCTCTCCGCCGTGATCAGCGCGCGTAACACCGCCGTCAAGGCCACTACGCCCGAGGCCAAGATGGAAGCCGACAACGTGCTGACCGGTGCGCTGCGCCAGCTCTTTGCCGTAGCCGAGGCCTATCCCGACCTTAAGGCAAACACCAACTTTACGCAGCTGCAGGCATCACTCGAGGATACCGAGAACAAGATTAGCTATGCACGCCAGAGCTACAACGATTGCGTGCTCAGCTACAACAACGCCATTCAGACGTTCCCAGCTGTCATCTTTGCCGGCATCTTCCAGTTTAAGGAGCGCCAGGGCTTCGAAGCCGCCGAAGCAGCCCGCCAGGCCCCGACCGTCAAGTTCTAACAGATCCGCAGCGTATCCTTAATCGGGTATATGCATAAACCGCCCCGTCGAATGCATACTTCGACGGGGCGGTTTCCTTTTTCGTGAAGGTCCCCCTCTAAGCGCCGTGCATTTTTGGGAGTATTCAGCACAGCCAAGAGCTTTGGGCTCCGCAGCAGAGGCGTTAGATAGCGAATACCCCTGCAGCCCGAGACCCAATAGCCCATAACACCGCCTATTATTCGCGAAAAGCATCGACAAGCACGGATTTTTGCCCGAACGACGATATGCAGGGGCCTTCGATTGCAGAATACTCGCAAAAATGCACGTCGCCACCACCCCCACATGGCGCGACGTAAAACAAAAGCGCGGCCTAAAAGGCCGCGCGCCATCTTTAATTCAGATTAATTATTGTTCGTTGTGGCATCGCCGAGCCCGCAGGGCGGAGAGCAAGTTCCCTCCCGGCGCATTCCGCAGGACGCAAGAAGCCCTCGCCGCACGAAGTGCGCAGCGAGGGCTTCTTGCATGTCCGAGGACGCGCCGGGAGGGAACTTGCTCTCCGCCCGGACGGCTAAGACAGTTTACGCGACGGTGTAAACCCAGTTGTGCTTATCCTCAACAGCACCAGACTGGATGCCCGTCAGGGTCTCGCGAAGCTTCTTCATCACAGGACCGATCTCGGTGTAGCCAGCCGGGAAGGTCACGGTCTCGTCGGCGCCGTAAACCTTGTTGTCGATCTCGCCGACCGGGGAGATAACGGCAGCGGTGCCGCACAGGCCGCACTCAACAAAGGTGCCGGCCTTGACCTCGGCCCACTCGACGGGACGCTGGTCGACGGTCATGCCCAGGTCCTGAGCAACCTGAACGAGCGAACGGCGGGTGATGGAGGGCAGGATGGAGTCGGTGTGCGACTGCGGAACGACGAGCGTGCCGTCCTCCTTCACGAACAGAACGTTCGCGCCGCCGGTCTCCTCGACATAGGTGCGGGACTCAGAGTCGAGATACAGGTTCTCGGCATAGCCCTCGCGATGGGCCTCCATCGTGGGCTTGAGGGACATGGCGTAGTTCAGGCCAGCCTTGATGTTGCCGGTGCCGTGCGGTGCGGCGCGGTCGTACTCGGAAACGCGCAGCTTGACGGGCTTGAGGCCACCCTTAAAGTACGGACCGACCGGGGTCACGAGAATGCGGAACGTGTACTCAGGAGCGGGAGCCACGCCGATCACGTCACCAGAGCCGATCATAAACGGACGCACGTACAGGGTTGCACCGGAGCCGAAGGGCGGAACCCAGGCGGCGTTGGCAGAAACGACCTGCTTGACGGCCTCGACAAACTTGTCCTTGGGGAACGGGGGCATCTCGAGGCGCTGGGCAGAGTTATACATACGCTCAGCGTTCATGTCGGGACGGAAGCAGACGATGCTGCCGTCCTCGGCGGTGTAGGCCTTCAGGCCCTCAAAGACCTCCTGGCAGTAATGGAAGATGCCGCCGCACTCGGAAACATGCAGGGTGTGGTCGGTGGTCAGGCCGCCCTCGTCCCACTTGCCATCCTTCCAATGAGCCTCGTAGCTGTAATCGGTTTTCATGTAGCCAAAGCCGAGGCTACCCCAATCGATATCCTTCTTCTCGACAGTCATATGTCGCTCCTTACATACACAGTTGCATACTCGCGAACCCGCACGCAAAGACCGAAGCCGACCGCGTCGCAACGTCGCACGCCCGGAGCGTAGAGCCGGACGGGACACGCGAACGGCATCAAAGCCGATGGCACGTCGATTCGCATGCACGAGATTGTACTCCCCGTACGCGTCTGATAAAACGCTTTTCTTTAACTAAGTAAAGTATTTTCATTTGACCGAAGCAGAAAGGCCCGCCACCGTAAAGGGTGACGGGCCTCAACGGCACGGTTTGCGCGCTGGCTCGAGCTACGCGTTCTTTTTGCCCAGCTTAGCCTTAACCAGACCGACCACGGTCGGGATGATCGACACGGCGACGATGCCGATAATCAGCAGCTCAAAGTGCTCCTGCACAAAGGGGATGCCGCCAAAGAAGTAGCCCAGCAGAGTGAAGACCGTCGACCAGGTAATGCCGCCCAACACGTTAAAGATGACAAAGTTGCGCCAATGCATGCCGCCCATGCCGGCGATGAAGGGCACAAAGGTGCGGATAAACGGGAAGAAGCGACCCAGGAAGATGGCCAGGTGGCCCCATTTGTCCAGGAATTCCTCGGACTTTTTGATGCGCTCGGGCGTCATGGCCTTCACTTTGCCCGAGGCGATGATCTTTTGACCGAAGAAATGGCCGATCATAAAGTTGCACTGATCGCCCAAGATGGCAGCAGCCCATGCGACGGCCAGCAGGGCCACGATGTTAAAGCCGCCGTTGTGGGCAAAGAAGCCCGAGGCGAACAGCAGCGAATCGCCGGGAAGGAACGGGAAGAACACCACACCCGTCTCGATAAAGATGATCAGGAACACGCAGCCGTAGGCCATAAGCGGGCCGGCGGCAATCCAGCTGGCAATCGCGGTGCGCGGGTCCTTGAGCAGCTCGGCGATAAAATTAATGAAACCCATGAAGTAAAACCTCTCAGTTGTGGGCGCGGATACGTCCAAGTTGACCAGTATACGGTTGCGGCGCCCCCTCGTGCGCAACCCCACAAAAGCATGACTCCATTACCAGCAAGTTTGCATAACTGACACCTGTTGCGCAATGCCGCCAAGATTGTCCTTCCTAATCCCTAGCGAATCGCTATACTTTATTGAATTGCATTGTCGCGGCGCTGAGGGAGGGCGGCCAGTGAGCTTTATCAATACCATTCGCGAGGACATCAAGACCGTCCAAGCGCAGGACCCCGCCGCGCAAAACGGTCTGGTCATTTTTCTTTCGTACCCCGGCCTGCACGCCAAGTGGAACCACGTGCCCGAGCACTGGCTGTGGGAGCACGGCCATCGCTCGCTCGCCCGGGTGCTCTCGCAAATCACCCGCCACATCACCGGCGTCGAGATTCATCCCGCTGCACAGATCGGCAAACATTTCTTTATCGACCACGCCATGGGCGTTGTCATCGGCGAGACCACCATTGTGGGCGACAACTGCGTGCTCTACCAAGGCGTCACGCTCGGCGGTACCGGCAACGAGACCGGCAAACGCCATCCCACCCTGGGCAACAATGTCACGGTGGGCACGGGCGCCAAGGTGCTTGGCAACATCCACATTGGCGACAACGTCAAGATCGGCGGCAACTCGGTCGTCGTCAAGGACGTGCCCGACAACTGCACCGTCGTGGGCGTGCCCGGGCGCATCATCAAGCGCAACGGCTGCCGCGTGTTCGAGGAGAGCTTCGACGCCAAGCAGCATCGCGAGTACATGCCCGACGATGCCGCCGAGCAGAGCGCCCTCAACCGCCAGGGCATCAACGAAAACGCCCGTCGCGTCAAGGAACTCGAGCGAGAGGTGGCCGAGCTCAAAGCCCTCGTCGCCAAGCTCGTGGACGAGCGCTAGGGCCGTGGGCAGCCGCCACAGCATGAACGCCAGCACAAAAGGCGCGCCAGGGAATCAGCCCCCGGCGCGCCTTCTTTTCGATGCGACATGCGGGACTGCCCCTTTGTCACCTTATGCGAACTGGCTTAGGTAGAGGTCGGCGTAAGCGCCCTCGGCAGCCAGCAGCTCCTTGTGCGTACCCTGCTCGATGATATTGCCGTGATCCATGACCAGGATGAGGTCGGCATCAACAATCGTCGACAGACGGTGCGCGATCACAAAGCTCGTGCGCCCGCGCATGAGCGCGTCCATGGCGCGGCCGATGGCAAGCTCGGTGCGCGTGTCCACGCTCGACGTCGCCTCGTCCAGGATGAGGATCGCCGGGTTGTTGAGCAGCACGCGCGCGATGGTCAGCAGCTGACGTTGGCCCTGGCTGATGCTCTCGGCATCGTTAGCCACCCGTGTGTCGTAGCCCTGCGGCATAGTGCGCACAAAGAAGTCGACCTGAGCGGCACGTGCCGCCGCCACAACCTCCTCGCGCGTCGCCTCGGGACAGCCATAGGCGATGTTCTCGGCAATGGTGCCATCGAACAGCCAGGCGTCCTGCAACACCATGCCAAACTGCTGGCGCAGCTCGCCGCGGTCCATGCAGCTTGTGTCCACGCCGTCGAGCGTAATGCGGCCGCCGTCGATCTCGTAAAAGCGCATAAGCAGGTTGATGAGCGTGGTCTTACCCGCACCCGTGGTTCCCACCACGGCGATCTTTTGGCCCGGCTCGGCGGCAAACGACACGTCGCGCATAAGCGGCTTGTCGGGCGAATAACCAAAGCGCACGTGCTCAAAAGCGACGCGGCCCTCAATGCGACCCGGCAGCTTGGCGGCCTCGTCCGGCAGCGGATCGGCCTCCATCTCGGGCTCATCAAGCAGGTCGAACACGCGCTCCGCACTCGCCAGCGCGCTCTGCAGCGAGTTAAAAGTGAACGACAGCTGCGTCATGGGTTCGGACGCCTCGTAGATAAACTGGAAGAACGCCTGGAACACGCCGACGGTCATGTGACCGGCGACCAGCATGCTGCAGCCCACGAGCGCAATCACAATCTGCGCCAGGCGACCGATAAAGCGAACCGCGGGTCCGACGGCGTTAATCATAAAGTCGGCCTTGGTGCTCACGCGCGCCAGCTCGCCCGAGGCCTCGTGCACCTCGGCAGAGCTCTGGTGCTCGCGGTTGAATGCGCGAATCACCAAACGGCCCGAATAGCCTTCCTCGACCGCGCTCGTGATTTTGGACACCCACTCCTGACGCTCGCCCGTCACATCATGCGTACGGCGCGAAACCACCTTGGTCACCAGCAGCGACAACGCCGTAAAGAACAAAAAGACTAGCGTAAGCGGCACGCTAAACACGAACATCACGCCCACGGCGCCCACCACGGTGCCGATCGACACAAGCAGCTGCAGCAATCCGCGCTGCATGCTCTCGGACATCTTGTCCAAGTCGTTGGTCGCACGGCTGACGACCTCACCGGGACGATGCGCATCAAAGAAGGCAAGCGGCAGACGGTTGAGCTTTTGTGCGATGCGGTTGCGTAGACGCAGGTTGAGGCGTTCGGCCACGCTCGACATCAAAAAGCTCTGGAGCGCATAGAACGAGGCGGCGGCAGTCCAGATCATAAAGTAGACGAAGATGGTCTTGCCGCAGTTCTCCCAGGTGATGTTGAAGGTGGTTCCGTTGGCAAACGCCACCTGAATGTGGCCCCACAGCTCATCGATCACGCGGGCGCTATATGCCGGCGCGGCGGTGTTAAAGATGACATAGAACACAATGCTCGCAAACACGATATAGAAGCGCCAATGGTCGCCGGCAGCCTCGCTCCACAGGCGGCGCACCGTCGCCCAGGTATCACGGGGCGTCTCGTCTTCGTCTTCGTCATCCACGTCGCGCATGCGCTCTGCCTCGGCGCGGGCACGCTCATCCTCGGCTCGTTCGTTTTCCTCGTAAAGCGCTTGACGACGAGCCTCGCGCCCGGCCGCCGCCTTGGCGGCGTCATCCAGCTCGGTCGACGCGGCAGCCTGGTCGACCGTTTTATCGGCAGCGTCCGCAGCGGCGGCATCGACAAGGTCGCCCTGCTTCTTGAGCTCCTCGGTCATGCTACTCACCTCCCTTCATCTGCGATTCCGCGATGGCGCGGTACACCTCGCAGGTTTCCATAAGCTCGCCATGCGTGCCCAGGCCCACGACCTCGCCATCCTTGAGCACCACGATCTGATCGGCATGCAAAATAGTCGAGATGCGCTGGGCGATGATGAGCACCGCGGCATCGCACGTCTCGTCCTGCAGCGCATGGCGCAGCGCCGCATCGGTCTTAAAGTCCAGGGCCGAAAAACTGTCGTCGAAGATATACAGGTCGGCGCGCTTCATGAGTGCGCGGGCGATTGCCAAACGCTGGCGCTGGCCGCCCGAAAAGTTCGTACCGCCCTGGGCCACCGGAGTGTCGAGCCCCTGCGGCTGATCGAGTACAAAGGTGCTCTGGGCAACCTGGAGCGCATGGAGCATGTCAGCCTCGGTCGCGTCTTCGTTGCCAAAGCGCAGATTGCTTGCCACGGTACCCGAGAACAGCCATGCCTTCTGCGGCACATAGGCGATACGCCCGCGGATGTCGTCTTGCGAAAGGTCGCGCAGATCGACGCCGTTCAGGCGAATGGCGCCCTTCGTGGCATCGTGGAAGCGAAGCAAGAGCTTGGCCACCGTTGACTTGCCCGAGCCCGTTGAGCCCACGATCGCGGTCGTCTGTCCGCGGCGGCAGGCAAAACTCAGGTTGCACAGGGTGTTCTCGTCGGCATCGTCAAAACGGAACGACATGTGGTCGAACACGGCCACCACGTCGGCCCTATCTGCGGACTCAGGCGCCCCGTCGCCCAGCGTAGCCTTGCCGTCCACAATGCTCGGCTCGATTTCGAGCACCTGCTGCGCGCGGTTGAGGCACGCCGCGGCGCGCGGAAGCGTCAGCACCACCATCTGCGCCATCATCACAAAGAACAGGATCAGGATCGCGTACTCCAGCACGGCCGAGATGCTGCCGATTTGCATGGCATGGACGCCCACGCGGTTGCCGCCCACCCACAGCACCGCCACCTCGGCGATGTTCATCAAAAAGAAGCTGGAGCTGTCGAGACCCACAAACAGGTGGTTGACCTTGATGGCATTGGCCGCGTAATCGCTAAACACCTCGTCCAGGCGCCGCTCCTCGTGGCGCTCCTTGTTAAATGCGCGGATGACGCGCACGCCCACGATGTTCTCGCGCAGCACCACGTTCATGCGGTCGATAAAACTCTGAAGGCGCATAAAAATCGGCGCGGCGTTAGCCACCGTAAAGACCGCCGCCACCAGCACGATCGCAACGACCACGCCCAGCAGCGTGCCCATGGCAGGATCGATAAACCAGGCAAAGATGATGCCCGCGACGGCCAAGAACGGCACCGGCAGCACCAACTGAATCGTCTGCAGGATTGCCTGCTGAATCACGTTGATGTCGTTGAGCGAGCGCGTGATCATCGAACCCGTGCCAAAGCGCTCAAAGTCGCTGGCGGACAGCTCGAGCGACTTATCGTAGACGGCGTTGCGGATGTCGCAGGCCACATTGGCCGCCAGACGGGCCGAAAGATAACAGCCCAGCACCGCACCACCGCTGGCCATGCCGGTCGCGATGAGCATGTACAGACCGTTGCGCAAGATGTAATCGACGTCGCCCGTCGTGATGCCCGTGTTGACCATGTTCGCCAACATCGTGGGCACGAGCAGCGTACCGACGTTGTCGACTAGCAGCACCAGCAGCGTCACCGCGATCAGACCGCGGTACGGCCTCATAAACCTCATTAAGAGTCGCATGTCTCCCCCTTGCCCTTATCGTCAGCCTCGTTCTCGGCGGCAACTTGCCGTTTAAATGCCTCGCACTCTTCGTTAAGAACATGGGAGAACTTACCGACCAAGCGCATGATCTCGCGCTGTTCCCACGGCTCGAGCGCCTCGAATGCCTGTTGCTCGGCTTTTTGCGCCGGCAACGCGTAGCGCTTGGCAAACTGCATACCTTCTGCGGTCAGTCGCACAACCTTGTTCTTACGACTGCCCTCGGCAAACTCCAACGTCGCAAGCCCTCGCGCTCTAAGCGTCTTGATCGCCGAATTGATGGTCTGTTTGCTGTAGAACCATTCACTCGTCAGCCGACTCACGGCAACGCTTCCACCCGCTGCACTCGTGTCGACGAGCATCCAGTAGGCGCAATCCGAAAGACCACAGGTGCGCGCGAACTCCGAATAGATACGGACAAGCCCGTTGAGCATCCGGTCGAAATCGACCGGGCTAACTGTACTATTCATCTCTCCCGCCATTCGATAGTCCGAGTTTTGACTAATTAGGGTTTCAGGTTAGTCCGAGTTTTGACTATCGTCAAGGGCGGCCGTGCAAGACGTGCGACCCATAACAACATATCGACAAAAAGACCGCCGGCGCGGGGGCGGCGCCGGCGGTTGCGAGAGAATATCGATTGTTGGCCGTTACGCAGCGACGGCCTCGTAGACCGTGGCGCCCGAGAAGCTGTCGTGCAGGCTCTTGCCACAGATCCACGGCAGTTCGACGACCTCGCAGACCGTGTTGACCAGCTCGGAGCAGTCAGTAAAGTGGCCCTTATCGTTGAGGGCCTCGCAATCCTGAACACGCCAATAGCCATCGGTGTGCGTGATGTAGTACTCGTGATCGTTGATCGACACGAAAGCGCGCGTCTTGGAACGCAGCAGCTTCAGAAATCCTTCGAAGTCGGTCTCGACGACATCTCCAGCCTGGAACATGATGTTACCTCCTGGCCCGGCGCCACCATGGCGCGTTGATAAACGTTGGTACTCCTTTAGTAAAACCTTTATCAGAGCTTATGCGCGCATCATTTAGGCAAGTGGTAAAAAACCGCAGGGTAGACGGGATAAAACGTTTAACCATCCCACCGGTTTGTCACATTCTTGCTGAAGTTTTATGCAAACCAACTTTTCCGATTGGTAGCTTGCATTGTTTGGGGCCGGCTGCGCGATTACGGTTTTGGTTCGGCGGGTAAGAACGAGGCATCGAAACCAACGTCAGGAGGACACATGGAGACCATCGAAGCGCTCATCCACCGCCGCAGCTGCCGCAAATACAGCGATCGCCCTGTCGAGGCCGAGAAGCTCGCACGCATTATCGAAGCCGGCCAGTACGCGCCGAGCGGCATGGGACGCCAGCCGGTCACGTTCGTCGCCGTCACCGACCCCGCAACCGTCGAGCGCCTCTCGCAGCTCAACGCCCAAGTTATGGGCAGCGAGGGGGATCCCTTCTACGGCGCCAAAACCGTTGTGGTAGTGCTCGTCGACCGCAGCGTGCCCACGCACCTGGAAGACGGCTCGCTCGCCATGGGCAACCTGCTCAACGCCGCCTATGCGCTGGGCGTCGATTCGTGTTGGATCCACCGCGCGCATGAGGTCTTTGACTCGCCCGAGGGCCTGGAGCTGCTGGCCAGCTGGGGCCTGCCCGCCGACGGCAGCCTGCGCGGCGTCGGTCACTGCATTCTGGGCTATGCCGAAGACACGCTACCCAAGCCCAAACCCCGCCGCGACAACGTGGTGTATGTAAAGTAATTAGTTCCGCCGTTCTAACGAACGGCGGACCCGCTCGCAACTTATCTTGCCGGTGGAGTTGTCGTCGTTTCGTTCGTTTGAGTCGTTTCGGCGCCGTCGCCCTGTTCGTCCTCGTCCTTTTGCGCATCGGCGATAGTGGAAGCTGCCGCAACGATTCCGCGCTGGGGCGCGACGCCCGTCTGGACCTGTGCGCCCTCGACAACTTCTATGCCTGCATGTGCGAGCTCGGGCGATTTAAACATTGCGTCCAAGTTGGCGCCGCCGCCGGCGTAGCCAAGCGCAGCGAGTGCGATGATGATTGCTGCAACGACAGCCACGATCGGCACGTAGCGATGCCAGCCGGCGGGATTGAGCCCGCTGCGACGAGCCGCCCCGCGGCTGATGTAACCGAGCGTTCCGTCGTGCTTGAGCTTTGAGCCCACCACGCGCTTGCGGCCCCACAGCGACGACTCGGCCTGCATGGCCAAGCGAGCGCTTGCCGAAGGATAGCCATATTTAGTGCGCTTGAACGAGCCATCAAACCCCGAGGCGTGTTTGCCCCACGTCACCGATGTCGTGCGTCGGTTAACCGGCGCGGCACTCCGCCTTCTGCGGCTCGGTTTTGAAGTCTCAGCCATATGCCCTCGCACGCCGTAACCAAATCGAAACAATAACGCTTTGGACTGTAGCACACGCGTCGCGCGCGGTCACGGGCGCCTCGCTCAACGGTCATCGTCCTTCAGCAAGCGCCACAGCGTTGTACGGCTTATGCCCAGCACCTCCGCCGCACGGGTTCGGTTGCCGTGTAGATGATCTACAACCAGATGCGCGATATCTCGCTCGGTATCGGCCAGCGGTCGCAGGATATACAGGTCACTTTCGAGTGTCGGGGCGCCAAAGGTTGCGGTCTTAATCACGTCCTCTTGGGCGAGCACTTCCTCCGCCACAGCGCGGTCCACCGCGCCCGCCCCCACCAATATATACAGTCGTTCCGAGACCTCGCGGAGCTGCAGATAATTGCGCGGCCAGCGGTAAGCATCGAGCGTCTTCGTCGCCGCGGCGGACAGCGTGGGCGCTGCCGTCCCAAATGCATCAGCGAGATATTCCAAATAGCGCGCAACCTTTGTCGACGCGGCTCCTTGCTCGGCAATCGCCGGCGCCACGCTCACCGCACAGGCGAAGCGCTCGGTCACAAAGGCGGCTTGATCACTTTCGCCGCCGCCCGGCATGTCATTCGCTGTCAGCACCACATGGCAGCGCGTCGCCAACGCGGTGTCAGCCATCGTGGAAACGAGCTCGCGGAGGCGCTGGGGGCCAACCGCGTTCCAGCCCTCAATGCAAAGGGTCAGCCCCGTTTGGAACAGCGGCGATTCGGAGCTTTTGAGCACATGGCGCCAGCCCCGATCGGTGAGCTCATCGAGCGCGACGGAAACAAAGGGTTGATCGGCAAAAGGACCGTCCAGATAGAGGCGCTTGGCGATCTCGACCTGACCCGCGCCCAGCTCGCCCTCGAGCATAAGGGGCACGCCGCGCGCATAGCTCTCGGCGACCGGCGCAGCTACCGAGGCCGCCCCCTCAACGATGCCGTACGCGCTCGATTCGTAGCGGGCCTCAACTTCGTCGGCGTTGAGCCACTCGATGCCCGCATGTGCCGCGGCGCCGCGCACCTCGCGGACCACGACGACCCAAAGGCCCCCACCCTCTTTGTCGGTGGGGCGAACGGTCAGACTCAGGCGCGTACCTGCACGTCCCATAACCAGACGCGCGCCGTCTCCTATACGGTCGAGGCGCTCAGCGACAAAAGCCGCCACATCCCGCTCAAGCGCCGCGTCATTCATGGTCGAAATCGCGACGTCCCCACGCACATCGATTGCCAATGCCGAGGCCCCGGCAGCAGCCAGGGCCTCGGTCAAGATGTTCAGCTTGGCATCGCTATCCATAATTTGCCCCTGTCCGCGGCGACGTGCAGCCGCCGACGGTCGCACGACCGAGTGTTTCAAAATTGAACGATATTGCTCACCAAACACTATAGGGCAGAAAGCGCCGACCTGCGAGTATAGGTGTTGCCCCGCATCGCCATCCTGGCGGGGCGATAAGAGCTCTTCGGGACTTATAAACCTGCGGACAAGCCATACCCGCAAGAGCTCCTATCGCTCCACCGTGAGAATGCGCTCACCAGCACGCAGCACGCAGCACGCAAATAAGCTACTTCTCTACCAGATTCCCAGCACGTGCTGCATCCCCAAACTCATGCACGCAATGCCAATCCAGCAGCAAAAGCCCAGCGCGATGGGCTTGCCGCCCTTTTTGACAAGTTCGACGATATCGGTATTAAAGCCAATAGCCGCCATGGCCATCACGATAAAGAACTTCGACAGCTCCTTGATGGGCGCCGTAATGGACGCGGGAAGCTGAAGCACCGTGGTGATTACGCTCGCCAGCACAAAGAACAGCACAAACATGGGAAACGCGCGTTTAAGCGAGAACGTGCTTTTGGCGTCGCCGCCGGCCTTGCGCGCCAGATGCATCTGCCAGCATGCGAGGACCAACGTGATGGGAATAATGGCCAGCGTCCTGGTGAGCTTGACCACCGTAGCGCTCTCGAGCACATTGGCGCCGGGATGCATGCTGTCCCAAGCGCTCGCCGCAGCCGTTACGGACGAGGTGTCGTTGATGGCGGTGCCGGCAAACAGGCCAAAGCCCTCGTTGGTCAGCCCGAGCATGCCGCCGAGCGTCGGAAACACGAGCGCCGCGATAACGTTAAACAGGAAGATGACCGAAATAGCCTGGGCAATCTCGCGATCGTCGGCATCGATGACGGGCGCGGTCGCGGCGATGGCAGAACCGCCGCAAATCGACGAACCCACACCCACAAGCGTCGCGATCTTGCCCGGCACGTTCATAACGCGGCAGAGCACAAAGGCGATGACGAGCGAGGTCGAGATCGTCGCCACGATAATCGGCAGCGACTGGGCGCCCTTGGACAGAATCTGGGAGAGGTTCATGCCAAAGCCAAGCAGGATAACCGCGTACTGCAAGACTTTTTTGGACGTATAGGTAACGCCGGCGGCGAGCTGTTCGCGATGATTCTTGGGAAAGACGAGCGCCAGAACCATGCCGAAGAGGATGGCGAATACCGGCCCACCGACCACCTCAATCTGTTTGCCGAGCAGCGTTGCGGGGATAGCGATGATCAGGCAGAACATGACACCCTTCCAGCGCTCGCGTACGATATTCGCCAGTTGCATATGGGATTCCTTCTTTCTCTTTCACGTTTGCGACGGCTTATGATACGGCAACATTGGGCATAGCCTTGCGCAAACACAGACTAAGATTCCGCAATAGTTCTCGGGCGACAGCCGAATTACCCTCCGCGGAGAGCTGATTCGCGGCATAATTAACAACTGACATATGAGTTTGATAGAACAGTTGCGAGGCGCTATGGAAGAATCGATGCACGTCGGCGAGCAGGAAACGAGCCTACAGGACCAGTCCTACCACACCATTCGACGCAAAATCGTCTACCTGGACTATAAGCCGGGCGAAAAGCTGGGCGTCAAGCAACTTTGCGACGACCTGGACATGGGTCGCACGCCCGTGCGCGAGGCTTTGGTTCGCTTGGCGCAGGAGGGCCTGGTGCGCACCGTGCCCCAGAGCGGCACCTACGTCTCGCCCATCAACCTCACCCTTGCCGAGAGTGCCTGTTACATCCGCGAGCATCTGGAAAAGCAGGTGATCGTGGAGTGCTGTGCGCGCGCCACGTCGGCCGGCATCGAGCAGCTCGACCGCGCCATCGCGCTGCAGGAAAAGGCCATGGCCGAAGAGGATCGCATCGGCTTCTTTTTGAGCGACAACCTCATGCATCACATGATTTTTAGCATCGCATGCCGCAGCACTGTGTGGTCGTGGCTCGAGGAGACCAATGCCGACCTGGAGCGCTTCCGCTGGCTGCGCGCCGCCACGCAGGTTCTCGACAATCAGGACATCGTGAACGAGCACAAGCAGATTCGCCGCACCATCGCCGGTCGCGACCCCATCGAAGCGAGCTTTTTGGTCAGCAAGCACCTGCACATGATGTTCCGCAACCAAACCGAAGTTCTGGACCAGTTCCCCGAGTACTTCGAGACCAGCAAGCTCCGCTAACCTGCCAAAAAGGGACAGGTTTATTTTGGCAGGTTTTATCTTGGCAAACGCAGAAAAGGCCCGGCTCCGTCTTGATGCGGAGCCGGGCCTTAGTCGCTAGAACGGCGGAACCAACTACTCTACCGTGACGCTCTTGGCCAGGTTACGGGGCTGGTCGACGTCGCAGCCGCGCAGGATGGCGACCTCGCGGGCGAGCAGCTGCAGAGGAACGCTCGCCGTGATGGGGCTGAACACGTCTCGGACTGCCGGCACGCGGACGATGCAGTCGGCGATCTTGTTGATTTCCTCGTCGCCCTCGGTAGCAACGACGATGACCGTGGCGCCGCGTGCCTTGCACTCCATGAGGTTCGACACGGTCTTGTCGTACGTTGCGCTCTTGGTGGCCACGGCGATGACAGGGAAGCCCGGGTCGATCAGGGCAATGGGGCCGTGCTTCATCTCGCCGGCGGCGTAGGCCTCGGCGTGCAGGTAGCTAACCTCTTTGAGCTTGAGCGCGCCCTCGTAGGAGATAGCGGCACCCATGCCACGGCCCACGAACAGCGCCGACTGCGCGTCCTTGCACAGCAGGGCGGCCTCATGCACGGACTCGGTCTGGGTATCCAAAATCCACTGAATCTGCTCGGCCGTATCGGAAAGCTCGCGGAACAGCATGCGCGCCTGCTTGGTGGTCAAGCGGTACTTAACCTGCGCCAGCAGCAGGGCCAGCAGCGTCAGGCTCACGACCTGGCCGATAAAGCTCTTGGTCGAGGCGACTGCGATCTCCTTGTTGGCCTTGGTGTAGATGACGCCGTCGCTCTCACGCGCCACCGGGCTGCCCACCACATTGGTGATACCGAAGACCTTGGCACCCTTGATGCGCGCGTCGCGAATGGCGGCAAGGGTATCGGCCGTCTCGCCCGACTGGGACACGGCAACGACAAGCGTCGTCGGCGTAATGATGGGATTGCGATAGCGGAACTCGCTGGCCGCCTCAACCTCGGTGGGGATGCGAGCCCATCCCTCGATGAGGTTCTTGGCAATGAGACCGGCGTGGTAGCTGGTGCCGCAAGCGATCACGTAGACGCGGTCGATATCGTTGAGCTCCTCGAGCGAAAGGCCCAGCTCATCGATATCGAGCTCACCGGCGGGGGTCATGCGGCCCACCAGGGTATCGCGCACGACGCGCGGCTGCTCATGGATCTCCTTGAGCATAAAGTCGGGGTAGCCACCCTTTTCGGCCATGTCCAGATCCCAGTCGATATGGGTAACCTTGGGCTCAATCACATTGCCGGCCTCGTCGGTATACTCGACGCCTGCGGGCGCGAGCTTGGCAAACTGACCGTCCTCGAGTACCACGACGTCGCGGGTTGCGTCGATGAGCGCGATGACATCGGAAGCAACATAGGAGCCGGTTTCGCCCACGCCGACTACGATCGGGGAGTCCTTGCGAGCCACGGCGATCACGCCAGGCTCATCGGCGGAAACGGCGGCCAAGCCATAGGCGCCCACCACGTGGGTGCAAGCCTCGCGCACGGAGGCCATCAGGTCGTGCGTCTCGGCATAAGCCTCTTCGATCAGATGCGCGAAGACCTCGGTATCGGTCTCGCTCTTAAAGTGGTGGCCGCGGCCTTCCAGCTCTTCGCGCAGCTCGGCGAAGTTCTCGATGATGCCGTTGTGGACGATGGCGATACGACCGTCGCAGCTGGTGTGGGGATGGGCATTAACGACGGAAGGTTTGCCGTGGGTGGCCCAGCGGGTGTGACCAATGCCGCAGGTAGCGTCGCTGTCGATGTTGGAAAGCTCGCTCTCCAGGCCCGCGACCTTGCCCACGCGACGGATGACGTCGAGGTGCGCCGCGGCGCCCTCGCCCACCTCGAGCGCGACGCCCGAAGAGTCATAGCCGCGATACTCCATACGCTTAAGGCCCGTGACCAGGATGTTCTTTGCAATATCAAAGCCGGTGTAGCCGACAATTCCGCACATAGGACAAATCCCTTCGTTCGCGTGACTGCAAGACGTCCACGCACAAGGGGCGCTGAGACGTACAACGTTCGAGTATTGTACTCACGCAAACGCAAGCTGATATACCAGAAGTGGTATCTCAACTTAGATACCACCCGATGCACACACGTCCAGCCGGTCCAAACCACCACAATGGGAACAGGCACCTTTGTGGTGGCTTGGTCTGGCAGCATCGTTTCCCCAGATAAAACCTGCCAAAATAAACCTGTCCCTAATTGGCAGGTTTTGCCACCCCGGGGGCGGGCGATGCTACAATCTGGCTTGTACTTGAAACGCATCAAAGGGGCCGCTATGGCAAAGGTTAAAATCAGCGACGTCGCGCGCGAAGCCGGGGTTTCGTTGGGCACGGTTTCCAACGCGCTCAACCATCCCGAAAAGTTGCGTCCCGAGACCCTCAAGCTCATTAACGAAACCATCAATCGACTGGGCTACCTGCCCAACCAAAGCGCTCGTCAGCTCGCGGGCGGTGCCACCAAGTCCTTTGGCCTGGTGCTCCCCCGTCTCGATCATGGCTTTTCGCTCCAAATCGCCAGCGGCGCCCACAACGAGGCCCGCAAGCACGGCTACGACCTGCTCATCGCCAACGCCGATAACGACGATATTCTAGAGGACCATTACCTGCGCTACTTTATGGGCACCCAGATGTCCGGCGTCATGGTTCAGCCCATGGCATCCCCCGACTGGCACCCCGCCATGACCAAGATGCCCGTGCCGATCGTCCATCTGGACATCCATTGCTCCGAGCCCGGCTACTACGTAGCGGCCGACAACGAGGCCCAGGGTCGCATCATTGCCGAACTTGCTATCGCCCGCGGCGCGCACCATATTGTCGTCGTCGGCCGAGCAGCATTTATGCAACTCACCCTGCGCGTCCTTGGCATTCATAAGGCGCTCGCCCTGCACCGCGATATCAAGATCGAAGTCATCGACGCCGGTGAATGGAATACCGCTGCCGACGGCTACGGCATCGGTGCCCAAATCGCCGAGCGCCCCGCGGACGAACGTCCCGATTTTGTCGTCGGCCTGACTGATGTGTTGGCCTCGGGCGTCGTTTCGGCACTGGTCGACAAGGGCATCTCTGTCCCCGGGCAAGTACGCGTGGCCGGATGCGACGGCAACCCGCTCGCTTGGAGCGGATCGGTCCCGCTCACTACGGTAGCGCCCCCGGGCTACGAGATTGGCCGCAAGGGCGTTCAATTGCTCATGGAGCAAATCGAGAACAAGGCCCCGGCAAAGACCAAGCACGTCCACATCGGCTCTGCCGCGCGCACCGTCGCCGCGGTCACGGCCACCGAGGACATTAACCGTCAGGAGCTCGTGCGCCCCTTCTTGCTCGAACGTATGAGCACCCAAAAGGCCGAGCAGCACCCGACGGGCCCATCCGCGGCCCCAATAACCGACATCAACCTGGGCGCCTACCTGTAACAAAAAACGCCGCAACGGGAACAGCCCCGCTGCGGCGTTTTTGCTGGCCCCACGGGCCTTCCCCATTTAGCCGGACCTGCGGCTACGGATATTTATGGAATGTAATCCATTTTTCATTAGCTTTTTTGTTAAAATAGACTCAATTCCATATTTTTAGATATTTCCTATAAGTATTGATTTTGCTCCAGTTTTTTCTCGCCAAGAAAGGGGTTTCATGAATCTGATTGATCGCAAACAGTACCTCGACTGGCTCATTTCGTGGAAAGACTCACACGTCATCAAGGTCGTTTCGGGCGTGCGAAGGTCCGGCAAATCAAAGCTATTCGAAATCTACCGTAGCTACCTGCGCGATCATGGAATCACAGGCGACCAGGTTATATCCCTCAACTTTGAAGACCTGGAGTTCGAGTCGCTTACGTCGTATAGAGCGCTCTACGACTACATTTCCGCCAGACTCGTCCCCGATAAGATGAACTACGTTTTTCTGGACGAGATACAGCACGTCGAGCATTTCGAAAAAGCCGTCGACAGTCTTTTTATCAAGGACAATGTCGACCTCCACATAACCGGTTCCAACGCTTATCTGCTCTCGAGCGAGCTGGCAACTTTGCTCTCCGGCCGCTACGTAGAGCTCAAGATGCTGCCCCTATCCTTTAAAGAGTTTTGCTCGGCAAAAACCAATGACGGAAAGGCTCCCGCGCAGTTGTTTGACGAGTACATAACCAGGGGCTCTTTTCCCTTTATCGCCGAGACGGGTATTCAGGGACCCCAGGCGCGCGATTATCTTATGAGCCTCTACGATACCATCGTCATACGCGACGTTATCGAACGCCTGAAGGTCTCGGACGTCCCGACCCTGCGCGATATCACCAAGTTCCTACTCCATAGCATTGGAAACCGGATCTCGATTAAAAAAATCTCCGACACGCTCTCGTCCAACGGCAACAAAACCGACCAGAAAACCGTAGCCAAGTACCTCAAAGGCTTAACAGACAGCCTTGTGCTGTACTTTGCTCCGCGCTATAACGTGCGCGGTCGGCAGCTTCTTTCAACAAACGGCAAATACTACGCCGTTGACCTTGGACTTAGAGGCGCTCTCGTCAAAACCCAAAGCAGCGATATCGGTCATATCCTCGAAAATGTTGTTTATCTCGAGCTCCTACGCCGTGGATACGACGTCTACGTGGGCGATATCGACGGCGGGGAAATTGATTTTGTTGCCCTAAAGTCAGACGAGACAGCCTATTTTCAGGTTTCAGCCACAACGCTCGACGAAACTACCCTCGATCGAGAGTTGGCCCCCTTTAAGAAAGTCCGAGACAACTACCCCAAGACGCTTCTTACGCTCGACACGCTGTTTGCGCTTGCGAACTACGAAGGAGTCCGCAAGCGCAACGTGATCGACTGGCTCCTGGAGTAACTTGTAACGTCATAACCCTCCGCCAGCTCCTTACCAAGGCCGCAGCCCCAGTCGCTTAAAGCACAATGCCCCTCTTATCGGCCAAAACAGCAATCTTGGCGTGATAAGAGGGGCTGACTGCGTCAGCGCCTCCACGCAGGCGCCGTTACCGTCACCGTCCTGCGGGATCGGGCGCGGGGCATGGCGACTCGCGTGCAAACGCTAGCGCACGGCCTTGACCGCGGCCGGCAGATCGAACAGCGTATCGAGAACGGCCTCGCAGCCATCCACCACGTCCTGCGGCAGCGGCACGATATCGGGAACGGCAAAGACGTGGCAGCCGGCCGTGATGCCCGAGACGCAGCCGTTGCGGGAATCCTCGACCACGGCACACTCCTCGGGCGCAAAGCCCGCGCGCTCGCAGGCGAGCAGGTACATCTCGGGATCGGGCTTGCCGTGTGCGACGTCCTCGCCGCAGGTCACCGTCTCAAACTTGTCAAAGAGGCCGACCGTCTTAAGGTTGCGCTCGGCGGTAACATGGCGCGACGACGTCGCAAGACCCACGTGATAGCCCGCGGTCAGCAGCTCGTCTAGGCACTCGGCGGCGCCGGCCTTAAGCTCCAGGTCGGTCTTGACCATCTCGTCGCGAATCTCCTTGTGACGACGATAGATCGCCTCAGCGGTTTCGCTGCTGTTGTAATGCTCCTCAAGGATGCCCATGACATCGGGCAGCGTACGACCGATAAACTGATGGATCAGCGCATCATCAATCGCGAATCCCAGCTCGGCCGCTCCCGCCTTCCACGCCTTGATACCCAAACGCTCGGTATCGACCAGCGTTCCGTCCATGTCAAAAATAACAGCCTTGATCATATCGGTCCCCTCACCGGATTGCATTACTGCCACTCTACCGCACTTTACAAACTTGTATATAACGTATATAGCATATTGCACTTTCGTTACATAGATAGAAGTCTTATGGCAAGTAACGCATTAGGATTATAGTTTTCGATCGAGTACTCAACGATAAGGATCGTTTCATGATTTTAGACACCACGGCACCCGCAGAGGAGCTTCAAGACAAGCTATCGGCGCTCGAACAGCTGCTTTTGGCATACGGGCGCGTGGCTATCGGGTTTTCCGGCGGCGTTGACAGCAGCTTTTTGGCCGCCGTATGCGCCCGCATCATGCCTACCAACACCCTCCTCGTCCATCTCACCACGCCGCTCATCGGCACGCCCGAGCAGGCTTCGTTTGAGCGGGCGGTTGACGGGCAGGCCGATGAGGGGCCGCATTTTAAGCTCCCCGTGCTCAACCTCTCGGTCGATCAGCTGCAGCTCCCCCAGGTAGCCTGCAACGACGCCAACCGCTGCTACCACTGCAAGCGCGCCGGCTTTACCGCCATCGTCAACCATGCCAAGTCGCTGGGCTTTCCCACCGTCATCGACGGCAGCAACGCAAGCGACCGCGGCGACTACCGCCCCGGCATGCGCGCCGCCCAGGAGCTCGGCGTGCGCTCGCCGGTTATGGAGGTCGGCTTTACCAAGGACGAGGAGCGCGAGCTGCTACGCGCCTGGGGCTACCCCGTTTGGAACCTGCCGGCGGGAGCCTGTCTTGCCACGCGCGTCCCCACGGGCGAGAAGCTTACGCGCGAGAAAGTCGGTTTAATCCGCGCCTGCGAGGATTACCTGCACGATCTTGACCTGGCACAGGTACGCGCGCGCCTGATCGGCGGCTGCATGCATATCGAGGCCGCACCCGCAGATGTCGCCAAGATTTCCACCCTCGGCGGTGCCGCCGTCGACGACAAGGGCAAGACCCCGCTGCCCGCCGTTGTCGAGTCCGCGCTGCGCGAGCTGGGCTGCGACCATATCTCCCCCGAGGTCACCCCCTACATCCACGGCAACATGAACCTTTAAGTTACGCCGTTTAACCTATCAAAAGAGGACAGGTTTATTTTGGCAGGTTTTATCTGGGGAAATATCGCGGAGCCACCGCCTCTCTAGTATCCATCTAACTTCGAGAGACACTAGAGAGGCAACTCGGCTGCATCTACCTCTTCCGATAGCGGCGGTTGCGGCTCGTCGATGAACCCATTACTTCAATGAGTCCTTTATCCGCCATTTTTGGCAGATGGTAACGGACGGACGAAATCTTGACCCCCGATGCAACCGCTATTTCTCGCGCCGTCATATCCATTCCGGCGCTGAGAGCCTCCAGGATCCTATCCGCCGTCGAAGCTGACGATTCTCTGCTCATATCGATAATTTCAAACGCGTCTTTGCCACATTTTGACAGGACATGTTTATCGACAAGGTCCCCGCAGATCAGGCGAATGTCATCCGAATCCCACTTCAAAGCCTCTCGTATTTTTTGAACATCGCATACGCACCCATGCTCCCGCATAAACATGAGTAATGTTTCCTCGCGATGCGTCAGTTCGGTGTCCACATGGCCCTGAATCCACATGCGGTTTTCAGCAAGCTCCGCCCCGTGCCGGGAAAGCAGCACCGTAAACGAATCGGCCTTAACGATAAATTTCGGCCTGCCAAGCGAACGAGACTCCATCTCGCGAATCATAGCCGGGATGCCAGATCCCTGACTTTCCGCAACAGCCCCCTCAGCATGCTCTAACGGCGTCGCCCCCATCAGACTCATGAGCTTTGGGTTTCGGCAGCGCGATTCCCCGTCCGCAAGATTGTCCACCGTCTTTCCGCCCCAAAGCCCGCCGGGGTTTTTGATCTCTATTCTGTCTGGGTAGATATCGACGCTCACGGCCTGCCCCACAAACATGGGCGAATACTCTCGATGGATGCAGGCATTCGCCAAGGCCTCGCGCAAAACCTCCTGGGGTACTTCCCAATCTTCCCTTCTACCAGCGCCTCGCACTATCGCCGCTTTGCGCAAGTTTCGTCCGATCGCAGCGAGGGCATCTTCGATGCAAGCCGGAATCGGGCCATCGCACAACTGGCGGTCAATAAACCGGGGTTGCCCAGGAGCAGATTTTTCCACATCGGAATGAACGGCGACATCGATCATCAGCTTGGGATAGAACTGCTGGGGGTAAATTCCCGCCGACAGAAGCCCCGCGAGCTTCACATCCCCATCCTTTGTAGTGATATTGAGTCTGGCCAGCTGCTTTTCCAGCGTATCGGCCCCGCGCAAAACGCGCGGGGTCTGCAGCCGGCGATTTGCGATAATGGACCGCACGACATCCGGATCCAAATCCTCGACTGTTGCCTCCGAAACCACCGTACCGTCTGCATCACTCGGAAGCAACGCACTCTGTAGCTCATATAGCTCAGCGGGCGACATCTTGATATCTTTATCATCCACGCGCTTGTAGCTACCGTTCTGCACGCCGCGCGCGCCGATATAGCATGGCTTCGCTTTGAGCTCAAGTTCAAAGATGCGCACCAGAAGTACCTGGAGCCCGTCGACCTCGCCTCGATCAAGCTCATACCGCGGCGCATGGGTCACCACCGCCGCTGAGCCTCCGTCTCCGATACCCGAAACAAACTGGTCGCGCACCCTGTCGATAGCAAAGTTGGCAGAAGGAACAAATCCTTCGGCTTCGTTCAGGCCCAAAATAATGAGCCCGCCCGCAGTGTTCGCAAAAGCACTCACTGTCTCCCATACGTCTGCACTCAATTTATTCGTGCAGGCTTTAACTTCTACCGATGCGTCATCGGTCCCCCGCCTGCGAAGGCGCTCAACGATAAGGCCAAGAGGTTCATCCAACAGCATTGGCATTCCGTCTCTCTAAAACAATAGATTTATCTCTCTAAAGCTTAGTATATCTCTCTAACTTTAGAGAGATGAGCACCTTCTTTTAGAGAGATATTTAGAGAGATGTATCGAATTCACTGCTAGATTACCTAAGGCCATCTCTCTAACCGATTTTTTCTTTAGAGAGACATTTAGAGAGACAAGCGTAATCTCTCTAACCATGGGCGCCGCTCTTTAAAGCGTACACATCCCAACCGTGTCCTAAGTTGCGGCGGGCATTGCCCCGCCAACCCGCCAAAAGAGGACAGGTTTATTTTGGCAGGTTTTATCTGGGAAAACGCAAGCGGGGCCACGCCGAAGCTACCGTCATCAACCTCGGCGCATACCTTTAGCTCACGGCCTTGACCGCCGCCCCCAGATCGAACAACGTATCGAGTACCGTCTCGCAGCCGTCCGCCACGTCCTGCGGCAGCGGCACGATATCGGGAACGGCAAAGACGTGGCAGCCGGCCGTGATGCCCGAGACGCAGCCGTTGCGGGAATCCTCGACCACGGCGCACTCCTCGGGAGCAAAGCCCGCGCGCTCGCAGGCGAGCAAGTACATCTCGGGGTCGGGCTTGCCATGCACGACGTCCTCGCCGAAGGTCACCGTTTCAAACTTGTCAAAGAGGCCGACCGTCTTGAGGTTGCACTCGGCCGCAACGCGGCGCGACGACGTCGCAAGGCCCACGTGATAGCCCGCAGCCAGCAGCTCGTCGAGGCACTCGGCGGCGCCGGCCTTAAGCTCCAGGTCGGTCTTGGCCATCTCAGTGTGAAGCTCAATGTTGCGGGCAAAAATCGCGTCGGCGGTTTCGCCCTTGCCGTAATGTGCCTCAAGGATGTCCTTAACATCGGCATTCGAACGGCCGATAAACTGATGGATTAACGCATCATCAATCGTGATCCCCAGCTCGGCCGCGCCCACCTTCCATGCCCTCATGTCCAAACGCTCGGTATCGATCAGTGTTCCGTCCATGTCAAAAATAACAGCTTTGATCATATCGGCCCCTTCATCGGCTTGCGTTGCCGCAAATCTACTGCACGTCACAACCTTGTATATAACGTATATATCATATTGTACTTTCGTTACATAGACAGAAGCCTTATGACGTAACCTGCCAAAAAGGGACAGGTTTATTTTGGCAGGTTTTATCTGGGGAAACGACCTGCGGCGTCTCCTGCTAGACTGGTAGATTCGCAACCGATTACCCAGGAGCCCCATGTCACGCAAGTCCGTCTACAAGCAAGTACTTTCCATCGGCACCGCCGTGGTGCTGGGGTTTGCGCTGTTCACAGGGTCGCTCGATGGAGCGCTCAAGCTGTTGTCGCCGCAAAGTGATGAGCAGGCGGCGGCTCTGGCCGAGAAGCAAAACGAGAGTCCCAGCCGCACCGACGACGAGGCGGACTTGGTTGCCCGGCTCGAATCGGGAACAGCGAGCTCCGAGGACTCTCAAAATAGCCAAGACTCTGGCGATGGCCCCGATTCCGCCGCAAGCGACACCGATGACGCTTCCGCGGACAGCGTCGCCGCCCCCATCGACGAGGTCGAAAACCCCGACCTCAACCGCGCCCGCGGTGTTTATCTCAGCAGCATTCCCGACTACGCCGGCAACCCCTACGTTGCCCTTCGCGCCGACAGCACGCACCCGCTCGGCACACCGTCATTCACACTCGATGAATACGATCGTGCCACCGAAGAGGGCTGCTTTAAGAAATTCTCCAAGCTCGACAGCCTAGGCCGCACTCGCAAGGCGCTCGCCTGCGTGGGCCCCGAATCGCTCGGTCAAGGCAAGCGTGGGGATATCTCGCGTATCCACCCCGCCGGATGGCACCAACAGCGCTACGACTTTATTCCAGGTCAGAGCCTCTACAACCGCTGCCACCTTATCGCTTGGTCGCTCTGCGGCGAAAACGCCAACCGCAAGAATCTCCTCACCGGCACGCGCTATCTCAACGAGACAGGCATGCTGCCGTTTGAAGAGCAGATTCTCGGCTATATCCGCGATACGGGCAACCATGTGCTCTACCGCGTCACGCCCATGTATAACGAAGAGGAACTTGTCTGCCGTGGCGTACGCCTTGAGGCGCAATCGGTCGAGGACCACGGCAAGACGCTGTGCTTCCATGTGTACTGCTACAACCTGCAACCGCATGTGCAGATTGACTACGCCACCGGCAAAAACCAAGCCAACGGGGACTAACCACAATCCATAACCCAAGGCAAAAACCACCACCGAGGGACGGCCCCTTGGTGCTTTTTTCGATAACGGCTATGCCGCATCCTGAACCGAATAGACTCCGCACGGCCTCTATCCCCTACAGCATCGCGCCAAAGTCGCTGATTTCGAACAGGCGCCCAAGGCAGCAGAAGCCGCACACTAAATACGTAATTTATTCTTTGCAATTACAATCTCAATAAGTTAACGCTGCAGAACAACGTAAAATAAAGGCAATTTTGCTTCAAAGTAATCAGGAGATACTGTGACCAATCGCGTCAACGACTCATTTATTAAAAAGGACTGTGCCACCCCCATCTATATGCAAGTGGTCGAATATCTGCGCGAGAACATCGCCTCGGGAGCTTGGGAAGAGGCATCCAAAATCCCGTCGGAGGTCGACCTTATGAGCACGCTCGGCGTTAGCCGCGGCAGCATCAAAAAGGCCATTTCAAAGCTTGTTGATGAGGGTCTACTTGAGCAAATTCAGGGAAAGGGAACTTACGTTAAGTCCAAAGACATCTCTTTCCCCCTTACTGAAGGCCTTATCTCTTTCTCCGAGTCTTTAAGCGAGCAGGGCCTTTCTTTCGAAACCAGCATTCTCGATTGCAAAGTTTGCAAATGCGATGAAGACATCTCCAAGCACCTCGGCATTGCCGAAGGCTCCAATTATCTCCATCTTGAGCGCGTACGCAGCGTTGAGGGCGAGCCCGTCATGTTTATCGAGAATAACATCAACATGGCGCTTGTCCCAGGCATAGAGACGGCCGACTTTGTCAACGAGGGCCTTTTTGCGATTATCGAGCGGCTCTCTGGCCACCAGATCGAATACTCGAAGACCTCCTTTGTGGCAAAGCTCGCAGACACCCAACGCGCGAATGCGCTCGGTCTCTCTACGCAATCCCCACTTCTTCAGCAGCTTCAAACAGTCTACCTGGACAATGACTCCGCAATTGAATATGCGCGCGTGTGGCTTAAATCCAGCAGATTTCAACTTGGCACCGTTTTTCAGCGCCGCCATTAAACCTCTTGGGCGCGACAGCGTTGCTCCCAACAAGATTCCAAAACGCAAGAAGGCGAACCCGTGGGTTCGCCTTCTTAGTAAGCGGATTTAGTCCAGCGCGTCAAACAGCTCTGTAAGCAACGCCGCCCTGTCATCCGTAATCGCCAGGGCGCTCGAAATGCCGGTACCCTGCGCGCCAAGCCCGATCAGGCGACGAACATCGTCTCCACACCTGATTCCCGCTCCCTCCATGATAACGATGTCGGGATTAATGGACCGAACGGCGGCAATGGTCTCTGCGATGTAATCATCACCGCTTGTATGACCCGTACCCACCAGGCTGCTCGGCTCGCAAAGAATCACATCCGGGTTCATTGCTGCAACCGCCTTGGATTCGGTGACACTATCGGCCGCAACAATGGTTAGAATCTCAAGCTCACGAGCGCGATCAATCGTTGCCGCCAGCTTGTCAACGGCCAGGGGGTGTGCCGTGTGATTAAGAAAGACAGCTCGAACTCCCGCGCTCTTAAGCGACTCAAGAGGCGTCAGTCCCATTCCCTTTCCATCGCCGATGAGATCGGCGTGCTGCGCCGTTGGAATTGCAAATTTCAGATCCTTTGCAACCGCGCAGAGCTCAGGAACGGGGGCGGTCCAGAAAATCGAATGATTTCGCCCTTTTGCAATCTCATCCGTAAGGTGGGCCGCTGCGATCGAATCGTCGCCAAGCAGATAGGTCTTAGGACTGACCGTAAAAAGTGGCAGTTTTAAATCGGAACGTTTCAAGGGAACACGTCCTTTCCGACTAATACATGGCCTGCCAAACCGAGCGAGTTAGCTATTAAAGCTGATCTCAATGCCGGCCTCCAGTTTGGGAAGCGTGCTGGGCGCCACGAGAACAGTTCCGGGAAGCAGCTCTCGCTCACCATCGAACGCAATGGTCAGATGACCGAGTCCTCCCATGTTCTCATTTGCGGCCTCACCAAACTCCTTAATCGTGTAGACCTGGTCGCCGATAGAGATAGTGCCGCCCTCGACGAGCACGTTATTCTCCGTGGGGACCCCATCGTGAACGACGCAAATGTCACGCAACTCCGCAGGAGCAGTCGGGCCAAACAAGACCACCATCTTCTCGTTGAGAAGTTCCTCAACAAACGAGCCAATCTCAGTGACCGTAACCTTGTACATTTGATTTCTCCTATCTTAGTTACGCTGCAGACGCAGTCATCGACCTGTCAATAACACGAATAGCCTGGGCAAAAGCATCGTGATAGCTTTCGTTGGCCAAATGGTCCAGAGCCGTTTCGATATTCAGCCCCAGCATCTCGCCCATCTCCGAAAACTCCGGTTTGAGGGAGAGGCCCTTGAGCTCATAGCAACCGGTAATCACGCCGTCATGATCCACCAGAATCATCACAAACGCTTTTCGGCTAAAGCTAACCTTGCACATACCCGTGCCCAAGTATCCCTCATGATCACGAGCGTGCTCATGGATAAGGATGCGAACCTTCCTCCAATAGCGATACTGGGTAAATGTCCCAGCAAGCCACACAAGGATAAAGAAGGCTATTGTAATGAGCGCGTTGAGCATAGCAGGCCTTTCCCTCTCAAAGCATTCAGTTTACAGGCCGAAGGACAGTACGTAGGCAAGAACAATCTGGATCGGAGTAGTGATCAGCTTACCAAACAGGAACGCAGGGTAACCGATCTCGATCGTCTCGGGCTTTGCCTCCATGAGGGTCATGCCAACGGGGGCAAAATCGGAACCAACCTGGCAATTGACAGCAAAGAAGCCGGGAAGGGCAAAGTTGGCAGGAATCGTGCCGTTGGCGATCTGGTTGCCAACGAGGACGGAAAGCACGGAGGCGATGATTGCGCCCGGGCAGATCAACGGCGAGAGGAACGGAATCGAGCAGAACATGCCGATCGCCAGCATGCCGGGCAGCGAGCCCGCGAGAGGCGTAAGGACGCCAGCGAGAACATTTGCGAAGCCGGTATAGTTGATGATGCCGATCAGAACCGAGACGAACGCCATGAAGGGGATGATGTTGCGGATAACATCGTTCACGGTATCGCGCGCAGCCTGGTAGATGACGCTGATAACGCGGCCGACACCGGTGCCGATCTTGGAGACAACGTCCATGAAGCCGTTAGACTCCTTGGATGCGAGCTCGGCACGTCCCTCAGCGATCTTGGCGTGGACGTTTTCCTTCGTCGTCTCCTCGTGTGCCTTCTCGGCCTTTACCGGCTCAGCGGGAACATCGGCCGCATCGGCAAGGACGATGCAATCGGGATTGACGTCAGATGCAAAGAGATCCTCGGTGATGAACTGGGCCAGAGGACCAGATGGAGAACCGGGCTTGATGTTCAGCGTCTTAAGGCCCATCTTGGGATAGGTGCCGCAGCGAGCCACGCCAGCGCAGTCGATGACAACGGCGCATGCCTGATCGGTCTCGATCGGGTCCTTAAACTGGTCGTGCGCCTCGGCGCCGGTAAGCTCCGCAATGCGAAGGGCGACCGGGCTGATGCCACCCAGGGTCACGCTCAGAACATAAGGCTTCTCGGCCGTGGGGGTAATGATGAGGGGACCGCCCCAACCGTTGCCGCCGTGGGACGCCTTTACGCTTTTGAATTCACTCATGATTTAGACTCTCCTTTTGCGCTGAACTACTAGGCGGCAAGCTTAGCTTCGTTGCGCTTCTTCATGATGAGGTACAGCTTCTCGGTGACAATGCCCTTGATCAGGCAGACGATTAGACCAACAATGAGGAAGCGGATAGCAAGCTCGGAGGAGTTCTTTCCCAGTGCCTCGTAGCCGGCCGAGATACCAAGCCAAACAAAGAGCTCGGAAGAGTTAGCGTGCGGGAAAAGACCAACGATGGGGTGCATCATGGACACGACCGCATCGTAGAATGCGGGCTTGTAGTCCTCCTCGACAAACACACCAAAGGTGTATGCCATCGGATTGCAGAGGAAGAAAGTGCAAAGGAACGGGATGAGGGTATAGCGGAGAACTGCATACTTGGTGCACTTCTTCATGAACCCATAGACACGCTCCTCGCCGATCAGCTGGATGACTGCCTTGATCGTAAGGATCAGGCAGATCAGCATGGGGATCATGCCCGTAATAAACGAGGCAAACTGATCACCAGCCGCATTAAACAGGCCGGTAAAGCCCTCCGCAAGGAAGATAAGGAAATCGTTTACTGCTCCCATTTTCATTCTCCTTAGTTAATGTTCGTTACTTCTATCGTTCTACCTGAGCGCCCCCTCCTCCTTTTCAATCGGCCATATACGCTCATGGTTGTCTACGGTTGTCTATATCTTACAAAGGGACCGCTCTTCGGGTTGCCTTCTCGCATTCCTTTCGGTGAACGGTAGATTTTACAAGACAAACGGCTACGCGCTATTTAGCTCATAGATAATTTGGAGTGCCTCAAATATACGCATATACCTGCTAAAACGCGCGTCGTAGAGCTCATGGGCCCTGTCGTTTTTTTCAATGGAATCGAGTTTTCTGCAGACCCCTGCGGCAACCGTCGTCAAGTCTTGGCCGCAAGAAGCCGAGAGAGCCAGCAGCGCCGCGCCCTGACCGGCGCCGGAGGATTCCATCCGCACCATATCGACCCCCAACACGTTGGAGAGCGTTTGCGCCCAAAAATCGTTCTTGGCCCCTCCTCCAACGAGCCTGATGCTGCGCCACTCTTCCGAATGGTCCACGGACTCCTTGAGCTCCCTTAAGGCATACGCCGTGCCCTCCATCAGAGCCCTTTCGAGCTCGGAACGAGTCGTGTCAAGATCAAGCCCCAGAAAGGCACCGCGTACCGACGGGCAACCGTGCAGGACTTTTTCTCCCGATAGATGGGGGTAGAACATGAGATCCCTCATGTCGTAGAAAGGGTCCTCGACGGCCTTGTCCTCCAAATCGTAGGACTCACTGCTTAGAATCTGCCCGTACCACCATTCCTTGGCACCGCCGCACGATCTGATACTCAGCTGAATTTGGGTCTTAAGGGTATTTCCCCACTTGAACAACACGGGCTTGCCAACAGCCGGAAGGTCAACTCCCTCAGATGAATACATCAGCACGCCGCTTGTTCCAAGTGAGATGGTGGGGACGCCCTCCAAAAGGCATCCCGTGCAGATCGCTGCCGCGGGATTGTCGCCCGTTCCCCTCACGATCATGGCACCTGCGGGAATTCCCGTCTCGCTTGAAGCTCTCTCAACCACGGTCCCAATTACGGCATCAGAAGGCTCGACAACGGGAAGCAACGACTCGGGGATTCCAAAATGCTCGCAGACCTCACCGATCCAAGCTTGCCTCTCGTTATCGTAGAGCCCTGTTGTCGAAGCCCCGCAATAGTCCGTACCAGCACGCCCGCCAAACTTGAGAGCAATCCAATCTGAAACCGAAAGAAACACTTCGCTCTTTGAAAGGCCCTCAGGATTATTCTTAGCTATCCATGCAAGGTTAATCGCCGGAACCCCAGTCGAAAGAAAGCTGGCGACCCTAGGATAGCCCGCAGACAGCGCCCACTGCTTCTCGGTAAAGACAGCGTCAATCGTGCGCTGGTCGTTCCACATTATGGCGGGACACGTTGGCACCCCGTCGGCATCGATCAAGACCGTCGTGTGCATCTGCCCGGTAGCGCCAACGCCTTTTATTAGAGACAGGTCAACTTTCTCTCCAAGCAGGGAGCATGCAGAGCAAATGGCGATCCACCATGTCTCGGGATTGATTTCCCGCCAACCGGAATGAGGCTCAGAGCACTCGTAAGCCTCGCTCGCAGTCGCGACAACTTTTCCGCCTTCATCAATGCACGTGAGCTTCACCGATGACGTGCCCACATCGACACCAAGGTAGAGCGCACCCATTATCGCCTCATCCATGTTCGTAATTCCGCGCTACTCAGCGATGCCGTTGATGGCGCGCGTCGTCTTGTAAGCAACGTCCGCAACTGCCTTACGTGTATCAATCAGTACCTTGGCGAGATTATGCTCGTTGTTGTTTGCCTCGTACGCCTTGCCAACCGTCGTGATGTAGGCCTTGCGCAGGTCGCTTGCGATGTTGATCTTGGACATCTTGTGTGGCTGCATAGCGTGGATGGTCTCATAGGGAATGCCCGAGCCACCATGAAGAACGAGGGGACACGGAGACACCTCGGCAAGCTTCTCAAGCAGCGGCAAATCGATGCGCGGCGTATCCTCAAGGCCGTGAACGTTGCCGATAGACACAGCCAACAGGTCGCAGCCCGTGCGCTCCACAAACTCGCAAACCTGATCGGGGTCGGTCTTAAGATCCGCCTCGGAAACATGATCGTCTTCTTTGCCCTTGATGGCACCGAGCTCAGCCTCAACGGGCACGCCGTAGCAATGGCAGTAGTCAACTGCCTGGCGCGAGAAGCGAATGTTCTCCTCAAAGGGCAACGCGGCACCGTCGATCATAACGGAGGTAAAGCCGGCCTGAACCGCCTGTCGAACATCCTCGAGCGTCTTGCCGTGGTCAAGATGCAGACACGTGGGAACGATATAGTCCTCCGCCGCGCGTTTAACGATAGAGGCGATCATGCCGTAATCGGAAAGCTTAACGTTGGTAGGGGCGATCTGGAGGATGCCCGGCATGCCGGCCTTCTGCAATCCGTCCAAGATACCCAGGGTCATCTCCATATTGGTCGTGTTATATGCGGGAAGGAGCCATCCGTTCTTGCGTGCAATCTGGATCAGCTCAGTCGAAGTTACAACTGCCATGATTCCTCCAACCGGGTTACGGCAATTCGAGTTGAGTTTACGTTCCAGATACTTATATAGACGTCTATGTACCTGTTTATAGACGACTATATACCTTTTTGATTCTTGCGCCTAGCATTAAATGTCTCGAATTAGAAAAAGGGCTGCCGAGAAACACTCGACAGCCCATCGTTCAACCTGTTTACCCCAATGTTCCGCTTGCCAGCATGTCGACAACATCATTAAGGTTCAGGACAATCGCCGTGGCTAATCTTTCCATCTCTTCTGTTGGCTCGGAGAGATCAGGAACCATGACGGTGTGAAAACCTCCTGCAAAGCCCGCGCGCACCCCGTTATAGGAATCCTCCAAGACGAGGGATTTTTGCGGCGGCACCCCTAGCTCGTCCGCCGCTTTTAAAAAGACGTCAGGATAGGGCTTGGCATGCTCGACCTCGATACCAGAAACGATCGAATCAAAATATGGAAGTATTCCTCCCCTTATCAGGTTGGCCTTGATCATCTCCCTGCTCGACGAGGAGGCAACCGCCATCGGAATCCCTTCAGTCTTGAGATACTCGAGAAGCCTATCCAATCCAGGTTTTTTCTCTGCGCCATGGGCCAATGCTTCATGGGCTATTTCGTAAAAACGATCAACAAATGCCTTGGGGTCGACTTCGTCACCATACCATTCGCGAATAATGGATACGGCCTCGGCTCCATTGGTTCCGCGCATGGCGTCCGCAAGGCCCTCCATGCACTCAACCCCAAACTCGATTGCGGTCTTAGGCCAACAAGAAGCCCAGATAGGCTCGGTGTCAAACATAAGCCCATCCATATCGAAGATAACCGCCTCGTACATATTGCCTCCCTGTTCAAGTAGACGTCTATATACGTTTATTCTAGCAAAGGAGGACTTTTCTCTACTGCAACGGCACAAAAAGGTGCCCGCCCCACAGATGCTGGGGCGGGCACCTCGCCCGCCAAAAAAGCCGCCACAACGGAACTACCCCATCGCGGCGGTTTTTTATCGTCTAGTTACTTGGCGCGACCCTCCTCATAGCGCTCGACCAGCTTGGCCTGAACGTCATAAGGCACCTGCTCATAGCCTGCGGGCTTCATGGTAAAGTCGCCCGTGCCGCGCGTGATAGAGCGCAGGCGCGTCGAATAATCCGTCAGCTCGGCCAGCGGGGCCTGGGCAATGACCACGGTGTCGCCGCGCTCATCGGTCTCCATGCCCGTCACGCGACCGCGCGAGGCCGAGATGTCGCCCATCACGGCGCCGGCGTAGCTCTCGGGGATCGTCACCGTGATTTCCTCGATAGGCTCCAGCACCACTGGATCGGCATCGGTGCATGCCTTGCGCAGGCCGATGCGAGCCGCCGCGCGGAACGCCATCTCGTTGGAGTCGACGCTGTGATACGAACCGTCGTACACAACCACGCGAATGCCCGTGAGCGGGTAGCCGGCAATAATACCGTCCTTCATGGTCTCCTGGACGCCCTTGTCCACGGCGGGAATCAGCGAGCGCGGAATGCGACCGCCCACGACCTCGTCCACGAACTCATAGCCGTCGCTCGTGCCGTCGGACCCAATGAGCGGCTCGACGCGCAGCCAGCAGTCGCCGTACTGACCGGCGCCGCCGGTCTGCTTCTTGTGGCGACCCTGGGCGCTCGCCGTGCGGCGGATGGTCTCGCGATACGGAATGCGGATCGGCACGCTCTTGGCGGCGACCTTGGTGCGGTCCTCCAGACGGTTGAGCAGCACCGAAACCTGTGCCTCACCAACGGCAGAGATAATGGTCTGGCCAGTCTCCTCGTCGCGGTCGATGCTCATGGTCGGGTCTGCCTTGCAGGCCTTCTCGATAAACGTGTAGAGCTTCTCTTCGTCGCCGCGATTCTCGGCCTCAATGGCGATGCGGTACTGAGAGTTGGGGAACTTAAACGCAGCAGCCTCGACCTTACCGGTAATGGAGAGCGTATCGCCCGTCTCGGCCGCCAGCTTGGGCGCCACGATGATGTCGCCGGCATAGGCGTGACCGACCTCGGTCATGTCGCGACCGCACATCACATACAGGTGAGCCAGACGGTCGCCCTTGCGCGTGCGCGCGTTGATCAGCTCAAGACCCGGCTCAAGCGTACCCGTCAGCACCTTGATAAAGCTGATGCGACCCTGCTGCGGATCGGCCAGGGTCTTAAACACAAACGCCACCGGACGGTCATCGTCGCTCGAAATCTTGAGCGAATCGCCGTCGATAAGCGGCATCTCGCCGTAGTCGGTCGGCGCCGGGAAGTACGTCGCGATGTCGTCCATCAGCGAGTTGACGCCCTGCTCCTTAATGCAATCGCCCGCAAAGACCGGCACAAAAATGCGCTCGGCGATCGCCTTCGACAGCAGGCCCTCGAGCTCTTCCTGCGTCAGCGTCTCCTCGCCTTCCAGGTATTTCATCATCAGTTCGTCGTCGGCCTCGGCCACCAACTCGCACAGATGGTCATGGGCCTCCTCGGCCTGGGCACGATACTCCTCGGGGATCTCCGACTCAACGGCTTCAGCGCCGTTGCAATGGCGCGCCTTCATGCGCACCAGGTCGATAATGCCGTCAAAGTCCTCGCCCTCGCCCCAGGGAAGGGTCACGGCGCCCAGACGCGTACCAAAGCGCTCCTGCAGCAGGTCCATCGTGGTCGCAAAGCTGGCCTCGGAACGCGACAGACGGTTTACGAACACCGCGCGCGCCAGACGCAGGTCCTCGGCGGCATACCAGAGCTTAACCGTCGTAGGCTGCGGGCCAGCCTCGGCGTCGACAACAAACAGAGCCGTCTCGCAGACGCTCATCGCGGCATAGGCGTCGCCGATAAAATCGGGATAGCACGGGGCATCGAGCACGTTGATGCGGGCGCCCTTCCAGTCGATCGGCGCGATGGTCGTCGAGATGGAGAATGAACGCTTGACCTCTTCAGGGTCATAGTCGAGCGTGGGCTTGGTGCCGTCGTGGCCGCCCAGGCGGGCGGTCTTGCCGGAAAGGTGGAGCATGGCCTCGGCGAGTGAAGTCTTGCCCACCCCGCCTTGGCCTACGAGCACCACGTTCCTTACGTTACCGGTCTTGGGAGCACCCATGATGACCTCCTTGCAGGGCCGCGCGCAAGGCGCGGCGCCAACGGGGAGGGTTCGCGGTCGGTGCCGTCCCGGGAGCAGCATGGTCGGCAGCCGAGCCGACTCACCCTCCAAATGTCCTATGCCACCACCCTACCCTCACGGGCGGCTGTCCATGCATACCTTTCGGCGCACGTATGAATACAGGCGGCGAGAGGAAGAGACAAGCATGTGAGGCGTTTATTGAACCCCGTCGATGCAAACAAAAAGCCGCCACAGACCGTAAGACCTGCGGCGGCTTCGCCTCAATTAATGGTTGAGTAAATACCTGAGCCTATCCCTCGATACGGCTCAAGAACTCACGGGTGCGCTGCTCGCGTGGATGGTCGATGACCTGCTCGGCAGAACCCTCTTCGACAATGCGGCCGCCGTCCATAAAGACCACGCGGTCGGCAACATCGCGCGCAAACTGCATCGCGTGGGTCACGATCACCATCGTCATATTCTGCGCGGCAAGGTCTTTAATGACACGTAGCACCTCGGCCGTTAGCTCGGGATCGAGCGCCGAGGTCGGCTCGTCAAAGAACAAGATCTCCGGGTCGAGCGCCAAGGCGCGGGCGATACTCACACGCTGTTGCTGGCCGCCCGAAAGCTCGCAGGGCACCTTGTTCTCGTTGCCCGTAAGCCCCATCTGCGCGATCAGTTCACGCGCACGTGCTTCGGCCTGCTCGCGCGGGCACTTAAGCACGCGAATCGGTGCATCGGTGATATTTTTCATCACGGTATAGTGCGGGAACAGATTGTAGTTCTGAAACACCAGACCAAACCGCGAGCGCGCCTGTTTAGGCACATCGCCCTTTGCGTACACCGCGCCCGAACCCGCATCCGTTGCAACGGCAAGGTCACCAAACGAGAGCGAGCCTCCGTCGAGTGTCTCGAGCAGCGTGGCACACCGCAGCAGCGTGGACTTGCCGCCACCCGAAGGCCCGATAATCGCCACGACCTCGCCACGCTTCACCTCAAGCGAGATATCCTTGAGCACCTCATTGCCGCCAAACGCCTTGCGCGCGTTCGATATATTCATTACCGAATTAATCATGGTAGTAATCCAATTTTTTCTCGGCGGCGCCCAGCAGCATCTCGACCACAAAGTTAAAGACCCAGTAGATCAGCGCCGCAATCGCAAACGGCACCATGCTCACCTGCGAGGCAACCAGCGCCTTGGCGGTCGAGAACATCTCACCCACGCCAATGGCAAACGCCAGCGACGTGTCCTTGACCAGCGTGATGATCTCGTTGCCCATCGCCGGCAGAATACGCTTGGCGACCTGCGGCATTACGATATACAGAAACGTCTGCATGCGCGAATAGCCCAGCACCTCGGCTGCCTCGTATTGACCGCGCGGAATGGACTGCAGGCCCGAGCGATAGATCTCGGCAAAGTAACCGGCGTAGTTGATGATGAACGCCACGACGCACGCCGTCCACTTGGAATCGGGCGTGAGCGAAATGCCAAACACGTAGTACGGGGCAAAGTAGATGGCAAACATCTGCAGCATGAGCGGCGTACCGCGCATGACCGAAATGTAGATGCGCGCAATCCAGCGGAGCGGCGCAATTTTGCTCATGCGCATAAACGCCACGGGGATTCCCAGCGGAATCGACCCCAGCAGCGTCAGCACAAACAGCTGCAAACTGACCAAGAATCCCTGGCCAAGCATCTGCATCATGACCTGAATAGACAACCCAAGCTCTCTTTCACAGTAACGGAACAGCGAACCCAATGCTAAAGCGGGTTTTCCAGGTGCCCGAGTTTGCCGTGAAAGAGGAGCGCCGCGTACTAAATGTACGCAAGCGACGGTTTGAGCGGCAAAATCGGGTGCCTGGGAAAGCCGCTATTTCAGAACCCAGTTGTCGAAGGAAAGACCGTATTCTGCATATTTATCGCACAGGTCCTTGACCGCACCGTCCTCGTAGAGCGCCTTGAGCGACTCGGTCACGGCATCGGCGGACTTGGTGTCGCCCTTCTTAAAGCCGACGGCGTAGTGCTCGCTGGACAGCGGCTTGTCGAGCTGCGTATAGGCATCGGGCTTGGCGGCAAGCTGATACTGGGCAATCGAAAGGTCGCAAGCCACGGCATCGACCGCGCCGCTCTCGAGCTGCATAAAGGCCGTGTTGTACTCGCCGATGGTATCGAGCGTGGCAAACGTCGCGGCCAGATCCTTCTGGTCGCCGTCGAGCACATCCTGCGCAGCGGAATCGGTCTGAGTGATCACGGTCTTGCCAGCGAGATCGTCCCAGCTCTTGATACCCGCGCCCTTCTTGACCACGAGCACCTGCTCGTTGAGCATGTAAGACTCGGAGAACGTGTAGTCGTCCTCGCGGCCCTCCATGGTAAAGCCGTTCCAGATGCAGTTGATGGCACCCGAGTTGAGCAGCGTGTCCTTGGCATCCCAGTCGATAGCCTCGTATTTGACCTCCCAGCCTTGCTTATCGGCAACGGCCTTGGCAAGGTCGAGGTCAAAGCCGGTGTACTCGCCATCGTCGCCCACAAAGCCGTACGGAGGATAGGACTTATCAAAGCCCACCACGAGCTTCTTGGACTCCGCAGCGCCCTTCATATCCTTAGCCGCGGCAGAACCAGCAGCGGAGCCCTTGCCGGCACCACCGCCGCAACCGACAAGACCAAGTCCAAGCACCGTGGCAAACGAGCCGGCTAGACCAACAAACTGACGACGAGACATATCGGTATTCATGGTATTCCCCCTTGATAGCACTTTAGTTAAGTAAAGTGAGTCATGTAACGTTCAGCATCATACACTTTACCTTGATAGAGTACAAGGGAGGATTTGCCCGCCGGGTGCCGGGGCAGGGGTTAAGCTTGCTGCTCTACAGTCCTGCTCACGACGGAGAGCACATTAAGTGCTCTCCTGTTCGTGCGGAACTCGCGACAAACTTAACCCCAGCCCCGGCACCCGGCGGGCAAACGTCGTTGGGCTTATCACTAACATGAAATGGGTGCTTGCATATCGTCCGCTAGCTTGGCACGGTACAATGCTTTCAGATTTCAATTTGTAAATTAGTGGGGTTAATTCATGGCAGAATCTCGTGCGGAGCGTAAGGCTCGTCGTGCTTTGATCGAGGCGGCTGAGGGGTCTCAGGAGAAAAAATCTTCTAAGAAATCCAAGTCGTCTCAGGACGCGAAGGGTAAGTCAGCCAAGGGAAAGGCTAAGACCAAGCGTCCCGGCTCTCGTCGGAGCGAGGACAAGGCATCTCAGACTCGCACCAAGCGCCCACATAAAGATTCGGTTTCGCCTGCGCGAAAGGCCGTGGATCCCAAGTCGCCTTGTTCCATCATGCGGGCTTGTGGTGGATGCACGGCGATCAATCGTCCTTATAAGAAGCAGCTGGCGGCCAAGCAGGCTGCTATGGAAGAGCTGTTTGCTGAGCTCTGCGAGCGCGAGGGTATTGCCGTTGATCCCATTCGCGGTATGGGTGTTACCCTGGGCGACCCGGGTAAGTATCCTGCGCCGCGTGGCTTTCGTCATAAGGCTGCCACTCCCTTTGCTCCCGGTAAGGAGGGCGCTGTCCGTTGCGGTTTCTTTGAGCGCGGCACGCACAAGATCGTTGCCGTACCCGAGTGTCCTGTCGAGGCGCCGGGTGCCCGTCAGATTCTCAACGGCATCGCACGCGAAGCTGAGCGGCTGCATATTCCCGCGTTTAATGAGGACAAACATCTTGGCTTGCTTCGCTATGCCGTCGTCCGCCGCGGCTGGCGTACCGACCAGGTCATGGTTACGCTCGTGACCGCCCAGCGTGACTTACCGCATGCACAGGAGTTCTTTGAGGCCGTCGCGGCACTCGATCCGCATATCGTCACCGTTGCCCAAAACATCAACGGACGCCCCGGTAACGCCATCTTGGGTGAGGAGACTCGTATCGTCTATGGCGCCGAGTGCATGCGCGACCAGCTGCTCGGCTGCGAGTTCGACATCTCCCCCACCGCGTTCTACCAGACCAACCCGCAGCAGACCGAACTGCTCTACCGGCTCGCCATCGAAGGCATGGATCTGCGCCAGGACGATGTGCTTATGGATGCCTACTGCGGCAGCGGCACCATCGGTCTTTGCGCAGCTAAAGAAGCCCAGAACAAGGGTATCGGCATCATGCTGCTCGGAGTGGAGCGCAACCCGGCGGGCATTGCCGACGCACGCCGCAATGCCGAGCTCAACGGCCTCACCCGCAGCGCTTGGTTTATGGCCGACGACGCCACCGATTACATCCTGGACGCCGCCGACAACAACGAGCGGATCGATGTCCTTTCCATCGACCCGCCGCGCGCCGGCTCCACCCCCGAGTTCCTCGAAGCCGCCTGCGCACTCAAGCCGCGCCGCATCACCTATATCAGCTGCAACCCTGTGACCCAAGAGCGCGACCTGCACCAGCTCCTCGACGGAGGCTATCGCCTGCTCAAGATCACGCCCGTCGACATGTTCCCCCATACCGACCACACCGAAACCGTAGCGGTCCTCGAGCGCCGCTAATCCACCCCGGTAGATTTTCGAGACAAGAAAGGGGGCGGCCCGTCTGGACCGCCCCCTTCGCTTGGTTTATGAACTCCGCTACATCCCCTTGCGCAGGTCACACACGCCGGCTGCCGCCATCTCGCGCAGCAGCGTCTCGCGGTCGCGCGTCACGATCAAATCCAGCGGGAAGTGAATCTCGTCGAGCATCTTGCGCGCGTGATCGAGCTTGCCAATGGCCATGCCAATGTGGGCATCGGTCGACACGCCAATGCCCACGCCCAGTTCGGCACAGCGCTCGGCGATCTTGCGGCATACGGCCCAATGCTCAGTGTCGACACCGTGTTCAAGACTATGGTTGTTGATCTCGATAATCTTGTGCTTGGCCTTAGCCGCCAACAGCACCTCGTCGATATCGAACGGCACGCCCGAGCGCCCTGTGTGGCCCAGCATGAACACCTTGGGGTGCTCCAGGGCATTGATGTACATCTGGGTCGTTTGGGCGAGCGTCGCGCCTTCGGCAAACTGCGGGTTATGCACGCTTGCCACCAAATAATCCAAATTACGCGTCACCAAATCGAACAGCGAATGCTCACGACTATACGAATCGCCGGCGATATCGAGCGAAACGGGAATGTCTTCGCCAAACAAGCTGCCGTCCAGCGAAACGATATCAGCCTCGGCACCACGCAGCACCAGCACGCCGCTCCAAATGCGCGGCCAGATATCCTGGTTAATAAAGAATTGGAAACTGCGCAGGTCATTGGGACAAGGCGTAACCATCGAGCTTAAATGATCGGCGGAACCGAGCACCTGAAGGCCGCGCTCCGCCGCCCAATAGATGTTCTCCTCGATGGTTGAGTACGCATGCGCAGAGAACATCGTATGAGTATGAATATCACAAGAAAGAAGGTAGGGCATCGGGTCTCCTTGTCCAGTATGGCCGTCGCGTATATTCATTGTACGCATAGCTTTCGGCAGTCGTAAAACTGCTTCATCCCAATCACACAACGGCATAGACAACGGGGTCTGGCTTAAAACCAAACCCCGTTTCACGTAAAACATTGTAAGCAGAGCGCTTTACTTTCGACGATATTCGTCGGCCAGCTGCTTCCAGGCAGGCAGCGAGTTGACGATTGTCTCATAGCTCACGCAGTAGCCCAGGCGGAACCAGCCCGGCATGCCAAAGCTATCCGAAGGCACCGCGAGCAGCTCATACTTCTTCGCGCGCTCACAGAACGCATTCGCATCGGACTCCAGCGCTTTCACCCATAGGTAGAACGCGCCATCCGGCTCAACATAGGTGTAGCCGTACTCCGCTAGTGCATCGGTAAGCGCGGTGCGGTTGCGAGCATAGGCCTCGACATCGCTCGGTTCATCAATGCAGTCGATGATTACACGCTGGAAGAGCGCCGGTGCACACACGAAGCCCAGCGTACGGGCGGCACCGGCAACGGCGGGCATTAGACGAGCTGCCTGAGGATTCGTATTGGGAACCAGGATCCACCCGACGCGCTCGCCCGGTAGCGAAAGCGACTTGGAATACGAGTAGCACACGATGGTGTGCTCGTAGATCGAAGGCACCCAAGGCACCTCGGCGCCATAGACAATCTCGCGATACGGCTCATCAGAGATGAGCATAATCGGATTCTCGGGATCGCGCTGAGCGTTGGCCTCGCGCAGAACATTGGCCAGTCGCGTCAGCGTGTCGCGTGTATACACGGCACCGGTCGGATTGTTGGGCGAGTCGATGATGACGGCAGCCGTCTTATCGGTAATCGCCTTGAGCACGTTACTCACGCTCAGCTGGAACGTATCTTCATCGGCGAGCGCCTCAACACACGTGCAGCCGGCCTTCTCAATCCACACGCGATACTCCGGAAAGTACGGGGCGATAACAACAACCTCATCGCCCGGGTTCGTAACGGCATTGAGCGTGCAGGTGAGCGAAGCCGCGGCACCCACTGTCATAAAGACGTCCTTGCCCTCATAGCTCGTGCCAAAGCGACGGTTGAGCGAGTCGGCGACGGCTGCTCGACATTGCGGCAGACCCGGCGCAGGCGTGTATCCATGCAGCTGGTCGCTCGGCAGCTCCAAGGCCTTCTTAATGGACTCAGCCACGGCGGCAGGTGCCGGAACGCTCGGGTTACCCAGCGAAAAATCGAATACGTTCTCCGCGCCGATCTGTGCCTTGCGCTCAAGGCCATAGCTAAAGATCTCACGGATGATGGAGCTTTCCGCACCGCGAGCATACATAGTTTCATTGATCATCTGTTCCCCTTTCGCATAGGCGCTATTGTACGCTTTAGCTGAGCAAAGTGCCGCAGAATGTTGATTGGGGACAGACTTAAATGCGTGAAAACGCTCATTTAAGTCTGTCCCCAATCAACAGATGCAAAAAGCCTCCGCAGGTTTCCCCGCGGAGGCTTTCGCCACAAAGACTATTTGTCGGTGTCGGCATCGGCGTCGGCATCGACGACGGCATTGTCATCGTCAGCATCATCGGATGCGGCTTCGGCATCCTCCTGCATGGCCGCCTGCGCAAAGGCCGCGGCATCAGCCGCCAACTCCTCCTCGCTCATGCGAGGCGAGCACTTCTTGGTCGGCATGCCAGCCGCCTTGGCGTTGCGCTCCTCCTTGGCCGCCAGGATATCGCCCTCGCGCTCAAGGTAAGCGTCCCACTCGTTGTCGAGCAGGGCGTTCACGGCGTCACCCTCGACGGTCTCGCGCTCAAGCAGCACCTTGGCCATCAGATCGAGTTGATCGCGACGGGCATCCAAAATCTCGACCGCACGGCGATGGGCCTCACGCATAATGCGCTGGACCTCGATGTCGATGCGACGCGCCGTCTCCTCGGAGTAATCCTGGTGATCGGCATAGTCGCGACCCAGGAACACCTGATGCTGCGCCTCGCCAAACACTTGCGTGCCCAGCTCCTCGCTCATGCCCAGACGCGTAACCATCTCGCGCGCCATCTTGGTCGCGCGTTCCAGGTCGTTGCTCGCACCCGACGTGATGTCATCGCACATGAGCTCCTCGGCGACGCGACCGCCCAAGAACACGGCAAGCTCGTCGAGCATCTCGTTCTTGGTCTTGAGGAAGTGATCCTCCTGCGGAAGCTGCAACGTGTAGCCCAGAGCCTGGCCGCGGCTGACAATCGAAATCTTATGAACCGGATCGGAATGCTCCAGGATGTGGCCCACCAAAGCGTGACCGCTCTCATGGTAGGCAATCGTGGTGCGCTCGGCTTCGGTCATCACGCGACCCTTGCGTTGCGGTCCGGCAATCACACGCTCCATCGACTCCTCGACCTCGTCCATCGAGATCACAGAACGATGACGACGAGCGGCCAGCAGCGCAGACTCGTTGAGCAGGTTCGCCAAATCGGCACCAGTAAAGCCAACGGTCATCTGGGCGAGCTTCTCAAACTTAACGTCCTCGTCCATCGGCTTGTTCTCAGCATGCACGCGCAAAATCTGCTCGCGGCCCTTTACGTCCGGACGGTCGACCGTGACCTGACGGTCAAAACGGCCGGGACGCAGCAGCGCCGGATCCAGAATATCGGGGCGGTTGGTGGCAGCGATCAGGATGACCGACTCGCTCTCCTCAAAACCGTCCATCTCGACCAGCAGCTGGTTGAGCGTCTGCTCGCGCTCGTCGTGGCCGCCGCCCAAACCGGCTCCGCGCTGACGTCCCACGGCATCGATCTCGTCAATAAAGATGATCGACGGAGCCTGAGACTTGGCCTCCTTAAAAAGGTCGCGCACGCGGCTGGCGCCGACGCCCACGAACATCTCAACAAAGTCAGAGCCCGAGATGCTAAAGAACGGCACGCCCGCCTCGCCGGCAACGGCCTTGGCCAGCAACGTCTTACCGGTACCCGGAGGGCCCACCAGCAACACGCCGCGGGGAATCTTGGCGCCCAGCTTGCGATAGCGGTCCGGGTCGCTCAGGAAGTCGCGAATCTCTTCGAGCTCCTCGACCGCCTCATCCACGCCGGCAACGTCCTCGAACTTAACCTTGGGACGCGTAGCCTCGTTGGTCTTGGCGTTGGTCTTGCCAAACTGCATGTTCCTATTATTGGCGCCCATCATCTGGCGCATAAAGTAGAACATGATGGCGATCAAGGCAATCGTCGGAAGCACACTCATCGCCAAGTCGCCCCAAAAATCGGGATCGTTGGTGTTGACGATGTACTTGGTATCGGGGTGCTCCGCCATGAGCTCGGCAAGCGAATCGGAACCGACATAGGTCGAGGAAAAGCTCTTGAGCTCGCTCGTGTCGCCCTTGTCCTTTTTCGTCTTCCAGTAATGACCCGTTACGCTTCCGTCCTGAACCGTATAGGTCAGATCTTCGACGCGATCCTGCTTGATGGCGCTGACCATCTCACTCGTCGCGAGCTTTACGGTATTGCTGGAGTTGGCAAAGCCGGAGCCCATGTTAAAGAAGGCGTAACCCAGGAGCGCGCAAGCCAAAAGAAAATACAGCCAGCCCGTACGCGTGGGCTTCTTGCCTCCGGGCATCCCCGGGATCTTTGGGTCCCGGGGAGTCTGGGAATTGTTGTCGTTACGGTCGTCGGGCATCTTACGAATAAACCTCCGGTTTCAAAATGCCCAGATACGGAAGGTTGCGATAGCGCTCGGCATAGTCGAGGCCGTAGCCCACCACAAAGGCATCGGGGCAATGGGTTCCAACATACTTGGGCGTGACGGCCGAGACGCGGTCCTCAACGTCCTTCCACAGGAAGGCGGCGACCTCCAGAGAAGCGGGCTTGCGGCTCTCGAGGTTCTTCATCAGATACTTGAGCGTCAGGCCCGAGTCCAGAATGTCTTCGACGATCAGCACGTCGCGACCGCGGATGTCGATATCCAGGTCCTTAATGATACGCACGATACCCGAGGACTTCACACCGTCGCCGTAGCTCGAAACAGCCATGAAATCGATGTTGGTCGGCAGCTCGATCTTACGCATCAGGTCGCCCATAAAGACCACGGCGCCGCGCAGGACCGCAATCAGCACCAGATCCTTACCCGCGTAGTCGCGCGTAATCTCCTCGCCCAGGCGAGAGACGATACCGTCGATATCCTCCTGCGTGAACAGAACCTTCTCGATATCCGGATGTTGAGAAGCCATGACAACCCTTTCTTGTGCTTAATCGCCCACACACCGCCGTATGGACGCGAACTACACATTCTAGCAGCGCACGGGGTATATTTTCCAGCCCGTACGCCATCAGCGCGGGAATACCGCCAACGTCGCACAGAATAGCTGACGCGGGACGCTATTCCGCATCGACTACGCGGAGCAGATAGGCCACGCGCGTCGCCGCCGTGCACTTAAAACGTTCGTCCGCGCGAACGCCCGCGACCCATACTACGGCACCTCCCGGAGCCGTTCTTACCACGGGTACGCCAGAGCGGTCTGAAACAGGAATGCGCGCCTCGTTCAACAGGTCTGACACTTTCTTGCTTCGACCGTTCATCCCCAACGGGCACATCACGTCTCCCGGCACAGGGCTATCCACCCACAGGCGCGCCAATCGCGCCTCGGCGGGAATCTCCCCGCGCGAGCCGGCTAGCATCCGCTCGCTATCGCGGTCGGCGAACCCCAGGGCCGCCGCATCCACCAAGGCCGCAACCTCTCCGGCAGCAGCAAGCTCGCGGGCACGGTGCACGATATCGCGCCCCGGCTCCACAGCCATCGGCTCTGCTGTCAGCATACGCCCCGCCCCCAGCGGCAGACGGCCGGGAACGGAGATCCAGTCGGCCACTAAGCCCTCGCGCGCCGCCGGGGCCTTGAACGCCAGCATGCCAAACTCCACACGGGCATCAATTCCCGCAGGAAGCGTTACCGAGCCCGAGCCCGCAGCGACACAGGAGAGCACGCGCTCCACGTGCTGCATCTCCGGTCGCGCGTCGGGATCGATGCGCTTAATCGCCAACCGCACGATACGCCGTGCAATCACAACCTCAGCGGCGGCAAGACGGCGCGCATCGAGCACCAGTGCGCCCGCCGCTTCCTTGCGCAGGCAGCTTCGAAACGACTGTGCCGAAAGCTGGGAAAGAAAGGCGTCTTCGTCGCCCAGAATTTCGCAAGCGGCGCCAATCGTCTTACAGACGTTCGTGTTGCGCTGCGCCACCACCGGCATCACCCGATGGCGCACATAGTTACGCAGGTACGAAACGTCCTCGTTGCTTTCATCTTCCCGCCATGGCTGACCGTGCACCTGCAGATAGCTCACGAGCTCATCATGCGTGAGGTCGAGCAAGGGGCGCACCACAATGTTCCGACGGCGTGGAATGCTTGATAGACCCGCGGGACCCGACCCTTTAATGGCATTCATCAAAAATGTTTCCGCGCGGTCCGACGAGGTATGCGCGGTACAGATACGAGCCGCCGTCCGCGGTGCGCCCGATTCGGCACAAAGCTCGCGAACATATCTCCGTGCCGCGGCATAGCGCACCTCGCGGGCCGCAGCCTCGATATTGCCCGATTCGTCATCAAAATAGGCATGCTCAACGCACAGCGGCAAGCCGTATTGCACGCACAAATCACGTACAAAGGCCTCGTCGCCATCGGATGCCTCCCCGCGCAGATGATGGTTTACATGCAGCACGTGCAATCGCTCGCGCGCAATGGGAGCGACGCCGCGCCCGTCCTGGATATCCAGCTTTGATGTGCAAGCCATAAGGAGCAGCGCCGTCGAGTCCGCACCGCCTGATACCATGAGCACTACGGGGGCAGCGGTCTGCCGCGTTGCCAGAACGTTCTTATCCGTCCTCGGCGCGGCATGATGTCCATAGTGCTGAGATACCGTTGGCATTCGCTTCCTCCTCTATTCGTCCGCACCCATTGTATCCTTTGGAATCTTATGTCTCGCCTGCACCTTCATATCCTCGGCAGCGGCTCAAAAGGCAACTGCGCACTCGTCGAGGGGCCTCAGGGGCTCATCATGATCGATAACGGCCTGTCCCGCCGCGAGACACTTAAACGCATGGCGGAGCTTGGCCTCTCGGCAGACGACGTCGCCGCTCTTGTAATCACTCATGAGCATGGAGACCATATCAAGGGGCTCGATGTATGGTGTAAGCACTGGCATGGTCCCCTCTTTGCCAGTAGGGACACCCTTTCATGCAAAGAAAACCTCGCGCACCTGCCCGTGGAGGAATTTGACCCCGGCGACACGCTCCCCATTGCCGGCATCCAGGTACAAACCTACTCAACATCGCACGATGTCATCAATCCTGTCGGCTATCGATTCAATGCTCTCGATGATTCCATTGGGTTTGCCACCGACACCGGAGAGTTGTCGAGCAAGGCCATAGGCATCCTCAAAGACTGTCGAGTTCTCGCGCTCGAAAGCAACCACGATGTAACTATGTTGCGCGAAGGACCGTACCCACGCTTTCTTCAGGAGCGCATCCTGTCCACAAAGGGACATCTCTCCAACAACCAGGCCGCCGAAGCCGCGCGCGAACTTGTTACCGATCGCACCGAACAGCTCATCGCCATGCATATCAGCCAGGACAATAATCGTCCAAGCCTTACCGTCAAAAGCTATGCCAACGCGCTTGATGCAAGTCTCGATGATGAACTCGGCAGCTCAGCCACCTGTCTTCAAGGGCCACGGAAGCTCTCGATACGCCCTGCAAGTCAGTATCAACCGACAACTATTCAATAGCCCCTCAAGACAACAAAAGGGGGCTGGGAATCACTTCCCAGCCCCCTTAACTCATACTCTCGATTGAAGCAGAGCCATCGTTAGTCGATAGAGATCTTCGTGACGTTCTTCTTCTCGACAATCTTGGGAACCGTAACGGTCAGGATGCCGTCAGCATACTTAGCCGAAAGGCCCTCGCTCGAAGCGTCCTTCAGATACACGCCGCGCGTCGCGCTGTACGAGCCGAACTCCTTCTGGAGGAAGTTCTTGCCCTCGTTTTCGGCGCTCTCCTCGACGTTCACACTGATCGACAGGCGACCCTCATTGAGCTCGACGTCGATGTCATCCTTGGCGACACCGGTCAGATACGCCTTGACCTCGTAGCCATCGCCCTTGTCCTCAACGTCAACGGGGAACGCCTTGGAGGCAATCGAGCTATTCGCCAGGTCGGTCATGTCATCAAACAAATCGAACAGCGAGCTAGCAGAAGGACGAACGCCAAAAACCGAACGATAAGGAACCATGCTTGCCATGTTTACCACTCCTTTTAAGGACTGCCGAGCCATCTTCTAGGTGGCTGGGACTTCTTTTGACGCTCATATATATGCCCAGCCGCTTCTTATATATACATCGACTATAAAGTTTTTTGAGTCTATTGATATAAGCATATCTAAGTCTGGTTGACTAAGGTTTTGTCTAATAAACGGAATTTGAACGAAGGCTTAAATAATATATGCAATCCCATCAAAACTAGACGGCTGGCTTACAATGGGCGCATACACGATATTGATGACGAACTAAGGGCATCATGGACGATCAAAAACAGGACAACACGTTTATGCCGGAGCAGGACGAAGCATCCAGCCCGCAACCGATTCGATTCCATCACCCCCACATCTCGCAAGAGCCCATCAATGATCCAGAGCCCAAATATGTGACAAGAAACCGATATCAAACACTCGAAGAGGCACAAACGGGACGCAAACATATGGGCGTCGCCTCGGGAGACCCTGTATATCTGAAAGACGCACCATTATCTAAAAACAGCGTAGCCAGTGATGAGCCAATGAAAGCATCCGCCGCTCATCAACAAAGAGGGCCTCGACCCAAGCAAACCTTGACGCATTCGGCTCGCTATCTCGAAACGCCAAAACAGGGAAAATCAATCTTCGTTTCGTCAAGTAAACGACACAAGCAGCATCAGCTGACAATTCTGCTTTTGATCATTGCGGCCATAGCAGTTGCCCTTGTTATACGATTTATTTTCTTTAAATAAAGGCTCAATACCAAAAACAACAAGATCGTCTGGTGTAATTGAGTCATTTACGCCCCGTAAACGCAAAAAAGGGGGAGGCCGCGAGGCCTCCCCCTTCTTCAATCTCGACGACGGCTCGGTGCCGTCCACCGGTCAGCGGCGCCCTGGCCTCCCACGGGCTGGC
>CAJMQJ010000007.1 GCA_905215525.1 uncultured bacterium
CAGGTCGACAAATCGAAATTTGCCGTACAAAAGGCCCTCGATGAGCTAAACGCCACGACGAAGAAAATCTTGAACCAGGAGTTAGGACTCGGAGATGTTTAACGAGGACAACACCATCGAGCAAATGAGCGTCGAGGCGCTTGCCAGCCTTGGCTGGAGATACGTTGCTGCCGAAGACCTCCCGCGCCGCCATGCCGACGTCATGGTCGAGCCCATGGTCAAGGACGCCCTCATCAGGCTTAACCCGGAGATCGCAGAAGACCCCGATCGCGCCGACGAGATCATCTACCGACTCAGGGCCCTCATTCAGTCCACAAGTCCGCAGAACCTGGTCTCCACCAACGAGCGGTTCAAAAAGCTCGTCATCGAGGAGAACTCATTCCCCTACGGCAAAGACGGCCGCATGGTCCCCATCCGCTTCTTTGGCACGGCGGCGGACGGCGATCTTGACAAAAACGAGTACATCGTCACCAACCAGTGGGTCTACCCCCAGGAGCAGGGCGGCAAGCGCCTCGACCTCGTCCTTCTTGTCAATGGATTTCCGCTCGTCATCGGCGAGTTCAAGACGCCGGTGCGCGATTCGATAACTTGGCTCGACGGCGCTGGCGACATCGCTAAATATGAGAAGAGCATCCCGCAGATGTTCGTCTGTAGCGCCATCAACTTCGCCAGCGAAGGAAAATGCTATCGCTACGGGTCGGTGAACATGCCTCCCGAGATGTGGGGACCCTGGCATGAGGGCGACAAGAAGAGCGAGGGCACACTTGCCGACGTCAAGAGAAGCATGGCGTCCATGCTAACCCCCACGAACGTCATGGACATCTTCCAGTTCTTCACGCTCTTCGCCACCGACAAGAAGCATCGACGCATCAAGCTGATCTGTCGTTACCAACAGTTCGAGGGCGCGAACCTCATCGTGGACCGCGTCCGCGCAGGATACCCGAAGCGTGGCCTCATTTGGCATTTCCAGGGCTCAGGAAAGTCACTGCTCATGGTATTCGCTGCCCAGAAGCTGCGCATGGTCCCCGAACTCAAGAACCCGACCGTCGTCATCGTGGATGACCGAATCGACCTCGAGACCCAGATCACGGGGACCTTCAACGCATCCGACATCCCCAACCTCGCAAGCGCCGGCAGCAAGGAGGAGCTTGAGTCCTTCTTCAAGCAGGACATGAGAAAGATCCTCATCACCACCATCTTCAAATTCAGCGAGGTTGCGGGGACGCTCAACGAGCGCGAGAACATCATCCTCATGGTCGACGAGGCGCACCGCACCCAAGAGGGCGACCTCGGCGAGAAGATGCGACTCGCCTTGCCAAACGCCTTCTTCTTCGGCTTGACCGGCACGCCCATCAACCGAACCGACAAGAACACGTTCCACACCTTCGGTGCCAAAGAGGACAAGTCCGGCTACATGAGCCGCTATTCCTTCGCCGACTCCATCCGCGACCACGCCACATTGCCGCTCCATTTTGAAACCGTTCCCGTCGAGCTCCACGTCAACCAAGAGGTCGTGAACGCCGCCTTTGACGAAATGACCCGAGACCTCAGCAAAGAGGACAAGGCGGAACTCACCAGGCGCGTCAAGATCGAGTCCGTCATGAAGGCCCCCGACCGCATCCACAAGGTATGCGAGCACATCGCCAGGCACTTCAAGTCAAAGGTTGAGCCCGACGGCTTCAAGGCGCAGGTAGTCTGCTACGACCGAGAGTGCTGCCTGCTGTATAAGGAGGAGCTCGACAAGCTCTTGGGCACTGACGCAGTCACCATCGTCATGGACACGAACAACGACAAGGAAGACCGCTACAAGGCATACCGTCGAGATCGCGATGCCGAGGAAAAGCTCCTTGACCGTTTCCGCGACCCGGACGATCCGCTCAAGATTCTCATCGTCACTGCAAAGCTGCTCACGGGGTTCGATGCGCCCATCCTGCAAACTCAGTACCTTGACAAGCCCTTGCGCGACCACACGCTGTTGCAGGCAATCTGTCGAACCAACCGCGTCTACAACGACAAGAAGACATTCGGTCTCATTGTCGACTATATCGGCCTCTTCGACAACGTCGCCAAGTCTCTGCACTTCGACGAGGCCGAGGTGCAGAAGGTTATAACCAACATCGACGAGGTAAAGGCCGAGCTACCCGGGCTTATGCATTGCTGTCTTGAGTACTTCTCAACGGTCAGAGACCGCCGCAGCGCGGATTGGGAGTCACTTCTCGAAGCTCAACAATGCCTGCCAACGACAAAGGTGAAAGACCAGTTTGGGGCCGACTTCTCGGTCTTGAACAGAGCGTGGGAAGCCCTTTCGCCCGACCCATGTCTCAATCCCTACAAGCCCGATTTCATCTGGCTCTCGCAGGTCTACGATTCCGTGAGACCGGTAGACAATCGCGGGAAGCTCATCTGGGCAGCGCTCGGGCCCAAGACAATCGAGCTCGTGCACGAGAACATCACCGTCGAGAGAGTCCGAGACGATGACGACATCCTTGAACTCGACGAGGACATGATCGAGCACTTCATCAACGACAAGAGCAATACCGAGAAGATCACGCGTAAGCTGGAGATAGATCTCGTCGCCCGAATCCGCAGGCACGATAAGAATGGCAAGTTCCAGAAGCTCGGCGAGCGCCTGGAGGACCTGAGGGAACGTCACGAGCAAGGTCTCATCAACAGCGTCGAGTTCCTCAAGATGCTCATCGACCTCGCCAGAGAGGCTCGAGCGGCCGAAAAGGAAGTCGTGCCCGAAGAAGAGGAGGACAAGGGCAAGGCGGCCCTCACAGAACTCTTCAATGGTGTAAAGAATGGGGACACGCCAATCATCGTCGAAAACATCGTCGGCGACATCGACGAAATCGTTAAGATCACCCGATTCGACGGTTGGCAGGCAACCACAGCAGGCGTCAAAGAAGTCAAGAAGCAGCTACGCGCCATTCTTTGGATGCGCTACAAGCTCAAAGACCAGGCTCTTTTTGATAAGGCGTATTCGTATATTGAGCTCTACTATTAGGCAACAGAAGACAGGTCTCTAGGGACGCTCCGCATCAACCATTTCATCGGATGCGGAGCGTCCCAATTTGAACGAGCGACGTCTTGCGACGGGTGAACACTGCAACCCCAATGGCCCGCTAACCCTTTCATAATCTGGTGGTTAAGTCTTCACTAGAAGCCATCCACACTTTGTAGTTAATTGATTCCTTCTTCGCAGGCGAAAACGACAATGATGTCCGCCCCCTACCTTCCCTCCGCCTTCAGCTTTAGCAGCAGGTCGCCCAGCTCGGGGCACCTGCTGGAAAGGCGCGTCTGGGCTCGCTCGCCCATCCCCCACCGCTGGCGGATCTCCTGGGCGTGCGGGCTCACACGGTAGTCCCCGTCCATCATCTGCTTGAGCAGCTTGGCGGTTACGCGCGCATCGGCAAGGGCGCTGTGGGCGTGGCCCGTCGACTCGTCAAAATCGATGCCAAACCACGCTGCCGCGTCACTCAAAGAGACGCGCCCGTGGCTGCCCACGTCCATGATCGAGGTGTAAAACGCCTGCAGGTCGGCCCAGTCCGCAGGAAATGCGGAAAGATCGATGTGCTTTGCTTGGCACTCGATCAAAAGCTGTCGACGATCCGCCCCGCTCCAACAGACCACCTGGGCGGAGTGGCGCCCGATCAAATCGCTGAGCCTTTTGATCACCATGTAGAGCGGATCGGCCATCGCGGTGCCCACGGCCGATATCCCTGTGAGCTCGCGGACGGGGAACGCAACGCCTTCGGTAAATTCCGTCTGTACAAACTGCGAGAACTCGCCCATAACGTTGCCGTGGTAATCGAGCTTGACGGCGCCGGCCTCGATAATCTCATTGCACAGTCCACGGCGCTGACGCTGCTTTGGCACCGGCGCAAACTCAAAGTCCAGCACGATCTGGCGCGCAAAGTTCGTCGTATCGATAGCCGAGACACCCGGCATCTTTTCAGCTGACACGGTTGGGCCTTTCTCCGTCAACTGCCGCTCGTTACATAGGCGGCTACATTGCCGTAAGGATAGGCGCCCGTGCGGACACAAAAGCGGGACGCAATGCCACGCGCGCCAGGCATACGCCATGCAGACGGCCCCAAGAGAATCGCCCGCTCTATTCAAATGCCTGAAAAAGATTTAGGCCCGGTGACTTGAATCAGAGGTCATCCCGGGCCCATCAGAGCTCGTAGAGCTCTTGGTTGCTTTGGTCTCGCTCTTCACGGCGCTTATCGAACTTTCCGAGGCACTCAAGCAGCATTCGAAGCATAAAAAGAGGGGTCGACGCCGTTAAGGCATTGACCCCTTAAACTGAGTAACGGCGCTGCCCAGCTCTTCACTACTTGGGCTGCCGTCGACTTTATTCTACCCACGGGTGCCAGGTTTAACAAATGGATTTTCGGTAACGAGGCCTCGGCAACCGCCGCCTTGATTGGCGACCCATGCTCTGCCACAGGCCGAGGGTTGTCGAAAAGTCGAACATTATAGCTACCCATAATATAGCCAGCTATAACGTCATTCGACGACCGGCGCAAACGCCCACGCGGACACGAAATGCGCTGCGGTGCCATTGGGGATTATGGGATGCGCTTTCCGCTCGAGGCCTCAACCGGAAACGACATCCCGGTCTGAAGGCCAAATCCGGGGCGTAGTTTCCGCTTGAAGACCGATTCGGAAAGGTTGTCCCGTTCTGGAGCCAAATACTGGGTCGTAGTTTCCGCCAAGCATGCCATCCGGAAAGCGTGTCCCGTTCTGAGCCTGAATTCTGGGATGAACTTTCCACTGAAGCATCTACTGGAAAATACATCCCGTTCCGAGGCTTAATTCTGGGATGCACTTTCCGCGGAGAGACTACCGTTTTTCGAAAAAGTACACGTCCCTAAACTTACCAGGTCTTCATAACTTGTTGCCGTTCACGGGAGCCAATCACCGCCCACCGATTCGAATGTAAAAATGTCGCCGAAAACAGGCCATCTACCTGCATGGTTAGATTTTGGTCAGCTTTTGGTCAGTTGGGCGGCAAGTTGCGGCTGATACGTTTTTTGCTACCCAAAAGGAGGCGGTAGCTCATGACCCATTGCAATGACCAACTCATCGACCGACTGCTCACTCAAGCCGAACAAGAGGGGCGCTGTCTGATTCCCCCGAGCACGGCAATCCGAAAAGCGCTCCTTCGGCGCACCGGCGGCACGGTTGTCTCGCCCATGCCGGGGTTGTTTGCGCGAAAAACGCGCTGGGATGAACTCAACCGAGCGCAACGCCATTGCGAAATCCTCCGCGCCCTTGCGATCATCCACCCCGATTGGACGTTCTGCTCGTTTTCGGCAGCTTGCCTGCTGGGGCTCGAGGTCTCGTGGCGACACCTGAATGTCGTGCATGTTTGCAGCTCGACAAAGCCGTCGGCTCGCCCGGGCGCACATATTCAGCGGCACCAGATTGAGCCGGCCGGAGCAATACGCAGAGCCGGCATATCGGTAACGCCGCCCATCCAAACGGTCACAGATTGCCTGTTGCAGACCGGTTTTGCCGACGGCATGCCCATTGCCGATTCGACGATCTCAAAGCTCGGCCTTGCGCGGGAACAGCTGATGGAGGCCGTCGAGCAATGAGCGACCGCCTGCAATGGTCGCGCGATTCGCACCGCCCTCACAACACTTCGATATGCCGACGCCCGCGCCGAGAGTGGTGGAGAATCGGTCGCCCGAGCCGTCATGATCGAGACGGGCTTTGCACCCGACTGGCTTCAATACGAGCTGACGGACCCCTTCGATTCGGCCAAACCCATACGAACGGACTTTGCCTGGGAGCGCCAGGCGCAGGAACTCACGCTGGGCGAGCTCGACGGGCTCATCAAATATACCGACCAGACCATGCTGGCCGGACGCACCACCGCCGAGGCGCTCGTTGCCGAACGACAGCGCGAGGCGCACCTATCGCTCTACGGCCACCCTCTGCTGCGCTTTACCATGAACGAGGTCCGCCCGGCAGGAATGCTCGCCAAAAAGCTGCAGACGGCAGGCATCCGGCAGACCGCGCTGCCGACATGGCTCAACGAGGTAGACCTGTAGGAGCTGCTAGGCCACGCATCGCCAGATCGCATCCCCCTATCTGGGCCGCGTTTTCCCAACGACCACGCCAACGGAAAGTGCGTCCTAGCCTGGACGCTCAAAACGGGATGCACTTTCCGGATGGCGGGCCTGGCGGAAAGCGTGTCCCGGAATCCCGTCTCAGAGCTGGACAGGCTTTCCGGTTGAGTCCTTCAGCGGAAACCGCATCCCGGAATAAACACTCAAACTGGGATGCGCTTTCCAAACGACCGGCCAGCGGAAAACGCATCCCATTCTGAGGCATGATTCCGGGACACAGCTTCCGCATGCGGCCCCGTTGGGAAAGTTCATCCCGTTCTGAGACCGAATTCCGGGACGCCGTTTCCGCCTGAGGCTTCAGCCGGAAAACGCATCCCACTCTGGAGCCGAATTCCGGGACACGCTTTCCGCTGGAGGGCCGATTCGGAAAACGAATCCCATTCTGAGCGCTCATTTCGGGACGCAGTTTCCGCTCTAAGCAAAAGGCCCCGGCTCGCGATGGAGCTGGGGCCAAAGATGCAGCATATGCAGTTGGTGTTGAGCGCGAACAGCCCGTCAGCAATGGCTGTCCGCGCTCTACCCTACCCGCGGTGACGGGCGCGGCTGTAGGGCGTATCCACCATGGGCAGATCGGGACGCAGCTTGCCGTCAAACGCGCGATAGGCGTTCTGCGCGGCAGGCGCCGTGGGAATCGTCGCGATCTCGCCGATGCCCTTGCCGCCGTATGCCACGGGCAGCAGCTCGTCCTTCTCCACGTAAATGGCGTGGATATCCGGAATCTCGGGCGCACGGAACAGCCCGAGCGTACCGTACCTTGCCTGGGGCACGCAGTCCTTGAGCGGCCAGTCCTCGGTAAGCGCATAGCCCATACCCATAAGCACGCCGCCTTCGATCTGACCCTGGATGGAGATGGGGTTGACCACCTTGCCGGAATCGTGCGCGGCATAGACCTCGCTCACGCGGCCGTCGTCGTCCAAAATGACCACATGTGTGGCAAAGCCGTAGCAGATGTGGCTCTTGGGGTTGGGAACGTCCGCACCCAGCTTGTCGGTCGGCTCCAGGTACACGTAGCCAAACTCACAGCCCTCGAGCGCCTTGATGGCAGTCACGGGGTCCTGAGGATGCATACCCTGGCCGGCGACGAGTTCCTGCGTGCGCAGCTGGTAGGCGCGACCGTCGTCGTACTCGATCTTGACGCCGTCGCCATGCGCGCTCACGGGAGCATCGGGCGCGGGCTTGCCAGCCTCGATGCCAACCATGGCATCGCGCAGCAGGAAGGCGGCACCGCGCACGGCCTCGCCGGTCACGACCGTCTGACGCGAACCAGACGTGGTGCCGGAGTCGGGAGCGTTCTCGGTGGAGCACTCGCCGTTGGCAATGCAGCTCAGCGGCAGACCGCAGGCCTCGGCAACGTCCTGCAAAAAGACGGTGTTGCAGCCCTGGCCGATGTCGGACGTGGCGGCATAGACCACAGCCACGCCGTCCTCGATGCGAATCTTGCAGCGGCCGGCATCGGGCAGGCCCACGCCCACGCCGGCGTTCTTCATGGCGCAGGCAATACCGGCGTGTCCGGGATGCGCATAGTAGGCATCCTTGACCTCGAGCAGCGTCTCCTTAAGCGCCGTGGAGCAATCGGCAATCTGGCCGTTGGGCAAAACCTCGCCCGGCTCGATGGCGTTACGGTAGCGGATCTCCCACGGATCCAGGCCGACCTTCTCGGCCAGCAAGTCAATCAGGCTCTCGAGTGCAAACTCGGACTGGCACACGCCAAAGCCGCGGTACGCGCCGGCGGGCGGGTTGTTGGTGTAGTAGCCAAAGCCGCGAATGTCGGTGTTCTGGTACTTGTAGGGGCCCACGGCATGCGTGCAGGCGCGCTCGAGCACCGGGCCGCACAGCGACGCGTAGGCGCCGGTGTCAAAGTTGATCTCGCAGTCCAGACCGGTAAAGTTGCCCTCGGCGTCGCAACCCAGCGTAAAGGTGCCGTCCATGGCGTGGCGCTTGGGATGGAACGCGAGCGACTCGGCACGCGTGAGCTTGCACTTCACAGGACGCTGGAGCTTATAGGCAGCAAGCGCGGCCAGATGCTGGACCGAAACGTCCTCCTTACCGCCAAAGCCGCCACCCACGAGCATGGTCTCGACAACCACGCGCTCGGGTTCGTTATCCCAGCCAAACATGTGGGCACACTCTTTGCGCGTGTCGTAGGCACCCTGGTCGGTCGACTGCACCTTGACGCCGTTCTTGTACGGGAAGGCGACGGCGCACTCGGGCTCCAAGAAGGCATGCTCGGTAAAGGGTGTGGTAAAGCGCTGCGTCACGGTAAACGCGCTCTCTGCCAGCGCCTTGGCGGCGTCGCCGCGCGTCACATGGCGGCTCTGGCACACGTTGTCCTTGAGCTCCACCGTGTTGCCAAAGGCAAAGAAGCTGTCGTGCAGGCGCGGGGCGTCGGCAGCCCTGGCCTCGACAATGTTACGCACGGGCTCCAGCGGCTCGTAATCGATCTTTACGAGCTTCTTGGCCTTCTCGAGCGTCGCCTCATCCTCGGCAACCACCAGCACGATGGCATCGCCCACGCAGCGGGTGATATCGCCCTGGGCGATCATGACGTCCCAGTCCTGGATAAGGTGGCCGACCTGGTTGACCGGCACGTCTTCGGCGCGCAGGATGCCCACCACGCCGGGCAGGGCCTCGGCCTTGGAGGTGTCGATGGAGAGCACGCGGGCGCGCGGATATTTGGAGCGCACGGCGCTGGCGTAGGTCAGACCCGGCTGATCGAGCTCGTCGATGTCATCGGGATACTTGCCCTCGCCGAGCACCTTCTTGCGCACGTCGATACGGAAGGCGCGCTTGCCCACGCCGTAGTCATCGCCGCGCTCCAAGTCCTCGTCGATCTGCTTTTCGCCGCGGAGCACCGCAGCGGCCAGCGAAATGCCCTCGATAATCTTCTTGTAGCCGGTGCAGCGGCAGACGTTGCCGCGGATGGCGTACTTAATCTGCTCCTCGGTGGGCTCGGGGTCCTCGGCGATCAGCGCCGCACCCGCCATGACCATGCCGGGGATGCAAAAACCGCACTGCACGGCGCCCACGGCGCCAAAGGCGTACACAAAGGCCTCGCGCACGTCCTCGGGCAGGCCCTCGATGGTCACGATGTTGCGGCCGGCGGCAAGGGCGGTGGTCAGTACGCAGGCTTTGACGGCCGCACCGTCCACATGAATGGTGCAGGTGCCGCAAGCGCCCTCGGAGCAGCCGTCCTTGGCGGAGTGAATGTGCAGGTCGTCGCGCAGGTAGCGCAGCAGCGGTTTGTTTTGGGTCGTCGTGCGCTCGACGCCGTTAACGGTAAAAGTGAATTCCTGTGCCATGGTGATTCCCTTCTACACGCCGGCGGCGATGCCGGTGCGGTCGTGGATGGCGCCATGCGGGCAGACGACGGCACACATGCCGCACGACAGGCAGTCCGCGCCGTCGATATGGGCGCAGTTGTCCTCGATGCGGATAGCGCCGGCAGGGCACTTTTTGGCGCACATGCCGCAACCGATGCAGCTCGTGTCGCAGATCTTGCGCGCAATGGCGCCCTTATCGGTGTTGTTGCAGCGCACCAGGATGTTCTGGTAGCCGGGAACGAAGGCAATCACGCGCTGCGGGCACGCCATGCCGCACAGGCCACAGCCCGTGCACTTTGAGCGATCCACGCGGGCGATGCCATCGACCAGCGCAATGGCGCCGTGGGGGCAGGCCGTGACGCAGGCGCCACAGCCAATGCAGCCTTCGCTGCAGCGGGCATCGCCGCCTGCGGAGGCGCAACCGCTTCCGCAGGCAACGTAGGCCACGTTATGCTGAATGGATTTGGCCATAAGAGACTCGCCTATTTCTTAAGAAGGTACGGATAGCTGTCGCGCACGGCCTTGATGGTCAGGCGAACGGCCTCGGGCAGACCGGTGTTGACGGCATCGACCGAGACGGTACGGACCGTGCCGGCAACACGGACCTTAAAGTGATCCTCGTCCACGGCCAGGAAGCCCTCGTTCTCGGAGTTCTCCATGTCCTGCTCGCTCCAGAACAGGGTGAGCTTGTCCTTGTAGGGACGACCCTCCTGGTAGGGGCAGAACACAGCGCAGTTGCCGCACTCGTTGCACATGCCATCGACATGGACGACCTGATGCTTGGCCAGGCCCGGCACCTTAATGGCAACGTTGGCGCGGTTGGGGCACACGTCGCAGCAGACCTCGCACACCGAGCCGCAGCCCAGGCAGCGGGTCTTGGTGCAGTTGCGCTTGTCACGGCACAGCGACCCCTTGCGCTCGTAGCAGGTGTCCTCGCGACCGGCCTGAGCATTCTGGTCGGTGTACTTGTTAAAGTCCACGCCGGCAATGGCACGGGCGACCTCGGCGGCGTCGGCGATAGCCTCGACCACGGTGGCGGGACCGCGGCGACAGTCGCCCGCAGCCCAGACGCCCTCAACACCGGTGGAGGTGGCGGCAAGACGGCCGCGACGGTCGTGTTCGACGCCCGCGGCATCGTACAGGCTGGCATCGATGCCCTCGCCCACGGCGCAGATCACCGTGGTGGCGGGAAGCTCAACAGTCTCGCCCGTGGCGACGGGGCTGCGACGGCCGCTTGCATCCGGCTCGCCAAGCTCCATAACGTCGCAGGTCAGCACGGCGCCGTTAAGTGCCTTGGGCGCCAGCAGCTCGCAGAACTCAACGCCGTCGGCAAGGGCAAGATCGAGCTCTTCCTCGTCGGCGGGCATCTGCTTCTTGGTGCGGCGATACACCAGGCGCACGCTCTTCACGCCGGCCAGGCGCTTGGCCACGCGGGCGGCGTCCATGGCGGTGTTGCCGGCGCCAATGACCACGACGTCCTCGCCCAGCTCGAGCTTCTCGCCCTTCTTGGCGGCCTCGAGGAACTCCAGCACATCGAGCTCGGCACCCTCGCCCAGGCCCGCAGAGCCGGGCATCCAGGCACCGGTGGCCACGACCACGTCGGTGAAGCCCTGGGCCTTGAGCTCGTCAATGGACTCCACGCGGGCGTTGAGCTGAACCTTGGCACCAAAGGCCAGGCAGAGCTCGGCGTCGTGCGAGATATCATCGCTGGCGATACGGAACTCGGGGATCACGTGACGGACCACGCCGCCGAGAGAGTCGCGGGCCTCAAAGATGGTGACGGGCACGCCAGCGCGCGTCAGGAAGAACGCCGTCGCCAGGCCGGCCGGGCCGCCGCCGATAACGGCAACGTTGCGCTCGCCGTCGTTGGCGATGGCCTGGGCGCGCAGCTTGGGCAGCACGGCGGTCATGGCCTCGCGGGCGGCCTTGAGCTTGCTGGCGCGGATCTGGGCGCCCTCGGGCTCGTAGAATGCACGCTCGCAGGCACGGCCGCAGGGATGCGGGCAGATGGTGCCGGTAATGAACGGCAGGGCGTTGCGCTCGATGATGATGTTGAACGCGTCCTCGTAGCGACCCTCGTCAACAGCCGCCAGGTAGGCGGGAATATCCTGCTGGATGGGGCAGCTCGTGCGGCACGGCGTGGTAAAGCAGTCGGAAAGCGGGCTTTTGCCGGCGACCTTGCGGTCGGGCAGCGGGCGCAGCGGCTTCTTGTAGAGCGGGTTGGTGAGCGAGTCGGTCTGGATCGCGGTCACGGCCTCGAGCGAGACGCCCGCGAACGGCTTGCCGTCCAGATCGGTAAACTCGCCGGCCATCTGGCTAAAGCGCTCGTAGCCACCGGGCTTGAGCACGTCGGTCGCCAGGGTAACGGGCCAAATGCCGGCATCGTACAGGGCACGGATGTTGTAGACCGTGGCACCGCCGGAGTAGCTGATGCGCAGCTTGCCATCGAACTGCTCGGTAATGCGGCGGGCGGCCTCGATGGTCAGCGAGAACAGCGAACGACCGGACATGTACATCTCGGTGGAGGGCAGCTCGTTCCTCGTCACGTCGACGGGGAACGTGTTGGTCAGCTTGACGCCAAACTCCAGGCCGCGCTCGGCGCACAGGGCAATCAGGCGCTCGAACATGGGCACGGCGTCGGCCCACTGCAGGTCCTCGCGGAAGTGTGTGTCATCGAAGACGATGTAGTCAAAGCCCAGCTCGTTCAGGCGCTGGCGGGCAAACTCATAGCCCAGCAGCGTGGGGTTGCACTTGATGTAGGTGTTGAGGCCCTTTTCGGTAATCAGATAGGTCGCGATGCGCTCGATCTCCGCCGGCGGGCAGCCATGCAGCGTGGACTCGGTGATGGAGTTGGACACGCGAGCCGGGATGGACTCGACAAACGCGGCGTCGACATGCTCAAACTTGTCCAGGTTGGCGAGCGCCCATGCGCGGCACTCATTCCAGACGTCAGAGCCGCTGGCGTCCTTCATACCCTCGATGTAGGCGTCGACCTTGGGGCTCTTAATACCCTCGAGGTCATAACCCACGGACATGTTGAAGACAAAGCCGTCCGGGCTGCCCAGACCGTACTCGCGAGCGATCAGGTGGCAGGCAAACCATGCCTTCACGTACTCGGCAAAGGCCTGCGGAACCTCGAGCTCGGTCGACCATTCGCAGTTGTAGCACTCGTCCTGAGCCACGATGCAGGGCTTGTTCACACACTTGGAGAGCTCCTCGCCGTCCATAACCTGGACGGTCTTGAGCTCAAAGAAACGAGAACCGGCCACGTAGGATGCCACGATGTTCTGGGCCAGCTGCGTGTTGGGGCCGGCAGCCGGGCCAAACGGAGTCTCGATGCGCTCGTCAAAAATGGGAAGCGCGCCCTCCTGGTTGGTCGTGACCATCTTGCGCACGCCAAAGATGGCGTCCTGGGTCTTGTGCTCCTCGATGATCCAGTTCATCAGCTGCGAAAACGGGATCGGCCTCATGATGTCGCTCATAGTGAGCTCCTCTCTGTAACGCCCGGCGAGACCGCGCGGCGGGCGCAAATACGGTGTAGCGCTAGCACAAGCGCCGGCGACCCCGCGGAGGTCGCCTATACGCGCGTCGGATGCGGCGAAACATCCGACGCGCGTGAATCTACTTGTAATTAGTACGTGCGATCGTTGAGCGTGCTCCAGAGCTTCTTGGACTCGGCCATGGTCCACGCGTTGATCTTGTCCTCATCAATGCCAACGAACTCGCGATCCTTGTACAGGACGCGGCCGTTGATGATGGTGGTGCGGCAGTTTTTGCCCATCATGCCAAAGAGCATGTGGCCGTCGATGTTCTCCTCGCTCAGCGGCGTAAAGGGCTTGTAGTCCATGACGATGACGTCGGCGGCAGCGCCGGCCTCGAGCACACCGAGCTTGCGATCGAAGTACTTGCTCGCCATCTTGGCGTTGTTCTCGAACAGCATGGTCATGGCCTCGCACCAGCCCACGTTGGGCATGGCGGCGTTGTGGCGCTGAATGATCAGAAAGACCTTGAGGCTCTCGAGCATGTCGTGGGTGTAGGCGTCGGTGCCCATGCACACGGGGATGCCGCGGCGGAAGAACTCGAGCACGGGGGCGCAGCCCACGGCGTTGCCCATATTGGATTCGGGGTTGTTGACGAGCCAGGTGCCGGACTCCTTGACGATATCCATCTCGGCAGGCGTCACGTGGATGCAGTGGCCGAGCATGGTGTCGGGACCCAGCAGGTTGTGCTGCAGCAGGCGCTCGACGGGGCTGATGCCGCCGCGGTTGAGGCGGGAATCCCACACGTCATTCATGCCCTCACACACATGGATGTGGAAGCCGGTCAGGCCATTGTTGGCCTCGGCCATCTTGTCCATGGTCTCGTCCGAAAGCGTAAAGGTGGCATGTCCGCCAAACATGGCGGCGATCATGTGGTTGTCGTTATCGCGACGCTCCTTGGCGGCCCACTGGGCAAATTCGGCGTTCTCGGCAATGGCCTGGTCGCATTTTTCCTGGCCGCGGCGATCGGAGACCTCGTAGCACAGGCACGAACGCATGCCCAGCTCCTGAGCTGCATCCTTAATGGTAAAGAGGCTTCCCGGGATCTCGCAGAAGCTCGCATGGTGATCGAAGATCGTGGTGACGCCATCGCGGATGGAGTCAAGGATTGTGGCATAGGCGCTGGCCTTGGTACCGTCGAGCGTCAGGTTATCGTCGATCTTCCACCACTGCTGCTCAAGATTCTCCAGGAAGTTGGTGGGGTTGCAGCCCTTAATGGCAAGGCCACGGGCCAGACCCGAGTAGATGTGGGTGTGGCAGTTGATGAGTCCGGGCATGATGAGGTTGCCCTGGGCGTCGACGTACTCGGCATCCGGGTACTTGGCCTTGAGCTCGAGCTCGAGGCCCACTTCGACGATCGTATCTCCGTCAATGGCGACCGCACCGTTGGGAATGAACGGGGCCTGAGCGTTGCGGGTAAAGACGGAACCGTTAGCGACCAGAAGCATGAATGCTCCCTTCAACATCAGGGGCGGGGTTTGACACCTCTGACATAGCGGAGTGCGAAGCGCCGGCCTACACCGGAAACGGGCCCTCTCCCGTCAACGCTTCACCAAAGGGACAAACCCTTTGAAGTGCGGCTTGGCGCCGCATGACGTCGGCGGACGAGGCGATGCGTCCGCCGACGAATAGCACCGAATTGGTTACTTCTTGCTCTCGGGCAAGACCAGATCCACGGCAGCGTCCTTGGCAGCATCGATGTGCTGAGCCACGACCGGCGTCTGCGGAAGGATCAGGTTAAGGACAATGGCCATGATGGCGGTGGGGGTCACGGCATTGGAGCCGATGACGGTGGACACCCAGGCGGGCATACCCTCGCCGGCAAGGCAACCGCTGGCCATCCAGATACCCAGGCCAAAGACGACGGAGGTGCCGACGATGGTGGTAGTGCGCTGCGTGAGGCCCTCGCGGGTGAACATGCGCACGCCGTTCATGGTGATGGTGCCAAAGACGCCGACGGTCGCGCCGCCGATAACGGGCTGCGGGATAGCGGAAAGGACGGCAGAGAGCTGCGGGAACAGACCGGCGATGGCAAAGACGGCCGCGATGATCACAAAGACCCACTTGTTGACGACCTTGTTGGAGCAGATGATGCCCACGTTCTGGCCAAGGGCGCTGGTGGGAAGACCGCCCAGCAGGCCGCCGACCATAGAGGTGAGGCCCTGGGACACGATAGCGCCGGAGAGCTCGCGCTCGGTGGGCATACGGTCGATGGAGCCCAGGCAGGCGGCGGAGACGTCACCGATAACCTGGATAGCAACCATGGGGAACACAACAGCGAGGGTAATGCAGACTTCGGGATCAAACTCGAGCGCGTAGGGCATGAGCTTGGGAAGGGCGAAGACCTGAGCGGTGGCGACGCTGGAGAAGTCGATCATGCCAAAGGGGATCGAAACGATCATGCCAACGATCATGCCAAAGAACACGGATCCCAGCTTGAGCGTGCCCTTGCCAAAGTTGGCGAGCGCAAAGACCACGGCGAAGGTGATAAGAGCGACGCACCAGGCCTGCGGAGTGCCCCACAGCGGCGTACCCATACCGCCGGCCATATACTTGACGGCCGTGGGATACAGCGAAACGCCGATGGAGAAGATGACCGTACCGGTCACGACGGGCGGGAACAGCCACTTGATCTTGCTGTAGGCCAGACCAAAGAGGACCGCGACGGCGCCGCCGACGATCTCGCCGCCCAGCAGCGCACCAAAGCTAAAGCCCGAGGCACCCATGGCCTGCAGAGCCGGCAGGAACGCGAACGAAACGCCCATGACGATGGGCAGGCCGCCGCCGATGCGACGGAAGGGAGCGAAGGCCTGAAGGGCCGTATCGATCGCCGAAAGAATGAGCGCGACCTGGATGATGTCGGTGCTCTGCTGGCTATTAAAGCCGTAGACGCCGGCCATGATGACCGCTGGGGTAATGATGCCGGCAAACGATGCCAGTACGTGCTGAAGGGCACACGGGATCATTTCCTTAACGGGAGGCATGCCTTCGCGAGTGAACAGGGCTTCAGTGCCGTTCGTAACCGTCTCCTGGGTCATTTGACCACCAATCCTCGAAGTAGTTGTTTTCGCATCTAACGCTCTATTGTGACGCAGTGCGGGGTTGAGGTTGTGCCTTCGTTGCATATCGTATTAAAGATGATTCTCATTCTCAATAATAATTTTTTGTTATCAGACTATTCTTCGGCTGAAATAACTCGTTTCCGCAGGTCAAGAATGTGTCTGGTCTAAATAACATCTTACTTTTCTTTTGGTCGACCGTTTACCGCCAAATACCTACCGCTCATCTGTATTACGCAATGTACCTGCGAATATGTGAGTCAATAGACATCGTGTTACCATGAGAAAAAATTGTTATGAACATTTCCGATTTCACCCAAAGGAGTTGCCCGTGAACGAGACCGTACGTCGCTTTTTGCCGATGGTCGATTTTCTGGAGCAGATACTCGGCAAAAACAGCGAAATCGTGCTGCACGATTTCTCGGATCCCGACCACGCCATCGTCGATATTCGCAACGGCATCGTGAGCGGCCGTAAGATCGGCGGTCCTGCCACCGATCTGGCGCTCAAGATCATGCACGACCCCAAGTATCGCGACCTGCCGTTTATTACGGGCTACGAGGGCCGCGGCGCCGGCGGCAAAACGCTGGAGTCGGCGACGTACTTTATCCGCGAGGATAACGAGATCGTCGGTATGCTCTGCGTCAACACCGACCTCTCGACCGTGCGCTCCATCAACACCATGGCGCAGCAGCTCATGGCGTGCTTCGACGCAGCGCCGACGCGCACGGAGCCCGCCCCTATCGAGGTCGAAAGCCTTTCGGAGTCCACCCAGGAGCTCATCGATCGCAGCATTGCCGAGTTGCTGAGCGCGCGCGGGCTGGATGTAGCGTCGCTTGGTCAGAGCGACCGCGTGGACGTCATTCGCCACCTCAACGGCAACGGGGTGTTCATGCTCAAGGGCGCCGTGGCCTGCGCTGCCACCGCGTTGGGCATCTCGGAGCCCAGCGTGTACCGCTACCTGCAAAAAGTCCGCAAGGAGGGCTAACGAGCAAAATGGAGCGCGGCTCCACAAGCGATTCGTCACCTGACAAAAGACCCTGCAGCTCGCACGCGCTGCAGGGTCTTTTTGCATGTCATGTTTAGTTGTGGTCAACGCCTTAGAGAGCGGCGACGACCTCGATCTCGACCAGACCGCCAGCCGGAAGAGCGGCAACCTGGAAAGCGCTGCGCGCGGGGAACGGGGCCTCGAACTTGGAGGCGTAGATCTCGTTCACGGCGGCGAAGTCGGCAATGTCAGCCAGGTAGACTGTGGTCTTGACGACATCGGCAAAGGTGGCGCCGGCAGCGGTCAGCAGGGCCTCGACGTTAGCAAGGGACTGCTTGGCCTGGGCCTCGACGCCCTCGGGCATCTTGCCAGTTGCGGGATCGATGCCCAGCTGGCCGGACAGGAACACCATGTTGCCGGTCTGGATACCAGGGGAATACGGGCCGATGGCTGCGGGTGCGTTATCGGAAGACACGACGGTCTTGCTCATGTTTTTCTCCTTACAAGTAAAAGGGAACGGGAGCGCGGCGTTCACACCGGGAGGCACAGTTCGGTCTGAACACCGCGCTTGATTGGGATAGTACTCAAGGTTTCCGCGCGATGCAAGATTATTATCACGTTGCGAGAATATTTTATCGCCCAACGGTTTCCCCGGACCGCTGAACGGTTCTCATGTGAAGCAGCCAGTCCAAGCTGCTGAAGACTTTATCCCGCTTAGAGCACGGGCATCGCCTGCCGCGACGGCACCACTATACTTTTGATTATCTGAGCATTTTGAAAGGCAGGATATGACCGCAACCGCCAGTCGAACCACCAACCGCAGACCCGAGCTTTTGGCGCCCGCCGGAGGGCCCGAGCCCTTTGCCGCCGCACTCGCCGCCGGGGCAGACGCCATCTACTGCGGCATGGGCAGCTTCAACGCCCGCCGCAAGGCCACCAACTTTACCGACGAGGCCTTTGAGCAGGCCTGCCGCGCCGCGCATCTGGCCGGCTCGCGCGTCTACGTCACGGTCAACATCGTCATCAAGGAATCCGAGATGAGCGATGCGCTGCAGCTCATCCATCGCTGCTCCACGCTGGGCGCCGACGCCTTCATCATCCAGGACTGGGGCCTGTTCTTTGAGGTCAAGCGCACGATGCCCAGCATCGAGACGCATATCTCGACCCAGGCGAACATCCACGACGACCGCGGAACCCTTTGGTGCCGCGAGCAGGGCGCCGACCGCGTGACCCTCTCGCGCGAGCTTTCCATCGACGAGATTGCCGCCATTCACGATGCCGCGCCCGATGTGGACCTTGAGGTCTTTAGCCATGGCGCCATCTGCTTTTGCTACTCGGGCCTGTGTCTGCTTTCGAGCTTTGCCATGGCGGGACGATCGGCCAACCGTGGCATGTGCGCCCAGCCCTGCCGCTTGCCCTACGAGCTGATCGACGAGAACGGCCGCTCGCTCTCCCCTGCCGGTCGCGAGCGCGCGCTGTGCCCGCGTGACACCAACACCTCGCAGCTTGTTCGCCGTCTGTATGACGCCGGCGCCGCGTCGCTCAAGCTCGAGGGCCGCATGAAGGCGCCCGATTACGTGTACTCCATCGTTGATGTGTATCGTCATCAGATTGACGATATGCTGGCCGATGTTTCGACCTCTAAGGACGAGGAAGCCGCCCGTCAGCGCCAGCTCAAGCGCTGCTTTAACCGCGACTTTACGCACGCCTATCAGGACGGCACCTCGGGCGACGAGATGATGAGCTATGAGCGTTCCAACAACCGCGGACAGATCGTGGGCACGGTGCTGGGCAGCCGCCCGGCCAACCGCGATGTGCGCGGCCTCAAGCCCGACGACCGCCGTCGCCGCGCCGCCATCGCCCGCATTGAGCTGTTTGAGCCCGTGGGCAAGGGCGACCTGCTGGAGCTTCGCCACGATAACGAGTTTGACCAGTTCCTGACCACCATTGCCGCCGATGATGCCGCTGCCGGCGATGTTATCGAGTGTCGCGTGCCCCGTAGCATGCCCGAGGGCTGCCGCGTCCGCGTGATTCGCAGCCAGCGTGCCATCGACGCCGCCGGCGCCGCGCTCAAGCGCGATGTGCTGCGCCGCCGCGCTGTTGATGTGTCCGTCGTGGCGCGCCTGGGCAAGCCGTTTACTGTCACACTCACCTGCTGTGACGACCCCGCGCTCACCGCCACCGCCACGGGCTTCACCGTCGAGGCCGCCAAGACCCGCGCCGTCGAGGCGGCGGACATGGTTGAGCATGTGGGCCGCATGGGCTCCTCGCCCTTTGAGGCAGCGAGCTTTGAGGTGGCGCTCGATGAGGGCTGCGGCATGGGCTTCTCCGCCGTGCACAAGGTGCGCGCCGCCGCCTGTAAAGCATTGGAGGAGGCCATTCTGGCGCCGTACGCGGAGCGCGCGAAAACGCTCGAGCTGCCGGCGATTGTCACCAGTGATTCCCGCCCCGCGCCCGAGCACTACCGCGACGAGCCGCAGATCTGCGCCACCGTCACCTCGCTCGAGGCCGCCGAGGCAGCGCGGGCGGAGGGTGCAACGCGCATCTACATGACCACCGACGCGCTCGATGCGGCCAAGCTCTCCCCCGCCGATACGTTTGAGCAGGACATCGTACCCGTGCTCGATGAGGTCTGCCGCGCCGTTGACCACGTTCGCGTTGACCCGTGGGTTGTTGCCGGCGCCACGGTCGCTATTGGCAACATCTCTGAGCTTGCCCTGGCCGCCCAGGTTGGCGCCACGGCCGAGATTCGCTCTTGCCTGCCGGTGCACAACACGCCCTGCATGGAGGCGCTTGCCGAGCGCGGAGCCGGTGCGTTTTGGCTCTCGCCCGAGATCACGCTCGACGAGATTGTCTCGCTCGGCGCCGCCGCGCCCGCGGCTCTAGGCATCACCGTCTTTGGCCGCCCGCGCGTCATGACAAGCGAGCATTGCATTCTGCAGGTTGCCAACGGCTGCATCCACGATTGTGCCAACTGCCGCCTGCGTGCCCGCAAGCTCTCGCTCAAGAATATCGACGGAAAGGTCATGCCGGTGCGTACCGACATCCACGGCCGCTCACGCCTGTACGACGCCTACCCCATCGACCTCACGCCGCAAGTTCCGCAGCTGCTCGATGCCGGCGTGCGCCGTCTTATGGTCGACGGAACCTTGCTCGAGGCCGATGAGATTGGCCGTGCCGTCGCTCGCGTCCGTCGCGCTGTCGAGGCGGCTCAAGCCGGCCGCAAGCCGGCCGCCCGCCTGCGCGGCGCCACCTCGGGCTGCATGTTTGTGGGAATTAGCTAACCGAAAGGCTTACACGTGAACGAAGAACCTCAAGTCCTCTACTGCGACGCCTGGCTCATGGCCATCGACAAGCCCGCCGGCATGATTGTCCACGGCGACGGCACCGGCGAGCGCACGCTCACCGACTACGCCAGCGACCTGCTGCTGGCGATGGGCGACGGCTTTGCCGCGACCGACATGCAGCCGCTCAACCGCCTGGACCGCGACACCACCGGCGTGGTGCTGTTCTCGCTCGACAAGCAGACGCAGCCCGCCTTTGACCAGATGGTCATCGACCACGCTTTCGAAAAGCACTACCTGGCGCTCGCCGAGGGCAAGATCGACTGGAGCGAAAAGCTCATCGACAAGCCCATCGCCCGCGACCGTCACGATAGCCGCAAGATGCGCGTTGGCGCCAGCGGCAAGCCATCTCAGACGCGCGTCAAGGTACTCAAGCGCCTTAAGAGCCGCCGCGGCCTGCCCACGCGCTCGTATATTGATGTCGAGCTGCTCACCGGCCGCAAGCATCAGATTCGCGTGCACCTGGCAAGCGAGCATCATCCCCTGGTTGGCGACGACCTGTACGGAACGCCGCGCCCCTGCGGCCTCATGCTCCATGCCCACAGCGTGTCCTTTACGCATCCCGTAACCGGCGAGCACATCCACATCGAAGCCCCTTGCCCCTGGGAGCCCTAAACCACCACAATGGGAACAGGCACCTTTATGATGGTTTTGCCGCGATGGCTCAGCCGCGGTCCCAAAACGTCTCGATCTGTAACAGTTAGAACCCATTTTCCGGTCTATCTGTTACAGATCGAGACATTCGAATCCCCTCAAGGGAATAATCTCAATCTGTAACAGCAACTCGGCAAAATCAGTCCCAGATGTTACAGATTGAGACAAAGGGACGGCGCGGTTCGTAAGTATCTCGATCTGTAACATCTAGCCTGCTTTTAACGGTCTGGTTGTTACAGATTTAGATAAACCGGTAGACAACAAAAGTGGCAGCGCCCGGGATGGTCGTTGCCGCTTTTCCATTGACCCACCACAAAGGTGCCTGTCCCCTTTGTGGTGGTTTTGGCCTTGCCCCGCCGCTAGACCGTGATGACGTTGTCCATCGTCTGGTACTTGGCAGGCACCTCGCCCGCGGTGATGATCGTCGCGTCGCGGAAGTCCGCGAACTTGACGGGTGCCACCATGCCAAATTTGCTGGCATCAGAGATTACGAAGCGTTTGGCCGTATGGCGCATCGAGATGCGCTTGACCTGTGCCTCCTCGATATCGGGCGCCGTGAAGCCCTGCTCGGCGGCAATGCCGTTAGAGCCCCAAAAGCCGCAGTTGAAGTTGTAGCGGTCTAGAGTTGCCAAGGCATCGGGGCCAACGAGCGCCTCGGTCTCGGGTTTGAGCTCGCCGCCCAGCACCACGGTACGCATACCGCGCAAAGCGAGATGCTGAGCATGGAGCACGGAATCAGTCACATAGGTGACCCCTTCGAGATGCGGAAGATGCTCGATGAGCCTGAGCGTCGTCGAACCCGAATCGATGTACACAAAGCTCTCGGGCTCTACCAGCGCCGCCGCACGGGCGCAGATACGTTCCTTGTCGTCGTTATGGAGATCGCTGCGCTCATTAAGCGTTAGGTCGCGCGTCACGTGCGCGCGCTCCAGACTTGTCGCGCCTCCGTGCACCTTGGCGATACGGTGTGCTCGGTCGAGCGTCTGCAGGTCGCGCCGAATGGTAGACGCCGTCACGCCCAGGGCTTCGGCAAGCTCCGGCACGGTAACCGAGCCGGTCTGCTGAACCATCGACACGATCGCGTTGAGCCTATCTTCCGCTAGCATCGCTTACTCCTCCTCGGGGTACACGACTCCCCAGTCGGCGCGTAGCTTGGTCATCAGCTCCATAACATCAGAAGCATAGCCCAGAAGCTCACGCTTAGAGTCGTCGCCGGCAACGGCCTTCTCAAGATCGGCCATCTCATAGCAAAGGGCGTAAGCCTCGGTGCCGGCGTGGACCTCCTCGCGGTGGCCGTCCGCAGTCCACACGATGGTCGCGTGATCGGCGCGCGGATATTCGTTGACCTCGATGTAGCACTTGTCAAAGCTGATGACCGAGCGCTTGGGTTGCTTGGAGTGAAGCGTAAGGCTCACGACGCCCAGCTGCTGCTCGGCATTGCGGCAGACGATGCCGCCCGCAACATCGACGCCAGTCTCGCAGGTGTTGCCTAGAGACACGACCTCGGCGGGCTGGCTCGCCATAAACAGGCGCATGACGGACAGGGCATACACACCAATATCGAGCATGGCACCGCCGGCAAGACTACGGTTGTAGAAGCGGTTAGTCAGGTCGCCGTACTCCTTGTAGCTACCAAAGTTGAGTTGAGCGAGGTTCATGCGGCCGAACTCGCCGGCATCCATGCGGCGACGCAGCTCTTGATACAAGGGCATGTGGAGCACCGTGGTAGCGTCCATAAGGACCACGTTGTGCTCGGCGGCAATGGCACGGGCCTCATCGAGTTCAGCGGAATTGAGGGTAATGGCCTTCTCGCAGAGCACGTGCTTGCCGGCTGCCAGGGCAGCGCGCAGATAGGTGATATGAGTGTTGTGCGGGGTGGTGATGTAGACGGCGTCGATGCCCGGATCGGCGTAAAGGTCCTCGACCGTGTCATAAACCTTCTCAACGCCATACTGCTCAGCAAAAGCCTGAGCCTTGGACAGCGTTCGGTTGGCAACGCCCGCGAGCTTGCGGCCGGCAAGGGCGAGAGACTGAGCCATCTGGTTGGCGATAACACCGCAACCGATCACAGCCCAACGAAGCTCGGGGGCCGTAAAGATATCGTCGGGGAACGGCTTGTCCTGGACCGAAGCGAACGCTGCTTTGGCGGCTGCCGCCGCGTCGAGCGGAGCCTGCTTGGAATCTGCCATTATGTGCCTCCTGTGTCATAGAACGCCTTGCTTTCTGACAGCTCTATATTCGCACAAACACGCGCGTCTGTGCGCGTTTGTGCGTATCTCACCGCTAAACGGTCATTATTGTCCCGAAAACGGCGCATCTATACGCATGGGTGTGCAATTAACGCAATCTAACGCGCATAAACGCGCACACAAGCAATTTGTACAGCGCACCCGCTCATCTATGCTTGCCCATTAAGGGCACTCATTTAAGTCTGTCCCCAATGAGTGCAATGAGTAGGGATAGAAAAAGGCCCGGGTGCCGTGGCATCCGGGCCTTTGCTAGCAACTTGATGTTGCGGGCAGCTTAGAACTTGTGGCCGCACTTCTTGCAGACGCGCAGCTTGTTCTTGCCGTCCTTCTCGTGACCGACGCGGGTAACCTTACCGCACTCGGGGCAGACGAGATTGACGTTGGAGGCGTCGATGGGAGCCTCCTGCGAAACGATGCCGCCCTGCTGGTTGGCAGCGTTGGGCTTGACGGCCTTCTTGACGACCGAAACGCCCTCGACAACGACCTTGTTCTCGGCGGGGAGAGCACGCAGGACAACGCCCTGCTTGCCGCGATCCTTACCAGAGAGAACCTGGACCTTATCGCCCTTCTTGATATACATATATCTCCCCTAACTACAGGGTCTCGGGAGCGAGCGAGACGATCTTCATGTACTTCTTGTCACGAAGCTCGCGAGCGACGGGCCCGAAGATACGGGTGCCGACGGGCGAACCATCGTTGTTGATGACAACGCAGGCGTTCTCATCAAAGCGAATGTAGGAGCCATCCTTGCGGCGGATCTCCTTAACGGTGCGAACGACGACGCAACGGACAACGTCCTTCTTCTTGACGTTGGCGCCAGGGGTAGCCTCCTGGACAGCACCGATGAACACATCGCCGATGCCTGCATAACGACGCTTGGAACCGCCAAGCACCTTGATGCAGCGAATCTTGCGAGCGCCGGAGTTGTCGGCGACGTTCAGCATGGTTTGCATCTGAATCATGGTAGATGTTCCTCCGAACTAAGAACCGAAGAGAGGTGCGCAGCCTTTATACGGCCCGTGGTATGCAAGCCAGGCATACGCACATCTTCGGAAACGTACAAGTCGTAAGAGCGACTGCTTATTTAGCGCGCTCGACGACCTCGATGAGGCGCCAACGCTTCATCTTGGACATAGGACGGGTCTCCATAACGCGGACGGTGTCGCCCACGCCAGCCGTGCACTCCTCGTCGTGAGCGTGCAGCTTCTTGGAGCTGGTCATCATCTTGCCGTACTTAGGGTGACGCTTGCGCTCGGTGATGGTGACAACGATGGTCTTGGCACCGGAGACGGAGGTAACGACACCCGTACGGACCTTACGCGAGTTACGCGAATCAGTCATGTTCTCTCCTTAGGTCCTACTCGGCGACAGCGGACTTCTCCGCTGCGATCTCGCGGGCGCGCTGCTCCGTGAGGACGCGAGCGATGTCCTTCTTCACGGTGTTGACGCGAGCGGTGTTGTCCAGCTGGCTGGTGGCCATCTGGAAACGAAGGTTAAAGAGCTCGGCGCGCATTTCCTTCAGCTTCTCAACGAGCTGAGCGTCCGAGAGCTCACGAATCTCTGCGGGCTTCATTAGTTCTCCTCCTTGGCGGCGGCGGCGTCCTCAGCAGCCCACTTGGCCTCGAGAGCGGCCTCCTCAGCCATCTCCTTCTCGATGCGCTGCTCAGCGTTCTTGGCAGCAACAATCTTGGTCTTGATGGGAAGCTTGTGCTGTGCAAGACGCAGAGCCTCGCGAGCGACCTCCTCGGGCACGCCCTTGACCTCGAACATGATGCGGCCGGGCTTGACGACGGCCACCCACTCCTCGGGGTTACCCTTACCAGAACCCATGCGAGTCTCGGCAGGCTTCTTGGTGATGGGCTTATCGGGGAAGATCGTGATGTAGACACGACCGCCACGCTTCATGTAGCGGGTCATGGCAATACGAGCGGCCTCGATCTGACGGTTGGTGATCCAATGGGCCTCGAGAGCCTGGATACCAAACTCGCCGAAATGCAGCTCGGTATTACCCTTGGCCTGGCCCTTCATGGAGCCACGCTGCACCTTGCGGTGAAGAATACGCTTAGGGGCAAGCACTACTGACCCCTCCTCTCGGAGTTACGACGACGAGGACGGGAAGAGCCCTCGAGTGCAGGGTTGGGAACAGGCTGGCCCGGGAGCTTCTCGCCCAGGTAGATCCAGACCTTCACGCCGCAAGCGCCCATGGTGGTGCTGGCGACAGCCGTGCCGTAGTCGATCTTGGCACGGAGGGTGTGCAGAGGCACGCGACCCTCACGGTACCACTCACGACGGCCCATCTCGGCACCGCCGAGACGACCGGAGCACTGGATACGGATGCCCTTAGCGCCGGCCTTGCGGGCGGACTGGACAGCCTTGCGCATAGCGCGACGGAAGGCAACGCGGCCCTCGAGCTGCTCGGCGATAGACTGAGCAACGAGGTTGGCGTCGAGCTCGGGGCGCTTGATCTCGACAACGTCGACGGAGAGCTGGCCCTTGGAGACGCCAGCGACCTTCTCGAGCTCGGTGCGGAGGGTATCGATCTCGGCACCCTTCTTACCGATGACAACGCCGGGGCGAGCGGTGAGGATGATGACCTTCACCTTGTCGCCAGCGCGCTCGATCTCGACGCGGGAGACAGCTGCGCGGGAAAGACGCTTCTCGAGGTACTTGCGGATCTCGAGATCGTTACCGAGGGTCTTAGCGTAATCCTTCTCTGCGAACCAGCGGGAGCGCCAGTTCTCGGTGATGCCAAGACGGAAGCCGGTGGGGTAGACTTTCTGACCCATACAGCTTTACGCCTCCTTTCGAGGAGCAACGACGACGGTGATGTGGGAAGTACGCTTCAGAATGCGAGAAGCGGAACCCTTGGCGCGGGGACGGATGCGCTTAAGCGTCGGACCCTCGTCAACATAGGCAGCGGCGACAACCAGGTTGTCGGCACGCAGACCGTTGTTGTTCTCGGCGTTCGCAACGGCGGAACGGAGAACCTTCTCGACATCCACGGCGACGGCGCGGTCGCAGAAGTGGAGGATGTCGAAGGCCTGAGCGACAGGCTTGCGGCGGATCAGATTGACCACCAGGCGGGCCTTGCTGGGGGAAACACGCACGTACTTAGCGACGGCGCGAACCTCGGTGGCCTCAGTTTCAATAGACTTAGTTGCCATTTACGGTTAACCCCCTATTTGGCCTTGTGGCCACGGAACGTACGAGTCGGCGCGAACTCGCCGAGCTTGTGACCAACCATGGACTCGGTAACATACACGGGCACATGCTTGCGGCCGTCGTGGACGGCGATGGTGTGACCAACCATCTCGGGGAAGATGGTGGACGCGCGGGACCAGGTCTTCACGACGTCCTTCTTGCCAGCCTCGTTCATCGCGGTGATACGCGAGAGAAGGCGAGTCTCCACGAACGGGCCCTTTTTGAGACTTCTGCTCATAAGTGCTTTCTCCTAAAACTCGGTATCCGAAATTACTTCTTACGGCGACGAATGATGTGCTGGTTCGAGACCTTCTTCTTCTTGCGCGTACGAAGGCCCTTCGTCGGCTTACCCCAGGGGGTAACAGAGGGACGACCAGAGGTGTGGTTCTTGCCCTCGCCACCGCCGTGCGGGTGATCGACAGGGTTCATGACGGTACCGCGGACGGTCGGGCGCACGTTCATGTGACGCTTACGGCCGGCCTTGCCGATGACGATGTTGGCGTGATCGGCGTTGCCGACCTCACCGACGGTGGCGCGGCAGGTAACGAGGATGCGGCGCATCTCGGAGGAAGGCATACGGACGATAGCGTACTTGCCCTCCTTACCCATCAGCTGGCAGGAGTTACCGGCGGAACGGGCGATAGCAGCGCCCTTGCCCGGCTGGAACTCGACGGCGTGGATAAGCGTACCCACGGGGATGTCGGCGAGGGGCAGAGCGTTGCCCGGCTTGATGTCGGCGTCAGAACCGGACATGATGGTCTGACCGACCTCGAGGCCCTTGGGGGCCAGGATGTAGCGCTTCTCACCGTCAGCGTAGTGCAGCAGAGCGATGCGAGCGGAACGGTTCGGATCGTACTCGATCGTGGCAACCTTGGCGGGCACACCGTCCTTGTTGCGCTTGAAGTCGATCACGCGGTAACGACGCTTCACGCCGCCGCCCTGGTGGCGGGTGGTGATGCGGCCGTTGTTGTTACGACCGGCCTTCTTGGGCAGGGGCTCGAGAAGAGACTTCTCGGGCATGGTGCAGGTGATCTCGGAGAAATCGGAGATCGTCTGCCAACGCCTACCAGCGGAGGTCGGCTTAAGGTGCTTTACAGCCATTACAATCCCTTTCAATAGGAATCCGTTAGCCATCGCAGACAGGGATTCGAGGTTCTGCCTCGGGTGCGATGACACCGGACGTATACACGGTTCCGGGCGTGTCCATTTTATACGCCCAAAACCTTGAGCTCTCGCCTCCCCTTTTTGGGAGGCATGAGCTCACTCAACAGCAGCGAGTCTTAGGCCTGGTTGCCAAAGACCTCGATGGTGTCGCCCTCGGCCAGCGTGACGATGGCCTTCTTCCAAGAACGGGTCTTGCCGGCGACATAGCGCACGCGCTTGGTCTTGGGCTTGACCGTCAGGGTGTTCACGCGAACGACCTTGACGCCGAAGATCTCCTCGACAGCGTCCTTGATCTGATACTTGTTAGCATCCTTGGCGACCTCGAACGTGTACTTGTTCTGCTCCATGCCGGAGAAGGAACGCTCGGACACGATCGGACGGATGATGATCTCGTGGGCGGTCATTTATGCAAGCACCTCCCCGAAGTGAGCGGCGATGTCGGCGGGCATCAGCACAGCGTTGTTGTTGACGAGATCGTAGGTGTTGGCCTCGTCAGCGGTGATGATGAACGTCTTGGGAATGTTGCGGAACGACAGGTAGGCGTTGACGTCCTCATCGCGAACGATGATGGTCAGACGCTTGCCCTCAAGGCCGAGAGCCTTGAGCATGGCGACGGCAGCCTTGGTGGAAGGCTTCTCGAAGCCGTAGTCGTCGACGAGCACGAGCTCGCCATCGGCCAGCTTGGCGGACAGCGCGGAGCGCATAGCCAGCTTGACCTCCTTGTTGTTCATACGCTTAGCGTAGGAACGGGGCTTGGGGGCGAAGACAACGCCACCGTGACGCCACTGGGCAGCACGGATGGAACCCTGGCGGGCACGGCCGGTGCCCTTCTGACGCCAAGGCTTCTTGCCGCCACCGGAAACCTCAGAGCGACCCTTAGCAGACTGGGTGCCCTGACGCCAAGAGGCCATCTGGCACTTGACGATGTGGTGCATAACGTGGATGTTCGGCTCGATGCCGTACACCTCAGCGGCGAGCTCGGCCTCGGCGACCTTCTTGCCCTCGCTGTTCTTTACTTCAAACTTTGCCATTTAAGTGTTCTCCTTGGTATGACGCTGGGCTAAATGGGCTGGGCCCTTAGGCCATACGGATGGCGACGAGACCATTCTTGGCACCCGGGACAGCGCCCTTGACCAAGATGAGGTTCTGCTCGGCATCGATGCGGACAACGGAAAGGTTCTTGACGGTAACGCGCTCGTTACCCATGTGACCGGCCATCTTTACGCCCTTGAGGACGCGCGCAGGATAGGCGCACTGACCGATAGAACCGGGGTGACGCTGGAAGTGAGAACCATGCGTCATAGGACCGCGGCGCTGACCCCAGCGCTTGATGCGACCCTGGAAGCCCTTACCCTTGGAGGTACCGATGACGTCGACCTTCTCGACATCAGCGAAATCAGCGACGGTGACGACCTCGCCGACCTTGTGCTCCTCGCCGTTCTCGACGCGGACCTCACGAAGGAAGCGGACAGGCTCGACGCCAGCCTTGGCGAAGTGACCAGCCATGGGCTTGTTCACGTTCTTGGCCTTGATGTCGCCGAAACCGATCTGGACGGCGTCATAGCCGTCGGTTGCCTGAGTTTTAACCTGCGAGACAGCGCAGGGGCCAGCCTGGATGACCGTGACGGGAACGACGTTATCGTTCTCGTCCCAAACCTGGGTCATGCCAATCTTGCGGCCGAGAATCATGCTGATCAAGATATGATCCCAACTCTCGCGTGGTCTTGGGACAATGCGTACACCACCGAGCGTACGCCCCTAGAGGACCACTACTTACACGACGTGCTCCCCAGCCTTGTATTGTGTCCGAACTACCTGACAACCCTATTAAGCAGGCATTTTGTCCAGCCAGAATACTCCCCTGGTTTCACACAGCTGTTTAGTATACACGGCTGCGGGCGTATCCATCGAGATTCATATTTCACTCACATTGTTTACGCAGGTAAAGTGCGTGGAGTCGCCTGGGGCCGGCAGAGCGGCGGCGAAATATATTAAGGTTGCTGCTCTGCCGGGCTTGGGAGACGACACGTTGACGCCTGCTTAACTCTGCTCGCTCAGGCTAAAGACTTTGTTGGGGATCCACTATTTGTTGGAGGGTGAATTTGCTTTGAAGCGGTTTGCCTTCCGCCTGTGGCTTTTTTGAATTGGCGGCTGACGCTGCCGCGACTTATTGCCAAGAGGACTTCAACACCATCGGCGCTCATGAGACGAGCGGGACACGGCGACCTCCTCAAGGCAGAAGAGGAAGGCCCGCGCTCCAGCTCCATTATCGCGGCATCCCGTTTCGGGGCGAAGAACTAGAGCACCGAGAACCGGATGAAATTGTACGTGCAGATCACGATGATGAGCACGAGGGCGAACACGTAGAGCTTATCGACCGCCGCCGAGTCCATCCGGCGCAGCAGGCGGCGCCCCACGACCGACCCAAGCACCGCCATCGCCGCCATGCCCAGCAGGACCACGGGGAGGAACGCGGGCACGCTGCCCGTGGCCAGCGTGTAGATGAGGCTCGCCGTCTGCGAGAACGCGATGATGAACAGCGACGCCTGCGCGGCGGGCTTGCTCTCCATGGCGAAGAAGAAGACGAGGATGGCCAGGTTGAAGGGGCCGCCGCCGATGCCGAGGAAGGACCAGCACGCCCCGGCGCAGAACCCTATGAGCGCCTGCGCCCACGCATTCTCGAGCTTGAGGCCCTTGATGCGCGCCTTGTTGAGCGTGTAGGCCAGCACGAGGACGGCGAGCACGATGAGCACGGCGGCCTGGACCGCGCCGACGAGCTCGGCGTCGGGGAACACGGACCCCAGCCGGTTGAACAACATCTTGCCGATCACGCCGCCCACCGCGGAGCTGACGGCGATGGGCGACATCGCCCGCGCGTCGATATCAGACTGCCCGCTCGCCGCGTTCTGCGCGAGCGTGGAGAGCGACATGATGAGCACCGACATGCTCGAGAGGAAGCTCACCGTGCTCACGCTCATGACGTTCATCGCGTCGACCACGGGCTTGATGATCACGCCGCCGCCGATGCCACAGAGCGGCCCCAGAAGCGACGCCAGGAAGCATACCGCGAAGACCAAGATGTATTGAGGACCCATCCGAACAAGCTCCTATCGATCGAGCAACACCCTATGCAACGAATTGCAAGCGTTCGTATCATTCAAAACCGCAGCGTATGGTTGTGGACTTTTACATATCTCGAACGCTGCTGCGCGATATGTCCCTATTTACGCCGCTCATGCGGAGCACCGTTGCGCCAAGGGCTAGGCGTCCCCGCCAATCTGCCTGCCGAGTCCATCAATGGCCCGCGCACCGTCTCGACACGCCGCTAGTAGTTAGCGAAGTAATCCTGGTTGAAGATGCACGCGTAGACGACGTCGAGCAGCAGCGCGGTGGAAACGCTCATGGCGAAGTGCCCGATGTTGTCCTCGCGGTGCATCCGGACAGGAAGTTGATGGTCGCCACGTCGGCGACACCCACGGCGTCCATCACGGGCTTAATGATGATGCCCCGCCGACACCGCAGATGGCACTGATGGTAGAGGCGAAAAACGCAATGGCGAATACGATTGCTAGCATATGAAGCGCCTAGACTCTTCCCTACTTGTCAGGCATGGCTGCTGCGAGCGTCCGCTCAGCGCGCTCGCAATAGGACGCGGCGCGCCCCTCGTCACCCTTGTTCTCGTACTGAACCGAGAGCATCTGGCAGAGCAGGGCCTCTTCCATGCCAGCCGCCTCCGACAACGCGCGCTCCATCTCGTCGATATAGGCATACGAGCCCTTGAGGAAGACGTCATAGGTGCGACGGTCGGCACGCGCAGCCTCGCGATCACCGTGCTCCTCGAGGTAGGAGAGCACCTCGCGTGCGTGGGGCTCATCCCCGATCTCCACGTAGAAGGAGAACGCCTTTGCCGCCAGCGCGAGTGTCTGCTCCTCGCTCATCTTGAGCGAACCCATCTCGCGGATGATGCGCTCGGATGCCTCGACGTCATCCATGGCAAGAGCTGCGTTCAAGCGCATGAAAAGCACGTTGTACTTGGGGTACAGCACGCTAGTGAGCGGGCGGTTCAGGACCTTGAGGTAGTTGTTGAGGTCGCCCTCGCGCAGGTACGCCTCGAGCTTGGCGAAGGTTGTGCGCTTTTGGACCTCCATGTAAATGGTGAACCCGACCGCAACCACTACGACCACAATGCCGATCGTCTTCATATCCATGGATAGGCCTTTCTCTTAACGTTGGAGGCGCGAGGGCCGGGGGCGCTCAAGCATAACGGCGGGCGCACGTCCCGCCACCAACTCGCCGTCACGAACATATCCCTCTTCGCGACCAGCGAGCTCCTCAATCAGGCAGGCACGGAGCACGGCGATGCGCGCGGCGCGCTCCGGAGCGTCGATGAGGTCGTGCTCCTCACGCGGATCGGCGTCCAGGTCGAAATACTGCTCCACCCCGGTCCGTGTGAACCAGATGTACTTGTCATGCGGGGTCACGATCCACTGGTTGGACTGCTCGCGGCTGCCGCTGTGCTCGCCGTGCAGGTATGCACGGTTCAGCGGCGCGGCGCCGGTAAGCTCGCCCATGAGCGAGGCGCCCTCCACGCCCTCGGGCACGGGCAGGTCGCACGCCTCGAGGATGGTGGGCATAAGGTCCATGAGTTCCACCGTGCTCTCGCTCACGCCGCGAACGCGCTCGCCGCCCGGCACATCGACGTTTTTGCCCACGTGCACGATGAAGGGGATGCGCGCGGAGCCCTCGTAGGGCAACACCTTGCGAAAGAGACTGTGGTCAAAGAGCATCTCGCCGTGGTCGGAGCAGAACACGATCACGGTGTCGTGGTAGGTCTCGTCGTTCTCGAGCGCCGTGATGAGCCGGCCGATCTGGTGGTCCATATGTGTGATGCAGGCATAATAGCCCGCCATGGCCTCGCGGCGCAGCTCGGCGTCGCGGCAGCCGTGCACGCTGTCCAAGATCATGCCATCGCGCTCGGTGGCATCGGCGTCATCCCAATCGCCAGCGGCAGGCGCGCGCAGCTCCATGTCGCGGTACAGATCGAAGTAGGTCTGCGGCGCGTCGAAGGGCGGGTGGGGCCGCACGAAGCTCGTCATGAGGAAGAACGGGCGCGTGCGATCGCGGGTCTCCAAAAAGCGGATGGACTCGTCCACCACCCAGTTGGTGGGGTGCAGGCGCTCCTCGTAGGCCCAGGGATGGGTGATCCAGGAGTTGTTCTCAACGCCCGAACCGTTCACGTCGGCGAATTCGCCCAGTTCATTTTTGAGGAAGCGCATGTAGTCGTCGGAGACGTTCTGGTGCATCCAGTACGGCAGGTTCGCCTTGCGGTAGTGGCCGATGTAGCCGTCATGCAGGCGCATGTGCTCGAAGCCGCAGCCCAAACGCGGCGGATGCACGTGCATCTTGCCTACCACGGCGGTCTGGTAGCCGCCGTCGCGCATCTCCTGCGCGAGCATATGGTCGTACTCCCACGCGATACCGTCCTGGTAACCCACGCGGCCCGTGCCCGCGGGCGTCTTGCCGCAAAAGAGGGCGGCGCGCGCCGGGATGCAACTCGGGCAGGCGGAGTAGGCGTTCTCGAACAGCATGCCGTCGGCGGCGAGCGTGTCCAAGTAGGGCGTCTGCACGTCCGGATGGCCGTCGATACCCAGGCAGTCGCCGCGCATCTGGTCGCACATGATAAGGAGAACGTTGGGTTGCTGGGGCATAGGGAACTCCAAACTCACGGGAACGGGATGAAGATTGAGTGGTCAAGGCGGGAGGGGCGCAGAGCCCCACACAACTACGACGAGGCAAAACCCGGGCAGGATCAGCGCCGCGTGAACATGCGAGCCACGCGCTGCAGGCCGGGATAGGCGTACTCCAAAAACTCACGCAGCCCGCAGTAGCCCGCATCGTAATAGGCGATGTTCAGGCGCTTGCAGTTGCGATGGCAAATGCCCTCAAAGGGGCAATCGGCGCACCGCGCGCAATCGCGACGCGGCTCGTTCAAAAACATGCGCATGGTCTCACAGGTCGCCATTGCCTCAAGGGAATCGACGCGAATATCGCCCACGCGGTACTCATCCAGCGCATAGAAGTCGCACGGATACACCGAACCGTCGCTTTCCACCACGAACTGCGGAGCGCAGCGGCCGAGCATACCGCACTGCGACGGAAACTGCCCGAGCGCCATCTGCATGACGTTCTCGAACAGCCAGACGCTCACATAGCGCCCAGCACCGAGCTCGCGCCACCACAAGTCGAACAAGCGGCGGTAGAACGAGGAGAAGGCACGCGGGTCGAGCGAGAACGTGTCCCGCTCATCGTCGAGGCCCGGCAGGCACGGGATGAACTGGATATGGGTGATCTTCTCCTGCTTGATGAAGGAGAAGACGCGCTGTGGATGCGCCGCCATCTGCGAGGTGAGGACCGAGAGTATGTTGACGTCCACGCCGCGCTCGCGCAGCAGGCGAACGCCGCTCATGACGCGCGCGTACGTAGCGGCACCGTGCGCATCGGGACGCATCGAATCGTGCAGGTCGCGATAAGCGTCAACCGAGACTCCGATGAGGAACCCGTGCTCGCGGAAGAACTCGGCCCATTCCTCTTCGATCAGGTAGCCGTTGGTCTGCAACGCCCAGCTCACCCGCTGGTTCTCACGGCGCTCCTCCACCCGCGCGACGAACGAATGGAAGAAGTCAAGGCCGGCCAGGGTGGGCTCGCCGCCCTGGAAGGCGAAAGAAATGTGCGCATCACTCGCCACGGCGAGTGCACGGTCGATGATGGCACTTGCCACGTCTTCGCCCATGACGCGGGCGCTCCGCTCCTCGCGATGAGCAGCGACATCGCAGTAAAAGCAGTACCTGCACCGCATGTTGCAAGCACTCGATGCCGGTTTTATCAAAAAGCCAATATGCTTCGCGCACATGGCACATACCCCCCTTCGCACAGGCTAGCCCTCACTCATCGGGCCGGAAACCACCTCCTTACCCGAGGCGGCGCATCCGGCCCGCACAATCACCGCATGAATCTTAGGCCAAGCCCAGGCGCTCCTTTTGCTCGGCCGGGGACTCATGCTCCTCCAGGCCGCGCAGCAGCAGGTCAATCATGCGCTGTTCGGCGTGGTCGTCCTTGCCGGCGAGATTATTAACCTGGCCGTAGTCACTCTCAAGGTCGAACAGCATCGTCTGCTCGACCTCGGCGAGCGGCGTGGCTCCCTCGATCTGGGCCGGCTTCTTACAGGGGATCTTGAACAGCGGGTACTTGGTGCGTTTGAAGTAGCGGCCACACTCAATCTCCTCCGGGCAGTCCGAACCCATCTTTTTGCGGATGGTGTGCGGCAGTGCGGTGTACTCGAAGCACGGCTGGTTGCCGGCGACCGGCGCGCGGAAGTAGGTGTAGCGGCCGTCGGTGACGTTGACGGTCATGGCGTGCACGCCGTACAGGGCGTAGCCACGCGTGGGCGCGCCAGCATCCGTCATGAGCGGCACGAGGGAGGTGCCGCACACATCTGCGGGAATCTCGCAGCCGTGGGCCTCAAGCACCGTGGGCATGATGTCGATTGCCTGAGTGAGCTGGCGGGCATGCTCGCCGGCGCGGGCGTTACCCGGGAAGTGCACAATGAACGGCAGATGCGCGAGCTCGTTATACAGGTGCATGTAGTTTTTGCCCATGTAGTCGCGCTCGCCCAGGAAATAGCCGTGGTCGGTGGTGACCATGACCATGGTATCGTCCAGCATCCCGCGCTCCTCGAGCTTGTCGATGAGCCTACCAAACCAGCGGTCGGTCATGGTGACGAGGGCCTTGTAGCGGCGCTGCAGGTAGTCCTCCGCGCCCTTGTTGACGTCGGTGGCGGAGACGCGCTTGTACTCAGGAATCTCGAAGTAGTCGCGGTCGAGCTCGCCAGTGCCGCCGTACATCTCCATGTACTTGTCGGGCACATCGAAGGGCTCGTGCGGGTCGAAGGCCTCAACCATAAGGAAGAAGTCGTCGGCCCCAGCATTGCCGTCGATCCAGTCGCAGGCGGACTGGAAGGTCTTGGGGCTCGGCATGTCCTCTTCGTTGGGCCAGAGCTGACGGTTCTTCTGGTACTGCTCGCGCACGCGCCCGTAGAAGGTCTCGGGCATGTTATTCGGCTCATCGATGCGGCTGACCCACGGGTCGCCCTCCTGGCCGCGGTAGTAATCCCAGGTGTTGAACTCCTGGAGGTAGCCCTCGCCACCGGTGCGTAGGTAGTGGCAGTGGTCGGTGGTGATGTGGCAGAAGTTGCCGTTCGCGCGCAGGCAGGCCGGCAGCGTCACATCGAAGGGCTCGATGGGGCCCCAGGGGCGCTCGAGGAAGTTGTAGCGACCGGTGAGGATGTCGCGGCGGGCAGGCATGCAGGGAGCCGAGCCGATCCAGTGGTTGTCGAACACGCAGGAACGCTCGGCAAAGGCATCGAGATTGGGGGTCTGGACGTCGGTTGCGGGGTTGTAGCACGACAGGACGTCGCGACGCAGAGTATCCATGAGCACGAGGACGGTTCTCATTGGCATCCTTTCGATAGTTGGATTTGCCAGATGGCGATACGCCAAAGGCACATGGGCATAATGGAGCGCACCCCGATCGCGCACGATGGAGAGCACATGAGACAACGAGGCCCGCGCCCGGCATGCGGGGCGCGGGCATCAAACGATTTGCCTTTTGATAAGCTCGCGATTAGGCGAAGATCTTGAACGCCGGGAAGTAGAAACCGATAGCGGCGAACACAAGGGAGAACACAATCAGACCGATGATGATCTGGGCGGAGTTCTTGCCCTGGCCCTTCTTGAGCAGGCGATAGCAGATGAAAGTCAGAACGACAGGCAGCAGGAAGGGCAACACCTTATCGAGCTGGTCCTGGAGCACCAGCGGGTCACCCTCACCGAAGGCGAACTGCACGGCAAGCTTGAGCTTAACGGTCGTGGCGATCAGGCCGCCGGTGACCATGACGCCCAGCACGTTGGCGAGGTTGCCCAGACGGTCGAAGACCTGGACGCCCGCCTTCTCGACGAGCTCCATGCCCATCTCGTAACCCTTGTGCAGGCCGAAGTACTTCAGCGGCCAGTACAGCAGGTTGATGAGCAAGAACATCACGAGCGGACCCACAATGGAGCCGTTGTCGACGCACATAGATGCGCCGATGGAGCCGGCGATCGGGAACCAGGTGAGGTTCAGCAGGGAGTCACCAAGGCCGGCGAAGGGACCCATGAGGGAGGTCTTGATGCCGACGACGGTGTCCTTCTGATCCTCATCCGTGGTCTCCTCCAGGGCGGCGGTGATGCCAAGGATGAAGGGGATCGCGAGCGGGTGGGTGTTGAAGTACTCGAGGTGGCGCTTCATGGCGTTAACGCGCTCCTCCTTGGGGGCGTCCTTGTAGAGCTCCTCGAGGACAGGAGCAAAGCAGTAGGTCAGGGACAGCGACTGCATGCGCTCGTAGTTGTGCGCGAATTGGCAACCCTGGGTGCGCAGCAGGACCTTGTTCAGGGTGGAGTTGGAGATCTTACCCATTAGAGATCGTACTCCTCGTCATCATCGGAGCCGGCGGCAGAGGCGGCGGCAGGGGCGGGTTGATTCTTCTGGCCCTCGGTAATGACGTCCCACACGCCGGCGGCGGCGCAAGCGGCGAGCGCGATGCCCACGGTCGGGACGTTGAGGAAGGCGGCCATGATAAAGCCGAGCAGCAGGAAGATCCACATGTTCTTCTTCATCATCATGGTGAGGAGCATGGCCAGACCGACGGCGGGCATCATGCCACCGGCGGTGGAGAAGCCGGTGAGGACCCACGGAACCTGGTTCTGCAGGAAGGCCATGATGTCCTCGATCACGAAGGAGCCGATGCCCGTGGCGATGAAGACGGGAACGGCGCGGGTCAGGAAGAAGCACAGGGCGCCGGTCCAGAAGAACTTGTTGACGGCGTTGAACTTACCGGACTCGATGGCCTTGTCGGCACCGTGGACAAGCGAGACGTTAGTGGTCATGACCAAGATGTTCAGCTGCTGAACCAAGGTGGCGGTGGGGATGCCGATGGCGACTGCCAGGGCGATGGCGCTGGCGGTGTCGGTGGAACCCATGATGCCCAGGGCGGCACCGACGATGGTGCCGGAGATGACATCCGGCGGAACATAAGCGCCGATGTTGTTGACGCCGAGCCACATGAGCTCCATGGTCGCGCCGATCATGATGGCGGTCGTCATGTCACCGAGGATGATGCCGACGCCGACGGATGCCAGCAGGGGCTTGCGGAAGCCCAGGTGGGGACCGAACTGGTCCCAAGTGCACAGACCCGCCCAGATGGCGAGCAGAAGTGCCTGAAGCATAAGCCTCTCCTTCCCTATTCGCCCATCGTTCCCTCCGATGGGCACGCCCCGGGTTCACATGCCCGGAGATGGTTACTTACTTAGTAGTTCTTGAGGAGCTCGGACACGGGCTCCTTGGAATCGCGCGTGGTGGTCTGCATCCAGCAGTCGACGCCGAGGCCAATGAGCTCCTCGAAGGCGGCCTTTTCCTCGGCGGTGACGGACATGTTCTTGTGCAGGCGATGACGCTGCTCGTTGAAGCGCATGCCGGAGACGTTCAGGTAGTCGAACGGCAAGCCGTTCTCGTGCAGCTTGAGGGCGTCGATGGGGTTGGTGAAGAGCACCATCGTGGCCTTCTTGAGCTCGGTCTTCTTGAGGACCTCAATGAACTTCTCGACACCGAAGACGGAGACCTTGATGTCGGGGGCGGCGAGGCCGGCGACGGACTTCTGGACGGGGTCGTTGGCGACCTTATCCGAGACAATGATTGCCGATTCGATGCCGAAGTCGGGAATCCAAGTGGTGGCAACCTGACCGTGGATCAGGCGGTCATCGATGTCGACGAGTTTGAGTGCCATGATGTTCTCCTTTTCGTTTGCACGTTCCTTCAGTACCGTTTACGAATGCTCTGCTCGATCGAGGCGCCCACTCGGGGGATACGGGTGAGCGCCACTCGAATCGACGGGCTAACGAGCCTAGAGGTCCAAATCGTCCTCGTCTGCCTCCACGGCCGGAGCGGGAGCCTTGATCTCCTGCTGGGCCCCGGCGTGAGCGGCAGTGAGCTGGGCACGGACCGCGTCGGCGGAATCGAGGCCATCGCGGGTGAGCAGGAGCTCGACCGCAACGGGCATGGACAGGCCAGTGTAGGCAACCATGTTCATGCCGTTGAGCAGGCAGCGGGTAGTCACGTTGAATGGGGTGCCGCCGTAGATGTCGCATAGGGTGACGACGAGTTCGCACTCGGCGCTGAGGGTCTCGTAAGCCTCGCGCATCTCGGACTCGAAAGACTCCAGGCTCTTCTCGGCGGTGAGACCAAGAGCGATGACATCAGGCTGCTTGCCCGCAATCATCTCGACGGCGCCGAGGGCGGCCTGAGCGAACTCTCCGTGACTTGCAAGGATGACACCGATACGCATCTTCTGTCCTTTCATACTTATTAATTCTCTTCGTTCTGTTCGTTCTGTTCGTTCTGTTCGTTCTGTTCGTTTATGTTCGTCTATATTTGTTTATTGGTCAAGAGATGATTTTTGGAATGAGCTCTATTTACCTCCTATTTGATGGTTTTTTCCGTGAGCGTTATGTTTTGACCGGTGAAAGGTAATGTGCCTTCGTGAACGGTTTGCGTTTATTTATGTTGTTCGTTTACATTGAAATAAGAACAAACGCTCGATGAGGGAGTCGGCACTCATGAAATCCGAACGCCAGCAGGCCATTCTCGACTTGCTCGATCAACATCATTCGGTATCGGTAAACGAGATATCTAATACCCTATCTGTTTCGGATATGACCATCAGGCGTGACCTGGCCGAGCTTGCCGACAAGGGCCTTCTTGTGCGCGTACACGGAGGGGCTCAGCTTCCACACTCCGCCCACGGAACAGCCCTTTCACGTTTGACCCCGCATGAGGAGAAACGTCGTTTTCAAGTTGATCAGAAACGTGCCGCTGCTATAGCCGCCGCCCAAACCGTCTCAGCCGGCGATACGATCTTTCTCGGTGGAGGCTCCACTCTCGAGCTCATGTGTTCGTATTTGCCCCAGGAGGACATACGCGTCGTCACCAACAGTCTTCCCGTGCTGAACCTGCTAGCCGACAATCCACATATAGATCTATTCTTTGTTGGTGGCATGATGCGTCACGACACGCGAGTTTTCACCATGCCATACAACGGCCGCGGCCCCTACGGTCTATCCGCTCCCAAGGCCTACGTCTCGGCAACCGGTATTTTTGGAAACGAGGTCTTTGGCTCTCGTCCCGATGCAGCCATGGTCCTCTCAGACGCTCTTTCTCGAGCTCAGGAGCGTTATCTTGTTGTAGATGCTGAAAAAGTCGGAAGGCGCGACTTCTGCCTTTTCACCACACTGGAGGATATGACCGCGGCATTCATTAACGAGGACGCAGACCCCCGGACCATCGAGGCCCTCCGCGCCTATACCTCCGTCATTACCGCATAATCCAATTGGCAAGCCATGCTTAAACCCGAACGTCACGAACAATTACTTGAGCTGTGCGCTCAGCGCGGAATGGTCACTGTTGCCCAAGCCGCAACAATCTTTGGTATATCTGAAATGACCGCTCGAAGAGACTTCGATGAGCTCTCGCGACGCGCTGGCGTCATCCGCGAGTACGGTGGCATCCGACTTTCAAGCGGCTCCCCCATTGCCGAAGAGGTCCCGTTTTTTGAAAAGCTCTCAATCCGCTCCCCTGAAAAAGAGCATATCGCACGCACCGCTGTCAACCTCATCAGAGAGCGCGACACCATCTTCCTCGGACCCGGTTCGACTTGCGCTCTCATCGCCCGTGCGCTGCCGCGCATGCGGCTGCGCGTCATCACAAACAGCATCATCGTGCTGAACATGCTCCAGACGCGTAACGATGTGGAGATCTGGGCCCTGGGAGGACAGTATCGCAAACGATCGGGTTCTTTCGTCGGGCCCATCGCCGAAGATGCTCTCGCCCCGCTCGGTATCGACACTTGCTTTATCGGCACCAACGGCGTACTCGCCCAATCCATCTCCTGTTCTAACCTTGAGGAAGGACGCTTACAGGCGCTCGCTTGCGATCGCGCCGCCAAGCGTTACCTTGTCTGCGATTCAAGCAAGATCGGACAGATGGACTTCTTCGGCTTCTTCAATCTCGATCAAATGGACGCACTCATCACCGATGCAAATGTCAACGACAAACAGCGTTCCATGGTTCTCGAATCAACTCGCATCATCGTCGCAGAATAGGCCTGTTTTGATTTAGCTGGACACCACAGCAAAGACCCCGATTCGATAAAGCCGAATCGGGGTCTCATTATTCGCATCAAATCGCAAATAGGTCAGCAGCTACTTCTCAGTGTAGACGCTCTCGCCACCGAAATAGGTCTCGACGAGGGATAGGTCGGGGTTGAGGACGACAACCTCACCCACGTAATCGGAGGTGCCGGCACCGGTGAGCACCACATTGAGGCGACCGTCGCCCATGGCGCGGGCGTCGGCCAGGAACGCCTCGACGGCCTCAAGGTTATCCTTGTAGATGTTCAGCGTGTCAAGCCAAAGCTCGGGAGACGACACGTTGATGCCTGCTTAACTCTGCTCGCTCAGGCTAAAGACTTTGTTGAGGATCGATGATCTGCTGCAAGGTGAACTTACATTGGGACGTGTCGCATTCTTCTTGCGAATCCTCAAAATCAAAGATCATGATGGCGCAGTTGGGGAGCTTTGCTGGGAGTTCGAAGCCCTCTGGGGCGGCGGCTTTGATGAATTGGCGGCTGGCGCTGCCGTGGCTTACTGCCAGGACGGTTTCAACATCATCGGCGCTCATGAGATTAGCGAGCGTGTTTACCATACGCTCTTGCAGCGCCTGACTTCCCTCCCCTCCGAAGGGGATTAAGTCCTCGCCCGGATCCCAGACGTCGGTAGGCAGTGCGTCGTGCGGGCCCCCTTCAAAGGAGCCATAGCAGCGTTCGATGATGCCTTCGCAGGGCTCGACGGCGGCGTCCGGGCCGAGGAGCTCGCCTGCGACGAGCCGAGCCGTGGCCATGGCTCGGCTTAAAGGAGACGAGACTACCTTGTCGGGGGTGACGTCGCGGGCTTTAAGCCATGCGGCGGCCTTTGCGGCCTGCTGACGGCCCAAGTCCGTTAGCGGTGAATCGCAGCGGCCCTGGACGAGCTTTTTGACATTGAACTCCGTCTGACCGTGACGGAGCAGATACAGTTTCTTCATGGTCTCCCCTTTTGCGCGAATGGCCCTAGCGATACAGCCCTACTCGCGTGCCGCGCCGACGTAGTCTTCATCGACCGTAATCTTGGCTATCGACTTGGGATATTCGGACTCCACCTGCTGCGCCAGCGTGCGCCTAAGGTCATCGGCGCCCATCGTTAAATCCGAAGGACGCACGCAGTCAAAAATCACGTTAGTGTGCGTAGGGCCCGGCACGCAGCGCAGGTCGTGGATCGAAATACGGCCGTCGATCTGTTTGGCCATCGCGTTGATGCGGAGGCGCATATCTGCCACCTTTGGATCGTCGGTCACGATGGGGTCGTAATGAAGCGTGACGATCATGCCGTCATCTTTCCTAAACGCCTGCTCAATGTTGTCGAGCGTGTCATGACTCTCCAGCGGATCGGCTTCGGCCGCCATCTCGGCATGAGCGCTTGCGAACTTCCTGCCCGGGCCGTAGTCATGGACCATTAAGTCGTGAACGCCCAAAACACCCGGGTAGCTCATGATCTTGTCCCGGATGTGCTTGACCAGTTTTGGATCGGGAGCCTGGCCCAACAGCGGACTCACCGTATCACGAATCAGATCAAACCCGCTCCAGCCAATATAGGCGCCAACGGCAAGTCCAACCCAAGCATCAAGATTTACATGCGTCACCTGCGAAACAATTGCACAGATCAATACGGCACCCGTGGCAAGGACGTCGTTTTTAGAGTCCTGCGCGGTCGCGTGCAGCGTTTCGGACTCAATGCGGTCGCCGAGCTTTTGGTTAAGCGCCGCCATCCACAGCTTTACGACCATCGACAGCACAAGAACCGCAACCAGGGCAAGCGAGAACTCGACGGGTTCGGGATGGATAATTCTCTCTGCCGAGGACTTAACGAGCTCAACGCCGATAAGCAGTACGAGGGCCGCCACGACCAGACCCGAAAGATACTCGTAACGACCATGGCCGTAAGGATGCTCGGGGTCGGCGGGCTTGCTCGCCAGCTTAAAGCCCAAAACGCTCACGATGTTCGAACTGGCATCGGAAAGGTTGTTCATGGCGTCCGCTACGATCGAAACCGAGCCTGACACCACTCCGATAGCACCTTTCGCAGCGCAAAGTGCCACATTGGCGAGAATGCACACCATGCCCGTCAGCGTACCCACGCGCGCACGGTCACCCTGCGCACGACGAACAATCCATTCGACCATCTTTATCAGCCCCCATGGCGTTATCCATATAGATCCATTGCGTAACCGGATTGTAGTGTAGCCACTTTATCCACAAGATACAAAAAGGCCGCAGCCCACATGAGCCACGGCCTTGGACACTTTGTCACATTGCGCGATACTGACCGATAGCTCGGTATTTTTCATAGCGAAGATTGGTGAGCTCATCGGCATCGAGCGCACCCAGCTTGTCGAAAGCCGCGAACGCTGCGGACATCACGGCGTCGGCGATCTCCTCGTGCGACAACCCTTCGTCTTTAACGATGCCATCGATAATGCCCAGCGATAGCAGGTCGGGGGCCGTGAGCTTCAACGCCTCAGCGGCCTCCTCTGCGCGATCGGTGTCCTTCCACAGGATCGATGCGCAGGCCTCGGGGCTTACCACCGAATAGGCAGAGCTCGAGAGCATAAGAATGCGGTCGGCAACAGACAGCGCCAGCGCGCCGCCGGAGCCGCCCTCCCCCGTCACCACGGATACGACCGGCGTCTTAAGACCGCTCATCTCCATGAGGTTTTGGGCGATCGCCTCGCCCTGGCCGCGCTCCTCGGCACCAATGCCGCAAAACGCGCCCGAGGTATCAACCAGACACAGCACCGGACGACCAAACTTTTCGGCTTGACGCATCAGACGCCGTGCTTTGCGGTAGCCCTCGGGATGCGCCATACCAAAGTTGCGGTGCATGCGCTCCTTGGTCGTGGTGCCGCGCTCGATGGCGATAACCGTCACGGGGCGTCCGTCTTTCCAGCCAATACCACCCACCACGGCGGCATCGTCGCCAAAATAACGGTCGCCATGCAGCTCCACAAATCCATCCAGCCCCAGCAAGATCATCTCGCCCGCCGTGGCACGGTCTGCCGAGCGGGTCTGCTTGACAATCTCGAGCGCCGTCTTTGGTGCGGGCGTGCGCTTAAACAGATGTCCCAGCTTTTTGCCGCGGCGACCCGTATGCACGATCTCGTGCGGCGCGCCAAGGCCAGGCGCGTGCCCCTCGTGCAACGCCAGCAGCTCGCCCACCGCAAGCGCGATCTCGCCACGCGGAACGACCGCATCGCAAAAGCCGTGCTCCAGCAAAAACTCGGAGCGCTGGAATCCCTTGGGCAGGCGCTTGTGCATGTTCTGCTCGATCACGCGCGGGCCGGCAAACGCCGTCAGGGCATCGGGCTCGGCCAAGATGATGTCGCCCTCCATGGCAAAGCTCGCAGTCACGCCGCCGGTCGTGGGATCGGTGAGCACCGTGATGTACAGACCGCCTGCCTCGCTATGCCGCCTAACGGCTGCAGAGATCTTGGCCATCTGCATGAGCGAAGTCACGCCCTCTTGCATGCGGGCGCCGCCCGACACAGTAAAGCCAACAACCGGCAGCCCCAGCTCGGCCGCGCGCTCAAAGACGCGACAGATCTTCTCGCCCACCACGGAGCCCATCGAGCCCATCATAAAGCTGGCGTCCATAAAGAAGACCGCGGTATCGCAGCCGCAGACCTTGCCCCTGCCGCACACGACGGCATCGTGCTCGCCTGAGCGCTCACCAGCGGCCTTAAGCTTATCGGCATAGCCGGGAAACGAGAGGAAATCCTCCGATGCCAGATTGGCATCCCATTCCTCAAATGTGCCCGCGTCGACCGTCATGCGCAGGCGCGCGCGACCGCTCACACGAAAGTGCTTACCGCAACGAGGGCAGACCTCGAGGTTGTCGCGCAGACGCGCCTCATCGATCACGCGGCGGCACTCCGGGCACTTGATAAACACGTGACGCGCGGGAAACTCGGCACACGACTCGGTTATCGGCCCCTCGAGGACATTGACCGTCTTCGCTTTTCTATTCATCAGCATAGAGATGCCCCATCAGATCGGTGTGATACATGCCCGACAAGAACTCGTCGTTTGCCAGCACGTCGAGCTGAAGCTCACTGTTTTCGCTCACGCCCTCAATCACGAGCTCGCCCAAGGCCGAGCGCATCTTGCGAATGGCGCCGTCGCGCGTAGGTGCGCACACGATGAGCTTGCCGAGCATGGAGTCGTAGTACGGCGGAACGGCAGCACCGGTAAACATGGCCGAGTCCCAGCGCACGCGCGGACCGCCCGGTACACGCAGCGTGGTGATCGTTCCGCACGACGGAAGGAAGTCCGGCGTCTCGGCATTGATGCGGCATTCCATGGCATGGTTGCGGACCGGTACGTCCTCCTGCTCAAACGGCAAGGGCTGGCCGGCAGCCACGCGCAGCTGCCACTTGACCAGATCGGTATCGGTCACAAACTCCGTGACCGGATGTTCCACCTGTAGGCGCGTGTTCATTTCCATAAAGTAGAAATTGCCGTCGTCCGAGTACAAAAACTCGATGGTACCGGCTCCTTCGTAGCCGACGGCACGAGCCAAATCGCGCGCAGCCTTGTGCATGCGTGCACGAATCTCGTCGTGCCCGTCAAGACACGGTGCGGGACTCTCCTCGACCAGCTTTTGGTTGCGGCGCTGCACCGAGCACTCGCGCTCGCCGAGCGAAAACACATGGCCCTGTTTGTCGGCCATAATCTGCACCTCAACGTGATGCGCCGGCGCCACGAACTTTTCCATGTAGCACTCACCGTCGCCAAAAACGGCCTCGCCCTCGGCACGCGCCTCGATGAAGGCCTTCGCCGCATCTTCCACGCGCTCTACCTTGCGAATGCCACGGCCGCCACCGCCCGCACGAGCCTTGATGAGCACCGGGCAGCCGATGCGCTCGGCCTCTGCCGTCGCCTCCTCGGGGCTTTTGAGCAAATCGCAGCCCGGCACGATGGGCACGCCCGCAGCGGCAGCCGTTCGGCGCGCCGCATCTTTGTCGCCCATACGGTCGATAACCTCGGCCGAAGGACCGACAAACGCCAGACCGTACTTGTCGCAATCGCGCACAAAGCTCGCCTTTTCGGAAAAGAAGCCATAGCCGGGATGGATTGCCTTTGCGCCCGACCTGACGGCACAGGTGAGCACGGCATCGTCGTTGAGGTAGCTCTCGGCAAGACGCGGGCCGCCGATGCAGTAGGCCTCATCGGCGAGCTGCACGTGCAGCGCGTCCGCATCGGCCGTGGAGTAGACGGCGACGGTCTTGATGCCCATGTCGCGACACGCGCGGATAACACGGACCACGACCTCGCCGCGATTGGCGATGAGCACTTTATCGAACATGAAGCCTTCCTTAACTTTCGCGCACGAGCGCAAAGGACATATCGGCGCGGCAGCAAACCTCACCGTTGACGCTCGCAGTACCCGTCGCAAAGCGGAACGGCCCGTGCGCACGCGTGATGGAGCACACCAGATCCACCGTGTCGCCCGGGCGCACCGGACGCTTAAAGCGCACCTTGTCCAGACTCGTGTAGAACGGCGTCGCGCCGCGCGCCTCCTCATCGCCCATCAGCAGCACGCAGCAGTTCTGGGCGAGCATCTCGCACTGAATCACGCCGGGGACGACCGGGTTTCCCGGAAAATGTCCCTGCAAAAAGTACTCGTCACCCGTAATCGTGATCTTGCCGTGGGCCTCGTCGCCCACCAGCTCGGCTTCGTCGAGCAAAAGCATCGGCTCGCGATGCGGCAACAGCTTCTTGAGCTCATCTTTGTTCATGGATATCACCTATCCGATCCTCATGAGGCAGCTGCCAAACTCCACGAGGTCGCCATCGGCCACGCAGATCTCGAGCACCTCGCCGTCTGCCTCGGCCGTCACCTCGTTGAGAACCTTCATGGCCTCGATGATGCAAAGGGTCTCGCCGGCCTTGACCTTGGAGCCCACGCGCACAAACGGCTCGTCGCCCGGCGCAGGGGCAGCATAGAAGACGCCCACCATGGGAGCAGTCACCTCGGTGCCCTTGGGCTCCGGCGCGGCGGCAGGCCCCTGCGCGGCGGGCTCCGGCGCGGCGGCAGGCATGGCGACAGGAGCCACCGCCGGAGCGGCCACGGCACCCGGCATAGGCATGGGCACGGCAACCGGCTGCGCGGCACTCGCGCGCTCGAGTTCGACCGCGGTGCCATCGGGCTCCTCAACACGTACGCGCGTAAGGCCGCGGTCCTCCATCACATCGGCTATCTCGGCAAGTCTTTTGGAATCCATGCTCTAGCTCCTCGTATATCTACGCAGCGCGATGGCGGCGTTGTGCCCGCCAAAGCCCAGGTTGGTCGAAAGCGCCCAGGTAAGGTCGGCGCGAACCGCTCGATTAGGCGTGTAATCAAGATCGCAGGCGGGATCGGGCGTGTGGTAGTTAATGGTCGGGGGCACCACGCCCTGCTCGAGCGCCATGGCACAGGCCATGACCTCGATGGCACCCGTGGCACCGATCATGTGCCCGGTCATCGACTTGGTCGACGAGACGTGCGCGGCGCGTGCCGCGTCCTCGCCGAGCGCCCGCTTAATGCCCGCCGTCTCGGACGAATCATTAAGCTTGGTCGAGGTGCCGTGGGCATTGATGTAGAGACCCTCGGAAGGCTTGACGTCGCCCTCGGCCACCGCCAGCGATATCGCGCGGGCAATGCCGGCAGCCTCGGGATCGGGACTCGTGATGTGATAAGCATCATCGGTGTTGCCGTAGCCCACGACCTCGGCATAAATGTGCGCACCGCGCGCCTGCGCATGTTCCATGCTCTCGAGTACCAGCACGCAAGCGCCCTCGCCCATCACAAAGCCGTCGCGGTCTGCATCGAACGGGCGGCAAGCCGTCGCAGGATCGGGGTTGGTGGTCAATGCGCGGCAGGACGTAAAGCCTGCAACGGCATCGGGGATAATGGCCGCCTCGGCGCCGCCCGCGAGGATCGCGTCGGCATAGCCGTGCTTGATGGCGCGGAACGCCTCGCCCACCGCATGGGCCGAGGTCGCGCAAGCAGTCACGACTGGCAGGGTCGGTCCCTTTGCCTTGTGGCGGATCGCGATATTGCCCGAAGCCATGTTGGGGATCATCATCGCAATCATATAGGGCGCTGCGCGGCGAGGTCCACGATCGGCGATCGTGTGGACGTTGTCGACGAGCGTCGTCATGCCGCCCACGCCCGAGCCCACGTAGACGCCCAGGCGCTCACGATCGATGGCGCCTTCGACATCAAAGCCCGCATCGTGCATTGCCTCGTCCGAAGCCGCCATCGCAAACTGAACGCAGGGGTCGAGATGCTTGGCGTCACGCTTGCCAAAGTACTCGTTGCCGTCAAAGCCCTTGACCTCGGCCGCCACCTTGACGGCAAACGCATCGGTATCGAAGTGCGTGATCGGGCCGATGCCGCACGTGCCGGCACACATTGCCGCCCAGGTGGCAAGCGCGGTGTTGCCGAGCGGCGATACGGCACCGATGCCGGTGATTGCAACTCTCTGTTCCATCATGGTCTCCTCATCCAAGCCGTTCTTCGGCCCTGGTTTCTACATCGCCATTCCGCCGTCGACGCGCACGACCTCGCCCGTAATGTAAGCAGCCGCATCGCTCGCTAAAAAGCGCACCACGCCGGCCACTTCCTCGGGACGTGCCATGCGCTTAAGGGGAATCTGTTCCTCGGTTGCCGTACGCACCTTCTCCGAGAGCTTTGCCGTCATATCTGTCTCGACAAACCCGGGGGCGACCGCGTTCGCTCGTACGCCACGAGGCGCAAGCTCGCGCGCCACCGCCTTGGTAAGCCCTATCACGCCCGCCTTGGAAGCAGCGTAGTTGGCTTGCCCGGCATTGCCCATCAGGCCCACGACCGAGCTCATGTTGACGACGCAACCGCCGCGCTGGCGCATAAAGGTCTTGGTGAGCGCGCGCGTCATATTGAATGTTCCCTTGAGATTGACATCGAGCACGCGATCGAATGCGTCATCGCCCATGCGCATGAGCAGGCCATCGCGGGTGATGCCGGCATTGTTGACGAGCGCCCAAATGGAACCAAAGTCGTTGAGGACCGCTTCCACACACGCGTTGACGGCAGCGGGATCGGCCACGTCGCATTGATATGCGCGTGCCGTGGCGCCAACCGCCTCACAGGCTTCGCACGTCTCGCGCGCCGCATCGACGCTGCCGGCATAGACGACGGCGATATCAAAGCCGTCCTCCGCCAGACCGACAGCGCAGGCGCGGCCGATACCCCGCGAGCCGCCCGTGACCAGTGCCACGCGACGTGAGTCGTTGCGCTCGAGCGCGCCGTTGTTCAAGTTGCCCATGTCATTCCTTTCGGGTTACAGCCCTGTGGACTATGCGAGCTCGTCGGCAATAGCTGCGACCTGCTCGGCCGTTTCGCACGAATACACGCGAACGTCGCTCAGCGTACGCTTGGCCAGGCCCGACAGCGTTTTGCCAGGGCCGACCTCAATAAACGTGTCGATGCCCTGATTCTGCAGAGCATGCAGCGTGTCGACCCAACGAACGGCATGACTCACCTGATTGGCCAAGACATCCGATGCCGCTCGCGGGTCCGCCGGATAGGGCGCCGCCGTCATGTTTGCCATGACCGGAATCAGCAGCGGTGACGGCGCGTGGCCGGCTTGGATATACGTCGCCAGCCCCTCAGTCGCCTCGGCCATATAGGGGCTATGAAATGCGCCCGACACCGCGACTTTCATAGCGCGGCCGCCAGCCTCTTTTACTAGGACGTCGAGCTCCTGCAGCGCCTCGGGCGGTCCGGCAACAACCGTCTGCTGCGGACTGTTGTAGTTGACCGGCCAGCAGTCCTCGCCGGCCTGTTTTGCCAGGTTCTCGACTTGCGCCGCATCGAGCTTGATGACGGCGCGCATGCCGCCGGGGTGACGCTCAGCCGCCGTGGCCATCAATGCCGCGCGCCCACACACGAGCTCAAAACCCGCTCGTGTATCGAATGCCCCCGCAAAGGTGAGTGCAGCGACCTCGCCCAGCGAAAAACCCGCACAGGTGGCAGGCACCACGCCGCGCTCGCGCAGGGCGACGGCGACAGCCAAGTCGTGCACGAACACACAAGGCTGCGTGTTCTCGGTCTGCGAGAGCTCCTCTTTCGAGGCGCTTCGGCACTGCTCACTGGTCCCCGGGCGCACCTCGTCGGCAATGGCGAACACCTCGGCGGCCGCCGGCGATGCCTCGATCAGGTCGACGCCCATCGCGGGGTGCTGGGCGCCCTGGCCGGCAAACAGAAACGCTACGCCACCCATGCGCACGCACCCTTCAGGACGTGCTCGGCGCCATCGACCAGGTCGTCAACGATTTCACGTGCGCTTTGGCGCTCGTTGACCATGCCGGCAATCTGTCCACACAAAAACGAGCCCTCTTCGTAATTGCCGTCCTTGGCGGCCTTGCGAAGGGCGCCCGTGCCCATGGCCCCGAGTTCCTCGACGCTTACGCCCGCCGCCTCGCTCTTGGCGTAGGCGTTGGTGAAGGGGCTCTTGAGGGCACGCACCGGGTGTCCCGTCGAGCGGCCGGTCGCACGCGTCGAGGTGTCGTTGGCCTTCAGGACCATCTCCTTGTACTGCTCCGATACGGTGCACTCATCTGCGATCAGAAAGCGCGTACCCACCTGCACGCCGGCGGCGCCCAGCATAAAGGCGGCCGCCACGCCGCGGCCATCAGCGATACCGCCAGCCGCAACCACGGGAATATCGACCGCATCGACAACCTGCGGCACCAGTGCCATCGTCGAGGTCTCGCCAATATGGCCGCCTGATTCGGTACCCTCGGCAACCACGGCAGTGGCTCCACGACGCGCCACGAGGCGCGCCAGCGCCACCGAGGCAACGACCGGGATGACCTTGATGCCCGCCTCGTTCCACGCCTTCATGTACTTGGTGGGATTGCCGGCACCCGTCACGACGACCGGTACCCGCTCGTCAATCACGACCCGCGCGACCTCGTCGGCAAACGGGCTCATGAGCATGACGTTGACGCCAAAGGGCTTATCCGTCCTGGCGCGCAGCTCATGAATCTGGTCGCGCAGCCAGTTGGCGTCGGCGTTCATGGCCGCGATAATCCCTAAGCCGCCCGCCTCGGACACTGCGGACGCCAGCGAGGCGTCGGCGATCCAGGCCATACCGCCCTGGAACACGGGCTTTTCGATGCCGAGCAGATCGCAGAGAGGAGTCTTGAGCATCTCTACTTCTCCAATGCCGCCTCGACCGTATCGGCGAACTCGCCGACCGTCTTGGGGTTCTCCTCGGTATCGAGCTGGATGCCAAACTCGTCCTCAACGGCGACGAGGATCTCGACGGTGCCCAGACTGTCGAGACCAATCTCCTCGAGCGTGGACTCGGGCTTCATCTCGACATCGTCAAGACCGGCGGTCTCGCGGATAACATCGCAAACGCGCTCGAAGGTCTTCTGATCTGCCATGGTAGTTCTCCTTTGTTTGTGCCCTAGGGGCGTTTTTATTTCCTATGTGCGACTACTTCCAACGAAGTAGATAGCCACCTATATCCAGACCGGCGCCAAATCCAACGAGGGTGATGGTGTCGCCCGTGTGAAGTGCACCGGCGTTTGCCAGCCGGTCGAGGGCAAGCGGAATGCATGCGCTCGAAATGTTGCCGGTCTCGCGCAGCGTTCGAACCACGCGCTTGTCTGGCACACCGAGGCGCTTGACCGCCTGACTCAGGATTCGTTCGTTAGCCTGATGGAATACAAAATGGTCGATGTCCTCGACCGAAATGCCCGCATCGCTCGCAAGCTTATGGACCGCGTCGCAAATCGCGTTGACGCCGAACTTGAACACGCGGCGGCCATTCATGGACAGCACGCTCTCGCTATCTGCGGAGGCCTTAAACGGCGAGGTGCCGACCAGACCGGGAACGCACAACGTCTCGACGTCGGGCGCCGTCGAAAGCTCAACGGCAAGGGGGCTGTCTCCCCCAGCCTCAATCACCGCGGCGCCTGCCCCATCGCCAAAGAGCACACAGGTGGCGCGGTCGGTCCAGTCGAGCGCGCGCGTCATCTGCTCGGCGGCAACGACAAGCACATGCTTGGCTCGTCCTCGGGCGATATAGCCCTCGGCAACATCGAGCGCAAATACGAAGCCGGCGCAGGCAGCCGAGACATCGAAGGCAGGGCACGTCGCGCCCAGTCGCTCAGCAACGGCACACGCCTCGGCGGGAACAAGGTGGTCACCCGTCGTCGTCGAGCAGACGATCAGATCCAACTGGCTCGCGTCGATTCCGGACACCTGAAGTGCCCGCTCGCTCGCCGCTACGGCAAGGTCGTCAAGTGACTCGGTGGTGCAGACGTGGCGACTCTTAATACCTGTACGGGTAAAAATCCACTCATCCGAGGTATCGAGGAACTCGGACAGCTCGTCATTGGAAACACTGCGCTTAGGAAGCGCCGAGCCTGTTCCAAGAATCGTGAAACCCATCACTAACCTCCTTTGAGTTGTTGACGTGTTTACATCGACCAAGAGAGGATAGCGCATTTCAGTCGTTGTTAACGTGTTAACATTAAATTGTCCAAATGCGACAAAGGCTTCACATTGTGTCTCTCTCGACACCATTGCGTTATTCACTTATTCATTAAGGAGGTAGCAGCCGTTATGGATGCCAAATTAACGATAGTCGACGTAACCGGATCGACCAACGATGACCTGCTCGAAGCAGGAAAACAGGGAGCGCCGCACGGCACAGGACTTGCCGCCCGGGCTCAGACAGCAGGACGCGGCCGGCGCGGCCACAAGTGGGATTCAACCGCCGGCAACCTATTGCTTTCGATTGTCCTGCGTCCATGCGTTAATCCTGCGAAGTACTCTGGTCTTGCTGCCGTCAGCGGCCTAGCGGTGCTCGAGGCGCTCGAAAAACAGGGTCTTGCAAACGAGATTGGCCTCAAATGGCCCAACGACCTGGTCGCGCGTGGACGCAAACTCGGCGGCATTCTGGTCGAGGCCGCACGCGATAACGAAGGCAAACCTTTCGCCGTCTGTGGCATTGGTGTCAATGTGAACTATGCGCCCCAAGAGGTGCCCGATGGCGGCCTGCCGGCAATCGGTCTCTCGGACCTTAACGAGAACGTTCCAGCTGTCGACATGCTCCTCGATGAGGTCTATCACGCAGTTATAGACGCTATAGATGCCTGGGCAGAACGCCTCAACGCCATGGAAGAAAACACCGGACCGCTCGCGCCCGTCCACGGCGAATATGTCGCTCACCTCAATTGGATTGGAAAGCACGTTATCGCCCGCTCCCCTGCCGGTGACGAGCTGGCGCGAGGCATCTTTAAAACGGTCGATGGCTTTGGTCGTGCGTGCATCGAAACAGAAGACGGCTTGCGATCCTTCCATTTTGAGGAAGCGTCATTGCGCCCCTTGAGTGAGTAGGTCGCCACAGCCAGCCGCTCGGCAGCCTTACCCGGCGATCCAAACCCATCATGCAAAACAAAAGGGCCCCGCTACCGTAACGGCAGCGGGGCCCTTTAAGCTATGAGCGATATCGCTTAGAGCTTGATGTCGATGTCGACGCCAGCGGGGAGGTCGAGACGCATAAGCGAATCAACGGTGCCCGAGGTGGGGTCGAGGATGTCGATGAGGCGCTTGTGGGTGCGCATCTCGAACTGCTCACGGGAGTCCTTGTTCACGTGCGGCGAGCGGATAACCGTGTACAGGTTGCGCTCGGTGGGCAGGGGGACAGGACCGGAAACGCGAGCGCCGGTCTTCTGAGCGGTCTCGACGATGAGCTTCGCGGACTGATCGACGACCTCGTGATCATAGCCCTTGAGGCGAATGCGGATCTTCTGGGTAGCCAACTTAAACCTCCAAAGAGTGCGAGAGATGTTCTCGCAGGATTACGTAACAGGGAGCTCGAACTTAGGCGTTCTTGCTCATGACCTCGTCCACGATGGACTTGGGCGCGGGCTCATAAGAGTCGAACTGCATCGTGTAGGATGCACGGCCCTGGGTCTGGGAGCGAAGGTCGGTAGCGTAACCGAACATCTCGCCCAGCGGCACCTTGGCACGGATGAGCTTGCTGTTCTTGCGATCCTCCATGCCCTCGATCTTGCCGCGGCGACCGGAGAGGTTGCCCATAACGTCGCCCATGTACTGCTCGGGGGTCTCGACCTCGACAGCCATGATCGGCTCGAGCAGCTGCGGATCGGACTTCTTGAGGGCGTCCTTGATAGCCATGGAACCGGCGATCTTGAAGGCGGCCTCGGAGGAGTCGACCTCGTGGTAAGAACCGTCGAACAGGGTGACCTTAACGTCGAGGACCGGGAAGCCGGCGATAACACCGGTGTTCAGGGCCTCCTGGATGCCCTTGTCGATGGACGGGATGTACTCCTTGGGCACGACGCCGCCGACGATAGCGTTGACGAACTCGTAGCCGAAGCCCTCCTCCATCTTCTCGAGCTTGATGACGGCGTGGCCGTACTGACCGCGACCGCCGGACTGACGGACGAACTTGCCCTCAGCCTTCTCGACGTCGTGACCAGCGGTCTCGCGGTAGGCAACCTGGGGCTTACCAACGTTAGCGTCAACCTTGAACTCGCGGAGCAGGCGGTCGACGATGATCTCGAGGTGCAGCTCGCCCATGCCGGCGATGATGGTCTGGCCGGTCTCGTGGTTGGTGGACACCTGGAAGGTCGGGTCCTCCTCGGCGAGCTTGGTCAGAGCCAGGGACATCTTGTCCTGCTCGGCCTTGGTCTTGGGCTCGATGGCAACGTCGATAACGGGCTTAGCGAACTCGATCTTCTCGAGGACGATCTCCTTGCCCTCGGCGCACAGGGTGTCACCGGTGGTGGAGTTCTTGAAGCCGACGCAAGCGACGATGTCGCCGGCGGCAGCGTCGTCACGGTCGATACGCTCGGCAGCGTTCATCTCGAGGATGCGGCCGAGGCGCTCGCGCTGACCGTTGGAAGCGTTGACAACGTAGGAGCCGGACTCGGCGCGGCCGGAGTAAACGCGGACGTAGGTGAGCTTACCGACGAACGGGTCGGTCATGATCTTGAAGACCAGGCCGGAGAAGGGCTCGTCGAAGGAAGGATGACGCTGGATCTCCTCGCCGGTGTCCGGATCGGTACCGGTGACGGCCTCGACGTCGAGCGGGCTGGGCAGGTAGTCGACGACAGCGTCGAGCAGCTCCTGAACGCCCTTGTTCTTGTAGGCGGAACCCACGAAGACGAGGTTGAGCTCGTTAGCCAGAACGCCCTTGCGCAGAGCAGCCTTGAGCTCCTCGACGGTGAAATCCTCCTCCATGAGGATCTTCTCCATGAGCTCGTCGTCAAAGCTGGCAGCAGCGTCGAGGAGCTCCTCGCGCTTGGTGGCAGCGATGTCAGCGAACTCAGCCGGGATCTCGTCCATCGGCTCGGGGTAGGTCATGCCCTTGTCGTCGGCCTTGAAGTCCCAAGCAGTCATGGTGACCAGGTCGATGACGCCCCAGAAGTTGTCCTCGGCGCCCATCGGGACCTGAGCGGCCACGGCGTTGGCGTCGAGACGATCCTTCATAGTCTCGATAGCGTTGAAGAAGTCAGCGCCCACGCGGTCATACTTGTTGATGAAGGCGATGCGGGGGACGTTGAAGGTAGAAGCCTGACGCCAAACGGTCTCAGACTGGGGCTGAACGCCGGCAACGGCGTCGAAAACAGCGACAGCGCCATCGAGGACGCGCAGGCAGCGCTCGACCTCGGCGGTGAAGTCAACGTGGCCCGGGGTGTCGATGATCTGGATGCGGTAGTCCTTGCCGTCCTTGTTCCAGAAGCACGTGGTAGCAGCGGAGGTAATGGTTACGCCGCGCTCCTGCTCCTGAACCATCCAGTCCATGGTGGCAGCGCCCTCATGGACCTCACCGATCTTGTGGGTCTTACCGGTGTAGTAAAGAATACGCTCGGTCGTGGTGGTCTTACCGGCATCGATGTGAGCCATGATGCCGATGTTACGGGTATCGGAAAGCTTGTACTTAGGCTTAGCCATGTTAGTTCCTTACCTTAACTTACCAACGATAGTGAGAGAACGCGCGGTTGGCCTCGGCCATCTTGAAGACGTCCTCACGCTTCTTGACGGAAGCGCCCAGGCCGTTGGAAGCGTCGAGGATCTCGTTGGCGAGACGCTCGGCCATGGTCTTCTCCTTGCGAGCGCGGGAGAAGTTGACGATCCAGCGGATACCCAGAGCGGTGGAACGACGGGAGTTGACCTCCATCGGGACCTGATAGGTAGCGCCACCGACACGCTTGGGCTTAACCTCGAGCGTGGGCTTGACGTTGTCCATAGCCTTCTTGAAGGTAGCGAGAGCGTCGCCGCCCTCGGACTTCTCGGCAACGATCTCGAAAGCGGTGTAAACGATGCGCTCAGCGGTGGCCTTCTTGCCGTCAAGAAGGACCTTGTTGATGAGCTGAGTCACCAGGCGGTTGTTGTAAACGGCGTCAGGCTGAACCTCACGACGATTAGCTGCTGCACGACGCGGCATGTGAAATCTCCTTAAGTGTCTACCGTGCGGCGCTTAGGCGGCACACGGCGAAAGTATCAAAACGTTATCTGGCTTATTTAGCCTTGGGGCGCTTAGCACCGTACTTGGAACGGGCCTGCATACGGTTCTGGACCGGAGCAGCGTCGTAGGCGCCACGGATGACGTGATAACGGACACCAGGGAGGTCACGGACACGACCGCCGCGGACGAGCACGATGGAGTGCTCCTGCAGGTTGTGGCCCTCACCCGGGATGTAAGCAGTAACTTCGATGCCGTTGACAAGGCGAACACGGGCAACCTTACGAAGAGCCGAGTTCGGCTTCTTGGGGCTCGTGGTGAAGACGCGGGTGCACACGCCGCGCTTCTGGGAGTTGTGCTGCAGAGCAGCGTTCTTGGACTTCTTGGGCACGGAACGACGGCCCTGGCGAACCAGCTGGTTAATAGTAGGCAAAGCGTACTCCTTCTCGAATGATTCCAGCTTTCTGTAAAGTGCAACGGCTTGAATCGAGGGGTCAGCATCCCCCTACGAAACACGCAGTTCGATAGGATACGTGGCGTTAGCTGTGCCGTCAACAGACCACGCCGCCGGGCGTATCCCAAATTGAGCATATTTCCGCAAAGCCTACACAAAAGGAATCCCCTCCTGTGCGCAAGGGTGGATTCCCGGGCCGGGCGGCACAGGGGTTAAGTTTGCTGCTCTACAGTCCTGGCTCGCACGGAGGCCACATTAAGTGGCCTCCGGCTCGTGCGGAACTCGCGACAAACTTAACCCCTGTGCCGCCCGGCCCGGGAATCCGACGTGCTCGTTGGGGCAACGCTACCTGCCAAAAAGGGACAGGTTTATTTTGGTCGGTTTTATCTGGGGAAACGTCACGCTCCAGCGGTGATCTGTTCTCACCTGTCTCATGGAAATCGGCGGCGCTTTCGGAAGTATGCGGCAAATTCTGGACCTGCCGAGCACACCGGGGTTTTGCTATAACAAACCCGCAGGTAGAGCGCTTGATCATATGCGGTGTGGTCGACCCATCAAGATTTTGCCGCATACTTCCGAAATTCAGACGAATATCACTCGTAATAACCGCCTATTTAACGCAAAATGGGCCGTTTCCCCTAGTAGGAAGCGGCCCCAAATCTTACGAATAGACGATGGTAAAGGGTTCCGACGTTTCGGCGCCCCCTGTTGAAGTGCAGCGTGTACCTTCGAGCGTTACTGAAACCACTTGGTCGACATCAATCAACTTCGTTGGCACCCAAATGTTCTCTCCGCTATTGCGTCCCATCGAAACATAGAAATTGTACGCCCCTGCGTCGTCATCTTCGATAATCTGCTCCGATCCATCCTTGTAGCTGACGGTCAGTTTATGATCAACTGCTTCATAGCCCAGATCATCGATGTGCGTCTGGATGGAAAACGGGCTGATCTCGAGAGGCGAGTCGTCGGAGCGGAGCTCCTTTGTATCGACGTGCGCTCCGACGTTAAACTCTGGCGTCGATACCTCGATCACCTTCGCATCCTCACCTTTGCCCTCCGTCCAACTGATATTCCAGGTGACCGCATGTCGTAAATCTCGATCGCGATTCCAAGATGCAAAGTACATCGTGCCGCTAATGACCGTGTCGCTTGATGTGTCTTTATCAATGGTGCAGCGTGTATCAGCCCATTCCTCGCCGAAGTTCATGCTGGGTGTACTGACGCCCCCTTCTTCTTCACCATAGAGAACAAGTTCGCCAAGCTCTGCCGCCGGCTTGTAGTAGTTAACGCCATTCGGATTGGACAATGTAAACGTCACAGCACCGCAACCGTTCTCGTCGATTGCCATCTCATGAATGTCGAGCGTATAGCCGTTGCCCTCGACGGACAGATTGACCTTCTGGACTGCACCCTCCAGGCTTTGGGGCGCGATACCATCACCAAACTCTCTGGTGTAGGTATATTTCGTCCCCGACGAGCCGCCATTTGTCCAGGTAACGGACTCTCCGTTGCCATGGTTTCCCCAGGCAGAGGCAAAATAACTGGAATTGACAACAGCGTAGGCGACCCCTCCGGTCGCCAGCACTCCGGCAAGACATCCGATTACGGCAACATACAGAGGCTTCGCGTGACCCTTTCGGCGAAGCGGCTCGCCAGCAGCGGCATAAAGAACACGGTCAGCAAGATCGCTATCGGCTTGGACGGACTCGAAGGCCTGCTTGATCTGGTTGGATTTCACGGTCGCCCTCCTCTAGGATGAACTTGAGCTTCGATCTGCCGCGAGCTAAACGCGTTCGAACGGTCGCGGCTGGCACATGCAGTAACTCGGCAATTTCTGAAGTCGAGAAGCCCAGATAGTAATAGAGCACGATAGGAATACGGAATCGCTCCGGAAGTCGCATAACGTCTGACAGGACCGCCTTGGTCTCCTCCTGCGCCGTCGAAAGCGAATCGGCCAGATTCTCAATATCCTCCACGCGCCTCCACGGCTTTCGAAAGAGAGATTTACATTCATTGATCGTGACCCGGATAAGCCATCGACGAAGATGCTCCCAGTTTTCAAATTGCGCGTCTCTTTTGAGCAACTTAAGAAAGACGTCTTGAGCGACATCGTCGGCGTCAGCGCGATCACGCAGATACGTCAAGGCGATTCGGAACACGACATCTCGGTGATCCTCGACCGCCTGTCTAAAAGCTTGTTCTTCCATAATCACCTCCCGGTGACACTGATGGTTCTTGATGGGGCCCTCACCATAGATACGCTTTGACCAAACGGAATGTTTCAAATTCAAGCAGGAAAAACTACCAAAATAAACCTGTCCTTTTTTGCAAGTGATCAACGGAACGAAACAAGTTGAGCATACGCAAGCGAGCGGCCCCCAGAGCGTACAAGGTGGCATGAAAAAGGCAGGGCATTGACCTTTTGGTCATGCCCTGCCTTTTGAATGACAGATTGTAGCTCTGGGGGCCGCGCAGCGACGGAGGTCGCCGCCGTTCGTTAGAACGGCGGAACTAATTACTCCTCGTCGTTGTCCTTGGCCTCTTCGGCGTCGTCGGTGTCTACGAGCTGGTTGAGTAGCTCGTCGAGGGAAGCCATGTCCTCGTTGATGGCACCGTTGGCGGGAGCCTTCTTGTCGTCGATCGGGGCGCCCAGGAGCTCCTCGTCGGCGTCGGCGTGATGCGTCGGCGTGGCGGAGGTGCCCAGCAGGATGTCGTCCGGACCGTCGGGGCTAAAGACCATCTGCAGCAGCTGCGAGAGGTCTTCCTCGTCGGCAACGTCGTCGTTGTTCTCGAGGATGTAGAGCAGGTCGTGGGCCTCCAGGCCGTCACGGAGCTCCTCGATCGCCTTGGCACCGATGCCATCGATGCGCAGCAGATCCTCCTCGGACTTGCCGACCAGGTCGCCGACCGTCTCGATGCCGACCTCGCTGAACTTGTTGGTCCAGCGCTGCGACACGCCCAGGTCGTCGAACAGGTACAGGCGAGCCTTCTCAGCAGAGATGGTGTGGCCGTTGCGGGTGAACGAACCGTCAGCACCGCCGAACTCGTCGTAGCCGGCCCAGTCGAGCTGCTGCGGAAGCTGCTCGTCCAGGTCCTTGAGCTCCACAGGAGCCCACTCGGGCAGCGACTTGGCGTTGGGCGAAGCCGGACCATCGATGTCCACGTAGCCGTCGGCCGTGCGATACGTCAGCTTGGCGTTGGCGTACGGCTTGAGGCCGGTACCAGCCGGGATCTTCTTACCGACGATGACGTTGGACTTAAGGTCGAGCAGGTGGTCGACCTTGCCCTCAATAGCAGCCTCGGTAAGGACGCCGGCGGTACGGATGAACGAAGCGCTCGACAGCCAGGAGTCGATGTTGGACGCGACCTTGAGCGTACCCAGGATGACGGGCTCGGCCACGGGAGCCTGACCGCCCAGACGGGCAACGCGCTCGACCTCGTCAGCGAACTCGTAGCGGTCGACGTACTGACCAAGCAGGTACTTGGAGTCGCCGGGGTTGGTGATCTGAACGCGACGCAGCATCTGACGTGCGAGCACCTCGATGTGCTTGTCGTTCAGGTCGACGCCTTGGCTGGTGTAGACGTCCTTGACGCTCTCGACGAAGGTGTGCATCGTCGACTCGATGTCGGTCAGCTTGCGCAGGTTACGGAAGTTGACGAAGCCCTTGGTGATCTGGTCGCCGGCGCGAACCTCGCAGCCGTCCTCGATCTCGGGCATAAAGCGCACCGATGCGGGGACGCGGCGCTCGTCAAGGACACGGGTGTGGTCCTCGGAGTCGGTGAGCGTCAGCACGTACTCGGACTTCTCGGGCTTAATCGAGAGGTGGCCGGAATACGGAGCCAGCTCGGCCTCGCGACCCAAGATCTTCTCGTTGACGTTGCCGACGATATCGAACATACGGCTGACCGTAGGCAGACCCTGCGTAATATCGTCGACGCCAGCGACGCCGCCGGAGTGAATGGTACGCATCGTAAGCTGCGTACCGGGCTCGCCGATGGACTGGGCGGCAATAATGCCGACCGCGGTACCGATGGCGACCGGACGACGGGTGGAAAGATCCCAGCCGTAGCACTTCTGGCACACGCCGTACTTGGAGCGGCAGGTGAGCAGCGCGCGAAGCTTGACCTTCTTAAGGCCGGCATCGACCATCTTCTGGATGTCAGCGACCTTCTCGATGTAGCCGTCCTGCTCAAAGAGCACGGTGCCATCGGGGGCCACGACGTCCTCAATGAAGCAACGGCCGACGAGGTCGGTGTTGAGGTCGGTGGTGCCGGGGATGATGAGGTTGTAGGTGACGCCCTCGTGCGTACCGCAGTCCTCCTCACGGACGATGACGTCTTGGGCCACGTCGACCAGACGACGGGTCAGGTAACCAGAGTCCGAGGTGTGGGATGCGGTATCGACCAGGCCCTTACGGGCGCCGTAGGTCGAAATGAAGTACTCGAGCGGCAGCAGGCCCTCGCGGAAGTTCGCCTTAATGGGAAGGTCGATCGTCTCGCCGGACATGTCTGCCATCAGGCCACGCATGCCGCCGAGCTGACGCAGCTGGGTCTTAGAACCACGGGCGCCGGAGTCGGCCATCATGTAGAGCGGGTTCTCCTCGTCGAACAAGTCGAGCATGAGCGCTGCGACCTTGTCGGTACAAGCGGTCCACTCGTTAACGACTTCGATGTGGCGCTCCGTCTCGTTGATGAAGCCCTCCTCGAAGTACTCGTTGATCTGGTCGACGTTAGCCTGGGCGCGGTCGAGCAGCTCCTGCTTCTCGGCAGGGATGAGAGCGTCCCACACCGAGATGGTGAGGCCGGCGCGGGTAGCGTAGTGGAAGCCGGAGTACTTGATGGCGTCGAGGATCGGACCGACCTTGGCCTCGGGGTAACGATCGCAGCAGTCGGCAACCAGCTTGGCCACGTCGCCCTTGACCATCTTGTAGTTCATGAACTCATAGTCTTCGGGCAGGCACTGGCGGTTGAAGATGATGCGACCGATAGAGGTCTCGAAGCGTGCGGTCTTGTTACCGGTGACGTCGTAGTCGACAAACTCGTTCTTGCCATTCTTGACGCGGAAGATACGGGTGCCGTCCTCGTTGATGACGTTGGCGTTCTCGGCGGACACGCGGACCTGAATCTTGGCCTGCATGTCGACCTCGGAGCGGCAGTCATAGGCGTGCAGCGCGTCGTCGAAGCTCGAGAACACGTGGTTCTCGCCCGGCAGACCGTCGCGGACCTGGGTGAGGTAGTACACACCGATGATCATGTCCTGCGAGGGGATGTTGACCGGCTTGCCGGATGCCGGCGAGCGCAGGTTGTTCGCAGAGAGCATGAGCACGCGGGCCTCGGCCTGAGCCTGGCTGGACAGCGGCACGTGGACAGACATCTGGTCGCCGTCGAAGTCGGCGTTGAAGGGCGAGCAGACCAGCGGGTGCAGGTGGATAGCCTTGCCCTCGACCAGAACCGGCTCAAAGGCCTGGATGGACAGACGGTGCAGGGTCGGTGCGCGGTTGAGCAGCACGACGCGGCCGTCGATGACCTCTTCGAGGATATCCCACACAAAGGTGGCACCGCGGTCGATAGCGCGCTTGGCGCCCTTGATGTTCTCGACCTTGCCAAGCTCGACCAGGCGCTTCATGACGAAGGGCTTGAAGAGCTCCAGCGCCATGGTCTTGGGCAGACCGCACTGGTGCAGCAGCAGCTTGGGGTCGGTAACGATTACCGAACGGCCGGAGTAGTCGACACGCTTGCCCAGCAGGTTCTGACGGAAACGACCCTGCTTGCCCTTGAGGGCCTCGGCGAGCGACTTGAGCGGGCGACCGCCACGGCCAGAGACCGGGCGACCACGACGGCCGTTGTCGAACAGGGCGTCCACGGACTCCTGGAGCATGCGCTTCTCGTTGTTCACGATGATCGCAGGGGCGTCCAGGTCGAGCAGACGCTTGAGTCGGTTGTTACGGTTGATCACGCGACGATACAGGTCGTTGAGGTCGGACGCGGCGAAGCGGCCGCCGTCGAGCTGGACCATCGGGCGCAGATCGGGCGGAATGACCGGGATGACGTCCAGGATCATGTTCGCGGGGCTGTTGCCACCCTTCAGGAAGGCGTCAACGACCTCGAGGCGCTTAACGGCCTTCTCGCGCTTCTGCTTCTGGGAATCCTCGTCGGCGATGATGGCCTTGAGCTTCTCGGCCTCGGAAGGAAGGTCGATGGCAGCGAGCAGGTCGCGGACGGCCTCGGCACCCATGCCACCCTTGAAGTACATGGAGTAGTAACGGGTCATCTCGCGGAACAGCGGCTCATCGGAGATGAGGTCGCGCTCGGTGAGCTTCATGAAGGCGTTGAAGGCGTCCGTGCGGAGCTGCTTCTCGTCCTTGCACTCTTCCTCGATGTCGACGATGCCAGAGGCGATCTCCTCGGGGGTCAGCGGCTCCTCGTCGGAGAACTCGTCAAAGTTCTCGGGGTCGCCCTGCTCCTTGAGGGACTCGATCTGGCGGGCGCACTCGGCATCGATCTCTTCCAGATCGGCGGCGAGCTCCTCGCGCAGGTCGTCAGCGTCGGCCTCGCGAGCCTCGTAGTCAACCTCGGTGATGATGTAGCTGGCAAAGTACAGAACCTTCTCGAGGTCCTTGGACTTGATGTCGAGCATACGGCTCATCGGGAAGCTCGTGGGGCTCTTGAAGTACCAGATGTGGGACACGGGAGCGGCGAGCTCGATGTGGCCCATGCGGTCGCGACGCACCTTGGCCGAGGTGACCTCGACGCCGCAGCGCTCGCAGACGATGCCCTTAAAGCGGATGCCCTTGTACTTGCCGCAGGAGCACTCCCAGTCCTTGGCGGGACCGAAGATCTTCTCGCAGAACAGGCCGTCCTTCTCGGGCTTGAGGGTACGGTAATTGATGGTCTCCGGCTTCTTGACCTCACCGTGCGACCAGGAACGGATCTGGTCGGCGGAGGCAAGGGAGATCTTTACCGAGTCAAAATCAGTAGCTTCGAAATCTGCCACAGTCAACTACTCCTTATCAGTGGTCGTGGCGGCGACAGCCTCGGGTGCCTCGGCGGTCTCGGCATCCTCGGCCTCGACGTCGGTGTCAACGCCGGCGAGCGCAGCCAGGTCGTCGAGAGCAGAGGTCTCCTCGGCGGTCACAGGGGCGGAGGCGTCCTCGTCGGCATCGTGCATGGGCTCGATGTCCAGCGCGAGGGAGCGGATCTCCTTGACGAGAACCTTGAAGGACTCGGGGATACCCGGGACAGGAACGTTCTCGCCCTTGACGATGGACTCGTAGGTCTTGACGCGGCCCACGGTATCGTCGGACTTGACGGTCAGGATCTCCTGCAGGACGTTGGAAGCGCCGTAAGCGTACAGTGCCCAAACTTCCATCTCGCCGAAGCGCTGGCCGCCGAACTGGGCCTTGCCGCCCAGAGGCTGCTGGGTAACCAGGCTGTAAGGGCCAGTCGAACGGGCGTGGATCTTGTCGTCGACCATGTGGCCGAGCTTGAGGATGTAGGACGTACCCACGGTAATGGGCTCGCGGAACTCCTCGCCGGTACGGCCGTCGAACAGACGGGTCTTGCCGCGCTCGTCAAGCTGGGTGACGAACTCGGGGCGCATGTGATCGCCAAAGGCAGCGGTGGCCTTGTTGAGCATGTTCTTGTTGGCACGACGGATGACCTCGGCGATCTCGTCCTCCTTGGCGCCGTCGAAGACGGGCGTCGCGGTGAAGAACGGACCGGGGACGTACTTGTCGGAGTCGGCCTGCTCGGTATCCCAACCGCAGGCAGCAGCCCAGCCAAGGTGGCACTCGAGCAGCTGGCCGACGTTCATACGCGAAGGAACGCCCAGCGGGTTGAGGATAACGTCGATCGGGGTACCGTCAGCCATGTAGGGCATGTCCTCGACCGGCAGAACGTTACAAATAACACCCTTGTTGCCGTGGCGACCGGCGATCTTATCGCCCTGCTGGATCTTACGACGCTGGGCGACGTAGACGCGCACCTGCTCGTTGACGCCGGGGGCCAGGTCGTCGCCGTTCTCGCGGCTAAAGCGGACAACGTCGATAACGCGGCCGTAAGCGCCGTGAGGCATCTTAAGGGAGGTGTCGCGGACGTCGTGGGCCTTGGCGCCGAAGATGGCGCGCAGCAGGCGCTCCTCGGCGGTCAGAGCGCTCTCGCCCTTAGGCGTGACCTTGCCGACCAGGATGTCGCCAGGGCCGACCTCGGCGCCGATGCGGATGATGCCGTCCTCGTCGAGGTTGGCAAGCATGTCCTCGGAGAGGTTCGGGATCTCGCGGGTGATCTCCTCGGGGCCAAGCTTGGTGTCGCGGGCGTCGATCTCGTGACGGGTGATGTTGATGGTCGTCAGCAGGTCCTCGGCCACCAGGCGCTCGGACACGACGATACCGTCCTCGTAGTTAAAGCCTTCCCACGGCATGTATGCCACGGTGAGGTTCTGGCCCAGTGCGAGCTCGCCATGATCGGTCGAAGGACCGTCAGCCAGGGGCTCGCCCTGCTCAACGGTGTCACCGACGCGCACGAGCGGACGGTGGTTGATGCAGGTGGACTGGTTGGAGCGCTGGTACTTGGCCAGGTGATACTCGTCCATGCCACCGGCATGCTTGACGATGATCTTGGCGGCGTCGGCAAAGATGACCTCGCCGGCGTTCTTGGCCAGGGTGACCTCGCCGGAGTCCAGAGCGGCGCGGCGCTCCATGCCGGTACCGACATAGGGAGCGGCGGGGTGAACCAGCGGCACGGCCTGACGCTGCATGTTAGCGCCCATCAGCGTACGCTTAGCGTCGTCGTGCTCGAGGAACGGAATCAGCGTGGCTGCGACGGAGAGCATCTGACGCGGCGAGACGTCCATGTAGTCAACGTCCTCGACGGGCACGTCGGCGGGAGCGCCGAAGGAGCCGTCGAAGTCGCGGGTACGGGCGATCACGGTGTGCGGGCGGACAAGCTTGCCCTCGGCATCGGTCGTGATGAACTCGTTGGTCTTGGGATCGAGCGGCGTGTTGGCCGGCGCGATGACGTGCTTCTCTTCCTCGTCAGCGGTCATCCAGTCGATCTGGTCGGTGGCAACGCCGTTCTCGACGCGACGGAACGGAGCCTCGATGAAGCCGTACTCGTTGACGCGGGCGTAGAGGGCGAGCGAGCCGATCAGGCCGATGTTGGGGCCTTCGGGGGTCTCGATCGGGCACATGCGGCTGTAGTGCGAGTTGTGAACGTCGCGGACGGCCGTCGGCACGTTGGTGCGGCGGCTGGAGCCGGACTTGTGGCCGGCAAGACCACCAGGGCCGAGCGCGGACAGACGGCGCTTGTGGGTCAGACCGGTCAGGGGGTTCGCCTGGTCCATGAACTGCGAGAGCTGCGAGGAACCGAAGAACTCCTTGATGGAGGCCACGATCGGGCGGATGTTGATGAGCGACTGCGGGGTGATCTCGTCGATGTCCTGGGAGCTCATGCGCTCACGGACGACGCGCTCCATACGGCTCATGCCGATACGGAACTGGTTGGCGACGAGCTCGCCGACGGTACGGATGCGGCGGTTGCCAAAGTGGTCGATGTCGTCTACCTTGAAGCCCTGCTCGCCGGCAGCGAGGGACAGCAGGTAGCGCAGCGTAGCGACGATATCCTCGTCGGTGAGCACCGTGACCTCTTCCTCGGTGGTGAGGTTGAGCTTCTTGTTGACCTTGTAACGACCGACGCGGGCCAGATCGTAGCGCTGCGGGTTAAAGAGCAGACCCTCGAGCAGGCTGCGGGAAGCGTCCACGGTGGGAGGCTCACCCGGGCGCAGGCGACGGTAGATCTCGATGAGGGCGTCCTCGCGAGTGAGGGCGGTGTCGCGCTCCAGGGTGCGCTTGATCACATCGGAGTTGCCGAGCAGCTCGATGATGTCGTCGTTGGTGACGGCGATGCCAAGGGCGCGCAGGAACATCGTGGCGCTCTGCTTGCGCTTACGGTCGATGGAGACCATGAGCTGGTCGCGCTTGTCGACCTCAAACTCAAGCCAGGCACCGCGGGACGGGATGATCTGGGCCTTGTAGATCTGCTTGCCCGAATCCATCTCGGAGCTGTAGTACACGCCCGGGGAGCGGACGAGCTGCGAGACGACGATACGCTCGGTACCGTTGATGATGAAGGTGCCCTGATCGGTCATCATGGGGAAGTCGCCCATGAAGACGAGCTGCTCCTTGATCTCGCCGGTCTCCTTGTTGGTGAGACGGACGTCGGTCAGAAGCGGAGCCTGATAGGTCATATCCTTCTCGCGGCACTCCTCGACGGTGTGCGCGGGGTCGCCGAACTGATGCTCGCCGAAGGTAACCTCGAGAACATGGTTCTGGCTCTGGATGGGGCTGGATTCCTTGAACGCCTCACGAAGGCCCTCGTCCTTAAAACGCTCAAAGGATTCCCTTTGAACAGAGATAAGGTTGGGGAGCTCCATGGCCTCCGGGATTTTCCCGAAGCTGACGCGCTTGCGCTCAGTGGCAGTGTATGCGTAGGTCACCAGGTTTTTCCTCCTTCACGGAAATGCTCGGTGGGTTGGCGAGGCATGGCTTCGCCAGTTATCGCAACCTAATAGTTTATCAGGTACCGACTGTTGGGCAAGAAAAGTCTTGACGCGATTGAGTTTTTGGAGTAGCAAAGTTTTTCGACAGAAAACACGCAGGTAGATGTATGTATATCGAACATCTGTTCATATATTTTCTGTGAACAGAGAGCAGCAATCGCAGCTCTTATAAAAAACGGGCGCGAACCGAGGTCCACGCCCGTAAATGTCGGTGCCCGAAGGCTTACTTGCGCATCAATCCGCCGCGCTCGTCGATGGCGTCCCAGAAGGCATCGGCAAAGCGGGGGTCGTTTGCAGCCATGAGGGCGTTAGTGGCCATCCAACCAGAGGGAGTGCCAGTGTCGTAGCCCGACAGCGGGTCGATGACGACGGCGTACATGGCCTCGCGGTCGAGCGAACGGGCCATGGCGTCGGTGAGCTGGATCTCGCCGCCCTTGCCGGCCTGCTGATCTGCCAGCAAGTCCATGACCAGCGGGCTCAGCAGGTAGCGACCGACGATGTACAGGTTGGACGGAGCCGCCTCGGGAGCGGGCTTCTCGACCAGACCGCCGATGCGCCAGACAGCGCCCGGCTCGGCATCGGCAACGCCCTCGGCGCCCTCGAGCGAACCGACGCGCTCGCCGGCGATAACGCCGTAGCGGCTGACTTCCTCGGGCGAGCAAGCAGCGACGGCGATAACCGAAGCGCCACCGTGCTCCTTGGAAACGGCGAGCATCTTGTCGCAGATATCGCGGTTAGGCACAACGTAGTCGCCCAGAAGAACCAGGAAGTTCTCCCCTGCCACGGCGTCGGCAGCAGAGCGAATAGCATGGCCGAGGCCCTTGGGCTCGTACTGATAACGGAAGTCGACCGGCATACCGCCAGCGTGGGCGACGGCATCGGCATAGGCGTTCTTGCCGCGCTCGCGCAGCAGGTTCTCGAGCGAGCGATCAGGCTGGAAGTAGTTCAGTAGCTCGGGCTTACCGGGAGAAGTAACGATGATGGCATCGTCGACCTCCTCGGGCTCGAGCGCCTCCTCGACGACGTACTGAATGACGGGCTTGTCGAGCACCGGCAGCATCTCTTTGGGCGTGCACTTGGTGCCAGGCAGAAAACGCGTGCCAAGACCGGCGGCGGGGATGATTGCCTTCATGTTATTCAAAGATCCTTTCGCAGGCGCAAAAGCGCCCCATGCGTGCGGCACACAGCCGCAGACCAAATTGCGATACTCAAGCATCTTACCGCTGGAACTATATGTCGCTACAAGGCAGAGACAATTCTTCAGCAGGTCAACGCAAATTATTGCTCGAATGGTGCAATTTTATTGCCCAACGGCAGGGCACCCGATACGACCCAAATCACAGAACATGGCAGTTTGAGCAACCGATGCCGAGGGACCGATAAACAAAAAAGACGGGGCTCGCAATGCGAACCCCGTCTGCAAAGGAATCTGGCGAGAAAGCCTGATTACTTGAGGGTGACAGCAGCGCCAGCAGCCTCGAGCTTCTCCTTGGCAGCCTCGGCGTCCTCCTTCTTGGCACCCTCGAGAACAGCCTTGGGAGCGCCCTCGACGACCTCCTTGGCCTCCTTCAGGCCAAGGTTGGTGAGCTCACGGACGGCCTTGATGACCTGGATCTTGTTGTCGCCGAAGCCCTCGAGCACGACGTCAAACTCGGTCTTCTCCTCGGCCTCAGCAGCGCCAGCAGCGGGAGCGGCGACAACAGCAGCAGGAGCAGCGGCGGAAACGCCGAAGGTGTCCTCGATAGCCTTGACGAGCTCGGAAGCCTCGAGAAGGGTCATTTCCTTAAGAGCATCGATGATCTCATCGGTGGTAAGCTTAGCCATTTCTAAGTCCTTTCGGTTTCCGTGCGGATGCACGGAGATCAGTTAAAACACGGCGCGAATGCGCCAGGGGTGCGGCGTTGCCGCCGCGGGTGAAAACAGCAACTAGGCTGCCTTCTGCTCGGAGACCTGCTGGATCGAACGAGCGAGACCAGAGGAAACGCCGTTGACGCAGACAGCGATGTCGCGAGCGAAACCGGAGATGAGACCGGCGATCTGGCCGAGAAGCTGATCCTTGGTGGGCAGCTCGGCGATAGCCTTAACATCATCAGCGGAAACGGCCTTGCCGTCGGAGATACCGCCCTTGATCTCAAGGACGCCCTTGGACTTAGCAGAGAAGTCCTTAAGGGCCTTAGCGGCCTCGACCGGCTCGGTCTCGTAGAACACATAAGCGACGGGGCCGGCGAGGATCTCGTCGATCTCGGGCTGCTCCTGGTTCTTGAGAGCGATCTTGACCAGGTTGTTCTTGTAGACCTTCATCTCGGCGCCGCACTCGCGAAGCTGATGACGCAGCTCCTGAGCCTGCTTAACCGTCAGACCGTTGTAGTTGACGACGAACAGACCGGCGTTCTCGGCGATACGGGACTCGATCTCTGCAACCTTGTCGATTTTGTACTGCTGGGGCATGAATTACACCTCCTCGAATTCTTTCCGGGCACGGTCCGCCACAAGGACGTGACGGGGGCATGTCCAAAAAGAAAGCCCCCGCGCTGCATGAGCGACGGGGGCGAGAAGACATATCTACTCGACCACCTCGGCTGGCGGGATATCCCATTAAGCTCGCGGGCGATGCCCGTTTGCACCGGCTGTCTCTGGCAGCGGATTCGTGCGTGAACCGAAAGTATTATGTCGGGGACCCTGGCGTCGGTCAACGGGTGCGAGGATTCGTACACAAACCCTGCATACGCTCCGGTCCGAGGGGCCGGGTTGAGATTTTCGCTCGGTCAAGTCCTGGCTCGCACGAAGGCCACATTAAGTGGCCTTCGGCTCGTGCGGAATCTACGAAAATCTCAACCCGGCCCCTCGGACCGGAGCTGCGGTAACTTTGCTGCGAATCCTCGCGCCCGTTGAGCGACGCGCCCCACGCATAACCCTTATGTCGGTAGGCTGATGCGTTGCGTCCCTGATGGCTACAGGGTTGAAACGAAGGTGGACAGGCGGTGGAGGCCTTCGTCTAGGTCTTTGTCGGAGACGCAGTAGCTTAGGCGGATATGACCTTCGGTGCCGAAGCAGTCGCCCGGGACTAGGGCTACGTTGGCCTCTTTGATGGCTTTGATGCAGAAGTCTTCGCTTGTCAGGCCGAATTGTTTGATGCTGGGGAAGGCGTAGAAGGCGCCTGCCGGTTCCACTACGTCGAGGCCCATGGCGTCTAAGGCTGCGAGTACGCGTTCGCGGCGGGCTCGGTAGACTTTGAGCATGGGGGTTGGGTCGACAGTCAGGGCTCGGGCTGCGGCGTCCATCTCGAAGGAGACGGCGCTCGATACTAGGTATTGGTGAGCTTTTGCGATCTCGGCGATGACGGGTGCCGCTGCCGCGAGCCAACCCAGGCGCCAGCCGGTCATGGCCCAGGGCTTGGAGAAGCTCTCGATGACGACCGTCTGCTCGCGCAGCTCCGGGCGTCGCTGGGCGAAGCGCTCGTAGCCGTCCACATAGACGAGGCGGTTGTATACGTCGTCGCAGACTACGTAGATGCCCGCCTGGTCTGCCACGCGCGCCACGGCGTCGAGCGACGCCGTATTGAGGATGCAACCCGTAGGATTGTTGGGCGAGCAGATGACGATGGCCTTGGTCGCCGGCGTAACGCAAGCGCGCAGCGCTTCCTCATCGATCTGGAATTGCGCAGGCTCCGTATCCAAAAAGACCGCCTTGGCGTGGTTGGCCACGACGATGCTTTCGTACAGGCCAAAGGCCGGCGTGGGGATAATGACCTCGTCGCCGGGGTTGAGCATAGCCATGAATGTTGCCGACAGGGCCTCGGTCGCGCCATCAGTCAGGATGACCTCGTCGGCCGAAAACGCAAGGCCCGCGTCCCCCATGTAGGCAGATAACGCCTCGCGCAGGGCGGGGCGACCGTTGTTCGGCGGATAGTGCGTGTCACCGCGGTCCAGTGCGGCGGTCACCTCGGCGCTAATCACATCGGGCGTGGGAAAATCGGGCTCGCCGAGCGCGAGCGCGATGCACCCCGGATGCTGGGCGGCGAGCGCGTTGATCCGGCGGATACCGGAGGGCTTGAGCGTGGCAAGCGAGGTATTCATGGGCAGACGCATGGCGTTCCTTTCGTAAGGGTTGCACTAGGATAGCGCGGCGAGGCGCCGTCAGACGGTGTAACCTAAACGGAAACGAGCCGGAAAGGAGATGGCATGGAGACGACCGCGCGCGGCGATGTACCAAAAACGCTGCAAACCATTGCGTATATCAGCATTCCCAATAGCGCCGATCTTGAGTTTTTGCTTTGGGACCTGCAGGATGCCATCGCCGCCTATGCACAGCTTTCCGGCACTACACTCCCCCTCCCAGTCGACTTGAAGGCAAATGACGCCGGCAGCGTTGCCGATGGCATCGTGCTGGCCATTGAAGATGTGGCTGACGATGAGACGTTGACAGCTATCGAGCAGACGCTCGAGCGCTTTGGCGGTACGGGAACGCGCGTCTATGCCGCGATTCGAGCCGCACAAGAGGGCACTGAGCAGGCGCGTGGGGCCGCCGTTCGCCTGCACAAGGCATGTGAGCGCCATGACCAATTGTGGTGTGGCGGCGTTGCCATCTGCGCCGGCAGCGGCATTGCGGCGCTTCGTCGCTCCCCGCGCATGGGACTCTTGCGGCGACCGTTTTCGGAAGCGATGGATAAGCTTGTGGGCGCTGTGCGCATGGGCTGCTCCGTCAAGCATGCACAGCGACTTGGCGGTGGCAATGCCGCCAACGTCGACGCCGACGGCATGGTTTGCGCCGAGCCAGCCGTGCCCGCGCCGATCTGGCGAGGCGTTCTAAAACGTCTGGGCACCCACGCTCAAACAAAAATCTAAATTAAATAACAGCCCAGTCAACGGCTTCGTGCCAACGCTCAACAAGACGCTCCAGGCGCCAGGCGGCATTGGCGGGACTTGTCGAGGGCAGGACGATAGCGGGCAGCCCGGTGTGTTCTTGTAGATAGCGCTTGTAGAGCCGGCCAGCTGTACCACCGTTGCATATCACCTGCTCAATGGGGGCTGCGCCGGTAATGCGCTCGATATGTGCCGGCACAACGTTGCGAATGCTCGCGTCGCTTGAGCCCTTGATATCACAGCTCTCGATCACGTCCCACAGGGCCACACCGCCGTTGAGCAGCATGGATCGCTTGGCAGCAATCGAGGCGTCGAGCGTCGCGGGCTCGCCGCTCGCCAAAAAGTCTCCCTCGTTGGGCGGCACGGGCACACCGAGGCACGCGGCCATCACGCGCCAAAAGCGATTCTGAGGGTTGCCGTAATAAAAGGCATTGGCACGCGAGAGCACCGAGGGAAACGACCCCAGCACCAAAACGCGCGAGCGCTCGTCAAACATGGGTTCAAACCCATGCTCAATATGTTGATAGCCCTCGTCGGCAGCAGCCATGGCCTAGGCCCTCAACAGATAACGCACCTCGTAGGGCGCAAGCTCAAGGGAGCCAGCCAGCTCGACCGTGGGTGCATCGTCGGCAAGCAAATCGACAAAGGAGCCGTTGAGCTCGCCGGCGCCAAAGGTGTAAGGCTCGTCCACGGCGTTCACCGCCACGAGCACCGTCGCGCCGTCACAGGCGCGCTCAAACAACAGTTGCTTGTTCTGAATCACCACGTTGCGGTACGCGCCGTAGTTGAGAGCGCGTGCCGCCGCATCGTCGGCCGAGCGCAGGTGCGCGAGCTGCGTGATGAACGCCGTCAGCTCGTTGGGCGCGGGCTCATCGAGCGCAGGCCGCAGCGCCCAGTCGCCATCGGGGCCGCCCTTTCCGCCAGCGATTCCCCACTCGCTGCCATAGTAGACGCACGGGATGCCCGGCATGCCAAAGAGCATGCCATAGGCGGGACGCAGGCACGACTTGTCGGTGAGGATGCTTGCCAGGCGCGGCACGTCGTGGTTGTCGACAAACGACAGCAGGTGTTTGCCACGGTAGATGCACCACGGATCGCCGCCAAACTGGCGATGCAGCGAATGAGCGATCTCGAACATGTTGACCGAGTTAAAGCTGGAGTACAGGCCCTTGTAGCACTCGTAGTTGGTGCAGGAGTCGAGCATCTCGTCGTTGACGATTTGGCTGTAGTCGCCGTGGAGTGTCTCGCCGATCAGCACGAAATCAGGCTTGAGCTCACGGGCAAAGCTATGCAGACGACGCATGAAATCGCGGTCGAGCATGTAGGCGACGTCCAGGCGCAGACCGTCGACGCCAAAGACCTCGGCCCAGCGGCGTACGGACTCGAGCAGGTAATCGACCACAGCGGGATTTTGCAGATTGAGCTTCACAAGCTCAAAATGGCCCTCCCAGCCCTCGTACCAAAAGCCGTCGCCATAGCACGAGTCGCCGTCAAAGCTGATGTGGAACCAATCCTTGTAAGGCGAGTCCCACTTGTGCTCCTGCACATCGCGGAAGGCCCAAAAGCCACGACCGACGTGGTTGAAGACGGCGTCGAGCACCACGCGGATGCCGTGGGCATGCAGCGTGCCGCATACGGCGGCAAAGTCGGCATCCCCGCCCAAGCGACGGTCGATGTGGCGCAGGCTGCGCGTGTCGTAGCCGTGGCTATCAGACTCGAGCGGCGGGTTGATCAGCACGGCGCCAATACCGAGTTTTTGCAGGTAGTCGGCCCATTGGGCGATCTTCATGATGGGCGCATCGGGGTTGGGCGCGGCGTTGGCAGCCTGGGCGAGCTCATCCTCGGCAACGGGCGCGGCGTTTTCGCGCGGAGCTCCGCAAAAGCCCAGCGGATAGATTTGATAGAACGTCGTCTCGTATGCCCACATAACAGCCTCCCAGTAAGCTCAACACAACGCTACCCATTGTATGCCCAGCTTGCATCCCCTTCCCCAAAATAAGTTGCGGTGAAATAGTTCCTGCTTGGGCCTTCAGGGGCCTTAAACAGGAACTATTCCACCGCAACTGATGAGGGGACGTGATTAGGCGACGGGCTTGGCACGGCGGATGGCTGGGAACAGCACGGTGATGGCGAGGATGACGCCCACGACGGCAATCGCCCCGCCCGCGAAGCCAATCCAAGCGATACCGGGGCCCGACACCACGGCGCCGCCGATCGCGGTGCCCGTGCCGATACCCAGATTGAACAGGCCCGAGAAGATCGACATGGCGACGGCCGACGAATCCGCCGGCGTGTACTTGATGAGCTCGGCCTGGAACGCCACGTTAAAGGCCGTGGAGCAGCAGCCCCATAGCGCGCAGACGGCAAGCACCGCCGCGAGCGACGATGCGGCCGGACCCATGAGCAGCAGGGCCGCCGGCACACCGGAGAGCGTAATAGCCAAGAATGGGAACCGGTGCCCGTCGAACAGGCGGCCAAACAGCCAGCTGCCCACCAGACCGGAGAAGCCAAACGCCGTAAGCGTCATGGTGATGGCGCCCGCATCGACGTGCGCGACCTGCGCCAGGAAGGGCTCGATATAGCTGTAGCTTGCGTAATAGCCGGTCGCCATAAAGACCGTGACCGCGTAGAGCGCGATCAGGAACGGGTTCTTGAGCAGCTCGGGCAGCTGCTTAACGGTAAAGCGCTCACCCGCCGGCATGGCCGGGAACACCGCTGCCTGGTACACCACCGCGGCGGCAGAGAAGGCCCCGACCACGGCAAACGTCATACGCCAGCCCACGGCCAGGCCAATGGCGCGGCCGAGGGGCAGGCCAAAGATCTGTGCGATGGAAGAGCCCGTGGCGATCATGCTGATGGCGAGTGCCCCATGGCGCGTGTCAACCAGACGCGACGCCATGATCGAGGCGACCGACCAGAACACGGCGTGCGCGCAGGCAACCACCAGGCGTGCGCAGACCAGAATGGGATAGGTCGGCGCCACGGCGGACAGGAACTGGCCCAGCGAGAACACGGCAAGCACGCCCAGCAGCATCCGCTTGAACTCAAAGCGCGAGGCAAACACCATAAGCGGCAGCGACAGCAGCATGACGCCCCAAGCATAGACCGAGATCATGATGCCTGCCTGGGCCTCGGTGAGCGAGAACGATGCGGCGATATCAGTCAGAAGGCCGATGGGCATAAACTCCGACGTGTTGAACACGAACGCGCAGCAGGCGAGCCCGATAAGCGGGAGCCACTGCCTGAGTGCGATACCACCTTGCTTTGTTTGAGCCATATAGGAAAACCTCTCCGATCATCTAGAGCGGTGGGCGATTATAGCAATGAGAAGTCTATAAAATGAGCAACAAAAGAATTCTTGGAAAACGATCGTTAACAGATGGCGCGCCAATTCTGCTTAGAAAGCAAGGTACGCAGAAACTCAATGTCGAAAACGCGGCTTCATCTTCGGGCTATCGCGCCTGCTCGGATACGCACAAGGACACCCCCATGAGCACGTCAATTTCGAGCCAACTCGCAACCGCACAATGAACTAGCAAAAGCAGCATATAAGCAAACGCCCCATAATAAAGTCCCTCATGTACAAGCGCCGTCACTGAAAGTGCCGACGGCAGCGCCGCACTCGAAACTACCCATCCAACAAGAACCTGGATAGCGCAACTTGCAACCAGGTTCCATGCCACCAGCAGCGTTGCGGGACGCGCGATTTCCCTGCAGGAGGAACGAAGCACCGTGACCGAACGCATGATGTAGCGTGGTGCAAACCGAATGCCTCGTAGTCCCCTCTGCTCCACGTCCGCATCTTCAATTAACACGAATACGAACGACGCGGAAAGAAGCGTCACGATTACTGCCACCACAAGCGAGCACAACACCCCGAGCTGGCTGCTCGCAAGCGAGGCAAAGACTACAATTGCCGATAAAATCAAGTGAACCAAATAAATTAGCAGCGCCCCAGAAATCTGGAGGGGAACCGTCGAGGCCAAGAGATAAACCGGAGGGGTTCGAGCAGGTTGCACCGTCTCTTTGGACCGGTCGACGGCAAATAATGAAAAAGCCACATTCGATAGAAGCAGGTTTAAAAAGGCCGCGACCACAGTGCAAATAAGCGTAATGGACGGATTGATATAGGCGAGCTCAGTTGCAACGTTTGATACACCAATTTGAAGCGCGCTCATAACAAACAAGGGGATATATAACGCCATCGTGCAGCCACTCCGGCATCCCTTCGCCCGATCGCCCGATTCCAGAAAGACATTGAAGTTCTCTCGCAAGTTCACTCTATACCCGTTTTCTTACTAGGCAGGGCGAACGAGCGCCAATATAAACGCCGGTCCGCCCATCCATGATTTCTAGTTTTAACGTCCAGACTAGTCTGTCCAGCCGTCGATGTAGTCGCGGTTAAGCTCAAAGTACTGCGCGGCGATATCTTTCGCCAAGGAGTACGAATTAACGAGCGGGTGCATCGCGAGGCTCTCGACAATGTCGCGCTTCGATCGGTTAACGATGCCACGCGCCACGGTGCGCTCGTAGTACTTGACGCGACGAATCAATTCGAGGTTTCCCGCGGGCACAGAATCGGCTTCGACGCGATGCGGTACACAGCCATCGGTGGAGATATCGCACGTTGACTCAATGACATCTGTATCGAGAAGGCCGGGGATGGCGCCATTGTTGGGGGTGCACAGGATCATCTGCTGCGTCTTGCCAGAGCGAGCAATATCCATGAAACGGAGCGCGACACCTGCGTATCCGCCAGCATCTTTGCCGTACACGTCAAACGTCCACGGCTTGTCGCGATGAATACCCGTCTCGGCCGCCATGTAATTGTTTTCGCGCATTCCGTACCACTTCTCAAAGCACGCGAGGCCTTTTTCGAAGTCGTTCTCAATATCGATAGATGCAAGCTCGCTCGTCATTTCTCGATTAATTTCTTCAATTAGTTCGCCGCGCGTCTGGGGCGAAGAGAGAACGTTGGCAACGGCGCGCTCGCGATAGTAGAAATAGTATAGGTACTCATTTGGCACGCATCCGCGATTTAGGACGAGGTCCTTCTCGAAGAACCTAAGATCTGTATGAGCATATGCCCCGTCGTCGTGGATCAAGTCGGGCATGATGTCCTCGCCGTCAACCGTCACATTGCGGAAGAACGAGAGGTGGTTGAGTCCATAGCACTCGCCCTGAACCGATGCGGGATCAACGCCTTTATACTCGGCAAACTGATGCAACATGCCCGAGGGGGCATCGCAAATGCCATAAGTAAAATCATAGCCCATATCGCGTAGGGCCTGAGATACGACGCCAGCGGGATTAGTAAAGTTAAACACCTTGACGCCCGGCTTTGCGTACTTCTTGATTAACTCGCAATACGAAGCAAGCGCAGGGACGGAGCGCATGGCAAAAGACACGCCGGCTGCGCCAGTCGTCTCCTGGCCAAGAACCCCATGTGAAAGAGCAATGCGCTCATCGCGAACGCGCATATGGTCCCCACCGACGCGAATCGTCGTGATCACGTAATCGGCGTCCTTAACGGCCTCGACTGCATCGCCCGTCAGTGAAAAATTAAGCGTGGGGCAAAGCATGCCCGAGACATGGGCGGCAAGGCCACCGTAGATGCGCAGCTTCTCGGGATCATTGTCCATAAACACAAGTTCATCGATTCCAAGCGATGACGCCTGCTGGGCTATGCTCTTTGCCAAAAACATGGAGCGGACGCCACCGCCCCCTATGACCGTAAGTTTCATATCGAAACCCCCAATTAGCACATTCAATATTGCATGGTTCGCCTGTGTATGGATATTGTATCCAGCATGGAGGGCCGCTTCCCGCCCCGGCTGCAAGGCAGGAAAGGAATTCCCCAAGGAGTTATTATTTACGCAACGGAAGCGGCCGCACACGTCCGGCGGGAAGGGAGCACCGATGGTTGATAAAAAGCAGATTTCCAAGCTCTACTCAGCCGCAAAGCTATCCGAAACCGAGCAAAGCGTACTCGAATACCTACTCAACAATATCGACACCCTCGATGATATTGGCATAAAACCCGTCGCCATGGCATGCTTTACCAGCATGACGACAGTCATCAGGCTTTCGAAAAAGCTCGGCTACCGTGGCTACCGCGAAATGATGTACGATCTCAAGCACCTTCAGCATGTCTCCCGCGAAATGAATCAATCACTCAAAGACAGTAGCGTCCACTTCGTATGCCACACCGGAGATGTAGACGTATTCATCGCCGCCCTGCATCGCAACAGAATGATCGGAGTAAACGGAGAGGGCTTCTCACGCATCGTCGCGCAGTACATGGCGACCAAGCTCGTTGGACTTGGCTTTTTGGCCGTTATACAGGACTTCCTAGAAACCGATCAGTTTGTCGAATCCAACCGAAATACGCTCAGCTGCATGATGCTCATATCCAAATCGGGCCAGACAGAAGCCATCCTGGAAACCGCAAGGGCATGCCACGACGCGGGCATTACGACCCTCGCGTTTACCGGCAACGAAGACAGCGAGCTCGCCAAGACGGCAGACGCGATCTTTACGATACATGACGATCACCCAATGGATCTTAAGAACGTTAAGCCTAACTGCTTTACCGGAAGTTGTATTCTCGCATTCGAAGAACTATTGAGTATCTGCCTTGACAATCTAAAACAAGAAGGCTTGGCTCCCTAAATCATGCGATAGGAAGCCAAGCCCTGGAATTGCGCTATGCAATTGAAAGCCACTTGCGCGTTTTACTCGTCACCGAGAACTTCGTGCACCTCAGAAGCGACTTCGCCGACACGAGGACCGTAAATGACCTGGATTGCCTTGTCGCTCAGGCGGATAACGCCCATAGCTTCAAGATTCTTGGTGAACACCTCGTCGTCTGCAACCTTAGAACCATCCTTGACAATCACGCGAAGACGTGAGATGCAGTTGTCAAGATCATCAATGTTGTCGGCTCCACCAAGCGCTTCGACAATGCCAACAGCAAGCGCGCTGTCCTTGGTCGCACGGCCCTGGACTGCCTTCTCGGGAGTGCTATCAGACTCGCCCTTTGCCTCAGCGGCCTTTGCCTCGAACTCGGCTCTGCTGTTGATCAACTCAATATCGTCACCATCGTCTCGACCGGGCGTCTTGATATCGAACTTAGTAATAAAGAACCGGAAGAGGAAGAAAGCTGCCAGGAAAAAGGCGGGGAGCAGAATAAGGTACGGAAGCAGATTAAGCTTCTCGGGGCGGAATAAGAATGGGATCAGATCCTTGATATTTCCCTGGTACACCGAAACGCCCATTGCCTCCGAGAGAACTTCACCCAGTCCGGAAAGCGGAGCGTAAACGCCAAAGTAGAGCCAGGGGGCGGCAAACAGGAACGTAAAGAGAATAGGCTCCGTAACGCCAAAGAAAACAGTCGAAATCACTGTGGGGATTAAAAGACCAGCAACCTTCTTGCGGTTCTGGGGCTTGGCACAAGACCACATAGCAAGGGCGATGCCCGGGAACAACGCGTAATCGTTAATGCCATAGCCAGCCATGAAGGCCCTAACCAAGAGCTTGTCGCTACTGGGAGAAGCGAGCTGTGCAAGCTGAATAGCGCTATTGCCCACCACGCGCGTTCCGTCGACGACCATGGAGCCGCCAAGCTCAGTCCAATACATGGGCGTCTCGAGCAGCGGATGCAAGCCAAACGGCACAAGGCTCTCGAGCACCCAGCGATAGACAAACGTACCGACCAGACCGGAGCCTTTCACGAACGTCGCAATACCCGAGAAGCATCCACCGATGACGGGCCAAACGAAGTACATGATGCCGCCCAGGACGCCACCGGCGACCAGCGATACAATGGGAACCGTTCGACTGCCCGCAAAAAACGCCAGCGCCGTTGGAAGCTTGGTCTTGTAAAAACGGCCGGTGATCCAGGCGACCAGGCAGCCCACGATAATGCCGCCAAAGACACCAGAGCTGTAGCCAAAAAAGCCGAGCGAGGTAGTGTAGAGTGCGGACTGCTCACTCGCCTGAATGGACGTAAGGCCGACCTTCTGAAGAGCTTCCACCGTTGTATTGTCGGCAGCCAAGCCAGCTGCTCCAAGCAGAATCTCAACCGTCTTGAGCATGGTGAGATAGCAGACAAGGGCAGAAAAGGCAGCCCAGCCCTTCTCTTTGCGAGACAAGGAGAAGGCGCAGCCGACGGCAAACAAAACACCGAGGTTTCCAATGATTACCTCGCCGAGACCCTTAAATACCGAGAAGAACGTAAAGAGCGGCGAAGCGGCATACCAGTCCCAATTAACGCCAAGGGACACAAGGGTCAGTTCGGTCGTAAAAACGCTACCGATACCCAAAAAGAGACCGGAAATGGCAATGAGCGTAATCGGAACGAGCATTGCCTTTCCGAACGATTGGAATTTTTCTTTCATCAATTCCCTCCTCAATGAGCCTCTACAAACGACTATTGCACCCCACGTCCCCACACAGGCGAAACGGAAGACATGTTCGGCAATAGACACAAAGTGATTGTAGAAAGGGGCACACAAAATGCGCATCGGCATCGCGTAATGCGGTTAAATCGACCGACGATTGCAAGTATTTACGAATCCGTAAACGGCAGCAAATAGGCAGCGAACGGCAACCTGCAGCGTAGGACAGTCCCCGCAGGCCGACAATTACCGGTATTTTGGCTCATATTTATTGAATTGTTGCTCGCCCAAAAGCGCGGAGCATCAACGCGCCCCTAAGCCAACCCCAGCAATATGCCCGCCGAATGCACGACAAACGCCACGATCCAGGCGACCGTCACCTGAAACGCGAACACGGCAACGGCATAGCGCGCGCCCAACTCGCTCTTGACGGCGCCGATGGACGCCACGCAAGGCGGGTACAGCAGCGTAAAGACCAAGAACACGTAGGCGGTAAACGGCGAAAACATGGCTGACAGTGCCGCGGGAGAGGTTGCGCCCAAAAGCACCGTGAGCGTCGAGATGACGCTCTCTTTGGCAATAAGTCCCGTGACGAGCGCCGTGGATGCACGCCAGTCGCCAAAACCGAGCGGGGCCAACACCGGCGCGATGATGCTACCCAGACCGGCAAGCAAGCTTTGCGACTGATCGGCGACCACATTAAAGCGAATGTCGAACGTCTGAAGGAACCAGATGACCACGGTAGCGGCAAAGATGATGGTGAAGGCCTTGGTGATAAAGTCCTTTGCCTTATCCCATGCCAGCATCACCGTCGTCTTGACGCTCGGCAGGCGGTAGTTGGGAAGCTCCATGATAAACGGTACCGGGTCGCCCTTAAATGCCGTGCGATTGAGCACCAAAGCCGCGATGCAACCGACCGCGATGCCGATCAGATAGAGCGAGACCATGGCGGGTACCGTCGCCTGCGGGAAAAACGCCCCGCACAGCAGACCGTAGACCGGCAACTTGGCCGAGCAGCTCATGAACGGCGTGAGCATGACCGTCATCTTGCGGTCGTGCTCGGATGGGAGCGTACGGGTCGACATGATAGCCGGCACGGTGCAGCCAAAACCAACGAGCATGGGCACGAAGCTGCGGCCCGACAGACCAAAGCGGCGCAGCACCTTATCCATGACAAAGGCCACACGCGCCATGTAGCCGGAGTCTTCCAGAATGGAGAGGAACAAGAAGAGCACGACGATGATCGGCAGGAAGGCCAGCACGCTGCCCACGCCCGTAAGCACGCCGTCGACAGCCAGCGAGCGCACCACATCGTTGGTGCCGAACGCTTTGAGACCCGCATCGGCCGAGGCGATGATGGCAGCGATGCCGTCCTCCATGAGTCCCTGCAACGCCGCGCCGATCACGCCAAACGTCAGCCAAAAAACGAGGCCCATGATCACCAGGAACGCCGGGATGGCCGTATAGCGACCCGTCAGGATGCGGTCGATCTTGACGGAGCGCACGTGCTCGCGGCTCTCGTGCGGCTTGACGACGCAACGCCCGCACACGTCGCCGATAAAGCTAAAGCGCATATCGGCCAGCGCGGACAGGCGATCGGTGCCGGCCTCGCCCTCCATCTGGGTAATGATGTGCTCGATGGCGTCGAGTTCGTTGCGATCCAGGTGAAGTGCCTCGGTTACCAGCTCGTCGCCCTCAACCAGCTTGGTCGCCGCAAAACGCACCGGAATATGCGCCGTCGCGGCATGGTCCTCGATAAGGTTCGCGATGCCGTGGATGCAGCGATGCAGCGCGCCGCCGTCCGGGCCATCGGGCGCGCAGAAGTCCAGGCGACCGGGGCGCTCGCGGAACCGCGCCACGTGCAAGGCATGATCAACCAACTCGCCGATGCCCTCGTTGCGGGCAGCGCTAATGGGGACAACAGGCACGCCCAACAGGCTCTCGAGCAGGTTGACGTCCACGGCGCCGCCGTTGGCCGTCACCTCGTCCATCATGTTGAGCGCGATGACCATGGGGCGATCGAGCTCCATAAGCTGCAGCGTCAGGTACAAATTGCGCTCGATGTTGGTAGCGTCGATGATGTCGATGATGGCGTCGGGATGCTCATCCAGGATAAATTGACGGCTGACGACTTCCTCGCCCGTGTATGGCGACAGCGAATAAATACCAGGTAGGTCGGTGACGCTCGCCTCGGGGTGGTTACGGATGGCGCCGTCTTTGCGGTCGACCGTCACGCCGGGAAAGTTGCCGACGTGCTGGTTGGAACCCGTCAGCTGGTTGAACAGCGTGGTCTTACCGCAGTTTTGGTTGCCGGCGAGGGCAAAATGCAGCGGTGCGCCCTCGGGCACAGCCGTCTTTGCCGCACGGGGCGAATACGTCCCCTCGCCGAGTGCCGGGTGCTCCGTCGTACCGATTGCGGCGTTAACGCGCGGGCCGGTATCGGTGTCGTGCACGCCCACGAGCTCGATGCGCGCGGCATCGTCTTTGCGCAGCGTGAGCTCGTAGCCACGCAAGCGAATCTCGAGCGGGTCGCCCATGGGGGCGTACTTCATCATGGTGACTTCGGTGCCCGGCGTTAGGCCCATGTCCAAAATATGCTGTCGGAGTGCCTGATCGTCCGATGCCACCGATGCGACAACGGCGTCCTTTCCAATCTCGAGTGTATCGAGCTTCACGTCCGTGTTCCTCCCCCGGCGCCCACAGGGCGTTGTATTTATGTTCACCATGGCTAACCGTTTGCCATGGCTAACCAATTTTAACCATGCATGATAGCGCGAACATGCAACGATGTTCAATCAACAGATCGGTGCAGGGGGGATTCTGGGCCATTGCTTCCCAGACGGGCCTGCTGCGGAAACCGAATCCCACTCCGGAACACCTAAACGGGATGGGCTTTCCGGTTGAGGCATCTAGCGGAAACTGCAGCCCGGAATCGGCGCTCAGACTGGGATGCAATTTCCCAATGGAGCCCTCGGGGAAACTGCGGCCCGGAATCTGCTCTCGAAACGGGACGCGGTTTCCCCGAGGACCGAAGCAGCCGCCCGCCCCTCGACAAAATGATCCGTTCCCTCCGTCGCATGCGGAACATCCAAGGAGTGTCCCAGGGTGCCGGCACAATAGGAACGTCCCCAGCTGCCGGCAGCATTTCGCCGCAACAACAAAAGCCCGCGCTGGCAACAAATGTCACCTGCGCGGGCTTGGTGGGCGCTCACAAAGGCACGTTACAGAGACCCACATCAGTTATGGAGTGCCAAGCAGCACCGGCACGCGATGCCCGCCGGCTTACCAAACAATGAAACTCGCCATAGTCTTAGACAATCGGCGCAATGCCGGCAAAGTGCAGATACAGCGAGATGACCGCCACGACAATGACCACCGCTGCGATCAGCTTGTCGTGCAGATGCGGAAGCACCGGCTTACCGCGGCCTCGCTCGCCCAGCATATAAACGGGAATGGCCGGAGCAAAAAGGATCGTCGTGATCATAACGCCCTGGAGACCCGTCGACCACACCAGGAACAATGTGTAGATGAAGCCGAGCGTGCCGAAGAATCGCGCCTTGCCGACGCTTGGCGCATGCGGCCCGTCCAGATGCTCCTTCTTCCAACCAATCACCATGTAATAGGCAGCCGAGCACACGTACGGAACTAGGATCGTATTGACTGCGCAGCTATAGAAGAACTGGTAGGTGCTCGCCGCCACATACGACACGATCAAGAAGAGCTGCGTGATGCCGGAGCTCACGAGAACCGTTACCACCGGGGCGTCGTGCTTGTTCGTCTTGGCAAACGCCAACGGGAACGACCCCTGACGCGCTGCTTCAAACGGCGTCTCGGACGCAATGATGACATAGCCGAGCATAGCGCCGACCAGCGACAAGATAACACCGAGGTTGACAATAGCCGCACCAACCGGACCGATTGCACATTCGAGAATTCCTGCCATGGATGGCGTTGCAAGCTGCGCCATCTCCTCGCGCGGCATAATGCCGAGCGACAGCATAGAAATAATCAAATACAGGACAAAGACCGCCGCAAATCCGAGCGCCGTCGATCGACCGACGTCACGCACGTACTTTGCACGGCCCGAGATGACAACGGCGCCCTCGATGCCCGTGAAGACCCAAACAAGGGCAATCATGGTCGAGACAACCTGCTCGCCAAAGCCAGGACCAGCCGGCTCTCCCCAGAAGTTGTCCATAAAGATATCGACGTTGAACTTGCCCAAGAGCACAATGCTCAGCACAAAGAGTCCCAGCGGCACCAGCTTCGCCAAGGTGACAATCGTGTTAATGCCCGCAGCCTCCTTAACGCCACGAAGCACAAGGGCGGTAAGGAACCACAAAAACACGCTGGCGCAGACGATGGAAAGCAGGTTGTTGCCCGCGCCAAACGCAGGGAAGAAATAGCCCAGCGCGCTAAACAGCAAGAGCGCAAAGCTCACGTTGGAAAGACATGCGCTGATCCAGTAGCCCCAGGCGGAGTTGAATCCAATGTAATCGCCAAAACCGGCCGCAGCGTATGCATAGATGCCGCCGGTCAGGTCGGGACGAGCCTGAGACAAACCGTTGAACACCATCATCAGCGCAAAGACGCCAATAAAGCAGATGCCCCACGAGACGATAACCGCACCGGTATTTGCCCCACCTGCTGCCATATCGCCGGCAAGCGAAAAGATGCCGCCACAAATACTGGCGGTAATGACCATCATGGTCAGGCGAAAGAGATCCAGGCCATTGGGGTCGATAATCTCGTTGTTTTGAGCTTTAGAGGCCATTGTATGTGCCACCCCCTTCATCATGTGATCGAACGAAAGATGGCCCGGACGTCCCGAATCGGGTGCCGGGCCATCGGTCAAGCGATCATCAGACTGTTACAGCTATCGCGTTAGAAGCGCAGCGACAGGCAGGAAAGGCCGCCGTCGACCTTGCGATACTCGGAGGTATCGACGACGAGCGTCTTGTAGCCCAGATCCTGCACGGCCTTGAGCACGGTCGGATAACCCTCGGCAACGATGACCGTACCGTTGACCCAGATGCAGTTGGCGCCGTAAGCCTCGTCCTCGGGCACGACGATCTTGTTGTACTGGGCAAAGTCGGGCTTATCGATGAACTCACCAGAGACAAGCATGTTGTTGTCCTCGATGTAGTTGACGCCCGTCTTGAGGTGCAGGACCTCCTCCAGCGGAACCTCGGAACCCTCGAGGCCCCAGCCCTCGAGAATCTCGCAGAACTGGCGGATACCCTCTTCGTTGGTGCGAGCGGAGCGACCGACGTAGAAGTGGTCGCCGACCATCATGACGTCGCCGCCGTCGAGCGTGCCCGGAGAAACGATGTGCTTCACATGCTCGTCGTCAAAGAAGCGACGGACGACCGGCTCGATCTCGTCCTTCTCGCCATTACGGCTGTCGGCGCCGGGGTTGGTAATGATGGCGCCGCAGCGAGTGATAACGGCCGGATCTTCGACGAAGCAGCTGTCGGGATACTGCTCGAGGGCGGGCAGCACCGAGACATCCACGCCGCACTGCTCGAGCGCATGCTCGTAATCGTAGTGCTCCTCGATAGCGCGCTCGTAGATGGGCTGGCCAAGCTCGGGAGCGCTCGTGATGCCATTGCTCAGGGACTTGCCGGGACGACGGATGATGACGTGGCTGAACTTGGTCATGATGATCCTCCTTGGATCTCATAGTACTGAGCGGACTTCCTTGTGTCCGCCTTCCTTCCGATGGCTTTATCTTAGGGTGTCTTTGCTGTTTTGTATATTGTATACAATCCTGAACGGTAGATAATTCTCGGTAAGCGTATTTCCGCTTCTCCTGATTGAGTAGCATGATTTAGCTGGTCGTTCTATAATTCAACTGAGCTATTCAAGCGAAACGTATTTAATTTTAGAAATATACCGTTAAGGAACATAAGCTCATGGAAACGCTCAGAAGGCCCCTGAAGGACCACGTATACGACTATATTTCGAGCCGTATTGACGCCGGCGAGTTGTCCGCCGGCGACCGGCTGAGCGAGCAAGCGATCTGCGATGCCATGGGCGTGTCGCGCACGCCGGTCCGCGAAGCGCTCATCCAGCTCGCAAGCGACGGCTATCTGGACAATCTCCCCCGCCGCGGATTCCGCGTCCGTGGGTTCGATCAGCAAAACGCCGTTGAAGTCTTTGAGATTATGGGGCCGCTCGACGGGCAGGCCGCATATCTCGCCTGTCCGAACCTAACCGACGATGACATTACGCAGCTTAAATTTCTCGTCGGCTCCATGGACCTTGCGATCCAAGGCGGCCTCATCCGTAAGTACGACGATATTCAGCGAGACTTTCACCTTACGTACTTCAACCGCTGCGGCAACGACCGTCTGCGCGACATGATCTCGCAACTCGAGCGCTGCTTTATCAAGCGCGATTACGAGACTGTCGACCAAGAGACGGCTTGCAAACTGCTCAATAAAGCCAACAGCGAACATGCTCATATTCTTGAGTTGTTCGAAGCACGAGATGCGACGGGCGTGCGCGACTACGTTCGCGATGTCCATTGGAACACGGAAAACGCCCAGTTCACCGTCTGGTAGGAAAGCAACAAGGGACGACGTCGGTCTTAGACCTTGGCGTCAGCACCGCCCAAACTGATCCGTTTTCCTCCGTCCCCGAGGGATCATTCTTTTGGCAGCCAAGACAACGCCGATGTTTTGACGCAGACAGCGAAAGCCTGCCAAAGCGAGCAAGGTGCCTTGAAACGAGGCGGCATTGACCTTCTGGTCATGCCGCCGCAGTTGAAAGGCAGATTGCCGCTCTGGCGGGTTTGCACCGTCGAGCTGTTACGCGGTTTGGTAAAGCCGCGTAACTAGAAGCCGTGGCGTTCCAAAAAGCGGAAGGCTAGGCGAATCCAGGGACGGACCGCCACTTGCTTGTCCTCATTGTCGACCGCAGTGTTGGCGTTGCCGAGCGAAAGGCCGTGGCCACCCTGGTCAAAGACGTGCATCTCGCATGCAACGCCCTCCTCGGCCATGCGCTGCGCAAACGGATAGACCTGCGCGATCGGCGCCGTCTTGTCGTCGGACACGCCCCACACAAAGGTCGGGGGCATCTGACGCGAAACATGCGTGGTGGGGCAGATGTCGGCCAGGTGCTCATCGGTCGCCTCGCCGCCCGTCACCATCGACAGATAGTCGTTAAGCAAATCGCGCCCCGTCTTGCCACCCGTCTTGGGCACGCGCAGGTCGATGCGCGGGTCGCGTGTCTGCATATCACGCACATAGGCAAGGTCGAGCAACGGATAGCCCAGCACCACGGCATCGGGGCGAATATCTTCCGCGCGCGCCCCCGCCAGGCCCGCGAAGGGACCAGTCTTCCACTGCGTTGCCAGCGAAGCGCAAATCATGCCGCCCGCCGATAAGCCCACGATGCACACGCGCTTGGGATCGACATGCCACTCGTCGGCGTTGGCGCGCACCGTGGCGACCATCTTGGCAAGATCTGCCTGGGGGCGCGGAAAGCTCACGTCACCCGTAGAACTCGTGACATAGTTGAGCACAAAGGCCTGGTAGCCGCGGTCCAAAAATGCAAACGCCACCGGGTCCTGCTCGTGCGGAGCGATATGCGTAAACCCGCCTCCGCCGCAGATGATCACCGCGGGGCGGCGGCCATTGGGCTTGTCGGGCAGCGGCTCGGCACCCAGATACGTAAACGTCGCCGGATAATCCTCGGTCGGCTCCTCGCCCCACAGCGCATAGTTCTCGACAATCATATGTGCTCCCTTCGCGCAAATTATGCGCCCTTGTTTTTGCCTTCAAGCGTACCCCACTTGAACCCGTGGCGCAGAAACACACCAGCAATAAGTTTCCCTTCAACTGATATATCACATAATCCCAGCTCAGAGGTATCGCTGAGCAGCGTAAAATAGGGGGCGTTGACCAAGCCGCGAAACACATATGAAACGTTTCCGGCAAACCAAACGCGCGATATGCGCCTATTTAAGTTGGAGGCAACTATGGGTCTGCTCGATTCGCTTAAGTCCACCTTCACCTCGACCGGCGAGGCGTCCGTTCCGCCCGCAGCAAGCTTCGCCACCCGCGAAGGCGTCATCTATGCCCCCGTCAACGGCGTGCTCGTCAACCTGGACGAAGTTCCCGACGAGACCATCGCCTCGGGCATGCTCGGCCAGGGCTACGGCATCGAGCCCATTACCGACACCATCTATGCGCCCGCCAACGGCCGCATCGGCGCCACCACCGTCACCAACCACTCCATCGGCATGATCACCGAGGACGGTCTTCGCGTGTTCATCCATGTTGGCCTGGGCACCGTGGAAATGAACGGCAAGGGTTTTGCCCGCTTTGTCGAGATGGGCGACACGGTCAAGGCCGGCCAGCCGCTCATCAGCTTCGATCGCGAGGCCATCAAGGCCGCCGGTCACGAGGACATCGTGACCGTCATCATCTCTGAGCTCGACCGCCTCAAGAGCATCGACCACGTCGGCGAGTCTGGCACGCTTATCGGCGGCAATCCGCTCGTCAAGCTTGGCGATCCGCTGCTGGTTGCCAAGACCAAGTAGCCAGGCCCCGCGCCACACAGCCAAAAGGCACCTCGTCAAGCGCCCGCGACCATTTGGCCGCGGGCGCTTTTCGTTTGAAAAACCATCCCGCCAATGCCTTATCTGTATAGCCCAAATGAGCCGAGCTGCTAGAATATCGAACTGTATGGATAACTATCATTCAACCGTTATGGGAGGATACGTGAACCGCACCAAAATCGCGCAGCTCTATGCCGATGCCGAGTCGCTCGGCGGCCAGACCGTCACCGTCGCCGGCTGGGTCAAGTCCGTCCGCGACATGAAGAACTTTGGCTTTGTCACGCTCAACGACGGCAGCTGCTTCCGCGACCTGCAAGTCGTCATGAACCGCGAGGCACTCGACAACTACGACGAGATCGCCCATCAAAACGTCTCGGCCGCACTCATTTGCACCGGCACCGTCAAGCTGACCCCCGATGCGCCCCAACCTTTCGAGCTTTCTGCCACTTCCATCGAGGTCGAGGGCGTCAGCGCCCCGGATTACCCGCTGCAGAAGAAGCGCGCAACCGTCGAGTTCCTGCGCACCCAGCAGCACCTGCGCCCGCGCACTAACCTGTTCCGCGCCGTGTTCCGCATCCGCTCTGTCGCGGCTGCCGCCATCCACCGCTTCTTCCAGGAGCAAGGCTTTGTCTACGTCAACACCCCCATCATCACCACGAGTGACTGCGAGGGTGCCGGCGAGATGTTCCGCGTGACCACGCTTGACCCCAAAAACCCGCCCCTCACCGAGTCCGGCGAGGTCGACTGGAGCCAGGACTTCTTTGGCAAGCACGCGAGCCTTACCGTGTCCGGCCAGCTCAATGCCGAGAACTTTGCCATGGCCTTTGGCGACGTGTACACCTTTGGCCCCACCTTCCGCGCCGAAAACTCCAACACCACGCGCCACGCCGCCGAGTTTTGGATGATCGAGCCCGAGATGGCCTTTGCCGACCTGAACGACTACATGGATAACGCCGAGGCCATGCTCAAGTACGTCCTTAAGGACGTTATGGCTACCTGCCCCGACGAGCTCAATATGCTCAACAAGTTTGTGGACAAGGGCCTGATCGAGCGCCTGGACCATGTGGCAAACTCCGACTTTGCCCGCGTTACCTACACCGAGGCTGTCGAAATCCTGGAGCAGGCAGTCGCTGCTGGCCACCAGTTTGATTACCCCGTCAGCTGGGGCATCGACCTGCAGACCGAGCACGAGCGTTTCCTGACCGAGGAGCACTTTAAGCGACCGACCTTCGTAACCGACTACCCGGCCGAGATCAAGGCGTTCTACATGCGCATGAACGAGGACGGCAAGACCGTCGCCGCCGCCGACTGCCTGGTTCCCGGTATCGGCGAGATTATCGGCGGCTCCCAGCGCGAGGAGCGCCTGGATCTGCTCGAGGCCCGCATCAAGGACCTGGGCATGAATCCCGAGCAGTACAAGTACTACCTTGACCTGCGCCGCTACGGTTCCTGCAAGCACGCCGGCTACGGCTTGGGCTTCGAGCGCTTGGTCATGTATCTGACCGGCGTGGGCAACATCCGCGACGTCCTGCCGCACCCGCGCACCGTGGGCAACGCCGACTTCTAATCGCCACAGCGCCACCGAACGCGTTCCAGCGCATCACGCCAGCGCCTCTCGGCAAGCCGAGGGGCGCTTTTTTCAACAGTATCCGTCAAGCTTTTGGCAAGATTTTGGTCAGTTGAGCAGGGCTGTTGAAAACTCGACCCGCCGCTTGCCGACGACTACCGACCGCCCGGAGTGTCCTGCACCCCTGGGAAAGCCCCGCGCCCTAGGCTCCATACCGTCGCCACCCAAAACGGAAAGGACGTGGACGCCATGACCGAAACCGCTGTTGAAACTTACGAGACCACGACGAGGGGCGCCGCCTCGATGGCGGCCTATCGCGCCGTTCGCATCCTGCAATTATTAAGCGAAAACACCGGCGAGGACAAGGCCATGCTTTCCGATGAGTTGATCCGGCGTCTCGCCCATCCCGACGACCCCGCCCGCATGCCCATCTCGGCGGCGCGGCGCAGCATCTACACCGCCATCTCCGCACTTCGCCATGCCGGATACGAAATTGAATACAAGCGCGGCGTGGGGTATCGGCTCTTGACCCGTCCGCTCACCGACGAAGAGATCATCCGGCTCCACGGCATGGTCATGCGCAACCGCTCTACGCCCATCGCCATTCGAAAAAGCATGGCGCAGCACCTGGTCGCCATGGCGAGTGCCGACGTTCGCGGCTACCTCGATGCACCCGAGCCTGCTCCAAGCGCAGGCGACAAATCCACCAAGGCCATACGCACGCCCGTCAAGCGCATCGATGCCTGCGAGCTCATCGAGCAGGCCATCGACCACGGAACCACGGTGAGTTTTGATATTTCGAGTGTCACGGCACGCGGAGAGGTCGAAGTGGCGCGGATGACACTCCGGCCCTTTGCCATCAAGCAACGAGACGGCATCTCGTATTTGCTGGGAACGGTCTATGACGCGCGAGGCGCCGACGACACGCTGCGTACCGTTGAGATCGGCCGCATGAGAAACGTCACCACACGTCTCCTTGACGGCAAGAAGCTCTTCGCCGTCCTGGACGAGGACGATGCCTCCTCCGCCGCATAAGACCCTCCGCCGCCCATTCGACTACCCGTACCGCCCATCCGATTCTGTATTAAAAACCCGCCAGGCTGTTGTAAAAATGGACATCAGCGCTACTATAGTTCCACTTGCACTTTGTCCCAGTGCAGTGTTTCCAGCAATTTTTATACTGGGGGTAATGATATGAAGGACATCACCATCAGCCGCAGGAGCCTTCTGGTCTCTGCCGGCCTGCTCGCGCTCGCTCCGCTCGCCGGATGCGGCGGCAACTCTGGTTCCGGCTCTGCTGCCGCCGGTTCCGACTACACCGTCGGCATTCTGCAGCTCACCGAGCACTCCGCACTCGACGCCGCCAACGACGGCTTTGTCAAGGCCATCAAGAAGAGCGGCCTTAAGGTCAAGATCGATCAGAAGAACGCCCAGAACGACCAGTCCACGTGTAAGTCCATCGCCGACAAGTTCGTAGGCGATGGCGTCGATCTGATCTATGCCATCGCCACGCCCGCCGCGCAGGCCGCCGCTGGCGCCACCGCCGATATCCCCATCGTGGGCTGCGCCATCACCGACTACGCCGCCTCGGGCCTGGTCCAGGACAACGAAAAGCCCGGCACCAACGTCACCGGCGCCTCCGACCTCACCCCGGTCGCCGAGCAGCTCGAGATGATGCAGAAGGTCCTGCCCGACGTTAAGAAGGTCGGCTTGCTCTACTGCACCGCCGAGTCCAACTCCGACGTCCAGATCAAGGCTGCCAAGAAGGAGCTCGACAAGCTGGGCCTGGAGTACACCGATTACACCGTCTCGAGCTCCAATGAAATCCAGTCCGTCGTCGAGTCCTCCGTGGGCAAGGTCGACGCGCTCTACTCCCCCACTGACAACACCATCGCCGCGGGCGCTTCGCAGGTCGGTCAGATCTGCAAGGAGAACAAGCTTCCCTTCGTGACCGGCGAGGAGGGTATGTGCATGGCCGGCGGCCTGTTCACCCTCTCTATCAACTATGAGGACCTGGGCTACGCCGCGGGCGAGATGGCCGTTAAGATCCTGAAGGGCGAGGCCAAGCCTGAGGATATGCCGATCAAGCACCTCTCGAGCAAGAACCTGGTCGTCGTCAAGAATGACGAGATGGCCGAGGCTTTGGGCATCGACCTCTCCGCTCTGGACGAGTAGCAGTATGCGCGGCGATGTGCCTAGGGCCCATACTCGCGCCGTTGCCGTGTTATTCAATATCTGAGCCACAGGGGCGAACGCCAAAGACCGGCGTTCGCCCTGCTTGTTTCGGATGAGACAAAACATCCGTCCGCCACTCTATTATGCATTGGTACCGCTATTATGGAAAATCACGTGTCCACCCTATCCTAGGAGGTATGAAGCATGCTCATTGCATTGCAGGGCGCCGTTTCGCAGGGCGTCCTCTGGGGCATTATGGTGCTTGGCGTGTTTATCACGTTCCGCCTGCTCGACATCCCCGATATGACCTGCGACGGCAGCTTTGCCCTCGGCGGCTGTGTCTGCGCCGTGCTCATCGTCAACAATAACGTCGACCCCTTACTCGCCGTGCTGGCCGGCATGTGCGCCGGCGCCATCGCGGGCGCCGTCACGGGCATCTTGACCACCGTCTTTGAGATTCCCGCAATCCTCGCCGGAATCCTTACGCAGATCAGTCTGTGGTCCATCAACCTGCGCATCATGGGCAAGTCCAACACGCCCATCCTTGCCAAGGGCACTATCTTCTCATCCGTCAGCAACATGACGGGCCTGCCGCAGTCCACTGTTGCCATTATCCTAGGCATTGTGCTGGCCGTGGCCATCGTCGCCATCCTGTACTGGTTCTTTGGCACCGAGATCGGCTCGGCGCTGCGTGCCACCGGCAACAACGAGTACATGATCCGCGCCCTGGGCGTTAACACCAACACCACCAAAATGATCGCCCTCGTGCTCTCCAACGCCCTCATTGGCCTTTCGGGTGCGCTCATCTGCCAGAGCCAGAAGTATGCCGACATTGGCATGGGCACCGGCGCCATCGTTATCGGTCTTGCCGCCATCGTCATCGGCGAGGTGCTCGGTCGCCTGCTGCCCGGCGGCCTCACGCAGTTTAGCGTCCGTCTTGCCTCCGCCGTCTTTGGCTCCGTGGTGTACTTCCTTATCCGCGCCATCGTGCTGCAGCTGGGCATGGACGCCAACGACATGAAGCTGCTCTCCGCCGTGATCGTCGCCGTGGCCCTGTGCGTGCCCGTGGTTTGGGAGCGCTATAAGCTCCGCAGCTCCTACACGAAGGGAGATGAGGCAGATGCTTAAGCTCTCGCACGTCAAGAAGACCTTTAACAAGGGCACCGTCACCGAGAAGCGCGCGCTCACCGGCGTCGACCTCACCCTCAACGATGGCGACTTTGTAACCGTGATTGGCGGCAACGGCGCCGGCAAGTCCACGCTGCTCAATATGATCGCCGGCGTGTATCCGCTTGATTCGGGTGTTATTGAGCTCGACGGCACCGACATCTCGCGTCTGAGCGAGTCGCAGCGCGCCAAGTACCTGGGCCGTGTGTTCCAGGACCCCATGCGCGGCACCGCAGCCGACATGCAAATTGCCGAAAACCTGGCCCTCGCCAAGCGCCGCGGCCAGCGTCGCGGTCTTTCGTGGGGCGTCACCAAGGCCGAGAAGGACGAGTACGTTGAGCTGCTCAAGCGCCTGGACCTCGGTCTGGACACGCGCCTCAACGCCAAGGTCGGCCTGCTCTCGGGCGGCCAGCGCCAGGCACTCACCCTGCTGATGGCCACGCTCACCAAGCCGCGCCTGCTGCTGCTCGACGAGCACACGGCGGCCCTCGACCCCAAGACGGCCTCTAAGGTGCTCAATCTGACCGAGGAGATTGTCGACGAGAACCACCTGACCACGCTCATGGTCACGCACAACATGAATGACGCCATCCGTCTGGGCAACCGTCTGATCATGATGCACGAGGGCCATGTGATCTACGACGTGGCCGGCGACGAGAAGAAGTCGCTCACCGTAGCCGACCTGCTGCAGAAGTTCGAGGAGGTCTCGGGCGGCGAGCTCGCCAACGACCGCATGCTGCTGAGCTAAACCTACCAAAAAGGGACAGGTTTATTTTGGCAGGTTTTATCTGCGCAAACGTCAAAACCGCCGCAAAGGAACAGATACCTTTGCGACGGTTTTCGCATATCATGTCGATAATCCAGCGTCAGCAGGAACCACTGGTTAAGAACTAAGGAAACTGCCATGAGAAGACTCCTTCCCCGTCTTGCTTGACCGCCGCACTCCTTGCCGGCGTGCTCGCCGGCGGCCCAGCTTACGCCACCGCGGCCACCCCATCTCAAGTTATCGGCCCGTCCGATGTGATCGGACGGGCTTTTTGGTGGGTATCATGGTTGAATGATCATTAGGAGGTTTTCCCTACATGGAATTGTTTGAACCGATTCTTCATTTCTTTGAGCAGCGCTGGGTCCACAACATCATCTGGGCCGTCATCTTGGTAATAGTCACCGCCATCGCCGCCAAGGTGGCATCCAAGACCCTGCACCACCTGCTTAACCGCGATGATAACCCGCTCCCAGCATCGAGCATCTTCATCAACATCACACGCGCCGTCATCTGGATGATCGGCGGCAGCTTTATCCTCGACAACTGTTTTGGCATTAATGCAAACGCCCTCGTCGCCGCTCTTGGCGTCGGCGGCATCGCCATCTCGCTCGGCTTTCAGGACACGCTGTCGAACCTTATCGGCGGTATGCAGGTGACCTTCATGGGCATCATCAAGCCCGGCGACAATATCGAGGTCGGCGGCGTGACGGGCGTGGTCCAAGACATCACCTGGCGCCACACGACCATCGAGGATGCCTGCGGGCAGACCATCATTGTGCCCAACTCCAACATCTCCAAGAACACGCTCGTGCATCTGATGCCCTTTGGGCGCGTGGCCGTGCCCGTTGCCGTAAAGGACACGTCTAAGTGGGCCTCGCTGGACGCGCTGGCAGATGAGCTTACCGACGCCACCAAGGCCGCGGTGCTTCCCATCTCTGGCTTTGACAAGGAGCCGTACGTGCTCTTTAGCGAGATCGGCGACTTTGGCGTCAAGGGCAAAATCATCTTTATCGTCAGCGACGATAGCACCACCTTCACGGCAACCGACGCCTGCATTCGTGCCATCGCCCCCATCATCGCCTAAACTACCACAAAGGGGACAGGCACCTTTGTGGTAGTTTCGCATCGTGGTACCATGGTTCATATCGTTGTTTAAACGACTAAGGGAGTAGACACCATGGAAGAGGCCTATCGTCAAGCACGCAAGCGCGGCGAGCAGGGACGCCGTCGCGCCATCAGCCAAAGCGAGCACCCGTACCTTACGGACCTCGACAGCTTGGTTGCCCAGCTCCCCTTAGGTCAGCGAGAGAGCGTCGGCCTGCGGGATATTCCGCTCGAAATGGTCGTCGGCACGGTTACCAAGGGCCGTCAGTCTGCCTTTTCGTGCAACTTTATGCCCCTGTTGCCATTTAGCACCGAGTTCGCCCGCAAGTGGTCCAACCTCTACGACATCCAGGTGACCGAGGGCTATCGCGACCCCATCATCGTCACCGAGTTCATGCATCGGTTTTACGTCCAAGAGGGCAACAAGCGCGTCAGCGTCCTCAAATTCCTGGACGCCCCGACGGTTTCGGCCAAGATTACCCGTCTCTACCCCGGCACATGGGATTCCGTCGAAAGCCGCCTATACGGTGAGTTCTGCGCGTTTTGGCGCGTCTGCCCCCTATACGAGATCGAGTTCTCGCGTGAGGGCAGCTACGAGACACTCGCCAAGATGCTCGGTCAGAACCTTATCGAAAAATGGCCGCAGAAAAAGGTCGACTACCTGCGCCACACCTTCCTACTCTTTAAGCGCGCCTACCTGCGCGCGGGCGGCGACCACCTGGACATTACGCCCGCCGACGCCATGCTCGTCTACCTCAATGTGTACAACCAGGACCGCCTGCTGGATACGCCGACGGATATCGTCGTAAACCGCCTGTGCAAAATTTGGCGCGAGCTGGTCATTGCCGGCAAAAATGACGAGGACAAGGTCGATCTTGTCGAAGCGCCGAGTGTCGATGAGGAAGAGTCGCCCGCCAAGTCCACCTCCGGTGTGCTCAACTTCTTTATGGGCAAGACCGTCTATTCGGCGGCCAATCCCCTGCGCATCGCCTTTATCCATGAATTCCCTTGTGCAACGTCGAGCTGGGACAGCCTACACGACCAAGGGCGTCAGTATCTCGACGAGCACTTTGGCGGTATCGTGCGCACCGAGGCGTTCGAGGACTGCCACGATCCGGACGTGTTCTACGCCGCCGTGGAAACGGCTGTCAAACATGGAGACAACGTCATCTTCTCGACCTCGCACCGCCTGATGGAATACACGCTCAGGGCAGCCGTTGAGTATCCCCAGGTTCGGTTCCTTAACTGTTCTATCGGCCTTCCCCACCAAAGCGTCCGTTCGTACTTTGGCAAGATGTACGAGGCCAAGTTCCTCCTGGGCGCCCTTGCGGCTAGCATGGCGGACAACCATCGCATTGGCTACCACGCGTCGGTCTTTGCGTCGGGCGCGCTTAGCGAGATCAACGCCTTTGCCATCGGCGCCTCGCTGCTCGACCCTCGCGCGCAGGTAATCCTCACCTGGGGCGATGTACCCGCCGGCGGTCTTGCCGAGGCCATGTGCCGCGAAGGCGTGAGTGTTATGACCGGTGTCGACATGTCCAAGTCGCTGGAGGACCCCACGGCCTACGGACTCCACCGCCTGGTCGATGGCAAGGTCGTCGGCATCGCCATGCCGGTATGGAACTGGGGCCGTTACTACGAGCTTATCGTGCGAAGCCTGCTGCATGGCACCTGGGATGAGACCAGTGACAACAGCCAGGTTCGCGCCGTCAACTACTGGTATGGTATGAGCTCGGGCGTTATCGACATTCGCTACGCTCCGGGCCTGCCCTATCAGACGCGCAAGCTTGTTCAGCTACTGCGCAATGGCATCGTCGAGGGCTCCATCAATCCATTTGGCGGCGAGCTCCATAGCCAAGACGGCGTGGTGCAGATCGAGGGCTTTCCCCCACTGCCGAGCACGCAAATCGTCGAGATGGACTGGCTGGCCGACAACGTGGTGGGCACCATTCCGCAACTCGACGATGAGCCGAAGGTCCGCGCCCTATGAAAATCCTTGCCATAGCCGATACCGAAGAGCGATGCCTGTGGGAGTGCTTTCGCAAGGAGCGCTTTGAGGACGTTGACCTGATTCTATCCGCAGGCGACCTGGATCCGGACTATCTTGAGTTTTTGGTCACTGTCATCAACAAACCGCTTGTGTACGTTCGTGGCAACCACGACGACCGCTACGCGCGCCATGCACCGGGCGGGTGCATTTGTGTTGAGGACAGCGTATATGTGTACCGAGGTATTCGCATTGCGGGTCTGGGCGGTTCCATGCGCTACCGCGACGGCGCGAACATGTATACCGAGCGCGAGATGGCAAAACGCATGCGCAAGCTATCGCGAAAAATCGCACTGGTAGACGGATGCGATATTCTACTTACCCATGCACCCGTCGCAGGCATGGGCGACCTGGACGACCTGCCGCATCGAGGATTCGAGTGCTTTAATGCGGCTCTTGAGTCTTGGGGTCCCGACTATATGATTCACGGGCATGTGCACCAAAGCTACGGCCCCAACTTTCAACGCGAGCGCCAACACCCATGCGGAACGAAGATTGTCAACGCCTGCGGCTATACCAAGATCGAAATTGACGAGGCGCGCTACCCCACGCGCGGTTGGAAGGCCGCTTGGCTCAACTCGCAAACCATGCGCCGCGAGCTCAAACGCCACGAAGCAATCGAGTCTTCAACCGCCAGAACCCCCTGGTAACTGCCAACAACCACCACGAAGGGGATAGGCACCTTTATGGTGGTTTTGCTGACTCGTCCGACCTGTCCATCACGGTGCTTGTGTAATTAACGAGAACACTCATTGTTTTGTAAGGACGGCGCTCACGTGCCGTCTTTTTTTGTCAACTTATGCAGTCTCGACCGTGTTGTATGTAGAGGGACCTCGCGAGACGCCTTCCCTATATCCACCACGACCAATTGGAGGTGACACTATGCCTGCACGCCGTAACCGCAATAGCACGCTCCGATGCGATGCCGATCAGATCGAGCGGGAAGCAAAGCGCTTGGTCGACACGTATTCCGACCTCATCCTTCGATTGTGCTATTCGGCCCTTGGATCCGCTGACGACGCTCAAGACATCTGCCAGGACACGCTGATCAAGATTCTCCAACGCACTCAACCGTTCGACTCGCTCGAACACGAACGTGCTTGGGTGATCCGAGTCGCACTGAACGCATGTCGCGATATCGGCCGTACGCACGCGAATCACCCGGTTGTCGACCTCGATTCGCTCCCCGATTTCTGCGCACCCGTAACACATACCGAGCAAGAATTCGCGCAACGCGACTGCGCCATTCTTTCCGCTGTCACGGCCCTGCCTCAAGCACAGCGCATCGCCATCTTTTTGCACTACTACGCAGGCATGAGCATCAGGGAAATCGCAGACGCCGTTCACGCGACGCCAGCTGCAACCGCCCAGCACCTTAGCCGCGGACGTGCGTCACTTCGGCTTTCCTTGAAAGGAGACCACAATGACTACGAATTCGAATGACTATCGCCACGCCCTGGAGCACATTTCGTTTACCGATAATGCGAAGCAGCACATGGCAAACTCGATTGCTCAGTCCGTCGCCTCAAGCGATGCGGCGACCGCTCAAAGCAACTTTAATGGCACGCGACGCAAGCCGCGCATCGCCCGCCATCCCGTAAGAACAGTCGCTCGCATTGCCGCTGTAACGGCAGTCCTCGCTATCGTCATTGGAGGCGCTGGCACGGCTATGGCAACAGGCGTCCTGCCGCTTCCTTCTGACATGCTTTCCGACATCTTTGACGGACCTGCTTCTCAAACCGAGATCATCGACCGTATTGGCCGGCCCGTCGGTGCTAGCTGCTCCAACAACGGAGTCACCGTGACCGCCGACGCCATCATGGGCGACAAGGATATGGTTACCATCGCCTATACGCTTACGTTCGACGATCCCGCTGCCCTGAAAAAGCTTTCCGAGCCGGGCGAGAACGGAACTATCGCCGGAAGTGTCGATGGAAACGTATACGTTGATGGCGAGCATGGCGGCCAAGGCCAATCATGGCTCATTGACAAGAACCCCAATGACTCCAGCATTCAATACTTTGCACAGTTCAGCGTTGAATCACCCGGCCTTATGGGCAGGACCGTCCGCACGCATATCAACTCTCTCGTTGTGCCACGTGCTGGCAAAGAGCTTCCCGAGTATAAGAAAATACTTACGGGCCCATGGGATCTTAAGTTCCAGCTGAATTACGAAGATACATCCGTTACGATTCCCGCGCCCAAATCGGTCAACTTTAACGGCACCAAGGCGACGATTCAAGAGGCCACCGTATCCTGCGTTGGCGTTTCAGTCCGCTACAACATAGATCGTTCCATCGAACACGACAACAACAGCGGCAAGATGTCTCAAAACATGGAGGAGTCTATGGATGCCGTTGGCAACATACCCCTCATCGTGACGTTCAAAGACGGTCATGTTGAGGACGCAACCAGCCACAGCGGCTATTTCGCAAATAAACTGGATAACGGCACCACTGATGTCCACAAGACCTGGCCGTTCTCGCAAGTTTGTGACACAGACAAGATTGCAAGCGTACAAATTGGCGATACGGTCATTCCCATGAATTCGTAACGCTACGCGGCTCGTATATGCACCCGGTTCCGCACTTCGCGTCTAAAGATGCGCTGTCATCGAGCAGCGTGAGCGCAAGGCCGCCCGTATGGTCGGCTGGGAACACCTCGTTGCGCTAAAAACCACCACGAAGGGGACCGGCACCTTTGTGGTGGTTTTGCTGACTCGTCCGACCTGTCCCAACGGTTTGTCTCAATCTGTAACAGGTAGGGCCCAAATAATCGGTTAGCTGTTACAGATCGAGACAGACCACGGATGCTCGGCCGAAAATCTCAATCTGTAACAGGTAGGAACGATTTTGCCCCTTAGATGTTACAGATTGAGATATTTGACAGCTTGAATCGGCATCGCCTACAGCGCGGCGACGACCTTGTCGCCCATCGTCGTGGTGCCGAGGATCTTATCTGCCGGGGTGTTGACATCGGCGATGTCACGGGTGCGCCAGCCCTCGTCGAGCACGCGCGCCACGGCGCTCTCGATCCACGCGGCTTGCTCGCCCATGTCGAGCGCGTAGGTCAGCAGCATCGCCACCGACAAGATTTGAGCCAGCGGATTGGCCACGCCGAGCCCCGCGATGTCAGGAGCGCTGCCAGCGCTCGGCCCAAACAGCGATACGCCATCATCCAGCGAGGCAGAGGCAAGCATACCGAGCGATCCGGTAATCTGAGCCGCCTCATCGGACAGGATGTCGCCGAACATGTTCTCCGTCACCACGACGTCAAAGTCTGCCGGTCGACTGATGAGCTGCATGGCGGCGTTGTCGACGAGCAGGTCCTCAAGCTCCACGTCGGAGTACTCCTCGTCTTGCACGCGATGCACGATCTCCCGCCACATGCGGCTCGTCTCCAGCACGTTGCGCTTATCAACGCTCGTCACCTTGCCGCGACGTTTGCGCGCCGCCTCAAATGCCTGGCGCGCAATGCGCTCAATCTCGTACTCGCGATACTCCATCACGTCGACCGCACGCTGACCGGCCGCACCCGCAGCGCCCGCGCAGGTCACGGATGCGGGCGCCAAAGTCCCACGGCATGTTGTAGCCCATCGTATCGGGGATGTTCACGACCGTGGCACCGGCCTTTACGGCCGCCTCGATAATGCGCACCAGAAACTCCTGATCGGAGCGGCCGGCATCCTCGGCATAAAACTCAACATCGTCAACGAACTTGCGAGCATGTTTGACGGCATGGATCGCTCACTCAATTGCCCTTTCCTCAGTCATATGGAGCTTGTCGCGCAGGTGACTGGTGCTCACACCCAGCCCTGTATGGATACGGGGCCTCTGGGCCGTTTTGAGCGCCTCTGCAGCCACTTCGATATCCCTGTCGACAGCGCGCGTCAGGCCGCATACCGTGCATCGGTCGCCCGCAATCTTGCCAATCTCCTGTACGGAGCGAAAGTCACCAGGACTCGAGATGGGAAAGCCCGCCTCGATAACGTCCACGTTCATGCGCACCAGCTGGCGGGCGATGAAGAGCTTTTCCTCGGTATTCATGCTGGCGCCCGGCGACTGCTCACCGTCGCACAGGGTGGCGTCAAAGATTGTGATTTTGCGGCTTATATGTTCCTCCTGATTGACCGTTTTATGACAGATGGCTTTCAGGAGAGAGAGAAGGCCTAGAGATAGAAAAATACCCATGTCGCTCATCACGCCTGAAAGCGGCAGACGATAGCGCACCCGGGTACAACAAATCGTTATAGCGAGATTACAACCCTAGCGCGCTATCCAATCTAGTAGCGCTAGGCCTAGGAGCTGTTGCGTGTTCTTAAACATGTTGGGCTCCCTTCGGCCTCGGGTAGAACTACATCGCGCTAAAGTACAACACAAGTAAAACCACCACAAGGGTGTCTGTCCCCTTCGTGGTGGTTTCGTTGACTCAAAAGCAAGAAACCCGGTCCTGCGCAGGGCAGAACCGGGTTTCTTTAGCAATGCTTGCTTTGCTCAGGCAGTAACTAGCAGTTACTCAGCCAGGAAGTCACGCTGGACAGCGGGATCGACCTTGACGCCAGGGCCCATGGTGGAAGACACGGAGATGGACTTGACGTACTTGCCCTTAGCAGAAGAGGGCTTGACGCGCAGGATCTCGGTGTACAGGGCAGCGTAGTTCTCAACGAGCTGCTGCTCAGAGAAGGACTTCTTGCCCAGGGGCACGTGGCAGATGCCGTAGCGGTCAGCGCGATACTCAACGCGGCCGGCCTTGAGCTCGGAGACCATCTTGGCGACGTCCATGGTCACGGTGCCGAGCTTGGGGTTCGGCATAAGGCCACGGGGACCAAGGATCTTACCGATGCGGCCAACCTTGGCCATCATGTTCGGCGTAGCGATAGCGGCGTCGAAGTTGATCTCGCCCTTCTGGATCTGGGCGACGAGCTCGTCGGAACCGATGATGTCGGCGCCGGCGGCCTCGGCCTCGCGGGCCTTCTCGCCCTCGGCGAAGACGGCAACACGAACGGTCTTGCCGGTGCCGTGGGGCAGGGAGATGGAACCACGGATGTTCTGGTCAGCCTTACGAGTATCGATGCCCAGACGGAAGTGGGCCTCGACGGTCTCGTCGAACTTGGCGGTGTCGAGCTCCTTGATGAGCTTGGCAGCCTGAAGGGGGGTGTAGAGCGTGGCGCGGTCGATCTTCTCGGCAGCGGCGTTATAGCTCTTACCATGCTTAGCCATGTGCATTACCTCCTGTGGTTAAACGGGCGTGAGCCCTCCCACATCGTATCGTGTGCCCTATTGCACACATATAACGGTCGCCCCGGTCGGAGCACCCGTCATTACCTAAAGAAATCGCTACTCAGCGATGGTGACGCCCATGGAACGGGCGGTACCGGCGATGATCTTCTTGGCGGCGTCAATGTCGTTGGCATTGAGGTCCGGCATCTTGATCTCGGCGATCTTGGTGAGCTGCTCCTGGGAGAGCTGACCAACCTTGTCGGCCTGAGGCTTAGCGGAACCAGACTTGAGGTTCAGCTCCTTCTTGATGAGGTGAGCCGCCGGCGGGGTCTTGGTGATGAAGGAGAAGGACTTGTCCTCGTAGACAGAAATCTCAACGGGGATGATGTCGCCCTTCTTGTCCTGCGTCTCGGCGTTAAAGGCCTGGCAGAACTGCATGATGTTCACGCCAGCAGCGCCCAGGGCGGGGCCGACGGGAGGAGCGGGGTTAGCTGCACCAGCAGGAATCTGGAGCTTAATGACGTTGGCAACCTTCTTCTCAGCCATGGTCATTCCTTTCGAATCACGAGTGTGAAGTACTTGCTATATCGTAAGCACGCACGTGTTAGAAGCACTCCTGAGATGAGCAGTCACAGAAGAAGCACGCTCGCGCGAACGGACGCAAACTTAAGCGATGACAGCGACCTGGTTAAAGTCGAGCTCGACCGGCGTCTCGCGGCCAAAGATCATCAGCGTGACCTTGAGCTTGCCTGCCTCGGTATTAACCTCGGAGACCTTGCCATCAAAGTCGGTAAGCGGGCCATCGGTGACGCGGACGGACGTGCCGACCTGAATATCAACCGACGTACGCTTGGGCGAATCGCCCTTACCGGGACGACGAGTCATCTTATTGTACTCGTCGCGGGAAAGCGGAGCGGGCTTGCCGTTGCCGCCCAGGAAACCGGTGACGCCGGGCGTGTTGCGAACACACGTCCATGCATCGTCATCCATCTCCATGCGAACCAGGACGTAGCCCGGGAAGATCTTGGAATCCTTGGTCTCACGCTTGCCACCCTCTTTAATCTCGGTGACGCGCTCCATAGGAATCTCGATATCAAAGATACGGTCCTGCATGCCCATAGTCTCGATGCGATGCTCGAGATCGGACTTAACGCGGTTCTCGTATCCAGAGTAAGTGTGAACGACGTACCAACGCTTAGACATGGTTTAGCCCCTCAATCCAGAGAACAGAGCAAGAGCCTCGCCAAAGCCAGCATCGAGCAGAGCGATGACGACGCCGACGACGATCAGAGAAGCGCAAACGACGACCGAGTAGTTCACGAGCTCCTTCTTATCGGGCCACGTGACACGCTTCATCTCGGACTTCACCGAAGCGAAATACTTCTTGGTGCGGGCGAAGAAACCAGGCTTCTCGTTCTTCTTAGACTTCGCAGCCTTCTCGCTCTTCTTGGCAACGGCCTTCTTGGCCTCAACCTTGGAGTTGGCGGCAGCGTTGTTGGCAGGCGCCTGCTGCTGTGCCTTCTTCTTGTTCTTCTTGTTGGCCATTTGGGTTACCTCCGCGCAATGCGCTTATACATGAGTAAACCGTAAGCCCCCAAGTGGGAGCTTACGGAATAATGACTGGCACGCCAGGAAGGACTCGAACCCTCAACACTCGGTTTTGGAGACCGATGCTCTACCAATTGAACTACTGGCGTATATGACTAGAGACTAGCGAGTCTCTTTGTGCAGCGTGTGGTGACGGCACCAGGGGCAATACTTCTTGATCTCCATACGATCAGGCATGGTCGACTTGTTCTTGGTGGTCGTATAGTTGCGGCGCTTGCACTCAGTGCACGCAAGAGTAACTAGAGTACGCATGTATCCTGAACCTTTCATTTCCGCCCCGTACGGGCACGAGTTGTTACTTTATCAGCTCCACGTAAGTGCTGTCAATGAAAACCTCGAGTCAATTGGTTCTCGGTGGATCCATTCATATTTGGAACACATCAATGAAGCCATCGAGATCTAATCGACGGTGCATCCAGGACCATTATTGATCCTCTCGACACCAGCAACGGCTCAATATCCATTGCAGAAAAGAACCCGGCACCCATATAAGTGCCGGGTTCTCTAAGTCAACTATCAGAGAGCTAATTTACTCAATGATCGTGGAGACGATGCCCGAACCGACGGTGTGGCCACCCTCGCGGATAGCGAAGCGCAGGCCCTCCTCCATGGCGATCGGGTGGATGAGGTCGCCCTCGATGGTGATGTGGTCACCAGGCATAGCCATCTCGGTGCCCTCGGGGAGCTTGACCGTACCGGTAACGTCGGTGGTACGGAAGTAGAACTGAGGACGATAACCATCGAAGAACGGGGTGTGACGGCCGCCCTCCTCCTTGGTCAGAACGTAGATCTCGCCGGTGAACTTGGTGTGCGGGGTAACCGAACCGGGCTTGCAGAGAACCTGGCCGCGCTCGATGTCCTCGCGCTTGATGCCGCGGAGCAGCAGACCGACGTTGTCGCCAGCCTCGCAGAAGTCCATGGACTTACGGAACATCTCGATACCGGTAACGACGGTGTTCTGGGTATCCTTGATGCCGACGATCTCGACGGGCTCGTTGAGCTTGAGCTCACCGCGCTCGACACGGCCGGTAGCAACAGTACCACGGCCGGAGATGGTCATAACGTCCTCAACGGCCATCAGGAACGGGAGGTCGTTGTTACGAGCAGGCGTCGGGATGTACTCGTCGACGGCGTTCATGAGCTCGCGGATAGCGTCCATCCACTTGGCGTCGCCCTCGAGAGCGCCCAGAGCGGAACCACGGATGACGGGGATGTCGTCGCCGGGGAAATCGTACTCGGAGAGGAGCTCACGGGTCTCCATCTCGACGAGGTCGATGAGCTCGTCATCGTCAACCATGTCGCACTTGTTCAGGAAGACGACGATGTAAGGAACGCCAACCTGACGGGCGAGCAGGATGTGCTCGCGGGTCTGAGCCATGGGGCCGTCGGTAGCGGCGATGACCAGGATAGCGCCGTCCATCTGAGCAGCACCGGAGATCATGTTCTTGACGTAGTCAGCGTGGCCCGGGCAGTCAACGTGAGCGTAGTGACGGGCAGCAGTCTCGTACTCGACGTGGGAGACGGAGATCGTAATGCCGCGCTCGCGCTCCTCGGGAGCCTTGTCGATGTTCTCGAACGCAGTGAAGTCAGCCTTGCAGCCCTCGGTCTCGGAGAGAACCTTGGTGATGGCGGCGGTCAGCGTGGTCTTGCCGTGGTCGACGTGACCAATGGTGCCGATGTTAACATGCGGCTTAGTGCGCTCAAACTTCTCTTTGGCCATAAAGCCCTCCTCTAAACAGGTCGTCCCCGGACGGGACTTTGCCTTTATACCATAGTGGCCTCTCAACATACTATTGAGAAGCCACCGTGTTACCTATGGTAGCGGTGACTGGATTCGAACCAGTGACGCCACGGGTATGAACCGTGTGCTCTAACCAACTGAGCTACACCGCCGGATGGAGCCTGCAACCAGACTTGAACTGGTGACCTCTTCGTTACCAACGAAGTGCTCTACCGACTGAGCTATACAGGCACTTGACGGGTGGGAGCTATAGGATTCGAACCTATGTAGGCAGAGCCAACGGGTTTACAGCCCGTCCCCATTAACCACTCGGGCAAACTCCCAATCGTTCAAGTATCCGCAGGTTCTTTGGTCTTTTGGACCGCCGCCCCCGCGAACGAAAAAGATAATACGATGCAACCTTGGGGGCTGTCAACGAAAACCTCTAGATACACGGTTCCGGGCGTATCTATATAGCTGTGACCTGCGGTTTTGCTGAGTTTAGATATGATGGACAGTGGATTTGCATGTAGCGGTGACATTTCCCGAGGGAACACTTTGGCGTAGTGGAGTGAGCCTGCAGAATATCACTTCGATAACGACTCATTTGCACCTATATATAGGTCGAGATCGGGCTTCCGCGGCAGATTTGAGCGTGGATTATCTCCCGTTTGAAATCGAGCGTGGATAATCTCCTACTTTTGGCGTACCCCCAAGGCCAATGTGGCAGATTATCCACGCTCATTCACTAAGCGGGAGAACTATAGAGCCGAACTACTCGGGCCAGGCCAAAGTAGACCCATAGAGCGGCTCCCCCTTGGTGCAGGGGTAGCGACTCAAGTAACACGACGATAGCAAGTCGAAGAAATAAGTCATGGCATATTTCGAATAAACGCCGAGTCGGTCAATTCCGTTTCCCGCATTACCAAGACGATATACACGGTCAAAAGAGCTCGATTTGTCATCGTTGCTAAACGCAGTAATTAGAATCTTCCTGCCCGAACGGCAATCAAGATACTCACGCGCCTGTGACGCAAATAGCCCGGAGACCGATACGAGAATTATCAATGACTGCGAAGCGTCTCCCATGTTTTTCAATTCCGCGACGTTAGCCCCAGCAACTATGCGAACTATCTTGCCCGCATAAAACATTTCCTGCTGAAATCGTACGAGATTGGCGCTCACATTATTGGTGCACCAGATTTCAACGTTTTTATGGCCATCAATTTCGTCGGCAAGGTGCTTAATAGCGATATCGGACACGCCGCTTTCAACCTCAGCGAACATCTCGATCATGCGAACGTCGAGCTCTGCCCTGTACTCCTCGTAGCCAAATTCCTCCTCTCGATGGCTTAAGTCGCTTGGAAAGACTGATTGAGTAAATGATTCTTTCAAATCGCTAAGAGACTGGTAGCCCAATCGATTGCAGAAACGACGAACAGCGGAACGGGTCACGAATGCATCGCGGGTTATTGCGGCAACATTGATTTCGCTCGAACGCCTAATGTGAGCGATGAGATATCGAGCGATGGCGGCATCGTTTGACCCAAACTCGCTGTTGATGATGGAGCTAATGCGATTGAGCACATCGAAGTCATTGATATTCACGTGATCCCTCTTTCCGCTCTCCTCGATATTATGGTTCATTTATTGAATCAAACAGCTTTGGTCGTTCTCCTATGATTCAAATCAGTTGACGTCATCTTAATCGTAATTCCGTCACACGTATCCACCGTGTTGAATGATGGAAAGGGGATTCATGGGCAACGTGAACAACATGCCGTTTCTCTGGGGTTCCGCCACGGCGTCTTATCAGTGCGAGGGTGCCTGGAACGAAGACGGCAAAGGCCTCGGCGAGTGGGATTTCTTTAACCACACAAGCAATAAGAACATCAACCATGTTGACGGTGATGTATCTTGCGACTTCTACCATCGCTATGAAGAAGATATCCGCATGATGAAAGAAGGCGGACAAAACACCTATCGCTTCTCTCTTTCATGGAGTCGAATCATCCCCACGGGTATCGGCGAAGTGAATGAAGAGGGTATCGATTTTTATAATCGAGTCATTGATTGCTGCCTCGAAAATGGCATAGAGCCCAACGTTACGCTGTTCCATTACGATCTGCCATTCACGCTTGCTTGCAAAGGCGGATGGCTGAACAACGACATGGCAGAGTGGTTCTGCAAATACGCCAAGATTTGCTTTGAGCGCTTTGGAGACCGCGTCAAAATCTGGGCTACCGTTAACGAGCCGCATTTCTACAGCTACTGCGTAAACATGTTGGGCAACTATCCCCCCAATCGATCGCTCGACGTTCAGTCGTACATGCAGTTTCAATACAACCTGATGCGCGCAAGCGCACTCGCAGTCCGAGCATATCGTCAAATGGGCTACGACGGCATCATCGGCGCCGTCCACGATGGCGGCGTTGTCGAACTCGACCCGGCAACCGAGCACCCTGATGACGTATTTCGATACGCAGACTTTTTCGCCAATCGCATGATTCTGGCACCAGCGCTTCAGGGTCAACTGCCGCCAGAAATGGACGAAATCCTTGAAAAACTTGGCGTCTCGCTCTATCGATCCCCAAATGACGTAGAAGAATTCAGAGACGGTAAAGTCGATTTTATTGGACTCAACGTGTATTGCCGAGAGTATGTAACCGACTGGCACGGTGGAGAGCTTGCCGTTTCGGCGAACAATAAGGGCGGTTCGAGCAAAAAAGTCGAAGGAAAATGCATTGCGCCCTTGTTTGAAAGCGCCCGCGACAGCAATGTTCCCCGCAATAAATGGGGCCGCGAAATACTCCCAAGTTGCATGTATTCAACCATCATGGATGTCCACGAGCGCTATGACGCGCCCCGCATCTTTATTACGGAAAACGGACATGGCGCCTATGAGCAACCAGACGCAGACGGAATGATCCACGATGATGACCGCATCGAGCTTCTGGGCCAGTTCATCGAGCACATGATGAGGGCTAAGCGCGACGGCGCGCGCGTTGAGGGCTACTACCTCTGGTCGACGATGGATCTGTATAGCTGGATCAACGGCTACGAAAAACGATACGGACTTGTCCACATCGACTTTGAGAACAATCTGGAGCGCACCCCCAAAAAGAGCTGGTATTGGTACCGAGACCTTATCTCGAAGTATCAGGAGCAGGAAGGTTAGGAGAAAGAGATGAAATATCAGGCAATGTCCGAAACAGTCCTAAAGGCTGTTGGCGGCAAAGAGAACATTACATCGGTAACTCATTGTGCGACGCGCCTTCGCATCGACGCACGAGACACCTCGATCATCGATCTCCAGCTCGCCAAATCGGCCGATCAGGCGCTCGGGGCAGTAGTCAGCGGTGGCCAGCTTCAGGTGATCATCGGCCCCAACGTCACCGAGGCTTACAACGACTTCCTCGACTTCGCGGGAATCGAAGTCGGCGGCGGCGCGGTTGCCGACGATGCCCAAACCGCCAAGGATCTTGCAGAGGGTATCAAAAGCGGCAACACTGCCATGAGCCTGGTTGAGAAATTCGGAAATGTCTCCGCACAGGTATTCATGCCCATCGTCCCGGCGCTCATCGTAGGCGGACTCATTCTTTCGATTAAGAATCTCCTGGTCAATTATTGTGGATTGAGCACCGATAGCGGAACTGCCCAGGTTCTGCTGGCGATCTTCAGCGCCTCATTTAGCTTCCTGCCCGTTTACCTAGGCTACCAGCTCGCCGCTGTCATGAAGATGCAGCCTATCATGGGCGCGCTGCTGGGCGCAATCATGATTAGCTCGTCTATTAGCGGTGCTGAGGGTCTCGACTTTCTTGGCATCCCCATCCCGACGAATGACTACTCGAGCACGGTGGTGCCAATCGTACTGGGCGTTGTGTTCATGTACTTTGTTGATCGCGGTCTTCAGAAAATCATCCCGGACGTTACCAAACTGTTCTTGAAGCCGCTACTCACCATGTTTATTGTCGTGCCTGTTGAGCTGATTATCCTCGGCCCCGCCGGCAGCATGATGGGCTACGCGCTGAGTGATGCCGTCACGTGGCTCATGGATAACGTGGCATTTATCGCTACTCCAATCCTTGCAGCCCTTAACCCCTATTTTGTCATGCTCGGTCTTGATAAGGCCTACATCGCAATCGAAGTTACGAGCTTGGCGCAGCTCGGCTGGGCGCCCATCATCTTTGGCTTCATCTCAAACCTCTGCATTGGCGGCACGAGTCTCGCCTTGGCAACTGCAATGAAAGGCAACAAGGAGAAGAGGGGTATGGTCACCACGGTTGCCGTCACCGCACTCTGCGGCGTAACTGAGCCCGCGTTCTACGGCTGCCTCATCGAGCGTCCCCGCCTGCTTGTCGGCACGGCAATCGGCGCCCTCTGCGCGGGACTCCCCGCAGGTATCTTCGTCCTGAAGGAGTATGTTGCGGGAGCATGCCCCGGCCTTCTTTCGGCGCTGATTTTTATCGCTCCCGATGGATCCATGGGCAACTTCGTACTGGCGTGCGTTGTCGCCGTCATCGCCATCGTCGTCTCGTTCATCGCTGCACGCGTGATCATCAAGAAGAACCCCAACTATATTGAGTAAATGCCCGCTGTTTGCATTGGGGACATCCTCGGCAGACCATTAGCAAGAACCCAAGAAGTCCCTTAGGAGCTCGATTAATCCATTCGGATTCCTGAGGCACAAACGACCCCGATTCCACAATGAAATCGGGGTCGTTGTTTCTAAAGCCGTCGATAGACAATCGGTGTTTACCTTAGCTCCCTATCCAAGTTAATTATCCACGCTCGTTCTCCGGTCGGGAGATTTTCTTCTCTCTCGTGTCCAGAAATCCACGCTCGAGCAGGACATCCAGGACCGTACCTGCCCTTGTCTCGATCTGTAACAGCAGGAGACCTATTCCGCTTCTACATGTTACAGATCAAGATATTCCTAAAACACCCTAAGTTTCATCTCAATCTGTAACAGTTAGATGCCAAATATCGGTCTTGGTGTTACAGATTTAGACAAACTGGAGGACGAGACAAACCAAAAACGGGATGGGCGCTAACCCAATGGCGCACCACCTAAATAGAAACGGGCCCTGTCCCACAAGGAACAGAGCCCGAAACTCTCATGGAGCCAGTGACAGGAATCGAACCTGCAACCCACTGATTACAAATCAGTTGCGCTACCGTTGCGCCACACTGGCACACTTGGCGCTTTCGCGCGAAGCCAATTAAGAATAAAGGAATTGCGGACGAGGCGCAACAGGCCGCGCGGCGTTATATAAATATGCAAAATCCAGCAACAACACGTACCAAGCCCGTTCATTTCTGTCAGTTCGCCCTCAATCTTAAAACTCTTCGCCAGAACGAATAGTTTTAATTACAATTGGCTATATAAAACTATTCGTTCTGGCGAAGGGTTTCGCGATGTTGACTACAAAGGAAGCAGCCGAACTGCTCGGCATCACCCCGCGCAGGGTGCAGGAGCTCATTAAGAACGGCGCGCTGACCGCCCGCAAGGCTTCTGGCGTGTGGCTTATCGACAAAGACAGCGTAGACACGCGACTCCGCTCCGCAACCAAAAGAGGGGGACGGCCTCGTCGCGGGCATGGGAAAAGCGAAATCGCATTTACCCTCATGAACCGCACGCACGAAGTGGCCCAGCTGGTCTACAGCAGATCACGGAAAGACTTCACCCACATCGGTGCCGACATCGATTACGCCCACGCCCCTATTGGAGTATTTGGCCCTAATAGCCCCATATCGCTCGACTCCTTCCGCATCTGGTGGCGCGGCCGCGGTATCCCGCTCGCACGCATTGGGCTAGCCTCCCTGCTTGCAGAAGCCGCAGTCGATGTTCCCGATGAACTCGTACAGCGAAATCTTGGTCTCTCCTTATCCGACCAGTATTGGATTAGGCCCCAAGACTCCGGTCTCGCGTGGGAAGATATCAATTTCTTCAATAATGCTTTTGACGACGTCTCTCTCAGCATCGCGCCCTTCGCCCCAGAGGGCAAGGCGGCTGCCGCAAAGCCCGACAACACCTCGGACGGCAATCTTCAAAAGTACTGGACATGCGAGGGTGACCGTCGAATCCTCCACAAGGCAGGTGCGCATCTAAACCAGGAACCCTATAACGAGATGGTGGCGACTGCACTTCACCGTCGCATCCTAAACGCTTGCGATTATGTACCCTATTCGCTCGAAGGCGTGGGTACTTCTGCCCTGAGCATATGCGATGTCTTCTTAACTGATGAAGAAGAGTATGTCCCTGCGTTCTATGTAAACCAGCACGCAAACGCAGATGAACGGCTAACCGACTACGAGCGATATGTAGCAAACTGCGAAGAGCTCGGGGTGACAGGCGTCAAGGATGCCCTTGACCGCATGATTGTATGCGACGACATCATCGCCAACTATGACCGCCATTGGCGTAACTTTGGCCTTGTACGAAACGTCAACACGCTAACCTGCAGACCTGCCCCCATCTTCGATTCGGGCTCATCGCTCTGGTGCAACATTTCTCTTGAGGAGCTTCGGGCAGGAGAGCACAGTTTTACCAGCGCGCAGTTTCATTCAAGCCCCGCGAAACAAATGCTGCTTGTTGAGGATATGAGCTGGTTTGACGGCGACAAACTCGAAGGCTTCGTTGACGAGGCACTCGAGATTCTGTCCAGAAACGACGCGCTCACGGCAAGGCTGCCATATCTAAAAGAGGCACTTACATGGCGCCTCCGTAGAATGATCGACATCGCTGAATGGAGTTAGCGAGACAGCGTCGCACCGTCAGCTCCCCTACCTCCCGCGGAGGGCCTTGAGCTTGGCCAGGGCATTGGGGCTCAGGCGACTGCCTAGAGTCATCTTGATCTGCGGAGCTTCCTCTGCCTCGTGAACATCGTTATCTATCTGCTTGATCTCGTCCACCAGCATGCGGCTCGAGATGCGCGTAACGCCCTTACCCATGACGACGGCCTGGATCGTGCCGTCGCTCGACACCACGGAGCACGCGCGGCCTTCCTCGCGCGCCTCGATGCAGAGCTTCTGCACCACGGTGTCGGCCGATACGCCCGTCGGCGAAAACTCGATGCGCACGCCGCGGGCCGGCAGGTTGGGGCGCTCGCTGGAGATATTGCCCGCGCCGTCAAACACGATTACGGCCTCGTAGCGGCCCTGGGCAAACGCGGCAACATCGTTGATGAGTGCCGTGCGCGCCATATCGTGAACGTCGCTGGAATACGGATCATCGGAATGGTCGTAGACGAGCTTTTCGTAGCGCGGCGTGCAGTGGATCACGTTGTAGCCGTCGACCACCAGCAGCTCGGGCTTATTGGAGTGCACCGTCGAGACCGGGTCGGCGATGGCCTGCGCAAACGCATTGCCGCCCACGCCATAGGTCGCGGCCGAAACAATCGGCTTGGCCGAGCCTTCGCCAAAGCGCTTGGCCTTGGACTTGGCGCGGTTCTTCTTGGACATGCGCTACTCCTCCCCCATGAGCTCGCCGGCATTGCGGCGCAGCCACTCAAAGCACAGCGCGGTGGTCGCCTGGGCCACATTGAGACTCTCGGTCATGCCGCGCTGGGGAAGCTTGGTCAAAAAGTCGCATTTCTCGAGCACCAGGCGCGAGATGCCGTCGCCCTCGGAGCCCATGACGAGCGCAACGCGGCCCTCGAAGGGAGCATCCCAGCAACTGCCCTCGGCGTGCTCGGAAGCACCGCCCACCCAAAAGCTGGCGGCCTTGAGGTCGTCAAGCGCTCGGGCGATATTGGGAACCTGCGCGATGGGCAGGTGCATGACGGCACCAGCGGAGGTTTTGTAGCTGCCCACGGTCACACCGGCGGCGCGCTTGTTGGCAATGATGACGCCCGCTGCGCCCACGACCTCGGCAGAGCGCACGATCGCACCAAAATTGCCATCGTCGGTCACATGGTCGAGCACGACGACGAGCGCCGGTCCTTCACCCGCGCGATCGAGAATATCGGCGACATCGGCATAGGGGAAATTGCCCACCTCGAGCGCAATGCCCTGGTGAGCGCCATGGCTCGACAGCGCATCGAGCTGCGTGCGCGGCACATACTTAATGCGGACGTCCGCGGCGTTGAGGTCGTCGACCAGACGCGACAAGGCGGCATCGCGCTCCCCGCCCTCGGCGATGAGCGCGCACTTGACGGGAAAGCCGGTACGCAGTGCCTCGGCGGCAGCACGACGACCTTCGATAAACTCGCCCTTGGGAACCTGAACGTTGTCGCGGTTGCGATCTCGCTGCGAACGCGCAGCCTGGGCTTGGGAGCGCTCGCGCTGGCCCTTGGGAGTGGCAGCGCGGTCGTTGCGGCGAATCGCACGCGAGCCAGAAGCAGCCTGCTTGCCTCCACGCGGTGCACGTTTGCGATTGTCGGCCATAAAACGGCCTCCTTAAATAGATAACGAACAAGAATCGACCGTCCGAGCCACGGCACCTTGCCTTTCAATCGTTGGGCATGACCACCAGGTCTATGCCCCCCCTCTTTCAAGGCAATCTGCCGCACCTCGAACGGTCGACAAATACTAGAGACTCTTAATGCGAGTACCCGCGGCCGTATCTTCAATCGTCAGCCCGAGGTCCTTGAGCTGGTCGCGGATGGCGTCGGCCAGATCCCAGTTCTTGGCGGCACGGGCCTCGGCACGGGCCTCGAGAATCTTGGCAGCGGCCTCGTCCACGTCGTCACCCGTGTAGGCGACCAGGCCGGCGGCAACGCCCAGCAGGCCCAGCGGCAACTCGACCTTGGGCTCGGGGAGCTCGACGCCAAACGTATCGAGCAGCTCAACCAGCGTATCGGCAGCAGCAAGCGCAGCGGCCTTGTCGGCAGCGTCGCCCGCCTGCTCCAGGTACTGGTTGCACTCGGTCACAAAGCCAAAGACGGCGCCCATGGCGCCGGCGGTGTTAAAGTCGTCGTCCATGCACTCCTTAAAGGTGGCACGGGTCTCGGCGGCCTTGGAGGCAAACGCCTCGGATGCTGCCTCATCGGCGTCGGCCGTCGCATGGTTCGCGGCCCAGCGCAGGTTCTCGACCGTACCGGCGATACGCGTGAGCGAGTTCTCGGCACCCTCCAGGCGCTCCCAAGAAAAGTCGAGCGGCGAGCGATAGCTCGTCTGCAGCATCAGCAGGCGCAGGGCGGCAGCGGAGTGCTGCTCGAGCACCTCGGCCAGCGTAAAGAAGTTGCCGAGCGACTTGGACATCTTCTCGCCGTCTACCAGCAGCATGCCCGTGTGCATCCAGGTGTTGGAGAAGCCCTGGTGCCAGGCGCAGGTGGCCTGGGCGCACTCGTTCTCGTGATGCGGGAAGGCAAGATCGGAGCCGCCGCCGTGGATGTCGATCGGGGTGCCCAGGTAGCGGTGCACCATGGCGGCGCACTCGGTGTGCCAGCCGGGACGGCCCTCGCCCCAGGGGCTCGGCCAGCTGGGCTCGCCGGGCTTGGCAGCCTTCCACAGGGCAAAGTCGAGAGGGTCGTTCTTGTCCTCGTTCTCCTCGATGCGCGCGCCAACCATAAGGTCGTCGATGTTGCGGCCCGAGACCTGACCATAGTTGGAATCGCTGCGCACGGCAAAGTACACGTCGCCGTTATCGGCGGCGTAGGCGTGGCCCTGCTCGATGAGCGTCTTGATCATGGCGATCATGGGGCCGATCTCTTTGGTGGCGCGGGGGCGCACATCGGGATCGAGCACGTTGGCGGCACGCATGACGCCGATGAACTTGTCGGAGAACTCCGTCGCGACCTCGGCAGCCGTACGGCCCTGCTCGTTGGCGCGCTTGATGATCTTGTCGTCGACGTCGGTGAGGTTCTGGGCGAACGTGACCTCGTAGCCGCTCGCGATGAGCCAGCGACGAATCACGTCAAAGCTGATGAACGTGCGGGCATTGCCGATGTGGATGTTGTCGTAGACCGTGGGGCCGCACACGTACATGCGGACCTTGCCGGACTCGATGGGCTGGAACTCTTCCTTTTTATGGGTAGCGCTGTTGTAGATACGCATTCGTTACTCCTTAACGGTTTTCTGTAGCAGGCAGACGGCCCAGGCGCCGATTCCCTCGCCCTGGCCTTCCCAACCGAGCTTTTCGGTCGTAGTGGCGGCGACGCCCACGTTTTCGACGTCGACGCCCAGGGCATGGGCAAGGTTGGCGCGCATGGCATCGCGGTGCGGGGTGATCTTGGGTTGCTGGCAGGCAATGGTGCAATCGGCATCGACAAACTCAAAGCCCAGCTCGCGCGCATAGTCCATCACGCGAGCGAGCAGCACCATCGAATCGGCACCCTCGTAGGCGGGATCGGTGTCGGGGAATAGCTTGCCGATGTCTCCCCCGCGGCAGGCGCCCAGAATGGCGTCGGCCAAGGCATGCGCGAGCACATCGGCATCCGAGTGGCCCAGCAGGCCGCGCTCGTAGGGAATGTCAACCCCGCCGATGATACATCGACGCCCCTCCACCAAACGGTGGACGTCGTAGCCGTGGCCAATGCGCAGGTTACTGAACATGGGGAAGGTCCTCTCCCTCGGCCATGCGGCCAAGCAGAATCGCGGTTACGGGACGCAAGTCCTCGGGCACCGTCACCTTAAGGTTATCGCGCGGGCTCTGGACGCAGCGGACACGCCCACCCATGCGCTCGACCAGCGACGAATCATCGGTGCCGATAAGGCCCTCGGCAATTGCCTCGGAATGAGCGCGCTTCATAGCATCGACGCTAAAGATCTGCGGCGTCTGCGCGGCCCAATACAGCTCGCGCGGCGGCGTCTCGACGATGTTGTCGCCATCGACAATCTTGAGCGTGTCGATCGCGGGCTGGCCGCACACGACACCATCGAGGGCACGGTCGCTCACGAGCACGTCGATAGCGTGGTCGATGGCCTCGGTCGTAATGAGCGGACGAGCGCCATCGTGAATGGCGACGTATTCAAAGCCCGCCGGCACCGCGTGCACGCCGGCGCGGGTGGAATCCTGGCGGGTATCGCCGGCATCGGCAAAGCTGATGGGCGTGTCATAGTCAAACGGGTCGATAGCCAGACGACGCATCTCGGCACGACGCTCGGCAGGGCAAACCACGACGATGTGGCCAACCTTATCGCTACGGTCAAACGCGCGGATGGACCAGCTCATAAGCGGACGGCCCGCTACATTGACGAGCTGCTTGCCACCGGGGTTACCAAAGCGCTGGCCGCTGCCACCGGCAACGACCACGGCGCATACGGGAGCCATTATGCGTTCCCCTGTTTGGTGCCCTTCATGCGGTACAGGGAGTCCGCAAGAATGGCAGGGTTGTTAACGCCAAAGTCGCCCAGGCGCTCCGGATCCTCGCTGATGTCGTCCATGAGCTCCTGCAGCGATCCATACTCGTCGACGATTTTCTCGGCCACGCCGTCGCGCACGACGGACACGCGCGAAAGCGTGCGCAGGCCCAGCGGTGTCATGACGGAGTCCTCGTCCAGGTCGTCGTAACCCAGAACCGCCGCCACATGCTGTGGGTCGGACAGGTCCTTAGGTGTCATACGGCTTAGGTTGGCGCGAATCTTCTCGGCATTAGCCTCGGAAGAATCACTTGCGTAGTCGCGGATCATCAGGTCATACTCGGTATCCATGCTGGAGCCCGCGAGCTGCTCGAGCTGCATCTGCACGAGCTTGCCCTGGTTGCCCAACTTGACGATGCAATCCTTAAGCTCGGTCTTTGCCTGCTGCATGATCTCGAAGCTCGAGAAAATGCCGGTGATGTCAGCGAGCGTAACGTAGTCGTCGAGCTCGAGGGCCGTCAGACGCAGCAGGGAGCGATCGAGCGACTGACGGGTGGTCTGGAGCGTGGCGACAAGCTGGTTGACCGAGCTCATGATGGTAGTGACGGGCTGGATCTCGTAGCTCTTGCCGTGAACGTACACGTTAACGACGGCACGACGGGCCGAGACTGAGATCACGATGGCATCGGTGAGCACCGACATGCGAGCGGCGGTGCGGTGACGCATGCCCGTCTCACTCGTGGCGAGCGAGGGATCGGGATTGAGGTGGAAGTTGGCGCGCAGGATCTGGGTGAGGTCGCCGTCGATGACGATGGCACCGTCCATCTTGGAGAGCTCGAACAGACGGTTCGAGGTGAACGAAATGTTGAGCGGGAAGCCGTCGTTACCGGCAGCGAGCACGTTTTCGGTGTCGCCGACGCAGATAAGGGCGCCCAGGTGACCGGCGATGATCATGTCGAGGGCGGTGCGGATCGGCTGGCCGGGGGCAGTCAGGCGGATAGCCTGTTCCATACGCTTTTGCAGCTCGTTCTTATCCAAGGCATCGCTCCCATCGTATACGCTCCATAAACGCTAAATAGTTTCTCACGGTTTGTCCCCGCGGCGCTCGCGAAATCCGATGCTTACAGAATGAGCGAACACCGCTAAGATGGCTAATTTGGGACGGGCTCTTTTGACTACCCAATCAACCATGTGCCAAGGTTAGTCTTTTTGTTGCTCCCCCAAGAGGTACACGCGGGCCCGCCCGCAGAGAGGGAGCCAGGCTATGGGACTCGCAGAGCTCGTGCTGCTCGCCGTTGGCCTTTCGATGGACGCCTTTGCCGTATCCATCTGCAAGGGTCTCGGCATGAAAAAGATCGACCTTAAAGTCGCCGTAGTGCTCGGTCTGTTCTTTGGCGGGTTTCAGGCCGGCATGCCCGTGATAGGCTGGGCGCTCGGCAGTCAATTCATGAGCATCATCGGACCCATCGACCATTGGATTGCCTTTATTCTGTTGGCCTTCATCGGCGGCAAGATGCTGTGGGAAGCCTTTACCGAAGACGAGAATGAGGGCGACAACAAGAATGCCGAGAAGATTGACCTGGGCGAGTACCTGATCCTCGCCATCGCCACCTCAATCGACGCCCTAGCCGTAGGCATCTCGTTTGCGGCGCTCTCGGTCGATATCGTTCCCGCCGTATCGCTTATCGGCGTCACAACGTTTATCTTCTCCGTCGCCGGCGTAGCGATCGGCCACACCTTTGGCGCGCGCTACGAAAAACCCGCCACCATCGTGGGTGGCGTCGTACTCGTCCTCATCGGACTTAAGATCTTGCTTGAGCATCTGGGGATCCTCGCGATATAAAAAACGCCTCTCATAAGCTCAACGTCAATGCAGAAGTCTCATGCAGACTTTTGCATAAGACCTTTTCGTGCAGACTTTTGCATGTCATACTGATATGCAAAAGTCTGCACGTTAGGAGATCGCCGTGGATACCCTTCCCATCACCACACCGCGCCAAGCTGGCATCTACGTGCGCCAGGCACGCGAGTCGCGGGGAATCACCCGTGCGACCCTCGCTAAAAAAGCCGGTGTTTCGGAGCGCCTGCTCGCATCGCTCGAGCTAGGAGATGCCACCGGCATTCGACTCGACAAGCTATTGGCAATCTTCAATGCTCTCGGACTGGCGCTCGCCGCTCAAGGGGATATAGGCGAAGCAAAAAACGAGCGACCAGTCGACGCCCCGCATGCCAATCCGCTACCTCGCAGCATCCCCAGGCGCCATCACACTCAACGTCCTCATCATCGCAACCGTCGTAGTACCGCCATTCCGGCTCTTGCAGATGCCCCCTTTACATCCGCACTCTACGACGAGGTCTTCGCCGATTTCGCCATGTCCAATCTCGGAGTCTCGATTGCCGCAAACGCATCTAACCAAACCAAGCCCGAAGGGAAATAGCCAATGGCCAGAACATCACTTCGGACCTTTATTTGCAGTGTACCTGCGGGAACGCTCACGCAAGATGAGAACGGTCTTATCAGCTTTACCTACGATCATGACTATGACGGGCCAGCCCTATCGACCAACATACCCGTATCAAATCGCACATACGGCCAACAGGTCATGAATCCGTACCTGTTTGGCCTTCTACCCGACAGCGAGGACCAACGAAAAGCGATTGCCGCCGAATTCGACGTTAGGCCCAACAATCCCGTTGCATTGCTCAGCCATATCGGACTCGACTGTCCGGGCGGAGTGCAGTTTTGTGCCGAAGAAGATGCCGACGCCGTCCTGCATCGCGCTGGCGAATACCGCCCTATAGACGACCACGAAATAGCTCTCCGTCTCAAGTCGATCAGAGATGACCGCGATGCATCGTGGATGGGTCTAGACGAAAGTTGGTCACTTGGAGGCAACCAGGGCAAATTCGCGCTCGCGTTCACAAACGGCCGCTGGTGCGAATGCATGGGCTCCTCGCCCACGACGCATATTTTCAAAAATGGCGTTATCGGATTTAAACTCGAGGCTCTCAATGAGTTTGTCTGCATGAAAAGCGCCCAGCGAGCCGGTATCGCAACGGCAAACGTCGAATATCGTATGTTTGAGGACGAACCTACCCTCATTGTTGAGCGCTATGACCGCGTGAAAGTCGAAGACGGAACGATCAGGCGCCTACATCAAGAAGACCTCTGTCAGGCACTTGGGGTGATGCCCGCCCAAAAGTACACGGCAGACGGCGGCCCGACCACACGCGACATTCAAGAGCTCCTCGTAACTACGAGCCACCATCAACTTAACCTGCATCTGTTTACGCAGATACTGTTCTTCAACGCCATTATCGGCGCACCGGATGCGCATGCGAAAAACTATTCCCTGCTCCTTGGAAACGACGGCGCAGCCATGATGGCTCGAATGTACGATGTCGCATCGGGCTTGGCGTATGAGAGCATGCGACGTCGGGCACGCCTTGCTATGAGCGTTGGCGGCGAAAATCGTGTGGGGCGCATCGGTCCAGGTGCTATCCGCCGATACCACGGTATGGGCGACCCCGCGCTGGAGACGGCGCTCACCGATGCCGGGCTATCCGAGAAGTTTTGCTTTGCGACCATGATGGACCTCGCCTACGAGGTACCCATTTGCATGGAAGAGGTCATGGACGAATACGCCGATCTGCCCGGCATGACGGACCTGCGCGAACATATGCTCGGGCCCGTCCGCGAAAACTGCCAGCGCACCCTCGACCTCATCAAGGCGGATATGGGCTAGACGCCAATCAATTTCCCATTTCTTAAAAGAAGAGAGGGGGCACCCATCGCAAAAGCTCGGGTGCCCCCTCTCGTAATGTCATTTGCAATCCATCAGCAAAAGTTTTGGATCGCCGTTAATGCGACCTTTACGCGGCAAGGCGCTTGAGGACGTCGATGAGCAGCTCGTAGAAGCGCTCGGCAGAAGCGAGCTCCATGCTCTCGTCCGGGGTGTGGACATCAGAGAGCGTCGGGCCCACGGCGATGGCGTCCAGACCGTGCAGGGCCTCGGCAAACAGGCCGCACTCAAGGCCGGCGTGAATGGACTCGATGCGCAGCTCGGAGCCAAAGAGCTCGCGATAGCTCTCGACAAAGACGTCGCGGACCGGCGAATGCTCGGCATAGCTCCAGCCGGGATACTCGAACTCAAACTTGGCGTCGAAGCCCAGGACATCGGCAAGCGTCTGCAGGCGGTCCTTGAACTCGTTCTGCAGCGAGGTGATCGAGGAGCGCGGGGACAGCATAATCTTGACCTGATCATCGGAAGTGGCGACCACGCCGATGTTGGAGGAAACCTCGACTGAGCCGTCGGTGGCGACGTTGCGGCGAATCACACCATTGGGGGCAAGACGCAGAGCGCGGATGAGGGCAAGCGCGGACTTCTCGTCCATGGCCTCGACCTCGGCGTTGTCGGCGATCTCGACAGTGCAGGTAAAGCCGGGGTCGAAGACCTCGAGCTCGGCGGTAACGTCGGCGATGATGCCACGGGCGATCTCGGCCGCGGCCTCGGCGGCAGCGTGGTCGGCGTAGACCAGAACAGCCTTGCACTCACGGTTGATGGCGTTGTCCTTGGTGCCGCCGTTGAAGCTGACGATGGCGGGCTCACCGGCAACCATCAGGCGATCGATGATGCGGGCCATGATAAGGTTGCCGTTGCCGCGCTCCAGGTTGATATCGCTGCCGGAGTGACCGCCCAGCAGGCCGGAGATGTCGAGCGTGAGGGCGCTACCGGTCTTGTGCTCGCGCGCGATCGGGCAGGTGTAGGTAACGACGACGCCGCCGGCGCAGCTGACGGTGGCAACGCCCTCTTCCTCGGAGTCAAGGTTAATCATGGTGCGGGCGCTAATCTGGGACTTGTCGAGTGTCTCGGCGCCGACCAGGCCAGTCTCCTCGTCGGTGGTGAATACGCACTCGAGGGCGGGGTGAACGATCGAATCATCATCGAGAACAGTGAGCATCAGAGCGACGGCGATACCGTTGTCGGCGCCCAGGGTGGTGCCGTTAGCGGTGAGGACGCCACCCTTGACGACCAGGTCGATACCATCGGTCGTAAAGTCGTGCTCAACGGAGCCCAACTTGTCGCACACCATATCGATGTGGCCCTGCAGCATCACGGTCGGGGCATTCTCGGCGCCGGCAGAAGCGGGCTTGCGAATGATGACGTTGTAGACCTCGTCCTGATACACGTCGAGGCCGCGCTCCTTGGCAAACGCAACCAGGAAATCGCTGATGCCCTTCTCGTTGCCAGACCCACGGGGGATCGCGCTGACCTCCTCAAAGAAATGGAACAGTTGGGCGGGCTCGTAGCCGGTGATCTTGTAATCCATGGTGCCTCCTTGGCGCAACTGGTTAGACAGTAAGACATGCGACTTGTATATTCCCAGACTTTGCGTGCATAAACCAGTCGAAAACGCCGAGCGCCCTCGCATCATCGGCTAACGGTGGACCGTATAGCGTAACGGTCACAACTTCCGCAGCTCTACAAATCGAGGCGCCCTTTCCGGAGCGCCTCGATTGCGCGTATCAAATTGTCGCCACGCCTTACAGCGCGCCGGAACCGGCTCGCATCATGCCGCCGGGGCCCGAGGTCACGCCGCCGCTCACGGGTGCGGCGTTGCCAGTGTGCGGTGCCGCCGGGGCGGTATCACCACCGAGCGTGCCTGCCGGACGCGGTGCCGGGATCTCGCCCGTGCCGTGGCTAAAAACAAACTTGCCATCGGCCACGTCGCACAGGACGGTATCGCCCTCGCCCCACTCGCCGGCCAGAAGTTCCTCGGACAGCGGGTCCTCGATGAGCTTTTGAATAGCACGGCGCAGCGGACGCGCACCGTTGGTGAGGTCGGTGCCCTCGGCCACGATCTTGTCATAGGCCGCATCGGTGAGCTTGATATTCATGCCGTTGGCGATCAGGCGCTGGCGCAGATCGTCCACCAGCAGGTGCGCGATCTTGGTGAGATTCTCGCCCGAGAGCTTCTGGAACACCACGATGTCGTCGATACGGTTGAGCAGCTCGGGGCGGAACAGGCGCTTGAGCTCGCCCATGGCGCGGCCGCGGATCTCACTCGAGGTGAGGCCCTGCTCGCCGGTGGTGCCAAAGCCAACGCTTGCATCCTGCGCAATCTCGCGGGCGCCCACGTTGGATGTCATGATGATCACGGTGTTGCGGAAGTCGACCGTCTTGCCCTGGCTATCGGTCAGACGGCCCTCCTCCAGCACCTGCAGCAGGATGTTGAAGATATCGGGGTGCGCCTTCTCGATCTCGTCGAACAGCACGACCGAGTACGGGTGGCGACGAACGGCCTTGGTGAGCTGGCCGCCCTCGTCGTGACCGACGTAGCCCGGAGGGCTACCGATGAGCTTGGAGACCTCGAACTCGCTACCGAACTCGGACATGTCGAAGCTGATGAGCGCGTCTTTGCTGCCAAAGAGATACTCGGCGAGCGTCTTGGCGAGCTCGGTCTTGCCCGTGCCGGTGGGACCCAGGAAGATAAAGCTGCCGCCGGGACGACGCGGGTCCTTGAGCGGCGAGCGGCTGCGGCGCACGGCCTTGGCGACGGCCTCGACGGCCTCGTCCTGGCCGATAATGCGGGTCTTGAGCACGCTTTCGGTCTGCAGCAGGCGACGGCTCTCGCTCTCGGTGAGCGAGGAAACCGGCACGCCAGAGGTCACGGACACGATGTCGGCAATCTGACTCACGTCGATGGTGAGCGGGCTGGCGTCGAGCTCGGCGGTCCAGGCAGCCTTGGCCTCGGCGAGTTCAATCTCGGCAGCCTTCTGCTGCTCGGTGATCTCGGCGGCCTTGTTCATGTCGTCGCTCTCGGTGGCCTCCTGCGCGGCGGCCTTGAGCTCCTCTATGCGATGCTCGGCCTCGCGCACCGGCTCGGGCGCGCGGTTGGCGGCGATGCGAGCGCGAGCACCGGCCTCGTCAATGAGGTCGATGGCCTTATCGGGCAGGAAGCGATCCTGAATGTAGCGGTTGGAAAGGTTCGCGGCGGCCTCGATAGCACCCTGCGTATAGCGCACATGGTGGTGCTCCTCGTAGCGCGGCTTGAGCGCGGTCAGGATCTTGACCGTGTCCTCGACGCTCGGCTCCTCGACATCGATGGTCTGGAAGCGACGCTCGAAGGCCGGGTCCTTGGTGAGGTACTTGCGGAATTCCTCGGCCGTGGTGGCGCCGATAATCTGGAAGGCACCGCGCGCGAGCACGGGCTTGAGCATGGAGCTCGCGTCGATGGAGCCCTCGGCAGAACCGGCACCGATGATGGTGTGCATCTCATCGATAAACAAGATGACGTCGTCGGCCTCGGTAGCCTCTTGGATCACGTTCTTGAGGCGCTCCTCAAACTCACCGCGATACTTGGCGCCCGCGACAAGACCCGGCAGGTCGAGCGTCCAGATATTCTGGTTCATGAGGTTCTCGGGCACGTTGCCAGCAGCAATCTGCTGCGCCAGGCCCTCGACGATAGCCGTCTTGCCCACGCCGGGATCGCCCAGGATAAGCGGATTGTTCTTGGTGCGGCGCGAAAGGATCTCCATCATGCGCTGGACTTCCTTTTCGCGGCCAATCACGGGATCGAGCTCGCCGTCGCGCGCCTTTTGCGTGAGGTTGGTGGCGAACTGCTTGAGCGTGTCGGTGCCGCTCCCCTTTTGCTGAGAGGCATCCGAGCCGCTAAAGAACGGCAGGCCCGCACCGGGACGACCAGCGCCAGCGCCAGCGAGCGGACGCTTCTTGTCCTGATCCTTGGCAGTGAGCTTTTCGATGGCCTTTTTAATGGAAGCAGACGACACGCCCAGGCGCATGAGGATGTCCATGGCCATGCCGTTGCCTTCTTCGACGATGCCGATCAGCAAGTGCTCGGTCGAAACGTAGGTCTGGTTGTTCTCGCGTGCCACGCGGAAGGAGCGCTCCATCACGCTAATGACGAGCGGCGTAAAGGCAAGCTTGGCAGCCTCGGTCTCCTCGCTGGGCTCGGGAACCGTGGTCTGGACCTCTTTGAGGGTATCCATGATGTCGTCGTAGGAGATATCGAGCGAGCGCAGCGCCTCAGCGGCAATGCCCTCGTCCTCCTTGGCGAGCGCGAGCAACAGATGCTCGGTACCCACCTTATTTGAATGAAGATCGAGCGCCTCCTGCTTGGCCATGGACATGACCTTGCGCGCACGATCGGTAAAACGGTCTAACATGCTAGTTCCTCTTAGACGAGCTAGTTTTTTCAAACGCAAAGCGCCACTCGTGGCGGCGCTTTGGTCTCTTTACCCATATGGAGTATATGTTAACCGCTGGGGCCTTTTCCGCATGCAGCCATACGACAACGTCTACAAAAAAGGAATTGCCAGGTGCGTCTGCATCGGCCCAACGAGCGTGGATTTTCGGACACCCATTCCACGAGCGTGGATAATCTCCCGTTTTGAACCCGTAAACAGGCCAAAAACGGGAGATTATCCACGTTCATGTTTTGCGGATCAGTTTCATTTGCACCAATTAGCTGGTGTGGCGCCAGCGAGGGTCGGTGAGCGTACGCGCCACGCCCAGGCCAACGGGCAAAAACGCCACGATGAGCACTGCACGCACAAACCAGCCGAGCATATTGACCGTGTCGAAGGTGCACATGTAATACATCGAGCGATACAGATACAAGCCCGGCACCATAATGACAATCGATGGCACCGTGAGGGCGATACGTGGGTAGGTGAGCCTGATTTCTGCCAGGCTTGCCAGCAAACCCGATACGAGCGCCCCGATAAATGCAGCCGCCTCGGGAGGCATTCCCGCGCTGAGGCCCAGGAAGGGAAACAGCGTCGGTGCATCGACGAGCGTAAGGCGCAAGGTATTAGACACGGCGCCGATGAGCCCTGCCGCCGCGGCCATCTTTATCGGACTGTTGAACATAACCGAGAAGCCAAATACTCCGACAAAGCTCATCACCACACGCAAGAGTGTAAGAGCCAACGGTGAGAGCCCGAGCGGGGCAAAGTCATCCGGCGCCAGCCCCACACACTCGGCAACCATCCAGCCTACGAGGGTCGCCATCACAATAATCGACACAGCATACGAAAGACGCTCAATGCCGCTTCGCATGTCGAGCTTAGCGATGTCGAGACCTGCCGTAATGAGAGGAAAGCCGGGGATCACAAAGAGCATGGCGCCGATATAGCCTTCTTGGTGCGACATTGCCCCCGGTATGACCTGGCCAAGACCGAGCAATGCCAGCAGATACGAGACGCAAGCGAGTGCAACGCCGATCGTCAGCGCGCTAAACTGGCCAAGGCCCTGCTTAAGAATATGGGAGCGAGCAAAGTTGCCGACACCAGCGCCCACAAATGCACAGGCCATCTCGATAGGGCCGCCGCCGAGCAAAAAGACGAAGGCGCCGCAAGCACAGGCCGCCGCAAGGCCCTGTTGCCAGGGAGAGTAATCGGGTTTTGAACTCTCAACGGTCTTGAGCATCTCGTGATACTCATGCACCGTAAAACGACGGCCATATGTCTCGATTTCCTTTAGGAAGCTCTCCATCATCCAAATGCGATGGGTATTGACGCCCGTTGTGGGCAAGCTGACAACCTCGTTAAAGCAGTGGCCATCTTCGATGCAGGTGCACTCAAACGACAGAAGACTTAAGTCAACGTGGACGGTGACACCGAGTACGGCGGCAACGCGATTCATGGTATCGCGTACACGCCAGGCACCCGTTCCGCTCGCGAGCATAAGCATACCGGTGCGGCAGATGATGGATGACTTATCGGTGAGCGGCGCATCGACGGCAAGCTCATCGCCTGCCGTCACGATCTGGTGCCAGTCTGTTTTCATATGGAGTGCGCCGGCACGAACACCGTGGTGCATGGGGGCTCTCGAAAGCAGCGAGTCAAGGCGCGAAGACTGTGGGGGCTCCGTTGATTCGTCCTCAACCTCATCAGTCTCTTCATCGACCAGATCAAATGAGTCAAGCGATGCCGGCTCGCGACGATCGATTAGCTCCTCATCCTCATCGTCAAAGTAATTGAACTGATCGAGCATGTCCTCTTCGATTGCACGCTCGCTCGCGTCGTCCATATAGACGCTCCCTTCCCACCGACTAACCCCCATCCTAGGCAGCGACGGCTAAAGGAAACATAAAAGAGACGGCTGCCATGCGAGCCATGTGCTCAATAGCCGTTGGGTAGTCGTTTAAGAACGTCCCCAATGACTATTGACGGCCAAGGCAACGCCGATGTATTGGCAACGTCAGACACTATGACCCAATCCAGGGGCACGGAAACGACAGGAGCCCCCGCTCGT
>CAJMQJ010000008.1 GCA_905215525.1 uncultured bacterium
AGCGGGGGCTCCTGTCGTTTCCGTGCCCCTGGATTGGGTCATAGTGTCTGTCGTGGCCGGGGAAGTGGGTCTTCCGTTCTTTTCACTAATCGATTGATTCGCCCCAGGAGGCTCGAGCCCGTGAGGGAGCGAGCGTTTGGGGCGTGGCTGTGGCGTTGTTTGCCGCGAATGTCCGCTTTGGGCGTATCATCGTGGGCATCTCGCAAAACCTCGTTGCAAGGGAGGCGCACCCCATGGCTACAGAAAAGTCCTCTTCGCGCTCATGGATGTCCGATGCCGCGATTTATCAAATCTACCCGCGCTCGTTTAAGGATTCGACTGGTTCGGGTCTGGGCGATATCGCGGGCATTACCCAACAGATGGACTATCTTGAGCGGCTGGGTATCGAGGCCATCTGGCTGAGCCCGTTTTACCCATCGCCTCTTGTCGATGGCGGCTATGATGTGGCGGACTACTGCGATGTCGACCCACGTCTCGGCTCGCTTGACTACTTCGATGACATGATCGCTGCGGCTCATGCGCACGGCATCAAGGTCATCGTCGACATCGTGCCCAACCATTCATCCAACCAGCACCCTTGGTTCAAAGCCGCTCTTGCCGCCGGCCCCGGATCGCCCGAGCGCGCCCGTTATATCTTCCGCGATGGCCGCGGCGAGCACGGCGAGCTGCCTCCCACCAATTGGAATGCCAACTTTGGCGGCCCCGCCTGGACGCGTGTTGCGGACGGTCAGTGGTATCTGCACATGTTTACGCCCGAGCAACCGGACTTTGACTGGTCATGCCCCGAGGTTCACGCGTTCTTTTGCGACGTCCTGGCGTTTTGGAGCGATCGAGGCGTCGATGGCTTTCGCATTGATGTGGCGCACGGTCTCGCCAAGGATCTCGACCGCGATGACCTCGACCGGTGGCATCTCGCCGAGGGCGATGACATGGTTGACGACGGCACCCATCCGCTGTGGGACCGCAACGAGGTCCATGAGATCTATCGCGAGTGGCGCCGCGTGTTCGACCGCTATAATCCGCCGCGCAGCGCCGTTGCCGAGGCATGGGTGCTGCCCGAGCGCCAGTATCTCTACGCGCGTCCCAGCGAGCTTGGCCAGACATTCAACTTTGAGTTTGCCAAGGCCACTTGGACCTATGATGACATGCACGCTGCAATCGAGGAGGGCTTGAAGGCGGCTATCGAATCCAATTCTGCCTCGACCTGGGTACTCTCCAACCACGACGTGCCGCGCGTGGCGACGCGCTATGCCCTGCCGCAAATCAAGGCGACGCGCTACCACCAGATTGCGCTCGACTGGCTCTTACGCGACGGGTCGTCTTATGACGAGGACCGTGAACTCGGTGAGCGCCGCGCGCGGGCGGCCCTTTTGCTTGAGCTGGCGCTTCCGGGCTCGGCATACGTGTATCAGGGTGAGGAGCTCGGCCTTTTTGAGGTGGCTGACATTCCGTGGGCTGCACTCGAAGATCCTACTGCGACCAATACGCACGGACCGAAGCGCGAGAAGGGGCGCGACGGCTGCCGTGTGCCCCTGCCGTGGGTGGCGGCGGACGATCCCGCGCAGGGCGGATCGTTTGGGTTTTCGCCGGCGGGCGCCGATACGGCGCCCCATCTGCCGCAGCCTGCATGGTTTTCCGATTACGCTGCCGATAGGGAAGAAGCGGACCCGACATCGATGTTTGCGCTCTATCGTGACGCCCTCTGGCTGCGGCGCAAGCTGCGCGGGTGCGCCAACGATCTTAAGTGGCTTGATCTTGACGGGCGCACCGGCCTTGCGGATGGTGCCGAGGGCGCTGAGGGCGGCGTCATCGCCTATCGCCGCGACAACGGCTGGGCGTGTGTGACGAACTTCGGTGCAGCACCCGTGGAGCTGCCGGCGGGCAGGGTCCTGCTCACCTCATCACCGCTTGTAGACGGCAGGCTCGCGCAGGACAGTTCTGCCTGGATCATGCTCGCTGAGTTGTAGGGGCCTCTTGCGGCGAGTTTGCGTTTGCCTGTGCTTTCCGTGGTGGCTGATGTCTTCGCGAGGTTCGCGAGGGCGTCGCAAAACTTTTCAAAAAAAGTTCTTGCATAGGATGCGGGTATCACGTAAGATTAATCCTCGTAAGCGGACATGGCTCAGTTGGTAGAGCACAACCTTGCCAAGGTTGGGGTCGCGGGTTCGAGCCCCGTTGTCCGCTCCATTTGGGCGTTTAGCTCAGGGGGAGAGCGCTTCCCTGACACGGAAGAGGTCAGAAGTTCAAATCTTCTAACGCCCACCAAATGTTCGCAGCCCAGAGGCTATGTCTTCTGGGCTGTTTTGTTTTGGTCACCAAATAGGTCGCCAAATCGCCGGCAAAAGGTACCTCGATTCATGAAAGAGCGGTTCTGAACGTCAGTTTAGCCTTGTCATCTCAATCGAGTGGGGGTTGACCATTTTGAACATAACCGTGCATCTCGTTGACGTTTCTGCGATCGATCCCGGCGAGACCGTTGACATGGCATCAATCGCGGGACGTTATGCCTCGCGTGCCTCCAATGGAGATCTCCCCATTGCGTCTCGGAGGGAAGCTGCGGGCGTGGGTCTGCTGCTTCGCGACGCCCTGGGTGTCTTCGACGACACCCAGCTTGCGCGTTCTGCTTTCGGCAAGATCGAGCTTGCGGATGGGGAGGCCCCCTCTATTTCCATTTCACATGGCGGAAGCGTGGCCGTCCTCGCTGTTTCCGATGTTGCTCGGTCGGTCGGAGGACCTATTGGCGTGGATATCGAGGCGGTCGATGAGATTGCACCTATTGCGGTTGAGCGTATGGCGAGATCAAGGGAACGGGCGTGGATTGACGCTGCGGCAGATTCGCAGGAACGCGCCTTTCGGCTGTGTCGGGTTTGGACGCGTATCGAAGCCGTCCTGAAGGCGGAGGGGTCCGGCTTTTCAATCGATCCCCGCAAAGACGGGTTGCCGAGCGGATGGTTTACTTCCTCGGTGGTGTTTGGCCAGTGTGTCATCTCTTGTGCAGCGCATTCTATGCCCCATATCGCCATTGAGGAGCATGCCTTTCGGGTAGCATAGTAGCCAATCGCCAACAGGGGAGGCCTTCTATGTCACTGAACGCTAAAAACGATATTGCTTCGCGGATCGAAGGCGCCGTCTTTGAACTTATGGCGACAACGCCTGTGCAATCGATTAAGGTCACCGACGTACTCCGTCTTGCCCATACATCAAAATCAACCTTCTATCGTTGTTACCGCTCTGTCGATGATGCGGTCAAGCGCTTTGAAGATGAGCTGCTCCAGAACATGCAAGACATTAACGACGTTGCCCTTGAGGCTCGTTTTGGTGATGCGCAGCTTGATCCCACGCCCACGATGATCAAGCGCATGGAAATCCTCAAGGCCAATCGCTCGAAAGTCCTGGCGCTTAACAGCGATAACGGTGATCCCGTGTTTGCACACAAGGCAACGATCTTCATGCATGACTATTTTCGCGATCGTTTGCGGTCGACGTTTTCAGATGAGACGGACCTCGATCTGTATCTTGCTTTTGCGCTTGCGGGCCACCATAACCTCATCCAGTATTGGCTCGAAGTCCGGCCTGACCTTGAGGCACGAACCGTTGCCGCCGCGCTCAATCGCATGTTCTACGCACCGCTCTTTGTCGACGATGCATCGCGCCATTGGCATCCGCGGATCCCTGATTTCGATAATACGCTCGGATGAACGGTCGCTATTTACGGGTAAATGGTTAGATCCATGGCGGTGTCATAATGATTTGCCGAATCCTTGCATTATTGATAAGACCATTTACCTGCTATTTGGAACGTTTTTGCCCTATGGGTCTCAAATGATGGGACACATAGGGCCTTTTTGTCCCATACGTCCTGTCTTACCCCTCGTAAACTAAAGTCACGTTCAAGAGAACCACTGCAGTAGTTCAACGTGTGACGGCACAGAAAAGCCGCGAGCGCTCTCTCACCTTCGCTCGCGGCCGGACTGCGCCATCACTCCGTACACCTTCACATGATTAGGATGTGATATTCAGTGGTTACGCTCGGAAAGAACATGCGCAGCGTCTCGATTGTAGGCGTGGGCTGCACCCCGTTCAAGGATTTTGAGGAACATCCCGAGACCCAGGGTATTGGCGAGGGCGAGGCGTTTGGCTATGCGGCCCTCGAGGCAATTACCGATGCCGGTCTTGAGCCCCGTGATATCGACTTTTTCTATCACGGCAGCGCCAATCCCTATCTCGTTGGCGATTGCATTACCCCCAACATGCAGGTTGCCGATTGGTTTGGCGTTCGCGCCAAGGGTTCCGTCCATCATTCCGAGGCTTGCTGCACGGGCTACGTCGCCCTTGAGCAGGCCGTGATGGCAGTCGCCTCCGGTGCCTACGATGTCGTCCTTACGGGTGCCTGCGATTTGGCTTCGACCCTTCCCGTTGAGCACATGCCCTCGCATATTCGCCAAGACTTTACGCTCGACGTCATGATTCCCTCGCTCGATAAGATCTATGACCGCGCGTATGGTCGCCCGCTCGATGGTGCCTTTGGCGTGTCGTTCGACAACTGGATCAACGAGTATTCGATGCAGTACGACCTTACTGCCGATCAGATCGATGACGCCCTGAACGGCCTTACCAAGAGCCTTCGCCGCGGTGCCGTCCTGAATCCCCTTGCCTGGTACGAGACCACGGTCGAGGAGGATGCGAAGGCGGCTGGGTTCGATACCGCCGACGAGTATCTCAAGAGCATGTACAACCCGCGCGTTACGCAGTACCTGCGCGTTACCGGCTTTGAGAAGAAATGCGACGGTGCCGCCGCTGTTGTCGTGATGCCCACGGAGAAGGCCAAGGCCATGGGTGTCCCGTATACACCTATCGAGGTTCTGGGCACGGGCGCCTCTGCCGTCGAAGCCGGCCTGCTTCACAACGAGCACTGGGCTACCGAGCTTGCTGCCAAGCAGGTCTACGACCTTACCGGCGTGAGCCCCGATGAGATCGACCTGTTTATGTGCAATGACTTCTTCCTGGCTTCCGAGATCGTCTCGGCCGAGGAGTGCGGCTATATTCCGCGCGGCGAGGCTTGGAAGTATGCGATCGATGGCCGCACCGCTTTTGACGGCGATAAGCCCATCAACCCGCACGGTGGCCGTTGCAACTTCGGCCACGCTCATGGCGCATCCGGTATCGCCGATATCGTCGAGGCCGTCAAGCAGATGCGCGGCGTCGCCGGTGCAACCCAGATGAAGAAGATTCCTGAGACGGCCTTCCTGCGCGGTTTTGGCGGTTCTCAGAATGTGCGCTGCCAGATTCTTCGTACCGTCGCCTAAGCGACCGCGGTTTTCGATTTCCCATAAGGAGTATTCTCATGCAACTCAAAGATATGGAGCCCGTGGTCAAGAAGTTCTACACGGGTCTTGAAGAGGGCATCTATTGGGCACGTCAGTGCCCCGAGTGCGGAGCCGTCGAGTTTCCGCCTCACCTTGCCTGCAATGCCTGCGGCTACCACAAGACCGATTGGGTCCAGGTTTCCGGTCACGGCCATCTGATCGATTTTACCCTGCCTGGTCCGCAGAACGACAAGCCCTACCTCAAGGAGTATGGCAAGTACGCCTACGGCGCCGTCGATATTGACGAGGGTTCTCAGTACACCTACGTCATCTACGGCATTACCAAGAAGAAGGCCCCCGAGATCCGCGCCAAGCTCATGGCGGGCGAGACCGTTGGTGTCCATGCCAAGGTCATCGATCGACCGGGTTACAAAGAGCTCACGTTTGAGCTTGACGACTAGGTTTTCACCCTTTTAACAATTCGATTCCTCTCTTAGGCCACGGCGGGACCCATGTCTCCAGCCCGCCGTGGCCGCCCCTCTTTTTATCTTAGAAAGGCACCATCATGAACGAAGAACTCACTCAGCAGATCTGCGGTTTTGCCAAGTCCGCTTACAACTACGATGGCGATGTGACCCCCGAGACGACGTTTGAGACCCTGGGCAAGGGCTCGATGAAGATGATCGCCCTGACCTCCATGATCGAGAACGAGCTCGATGCCGAGGTCCCCGTTCGCGAGGTCATGGTCATGAAGACCATCGGCGAGCTTATCGAGCGCACTGCCGAAGAGATGGAGTAGCTGCCATGGACCTGATGCAGACCCTGCGCGAGCAGGCTGCCGCCAAGCCTATGCGCGTTGCTTTTCCCGAGGGCGAAAACGAGACCATGATGCAGGCGGTCGCAAAGATCGCCGCCGAGCATCTTGCCGAATGTGTGCTGGTCGGCGACGGCGGTAAGCTCAAGGAGCTTGCCGATGAGCGCGGCATCTCCCTTGACGGCATCGAGATTGTCGATGTGACCGACGAGGAGGCGAACGCCGCCTGCTGCGAGCGCTACCTTTCGCATCCGGATTGCAAGTTTAAGCCCAAGGGCGCCGCGCGCCGTATGACGCGTCCGCTTGAGCGCGCCCTGATTTTGCAGGTGCTCGGCGATGTCGACGTAATGTTCGCCGGCATTGATAACGCCACGGGCGATATTATCCTGGCGGGTCAGACCATCGTCGGCCTTGCCGATGGCGTCGATACCGTAAGCTCTTGCGGCATTGCCGATATTCCCAACTGGACTGGCGGCGAAGGCGGCCTTTTGGCTTTTGGCGATTCTGCCGTTTGCGTTGACCCCACGAGCGAGGAGCTTGCCTCAATCGCGATTTCGTCGAGCGAAACGGTGCGCTCGCTGACCGGATGGGATATCCGTTGCGCGCTGCTTTCGCATTCGACTGACGGCTCGATGGATAACGAGCTCGTCGACAAAGTGCGCCGCGCTCGCGAGATTGCCAACGATCGCCGTCCCGACCTTGCCATCGACGGTGAGTTCCAGTTTGATTCGGCGATTAACCCCAAGGTTGCGGCCAAGAAGGTACATCGTGAGTCCGCTGTTGCGGGCCAAGCCAACGTGGTCATCTGGCCCGATATCAACGTGGGCAATATCGGCGTCAAGATCATCCAGAATCTGACCGGTGCCAATGCCTACGGCCCCATGCTTCAGGGCTTCAAAAGGATCGTGTGCGATTGCTCGCGCTCTGCGCCCGTCGACGAGATCGTCGGCAACGTGGTGATGAGCTGCGTGCGCGCCCAGGCGCTTAAGGAGGCTTAGGGTATGTCCGATAAAAAGACTCCCTGGCGCGTCCTGGTAATCAACCCGGGTTCCACTTCCACAAAGGTGGGCGTTTTTGAGGGTGACGAGTGCAAGCTCAGCAAGAACGTTGCACACGACGCGAAGGACCTCGCCCAGTTCGATGGGGTTTCGGCTCAGATGCCGTATCGCTGCGATCTGATTCTTGGAGCACTGGATGAGGCGGGCCTGAAGCTCGAGGACTTTGATGCATTTGTCGGTCGCGGCGGCGGCTTGCTTTCGCTGCCCGGCGGCACGTATGCCATCAATGAGGTCATGCTCGAGCATGCCCGCGTCGGTGCGAACGGCATTCAGCACCCGGCGCAGCTGGGTCCCCAGATTGCCCATGAGTTCGCTTCAAAGACGGGCAAGCCCTCTTTTGTGGTGAATCCTCCCGATACCGATGAGCTGTGCGACCTCGCACGTATGACGGGCATTAAGGGCGTGTATCGAAACGTGCACCTGCACGTCCTTAATCTTAAAGAGACCGCCATCCGCCATGCGGCAAAGCTCGGTCGCCCCTATGATGAGTGCAACTTCATCGTTTGCCATATTGGCGGCGGCATCTCTATCTCGGCTCATCTTAAGGGCAAGATGGTCGACGGCAACGACATCGTCGGCGGCGAGGGCCCCATGGCACCGACGCGCTGTGGCTCGGTCCCCGCAATCGAGGTCGCGAAGTATACGGCGGAGCATGGTCTCGACGTTGCCCGCGCCCATTGCATGAAGACCGGTGGCTTCGTTGACCTTTTGGGTACGTCCGATGCCATCGAGGTGTGCGAGCGCGCCGCCGCGGGCGATGAGGCCGCGGCTCGCGCCTGGGATGCGATGGTTTACCAAATCTGCAAGTGGATTGGCGAGATGGCCTGTGTGCTGAAGGGCGACGTCGACGGCATCTTGCTCGGAGGCGGCATGGTCCACAGCAAGGAGCTCGTTGCCTCGATTGAGGAATGCTGCTCTTGGATCGCCCCCGTGTCGGCCTATCCCGGCGAGTTTGAGCTCGAGGCGATGGCGTCTGGCGCCTGCCGCGTGCTCGATGGTGTCGAGGAAGCGCTCGTGTACAGCGGAGAGCCCGTGTTCACCGGATTCAACGACTGATAGTGCTGTGTTTGGGGCGGCCGCTGGTGATGCCTGGCCGCTCCGACCCTTTTCTTTAAGTGTAAGGATGGATCATGGATAAAACCAAGATCAAGTACCTGGTGGGCATTTACGCAGCCGCCATGTGCATCATGGGCATGCTCGTGCCCGTTCCCATCGTGGCTTCTGTCGCGGCGGCGTTTCCCAACGAGAACATCGCTGCCGTTCAGATGATTATCGGCATCATCCCGTTGATGATGGCGTTGTCCGCCATGCTCGTCTCTTCACAGCTTGCCTCTCGCGTGTCCAAGAAGAAGACGACGCTCGTCGGTCACATTATCGTGATGCTGGCAGGCGCCTCGGTGCTGGTGTTCCACGACTCGCTCGGCCAAGTCTTAGCGGCTTCTGCTGTCATGGGCCTTGGTCTCGGCGCCGTGCAGAATTCAACGGACGCTCTTATCGCGGATTACTTTGGCGGAAAGCAGCGCTCGTTTGTCATGGGCATCTACTCCACTTTTGTTGCACTGGGCGGCATTATCTGGACGATGGTTTCCGGCATCTTGGGTTCTGCCGAGTGGTTCCACAGCTATGCGGCGTACTTCATCATGATCATTTTCATCGTAATCGAGGCTGTTTGCCTTCCTGAGGGTCATCTTGAGCCCAAGCGCAAGGTCAACGTGTTTGCCAATATGCCTAAAGAGGTCGCGATTATCACGCTCATGAGCTTTGTGTTCGTACTTACGTTCCAGCTCTTCAGCTCCAACGTTTCGCTGCTTGTTGTAGGTCGCGGCTTTGGCGGTACCGTGGAGGCCGGTCTTGCCTCTACCGTTATGACCGTTGCCGGTATTGCGGCTGGTCTTTTGGTCGGTCCGCTGTTTGCCAAGTTTAAGAACCTGGCTATGCCGATCGCGTGGGGCGTGACGCTCGTCGGCCTGGGCCTGACGCTGGTTGCGCCCGCCTTTATGGTGCTGTGCGTTGCGGGTTTTGTCGTTGCGCTGGGCAAGGAGACCTACGTGCCGCTGGAGGGCAATTTTGCCGCCGGCAACTCTGCCCCCGAGGGACGTGCGTTTAACCTCGCCATTGGCATGGCAGGTATCAACTTTGGCATGGCATTGTCTCCCATTGTGTTTGAGGCCGTGACGTCGCCGTTTGGTGCAACGATTGACCAGAAGTTCATCGCCGGCATGATCGTCTGTGCGGCTTGTGTCGTCTTTGGCGCCATTAAGTATCGCAAGCTCACCCCGGCCCAGCTTGCCGAGGCCGAGAAGATGGCAGCCGGCGGCGAGGCGGAGTAGCCGCTCGAGTAGTTGCTTTGCCGTACATCATGTTTTATCGGGGCCGCCGACATATGCCGGCGGCCCTCTTTCTATCAATGACTTTGAAAGGCTTACGGCTATGAAGTTACCTGTCAGGCGCGTTATCGGTATTCTCAACGGCTTCTTTAACCCGCTATTGCTCTGCGCGTTTCTCCCCATCATTGAAGGGGCGCCTGGCTTGGATCTGACGGGCCCCACGGGCTTTTGGGGACAACTCATCGTGGCCACGGTGATCGCCGAGGTTCTGAGCGCACTCCCGCTGTTTGGCAAAACGGTTGGTATGTGCCTGGACTTTTTTGGTTTTGAGCAGGGGAGTGCATCACACAAGATCGCCGGTACGGTCATCGGTGCCACGCTCCTTTTTATGGTGATCGGTTTTGGCGAGATTGCCTTCCAAGGAGGATTCGGAACGATTGAAGGCCGTACATTCTTCGCGCGTTGGGCCGGCCTCGTCACAAAGGGATGGGCCTTTGTGGTTATCGCCGGCGTGCTGCTCGATCCCTTTACAGCGGCTCTCGGCCGCATGATAGTTCGCGAAGAGAAGTAATAGATCCTCGCCTATCGAATGCCGGCGGACGGGGCGCCAGGGCTGTAGTCTTCCGAGCGTTTACAGTCCTGTCGCTCCGTCCGCCGACATTCGACCGCAACATGTTGGTCAAGCATAATCTTTTGGATTCTTTTGGCGTGAGCGGCTTGGTTTTGGTAGGATTTGTCAGCGGCTTGACTAAGGGGGTTTTATAACTGCCATGCAGGTAGCCGTGTTGGTAACGTTTTACCGACTTGTCAAATACCCCTCATTTTTAATGCGTCTGCAAAATGACCAATTGCTTTGACCTGCTGAAACACTATATGTTGTGTTTGACCTAAAAAAAGAATACAGGATATAGATGCTTCTTTGTCGTATGATAGATGGCGGACAGAGAACGAAGACCTTAACTGCCTCTTTTGAACGTGTCCTTGAACCGCTTGATTGGCTCTAGGGAATGTCCGCATGGAGGCTTATGGTTTATCGAGAACACAGATTGCGCGACGGCGCCGCAAGGCAGGGGCAGGCCCTGCCGGGCATCGTTTGGCTCTGAAGCGCAATGAGGCTACGACGCGAAAGAGGCAAGAGGATGAAGATCATCAAGCGCAGCGGCACCGAGGTTGTCTTTGACATCGATAAGATCGTCAATGCCATCCGCGCCGCAAACTTGGAGGTCGAGGAGAGCTCTCGTCTTACCGACCGCCAGGTGGTTTATGCGGCGCAAAACGTCGCCGAGGCATGCGAGAACGCGGGCCACACCGTTTCGGTCGAGGAGATCCAGGATTTGGTCGAGGACGAGATCATGCGTCTCGACTGCTACGAGGTCGCCCGCCACTACATCATCTATCGCTATGTTCAGAGCCTGAAGCGCCAGAAGAACACGACCGACGACAAGATTCTGTCGCTGATCGAGTGCAATAACGAAGAGGTCAAGCAGGAGAACTCTAACAAGAACCCGACCGTCAATTCCGTCCAGCGCGACTATATGGCCGGCGAGATTTCAAAGGATCTGACTCAGCGTGTGCTGCTGCCCCAGGAGATCGTGGATGCCCACAATGAGGGCCTGATCCACTTCCACGATTCTGACTACTTTGCCCAGCACATGCATAACTGCGACCTGGTGAACCTGGAGGACATGCTCCAGAACGGCACCGTTATCTCGGGCACGCTGATCGAGAAGCCGCACAGCTTCTCGACTGCCTGCAACATCGCGACGCAGATTATCGCCCAGGTTGCTTCCTCCCAGTACGGCGGCCAGTCTATTTCACTGACCCATCTCGCCCCGTTTGTTGAGGTGAGCCGTCAAAAGATTCGCGGCGAGGTTGCCCGCGAGCTCGAGGAGCTCGGTGTTTCGGCATCTGCCGAAAAGGTCCGTGAGGTCGTTGAGGACCGTCTGCGTGACGAGATCCGTCGCGGCGTCCAGACGATTCAGTATCAGGTTGTGACCCTTATGACCACAAACGGCCAGGCGCCGTTTGTGACGGTCTTTATGTATCTCAACGAGGCTCGCTCAGCGCAGGAGAAGCACGACCTTGCCATGATCGTGGAGGAGACGCTTCGTCAGCGCTATGAGGGCGTTAAGAACGAAGCCGGTGTGTGGATTACCCCGGCATTCCCCAAGCTTATCTATGTACTCGAGGACGATAATGTTCACGAGAATTCCCCGTACTTCTACCTGACCCAGCTGGCTGCCAAGTGCACCGCCAAGCGCATGGTGCCCGACTACATCTCCGAGAAGAAGATGCGCGAGCTCAAGCTGTCTAAAGGCGAGACCGCTGGCAACGGCGATTGCTACACCTGCATGGGTTGCCGCAGCTTCTTGACGCCCGACCGCTCCGGTAACGGATTTAACAATGTGGCCAACGCGCTGAACTATGACCCGAACAAGCCCAAGTACTATGGTCGCTTTAACCAGGGTGTTGTGACCATCAACCTGCCCGATGTCGCGCTGAGCTCGCATCAGGACATGGACAAGTTCTGGAAGATCTTCGATGAGCGCCTTGAGCTGTGCCATCGTGCCCTGCTGTGCCGTCATGAGCGCCTGATGGGTACGCTTTCGGATGCCGCACCGATTCTTTGGCAGTACGGTGCCCTCGCCCGCCTGAAGAAGGGCGAGACGATCGACAAGCTGCTCGTGGGCGGCTATTCCACCATCAGCCTGGGGTATGCCGGCCTGTATGAGTGCGTCAAGTACATGACGGGCCACAGCCACACCGAGAAGGAGGGCACGCCCTTTGCCATGGCCGTCATGCAGCGTATGAACGATAAGTGCGCCGAGTGGAAGGCCGAAAGCGATATTGACTTCTCGCTGTACGGTACCCCGCTTGAGTCGACGACCTACAAGTTCGCCAAGTGCCTGCAGCGTCGTTTTGGCATCATCCCGGGCGTGACGGACAAGGGCTACATCACCAACAGCTACCACGTCCACGTGTCCGAGGAGATCGACGCATTCGACAAGCTCAAGTTCGAGGGCATGTTCCAGCAGCTTTCGCCGGGCGGTGCCATTTCCTACGTCGAGGTTCCCAACATGCAGGACAACCTCAAGGCTGTCATCCGCGTGATGCAGTACATCTACGACAACATCATGTACGCCGAGCTCAACACCAAGAGCGACTACTGCCAGGTGTGCGGCTACGATGGCGAGATCAAGATTGTCGAGGACGACGGTAAGCTGGTGTGGGAGTGCCCCAACTGCGGCAACCGCGACCAGGAGAAGATGAATGTCGCCCGTCGTACGTGCGGCTACATCGGTACCCAGTTCTGGAACCAGGGTCGAACCGAGGAGATCCGCGACCGCGTGCTGCATCTCTAATAGTCATCCCAGGCCGCCCCGTAGCGAGGCCCCGGACCTTTACTCGCTATTTCGGACAGTCCTGGCTCACGACGGAGGCGCCACTGGCGCCTCCTGTTCGTGCGGAACTCATATCGAGCAAAGGTCCGGGGCCTCGCTACGGGGCGGCCAAGTTGATGTAGCTGAGATGCAGCATGCGGTCTGCTCACTCCTCGAAGTTCTTAGCGGAAATAATTCGAGCTGCAGCTGCGATTTACTTGCGATGGCGGTTGAGCCGCAACCCAGTTTTTATTGGACCTCGAACCCTATACTCGATGTTCGCTTCGTTCATTGAGTTACCCTTTGCATGAGGCCGGGACATATCGTCCCGCCCGCAGTTTCGCAGGCCGAAGGCCGAGAATGTTTGAGGACGGGATGATATGTCCCGGCCTCCCGGGAGAGTTACCTATGAACTACGCGAACATTAAGTATTTCGACATTGCTGATGGGGAAGGCGTTCGTACTTCTCTGTTTGTGAGTGGGTGCCGTCGTGGGTGCAAGAATTGCTTTAACTCTGTCGCGTGGGACTTTGCTGCGGGCGAGCCGTTTGATCGCACCGTCGAGGACAAGATTATCGAGAGCCTCGACCATCCCTTTATTGATGGCCTGACGATTCTGGGCGGAGAGCCCATGGAGCCCGAGAACCAGGCGGGGCTCGTTGAGTTTGTCGAGCGTGTTCGTGCCGCTTATCCTGCGGGGTCAGGAAAGACCATTTGGTGTTTTACCGGCGATGTGCTCGAGGAGCTTATGCCGGGAGGACGCCACCATACCGAGGTCACGGACCGTATCCTTACCTGTCTTGATATGTTGGTGGACGGCCCGTTTGTTCAGGACCTGTACGATATCACGCTGCGCTTTAGGGGCTCGAGTAACCAGCGCGTGATCGATATGAACGCCACGCGCGCCCGTGCTGAGCGCGAGGGCGTTGCGCTTTGTGATGCGGTTGAACTTTGGCGTGATGATCCGGTCTATTCGACCCATACTATGTAGCTTGTGGTCGATGCCGGAGGGCGTGGTACCATAGCGCGAACGTGAAATCGGAAAAGTGAGGCCCAGATGGTCGATCAGGAAAAAGTCGAGGCCGCCATTAAGCTGTTGCTTGAGGGCATAGGCGAGGACCCAACTCGTGAGGGCCTGCTGGAGACCCCGGCGCGCGTTGCCCGTATGTATGGTGAGATCGCCGGCGGCATGGACCAGAGTGCCGAGGAGCACCTGTCCAAAACCTTTGCCGTCGCTTCGAACGATTTGGTTATCGAGCGCGACATTACGTTCTACTCGCTGTGCGAACATCATCTGCTGCCGTTTTATGGCAAGGCCGCCATTGGTTATATCCCTAACGGTCGGGTGGCTGGGCTTTCCAAGCTCGCCCGCACGGTTGAGGTTTATGCCCGCCGTCTTCAGCTGCAGGAGCAACTGTGCACACAGGTTGCCGATGCCCTCATGGATTATCTCGCTCCCCAGGGAGCGATTGTGTTGATGGAGGCCGAGCATATGTGCATGACGATGCGTGGCGTGCAAAAGCCCGGCACCAAGACCGTGACGCTTGCTCGCCGCGGCGTCTTTGAGACCGATCCCGCGCTCGAGGAGCGTTTCTTTAGGATGCTGGGCCGCTAACCATGAGAGTCGTCAACGACTTTACATCGAAGACCGATGAGGGGACGTCGCGTCGCGGCTTTATGGCTTCGGGCCTGGCCCCCTTTGGTGCCATGCCTCGCATTGATTACATTTGTGCCAACGGGCTGTTCCGGCGGCACCTGGGCAACATCGTACAGTTGGAATCGGGGCGCATCTTCTGCCGCCACGGTATTGACCATCTGCTCGATGTCGCTCGCATTATGTGGATCAAGAATCTCGAGGAGCAGCTCGAATTTGACCGCGAGGTCATCTACGCCACGGCACTTCTTCACGATATCGGCAAAGATGAACAGTATGAATCGGGTATATCCCATGATGTTGCAAGCGAACGCGTCGCTGATGCGATTCTCGGCGGCATGCCCGATGACGTGGCGTTTGAGCCGGCCGATGCCGCAGCCATTAAGACGGCCATTCTGGGCCATCGAAAGCTGCGCGTGAACAGCCAACCGCTTGAGCGTCTGCTCTATGCGGCCGACAAAGCGTCGCGCGCCTGCTTTGCATGCCCCGCGCGCAATGCTTGCAACTGGAGCGATGATAAAAAGAACCTGTCGATTCGCGTGTAGTTAGTTTGCGCGGTCGGGGTTCTAAACGAAGGAGACGATCGCGATGAGTAACAAGAAACTGCCCGAGAATGCAACCAAGACTGAAGGCGCCGAGCTCGCCCGCCGTGGAAGGGGCGAAATATCCACCGCAACGGCGGTGCCCCATGTAAGCTATGACGATTTGCGCCATGCCGATCGTATTGTCATTGACGGCCTTGAGGTTTTTGCCAACCATGGCGTGTATCCCGAGGAGAACGCGCTGGGTCAGAAGTTCATCGTTTCTCTGGTGCTCTATGCCGACCTGCGCGCGGCGGGGGAGCACGATAACCTGGATGCCTCGATTGACTACGGCTCGGTGTGCCACGATGTTGATGGCTATCTGCGCGAGCATACGTTTAAACTCATCGAGGCGGCAGCCGAGGGTGTGGCCCAGATGCTGCTGCGTCGTTACCCCCTGCTGCTTGGTGTGCGCATAAAGCTCGATAAGCCGTGGGCTCCTGTTGGCCTGCCCCTGGCAAGCTGCGGTGTCGAGATCGAGCGCGTGCGGTAACCGGTTCTAATACGTCTCTATGGGTGGCTGCTTGAGCCGCTGCGACAGAGCTCTATTGTTGGGACAGTACGTGTCGAGCAGGGCGTGAAAACGCTGATTGTGGCTTGGCTCGAGCAAGTGGACGAACTCGTGGGCGACAACCATGTCGAGGCATTCGACGGGGTAGGCGGCGAGCTCGCGCGCGATGCGAATGGCGCCGGATTTGGGCGTGCATGATCCCCAGCGCGTTTTCATGCTGCGCACGGAGATGCGGGCCACGGTGACGCCCATTGCGACTTCGTACGCGTGCACGATGTCGCGCAGCGCCGATGTGACCTCGGACGCAAAGAGCTGGTCGATGTGGGCTTGGAGCTCATCGGACGTTAGGCCGTCGAGGATTGCGTGCCGCTTGGCCTGTGGGCCTTCGTCCGATTCATCGGTACCCATAAAACTTGCGAAGGTGGCCTGTTTGGGTCGCGGTGCGGGTGATGCAAAGTTGTGATCGAGTGCATCCTGTACCGTGATGGGCTTGCCCCAAAGTGCAATGATGGACGAGGGGCTGAGCGGCTCTCGTGCCGTCGCCTGACGCTGCTCGCGCTGGGCAAGTCGGCTGGTAATCCAGGCGCTGTTGCGCTTCACAAACGCTTCGATACGCTCGCGGGTGGCGCCGAGCGGTGCGCTGGCGTGGACCTCACCGCTCGAAGTGACGCGTAGGTTGAAGTTCTTGACGCACTTTTTGGTAACGACGACGGGGATGGGCGTCCCATCCGGTCGGGATGCGGAAATCGTAAACTGCTGCGTCAAAAGCGGTCCTTTGGATTGGGGACGGGCCGGCATGTCGACCGTTCGGCATGCCGGCCCGCTCAAGGGATGTGAAATTAATAACGCTCAAAGAAGGCGAGCGCGTTGTCGCTGCAGAGCTTTTGCATCACGGTCTTGCCAAAGTGCTTGGAGAGCATGTTCTGGAACTCGGGCATCATGCTGGCATCGGAGAGGAAGGCGGGCACAGTGGCGCCGTCCCAGTCGCCACCGAGTGCGATGACGTCCTCGCCGCCCAGGTCGAGCCAGTGCTCGATATGTGCCGCTAGCTGGTCGAAGGTGACGTCTGCGGCGGTCTTTTTGGTTGCGTCGTTGGAAAGGAACTCGCTGCAGTAGTTGAGGCCGACGATACCGCCCATGTCGCGAATGGTGCGGAACTGGTCGTCGGTGAGGTTGCGCTTGACTCTGCAGACGGTACGGGAGTTGGAGTGGCTGGCGACGAAGGGGCGCGTGGCGTGGGCGACAACCTCGTCAAAGCACTCATCGTTGAGGTGGGAGACGTCGAGCACCATGCCGGCGTGCTCCATCTGCGTAAGCGCCTCGATGCCGGCGGCGGTGAGGCCGGCGTGGGTGTCGTGGCCGCTCGCGAGCGGTCCCTGCGCGTTCCAGCTGAGTGACGACATAAGCACGCCCAGGCTCTTGAGCACCTCGATCAGCGCGGGGTCCTCGGCAAAGAACGTGGCGTTTTCGATGGTGTGGATGCAAGCGACCTTGCCGTCCTTGAGCGCGGGGCGAATGTCTGCCGCGCTGCGTACGTTGACCATGCGGTCGTGGTTAAGCATGGCCTGGCCGCTCATGTGCGCCATGATCTGCGCCTGGAAGCGCGCGGCGTGGGCGGTGGGAATCTCGTCGGGGACAAACGTGGCGAAGCACTGTGCCCACGGCGTGTTGCCGATCTTTGCGAGCGAGATGGCGCAGGCGTTGCCCTCGATGAGGTCGAAATCTTGCGGATGCGTTTCGTCGCCGGGGAAATAACCGTCGGTGCCGGCGGTAAAGCGCAGGTCGAGATCGAGCGTGGCCCAGCCGATGCGGTCGGCGGTGTCGCAGTGTAGGTCAAATACGGGATATGCCATGGTTCCTCCGGTTGCAGCGTTTCTTTGCAAACTGTCTTTGAATTGTATGACTAGGGTATAGTTAGCGCCATATGTTCATGGCGGCCCGCGTTGTGCGCCGCCCTTATCACGGAGGTTTCCATGTCCAACCAGGGCAAGAAGGTCAAGACTCATTATCGCGGCACGCTCGACGACGGCACGCAATTCGATAGCTCCTACGATCGCGGCGAGCCGCTGGAGTTCACCTGCGGCGCCGGTCAGATGATCAAGGGCTTCGATGCCGCTGTTGTCGACATGCAGGTGGGCGAGAAGAAGACCGTGCACATCCCGGCCGCCGATGCCTACGGCGAGCACAACCCCGAGATGGTCCTGACCTTCCCGGCCGAACAGGTTCCCAACATCGAGCAGATCGAGAAGGGCATGAAGCTCTTCCTGTCCACGCCGAGCGGTATGCCCGTCCCCGCCGTGGTCATCGACGTAACGCCCGAGGCCGTGACGCTCGACGCCAACCACGAGCTGGCCGGCAAGGACCTCAACTTTGATATCGAGCTCGTCGAGGTCGAGGGCTAGAGTATGCCTGAACGCTTGGTTTCGACGACATGCTTGGGAAATCTCAACGATCCGTCCTATGAACTCCTACTTCGCCGGGAGCTGGGCGGTGTCTTTGAAGTTGACGAGCTCCTGCTCGATTGGGACCAGGCTGATGCGCGCACGTTTGTGGGCGTGACGGAGCTGGGGCGCACGATCGATGTTCGGCTGGATACTGCCGACGGCAGTCGTCTTGCCGACGGCGACGTGCTCGCCATCGACCGTTCGGGCATGGTGCCCGTGGCGGTTGTCGTGCGCCTGCGCAGTGCCGAGGTTTATTTGGTCGAAGTTGACCGCATGGACCCGATTGCGCTCGCGCATGCGTGCTGGGAGATCGGCAATATGCACGCGCCGCTTTTCCGAGGCGATTCGGACGAGCATACCGTGCGCATGTATACGCCGGTGCAGCCTGTTTTGGGCCGCATGCTTCGCGGCGTCGAGGGAGCTCGGATCTCGATCGTTTCGCGCGAGCTCGATGCGGGCCGACGCTTTGCGTCGAGCGCGGCCGATGTTGTCGTGAGCATGGCTCCGGACTTTACCATCGTTAAAAAGACTCGCGACTAAGCGCGCGTATGCGCAAGACGGGCTTTGAGGGGTGACCGATCAAGGTCCGTCTTGCTGTTGATAGGAGGCTTTGGGGGAAGCATATGGGTCTTGAGGGAATCAAGCTGATTGCATGCGATTTGGACGGCACGTTGCTGCACCCGGGGGAGCGCGAGCCGCGTTCCGAGGCCTTTGAGCTTATCGATGAGCTGCATCGTCGCGGTATCGTGTTTATGCCGGCGAGTGGCCGTCAATATGCGAGCCTGCGCTACCTGTTTGCCCCGGTGGCCGATGAACTCGCCTATGTATGCGAAAACGGAGCCCTGGTCATGAGCGAGGGGCGTGCCGTTGTCAAGCGTTCTATGGAGCGTGGCCTGGCCATGGATATCGCGAATGCCGTGGTTGCGTACCCCCATGCCGACGTGACCCTTTCGTGTGAGGGGCACCTCTACACCATGAGCGGCAACGACGCGTTTGTTGACCACCTGCGTTATGAGGTCCACTGCGATGTGGCGGTGGTCGACCGTCCAGAGGACATCGACGAGGGCGTCATTAAGATTGCCTTCCAGACGCCCGAGGTGGAGCAGCCGGCGGCGCTGGAGTATTTTGTGCGTCGCTTTAGCGACCGGGTCGATGTGATGACGTCGGGAACCGAATGGACCGACTTTATCGGCTTTGATTCGGGCAAGGGGTCCGCGCTTGCCGATTATGGTTGTGCGCTGGGGATCTCACCTAACGAAATGATGGCGTTTGGCGATAACGAAAACGATCGCGACATGCTCAACGTGGTGGGCCATCCCTATCTGATGGAGAGCTGCAATCCCAGCATGCGCGGTGTCAATGACCGTGTCCGCTACGTGCGCACGGTCGAAGAGGAGCTGCGTCGTCTACTTGCTGAGTAGGCATGTCCCAAACATCTACCGGCAGTCGGGGCAGAGACCCTCGAAGATGGTGTAGTGCGACGTGACGTGCCAGCCGATTTGCTCGGACGCCTTGGCGTCGAGCTGGGCATCGAAGGGGAGCGGTACGTCGATGACGCGGCTGCATGAGGTGCAGATGATATGCGCATGCGGCTCGATCGTGCGATCGAAGCGGCTGCCGCCCGGCGTCTTGATCGAGAGGATCTCGCCGGCGTCGGCCAAGAGATTGAGATTGCGGTAGACCGTACCGCGGCTGATTTTGTCATCCTGCGCGCGCACGACGTTGTAGATTTCGTCGGCGGTGGGATGGTTATAACTTTGGCGCACGGCGTCAAGAACCAGCTTTCGCTGCCTGGTATTCCTTCTTTGCACCGCCATGCGCCTCGCCTCTTTTCTATCAACGGTCGTAGGTAAATGATACCGTATTTAGCACACAATACTAATAACGAGGAATGAAACTGTCTTCATTGGCAAGTGGGGCTTGGGCCTGGGCTTCTACGAGGCGAAAACGCGTTCCCATGCGCTCGTAGGAGGCATGAAGCGCCTCGAGATGAGATAGGATGTTTGCCGGAGCTCCCTGTATCTCCATCTCGACCGAGCCGTCTTCCATGTTGCGCACCCAGCCGGTGAGTGCGCGTGCCTGCGCGAGGTTGGTGTTGGTAAAGCGAAAACCAACGCCCTGGACTTGCCCCGCCCAGCGCAGGAAATAGCGCAGGGGAGTGTCTTGAGTGGCCTCGTCGCTTGCGAGCACAGTAAGCCTGCGGCGCAACTCGAGCTCGATGTTTGATGGTTTTTGAGGCTCTCGACTGCCGCCGGTGACGCTGGAGAAGAACGCATCGAAGAAGCCCATCGCTAGGCCTGCTTGCCTGCGTCGGACGGGAAGGTAATGCCGGCCTGCTGGCGCACGGCATCCATGATGCGCAATGAGACGAGCGTGACATCGCGGTAGTGGCCAAGTTCGTGACGTCCCGCCGGGGTCTCCCAAATCTCTTCCTTAACGTTATCGATGCCGCCGATGGCGGTGATAAAGTCTGTGAGTTCGTATTCCATAGTGTTGCTCGATTTGGGCAGGTCGAGCACGCGGCCGTTGTCGCCCTGTTCGCGCGGTGCCTCGGTCGCCGAGCCGCGTACGACATCGCCGCGATAGTCGATGCGGACATTGCGGGGCGTGGACAGATGGTCGATCTGGATAGTGCCACGCTCGCCTTCGATCTGCGAGGGTAGCAGGTCATTCGTTATTTTGGAGTGCGCGAGCTCGACGGAGATACGGCCACCGCCGTAGCTGGCGAGGATGGAACCGCAGCCGTCGATGGGGCCGTGCGTGAGCTGTCGCGTGGCGGGGTCGAGCAGAGTAGCCATGCTCGTAAGGCCGGAGGGCATGCCGAAAATCTCGACCATGGGCTCGACGGTGTAGACGCCAATGTCCATGAGGGAACCCGATGCCATATTGCAGTCGAAGATATTGGTGGCGCGTCCCGCGAGAATCTCGTTGTAGCGCGAGGAATATTTGCCAAAGCGCAATGAGGCGCGGCGGATGGGGGCGATCTCGCCCAGGGCGTCCTCGATGGCGTGGAAGGCGGGGTCGTGGAGGGGACGCATGGCCTCGAGGGCCACGACACCTGCTGCCTCGGCAGCGCGGAAGACTTCCAGCGCCTGCGCTTCGGTGGCGCAGAAGGGCTTCTCGACGATGACGTGCTTGCCACCGGCGATGCAGACAAGGGCCTGCTCGTAGTGAAGTGCGTTAGGGCTGCCGATATAGACGGCGTCGACGTCGGCAGCTGCCGCGAGCTCATCGAGTGAAGTAAAGTTTCGCTCGCCACCGCGCTCGGCGGTAAAGGCGGCACCGCGATTGGCATCGCGTGAAAGCGTGCCCACAAACGCGGCTTGGTCGTTGGCGTTGACGACTTGGATAAAGTCGTCGGTGATCATGGATGTGCCGATGGTCGCGATGCGCAGCATACGTCCCCCTTGCGTTGTTTGGCCTACAGGATGAGTGTAGCGCGTGGGGATATAAAGCTGCGCGAAAACGCTATTACAGGTCGCTCTCGTTAAAGCCGGCGTCGATATCGAGGTTGCTGCCGTCGGCCGCCGTGGTGGCGAGCTCATCGCAGCGCTCGTTGAGCTCGTGACCGGCGTGACCCTTAACCCAGATGAAATCAACCTTGTGCTTGCTTTTGGCGGTGAGTAGGCGCTCCCACAGGTCGCGGTTCTTGACGGGTTGCTTGTTGGCGGTTTTCCATCCGCGCTTTTTCCAGCCGTCGATCCAGTGCTTGTTAAAGGCGTTGACGACATACTGCGAATCGGAATGGACTTCGATCTCGCAAGGGCGGTTGAGCGCCTCGAGCGCCACGATGACCGCCATGAGTTCCATGCGGTTGTTGGTGGTCTTGGCATAGCCGCGCGAAAGCTCGGAGGTGAAGGTCTTGCCGGCGGGGTTGGTGTATTTGAGCACGGCGCCGTAGCCGCCGCGTCCCGGATTTGATCGGGCCGAGCCGTCGGTATAGATGATGACCTTCACGGGCTTCCTTTCGTTGGGTACGTTTCGTGTGAGTGACCATTGTAGCGCCATGCCCGCCGGGGGCCAGCAATCTACGATTTCTACCCCGTCTTCGGACTGTTAGTTGGCATGGATGATGCGGTTGAGCTCGTCGAGGTATTGCTGCAAGAGGAGAGAGGGCTTGCGCTCGTCGTGCATGATGTAGCCAACGTGCATCGTTGGGGCGTCTGCTAGCGGGATCGATGCCATGCCCCATTGCATTTCATTGGAGAGGACACCGGTCGACAGGGTGTAACCGTTCGACGTGATAAGTAAGTTAGTAAGTGTTCCGCGGTCCGAGATTCGTATGTTGCGGTCGCAAGGGATATAGCTAAAAGGTTCCTCGGCGTAATAGAAGGAGTTTGAGGTTCCCTGCTCAAAGCTGTAGCGCGTATAGGGCGTGAGGTCGGCAAGGGACAGCTGCGGGCGGCGTGCGAGCGGGTGGCGCTCGCTAACGAAGACGTGGACCGTCGCGTCGAATAGGGGATGGAAGCTTGCGCGGGCATCGGCGAAGGCCTTCTGCAGAACGCGGGCGTTAAAGTCATCCAGATACAGAATGCCGATATCGCTGCGAAACGCACGGACGTCATCGATGATCTGCGATGTGGTGGTCTCGCGCATGATGAACTCGAACTTGCTGTCGCGGCAGCGCTCGACTACGTTGACAAAGGCCTCGACCGAAAAGGCGTAGTGCTGGGCGGAAATGGCGAGGCGGGCTTGCGGGGTGCCACCGTCCTCGTAGCGTGCCTCGAGCATGTCGGCCTGCTCTACGACCTGGCGCGCATAGCCCAAAAGCTCGGTGCCGTCGTTGGTGAGCGTGACGCCGCGGCTGGAGCGCGTAAAGATCTCCAGATGGAGCTCTTGTTCTAGGCTTTTGACGGCGTTTGAGATGTTGGACTGAGCGGTATAGAGGCGCTGAGCTGCGGCGTTGATTGAGCCGGACTCTGCCACGGCGATAAGAAAACGAAGCTGCTGGAGTGTCATCGGTGCCCGTCCTTTCGATAGCTATCTAAAAAACCGATAACAGGTTAGCGCTTTTAAGTGATTGACCGAGCGAAACAATGCTCGTACTATTCAAAACACACAAAGGCGGTAGGTAATTAAGCCGACCACGGAACCGGGATGTCAAAAGGAGGACCGCATATGAACTGCTTACCAAGACGAATGCCGGGCTCCTGTTTGCGCCCGTCGGCGTGATCAGGAGACAGCGACTTACTTCTCTCTTATTTATTTACTTTCGTTCGATCAAGGAGATCATCATGAGCCAGTTCATCAACAACCCCGAGCACACCTTTGGTTTCGATACCCTGCAGCTTCATGTTGGCCAGGAGAGCGCCGACCCCGCATCCGACTCCCGCGCCGTGCCTATCTACCAGACCGCGAGCTATGTGTTCCGCAACTCCCAGCACGCCGCCGATCGCTTTGGTCTTGCCGACGCCGGTAACATCTACGGCCGTCTGACCAACTCCACCCAGGGCGTCTTTGAGGACCGTATCGCCGCGCTCGAGGGTGGCGTGGCCGGTCTTGCCGTCGCCTCCGGTGCCGCTGCCATCACCTATACCCTGCAGGCTCTTGCCCAGGCTGGTGACCACGTGGTGGCTCAGAAGACCATCTACGGCGGTTCCTACAACCTGCTCGAGCATACGCTCTCCCAGTTTGGCGTCGAGACCACGTTTGTCGATGCCCACAACCTGGAAGAGGTTGAGGGTGCCATCAAGGACAACACCACGGTCATCTATCTCGAGACGCTCGGCAACCCCAACTCTGACATCCCCAACATCGACGCCATCTCCGAGATCGCCAAGAAGCACGGTCTGCCGGTTGTCGTCGACAACACTTTCGGCACCCCGTATCTGTTCCGTCCGCTGGAGCATGGCGCCAACATCGTTGTCCACTCCGCAACCAAGTTCATCGGCGGCCACGGCACCTCGCTGGGCGGTGTGATCGTCGACGGCGGTAACTTCGATTGGAAGGCGAGCGGAAAGTACGCCCAGATCGCTGAGCCCAACCCCTCCTACCATGGCGTCTCGTTTGCCGAGGCTGCCGGTCCCGCCGCCTTCGCAACCTATGTCCGCGCCATCCTGCTGCGTGACGAGGGTGCCTGCATCAGCCCGTTCAACGCCTGGGTCCTGCTCCAGGGCACCGAGACCCTGTCGCTGCGCGTTGACCGTCATGTCGAGAACACCAAGAAGGTCGTTGAGTTCCTTGCCGGCGACAGCCACGTTGCCAAGGTGAACCACCCGAGCCTGCCTGAGCACCCCGATCACGAGCTCTATCAGAAGTACTTCCCCAACGGCGGTGCCTCGATCTTCACCTTCGAGATCAAAGGTGGCCAGGAGGCTGCCTGGAAGTTCATCGATCATCTGCAGGTGTTCTCGCTGCTCGCCAACGTGGCCGACGTCAAGTCGCTCGTCGTGCACCCGGCTACCACCACGCACTCCCAGCTCTCTGCCGAGGAGCTCGCCGAGCAGAACATCACGCCCTCCACGATCCGTCTTTCCATCGGTACCGAGAACGCCGAGGACATCATTTGGGATCTGAAGCAGGCCTTCGCCGTGCTGGACGAGTAAGGCGACTTGTGCAAGGACCCCTTGCGACTCGATAGGTATAACTGCATAAATGCCTGCTCAAGGCGCCTGCGCAAGCAATGGTTGCGCAGGCGTCTTTTTTGCATAGGAAGGGCGCTATTACAGGGTTTTTGGCATGCTTTATGCATTCGAGTTGTGGAAAACTCCTGTTGAGAGGATGTGAGTTTTACGCAATTGACGTGCGCCTTTTGAGTAAAGCCGCAGGTCGCGATTTGCTCGGGGTACTATGCAGCGCGATTGAATCATACGCAGCTCAAACGCAGCAAAAACGCACTACGGAGGTTTCCAGCTACATGAGGATCGATTCACGAAAACCGAAAGCCGCCGCCCTTTCCGCCGCTCTGACCGTGGCACTTTTGGCGGGCGCCGGCGCAACTGATGCCCACGCCGCAACACTGTCCGATACGGTTGGATCTACACCGTCCGAGACGACGCTGGTACAGCCCGTTGACTATCGCGGCGATGGTTATGGTTCCATGCAGGAGTGGAACGCCTCGATGGAGGCTAAGCGCGATTCCCTGGAGATGCGCGCTCAGATCATCATGAACATGTACGGTGACTATGCCACCGATGACGAGCGCGCTGTGCTGCAGGGTTGTATCGACGGTGCGGGCAGTCTTTTGACGATGGAGGAGGTCGACGCGAAGTCGACCGAGCTCGATGAGCTGCGCACTGCACTTGAGGATGCCAAGCGCGAAGCGCTCGAGGCCGCCGCAGCCGAGGCCGAGGCCGCCGAGGCCGTTCAGGCTTCGTATTACAACGCCGGCTCCGGCTCGTCTTACACGTCTGCTGCGTATTACGCGAACGGCTCGGGTCTGACGCGCTCGAGCGGCGTCAATAACTATAACGGCCGCCGCGAGACTTATTACAGCAGCAACGTGTTGTATCACCACCGCACGGGCGAATGGACGCAGGATTCTGAGGGCTTCTGGCGCGATTCCGACGGCTATTACGTTGTTGCCGCGGGCGATATGGCCCAGGGCTCGACCTTTACGGGCTCCAAGGGTGATTGCAAGGTCTATGACTCCGGCTGCGCTGCCGGAACCACCGACTACTACACCGGTTGGTAATCTGCCATAAGCAAAATACGCACATGATGGGCGGGCGTCTTTACTGAGCTTTTAGGCAACGTAAAGCCGCCCTTTCTTTATGTGCGCTTGAGTTAACAGAGCCCTTACCGTGGCGGTACGCTGGGCGTATGGATGCGGGGCACACTAGTTCATGAGAAATAGGGTCTTTCTCTTGGAGGAAGTGATCTTGTGAATGCTCGAGATATTGCCATTGCCGCCGTCGCGTTGATGCTTGGCTGCCTTGGTCCCACGGCCGCGCTCGTCGCGGGCATGCAGGGGACATGCGGGGCTGCTCCTATCGTGGTCGGCGCGCTGATCGCGGCCACGCTGCTGGGAAGCGCCGGTGTTGTCCTTTGTCGCGACGATGAGGACGAGGTTCCGGAGTCGCATCTCTAACTGTTGCGAAAGTGACTGTTGGCCATGGCTGAATATGAAAACCGCCACAAGGGGAGTGCCCTTTGCGGCGGTTTTTGATATTGAGACTGTTGAATGCGGTGCGGCGGCGTTACCAGCTTGCCTCGATATCACGGATGCGCTGATAGAGCCATTCGTTCTGCGGTGCCTGGATATCGTGCTTGGCCGCGAGGCGGCGGACGGTGCCCGCGAACTCCTCGACCTCGGTTTTGCGCTGCGCGACGCGGTCCTGCGCCATCGAGGGCATGCCGGCGGGGTCGAGCCCCTCGATGAGGTGCACCATCTGCGTTAGGTCTGCCTCGGTGAGCTCGATGCCCTCGGCGTTGGCGACTGCAAGCGTCTCGCGCATGGCGGAGACAAAGCAACGACGCTGCTCGGAGCCCTGTTCCGTGGCGCTTCCGTACGTACCGCCGTAGGCCATGCAGGTCTGGTTGATGCCGTCGTTGAGCATAAGCTTGGCCCACATGCGGTGCGCGATGTCTGCCTCGACGGTGTGCGCGATGCCGCAGCGCGTGTAGAGCTCGTCGATGGCGGCGACGGTCGCGGGGTCGGTGCCGGCGGCCGCACCAAAGCGGATCTCGCCCTCATTGGTAAAGGTGAGCGCGCCGTTGAGAAACACAGCGTCCATGCCCTGGCAAATACCAAGAACGGTATGCTCCCAGCCAAAGCGCTCGGCAATCTTCTGCTCGCTGGTGATGCCGTTGCACAGCGAGGCGATGAGCGTATTGGGGCCCACGATGTGTTCCATAGTCTTGAGCGCCTGGTCGAGTCCGGTTGTCTTGACCGTGAGGATGACCAGATCGGCGGGTGTCGCCTCGCTGGCGCGGACGGACGTGAGATCGCAGGGCTTGCCGTTGACGGTGAGCGCGTCGTTCGCATGGCGCTCAAAGCGAGCGTCGTCCATAATGTATTCGACGGCATCGTTGCCGAGCGTCTTGGCAATCATGCTGCCATAGAGCAGCCCGACGCCGCCCTTGCCGATAAAGGCAACCTTGTTGATCTGCATGTGAATCATCTCCCCATATAAAAGGCGCCCGCGTAAGGGGCGCCTGATGGATTGTATGCTGCCAGGGTGATTGCTGGGTGCGCGGGGCGGCTGTTATGAAAAAGAAACGTTTGCCTGGGCTCTACGCTGCAGGGCAGACCGCAAAGACACGTGCGGGATATCCGACGCCATCACGCACCTTGGGGAAGGTGCAGAAGATGACGGCGCCCGTGGCGGGAAGCTCGTCTAGATGGTCCATGACCTCGATCTGATAGCGGTCGACCGAGAGGATGTACTGTTCGCCGGGGTAGGGGTAGGCGTCCTCACGCGTGGTCACGCTCGCCGGGTCGGTGTCAGCCGGCTCGTGGCCGATGGCGCCGATGTCGCGCTCTTCAACGAGCCACTTGATGGCGCCGAGGTCCCAGCCGGGGTAGTGGGGCTGGCCGTCCTCGTCCTTGTTCTCGAGGTCGGCGAGCCTGGACCAGTCGGAGCGGAAGGCGACGAAAGCGTCCTCGGGAATGCGACCGTGCTCATCCTCCCAGGCTTTGAGGTCCTCGATGGTCAGGATAAAGTCGGGATTCGCGGCGCACTCCTCGTGCTTGTCGATCACGCAGAGCGGATGCATAAACTCGATGGGTTCAATCTCTCCAAGGGAACGGCCGTCAACATGGAAGTGGCGCGGTGCGTCGACATGCGTGCCGTACTGCGAGGCGACCGAATACTGGAAGCAACGCATGGGGGCGAGCATGTCCCCGGGCGTGTCGGGCAGGTAGTCGAAGAGCTTGGTGGACTCAAACGGCTTAAAGCCAAACCAGTGCGGGGTGTCGCATGAGAGCGTGTGGGTGAGGTCGACCCAGCGATAATCGGTGCTTTTGAGCTGGGATGCGAGATTCCAAAGGTCGAGCGCGGGCATGGGTGACTCCTTTCATCGGGCTTTTTGCTGATGTTAAAGCGGTGCCGTGACAGCTCGATTTCTGCTGCGTTACGATACGTTCTCGATTGCGATTCCACGATGTTTCGGCCGCGTGACCATTGTGTTTCGCCTTGCCGGGGCGCTGATGGCGAAAGAAGGGGCCGTGCAATATCGCGTTGACCCCAAAAGTGGTAACCGAATATCCGCTCTGGGTCTGGGCTGCATGAGATTTCCCGGTGCGCCGGGACACCCCGATGCGAAGACAGCCGATGCCATCATTTCCCGTGCGGTGGAGCAGGGGATTAATTATCTGGATACCGCGTATCTCTATCCCGGTAACGAGGTGTGCGTGGGCGCCCCACTTGAGCGCCTGGGTCTGCGCGACCGCGTGTTGCTCGCGACTAAGTTGCCGCACGCTTCGTGCAAGTGCGCGGAGGATTTCGACCGGTTCTTCGACGAGCAACTGCGCCGCCTGCGGACCGACCATATCGACTATTACCTTATGCACAACATCACTTCGCCCGCCCAGTGGGAGCGCGTGGTGGCGTTGGGCATCGAAGACTGGATTGCGCACCAAAAGGCTGCGGGGCGTATTCGCCAGATAGGTTTTTCGTATCACGGCAGTGCGGCGGACTTCCTGACGATGCTCGACGCGTATGACTGGGATTTTTGCCAGATTCAGTACAACTACGCTGGAGAGCGCTACCAAGCGGGAACGGCGGGACTTATAGCAGCCGCCGAGCGCGGGCTCGCGGTGTTTGTGATGGAACCGCTTTTGGGTGGACGCCTGGCGGGCAAGCTGCCTCCGCGGGCCCGCGCCGTGCTCGATGACGTACGCGATCCGTACCTGAAGACGCCGGCTGCTTGGGGCCTTTCGTGGGTGTGGAACCATCCTCAAGTCACGATGCTGCTTTCGGGCATGACCGATACCGCGCAGGTGGACGAGAACGCGGTGCTGGCCGATCGGGCCCTGCCGGATTCGATGACAGCCGCTCAGCTCGATACCATCGCACGCGTGCTGGCGGAGTTTGAAAAATCGAATCGCGTGCCCTGCACGGGATGCGGCTACTGCATGCCATGTCCCAAGGGTATTAACATTCCCGGCTGCTTTGCCGCTTACAACGCGAGCTATGCGCACAGCTGGTTTACGGGGCTGTCGCAATACTTTACAGCGAGCGCGGTGCGCACGAGCGAGCCCAAGCTCGTGAGCAATTGCGTCAAGTGCGGCAAATGTGCGCGTCACTGCCCGCAACACATCGATATCCCCGAGCGTCTCGACGACGCGCGCCGACGTTTCCAGCCTGGCCCCGTAACGGCCGCGCTTAAAGGCTTCAGCAAAACTCGCTCCTCATGACCCTTTTATATCTTGTGATGGAATAGTTCCTGTTTGCGGCAGAATAGGGCGATAGCAGGAACTATTTCGTCGCAACTGAAGGGGGCTGTCGTGGGCTATCGGGCGGGATTCATGTGATGATTTGCGTGAGGTTCGTTGGGGCGTTTTGGGCGCTGGGCACATTTCGCATCGATTTGCATCGTCGCTCAAGAAGGTCGACGAGGCACGGCTGGTGGCTGCGGCCGGCCGCACTCCTGCACATGTCGAGGAATTTTGTCGAGCGTTTTCGATTGATGCCGCGCACAGTTATGCCACGGCTGACGATAGCGGCGATGCGGCTTATGATGCGTTGATTGCCGATCCCGATGTCGATGCAATCTACTTGGCTTTTCCACATGGCATGCATGCGCATTGGGCTTGTCGGGCACTGCGCGCGGGAAAGGCCGTGCTGTGCGAAAAGCCGGCCGTTTTGAATGAAGAAGAGGCCCATGCGATCGCCTCTGTTTCCCGTGAGTGCGGTGTGCCGTTTATGGAGGCGATGAAAAATCGGTTTTGTCCGATGCATACTCGCGTGAAGGGTTTGCTTGCGTCGGGCGAGCTCGGCTGTATCGTCTCGATCGAAAGCGTGCAAAAACTCGATTATGGTGAGTCCCCTTCGAGTTATCTGCTCGATCCGTTGCAGGGTGGCTGTCTATATGACATGGGCTGCTATGCGGTCGGGTGGTTTGAGGATCTGCTTGCGGGTGCGTGCGATGTTTCGTCTCGTGAAGTTCGCTGGCGTGACGTATTAGGCGGCCGCGTGGATTGGGCCGATGAGATCCATATGAGTGTCGGCGGTATACCCATTCATATGGTGTGCGACGGCAAAGCAGCATATGAAAGCCGCTTAATGATTGCTTGCGAACGGGGTTCGGTGGAAATCGAGCGCCTTCATCGCCCCGAGCTCGCCCATGTGAAGTACTCCGACGGACGAATGCTCGAAATTAATGCCCCGTTTGATGTCGATGATTTCTACGGCGAAATTCAGCATGCGACGCAGCTCGTCCAGACGGGAGAGCTTGAAAGCCCCGTTATGCCTCTTGCCGCCACGCAGCGCTGCGCGCAGATAATCGATGCGATTCGCTTGACGCTCTAGGCTGCGGTGCTGGTGCTCAAGGGGGCTCGGCGGACCTTGCCCCTGATGCCCCTTTTATATCTTGCGGTGGAATACGGTCTGTTTGCGCCAAAATAAGGCACCAATAGACCGTATTTCACCGCAACTGATGAGGGGGAGTTGGAGATGCTGACGATCGGGTGTCACCTATCCACGACGAAGGGCTATCGGGCGATGGGGGAGACGGCGCTATCCATTGGCGCCAATACCTTTGCATTCTTTACGCGCAACCCGCGCGGCGGCAAGGCGAAAGACCTTGACATGGATGACGTGGCGGCCCTGCGCGAGCTTATGGAGCAAAACGACTTTGGCCCGCTCGTGGCTCATGCCCCGTATACCTATAACCCCTGCTCAACCAAAGAGCGGGCGCGCGAGTTTGCCCTGGAGGCCATGGCAGAGGACCTGCGGCGCATGGAGGCGCTGCCCGGCAACTACTACAACTTCCACCCCGGTGCGCATGTGGGGCAGGGCTCCGACGCCGGCATTCAGATGATTGTCGACACGCTGTGCCAGGTGATGTTTGAGGGACAGCAGACGACGGTATTGCTCGAGACCATGGCGGGCAAGGGCACCGAGGTGGGCCGTAGCTTTGAAGAACTGGCGTGCATTATCGAGGGCGTTGCCGCCAAGCGCCCAGAGCTGTCCGATAAGCTGGGCGTTTGTTTGGACACCTGCCATGTGAGCGATGCCGGCTACGACATCATCCATGATCTGGACGGCGTACTCGACGAGTTCGACCGCGTGGTGGGTATCGACCGCTTGCGTGCCGTACACATCAACGATTCGAAGAACCCTTGTGGCGCCCATAAAGATCGTCACGAGTGCATCGGCAAGGGATACCTTGGCAGCGAGGAATTTGGTGGCGGTATGCAGGTTATGCAGAATATTGTATCGAATGTCCGCTTGCGCGCATTGCCATTCATTTTGGAGACACCGAACGAACTTGCAGGTTATGCGGCTGAAATCAAACTGTTAAGGTCGTTGCAGCAGTAATGGCTGTCATAAAGTGGAGTGCTCCATTCACGTTATGGGTTTGTTTCAATCAGTTTTCTGATTGCAGATTCTTCCAAGCGGGTGCATAATAACCCACAGTTTTTGCAGACCTCTGAATCACGTGGGGTCATTGGAAGGAGACTGATTATGAAGCTGAAGAAGCTTGGCGCATTTGCCGCCACGGGTGCTATGGCGCTCGCCCTCGCTCTGACGGGCTGCGGCTCGTCCAACGCCACCTCTGGTTCTGATACCGGTTCCAACGGCTCTGACGACGTGAAGGTCGAGAAGGTCGACGGCTCCAAGGAGTACGCGCTCGTCAAGGACGGTACGCTGACCGTCGGCACCTCTGCCGAGTACGCTCCGTTTGAGTATAAGGACGACAACGGCGACTATCAGGGCTTTGACCTTGAGCTCATCAAGGCTATCGGCGACAAGCTGGGCCTGGATGTCGAGTATGTCAACAATGACTTTGACACGCTGGTTCCGGGCGTCGCTTCGGGCGCCAAATATGACGTTTCCATCGCGGCTATCACCGACACGCCCGAGCGTGAGAAGGAAGTCACTTTCTCCGATTCCTACTACATGGACGATCAGGCTATCGTGACCAAGGTCGATAACACCGACATCACGGCCGACAACTACAGCGAGAAGCTCAACAACGCCGATGCTACCATCATCGTCCAGTCTGGCTCGACCGCCGAGTCCTTTGCCCAGGAGAACTTCCCCAAGGCCAAGATCGTCCCCTACAAGGACGCCACCGAGTGCTTCAGCGCCCTGCAGTCCGATAAGGGCGACGCCGTAGTCACCAACCGATCCGTTGCCAGCCAGCTGACCGCCGAGCAGTTCAACACCTGCCAGACCATCAAGCAGATCAGCACCGGCGAGGAGTACGCCATCGCCATCAACCAGGGCAACACCAAGCTCAAGGACGACATCAACCAGGCCATCAAGGACCTGACCGACGACGGTACCGTTGACGCCCTCATGGCTAAGTACAACATCAAGTAAAATAGCTACTTGATTGCTCGCGGGCCCTTTCCGCTTTGGCGGAGAGGGCCTTTGCGCTTCTCTTGACGGAGAGCATTTCCGTCTCGTTTTGCCGGCAACTTCTACGATAGGAGCCACCTTGTCTCGACTGAACAAAGGGGCCGCGGAGCAGTGTTTTCCACTGCCCGCCTTGCTCCAAAAGCTAGCCTGCGTCATGGCCGTGGCGCTCGCGCTGGTGTGTGTGGGGGCATATGCGCCCACGACCGCCCAGGCGCTTGAGACCGCAAAGATTACCGCCCGACCCAACACCGGTTCGGGCAGCGCTGTGGTCGGCGGTACCGAGACGCGCATTACCTGGGAGGTCCAGGCCGATGCCGATGAGGAGCTGAGCGGTCTTTCACTGACGTTTGTCGACGGCACGACGTTTGGTACCGATGACACGCGATTGACGATGCTCTCGGGCGAGGACCTCATGGATCGTACGCCCATGAAGCCCACGTGCAAGGCTGACGGCCAGACGCTCAAGATTGATTTTGGCGAGACGGCGCCTGCCGGCGGCTTTTTCCGTGTCGAGGTCTACGGCGTGACCTTCCCCGTCGAGGGCGGCGATGAGGCCTTTAGCGGCACCTATACGCTCGCTGACGGGTCGACCAAGAAGATCTCCAAGATTCCGTCGGTGGAGATCAAGGGCGTGACGGCCTTCGATAACTTCCTGGCTGACCTTAAAGAGCAGCCGTGGGTCGAGGCGTGGAACTCCAATATGTTCCTGCGCCTGTTCCTGAACCCGGTCATTTTGGTCCAGAGCCTGCCGATCGTCTTCAAGGGCTTCCTTATGTCGCTCTCGATCGTGCTCGTGGCATTTCCGTTGGCCATTCCCTTCGGCTTTGCGCTGTCGCTCATGCGCATCTCCAAGTCGCGCATCCTTCGCTGCCTTGCCGGCATCTATGTGAATATCATCCGCGGCACGCCGGCGTTCTTGCAGATCTATATCGCGTTCTTCGGTCTGCCGTTGGCCGGCGTCAAGGTGGACGACTATGTCTTGGGCGTTATCGTCATGGCCATGAACTCGTCTGCGTACCTGTGCGAGATCTTCCGTGCCGGTATTCAGTCGATCCCCAAGGGCCAAAACGAGGCTGCTCGCTCGCTGGGCATGAATGCCTTCCAGACGCTGCTCTATGTCATGATTCCGCAGACGTTCCGCAATGTCCTGCCTACGCTGACCAGCGAGTTCATCCTGCTCTACAAGGACACGTCGCTGCTTGCCGCCGTGGGTGTCGTCGAGATCGTCATGAACGCCCGCACCATCGTGGCCACGACGGGCTCCATTACACCGTACGTGGTTGCCGCCCTGTTCTATCTGGTCATCACCCTGCCGCTCGCTCGTTTGGTGAGCGGTCTTGAGGCGAGGCTTTTGGGCACGACCGAGACCAAGAAGAAGCGTCCCGCCAAGAGCGCCGGACAGGTTGTCGCGACGCCCGCCGATCACATCGCCGGTCTGTAAGGAGGTCCTATCATGAGCGAAACCAATAACTCGAACGAGGTCGTCGTCAGTATCAAGAACCTCCAGAAGGCCTTTGGCGACAACGTGGTCCTGCGCGATATCGATCTGGATGTGCACAAGGGTGAGGTCGTTGTGGTCTTGGGCCCCTCGGGCTCGGGCAAGTCGACGATGCTTCGCTGCATCAACCGTCTGGAGCATCCCACGAGTGGCTCGATTGTCGTTGAGGGCGTGGACGTGTGCGCCAAGGGTGTCGACCTTAACAAGGTACGTACGCATCTGGGTATGGTGTTCCAGCAGTTCAATTTGTTCCCGCACCTCTCAGTCAAAAAGAACGTCATGCTCGCGCAGCAAAAGGTGCTCAAGCGCAGCAAGGAAGAGGCCGAGAAGATTGCCGTCGAGGAGCTGACCAAGGTCGGTCTTGCCGAGCGTATCGACTTTATGCCGAGCCAGCTCTCGGGCGGCCAGCAGCAGCGCGTTGCCATCGCTCGCGCCCTGTCGATGAACCCGCACGTCATGCTCTTTGACGAGGCCACCTCGGCGCTCGACCCCGAGCTCGTGCGCGACGTCCTGGGCGTCATGCGCGACTTGGCGCGCGACGGCATGACCATGATCGTCGTGACGCACGAGATGGGCTTTGCCCGCGATGTCGCCGACCGCGTCGTCTTTATGGACGGCGGCGTCATTGTGGAAGAGGGTACGCCGAGTGAGGTCTTCGACCACCCCAAGAGCGAGCGCACCAAGGCGTTCTTGGGCAATATTTCGTAGCCGCTTTATATGACTGACATAGCAGAAAACGGGAGCTGGATGTGATCCGGCTCCCGTTTTTTGTTGGGATGCGAATGTGTTTTGGTGCAGAGCGCGTTACGGGCGGAGCTCATTGCCGCTAGGCGAGCTCGGCTCCAAGGGCGCGGCAGGCCGCCTCGCCCTCATCGTCGGGGGCGTCGTAGCAAATGACGGAATCGACGACGTTGACACCCGCCTCGTCGGCGTCGGCCTTCCAGTTGTCCATCCACTCGCCTTCGGCCCACGAATAGGAGCCAAAGAGGACGACCTTCTTGTCGCCGAGAGTCTCCTTGACCTCGTCCCACATCGGCTGGAACTCATCGTACTCGAGTTCCTCGGAGCCCATGGCGGGACAGCCGAAGGCGAAGGCATCATATTCGGCGGCCTTGTCGGCAGAGAAGTCGGCGCAGGGGATGACCTCGGTCTCGGCACCCGCGGACGTGGCGCCTTCGGCGACGAGGTTTGCCATGGCCTCGGTGTTGCCCGTGCCGCTCCAGTAGACGACGGCGATTTTGCTCATGTTAAGTCCTTTCAGTTGTGCGGCAGGTTGCCGCGGCTTCTATGTTCTATCGGGTTGCCTGGGCAAGTTGCGCCAAGCTGCAGCCCTGCTGATAGACAAAGGTGAGGTATTGAGTGCAAGCGCGGTAGGCGTCAAACATCGCAAGCGCTTGCTCGACATTCGTGTAGACCTTCCAAGCTCCAAAGACCTTGTAGTTCTCGCCGCGCTGGACGATAAACTCGTGCACGTCGTCGTAGGGATATCCAAGGAAGTAGCCTATTTCGTGCGGAAACTCGCAGGTGCAGTCGTTGCTGCAGCTAGCTTGCTGGGGTAGTGCGCATCGAGTCTGGCTACAAGCGCATTCCGCGACGTTATTGCTCGCGAGCGTGATGCGTGATGCCAAATGCACAAGGCATGTCGAAAGGTCTCTCGTGTCGTAGCCTTCCGAGGCGAGCGCTGTTTGGGCGCGAGGGTCTGCGAAATAGGTGGCGAGGCTTTTGGCTCGGTACACGTACACGAGTGCTCCGCAGGGCCGCCAGACCAAAACACTCAGGTGGATGCCGAGCGGGTCAAGCTCGCGATTGCACTGGGCGATAACGTTGAGCAGGCGTGCTCGGCGTTCTGCGATGGTTTCGGTTGTGGTCGAGCCGTTCTCGTGGGCGTAGGTGCCTGGATAGGTAAAGAGCGATGCCGGCTTGATGCCCGCGAGCGTGGGAGAGCAGTTGCGCACGACCGCTGCCTGAAACGTTGGGATGTCTATGGTTCGAGTCACGGCGCTCCTTACGGATCTAAACTGTTAGCCTAGGAAAACTTATACACGAAAGTAAGCCATGGTCAACAAAAAAGTTTGAAGAGGGAAACTAATTGACCGAACAGACATGATTTTGGGTTAAGATGGGGACACCCCATGGGGGTATCTAGATAGTGCTACTTGAAAGGGGAGCGCATGAGTGACTTGCTCAACCCTGCGAATCTCATCGTGCTGGCCGTCATTGCCGTCGGCATGTTTTTTGGACTGCGTCGCATTGCCGCTTCGACACACGGGAAGAGTTGCTGCAGCGATGGTACGAGCGGCAAGAAGGCCAAAAAGGTTGTTGTGGTGGATACCGATGCGTCACACTATCCCTATAGCGATGAGCTGCTCATCGGCGGCATGAGCTGTGACGGCTGCGCTCAGAACGTAGCCAATGCCCTCAATGCGCTGGATGGCGTGTGGGCAACGGTGACGTATGCGGACCACACGGCACGCGTGCGCTCTAAGCAGCCGGTTGATCGTGGTGTCCTCGAGACGGCCGTGAAAGACGCGGGCTACTACGTCATGACGCTGTAAGCGCCGCCCTGGATGCGCTTCCTTGGCTAGGCTCGTCCGCGCAGTTCGATGTCTTGGATGTCGTCGAAGTCGATGACGATGTCTCGGAGCTTGAGGAGCTTGAAGGCGGGGAGCGCCTCGTCGAGGATGCCGGTGCGGCTGCGATAGCCGTATGTATCGTAATAGGTGACACGAACCAAGTCGCCACGTTTGAGACCCTCGAGCTTTTTAGAAAGTACGAGGGCTTTTTCTTCCGTGAGCTCACGTTTTGACTCGACGGTGATTTCCTGCTTGCGCACGAGTTCGTAGTATCCCGTGAGGGCGGCAAAGGGCATAAACTGCGCGGCGCGGTTGGCGCGCACGGCACCGTTGGCAGTGAGCTTGGGGTCGGCGGCGCGGCGCCTGCCCTCGGGGTCCGCCAGGCGCTCGAAGGCGGTCGGCGGGCGCACGGGCTGTTGTTTGGGTTTAGGCACGGTGTCCTCCAACTTGGTCGTTGCGTTCGCGCGCGGTGGCGCCGGCGGTAAAGCTTAATCCCTTGACGAGCGCGTTCTTGCCGTACTTGCCTTTCACGGCCAGGACGGCGCGCGCCAGGTCGCGCTCGCGCTCATCGGCCTCGATATCGCTGAACAGGTCGATGGTGGCAAATTCCTCGGGCATGAGGTTGCCAAATCCCAGGTTGATGCGCTTGACCGGTCGTTTGGGATCGACTGTTTGTGCCCAAAGGTCATCGAAATACCCCATGATCTTCTTAAACGAATTAGTGCGCTCGGGCAGCTTTCGCGAGGCGTTGGAGTGCGCAAAGAGCGCGGCATAGCCACCACGCGGTTTGCCGCCATGCTCTCCCACAAAGATGCCATCGATTGCCTGCGCTTCGCGCACCAGACGACGCCTTTCGTCATCGCGCTGGACGGGCTTGGGAGCACGGGGCGCGAGCTCGGGGCCGTCGGTCGCTGCGGGCTCGATGCCCGAGGTGCTCGAGCGCAGGTGTCCGCAGCCGTCTATATACTGCGCCGTGCCGCTGGCGTTGAGCCGGCGTATGTCGGCGCGCTCGCTCGCGTAGCCCACAAAGAGCGAGATGCTGTCGCAGACCACGTGCTTATCGACTAGATCCAACACGGCGTTGTCGACCATTTCGCGCAAGACGGTGTAGGCCTGCTCGTAGGCATAGCCCTTCGAGAGCACCTGTCCTGTGGTGGTCGAGGTCGCTTGCGGGCGATAGGCTTGGATATCGGCGATGGTTGTCGGCTCGCGCCCGAAGGCGTGGTCGATGAGATATTCGGCATTGACGCCGAGTTCGTCGTAGAGCAGGTTCTCGTCGAGTGCGGCGACGCCCATCAGGTCGTAGACGCCGTATTTCTCGAGACGGGCCGCCACGCCGGGGCCGATGCCCCAGATGTCGGTGATGGGGCGATGGGGCCAGATCTCCTTGCGAAAGGTCCCGTCGTCGAGTATGCCGATGCGGCTGGGTACGTGCTTGGCGGTAATGTCGAGCGCTACCTTGGCCTGGAATAGGTTGGGGCCGATGCCGACCGTCGCCGTGATGCCGGTGCGCGCCAAGACCTCGTCGCGCAGCGTGCAGGCGAACCCTTCCGCATCGGTGTGATAGAGGTCCAGATAGGGCGTCACGTCGATAAAGCATTCGTCGATGGAGTAGACGTGAATGTCTTGCGGACTCACGTATTCCAGATAGATGCCGTAGATTTTCGCTGACACCTCCATGTAGTGCTGCATGCGCGGTACGGCCTTGATGCAGTCGATGCCGTCGGGAATCTCGAACAGACGGCAGCGGTTGTGTATCCCGAGGTCCTTCATAGCCTGTGTGATGGCGAGGCAGATGGTCGTGCGCCCGCGCGATTCGTCGGCAACGACCAGGCACGTAGTGAGTGGGTCGAGTCCGCGGTCGACGCACTCGACACTGGCGTAAAACGTCTTAAGGTCGATGCAGATATAGGTGTGACGCTCGTGCCCCACGCGCCCTCCCATCAAACACATGTTCTTATCGAATACCTGTTCGATAATACCTGCTCGACCGGACACCGTCAAAACCTGCCCCTTTTTGGCAGGTATGGTCGTGCGGTTGCATCGGGTTTTTAACGCAGCTCTAAAGAGCGCGAAACAGCTCGGAAAACCTCGCTTCGTAGCATGAGGCTAACGATTGATACCACCATAAAGCACGGAAGGGTTGTGGGGATAATGGTCAACTATGGGTTTGGTATGCCGACGCGCTTGGTTGCGGATGGGGATGTGGCTCGCTGGTGCGGGCGATTGGTTGCCCACTATGGCGGCACCAAGGCACTGGTCGTGCTGGGAGGCGACAAGCACACGCGTGATGAGCTCGTTTCGGCGGCGCTGGGCTCGCTCGATCGCGCCCTGCTCGAGCGTGTGCTTTTCCGCTGCGGCTTGGTCGGGGGCGACGGGGGAGACGATTTGGTCGATGAGGCCGTAGCCCTGGCGACCGATGAGGGCGTGGACTTTGTCCTGGCGATCGGCGATGCCGATACGGCGGGCTTTGCGCGCGAACTCGCTCGTCGCATGGCCGTGCTTGATGCCGGCGAGGACGGCTTTGTGCCTTATGGATGCATCGTCTCCGAGGGAAAAGTGCCCGCCGTTGTGGGTGCCGGCGAGGTTCCCGTTTTCGCCATCATCGCGCCCGAACTGCTGGAGGGCATTGGGTCTCCTCTGCGTGAGTTGCTCGGCAGCGTGTGCGCAGCGGCCTAATATTTACCATAAAGGGATAGGTTCTTTTTGATTGGTAAAGCGTTTGACCTGCCATAATAAACCTGTCCCTTTTTGATCGGTTGCCGTTTGGGGGCCGATTGGCAACGCTCGCTGATTATAGTCTTGACCTGCGCTAGAATAGTGGCATCTGAATGTCCGGGCGCATGGAGGCGTGCGCCCGTATGCTGAGGAGGACTCTATGGCAACTGTTGCCGCACCTATCGATGCTACGTCGACTGCCGCTTGGAAGGCGCTCGAGGCCCATCAGGAGAAGCTCGAGGCCGAGGGTATCGACCTCAAGGCCTGGTTCGCCGCCGATGCCGAGCGCGTGAACAAGCTGAGCTTTGACGCCGGTGACCTGCACTTCGACCTGTCCAAGAACCTGGTGACCGATGAGACCGTCAAGCTGCTGTGCGATCTTGCCCGCGAGGTGAAGCTCGAGGAGCGCCGCGACGCCATGTTCTCCGGCGAGCACATCAACACCACCGAGGACCGCGCCGTCCTGCATACCGCGCTGCGCCGTCCGGCAAGCGAGAAGGGCCAGCTTATCGTCGACGGCCAGGACGTCGTCGCCGACGTGCACGAGGTCCTCGATCGCATGTATGCCTTCGCCGAGCGCGTGCGCTCCGGTGAGTGGAAGGGCGTTACCGGCAAAAAGATCGAGCACCTGGTGTCCATCGGCATCGGCGGCTCCGATCTGGGCCCGGTCATGGCTTACGAGGCCCTGCGTCCCTATGCCGACGCCGGTATCGACTGCCGCTACATCTCAAACATCGACCCCAACGATCAGGCAGAGAAGCTCAAGGGTCTGGATCCCGAGACCACGCTCGTGATCATCGTCTCCAAGACCTTCACCACGCTCGAGACCCTCACCAACGCCCGCGAGGTCAAGACCTGGATGCTCGAGCAGCTCAAGGCTCAGGGTGCCATCGACGGCTCCGATGAGCAGAACGCCGAGGCAGTGGCAAAGCACTTCGTCGCCGTTTCCACCGCACTCGAGAAGGTTGAGGCCTTCGGCATCGACCCCGCTAACGCCTTCGGTTTTTGGAACTGGGTCGGCGGCCGCTATTCTGTCGACTCCGCCGTTGGCCTGTCGCTGATCGTCGTGCTCGGCCCCGAGCGCTTCCAGCAGTTCCTCGAGGGCTTCCACGCCATCGACGAGTACTTCTGCAACACCCCGCTCGAGAACAACGCCGTCGCGCTGATGGGTCTGCTCAACGTCTGGTACGTCAACTTCTTCGGTTCCAAGAGCCACGCCGTGCTTCCGTACTGCCAGTACCTGCATCGTTTCCCGGCCTACCTGCAGCAGCTCACCATGGAGTCCAACGGCAAGCATGTCCGCTGGGACGGCAGCGCCGTGACCTCCGACACCGGTGAGATCTTCTGGGGCGAGCCCGGCACCAACGGCCAGCACGCCTTCTACCAGCTGCTGCACCAGGGCACCGTGGTGGTCCCGGCCGATTTCATCGCCTTCGCCAATACCGCCAACCCTGCGACCGATAGCGGTCAGGACGTGCACGAGCTGTTCCTGGGCAACTTCCTGGCCCAGACCAAGGCACTCGCCTTTGGCAAGACAGCCGACGAGGTTCGTGCCGAGGGCACGCCCGAGCAGATCGTCCCGGCCCGTTGCTTTGAGGGTAACCGCCCGACGACCTCGATCTTCGGCGACACGCTGACCCCGTTCGCACTCGGCGAGCTCATCGCCCTGTACGAGCACATCACGTTTGTCGAGGGCACGGTCTGGGGCATCGACTCTTACGACCAGTGGGGCGTTGAGCTGGGCAAGCAGCTTGCCAAGCAGATCACCCCGGCCTTCCACGATAACGCCGCCAAGGCCGAGCAGGACGCTTCGACCCAGGCGCTCATCGAGTTCTACCGCGCTCACCGCAAGTAGGATTCGCTGCGAAAACTAACGCATAGCCGACAAGGGCCCGTATCCGTTGGGATGCGGGCCCTTTGCTATTTGGATAGGATGGAATGTATCGGGAGGCGCCTCGACGGGCATCGCAATCGTCGAAGGCGCGCCGGCCATGTTTGGGACAATATAATATTTTTCCCGTTGCAAACAGCGCCGCCGTGGGTGTTCTGTATGATGGCTCAGACAAGGTTGCTCAATGACAGGGAGGCACATATGGCAATTAAGGCCATCGCAATGGATATCGACGGTACGCTCACCAACGACCAGAAAGTGATTAGCTCGCGTACGCGCGAGAAGCTGCTCGCGGCGCAGGAATCGGGTATTAAGCTCATCTTGGCTTCGGGCCGTCCCGCATGGGGTCTTCACGCCTTGGCGCAGGAGCTCGACCTTCAAAACCATGATGGTTTACTGGTGGCCTTTAATGGCGCGCATGTGGTCGACGCTCAGACCGATGAGATTCTTTTTGACCAGGCCATGCCGGCTGACGAACTGCACCGTCTGATTGATCACCTGCAAAACTATGATGTGATCCCCATGATTTCGCTCGGTCGCGACTTGCATGTCGAGGACTCGTACCATTGCATGATTACGCTGCCGGATGGCTCGCAGAAGAACATCGTCAAATACGAGCGCGATGCGTGCGACCTTAAGATCCGCGAGGTCGAGAGCTTGCATGAGGTCGTGGATACTTATCCCGTGGACAAGCTGCTGACGGCGGGCGATCCGACCTACCTGCAGGCGCATTACGAGGAAATGTATGCGCCCTTTACCCAGACGCTTTCGGGCATGTTTACGGCCGACTGGTACTTTGAGTACACGGCGCCCGGTATCGACAAGGCCCGTGCGCTCGAGGGTGCCCTGCCCAAGCTCGGCATCGATGCCAGTGAGGTCGTATCGTTTGGCGACGGCCAGAACGACAAGTCCATGATTGAGTGGGCCGGCATCGGTGTTGCCATGGGCAACGCCGTCGATGAGGTTAAGGCTGTGGCCCAGATGGTGACCGCCAATAACAACGAAGACGGTATTGCGGTGGCGCTGGATAAGCTGCTGGGTTAGAATCGCCGATAGTGCATGGTTCGGGCGTCCGCTTGCGGGCGCCCTTTTGTTAGGGAGGGTGCCGTGTCCGCATTTCCGTTCGACGCCGTTATCTTTGACATGGACGGCGTCATCGTCGATACCGAGTATTACTACCTGGGGGAGACTGCCGCGTTTGCCAAGGAGCTTGGGTTGAATCTGACTCAAGAGGAGTTGAATGGACAGGTCGGTACCTCGCATCAGTTCTTCCTGCATATGCTGGTCGATTGGCTTGAGCGCGCCGGTAAAGGGCGCTTCACTGGCGAGGAAGCGTTGGCCCGTTGGGACGAGTGGGCGCATAAGCGTCCGCGCGACTATCAGGCTTTGATTAACCCGGGCGCTGTGGATACGATTCGAGAGTTGCCGCGCCGCGGCGTTCGCGTGGCGTTGGCGAGTTCGTCTCCCATGGACAGCATCGAGGAAGTACTCGATGCATGTGGTCTGTCGGATGCCTTTGAGTACGTGGTGAGCGGCGAACAGTTTAAGGAGAGCAAGCCCGAGCCCGATATCTACCTGCATGCGCTGGACCTGCTGGGGCTGCCCGCGAATCGCTGCTGCTGCGTTGAGGATTCCGTTCCGGGCATTACCGCGGGTAAGCGAGCCGGCCTGACGGTCATTGCCAAGCGCGAGGAGCGCTTTGGCTTTAGCCAGGATGCCGCGGACAAGATTATCGACCAGCTGCCGGAGCTGCTCACGCTTTCTTAGGAGCGCGGTAGTTGCGCGTTTTTCGGGTCTGATGAGTAAATAGCCGACATTTTGGTGCGACACCTAGCATACTTTAAGCTAATGCGGGCTTAAGGACTTGTTGAATGCCCCTAAGCCCGTTTTAGACTTAATTGTGCTTGGAGAGGGTATATGCCACCGACTGAAGGGCTAACTGACGGTAAAGCAGCGATACCGCTGTACCAACAGGTTATCGATATCATCAAAAACGAAATCAACTCCGGTGCCTACAAGGCAGGCGCGCGGATACCCAACGAATTCGAATTGGCTGAGAGCTATAAAGTTGGCCGCGTTACCGTGCGACGCGCTATTGAGGAGCTCGTCCAACAGGGCTATCTAACGAAGCGACAAGGGAAAGGCACGTTTGTCAATGCCCCCAAGCTCAAACGCAAGATTCGCCAGAAGGATGACGTCCAGAGTTTTTCGGACGCATGCCGCGTAAACGGAATGGAACCGGGGGCGCGTGTCATTTCGAGAAAGATACTGCCGGCGGATTCCACCGAAGCACAGTTCTTTGGTGTTCCCGTTGGAACTGACTTGATCTGCGTTGAGCGCGTGCGTACTGCCGATGGCGTCCCTGTCATGCTCGAGAACAACATATATGTTTACGAGGACAACGCCTATCTATCAACGGCACCTCTATCTAACCAATCCATTTTTGAGTTCGTGCGCAACCGGACGGGCCGCACGCCCGCGTTTACCGACCCATGCACGCTTGAGATCGCGTGCGCGTCGCCCGAGGTCGCTCGGTTGTTGGCAGTTCCCGTTGGCGAACCCTTGTTTTATATGGAAGCCTTCTTTTTCGATGAGCAGCGGCGGCCGTTTATCATCGGTCGTCAGCGGATCGTTGGGTCTCGCTACGTTTTTGACATCTAGGACATTGCGTATGGAAACGCCCGGTGAATCATCTCACCGGGCGTTTTCATACCGTTCACGGCGCAAACGCAACCGTTCAACCGCGTTGCGGCAATCAGTTTGAAATTATCTTGATGACGAGAAAAGCTGCTGGTAATCTATAGAACGTCATAGAACGTTTGCCTTGTGCAAACGTTGAGGCGAGATGCGATGCAGTCTCGAGTTCTTTGGAGGTATCTATGTCAGATACGAAGGCGAAGAAGACAAACAGACGTTTTAAGTTCAAATTACCGCATGTCTATACGATCATGTTCTTGCTGATCGTTGTCTTTGCGGTCTTGACTTGGATCGTTCCCTCTGGTCAGTATCAGCGCAAGATGATTTCGACAGCGGCGGGCGAGCGTGAAGTCGCCGTTGCTGGAACCTATGAACAGGTCGATAAGAACTACACCGATTCCGAGACCGGCGAGACCATCAATCTGGGTCAGGATATCTTCGCGGTCCTGCAAGCGCCCACTAAGGGCATCCAGGAGGCTGCCGACGTCGTTGCGTTCGTCTTATTGATTGGCGGGTCGTTCGCAATCATCACCAAGACCAACGCTTTGAATGCCGGCATGAGCCGTGTGATTAAAAAGCTCAAGAACAAGGACATCCTCATCATTCCCATCACGATGACGTTGCTGTCCATTTGCGGCACCACGTTTGGTATGTCTGAGGAAGCCCTGCCGTTCTATGCCATCTTCATTCCCATCATGATGGGTATCGGTTATGACTCGATGACGGCATTCATCATCTGCTTCCTTGGTCCTAACCTGGGATATTGTGCTTCGACCATCGACCCGTTTAATGTTTTGATCGCCCAGGGCATCATTGGCATCGAGGGCAATCCGCAACTGTGGCTGCGCGCCGTTTCTTGGGTCATCTTCACTGCCGCCGGTATCGCATGGGCTATGCGCTACGCCATGCGCGTCAAGAAAAACCCCGAGTCGTCCATTACGTACGAGGACGATAAGCTCAAGCGTATCGAGTTTTCCGTGACCGATGTCTCCATCGAGGAAGAGTTCACTACCCGTCAGAAGCTCGTGCTTATCGATTTTGCTTGCGGTATGGGCATTATCGTCTGGGGTCTTGTTACCCAGGGTTGGTACATGAATGAGATTTCCGCCGTGTTCCTTGGCATGGGCTTGCTTGCCGGTATCCTGGGCGGTCTTGACCAGCAGACGATTGCTGAGGAGTTCGTTAAAGGTCTCGCCGACTTTGCGTACGCCGCCATCGTTATCGGTATTGCTCGCGGTATTCTGGTCATCGCCGAGGGCGGCATGATCATCGACACCATCCTCCAGGCGCTCGCTACTGCGCTCGCCGGTGCACCCGCCGCCGTCTACACCACGTTTATGTATATCGTCCTTGGCCTGCTCTCTTTGCTGGTTCCCTCGAGTTCTGGCCTGGCGGCACTCACCATGCCCGTTATGGGCCCCCTGACCGAGCTCATGGGCCTCAATCCCGAGGCGGCCGTTACCGCGCTCCAGTTTGCCAACCAGACCATCAACACCATCAGTCCCGTGGCGGGCATGACGGTTGCCGGCCTTGGCGTGGCTAAAATTTCGTTTGGCCAATGGTGGAAGACCATTTGGAAGTTCTTCATCTTCATGGTCGTGTTTGGCTTGGTCATTACTGCCATTTCTGGCATGCTTCCGGCGTAGGTGATTATAATGTCCGATCGTTTGACGGTCCTGACGTCTAAGAGTGTCTTTACCGGTACGGGGGACCTGCCGTTTGAAGGTTTCGTAGCGGTCCGTGACAATCGAATTGAGGCGGTTGGCACCAAGTGTGAGGTAGCTTCGTATTTGACCCAGGCGGACGAGGTGGTTGACCTGGGCGACCGCACCGTCATGCCTGGCCTGATCGATGTGCATACCTTCTATACAGGTTGGGCGCTGCGGACGTTGGGGTCTGATCTGTCCGGCATCGCCGATGCCAAAGAGGCCGTGTCGCTCTTGCGTGCATGGAAAGAAGATCATCCGGATTGCGCGGCGGCTTTTGGCCACAACCTGCCCGAAACGTTGGCATCGGATGCCGAGAACGCAAATACGGCAGCTGTGTTTGACGATTGTTTTGGCGATATCCCTGTCGTCTGCTTTACACCGGGTGCGGAGACCTGCGTTCTCAATGCTGCCGCCAGTGCGCGATACGGCTTCACACCCCAGGCGTGCTATGCCGAGAAGATCTGGCGCATGATGAGCGATTTCCTCGCGCTGCCCGAGGTGCGTGCGGGGTATTCGGACTACATGGGCATGCTTAACGAGCGCGGCGTTACCGCCATCAAGGAGATGGCGTTTGATGACTACTACGGTTTTGCCGACGAAATGGCTCGCCGTGAGGAATCTGGTGAGCTGACGGTTCGCGTCTCTATGATGTCGCAGCCGGTGGGTGCCGGTGCAAATCTGTCATATGCTCGCGAGGCACGAGAGCGCTTCCGGGGTCCGTTCGTTCGTTTTTCTGGCTTCAACCGTATGACCGATCGCGGCGTATGGGCGGGGCTTGCCGAGATGATTGACCCCTATGAGGACACGGCCGATGCGGGCGCTGCCGGCAAGACGGTTGTCGAGGAGCCCGAGTGGGATCTGATTGAGAACGAGCTGCGCGCAATTGATGCTGACGGCTTCCGATATTCCTTGCATTGCCAGGGCGATGGCGCCGTTCGTCGCACCGTGGCGCTCTATGCCTCGCTGCCTCGAGACGAGCATGGACGGTTGCTTCGCCGCCATGCGATTACCGATCTCGAGAACTCTGATCCGACCGATCTTGTCGAGTTTGGCAAGTTAGGTGGAATTTGCGAGGTCTATCCGCAGATTTTGACGCTGGACCGGCGCGAGGATTGCCTGTCGATGATGCGTCGACAAATTGGCGAGACGCGACTTTTGCACAGCTGGAATCGCCGCGGCATGGAAGATTCCGGATGCACGGTGTGCTGTGGTACGGATTTGCCGCTGCTGATTCCGAGCCTGGGCGAGTCAATCTACAGCGCGTGCGGCGGATACTTCGACGATGGACTGCCCGTGAATGAGGCCAACGCGCTGACACTTGTCGAGCTCTTGCGCGCTTGGACTGCCGGGGGCGCGTACGATCTGATGCGCGAAGACGAACTGGGTACGCTCGAGGTCGGCAAGCTTGCCGATATCTGCGTGCTCGATCGGGATGTGTTCGACCTCGATTATCGCGACGCACGCGATCTTTCGGTTGATATGACGATGTCGGACGGACAAATCGTGTTCGATCGAAATAAGGAGGCATAAGATGTCTGAATCCAAACCGACGCTGCGCCGCGAACAGATTGCGGGCATGAATATCCACTACATCATGTGGTCGCTCGATTACTTCCTTGATGTGCAGCAGCGTTTGGGCTTTGAGTCCATTGAGCTGTGGTGTGCAGAGCCGCATGTGACACTCGACCATACGGGCTACTTTGAGGCTGAGGTCCTGGCGAAAAAGGCTGCAGACCGTGGGCTTAGGTATCGTACTCTGTGCCCCGAGAATGTTGTCTATCCTTGGCAGTACTGCGCACGCAAACCGCTGCATGAACAGCGCAGCCTGGCGTACTTTAAGCACGGCATTGAGCTTGCCGAGGTACTTGGGTGCGACCGTATGTCCGTCAACTCGGGCTGGGGCGACTGGGACGAGGACCGCGAGGACGCCTGGAAGCGCAGCCGCGAGCACTTGTCCATTCTGGCGGAGTATGCCGGCGAGCACGGTCTGGTGCTTACGATGGAAAGCCTGCGTCCCGAGGAGAGCAACCTTGTGACGACGGTTTCCGATGCGAAGCGCATGATTGACGAGGTCGCGAGCCCGTACTTACAGCCCATGGTTGATACAACCGCGATGGGCGTTGCGGGCGAGACGCTCGAGGACTGGTTTGCCGCCTTTGGTGATGGGGCAATTCACGAGATGCACTTTATCGACGGCGACCCGTATGGCCATCTGGTGTGGGGCGATGGCAAGCACGATATGGACGCCTTCGTCGCCACACTCAACGCCCATGGTTTCGACGGCATGCTGGGCCAGGAAATCACGGACGGCCGTTACTACGATGACCCGGCGGCGGCAGATGCCAAGAACATGGCCGCATTCGAGAAATATCTGATTGACTAAAACAACTATCGGCCACGCAGCCAACGTCATTGATTGCGGACTAAACAAGAAAGGAACTGGATATGAACGCACACGATCTGATCAAAGAGGCAATTGCCGAGAAGGGCAAGTTCGACAGCGTCTACTGGATTGCTTGCGGTGGCTCCATGATCGATTTGATCCCGGCTCATGAGCTTCTGCAGCGCGAGGCAACCACCTTCACTTCGTATATCTATACGGCTCGCGAGTTTGATATCATGCGTCCGCGCCGCTTGGGTGAGAAATCCCTGGTCATTGCCTGCAGCCACAGTGGCAACACCCCCGAGGTCGTCGAGGGCTGTGAGATCGCCCTTGCCGCCGGCGCTACGGTGATCGCCCAGACCGACAACGCTGGATCCAAGATTGACTCTGGCAAGTGGACCACGTGGGTCTACCCGTGGGGCGAGGGTGTGCCGCAGGCCGAGGTCCCCGCTGGCATTTCGCTGTCGCTTGCGGCAGAGCTGCTCGATCAGCAGGAGGGCTACGTCGATCTTGCCGATATGTATGCCGGTATCGCCGAGATGGATAAGATTCTTCCCCCGGCACGCGAGAAGGTAAATGCCGAGCTGGGCGATCGTTTTGCCAAGCTTTGCCAGGAGCATGAGTTCTTCTATATTCTGGGCAGCGGTCCCAACTTTAGCCAGACCTACGGTTTCGCTATCTGCTCTCTTATGGAGATGCAGTGGCAGCACTGCAGCTACATCCACTCTGCCGAGTACTTCCATGGCCCCTTCGAGGCTACTCAGGATGGCGTTTTTTACTTCCTGCAGATGGGCTCCAGCGAGTGCCGTGCTATGGACGAGCGCGCCCTGGCGTTCCTTAAGACGCATACCGATACGCTGATGGTGCTCGATGCCAAGGAGTACGGTATGGAAGCCGTGCCGGCGAGCGTCCGTGCCTATCTGGACTCGGTGCTGTTCTACGCCATGAACTGCGAGCTGCGTGCCGCACGCGGCAAGGTGTTTGACCATGATCCCGATTTCCGTCGCTACATGGGCGTCGTCGAGTACTAGAAGGGTAAATACCATGGCATTTAACGTTAACGCGCTCGGATTTGGCGACAACGTCGTCGACCGCTACGAGCATATCCACACCATGTATCCTGGCGGCAACGCGGTGAACTTCGCCGTTTATGCCAAGAAATGCGGTGCCGCACGCTCCGCATACATGGGCATTTTTGGCAATGACGCCGCTGCCGAGCATGTCATTGCAAGCCTCGAGGATGAGGGTATCGAACTTGACAAGTGCGAGCAGATGATTGGCGAGAACGGAGCGGCTCGCGTGACCGTCGTTGACGGTGACCGTGTCTTCCTCGGCTCCAACGAGGGCGGTATCCGTGGCGATGCGCGCTATGTCCTCGATCGCTTTGACCTTTCGTACATGAAGCAGTTCGATGTGGTTCATTCGGGCAACTATTGTTTTACCGAGCGCGAGCTGCCCAAGTTGAAGGCTGCGGGCGTCACGGTCTCTTTTGACTTTTCGGACGACTCCACCGACGAGTACTACGAGCAGATTGCGCCCTACGTCGATTTTGCTTTCTTTAGTGCGGCGGATGCCGCGAGTGAGGACGAGATTCGCGAGCGTCTGGCATGGGTGAAGGGCCTGGGTCCGCGTTTTGTGTCGGCTACGGCGGGCGCCGAGGGCTGCATTGCTTACGACGGCGAGCGTTATTACCGCCAGCTGGCTAAACCGGTAACGGACATGAAGGACACCATGGGGGCGGGCGACTCGTTCCTCACCTCGTTTTTGATGTGCTATCTCGATTCCGCCAAGCGTGGTGAGGATGGCGCCGAGGCCATCGAGCGCGCGCTCGATTTTGCTGCCGGGTTTGCCTCGACCGTGTGCGGCATGGAAGGTTCTTGGGGTCACGGAGCACCAATCGTCGAATAGCTTAAGAAAGCGTACGGCGGTCTGGCTATGAGGCCTTGGATAGCCGATGCAAAACAATAAGCGAAACGCGAAAAGGGGGCTCGTTATGTGGTGGGTCCCCTTTTGAACATTGGAGAAGAGTATGGGTATTAAAGCGTGTGCGGCTGGTTTTTGCTGCGCGGACGTCTATCAAAACATCGGCGTGTTCTATCCGACTGGCAACGGCATTGACTGGGGTATCCATCTTGCACGAATGGGCGTTTCGGTATCCGCCGTGTCGGTTGTCGGCAAGGACGAGTACGGAGACAAGATGAGGGAGGCGCTGGCCGCTGAGGGGTTCGATATCTCACACCTGCGGGTGGAGGATGGCGACACTTCGGTGATGCTCATGGCATTGAAAGACGGCGTCGATCGTGTGCATCTCGAGGCAATCGATGGCGTAATGGAGACATATCGACCGAATGAAGACGACCGGGCGTTTATCCTAGAGCATGACATCATCCATACCGACCTGTTTGGCAATTGTTTGGACCTCCTGCCCGAGTGGCATGATGCGGGCAAGACGGTGGTTATGGACTTCTCGGTGTTCAGCCAGGATCCCGAATATGCCTGCGAGAATCATTTTCCCTACGTTGACTACGCATTTATGTCGTTTGAAGATGACACTCCGGAGCTACGAGACTGGGTACGTCACGCGCAGGAATTGGGGCCGCGCGTTGCGGTTGCCACGCTTGGCGAGAAGGGAAGCATTGCCTATGACGGTGAGCGCTTCTATGAGTGCGGGATCGTGCCGGCGGAGAAGGTCGTTAATACCGTGGGTGCCGGCGACTCGTATATCGCCGGGTTTACCAAGGGCGTGATCGATGGCCTTGATATTCCGGCGTGTATGAAGGCGGGCGCTGAGCTGTCGTCCCGAGTGATTGGTTCTTTTGAGCCGTACTAGGGTCAAATGCCTGGAAAGGAGTACGAAATGGTTATCGACATGTTGGTCCATCCTATGCTCTACGGCGAGATCTGTACGCCGGGTGATGAGCCTGATGGATTCGGTTTTTGGTCACGAGAATTTGGTATGGGGCATATGGGCCCCATGGATTGGGATGAGCTTCAAGTCGAGATGGACGTCTGTGATGTGCAGAAGAGCGTGCTCATGCCGCTCGATGTAACCACGGCATGCGGAGGGCACTTTGGCACCAATGACCAGATTGCCATGCTGGTTGCCGCACATCCCGATCGTCTGTGGGGATTTGCGAGCGTAGACCCGCAGGTGAGCGGTGCCGCAGACGAATTGGAGCGCGCCTTTACCGAGTTGGGGGCAAAGGGGCTTTGCCTGCATCCTGCAAAGCAGGGTTTTGCCCCCGATGATGCTGTGGCCGAGCCGCTTTACGAACTGTGCGAGCGCTATAACAAGCCGGTGGTTTTCCATGCCGGTATGTCTTGGGAGCCGGGCGCAGAGCTCTCGCGCAGTAACCCGCTTGCATTTGAGCACACAATCGCAACGCATCCAAATGTGCGTTTTAGTTTGACCCATTTTGGCTGGCCCTGGGTGCGCGAGACCGTGGCGATGCTGCTCAAGTATCCCAACTGCTACGCGGACACCTCTATCACTTACATCGATTCGCCCGAGGAGATGATGCAGCGTCTTTTCACGGTCGATATGGGGCCGCTGTGGTATGAGCGCGCGCTATCGCACCAAGTGATGTTCGCCAGCAATACGCCGCGCTTCCGTGCATTCAAACTCAAGCGGGCGCTCGATACCGTGCCCATGCGCGATGATGCGCGAGAAAGGCTCTACTGGGGTAATGCCCTGCGTTTTCTTGAAGGGGATGAGTGAACATGGTGACGCTCGAGACATTGAGCTATCTATCGACTGCTCCGGACCAGTTCATCGATATTACCGAGGACGTGCACGCTGCCATCGAGCGCAGCTCGGTGACCAATGGCTTGGCGGCGATTATTTTGTCGCATACGACCTGCGGAATCGTGGTAAACGAGGGGCTGCCCTGCGTGGAGACGGATCTTATGGAGACGCTTGATCGCATCGCCCCACTCGATGCCCCCTATGCGCATGCACACTTCCTGCCGAGCTATGGAGCCACCGGTAACAACTCCTGTGGGCATATCAAGAGCATGATTAGTGGAAACAGTTGCTTCTTTCCCGTCCAAGATGGCCACATCGTGTGCGGAGGTGCCCAGAACATCTATCTTGCGGAGTTTGACGGTCCGCAGAAGCGAAAGGTGTACGTCGAGGTGCTGGGGGAGTAACGTCCCTGCAATGACCCTAAGAAGGAGCACGTAATGTCGTTTCTAACCTCGATGTTCAAGACCGAAAAGCCGGTTATCGGAATGCTGCACCTGCGTCCTCTGCCGGGCGATCCACTGTATTACCCGGGCGGAAGCGTGTCGCAGGTCGTGGAAGCCGCCAAGCGCGATCTCGAAGCGTTGCAGCAGGGCGGTGTCGATGGCATTTTGATTACCAATGAGCTCTCGATGCCCTATGAGCAGCACGTTTCTCCCTCAACCCTTGCATCGATGGGCTATGTAATCGGGGCTCTATCCCATGATCTGTCGACTCCTTGGGGAGCTGAAGCTATTTACGATGGTGATGCCACAATCGAGCTGTGCGCTGCCGTCGACGCGCAGTTCACGCGCTGCAATTTTTGCGGTGCCTGGGCCGGTGATCTCGGGCTGATTAACCGAGATTTCGCTCACACCATGCGTCGCAAGGCGGCGCTGCGCCTGGACGACCTCAAGCTTTTTCACTTCATCACGAGCGAGGGGGAGGTTTATCTCAACGACCGCACGACTGCGGACATTGCCGATTCACTTCTCTTTAATTGCCTACCGGATGCGATGGTCATCGGCGGTTCGGCTGCCGGTCGTGGCGCTTCGGGCGAGCTTGCCGATGAGGTCCGCGAGCGTGTTGGCGAAGTGCCCGTGGTATGTGGCACCGGTTGTCGCGAAAATACCGTGGCTGACGTATTTGCTCACTACGATGGCGCGTTTGTCGGCACGTGCTTAAAGCGCGACGGAAAGCTGGATGCCCCGGTTGATGTTGAGCGGGTAGCTCGTTTTATGGCTGCCGCTCGTACGGCGCGAGGGGAGTAGGCACCTATGGCGCTCTATCTGGGTATTGATATTGGGACAAGCGCCTCTAAAGGCGTTTTAATCGATGATCGATGCAACATCGTTTGCCAAGCCTCTTGTGGACACGAGACGGACAACCCGTGTGACGGATGGTACCAGCATGATGCGGAGGCAGTTTGGTGGGGCGATTTTTGCCGCCTGTCGCGCGAGCTGGTGGCGCGATCGGGGGTTAACGCGGCACAGATTGGATGCGTGGGCCTTTCCGCATTGGGTTGCGACTGTGTGCCGGTCGATACCGAGTGCAACGCGCTGGCGCCCGCGATTTTGTATGGAGTCGATGCACGTTCGAAGCCGCAGATTGACGAGCTTCTTTCCGAATATGGGTCAGATCGCGCGCGCGAGCTTTTCGGGCACGATCCCTGTTCGTCAGATATTGCTCCTAAGATCTTGTGGTTTAAGGAGAATATGCCCGAGGTGCACGAACGTGCCGCGAAGTTCCTGACGGCGTCATCGTTTCTGTGCGCAAAGTTGACGGGGCGTTTTACGGTGGACCGTTATTTGGCGGAGGATTTTCTTCCCCTATATGACCGCTACACTTGGAAGGTTGATGCTCGGGAATGTGCTCGTTTCTGCCGGCCTGACCAGATGACGGAGGTAATGTCGGCTACCGATATTGCCGGGGTGATTACGCAGCGTGCGGCTGAGGCGACGGGGCTCGCGGCAGGGACACCTGTCTTAGTGGGAACGGGCGACTCTGGTGCCGAGGCCATTTCGACGGGTGTATTCCGTCCCGGCGATATGATGGTTCAGTTGGGGAGTACGGCGTATTTCATCTACCTAGCTGATCATATGATCGATGATGCCCGTCTGTGGCCAGGGACGTTTATCATTCCCGGAACTTACGGGATCTGCGCGGGGACCAATACGGCGGGTGCGCTCACATCGTGGCTGCGCCAAGAGCTGTATCGCGACGCCGTAGAGGCCGAGGGCCACGGTGGCCCCGATGCATATTCGGTTATGGCGCATGATGCCGCCGACGTGGCGCCGGGTGCCGATGGGCTCCTGTGTCTGCCGTACTTTGCGGGGGAGCGTACTCCGCTCAACGATCCCGAGGCGCGTGGCGTCTTCTTTGGCTTGACCGGAAGGCATACGCGAGCCCATATGGTTCGCGCCGCCTTGGAAGGCGTCGCGTATACCGTTGCATCCCATGCCGACATTATCGAGCGGGAGCATGGACTGCTAATTGGGCGCATTATGCTTGTCGGAGGTGGAACCAAGAATCCAGTTTGGATGCAAGCTATCGCCGACGTATGCGGGCGCGAGGTCTCGGTTGCCAAGGTTACGGTGGGCGCATGCTTCGGTGATGCCATCATGGCAGCTCTCGCAGGTGGCGCCTATGCATCATGGGATGAACTCGCCCGAGTCCTTGGCGTTGCGCAAACAATCGTGCCCGATATGGCTGCCCACGAGTTATATGCGTCGCGTCGTCATATCTTTGACGAATTGTATGCACGCAACCGTGATCTCATGCACGAATTGGTGTAATGCCGCCGAACTGTACCGCCTTCCAATAGGGACTGCGTTGTGCGATTCGCATGTCCCTTGGCATTTTTGCCCACAGGGGTTAGCGAAGGTCAAAAACAGAGTGCGCATTTGCTAAAACTGTTGACTCGATGCGCTTTATGTCACAGTTTTTGAGTGAGGCGATGCGCATCGAGGCTCTTGTGAGCGATTTGATGAGCGACTGCGCGCTTGTTTCCGTGTTTGGCTCGGCCGGCGCATCAGTCTCGAGTAGTAGACGGTCGAGTGGAATCTGTCGGGCGTATTCGCGCCCACGTTTGGTGACGAGCATGCGCTCGCTGACGGAAAAATAGCAGCCTGCATCGCGCGCGCGGACGAGTTCGTCCGAGGTGCCGCTAAACCAGTGGAAGATGATAACGGGGGAGTCGGAGTTTGGGATGAGTAGTCCATGCGATTCGAGGACGTCCAGTACGGTTCCTGCCGAACGAACGGCGTGAATTGATATCACGCGCCCGGCAAGAGGATGCTGCACAAGTGCATCGCAGAGCCGGTCAAGTGCCTGTATTTGTAACGGCTCGCTTCCAGCAAAGCGTGCGGAAAAGTCGAGCCCGATCTCGCCGATAAAACGCTCTTGTGCAGCGACTTCGCAAAGCAGGTCTATTTCGGTAGCGCTGCATCGACCGTCGGCGAGCCACCAGGGATGGAGCCCTACGCCCGCGATGATGTACGGGTAGTGACTGGCGCGTGTTTTTGCTGCCGCGAAGTCGCGTGGGTCGACGCCGCAGTCAAATAGACCCAGGCCCAGTGCCGTCGTCTCATCGGCAACGGTATCCGGGTAGGCCATCAAATCAAGATGACAGTGTGCATCAAACAGCTGCGGCGCCATCGCGGCATCCCTGCTAGTCCAAGCGCTGGCCGTCGGCGCGCACGCGCTCGGTGCCGCGCCCGCTGATCTGGCGGATAACCTCGCCGGCAATCATCTGGCCCATGATGGGCGGCATGAAGCTCGCGGTTCCCAGCTCGGTACGCTCGTGGATGTTGGAAGGGTCGCGGGGTTGAGTCTTAACCGACTCCTCGCAGCTAAACAGTACGTGCAGGCTCTTGATGCCACGCTTTTTGCATTCTTTGCGCATAATGCGGCTCATGGGGTCACGTACCGTATCGAAGATGTCGGCAAAGCGGAGGCACTCGGGATGGAGCTTGTTGGCCCCGCCCATGGAACTAACCAAACGAATGCCGTGGTCCTGAGCATATTTGGTAATGGTGAGCTTGGCCGAAATGGTGTCGATGGCGTCGACGACGTAGTCGAGCTTGCCGTCCGTCTGCTCCAAAACGCTCGCGAAGAAATCATCGATGTTGTCGCTCAGCAAGTATTCAGTTCGCTTGATGACGGTGGCGGCGGGATTGATGTCGTGGATCATGGCTTCCATCACGTCAACCTTGCGCTTGCCGACGGTGCTGTGAAAGGCGATGGCCTGGCGATTGATGTTGCTGGGCGCGATGATGTCCTTGTCCAGGATCACGAAATGGCCGATGCCGCCGCGGGCGAGTGCCTCGCAGCAGTTGGAGCCCACGCCGCCGCAGCCGAGCACCAGCACCGTGGCGTTGGCGAGTTTATCAAGCGCCTCGCGGCCCATGATGATCTCGAGCTTGGTGTCGCGTGTCTCGACGGGACCTGCAGCTGCGGTTTCGGTCATAGATATCCTCCGATGGGGAAGCGGATCGATTTTTGGCTAATGTCATTATAGGGACTATCACGATTCCATTTGAGCCCTAGGGGCTTGTTGAAATGAGATTGGGATTCGCATAAGATGAAGCAGATGGCACCCGTTGCCGCGGGTTAGCCAACTCCGAAACACGTTTATGGCGTGAGAAGTGGCCGTCTTCGCATTACGCGGGGGCGGCTATTTTTTTTGAGTATAAGATTAGACAGTTAGACAAACATCTAAATAACGAGTATAGTGTGCGCGTCGTGAGAGATAGTGAGAGGAGGCTCTATGCCGGGAGAGGGTTTTAAGGCGCTGGCCGATCCTACGCGGCGGCGCATCTTAGAGCTACTGCGCGAGGGCAACTGCACGGCGGGGGAGCTTGCTGCGCATTTCGATATCAGCAAGCCGTCGCTCAGCCATCATTTGGCGACGCTTAAAAACGCTGGGTTGGTGACCGACGAGCGTCATGGTCAAAACATCGTTTACAGCTTAAACACCACCGTCATGCAGGACTTGATTGGCTGGTTTATGGGCTTTACAAACACTGAAGGTGATAAGGATGAATAACGAAAACAAGGGCATTCACGCCACGGGGGTATCGTCGCGCGTGTGGATTGCACTGGTCGCTCTGTGCGTTGCCAATGTCGCAGCGCATCTGATAGTGATGCCGAGCCTGCCGGCGCAGATTCCCACGCACTGGGGCGCGAATGGCGCCGTCGACGGTTGGGGCCCTAGCTGGATGGCCTCCGCGCTCGGCGTGTTGCCTCTGGCACTTCTCGCGATGTTCTACGTCGTGCCACGCATCGACCCCAAAGGTGAGGCATATCGAACCTCGGGTAAGTTCTATCAGGGCTTCGTAATTGCCTTCACCTTGTTCATGTGCGCCATAAGCTGGCTGGGAGAGCTTACGGTCTGGGGCGTGGTGCCGGCGGTCGGTTCGGTCAACGTGCTGATTTCCGGTGCTGTCGGTTTGCTGTTCATTGGTGTGGGTAACTACTTGCCGCGTGTGAAGCAGAACTATACGCTCGGTATCAAGACGCCCTGGGCGCTTGCCGATCCCGAGAACTGGCGCCGTACGCAGCGTTTTGGCGGTGCCTGCTTTATGGTGCTGGGTATTGGCCTGATTGTGATGGGCGTGGCGGGTAGCGTGCTTTCGAGTGAAGTCGTCGCCGCGGTGATTGCGGTGCTGGCGTTTGGTTCAGCTGGCGCTGCCTACGTCTATTCGTATCTGCTGTGGCGCAAATCGCAGCGAGCCGTTCGCTAAGGTTGCGGAAAACTAGCGTACGCAGTTCATAGTGTGTTCCGGGGGACTTTTCCCAGGTAGTATTAGGGGGTGTGGGCAACCATGCCCCTTTTTCGTTAAATTTCAGAGCTGGTTACCTCATTTCGTTTCCACTAAAACGAAAACAAGAATAGGGAAACAGCAGGTAGAAAGGATAAAACAGGCAAATGGCGGAGTTTATCTACCAGATGTATCAGGCTCGTAAGGCCCATGGCGACAAGGTGATTCTTGACGACGTGACCCTGAGCTTCTACCCCGGTGCCAAGATCGGCGTCGTGGGTCCTAACGGCATGGGTAAGTCGACCCTGCTCAAGATCATGGCTGGCATCGAGGAGGTCTCCAACGGCGATGCCAGGCTCACCCCCGGCTACACCGTGGGCATCCTGCAGCAGGAGCCGCCGCTCGATGACGACAAGACCGTTATCGAGAACGTGCGCATGGCGTTTGGCGACATGATCGCCAAGGTCGATCGCTTCAATAAGATCGGCGAGGAGATGTGCGACCCGGATTGCGACATGGACGCCCTCATGGCCGAGATGGGCAAGCTCCAGGACGAGATCGACGCCGCCGACGGCTGGGATATCGATTCCAAGCTCGGCCAGGCCATGGACGCCCTGCAGCTGCCCGATTCCGACATGCCGGTTAACGTGCTTTCCGGCGGCGAGCGCCGTCGCGTGGCCCTGTGCAAGCTGCTACTCGAGGCTCCCGACCTGCTGCTGCTCGACGAGCCCACGAACCACCTGGACGCTGAGTCGATCCTGTGGCTCGAGCACTTCCTGCATAACTATCAGGGCGCGGTGCTTGCCGTCACACACGATCGCTACTTCCTGGATAACGTTGCCGAGTGGATCTGCGAGGTCGACCGCGGTCACCTTTATCCCTACAAGGGCAACTACTCCACGTATCTGGAGACCAAGGCCGCCCGTATCGAGGCGCAGGGCAACCGTGACGCCAAGCTCGCCAAGCGCATGGAGGCCGAGCTCGAGTGGGTACGCAGCTCGCCCAAGGCTCGCCAGGCAAAGAACAAGGCCCGTCTGGCTCGCTACGAGGAGATGGAGGCCGAGGCCCGCGCAAGCCAGAAGCTCGACTGGACCGACATCCGCATCCCTGTGGGCCCGCGTTTGGGCAACAAGGTGCTCGAGGCCCATCACCTGCACAAAGAGTTCGATGGCCGCGTGCTCATCGACGACCTTTCGTTCACCTTGCCGCGCAACGGCATCGTGGGCGTCATCGGTCCCAACGGCGTGGGCAAGACTACGCTCTTCAAGACGATTGTGGGTCTGGAGCCGCTGACTTCGGGCGAGCTCGAGGTGGGCGAGACCGTCAAGATCTCCTATGTCGATCAGAACCGTTCCGGCATCGATCCCGACAAGAACCTGTGGGAGGTCGTCTCGGATGGCCTGGACCACATGATGGTCGGCGAGACCGAGGTTCCGAGCCGTGCTTATGTGGCGAGCTTTGGCTTTAAGGGCCAGGACCAGCAGAAGCGCGCTGGCGTACTTTCCGGTGGCGAGCGCAACCGTCTGAACCTGGCGCTCACGCTCAAGCAGGGCGGCAACCTGCTGCTCCTCGACGAGCCCACGAACGACCTCGACGTCGAGACGCTGTCCTCGCTCGAAGCGGCGCTGCTCGAGTTCCCGGGCTGCTCGGTGGTCATTAGCCACGACCGCATGTTCCTGGACCGCGTCGCCACGCACATTCTGGCGTGGGAGGGCACCGACGAGAATCCGGGCAACTGGTATTGGTTCGAGGGCAACTTCGAGGCCTACCAGGCCAACCGCATCGAGCGCCTGGGCGAGGACGCAGCCCAGCCGCATCGTATTCACCGCAAGCTCACGCGCGACTAGTCGAGCTCAGGTGGCCTAACGAGAATGGGACGATAACCTTGAGGGTTATCGTCCCTTTTTGTTACTTGGTAGAAGGCTCGACTTTATCGATGGTCCAGGCGGCTCCGAGACCGCCGGTGGTGTTGCGGCGGATACGCACGGTGACTTCGCGGCGCTCGCCGGCCTGCGTGTAGCGCAGGGGGAAGCTTGCGCGGTTTCGCGCGGCCTCAATGGTGCCGCGTTCGCGGGCGATCCAGTAGTACTCGCCGACGATGCCGAGCGTGTCGGCGCCGTAGGGGAGATAGGTCGACAGCTGGTGCAGAAGCGGGCCGGGGCAGAAGACTTCGGTTGCGAAATCGACGGGGAAGTCCTCGGGGATGGCGGGCGCTGCAGGTGCGGGGGCCGGTACTGCAGCGGGGACCGGAGCCGGTGCCGGTGCGGGAATTTGGTCGCAAGCAGCGGCGGGCACGGATTCGATGACGGGTGCGGGCTCCGGCGTTACTTCCGGCTTGACCTCGGAATCTGCGGGCTTCACGGTGACGGGCGCGTCTGCAACTGCGGCTTCAACCTCAACCTGCGTCGCGTTCTCATTCTCGACGCTCGACTTTGCTTCGATGGGCGTGGATGCCATGGTGGTGATGCCGGCGTTGGCGTTCTCGGGGTCATAGACGACCGTAAGCGAGATGGCAGGCTGCGGCGTCTCGGGTCCCGGCGTCGACTCGGTAGCGTCTTGATCGGCGGACTCGTCGGGTTGATCGTCCTCGGCTTCGTCGCCAAAGACATCGCTGTTTTGGAACGCAGGCGTCTCGGGTTGGTTGGCGGCTTCTTCGGTTGTCGACTTGGGAGCCTCGTTGAGCTCCGCAGTGGCTTCCTGCTCTGATATGACTTTGGGATCGGTCGTGGCGGCGATTTCGGTTTCGGCTTCTGCTGTTACCTCAATGGCGACTTCGGTCTCTGTCTCGGGCTCGGGTTCCGGTACGGCTTCAACCATGGCTTCGGGCTCGCGACGCTTAACGTGCTTAGGGCGCACGGCCTTGAGGTCCTTCTCGCCGCGTTTTTTCTTTTTGTAGGACTGCTTGGCACCCTTGGCAGCCTTGGGCTTGTCCTCGCCCTTGGCAAGGGCGGCATCCCAGGTATCGTTGGCGATGACGGTGGCATACGGGCGACCGCCCTTAAAGACGGTCAGTCTAATGCAGTCGTCGAGCTCCTCGAGCAGCTCGCGCGTGGACTCGAAGCCCAGGTCATAAGCGGTCATGTCGCCGGCGGCGAGCGCCTCCTCGACCTGCGTCATAAACGTTTGCTTGCCGCACCCAATCGCGTCGCGCAGCAGACGATACAGATAGATGTGGTTGCCCAGCGATAGCGTGGGCGTAACTATTGTCTTGCTCATGGCAAATCTCCTCTTTACACACCAAAGCATCTTACCATCGCACGGTCCTTGCCATCTCGTCGCCCAAGGTAAACGGGCGCGACCGTTGTCGGTTCGCGCCCGTTATGCAGGTCGGTTATCTATGAGAGACAAACGTGCTTAGTTGCCCGATGCCGTGTCTTGGCTCGAGCTGTCTGATGCCGTGCCGGAAGCGGTTCCGCTCGAGCTGTTGGTGTTGCTATTGTCGGTAGATCCCGTGCCCGATACATTGCCGCTCGTCTGGTCGCCTGTGCTCGGTTGAGAGCCGTCAGTCGTTTGGCTTGAGTCAGTCGTGCTGGATTGCGTGCCACTGTTGGCCGTAGAGGAATCGGTGCCCTGCGATTGGTTTTGGGTGTTCGAGGACGAATTGGCAGAGGCAGAGCTGTCTTGCGTGTCGTCCGTCTGTGCCTGCTGATCCTGCGACTGGGTGTTGCCATTTGCATCGCTCTCGGTCGTGCGCGACGACAGGATTGGCTCGGGACGCTCGCCCAGACCCTCACCGGCAGTGGTGATAAGGATGGCGCCGGCGCAGGCGATGACCGCGACGATGGCGATGGCGATCGAGAAGATGATGACCTTCTTTTGCGTCTGGCTGCGCTCTGCCGCCGCCTTGGCGCGCAGGCTGTCGGGGGCGACACGCGCCGTGGTCGCGCGCCCTGCAATCTGGCGCATCTCCTGGGTAGTTGCGGCGCCGCCTAAGTGCTCCTCGGCATTGGGCTCAACGGGCTCGTAGGCGCCGGTAGGGTAGTCGACAGCGGCATGCGTGCCCTTGATTGCTTCGGCGCTGGCGGAGATAAAGTGGCGATAGACCTGCGAGGACACAACAGTGATGACTGAGCTCACGGCGGCACCAATCACCGAGCCGGCAATGCCGATCTTTGAAGCAAGCGCGACGCTCGTGGCGGCAGCTGCGGCGCCGGCGATGATCTGGGGAATGGAAATGTCATCGAACAGGCCCTTTTTGGGCGCGATGGCCATGGTCTGTCCGATGGAATGGTTCTCGTGCACGCCGTTGTTGAGCGATGCCGGCGTCATGACGCGCGTGCGCGGCGCGTCGGTGTACTTGGTTGTCATACGGGGTCCTCCCGGTTCGTTTAGTGCTGCGACAGGTTGTTCAGCCCTCAGGGTACCCAGTCGGTGTGAACCGGAGATGGATTCGCCCGCAACACCATCAACTCACCAAAGCGCGAAACTTCTCCTCAGGCTGATCGAATGAAGACGGGGCGAATCGTTCGGATGTCGAAAGGAAGGTTGACCGGATTTGAAATCCCGTGGAATAATCGGGCTCGCGGCGCTATTGCTTGCGCCGGGTAGGGAGCGTCATGAAAATCCTTAAGCGGATCAACAACAATACGGTTATCTGCGTAAACGCCAAGGGCCGTGAACTCGTGGCAATTGGCCGCGGTATCGGGTTTCCCAATGGCCCCGATGAGGCCACACTCGATAAGATCGAGCGAACCTTCTACGGTGTCGACTCGCGCTACCTAGCGCTGCTCGACGAGATCGATCCTCAGGTGATGGAGTTCTCCGCCCAGATTGCCGATATCGCTCGCTCCAACATCTCGCGCGAGCTCTCGGCAAACCTTCCCTTTACCATGGCTGACCATATCGCCTTTGCCATCAAACGCTGCCGCGAGCATATGTTTGTGCAGATGCCGCTCTCCTATGATGTGCAGCAGATGTACCCCATTGAGTACAAGATCGCCAAGTTCGCGATCGAGGGCATCAATCGCGGCTTCAACGTCAAGATGCCGCGGGGGGAGGCGAGCGGTATCGCGCTCTGTATCGTCAACAGCGTGGTCGCCTCGTCTTCAAAGGCCAAATCCAATACGGTGCGTAAGGACGAGGTGATGCTCGAGAGCTTCACCAAGATTATCGAATCCGAGCTGGGGGTTTGCGTGGACCGCGACGGCTTTGACTTTTGCCGTTATGCCACGCACGTGCGCTACCTGTTAGAACGCGTGCAGACAGGAGAGCCCCTCAACACGGAGAACGGCGCGCTTTACGGACCGCTCTGCGAGCAGCATCCCGACGTGGCCGTGTGCGTCGACCGCATGGCCGCGCTTATCGAAGAGCGCTTTGACGCCGGGCTCGCCGATGAAGAGAAGGTCTACCTGATGCTCCACGTCAATCGCGTCTGCGCGGGATCTAGGTCCTAATCGACCGCTCGCCGCTGAAATTTGACCGTTGGCCGGTTTCGACTTTCGTAAAAGCAACTGTTGGATGTAGTTTCATAGTCACATAAGGTGTTATTCGAGAAGAGCCTCGAAGCATGACGTAGACAGTTCCCTGTCCGCTTTGTGCTTTGGGGCTCTTCTGTTTTTGTCTTCTTCTTGCTTTTCTCGATTTGCCTCGTGTCAGGCCTGCCGTAATCGGTTCTTCGCGTGTGCGCAAACGGGAAGACAGAAAAGCAAGGGAGTTCAGCTATGACTGACAATAAGAAAATCGCAGCGGACGTGCTCGAGGCCGTCGGTGGCAAGGAGAACGTGACGTTTGTTGCGCACTGTATGACGCGCCTGCGTTTTAACCTCAAAGATATCGATGCCCCCGATATCAAAGAAGTGAAGAAGATTGGCGGTGTGTTGGGTGCTCAAATCTCCGGAGGGCAGTTCCAGGTAATCGTGGGCCAAAACGTGCCCAAGGTTTATGACGAGCTCTGCAAGATCGGCGGCTTTGCCAAGCAGGACGCCATCGACGAGAACCTTGATGCTCCTAAGCAGAAGCTCACACCTAAGGTTATTGGCAATAACATCCTCAACTACCTGTCAAGCTCCATGGTGCCTATGATCCCCGTCCTAATGTGTGCTGGCCTGTTCAAGACCGTAGCGGTGGTGCTGGGACCTACGATGGCGGGCGCGCTGTCCGACACAAGCGACCTTTATGTTCTGATGAACATGGTTTATGACGCAGCGTTCTATTTTATCCCCATCTACCTTGGCTATAATGCGGCTAAGAACATTGGCGTAACGCCTGTCCTCGGTGCCTTTATGGGCGGCATTCTTATCGACCCGACCATGATTCAGCTTGCGACCGATGGAGCTCAGTTCTCCGTTTATGGCATTCCCTGCGTCGCCGCAAACTACACAAAGACGGTCCTTCCCATTCTTCTGTCCGTGTGGGCGATGAGTTATATTGAGCGCTTCTTCCGCAAATATGTGCCAGACACCCTTTCAACGGTTTTCGCGCCTTTCCTTACCATGGTCGTCGCTGTTCCTGTGTCTCTCTGCGCTCTCGCCCCTGTTGGTTCATGGGCCGGTAATGCCCTCGCCGCCGGTTTTGAGTTCCTTGGTACTTCCGGTGGTATCGCCGCCATCCTCGGAGGAGGTATTCTGGCGGGTCTTTGGTGCCCAATGATTATTACCGGCATGCATGTGGCGGTTGCGATGATTGCCATCGCTAACTATATGACTGTGGGAACCGACAGCTTTGTTTTGGTTGCGACGGGCGTTAGCCTTTGGGCGACCTTCGGCTGCGAGGTGGCGACCTGGCTCAAGCTGTGCGATAAAGACGAGAAGAGCATGGCATTCGGCTATTTGGTCGCAAACATTGTCGGAGGCGTCGGCGAGCCTTTCATCTACGGCATGATGCTGCGCTATCGCCGCGTGTTTGTCTGGAAGATTATCGGATCCTTTGTTGCCGGTGCGCTTGCAATCGCTCTCGGAGCCACGGTTTATACTGCCGGCGCGGCATCTAACTTCTTGGAGTTCCTCGCGTTTGCGGGCGGCGGGACCCAGAATCTCATCAACTTTGGAATCGCTGCTGGTGCAGGCTTCCTTGTGAGCGCCTTGGGCACGTATTTCCTGGGCTTTACGGCGGATGAGCTCGAGAATGGTCCCGTTTCCGAGCGTTAAGTTTTCTACGGCCTGCGTGTGGCAGGACGCATTGGAAGGGCGTCCATGACGCCCTTCTCTTTTTGTATTTCTATTTCCGATGTTTGGGCGGCGTGTGCCGCGAAGAGTTGGAGTTGGAATGAACATAGAGTTTGGAATCTCGAAGATTGACGTAACACCCCAGTCTCCTTGCCGCATGGGCGGCTACAACAGAAAAGGTGCCTGGACGGATGTTCTTGATCCTATTGAGGTCAACGCTAGCGCTGTCTGTGTTGATCTTGTCCCGTTTATTCTTATCGAGCTCGATTCAATAATGGTGTCGAAAGATTTTTCCCTTTCGGTCAAGAACGCCGTATCGTCAAAAACGGGCATCGATTCGAGCAATATCGTCGTCGCATGCATTCATACCCATTCTGCACCATGCTATTTTAAGCTTGCCTACGAGGACACGTTACCTGAAACCGAATTGACGAGTGATTTGATTGGCTTGGCTACCGAGGCGGCGGTATCTGCATGGGCGTCCAGGTCGAAGGCGACCGTATCGATGGAGATGTTAGGCATCGAGGGACTGTACGGGAATCGAAATGTTCAGGGCGGTCCGGCCGATAAACAGGTAAGTATTTTCTCGTTTGAGGACGCTCAAGGCGGTCGCCCAATTGGAAAAATGCTGTTCATGTCCGCTCATCCTACCATCCTTAATGGGAAAAGCGCCGTCCTCTCTGCTGATTTGATTGGGCATGTCAGGCGGCGTTTGGAGAGGAAATATGGCTGTCCTGTACTTTGCGTCAACGGAACGTGCGGGGATGTGTCGACGCGTTTCTATCGGCAAGGGGAGGGAGTTGCCGAACTCGAGCGTACGGCTAACGAACTTTGCGCTCAAATTGAATCCAAGCGTGAGCGCGCGGCACTCAGAGTTGATACTCCGCGTTGGGGCTCTATCAGCATGAAGAGTGTCTACGATGCAAAAACAGATCCGGATTGGATCGAGATGACCAATCGGATAGAGGCTATGGATGCGAGCCCGATGCGAGACTTTCTCCTTAAGCGGCAACAGCTTAAGCTCTCGATGGGGAAAATCGAGCTTGAGCTTCCGAGCCAGTTTGCGGTAATTGGTAACTGCATTTTTATCACGATGCCATGCGATACGTGTAGCACATTAGGCTTGGATTTTAAGAGGGCGTTTAGCCAATACAACGTCTTTGTTATCGGCTATGCGAACACGTACTGCAACTACCTTGTGCCTCAGGAAGACTACGGCAAGTATTTTGAAACCTACAACTCGCGAACGCCGCGCGGGGTTGCCGAGGCGTTCGTTGCGCGAATCATTCAGGCGGTCGGTGCCGCGCTATAGCAGGCGCTATAGACCATCGTGGTAGATGAACCGGTCAGGATTATACGGAGCATGTATTGTGTCAATCATTGAACCTCTCATCCAACAAGTCCTTATCATGTTTTTGCTCATGGGAATGGGCTACGCTCTAAACCGCTTGGGCATATTGAGCGAGCAGGCTGCAATAGAATTCGGAAAGTTGCTCATCAACCTTGTGATTCCCGCAATCATTCTCAAATCATTTTGGATTGAGTATTCGTTTCAGAGGATGTATGAGTTGGGAATGACCTTAATGCTGTCGGCGGCGATGTTGTTGCTCGCTTGCGTTGTTGCCCGCCTGTTGTTCAGGGGCCGTCCCATCGACATTTTTGCTGCGGCATTCTCGAATGCTGGATTTGTGGGAATACCCCTTGTTGAAGCGGCGCTTGGAAAAGATGCCGTGTTTTTCATCACGTGCATGATCGCTCTTCTCAATGCCATGCAATGGACATACGGGCAGTATCTGCTGTCGGGGTCTAAAAAATGTATGAGTCCTAAAGCGATCCTGACAAGTCCAATGGTCATGGCTTTATTGGGCGGTTTCTTGATTTTTATCCTTCGTGTCCCAACGGTCCCTCTGGCACAGTCAGTGCTTTCGTATATCTCGGGGCTCAACACTCCGCTAGCAATGATGACTCTCGGTATCTATCTTGCCCAGTCTGATTTGATGGCGCTCCTGAGGGCGAAAAGCTTGTTTGCCGTCTCATCGGTCAGGCTGCTTGTCATTCCGATTCTTTCGCTCCTGTTCCTATGTCTCTTTCCATGTGATAGGTCAATTAAGATGGCGCTGCTGATTGCGGCTGCGACCCCCACCGGCGCGAATGTAGCTATCTTTGCCCAGCAGCATAATAAGGACTATCGATATGCATGTGGAACAGTCTGTGTTACCACCCTTCTGTCTATGTTCACTATGCCAGCGATAGTGTCCTTGTCTCAGCTAGTGTTCTAGGCGCTATGCCACGCACCTGCGGATGAACGCTTCGTGGCGGTCGATTATGGCCGGGCCCAACAATCCGGACCGCCGTCGATCGTGCTGGCAACAGATGCCATCAACTCATCAAGGGGGCTTGCTATCATTGGTGCACTAGCTTGATGCTAAACTGAATTAATGATTGCGAGGTGGTTTACGTGATGTACCCGTATATGACATTCGAAGATGGTACCGAGGTCATTCATTCTGACCTGATCACAGATGGCGATATCGAAAAGGTCATCGTGCATTTTGAACGACCGACGGCAGAGGGTTTCGACTCCGCTCGTTGCGAGCTGCCTTCTTACAATTGGACCATGTGGGAGGGGCGTTTTACCGACGAGGAGAAGCGAGGTTTTGAGACTTTTCTGAGCAATAACGCCCATCTGCTGTATCGCTACGCCGCAAACGGAGGAGCTAAAGTTGCCTAGCCTTTTTCTTATTGGCGGCTATCGGGTCTTCTTTTGGTCCAATGAAGCGGGCGAGCCAATCCATGTCCATGTTTGCAAGGGGGCGCCTTCAGATAACTCGGCCAAAATCTGGCTGACTCGAAGAGGTGGCTGCATTGTCGCTAATAACAAAGCGAAGATCCCCCGGAGCACGCTTGATGACCTCTGTGAAATCATCGCCGCTCAGCATGAATTGATTTGCTCTAAATGGAAGGCATTTTTCCTTGTGGACGAGATCTCGTTCTACTGCTAAACGCCATTCTGACTTCTCTTTTCAATTTTTATCATGAGTCTGCCCCACCAGCGCTGATTGAACTTGACAGTACAATGGAGGCGGACTTTATCGCCGCCGCTCGTTGCGGCTAAACGGATGTGTTGGAGCTCGCATGAACGATTTTCTAAACGGTCAAGTTAAGAACGATGGCTTTTTGCGTGTGGCGGCGGCGTCGCCGCAGATTCGCGTTGCCGATGTCGAGGGCAATGCCGAGGTTGTGCTGGCGGCTGTTCGCGATGCTGCCGAGCGCGGCGTTCGTGCGCTGGTACTGCCCGAGCTTAACCTGTGCGGCTATACCGCGGCTGATCTGTTCCATAACCGCACGCTACTGCATGCCTGCGAGGCCGCACTGGCACATATTCTCGATGAAACCCGCGAGCTGCCGATTGTCTTTACCATTGGTCTTCCCGTTGCGGTTGCCGAGAATATCTACAACTGCGCCGCCGTGTGCTGCGCGGGCGAGCTTTTGGGCCTCACGGCCAAGAAGCATCTGCCCAACTATGGCGAGTTCTACGAGCGCCGCTGGTTTGCTCCGGCGCCCGCAGATCCTGTATGGGTCGAGTTTGCCGGTCAGGGTCCGGTTCCGCTGGGTTCGGGGCTTGTCTACCGCTGCTGTGATGAGGGCGCCGAGGACCTGGTGCTGGGCGTTGAGGTCTGTGAGGACCTGTGGGTGCCGGCGCCCCCTTCGACCGAGATGGCGCTTGCCGGTGCGACGGTGATTCTCAACTCGTCGGCTTCGGACGAAATCATCGGTAAGGCTGACTACCGCCGCAGCCTCATATCCAACCAGAGCGCGCGCCTGTACGGTGCCTATGCCTACGCGGATGCGAGTGAGGGCGAGTCCACGACCGACATGGTCTTTGCGGGCGAGAACCTCGTCTACGAAAACGGCTCCAAGCTCGCCGCGACCAAACTGCTTACCTGTGATATGGCCATCGCCGACGTTGACCTTGACCGCCTGGTTGCCGAGCGCCGTCGCTCGACGACGTGGACGCGCGCGGACGATGCGCCGGAGGCCACGACCGTTGAGTTCTCTTTTGAGGGCGTGCTGACAGACGAACCTGTCCTGCGCGATGCACTCGGCATCGACCGCGTCTTCCCCCGCGCGCCCTTTGTGCCGGCCGACCATGGTGACCTGGCCGAGCGTTGCGAGACCATCCTCGACCTGCAGACCGCCGGCCTCAAGACCCGCCTGGCCCATACGGGCACCAAGGCTGCAGTCATCGGCCTTTCGGGCGGCCTCGATTCCACGCTGGCGCTCCTCGTGACCGTGCGTGCGTTCGACGCCTTGGGCCTACCGCGCACCGGTATCACGGCCGTGTCCATGCCCGGCTTTGGCACGACGCATCGCACTAAGTCGAATGCCGAGTCGCTCGCTCGCGACCTAGGCGTGAGCTTCCGCGAAGTCTCGATCCATGCAGCCGTGGAGCAGCATTTTAAGGACATCGAGCACGATCCGACCGTCCAGGACGTGACCTACGAGAACAGCCAGGCACGCGAGCGCACGCAGATTCTCATGGATTTGGCCAACCAAGCCGGCGGCTTTGTCATCGGCACGGGCGATCTCAGTGAGCTGGCGCTTGGCTGGGCCACGTACAACGGTGACCACATGAGTATGTATGCCGTCAATGCGAGCGTTCCCAAGACGCTCGTACGCCATCTGGTGCGCTATGCGGCCGATGTCTTTGGCGGGCGCATTGCCGAGGTCTTGCTCGATATCCTCGATACGCCGGTGTCCCCCGAGCTTCTGCCGCCCACGGGCGACGGCGAGATTGCGCAGAAGACCGAGGATTTGGTGGGCCCGTACGAGCTGCACGACTACTTCCTCTACTACCTGCTGCGTTTTGGCTTTGAGCCTGGCAAGATCTACCGCATGGCGCTCAAGAGCTTCGAGGGCGTCTACGACGCCAAGACCGTCCACACGTGGCTACGTACGTTCTACCGTCGCTTCTTTGCCCAGCAGTTTAAGCGCAGCTGCCTGCCCGATGGTCCCAAGGTGGGCTCGGTGACGCTCAGCCCGCGCGGCGATTGGCGTATGCCGAGTGACGCTAGCTCGCGTCTGTGGCTTGCGCAGATCGACGCGCTCAATCCAGTTGACTAAGGTTGGCTAAATTGAACCAATACGGGGGTTGCAAGCGTTACACTTTTGCAATCTGATGGCCCGTATCGCGCGGCGCTCTTGTCGGAGCGCCGCGTTTTTCATATCGAAAGGTGGCACCATGCAGGCATCGCAGCGTCTCGACCGCTTTGGCGCGGAGGTCTTCGCCTCGCTCAACAACAAACTGCTTGCGCTGAAGGCTCAGGGCAAGACCATTTACAACATGAGCGTGGGCACGCCCGACTTTAAGCCGTACGACCACGTGGTCGAGGCGCTCACGCAAGCGGCCCAGGACCCCGAGATGTGGAAATATGCCCTGCGCGACCTGCCCGAACTCAAGCAAGCCGTGTGCGATTACTACGAGCGTCGCTTTGGCGTTTCGGGCATTACGCCGTCTATGGTGCAGTCGTGCAACGGCACGCAGGAGGGCGTTGGCCATTTGGGCCTTGCCCTGCTCGATCCGGGTGACACCATTCTGGTTCCCGATCCGTGCTACCCGGTCTTTGAGGCAGGTGCCAAGATCGCCGATGCCAAGCTCGAGTACTATCCGCTGGTGGCGGAGCACAATTACCTGCCCTATGTGGCGGGTATCGATCCCGAGGTGGCCGATCGTGCCAAGTACATGATTGTGTCGCTGCCCGCCAACCCGGTGGGCTCGGTGGGCACGCCCGAGGTCTACGAGGAGATCATCGCTTTCGCCCGCGAGCACGACCTGCTCATCGTTCACGACAACGCATACTCCGACATCGTGTTCGACGGCGAGCCGGGCGGCAGCTTCTTGCAGTATCCCGGCGCGCTCGAGGTGGGCGTTGAGTTCTTCTCGCTCTCCAAGTCGTTTAACGTCACCGGTGCGCGTATCGGCTTTTTGGTCGGTCGCGAGGATGTGGTCTCGGCCTTTGCCAAGCTGCGCGGCCAGATCGACTTTGGTATGTTCTTCCCGATCCAGAAGGCTGCTATCGCCTGCCTGAACGGTCCGCGCGATGAGGTCGAGGCGCAGCGTCTGAAGTACCAGGAGCGCCGCGATGCCCTGTGCGACGGTCTTGAGGGCCTGGGCTGGGAGCGTCCCAACGCGCATGGCTCTATGTTTGTGTGGGCCAAGCTTCCCGGTGGTCGCACCGATTCCATGGCGTTTTGCGAGGAGCTCATGGAGAAGGCCGGCGTTGTGGTGACGCCGGGCGCGAGCTTTGGTCCTTCGGGCGAGGGGCACGTGCGCATGGCGCTGGTCCTGCCGCCCGATCAGATTGCTTTGGCTGTCGAGGCCATCCGCGAGGCGGGTCTGTATTAGAAACCTGTTTCGACTCGTCAATAGCTCGAAACCGATTTCGTACAGTTATTTTACGAATCCTGCAAACAATTTCGGTAAACGGTCGATTTTTGGCTGCGAATAGGAGCATAATCAAAGTCCCGATTGGATGTATTGGGATTACGACAAGCCGCTCGGGTCGTTCCCGGGTGGCTTGTTTGTGGAGAGAGATGGGAGTTTCTAATGGTTAACGAGAAGAAGGTCGCTATTGTCGGCTGCGGTTTCGTCGGTTCGTCTTCGGCGTTCGCGCTGATGCAGAGCGGTCTGTTCTCCGAGATGGTCCTCATCGACGTGGACAAGAACCGCGCCGAGGGTGAGGCCCTGGATATCGCGCACGGCATGACGTTTGCCGAGCCGATGAAGATCTACGCCGGCGATTATTCCGATGTCGCCGACGCCGCCATGATCGTCGTCACCGCTGGCGCTGCCCAGAAGCCCGGTGAGACCCGTCTGGACCTGGTCAACAAGAACGTCAACATCTTTAAGTCCATTATTCCCGAGATTAAGAAGTCTGGCTTCGACGGCATTCTGCTCATTGTCTCCAACCCGGTCGATGTTCTGACCTATGCCGCCATCAAGATGTCCGGCCTGCCCGAGGGCCATGTCATCGGCTCCGGCACCGTGCTCGACACTGGCCGTCTGCAGCAGATGCTTGGTGCCCACGTCGAGGTTGACCCGCGCGATGTCCAGGCCTATGTCATGGGTGAGCACGGCGACTCTGAGTTTGTCGCTTGGTCCAGCGCCCAGGTTGCCGGCGTGCCGCTGAACACTTTCTGCGAGCTTCACGGTCATCTGGAGCATGAGGCTGCCGAGAAGCGCATCGCCGAGGACGTCAAGAACTCCGCCTACACCATCATCGAGAAGAAGCACGCCACCTACTATGGCGTCGCCATGGCCGTCAAGCGCATCTGCACCGCCGTCATGCGCGATGAGCAGACCGTTCTGCCCGTCTCCTCGCTCATGGTGGGCGAGTATGGCCTGTCCGATCTTGCCATCTCCATGCCGACCGTCGTCGGCCGCGACGGCGTCGTCTGCCGCGTCCCCGTGCCGCTGAACGATGACGAGCAGCATGAGCTCACCGCCTCTGCAAAGGCCCTCAAGGACATCATCGACAGCGTCGACTTCTCCTGCTAGATTAGGCTCGTTTGCCAGCAAGCTACAATGAAGGCGTCTGGGTCCACGCGACCCGGGCGCCTTTTTGGTGCAAGGGGGGACAGGTTGCTTTGCACCATTGTTGATGGGAGAGCCATGTCGGATTCGCCTAATTTTTTGACCTATGCCCAGACGGCGTTTGATCCGTTTGAGGAACGGTCGTTCTGCGCGGTTGATAGCCTGGTGTTTGCATGGCTGTCATATCTGCGTTTGCCGGGGGATATGCCGGAGCTTACCGGCTGGCAGGGACTGGACGTACGCGAGCTGCTGCGTGCCGAGTGCTATCGGGACATGATTGGCGACCTGTGGGATCCGGAGGGGAGCAGGGCCTTGTTGGAGGCTGTGGCAGCAAGCCCTCGCTTCCGTGGCGTTCGTGTTTGCGGCTATCGTACCGTGAGTAATGCCGAGACGACGGAGCAGTTTGCGGCTATGACGTTCCGATTTCCGGCGGGGTTTAGCTATCTTTCCTTCCGGGGGACCGACAGTACGATTGTGGGCTGGAAAGAGGACTTTAACATGGCATTCCGGTGTCCTGTGCCGGCCCAGGAATCCGCGGCGCGTTATGTGGACGAGGCGGTGGATGCGATTGACGGGCCACTTTTGTGCGGAGGTCATTCCAAGGGTGGAAACCTTGCGGTGTACGGTGCAGCGATGTGTTCCGATGTCGCCCGTGAGCGAATTGAACGGGTGTATTCCCATGATGGTCCGGGCTTCGTCGAGGAGTTTCTGAACGGCAACGCCTTCGCCGATCTTTCCGGTCGAATCGACAAGACGCTACCTCGGTCGTCGATCTTTGGCATGATGTTCGAGACACAGGAGGACTATGCCATCGTTGAGAGCACCGAGTTCAGCCTGCTGCAGCATAATCCCTTTAGCTGGGTGGTTGATGGTCGCGACTTCGTGTACTGTGAGCGCCTGTCCGCCGGTGCTCGATACGTTGATGGCTCCATTCGCGAGATGTTGCTTGCAGTGTCACCTAGCGAGCGCGAGCGTTTTGTAGATGCGTTGTTCTCCGTGTTTGAGGCTACGGGTGCTGAGCGGTTTGCGGATATCGCCGGAAATCTGCGCGAGAGCCTGCCCGTGATGCTCCAGGCTGCGCAAGGCTTTGACGAGGATACGCGACGCTTTGTCTCGCAGACCATCGCGGCAATCCTTAAATGCGCACTGCTGCCCAAACGACCTCAGATCGACATGCCCGCTGCCGGCAAGAGTTTGGCAGAACAGCTCGAGGCTTGGCAGTCCGAGCTCCTGCGCTAACCATTGGTGCAAAGCAACCTGTCCCCGATGCATCAAGCTTCGATGCGCCTGGGGCGGGCTCGACCGCTATACTGGTTCGTGCCGAAATCGATCTAGAACGGAATGCCGTATATGAAAATCAATCACGCGATTCTGCATATCCTGGACTTTGACTCTGCCGTCAACGTCATGAGCCAGCGCGAGCTCGATATCGAGAGCCGTACCGTGCGCAACTTTGTGACCACGCATCTGCGCCGCGCACGAACCTCGGCCGACAATAAGCGCGCCACGTTTGCCGAGAACTCTGCGTTTGGCGGCGAGCTCAAGGGCTATTTCTTTGGCGAGCGCGAGTTCGTAGACCTGTCGCAGCAGATTGCGGAGTTCATTTCCTCCGAGCTTACCAAGGCCGAAAAAGCCGAGTCCACCGATGTGCTCGTGGCCGACTTTGACGACGACGAGGATGCCCGCTGGTTTGCCGTGATGCTGCTGGGCTCCAAGCAGGCTTTTATGCACGAGGTGGGCCGCGAGGAGGGGGAGGTGCGCAACGACATCGCGCGCCACTACGCTATTCTGCCAAACCCCTCGCAAAAGGTGCCAAGCTATGCCATCGTGCGCGCGAGCACCATGGAGATCGGCTATGTGGACAAGAAGCGCAAGATTGCCGGCGAAGACCGTATGCTCATTCCCGACGGTCTGCTGCAGTGCGATACGGGCGTGTCGGGCAAGGAGGTCATCGACACCGTGACGCGCGTGGTCGAGGAAGTCGCCGAGGAACACGGCGCCAACACTGCTGTGGCGCTTGCTAAGGTCAAGGCTGCCGTGGCTGAAAAGGTCGAGGATGACGAGGAATTGCCGCCTTGGGATATCGTCGACGAGGTCTTTGAGGATGAGCCGGTTATCAAGGAAAGTGTACGCGCGGCACTGACCGAGGAGAAGGTTCCCGAGCGCGTTCCCGTGGAGCGCAAGCAGGTCGAGCGTGCGGCAGTGCGCAACCACAAGATTCGTACCGATACGGGCATCGAGATCAGTTTTCCGGCCGAGATGGGCTCGAACTCCGAGTACATCGAGTTCGTCAACGAGCCCAACGGCCTCATTTCCATCGAACTCAAAAACATCGGCAGCATCGAGAATAGATAAACTGCGCTTGGACGCTGCAGAAAAATAAAGGTCGAAGCCCTTCGGGACTTCGGCCTTTTTGCTTGGAGCTGAATTGAGTTGCAGACTGAGCATACGTCAGCGAAAACGCCCCTAGGCGAGCAAGGTGACGTGAAAGAGGAGGGAAGCGTACTTTGGTACGCGACCGACGATTGAACGTCAGATTGCCGCTTAGGGGCGTTTGTAGCGTCGACCGGTCCGTCGTTCGTTAGAACGACGGAACCAAAGGTGCAGCGTCGAGCCGTTACGCGGGTTGGTAAACCCGCGTAACTATTAAAGTTGACGTAAGCCCTCTTCCAGGCCGGTCTTGCTGTCGGTCTTCTCGTCGCGCATCTTGATGACGCGGGCGGGGACACCGGCCACGACGGCGCCGGCGGGGACGTCCTCGACGCACACGGCGCCGGCGGCAACGACGGCGCCCTTGCCTACGTGCACGCCCTCCAGGACCACGGCGTTTGCGCCGATCATGACATCGTCCTCGATGATGACGGGCGTGGCGCTGGCGGGCTCCACAACGCCTGCCAGCACGGTGCCGGCGCCGATATGGCAGTTCTTGCCCACGGTGGCGCGGCCGCCCAGCACGGCGCCCATATCGATCATGGAACCCTCGCCGATAACGGAGCCGATGTTGATGATGGCACCCATCATGATGACGGCACGGTCGCCGATCTCGACGCGGTCGCGGATGATCGCGCCCGGCTCGATGCGGGCGTTGATGCCCTTAAGGTCGAGCATGGGCACGGCGGAGTTGCGGCAGTCGTTCTCTACGTCGTAGTAGTCGATAGAGTCGGCGTTGGCGTCGAGGATTGCCCTGAGCTCATCCCAGTCGCCAAAGACGGTCTTGCCGCGCCGCCCGCCGTAGACATGCGCGTCGCCCCAGGCAACCTTCATGCCGGGCTTCTCGCGCACGTACAGCTTGACGGGCGTCTTTTTGGGCGCGGTGGCGATGTAGTTGATAATCTCCTGTGCGTCCATCTCGGCTGCGTTACTCATATGCTGTTTCTCCTTTTCGTGGATACGGTTGATACCTGGTTAGGCAAACATGACCTGGTCGAAGGTGTAGAAGCCGGGGTCGCGGGTGATGAGCTTCTGGGCGGCGGCCAGGGCGCCGTTGACAAAGATCTGGCGGCTCGTGGCACGGTGTGTGAGCGTGACCTCCTCGTCCTGGCCAAAGAAACTCACCTCGTGCACGCCGGCGACAGTGCCACCGCGCAGCGAGTGCATGCCGATCTCCTTGGGGTCGCGTGCGCCGCACATGCCCTCGCGGCCATAGACGGGGTGGTAACCTGCCTCGGGCTCGGCTTCGACGACGGCGTCGAGCAGCAGCTTCGCGGTGCCGCTGGGGGCGTCGGCCTTTTGGTTGTGGTGCGTCTCGACAATCTCGCAGTCAAAGCCGGGCAGCTCACGCGTGGCCTGTGCCACCAGATGACGCAGGGCCGCGATGCCGATGGAGTAATTGCCGGAGTGCATGACGCGGGCGTTCTGACCCAGCTCGCGCAGGCGATCCATCTGCTCGGGCGTGTAGCCCGTGGTGCCCGAGACCAACGCCGCGCCCGTGCGCTCGACATAGGCGACGACAGCATTGAAGGCCGCAACGTTCGAGAAGTCGATGATGACGTCGGCTGCTGGGGCGTTCTCGAGCTCGGACAAGTCGAAGCCGATCTGGGCGACGATGTCAAAAACGGCCTCTCCAGCGGCGTTGACAATGCCCTCGGCGGTAGTGCGGATGAGCGAGCCCATGCGGCCCGTTCCCATAATGACGGTCTTAATCAAGCAGACCAGCTCCCTTCAAAGCATCGGTAAGTGCAGCGCGCGTGTCGTTGGCCATGGGGCACAGCGGCATACGGTAGTTTGCCTCGATCATACCCATCTGAGCGAGCGCCTCTTTGACGGGGATGGGGTTGACCTCACTAAAGAGGGCGTTGATGAGCGGCTGACCGGCAATCTGGATATCGCGGGCGCGCTCCACGTCGCCGTCCAGATAGGCACGGCACATGTCGTGCACGAGCTGCGGCTGAACGTCTGCCCACACGCTGATGGTACCCGAAGCGCCTAGGCTCATGAGCGGCACGGTGAGGGCATCCTCGCCCGAGTACATGCGGAAGTCGTCTGACAGCAGGTGGGCGATCTTGGCCGCGTAGGCGACGTTGCCCGAGGCCTCCTTGATGCCCATGATGTTGGGGTGCGCGGCCAAGCGCTCTACGTTGCGCTCGCTGATGCCGCAGCCACAGCGGCCGGGGATGTTGTACAGAATGCAGGGGATGTCCACGGCGTCGGCCACGGTCTTAAAGTGCTGGTAGATGCCCTCTTCGTTAGACTTGTTGTAGTAGGGGGTAATGAGCAGCAGACCATCGGCGCCCAGGCCCTGGTAAGTGAGCGACTTAGTGAGCATGGTCTGCGTGGAGTTAGAGCCCGAGCCGGCAATAACGGGGGCTCGGCCCGCAACCTGCTTGACCACTGCGGCGACAACGGAGTTGTCCTCGTCGTCGGTCATCGTGGCACTCTCTCCGGTGGTGCCCAGGGTGAGGATGGCGTCGGTGCCATTTTGCAGGTGGAAATCGATAAGGCGCTCGAGCGCGTCAAAGTCGACACTGCCGTCCTTTTTAAACGGCGTGACAAGGGCGACGATTGAACCCTCGAGATTGCGGATGTCCATGTTCTTCTCCTTCGCTTCCGCGATCTGGATGCGTTTGTTCCACTGAGCGGCGACGGCCAGGCGCTCGTCCTGAGCGCGGCGGCGGGCACTTTCGGCGCGCGACTTGGCCAGCAACTCTCGGCCGCACGGCAGCACATCGAGTGTGGCAAAATAATCGCCCGGGTGCTCGGCGCGGCGGATGAGGTCGGCCGAGCCGTCGGGGCGCAGCAGCACCTCGGCGGAGCGCAGGCGTCCGTTGTAGTTGTAGCCCATGGAGTAGCCATGCGCGCCGGTATCGTGGATCACAAGCAGGTCGCCCATGTCGATATGCGGCAGCTCACGATCGATGGCGAACTTGTCGTTGTTCTCGCATAGATTGCCCGTAATGTCGTACGTGTTTGTGACAGGCGCCGCGGTCTTGTCGGAGCCACCCGGCTGGCCCATCACCGTAATGTGGTGGTAGGCACCATACATGGCAGGGCGGATCAGATCGACGGCGCTTGCGTCGACACCGATATAGTCCTTGTAGATCTGCTTTTCGTGGATGGCCTTGGTGACCAGACAGCCGTAGGGGCCCATCATAAAGCGGCCCATCTCGGTGCAGATGGCCACATCGTCCATGCCGGCGGGAACCAAGATCTCGTCGTATGCCGCGTGCACTCCCTCGCCGATGGCATGGATGTCGTTAGCCTGCTGCTCGGGCAGGTAGGGGATGCCGACGCCGCCGGATAAGTTGATGAAGGCGACGTGTGCACCGGTCTCGCGCTCCAGGCGCACGGCAAGCTCAAAGAGAATGCGCGCGAGTTTGGGGTAGTAGTCGTTGGTGACGATGTTGCTGGCAAGGAATGCGTGGATGCCAAAGTCCTCAGCGCCCTTGGCCTTGAGCATGCGGAAGGCCTCGAAGAGCTGCTCGGTGGTCATGCCATATTTGGAGTCGCCCGGGTTGTCCATGATGCCGTTGGAGAGCTGGAACAGGCCGCCCGGATTAAAGCGGCAGCTGACCGTCTTGGGAATGGGCCCTGCGACGCGCTCAAAGAACTCGATGTGGCTGATGTCGTCAAAGTTGACGATGGCGCCCAGCTTGTCGGCGAGCTCAAAGTCGGCAGCTGGCGTGTCGTTAGACGAGAACATGATGTCGTGTCCCGTGATGCCCAGCGAGCGGGCAATCATGAGCTCGGTATAGCTCGAGCAATCGCAGCCGCAGCCGTATTCGTTGAGAATGGAGATGAGCGCTGGGTTGGGGTTGGCCTTGACGGCAAAGTATTCCTTAAAGCCCGGGTTCCAGGCAAAGGCGTCGCGCACTTCTTGCATGTTGCGGCGGATGCCCGCCTCGTCATATAGATGAAACGGCGTGGGGAATTGCTCGACGATATGCTCGAGCGTCTCCTTGTCCACAAACGGCTGCTTTGCCGCATATGCCTCGTTGGGAGTCAGTGACATGTCCCGTAAACCTCGCTATCCAGACGGCGCTACCTGCGCATCGAATCCGCATAGCGTGGACCCAATGTCCGGATAGCGCTCCCGCATTGCTGCAGACAGTCCTGCGGGTGTTTCCCGCAGGCCCACCAGGTTGTTCGTGCCCGAAAAACCCAGTTCGGCGGGTTTCGCCTCCCCACGGGGTCAAAGCCTGCCGGCTCGCCCGCGGTTCTTCGTGCCCGCGCCTCTATCAAGTGGTAAAGACCCTACCACGTTGCACTTTACCAAACAAGAGTATTCGTATATAACGTTTAAAAAATGCAAGGATATGCTGGAAATAAGGGTGTAGCAATCTTGCGGCACAATAGATGGTAACCGACGCGCACCCATGAAAGGAACCTCTATGACCGAGCTCCAAGAACTCCGTCGTTATCGTCGCGACCTGCACCGCATTCCGGAGCTCGACTTCGATCTTCCGCAGACTATCGCCTATATTGAGGGCGTGTTGGCGCCGCTCGCCTGCGAGGTGACCCATCCGTGTCCCAGCTGCGTCTGCGCCTTCTTCGATGCCGGCACGGGCGCCGTGCATGCCACGGCGATTCGCGCCGACATGGACGCCCTGCCCATCGCGGAGGCAACGGGCGCGGCCTTTGCCTCGACGCATCCCGGTAAGATGCATGCGTGCGGTCACGATGGTCACATGGCCATGGCGCTTGCGGCGGCAACCTTCGTCGACCGTACGATCCGTGAGCAGCCGGGCGCCATTAAGCGCAATGTGCTCTTTGTGTTTCAGCCGGCCGAGGAGACGACTGGTGGCGCCAAGACGGTGTGCGAGAGCGGCGTATTCGAGCGCTACGGGGCGGATCGCATCTTTGGCTTCCACGTATGGCCCGATTTGCCCGCCGGCACGTTGGCGAGCTGTTCCGGTCCGCTGCTGGCGCGCTCAAGCGAGACGCACGTGCACATTCACGGGACAAGCATCCATATCGCCAAGACCTACGGCGTTCCCGTAAACGAATCGCACGATGCCGCGTTGGCGGCAGCGAAGTTTTTGGTTGCCGAGCGCGAGCTGATGGACGAGCTGGGCACCGACGAGCCCTGTATCGGCAAGTTTGGCCTGCTGCAGGCCGGTACCGTCTGCAATGCGGTGGCGGGGGAGGCCCATGTTGCCGGCAGTCTGCGCGTGTTTACGGACGACATGTTCGACCGTGCGCGTGAGGGCGTGCGCCGTGTACTCGACGAGGCATGCGCTGCAACGGGCTGCACGTACGATCTCGACTTTGCCGAGGGCTATCCGCCGGTCGATAACGACCCCGAGCTGTTCGCCCACATTGCGCCTGCCTTGTCCGAGCTGCAACTTGTGGACGAGCCGCTGCTAATCGCCGAGGATTTCGCGTTCTATCAGCGCCATCTGCCGGGCGTGTTTTTCTTGCTGGGCACGGGCGTGCCAGAGGGACAAGAAAACCCGATCGACGCTGATGGCTGCCCAGCCTATGCCACAAGCGCTCTGCATACCGATAGCATGCTCTTCGACGAGGAAATCCTACTCAAGGGCCTCGATGTCTACAAACGATTGCTTGGCTTGGAGTGACGATGGAACGACGCCGACAGTCTGCCGTATATAGCCCGGGTGGATGCGGGTGTGGCTTGCTACTGCTCCCGGTTATTGCTGTGAGCATTGGCGTGATGTTTGCGCTTGCCGGGGTGGCAGCAGCGGCACTCGTGTTGCTGATTGTGGCCATTGGCGTGACGGTCTGGCTGTGCCGTTCTCGCGAGCAACGTCGTGCCGATGGTAAGACCAATGTTGGATGGACTATCTTTTTAGTCGTCGCCTACCTATTGAGCATCAGCTATTTAGTTTTCTTTATCCTGTTGCTTGTGAGCACCTTTACCGGGGAATCCGTCACGGTGGGTTGATGCGCTGCTAGCAGACGGTCACGCAAAGTGCGTTTGCTCGGCGTCTGGATAGCTGCATTGGCCGTTTACCGCAACCTTAGCTCTCAGCTAATGAATTCAAATTCAATCCTTCCTACGATGTGCTGTGTGCCGGCACGGTAGCCGGATCGTAGGAAGGATGAATAATGGCAAAAGAGGGAAAGAAGCCGATCGGCAAGATTGTCCTAGGCGTCATCGTGGTGCTGGTTATCGTCGGTGCCGTGGGCTCTATGGGTGGCAATTCAACCGATTCGTCTGCGAGCGATTCGGCAAAACCTGCCGAGACGACACAGCAGGCTGAGGAGCAAAAAGAACCGCAAGAACCGTATACCATTGCTGACGAGGCTGAAGACACCTCCAATCAGTTTGCCTATAAGATCACGGGCACGCTGACCAATAACACGGACAAGGAAAAGAGCTACATTCAGATTGAGTATGTTCTGTATGATGCCGATGGCAACCAGGTTGGAACGGCTCTTGCAAACACCAATCATCTGAAGGCGGGCGGCTCCTGGAAGTTCGAGGCGCTGGGTACGGTGTCTCCCGACCAGGTTGCTAGCTGGGAGCGTTCGGACGTAAGCGGTTTCTAGCATGTTGCATGCACTGGGGGAGGTGAAGTCGTATGCCCGATAAAAAGCTGACTGAGGAGTTGCTCAATGAGCTTCTCGATGCACCGAACATCGATGGCTATATCAGGGAGCACGACTTTGCCGCCCCGTCGCTTTCGGACTACCTGAAGCAGCTGCTGCAGGAAAAGGGCTTGGAGCGTTCGCGCGTGGTGCGTATGGCCGATCTCAATGAGACCTTTGGCTATCAGATCTTTACTGGTGCGCGTCACCCGAGTCGCAATAAGGTGCTGCAGATTGCCTTTGCGATGGCGCTGACGCTCAAAGAGACCAACCGTGCGCTGACGGCTGCCGGGGTGAGCGTCCTCAACTGCAAGGATCGCCGTGACGCGATTATCATCTTTTGCATCGATCGCGGGTGCAGCCTCCAAAAGGTCAACGAGGAGCTGTATCGCTTTGGCGAGGAGACGGTGAGTTAGCGGCTGATATCTGAGCCGGCGGAGCTGCCGAACAACGATGCAAACGAACGGGGCGCGGATGCCATGGGGTGTCTGCGCCCTGCGCTATGATGGGGGCTATGGATACTCAGACCCCAACATATCCCGATGACGAGCTGACCGCAGCGCTTGCCGAGCATCTGGCGTCGCTCGATCGCGACGACAGCTATCGCGTGGAGCGTGTACTTAAGCGCTCGTCCGTTGAAACAACCGAGCTCGTGTACTTTGAAGGAACCGACGGTGGTTCGCTCGGCCCCTTTGTCCGTAAACGTATCGATGCTTCGGCTCAAATCGGCGGGGCATACGAGCGTCTGTTTGCCGCTCAACGGGCGGGCAGGCGTTTTGAGCACCTGCCCAGAATCGTCGATTGCCGTCGTGTGGGCGACGAGCTTAACGTGGTTATGGAATATATCGAAGGAGAGACGCTCGGGGTGCTGGTGGACCGTCTGGGAGCCACCCCCGATTATGCATGTGAATTGTATCCTGCCCTATGCGATGCCGTGGGCGAGCTCCATGCCGGTTTTGCAATGGCGGGGGAGACGTCGGCGCCGGTGATCCATCGCGACCTCAAGCCATCGAATATCATCGTGACAGGTGCGAGCCGTACGCTCGATGAGGGCCTGACGTTTTCATCGCTGGTGATTATCGACTTGGGGATCGCGCGCGTATGGCGCGATGGCGCCGATGCCGACACCGTCAAGTTTGGCACGCGACCCTATGCGCCGCCCGAGCAGTATGGGTTTGGGCAGACGAGTGTGCGCAGCGACGTCTACGCACTTGGCGCCCTGTTGTTCTTCTGCTTGACGGGAATCGACCCTAAACCAGGGCTCGACATGCGCGAGCAATGCGAGGCGCGTGGCATTCCCACTCCACTTGCCGATGTCATCTGCATGTCGATGGCGCTCGACCCGGCTAAGCGTTTTGCGAGTGCGGAAGCGTTGGGACGGGCTACGCGCGCGGCATACGATCTGAGTCGCCCCGTGCGGCCTCCTGCGCCTGCGCCTGTCCGTACTCCGGCCTCGGAGACGGTGTTGACGCCCCAAGGGCTCCAGAACCCCGCAGGGCTTCCTAGGCCTGCCGCCTCCGCTGCATGCGGTCTGCTCTCTCGCGTTCCGGAGTCTCTGGGGCGCATTTGGAATACGCTTGTCTGCTTCTCGCTACTTGTGTTCTTTGCCGGAAGTCACTTTGCCGTCTTTCACCCCACGGGAGCAAACCAAGGCTACCCGACGTGGCTTCTCATAATCGAGTATTTTTTCTTTGTCGATGGCCTTATGGTGCTTATGCATTTTGCGCTGCTCGATAAGCGCCGTCTTCGTCGGCGATTCGTACTGCTCGACAGCTATCGCGGCAAGAAACTCGCGAAACTCTGGCTCAAGGCATTGGGTGTGCTGCTCCTATGCATGATCGTCATAGTCGCGGTTGCCAATGCGACCGGCGTCGTCGATACCTCCGCTACCTAAAAGAAAAGGGCCCCATTGGGGCCCTTTGCAGTTGCGCTTAGATGCGGTTCATCTGAGCGGCGACTTTGTTATACCAGTCCTGCCACGTGGGCGGGCAGTACTTTTTGGCCGCTGCCGGAGTAAGGGTGGAGCCGTAGTTGGCACCCAGATAGGCAACGTGAGCGGAGATGCCCTCGCTCCAGCTGCCAAAGCTGCGCCAACCGCCGCCACGGGCGCTCCAGCCCCAGGCGTTGTAAGAATTGGCGCAATAAGCACCCTTGGTGCTCTCGATACAGGCGATGGCGGGGGACCAACGGGGGTCGACACCGGTATTCCAGGCGGCGACGGCAAAGTTATAGCCCTGGCCTGCCATGGGGGAGCCGGCAAGATAATTGTCGATGCGGCTCGTCCACTCATTAATGAACGAATCGTAATCGGAACTACCGGTATTGGAGTTGTTCACCGTGGTGTCTATGGTGGTGTTGGTGTTGGTGGCCTGGCTGCTGGAATTGCCGCCGCTTACGCCCTCGCCCGAGAGCTTCTCGGCGGCAGCGGCCTTATCGGCCTCAAGCTTGGCAAGCTCGGCGGCATTTTCCTGCTCGGCTTTTGCCTGTGCCTCGCTGCGGAGCTGCTGGGCCTGAGCCAACGCATCCTCGGCGTTTTTCTGCTCTGCCTCAAGCTGAGACTTGGCCTGCTGGAGCTCAGCCTTGTTCTGCTCGAGTTCGGTTTGCATGTTATTAAGCTGTTCGATCTCGTCGACGCTCGAGCTCGTGATCTGGTTGGTGTATTTGCAGGTCGTGATGAACTCACCCAGGCTCTGCGCGTTGACCAGGAAGCTCACGATGGGGTTGGTGCCCTTCTGATACTTGTACAGATCGCGCATGGCGGAGCTTGCTTTGGCCTGCTGCTCGGGAAGCTTAGCCTCGATTTCCTCGATGCTTGCCTCATTGGAGTCAATCTGCTTTTGCAGGTCATCGAGTTTGGTGCGGGCGTCGTTGTAGGCGCTCGTGGCGGCTTCGATCTTCTGCTGGGCTGCGGAAAGCTGGTCCTGCGTTGCCTGCGAGGCGGCATACGCCGCAACGGGGGAGAGCATCGGCGTGGCCGTCAGCGCAACGGCGAGCGCGGCGCTCGTGATGATACGAGCCGGCTTCGACGCAATGAGCGCTGCGGTGCGATGATTCGAATGCTGCATCCAGTCCCTCTGCAATCAATCGTAGGTTATGATTCGAACGGTATTCTACTACTGCTTTCGACCTCAACTTGAACCTTAAAGGTTCCAAAGGGTCAAGTTGAACTTGAGGCTTTGGCTTTGACCTGCAGTTATGATGAATTGTTGAGAAACCATAGAGTTCAACTTTAACGTTACGGAACCCTGTCGAGAGGGTTTTTGTTTATCAAAAGTCGCCTCATGTGGGGTTTTGCAACTACAGGGTCCCATCACGGCGAGGGCGGATTTCATGCTGGATAATTGCGCTGATTGCCATAGATACGGTGGAGCTTTGGGCGCCGGCGGTTTGGCACGCTAGAATAAATCAGTTGCGCAAAGACCGCCCGTTGTGTGGGCAGTTCATGATAGGAAGTTTCCATGGCATTGCAGTTTACAGAGCGCGAGTTTATTCCCGTGCTGCTCGGTGGCGACATCAACGCCTATTCGGTGGCGCGCGCCTTCTACGAGGAGTACCAGGTCAAGAGCCTGGTCTTTGGCAAGTACCAGACGGGTCCCGCGTACCGCAGCCAGATTATCGACTACACGCCCAACGTGGATATCGATACCATGCCCGTGATGCTCAGGACCGTCAACGGCATTGCCCAAGCGCATGCCGATAAGACGATTGTTCTTGTGGGCTGTGGCGATAACTATGTTGCCCTCGTGGCTCAGGCCAAGGATGCCCATGAGTTGGCGGATAACATCGTCGCGCCTTACGCTCCCTACAGCATGCTTGAGCAGTGTCAGAAGAAGGAGATCTTCTACGAGCTGTGCGAGAAGCATGGCGTGCCCTATCCGCATACCTTTACCTTCACCATGGCGATGCTGAACGCCCAAGGCGAGGCACCTGCCGAAGTGCTCGACCAGATCGATTTTCCCTACCCGATGATTCTGAAGCCTTCTGACGGCATCATGTGGTGGCAGCACGAGTTCGAGGGCCAGAAAAAGGCCTATGAGATTGCCGACCGTGCCGAGCTGGAACAGGTCATTCGCGACTCGTATGCCAGCGGCTACACCGACGACCTTATCTTGCAGGATCGCGTGCCCGGCAATGACGAGTACATGCGCGTGCTCACCAGTTATTCTGACCGCAACGGCAAGGTGCGCATGATGTGCCTGGGTCACGTGCTGCTCGAGGAGCATCAGCCTCACGGTGTCGGCAACCACGCCTGTATCATCACCGAGCCCAATGACGAGCTCATGGGCGGCGTGCGCAAGTTGCTCGAGGACCTTCACTTTGTGGGTTATTCCAACTTTGACGTTAAGTACGACGAACGCGACGGCTCGTTTAAGTTCTTCGATTTCAACACGCGCCAAGGTCGCAGCAACTACTACGTCACTAACAGCGGCTTTAACGTTGCCAAGTATGTGGTGGACGAGTATGTGTTCAACCGCCCGTTTGAGCCGGAGTTTGTGACGGCGCAGGACGAGGCGCTGTGGATGGTCGTTCCCATGGGCGTTGTCGACAAGTACGTCAAGGATCCCGAGCTGCGCGCTAAGGTGCATCGCCTGGACAAGGAAGGCAAGGGCGCCGACCCTTCGTTTATGAAGGGCGACTTTGTCTTTAACCGCTGGCTGCGCATGTGGCACACCAAGCTGCGTCACTTTAAGCTGTTCAAGACGTATTACAAGTAGATGAGTGCGGCGCCCGTCCGGTTTACATCGGGCGGGCGCGGGTATGATACGCGCAATTGCGGAAGCGTCACCAAGGAGGCGGCGATGGAAAAGCTGGGAGTTATCGGCGGCATGGGCGCCGAGGCCACGTCGTATTACTACGACCAGGTGGTGCGCCATACGGCTGCTGCCTGCGATCAGGAACATATCGACATGGTGGTGCTCTCCAAGTCGACCATGCCCGACCGCACGCTTGCCATTAAGACCGGCGAGCATGCCAAGCTGCTGGCGACCATGAAAGAGTGTGCCCAGGCACTCGAGTCGCTGGGCTGTGCGCACATTGCCATTCCCTGCAACACGTCTCACTACTTCTACGACCAGATCCAGTCGTTTACGAAGGTGCCGATTATTCACATGCCGCGTGAGTCGGTGCGCTATGCCCTTGCGGGTGCGGTGATGGGGGAGTGCGAGTTCGACCCCAACCTGAGTATGCCGGCCGAGCCGGTGCACAAGATTGGCATCATGGGCACCGACGGAACCGTGGGCGCGGGCGTCTACGGCCGCGAATGCGAGGCTGCGGGTGTTGAGGTCGTCTATCCCAGCGAGAAACGCCAGAACGATGTGATGTCGCTTATCTACGATGATGTGAAAGCCGGACGTGAACCCGATATGGATAAGTTCGACCGCGTGATGTGGGAGTTCGCCCGTAGCGGCTGCGACCGTGTCATTCTGGCCTGCACCGAGCTATCGGTGCTGCAGAAGTATCGAGAGATGCCCGAGATCACCCTCGATGCCATGGATGTCCTGGTGCGCGAATCCATCATCCGCAGCGGCGCCCCCTACCGCCTCTAGCTTCCGACCTGTCAAAAAGGACAGGTTAATTTTGGTAGGTTTTATCTGGTGAAACAGTAAAGGCCTCGGCTCGTTTGGTGCGAGCCGAGGCCTTTTGCGTTGGGCGGTTGCTGCCGGTGGCGAACTAGAACAGGAAGCCGATGGCGATGAGGGCGATGCTGACGATGAGCACGGCGATGTCCAGGCCCTTGATGGGGTAGCGCTTGTACGAGCTGGCGCGTGTACGCAGATAGAAGCCGCGCTGTTCTGCCGCCAAGGCTGTGGCATCGGTCTTGCCCACGCTCGAGATGAGCAGTGGCACGCACAGTGGCAGCATGAGCTTAAGCTTCTTGATGGGGTTCTTGGTGTCGTACTCGACGCCGCGTGCGGTCTGCGCTTCCATGATGGCGTTCATCTCCTGACCAAACACCGGCACAAAGCGTAGCGCCGTGGTAAAGGTGAAGGCATAGCGATACGGCACGTGCAGCACCTCGACGCAGGCGTTGGCAAGGTCGTTGAGCTTGGTCACCATGAGCATGAGGATGAGTGGTAACGCCACGCCCAGCAGGCGCAGGCAGGCCTTCGATCCCGTGATGAGGCCCGTGTCGGTGATAAAGCCCCACACCACGTTGCCATCGCACATAAAGGCTAGCTGGAGCACCAGCATGATAAGCGCGAGCGGAATCAGCAACTTGAGCAACGAGAACAGACGGTCGACGACGCCGGCATAGGCACCCAGCGCAAGGGTGAGTGCCAAAAAGCCCAGCAGCGCCACGTAGGTGTCGGACAAGAAGATGCCGACGATGATGGCGGCGGCGAGGCCCAGTTTGACGACGGGGTTCAAACGATGCAGTAGCGTATCGCCCGGCATGTAGTCGATGACGTTAACCACGGTGGACCATCTCCTTGGTAATTCGAACGACATCGGTGACCTCGCTCACCTGCGCAAAAGCGGGCGAGACGGAAGGTGCCAGACGGCGCGAGAGTTCAATAACCTGGGGAGGCTCCACGTAGGCACGCCGCATGAGATCGATGTTCGAGAATAGCTCGTGCGTGCGGCCGCGGTCGAGGATGTGACCGTCGGCCATTACTACGATACGCTCGGCAAAGTCGGAAACAACTTCCATATCGTGGCAGACCATAATCACGGCGCAACCGCGCTCGGCCATGGTGCGCACCGTTTCCATGACGGTCATGCACTCGCGGTAATCAAGGCCGCTCGTGGGCTCGTCGAGCACGACGATCTTGGGCTCAACCACTACGACGGAGGCAAGCGCCACCATTTGTCGCTGGCCGCGCGAAAGCGAGAAAGGTGCCTCATCGGCAGGCAGGCCAAAGCGGTCGATAACAAGTTGAGCACGACGCAGAGCCTCGGCGCGGTCCATGCCGCCAAGTTCCAGGCCAAAAGCGACCTCGTCGAGTACGGTATCCTTGCAGATCTGGCGGTCGGGGTTTTGGAAGAGCGTTGCGACCTCGCGGGCAATGCGGCTCGTGGGGACCGCGGCGGTATCCAGCCCCGTAACGCGCACGCTGCCCGAGGCGGGCTTAAGCAGGCCTGTGAGCAGCTTGGTGAGCGTGGTCTTGCCGGCACCGTTCTGGCCGACGATGCCCACGAGCTCGCCGGGATAGAGGGTCAGGTTGAGGTCGTGGACGGCGGCGCCGCCATTGGGATAGGCAAACTCAACATGGTCGAAGGTGAGCACGGGCTCGGCGTCCTTGGCGTGCGGGCGCAACGACGGTGCGTGCGGTGAGCCGGCGGGTGCCTGAATGTCGCTGCTTGCGTGTGCGGGGTCGACGATGCCCGAAATCAGGCGCTCGGCCTCATCGACATCCAAGCAAGGGGTACCGCTTACCAGGCCATCGGCCTCGAGGCTATTGAAGATACGCGTGACGCGAGGGCAGTCGACGCCGATGGCACGGAGCTCGTCGGTATGCGCGAAGACCTCGTGTGGCTCGCCCTGCAGCGCGATTTCGCCATGGTTGAGCACGAGCACGCGGTTGCAGTACTCCGAGAGTAGGGCGACCTTTTGCTCAACGACGACGATGGTGATTCCAAGCGCGCGGTTTGCCTCACGCAGCGTCTCGAAGACCAACGTGGAGCTGGCGGGGTCGAGTGCCGCGGTGGGCTCGTCGAGAACCAAGACGCGCGGACGCATGGCGAGGATGGCAGCGATGGCCACCTTTTGCTTCTGTCCGCCCGAGAGGGTGGCGATCTCGCGGTCACGCAGGTCGCTGATGCCGACGGTCTCGAGCGTTTCACTCACGCGCCGCTCGATCTGGTCGTGGGGAACGCCAAAGTTCTCGAGGCCAAAGAGCATCTCGTCCTCGACGACCGAAGCGACCATCTGCGTGTCGATATCCTGCAGCACACTGCCGACGATTTGCGACACGTCGGTGAGCGAGGCTTCGCAGGTGTCGTGGCCGTCTACCATGACGGCCCCAAAGAACGTGCCGGTGTAGTGGTGGGGCACGGCACCCGACAGGCAGGCGGCAAGCGTGGACTTGCCGGCGCCCGAGGGCCCGATGATGCCGATGAAATCTCCCTTGTTCACGCTGAGCGAGATGTGGCTGAGCGCCTGCTCGGTCTGCGTGCCATAGGAGAACGAGACATCGTCGACGTTGATGATCGTTTCCATGGATACCTTTCATAGTCATCGGGGGCGTTCTTACATGACCAGTCGTTTAAGAACGTCCCCAAGAGTTAACTGTTTGGGACAGTCTTTGCCGGTGGAGCACGGAGACGGCTTTACGAGGGGCCCCAGGTTGGCGCGAAAGAGGAGCGAAGCGTACTTGGGTACGCGAGCGACGAATGAACGCCAAGATGGGGTGGCTCGTAAAGCCGAGTGGGTTAGTTGAGCCTAAGGGCCTTCTGGATGGGCAGGTAGAGGGCGCCGACCAGAATGGCGTTAAAGACGGCGGTCATGGCGACGACGGGCAACATGGCGGCGGCGAGCTCGCCGACCACGCCGAGCATGGCCATCTTGATGACCATGAAGATGGCGCCGGAGACAAAGGTGGTCAGGAAGGTTGCGACGATGGCGATGGCGGGCTTGACCTGACCGTTCTTGCCGGCGGCGTTGACGATGCCGGCCATGAGCATGGCGGCGATGCCCTCGGCGGCAAAATCGACGAACGGCGAAGTGGTGGTGATCTGGATCACGGCAGCCGAGATGAGGCCAATGACGAGCGCCTGGCCGATGTTGGGGCGAACGACCAGGATGGTGAGGCAGAAGGCCGAGATGATGAACTCGGGGCTGATCATGCCGCCCGAGATGCCCGAGATTGCCTTGCCGACGGTGAAGTTGAGGATGAAGCCGGCGGCGAGTAGGATGGCGAGCAGGACGAGGGCGCGGACATCGAGTTTGCCGCGATCGGCGGTATGGACGGTGCGGGGCTGGGTGGCGGTGGTGTTCTGAGACATGGTGAAAATCCTTTCGGAAGGGGATTGCAAGAGAAAAGCGGAGGCGCGTGATGCGAATGCGATCGGGCTCGAGATAGAAAAAGGCCCCCGGTCGAAACCGGAGGCCTTCCAATCACCTAGAGCGCAAAAACAGGCGTGAGGGACTCACTGTCGACCGATCGTATTCGCATCACGCCACCACCAGTTGTTGAGAGGTTTCATCGTGTTCTTCATGTTGGTGGCTCCTTTCGTGATGCCGTGGCGCGGTCGCACCTAGTTGCTGTTGCGCTGCACTATAGCACAGCGAAGTGTGTGCGGGGAAATCTTTTTTAAAAAGATTTCAGGCGGGTTTCCCGTCGGTCAAAAGAGCGGGCTAAGCGGGCGAGGCTGCCATTGCTGCCTTGTCCGCTCAGCTAAGACATGAGGGCCTTAGGCCTTCTTGCGACGATAGATCACGTAGGCGCAGACACCGATGATGACGACGGCGCCAACGGCCATGGCGGCCATGTTGTTGCCCTCGGACTTCTCCTCGGTGACCTCTTCCTCTTCGGCCTCGGGCTCGGCCACGTCCTCATCGGAAAGGGCCTCGTCGGCGTAGGTGATGGACTCGACCAGGCAGTCGTTGTCAGCATCGTAGTCACTCGGGACGAACTCCTCGGAGAAATCGCCCTCCTGGAGGTAGTCGCGCATCTCCTCGAGCATGGCCTTGCACTTAACATAGGTGTTCTTGGTTGCAGCCTTGCCGGCCTTGTTGGCCAGGGCGGTGCGGGCTTCGGTGCCTTCTTCGGCCTGCATGGCCTCGTCGACGGTCAGGTTCTGCTCGATGAGCTCCTTCTGCAGGGCGTCGAGATAGGCGCGGACGCCGGTGGCGCAGTGGTCGCGGTTCTCATAGGCGAGCGTGTTGATGTCCATGAGGACGTAGTTGATGGAGTTCTTGGGCTCCTCGTTGTTCACGACGTCTTCCTCTTCGCAGTGATCGAAGGAGACATCCTGATCGCTGAAGTAGGGGCTGACCTCGGTGAGCAGTGCGGAATAGAGGGGGATAGCGACGGAGAACTCGGCGTTGGAGAGCATCTCCCACTGGATGGTCGCGATCTCGGGGTCCATGCCGTGACGGATCTGGAAGGTGTGGATTTCGGTGTTGCGGTTGGAGCCGATGGCATACGCGCCGTCGGTGTTGGCGTTGAGGCCGGCGACATTCTCGCCGCGAGCGGCGAAGGAACGAATCATCTCAAAGGTGTTCCAGTCGGACTTGCCGGGCGTAAAGAACAGCGGCTGCATTTCGTGGACCAGGGCGCCGGTCGTCGCGCGAGCGTCTTCGCGCTCGTCCTTGACGATCTTGTAGTCGGTGCCCTCAGCAAGCGGAGCCATGAAGTAATCGCGGCCCTGGATATAGCGCGACCACTGGTGCATGCCGGCCTCGCCAATCTCCTCGCCGTAGGTCTTGGCGACGTCGAACTTGCCGTCGGTGTACTCGGCAAAGCCCTTCTCCTTAGGCATAGACTCGATGCCCTCGGAGTGGAGGCAGTTCTCGGTGTCGTCGAGGTCGACGTCATAGGTGAGGTTGCCGATGTTGGGGTTGAGCGAGGCGATATCGTCAGTGAGCCTCATGGCGATCCACTGATGGCCGGAAAGCGCTGCAAACAACCAGGTCTCGTTGTTGTCGGCAATGATGATCTGGTCGTTGGAGCAGACGCCCTGCTCGTCAATCAGGCTGCCGAGGAGCTCGACACCCTCGCGGGCCGTGGCACTCTCGCCCAGAATGACGCTGGCGTAGTTGTATTCGCCAATGCCAGTCTCCTCGGTGATGGGGTCGGCCTCTTCGGCCTTCTCGTTATAGGAGGTGCTCAACGTGGCAGAGCAGGAGACACCCTTCTCGTTGATGCCTGCCTCGGAATATGCGTCGTAGCGATCTTCCCACTGCGAGGGGTTGTCGCGAACGAAGGTGTAGCGGTAGGTTGCGCCCTTGGACTTGTACTCAAAACCGGACTCGACCGAGGTGTACTCGTTGCCGTCCTTGTGTGCGGGCTCAATGCCAAAGTGCTTGATGTAGCGCGGACCGAAGTCCTCGGAACGGCCGTAGTACGTGTTGCCGTCTGCCGTGAGCTTGCTGCCCATGTAGATCTGGGTGCAGGCGAGTGCCGAAGTCGGCATGGCCATGATAGCCGCTGCTCCAAACGCAAGGCCGCAGCCGAGCTTCTTGAGCGTGTTGACAGGATGAGTAAACCTCATAATCCCTCCCAACTGTTGAAACCCCGCGAAACCGTACGGAGTTTCAGCTAATAAATACATCTACTAGCCTAAAGGAAGTGTAAAGAGTATTCACTCGACAACAGCCTTTGCTCGATGAGCGTGAAGAAATATACGATGAACGGATAATAATACTCATTTTATGGCTTTAGTTAAATAAAGGCGCCCTGCATTTACTGTAGCTGAATAAAGCATTAGACGGCGGTCAAAAAGAAAACTCTCCCGCTGTTTAGGATTTGCATAAACAGCGGGAGAGTCGATAACTGGATGAATATCATACCAATGTGGATTTACTTCTTTCGGCGGTGAATCACGTTGATGGCGTAACCGACGAGCATGGCCAAGACGATGACAATAAAGCCGATCAGGGGATTGTCGTTCATGGGGTCCTCCTATTTTCCGAGTGGGGAGAATTCGTCGACGATGAGGTCGAGGCATTGCGGAAGTGCGCGGGCTCCAAAGACGCCCGAGTTGCTGGAGATGATTTCGCCATCGAACTGCATGCCCAGCGACGGGGTGCAGGTGATCTTGGCTTCTTTGGTCTGGATGATCTTGAACTGCGGACGGCCGAGCACCTTGCCGGCGGGGTCAAGCGCAGCGGTGATCACAGTAGGCAGCAGCTGAACGGTGCGCACGGGTTCGATGACCGCGATGTCGACCATGCCGTCGTTCATGCGGCAATCGGGGAACAGGTTGATGTCGTTTTGGATAACCGAGGTGTTGCCGGCCATGCAGCAGATGCCATCGAGCTCCTCGACAATGCCGTCATGCTCAATCGTAAAGTGCGCCACCGTGGGGTTGGGTGTGGCGAGCGCCGACAGGAAATAGGCGATCTCGCCGATATCGTTTTTGGTGGGGGCGGCCTTCATCATGATCTCGGCGTCGAAGCCCGAGCCGGCGATGATGATAAAGCCGTGGCGCTTCTCGTTGCCGTTCTCGTCGAGCCAAAAGAGTTCGCCCATGTCCACTTTGACCGTGCGACCGGCGCGGCAAGCCTTGGCAAGCGCCGCTGCCTCGGGGGCATTACCGATGTTGTTAAAGAACAGGCAGGCCGTGCCGGAGGGGAAGACGAGCGTGGGGACACCGCATCCGCGCATCTGGTCGAGCACGTTGGAGACGGTACCGTCGCCGCCCGAAATCACCACGCGATCAAACTCGCGCACGTCTGCCACGGCGTCCTCGGGCTCCATGCCATCGCCGATAAAACGCATCACGACCTCGTCGCCGCCTTGCGCGAGGGCGTGCGTGAACGCGTAGATTTCATCTGAGCTGGGGCCCGATGCCGGGTTGTGGATGATAAGGCAGCGCATACTTACGTTCCCGTTCTGTGACTAACCGAGTATAGTTGTAAGGCAATGCCGATATCCTACCCGTGTTTTTCGGGCCTAACCTTATTCGATGGGTTGATATGTACATTTCCACACATCAGGCTCTACTCGACTTTTGTCAGCGCGCCCGTGAGTTTGACGCGATTGCCGTCGATACCGAGTTTTTGCGCGAGCGCACGTTCCATCCGCGCCTGTGCCTGGTCCAGATTGCCACTCCTGCCGAGAGCGTCGCGGTTGATCCGCTGGTGATCGACGACCTGTCTCCCTTGGCCGAACTCATGGCCGACGAGAGCGTGACCAAGGTGTTCCATGCTTGCTCGCAGGACATGGAAGTTATGCTTCATACCGTAGGCGTGCTGCCGCGTCCGATTTTTGACACGCAGGTGGCCGCCGCCTTTTTGGGCGAGCGCCAGCAGATTTCCTACGGCGCGCTCGTGCAGACGTTTTGCGGCGTCTCGCTGCCCAAGACCGAGTCGCTGACCGACTGGTCGCGTCGCCCGCTGACCGATAAGCAGATTGAGTACGCGATCGATGACGTCAAGTACCTGATCGTCGCCTATACCGAGATGATGAGCCGCCTGCGCGAGCTGGGCCGCGTGGACTGGGTGCTCGACGAGCTTCGCCCGCTGGCTGACGAGTCGCACTATCGCGCCGATCGCCACGAGGCGTTCCGTAAGGTCAAACGCATCAATTCGTGCAGCCGTCACCAGTTGGGCATCGCGCGCGAGCTCGCCGCCTGGCGCGAGGATCGCGCCGAGCGCCGTAACATCCCGCGCAAGTGGGTCATGTCCGATGACACGCTGCTTGCACTCGTTAAGCGCAATCCCGTGCGCGTTGAGGAGTTCCGTAGCATTCGCGGTACCGATCAGCTGGGGGAGCGCGACGTGGACGGTGCGCTCATGGCCATCAAGCGCGGTGCGAGCTGCCCGCACGATCGCCTGCCGCTCATGTTGCGTGGGCATCGCCAGATTTCGCCGGAGCTGGAGAGCGTGACCGACCTCATGTACGCGCTCATCCGCCTGGTTGCCGAACGCTCGGGAGTGGCGACCTCGGTCATTGCCTCGCGCGATGACCTGGCTGACTACATTGAGCATCCCGAGCAGAGCCCCCTGCGTGAAGGCTGGCGTTTTGAGCTTGTGGGCTCGCGTCTGGACGATCTGCTTTCCGGCAATATGGGGCTCACCGTGAAGGACGGAAAGATTGAGTTGTTATAGGTATATAGTTACGCGGTTTTACCAAACCGCGTAACAGCTCGACGCTGCAGACGGCCGAGAGCGGCAATCTGACGTTCAATCGTCGCTCGCGTACCAAAGTACGCGTCGCTTCTCTTTCACGTCACCTTGCTCGCTCTCGGCCGTTTTCGCTGACATTGCCAAAACATCGATGTTGATTTGCCTGCTGGGCGAGTGGGTAGAATGCCTCCAACGTGTAACTCGATTTGGAGGAATTCGCATGCCCTATTACTATGGATATGGCTTTGGCATCGACCCGCTGTACCTGCTGGTTGTTCTTGTCTGCACGGTGCTTGGCCTTGCTGCGCAGAGCTATATCAATTCGACGTACAAGACGTGGTCCAAGGTTCGCTCGGACGGCGACACGGGTGCCACGGTCGCTCGCCGCATGCTCGACGCCAACGGTTGCAACGCCGTGGGTATCAAGGGCGTCGCCGGTGAGCTCACCGACCATTACAACCCGCAGGACAATAACCTGTATCTGTCGGATTCCAACCGTTCGGGCGGCTCGGTCGCAAGCGTTGCTGTCGCTTGTCACGAGGCAGGCCATGCCGCGCAGCGTCAAAGCGGCTATGCCATGATGAAGGTACGCACCGCCCTCGTGCCGGTCGTCAACTTTACCCAGAACACTTGGACCATCGTGCTGCTCATGGGCCTGTTTATGAACATCGCGGGACTCACGACCCTCGCACTGATCTTCTTCTCGTTTAGCGTGCTGTTCCAACTGGTTACGCTACCGGTCGAGATTGATGCCAGCCGACGTGCCGTGGCGTATATTGAGCAGTCGGGTATGAGCTCCCAGCAGGTCAACGGTGCCAAGAAGGTGCTGACGGCCGCCGCGCTTACCTATGTGGCTGCGGCGCTCACCTCGATTATTCAGCTGCTCTATCTTATGGCTCGATACAACAGAAACTCCAACCGATAACAAATGGGACAGGCAGGCGCCGCGGGGATTCGTGTCCTCGCGGCGCTGTACTATGTGTTGGACTTGAATTTGCGCAGGGCCGGAGCCCTTGTGCACGATGACGAAAGGAGGCTGCGTGGCAGGCTGGAATCTAACCGGCAATGCCGTTTCCGCCGAGTTCGACGGTTCGGACGAGCAGGAGCGTAAGGAGCTCAGCGTGAGCCAGGCGGTAGAGATCGCCGCCGGTGCGCTCGATGCCATTCCGCAGCTGAGTGTCCTGGGCGAGGTCACGGGTTTCCGTGGTCCCAACGCCCGAAGCGGCCACTGCTACTTCCAGATTAAAGACGACTCGGCCGCCGTCGACTGCATCATCTGGAAGGGCGCCTATCTCAAGCGCACCTTCGATTTGCGCGACGGCATGCAGGTGAGCTTTAAGGGCAGCTTCAATCTCTATAAGGCCACGGGCCGCATGAGCTTTGTTGCCCGCTCGTTTTCGTTGGCGGGGGAGGGCCTGCTGCGTCAACAAGTGGCGCAACTGGCCGAAAAGCTACGCCGCGAGGGCCTGATGGACGAAGCGCGCAAGCGCCGCATCCCGGTGTTCTGCTCCTGCGTGGCGGTCGTCACCTCGCTTTCGGGTGCCGTAATCGACGACGTCAAGCGCACGTTGCGTCGTCGCAACCCGCTCGTCGAGCTCGTTTGCGTGGGCGCCAAGGTTCAAGGCGAGGGTGCGCCGGCCGAGCTCATTGAGGGCTTGCGCCGCGCCGCTTCCATTACGCCGGCGCCCGACTGTATTTTGCTGGTGCGCGGCGGCGGTTCCTTTGAGGACCTCATGACCTTTAATGACGAGGAGCTTGCCCGCGCGGTGGCGGCTTGTCCTGTGCCCGTGGTGACCGGCATTGGCCATGAGCCCGATACCTCGATTTGCGACATGGTGAGCGACCGACGCGCCTCCACGCCCACGGCGGCGGCAGAATCGGTGGCGCCGGCTATGACGGAGTTGGCCGATGTGCTCGAGGCGCGCCATCAGCGTCTGGGTGCCGCGATGGCATCGATGATTGGGTCGGCCCAGGTCGACCTGGAGATGCTCGATCAGCGCGGTCGCCGTGCCTGGGATACCTATACGGCTCGCTTGGGTGATGCGCTCGATGCCGCTGCGTGTCGCCCGTGCCTCAACGACCCCACATTTATGGTCGAGCGTCGCGAATCGGAGCTTGCGCTGACTGCCGATCGCCTGTCGGGCGCCATAGTACGCTCGGTCGGGACATTCCGCTCCAACTTTGAGCGCTTGCCCGAGCGTCTGATTACAAGCACCTCGGGGCTCGATGGTAAGCGCCATGCGCTCACGCTTGCGAGTTCCCGCCTAGAGCATCAAGGGCGCACGATGCTCAGCAAGCCAGCGTCCGACCTGAGCCGTGCGGCAGCGTCGCTCGATGCCCTGTCGCCGCTCAAAGTGCTTGCTCGCGGCTATTCCATCGCGTACAGCGATGATGGTGTGGCTACGAGTGCCAAGACCTTTAAGCCTGGCGACGCCATTCGCGTGCGCATGGCAGACGGCAACGTGGCAGCAACGGTCGATACGGTCGAGTAGACCGCGTTTCGCAGTGATAGACCCTTAGGAAAGGAAACAGATATGGCAGAGAAGACCCCGGTAGAGCAGCTTACGTACAAGCAGGCCTCGCAGGAGCTGGAGCTCATCATCCGCAGCCTGGAGTCGGGCGATATGGAGCTCGAGGAGTCGCTCGAGAGCTACACCCGCGGCGTCGAGCTCCTCAAAAGCCTGCGCACCCGCCTGTCCGATGCCGAGCAGAAGGTCTCGGTGCTCCTTAAGGACGTCGACGGCAACGACGTGCTCGCCGACGGCGAGGCCGCCAACACCGATGATAACCTTTCGTTCTAAGCATCTCGACCAAATATAATTACCTTGGTCTGTAAGAAAGGAACCAGCTATGTGCGATTGCATCTTCTGTAAAATTGCCAACCACGAGATCCCCTCGACCGTTGTCTATGAGGACGACCAGGTCATCGCCTTCGACGACCTCAACCCGCAGGCGCCGGTCCACACGCTCGTGATCCCCAAGAAGCACTACAGCGACATCGCCGACAACGTGCCTGCCGAGACCATGGGCGCCATGGCTCACGCCATCCAGGAGGTCGCCAAGGCCAAGGGACTGGAGGACGGTTTCCGCGTCATTTCCAACAAGGGTGTCAACGCCGGCCAGACCGTCATGCACTTCCATATGCACGTCCTCGGCGGCAAAAACCTGGACGAGAACCTCATCTGAGGGCGCGTAGCCCGTCGACTTGGCTGCCTTTGGAGTAATCTATGCAGCTTTCTCAACTCGAATACCTTCAAGCGGTAGCGAACTATGGCGGCGTGCGCAAAGCAGCTCGCGCCGTTCATGTGAGTCCGCAGGCTGTTTCGTCGGCAATCAAAAAGTTGGAATCTGAGTATCAGATTGTTTTGCTCGACCGATCGGCGGGGGAGGCTGTTTTGTCTTCGGCGGGCAGAGAATTTGCGCGTCGTGCACGCGTGATCCTGGCACAAGTCGACGATCTCAAAAAGTACGCTCAATCGGGGAGCGACGGCGTTTCGCCCGATGGCCACTTTCGTCTTTACGCCCCCTGCCTTCATGGGCGGGGGCGCCTTTTTGCCGAAAACTGGTATGACTCGTTTGAACGCTCGCATCCTCAGATTCACCTTGATGTGTGGCATCAGCCAACGGCTACATGCTTTGAATCACTTGTGCTTGGTATTTCGGATGCGGCCATCTCATTTGAGGAACCAAGGGACAGTGTCCTTTCTTCGAAATACTTGGGTGAAAAGGAGCTCAAGGTTCTTTCATGCCCAGCGGGTCATCAATCTGTGGGCGCCATGACCATTCGCGAGTTACTGGGCGGCCGGCTCGCTGTTCCCATTAATTTGTCACCCTGTCTCAATGCAATCAATCAATGTCCCGAAGCCCAGCTCGTCAATTTTCGCTTCCGTGATGTTGAATACGGAAGCAGGGCTCAGACTGAGTTTCTTCAAGCCGGGGGATTGATATTGAGTTTGTCTGGGTCCTCTCTCGCATCGGATGGGTCAGAAGTGAGTGAGTGCTCCATTGAAGGTTCGCGTGATGTAACCTTGCCTATCTACTTTTGCTATCGGCAAAATTCCTGGACTGATCGACACCAGACGGTTTTTCTGCACCTATTGCGTCATCTTGCTTCGTGAGATTAATTGGCTTCGAGGCATCAAGTGATTATTGACGCCTTGTAACACATAGCTGACAGCTTTGCCCTCATGCTTTTCCAAGATTCCGATTTAGATTGCTGACTCTTGGAGGGCGGAGCATGAAAAACCGTACGGTTTTGCTTTATATGACGTTCGTTTTTCTGTCGAACTTCAGCACCATCTTGTATTTTCTAACTGTCTACCTTGAGTTCGTCGGACTTTCGATGGTGGCGATTTCTAGCATGATGATTGCATATCAAGTGAGCAAGTTCATCCTTGAAGTTCCCACTGGCTATATTGCTGATAGGTTTGGACGAAAGACAAGCGGTCTCGTTGGCGTCGTGGGAATGCTTGGATACTACGCCGCCCTGCTTCTCGTCCGTTCTCCCCTGCTTTTAATCGGTGCGTTCGCTCTCAAGGGTTTTGCCGTTGCGTGTGTGAGCGGATCCATCGAAGCGATTTACATTGACAGCGTCTCTCAGGACCAGCTCGTAAGACTTAATGTCGTTGAGCGATTTGTTTTCTATGCCTCTTATGCCATCTCCGCTTGCGTGGGCGGTTTCATTTCGTCTGTCGGTGCATATCTCATTGGTCTTTCGGCAGATATCATCGCAATGGTGTTGACGTTGCTTGTCGTTGTCTGCATTCCTGAGATGCGAAGAGGGGGCACTGCGACGACACCTGAACATGGGATTAGCCCGAAGATGATCGGTGCCGCTATTGCGGGTAATGGCATTCTTCGTTCAGCGTTCATCATGGACTGTTCTCAGGCATTTGCTTTTGTCGCCCTGGAAGACTTTTTCTCACTGCTGCTTGCGGGTCGCGGAATGAATGCCGTCGCTTCGGGTGTGACCATTGCGGTCCAGCTCCTTGTCTCGGCCTCCATGGGACTTATTGTGCCCTGTGCGATTGCTCATGTCGACAAGGGCCGCTTTGCGCGTATTTGCGGCATCGTGCGCCTTTTCCTGACAGCTTTGTTTTTGATTCCCCTTACTCCGGCTAATTTGCTGCCCGTGTTCTATGTGCTGCAGACGGTTGCGTACTCGTTATTTACTCCAATTAAATACTCAATTTTTCAAAAGGCAGCCGATTCTTCGATGCGCTGTTCACTGATTTCGGTTCAAAGCCAGATGGTGGCGGTGGGTGCCGTTCTTTTCTATCTGCTCAACGCTGTGTTGAGTAGCGTTGCGGGCATTCGAGTCGTATTGCTTGTCGCGCTCGGGATTTCTTCCCTTGTGTATATCCCCGCGCTCTTTCGTCTTACACGCCAAAGGTCATGAGTATTTGGGCACCGATAACTTATATATCAACGCAATAAACCCGAGCGCGAGGGCGTTTGGGTTTATTATTGAAGCGTATGTAACCTGGCGGCGCCACACCGCCTGTTAGTAGGGAGACACATGAACGTTCTGGTCGTCAACGCAGGATCTTCGACCCTTAAGTATCAGGTCATCGATACCAAGTCCCACAAGGTGTCCGCAAAGGGCTCCTGCGAGCGCGTCTGCTTTACCGGCGGCACCTTCACCCACGCTGCCAACGGCTCCAAGAAGGTGACCGAGAACATCGAGTTCCCCGACCACAAGGTCGCCATCGAGGTCGTCCTGAAGGACCTTGAGGCCAACGGCGTCAAGATCGAGGGTATCGGCCACCGTATCGTTCAGGGCGGTTGGTACTTCGGTGATTCCTCCCTCGTCGACGAGGACGTCCTCGCCAAGATCCGCGAGGTTGCTCCGCTCGCCCCGCTGCACAATAACCCCGAGGCCAACGTGATCGAGTACTGCCTGGAGCAGTATCCCGACCTGCCCAACGTCACGGTCTATGACACCGCTTTCCACTTCAACATGCCCGAGGTCGCCAAGACTTACGCTCTGCCCAAGGATGTTTGCGACAAGCTGCACATCCGTAAGTACGGCGCCCACGGCACCAGCTACCGCTACATCTCCAAGAAGGTCGCCGAGATGACCAACGGCGGGGCCCGCAAGGTCGTCGTGTGCCATATCGGCTCCGGCGCTTCCCTGTGCGCCATCGAGGACGGCAAGTGCATGGACACCACCATGGGCTTGACGCCGCTCGACGGCGTCATGATGGGCACCCGCTGCGGCTCCATCGACCCGGCTACCGTGTGCTACCTGCAGCGCGAGGGCGGCTACACCTTCGACGAGGTCGACGAGATGATGAACAAGAAGTCCGGCCTTTTGGCTGTGACCGGCGGCAAGACCAACGACTGCCGCAACGTCGAGGAGCTCGCTGCCGCTGGCGACCCCGAGGCTCAGCTCGCCTTCGACATGTTTGTCTACAAGATTGCCGCCAAGGCTGCCGAGATGGCCACTTCTATGTGCGGTATGGACACCCTGGTCTTTACCGCCGGCATCGGCGAGCACGCTCCGGCCGTCCGCGCCGGCGTTGCCGACCGTCTGGCCTTTATGGGTGTCAAGATGGATCATGCCCGCAACGCCCTGCGTGGTGACGGCGCTTGGTGCCTGTCTGCCAAGGATTCCAAGGTTAAGATTTTCGTTATCCCCACGGACGAGGAGTTCATGATCGCTTCCGACGTCGAGCGCATCGTCAACGGCAAGTAATTGCAAAAGGGGAGGGGCTGGACGACCGAGCGCCGTTCGGCCCCTCTTTTGTGCTCGTTGGGCGATATGCCTGATAGTTATTTATTAAGTTGTGATAACTTCTTATTAACATGCGGCCGCCTTAAGGGGTCTGCGCCGACCGTATCGCACTGCAAAGGAGTCTCATGAACGTACTTGTTGTCAACGCCGGTAGCTCAAGCCTTAAATATCAGCTTTTGGATACCGATACCCGCGAGGTTTTCGCCAAGGGCAACTGCGAACGTATCGGTTCGGACGTGGGCATCTTTGGCCACTCCGAGAACGGTGGCGCCAAGCAAACCGAGGAGGCCCCCTTCCCGGATCACCGTTCGGCTATCGCACGCGTGCTCGAAGAGCTCGAGAAGACCGACTTTACGATCGATGGCATTGGGCATCGTATTGTTCAGGGTGGCTGGTACTTTGACGATTCCGCGGTCGTTGACGATGAGGTCATGGCTAAGATCCTCGAGGTGGCACCGCTTGCCCCGCTACACAACTACGGCGAGGCAGCGGCAATCGAGTATTGTCGCGAGAAGTATCCGGAGCTGCCCAACGTGGCCGTCTTCGACACCTCGTTCCACATGACTATGCCCGAGGTCGCCTACACCTACGCCCTGCCCAAGGACGTGCGTGACAAGTATCACGTGCGCAAGTACGGCGCCCACGGCACAAGCCACCGCTATGAGTGGATGATGGCCAAGGAGATCCTGGGTTCGCGCTGCCACCGTCTGCTTTCGTGTCATCTGGGCAACGGCGCTTCGCTCGCCGCCATCGAGGACGGTGTATGCCGCGATACCACGATGGGTCTCACGCCGCTCGACGGCCTGATGATGGGCACCCGTTGTGGTTCCATTGACCCGGCTACCGTGTGCTACCTGCAGCGCGAGGGCGGCTACAGCTACCAGGAAGTCGATGACATGATGAACAAGCAGTCTGGTCTGCTTGCCATCTCGGGCATCTCCAACGACGCCCGTGACATCCGTACGCGCGCCTCCGAGGGCGACGAGCGCTGCCTGCTCGCCTTCGATATGTTCGCCTACAAGGCCATGCAGCAGGCTGGCTCCATGATCGCTTCTATGGCGGGCGTGGACACCATCACCTTTACCGCAGGTATTGGCGAGAATGACTGGTCGATCCGCAAGGCCTTCTGCGACTGCTTTGAGTGGCTGGGCGTACGTATCGACAACAACAAGAACCGCGAGGCCGTGGGCAACGGCCCGCAGGTCATCAGCGCCGCCGGTTCCGCCGTCACGGTCATGGTTATCCCCACTGACGAGGAATACATGATCGCCCACGACGTCGAGCGCCTGACCAAGAACAACTAACGCGCGCATTTGCAAGTAAACGAAAGGCCTCCAGAGCAACAGCTCCGGAGGCCTTTTTGCTAGCAGGCGGAAATTCCAGTCCCAAAGTGATCATCACCAGCAACGCCTGCGCTCCCAGCAACGGCACCCGACCATTCAGATCCTCAGCTCCAGCTCGTAGCCAAGCCGCCGTCCACTCCAGATTCCCTGAATACCACGTAGCGGCAGGGACCCCACAAGGTAAAGCTCTGAAAACATTCCGCAGGACGGAGGAAGCCCCCGCCGCATGTAGTGCGCAGCGGGGGCTTCCGACATGTCCGAGGACGTTTTCAGAGCTTTACCCTGTGGGGTCCCGAGGGGATACGTCCGCTACTCAGCCATCTGAGCCTGGACGGCGGTGATGGCCACGACACCCACGATGTCGTCGGCAGAGCAGCCGCGCGAAAGGTCGTTAACCGGCTTGGCGATGCCCTGCAGGATGGGGCCGTAAGCGTCGGCGCCGGCGAAGCGCTGGACCAGCTTGTAGCCGATATTGCCGGCCTCGAGGTCGGGGAACACGAGCACGTTGGCCTTGCCGGCGACAGAGGAGCCGGGAGCCTTGAGCTGAGCGACGGTGGGGACGATGGCAGCGTCGAGCTGCAGGTCGCCATCGATGGCGAGCTCGGGAGCCTTTTCCTTGCAGAACTTCACGGCCTCTTGGACCTTCTTGGCGACCTCGCCGCCGGCGGAGCCCATGGTGGAGTAGGAGAGCATGGCCACGTGCGGCTCAACGTTGCCCATGAAGGTGGACCAGGAGTGAGCGGAGGCGATGGCGATCTCGGAGAGCTCGTCGGAGGACGGGTTGATGTTGAGGCCGCAGTCGGCGAAGATCAGCGTACCGTCAGTGCCGAACTGCGGGGTGTCGGTGCACATCACGAAGAAGGCCGAGACCAGCTTGGTGCCCGGGGCGGTCTTGAGGATCTGCAGCGCGGGGCGCAGGGTGTCGGCGGTGGAGTGGCAGGCGCCGGAGACCAGGCCGTCGGCGTCGCCCATCTTGACCATCATGGTGCCAAAGTAGGTGGCGTCCATCACCTGGGCGCGAGCCTGCTCGATGGTGACACCCTTCTTGGCACGGAGCTCGGCAAACTTCTGCGCGTACTCCTCGTGCTTCTCGGCATTGCGCGGATCGATGACGGTGGCGCCGGGAACGTTGATCTCGTTGGGATCGCCCAGGATGACGATGTTGGCCAGGCCTTCTTCGATGATCTTGTTGGCCGCGACGATGGTACGCGGATCCTCGCCCTCGGGCAGGACGATGGTCTTAAGGTCGGCCTTGGCGGCAGACTTCATACGGTTTAGGAAATCGCTCATGTTACTCCTTGCAAGCGTTTCGCTAAGCTCCAGGCGCCCGGCTGTTTACGAATAAACCCGCTGCTTGCGGGTTTACCTTTCAATTATGTACGCCGCGGTGCTTGAGCTTTCCTTGTGTGGCAAGCTCATTATAGGACGCATTAGCGCTATAATCGCTCTGATAAATATGTCTCGAAGAATGTTCGAGAAAAGCCCAGCTAACGAGCCCGTGGCTTTTGACAAGGAGTATCGATGCAGATTACCTCAGGCCTGCCTGAAGGCTTTAACGCCGGCGCGTACGACATGATTGTCGTCGGTGCTGGATATGCCGGTGCCGTTTGCGCCCGCCGTCTTGCCGAGACCATCGGCTATCGTGTTGCCGTTTTGGAGCGCCGTAGCCACATTGCGGGCAATGCCTATGATTGCACTGACGAGGCCGGAATCCTGGTCCACGAGTACGGTCCGCATATCTATCACACCTTTAACGAGCGCGTGCACAATTTCCTGTCGCGCTTTACCAAGTGGACGGATTATCAGCACAAGGTGCTCGCCAACATCAACGGCACCCTTATGCCCGTGCCTTTTAACCATGCGAGTCTCAAGCTCGCCTTTGGTGACGAGCGCGGCGAGGAGCTGTATCAGAAGCTCGTGGAGACCTTTGGCAAGGATGTCAAGGTGCCCATCATGGAGCTGCGTAAGAAGAACGACCCGGATCTTGCCGAGGTCGCCGATTACGTCTACGAGAACGTCTTTTTGCATTACACCATGAAGCAGTGGGGCCAGACGCCCGATCAGATCGACCCCTCGATCACCGGCCGCGTTCCCATCTTTGTGGGCGATGATGACCGCTACTTCCCGCAGGCTCCCTTCCAGGGTATGCCGCAGGACGGCTACACGGCGCTGTTCGAGCATATGCTCGACCACGACCTGATCGACGTGTTCTGCGACGTGGACGCCCGCGATCTCTTTGAGATCGACGAGACCACCGTCAAGATCGGTGGCAAGGTCTACGGCGGCGAGATCGTTTATACCGGTCCGCTCGATGAGCTGTTCAACCTCGACCTGGGCGCTCTTCCGTACCGTACGCTCGACATGAAGTTCGAGACGCTCGATATGGATCAGTTCCAGCCCGTGGGCACCGTCAACTACACCACGAGCGAGGACTACACCCGCATTACCGAGTTCAAGAACATGACTGGTCAGGTCCTGCCCGGCAAGACCACCATCATGAAGGAGTACTCCAAGGCCTATACGCCCGGCTCGGGCGAGACGCCGTATTACGCCATTCTTGAGCCCGAGAACCGTGAGCTCTATGAGCGCTATCTTGAGCGCGTCCAGAACCTGACAAACTTCCACCCGGTGGGTCGTCTGGCCGAGTATCGTTACTACGATATGGATGCCGTGACCAATTCCGCCCTCGATCTTTCGGATGAGATTATCGCCTGCCATGCATAAAGTCATAACATTCGGTATTCCCTCGTATAACGCCGCCAAGGACATGGACCATTGCATCACCTCCATCTTGGAGGGGAGCAATTACGCCACCGATATCGAGATTATCGTGGTGGACGACGGCTCCAAGGATGAGACGGCCGCCAAGGCCGACGAGTGGGAGGCCCGTTATCCTGGAATCATCCGCGCGGTGCACCAGGAGAATGGCGGCCACGGTATTGCCGTCCTTTCGGGTCTGCGCGAGGCGCAGGGCACCTACTACAAGGTCGTCGACTCGGACGACTGGCTTGACGGCGCTGCCCTTTCGACCATGCTGTCGATTCTGCGCGGCTTTGAAGAGCGCGACCAGCGCGTTGACCTGTTTATCTCGAACTACGTGTACGAGAAGGTTTACGAGGGTACGCATACGGCCATTGGTTACAAGTTTGCCCTGCCTCGAAAAAAGATCTTTACCTGGGACCAGATCGGCCATTTCCGTTTGGACCAGAATCTGCTCATGCACAGCCTGTGCTATCGCACGGATGTGCTGCGCGAGTCCAGCCTGCCCATGCCGCCGCACACGTTCTATGTGGACAACATCTACGCCTACGTGCCGCTGCCGCGTTGTAAGACCATGTACTACGCCGACATCGACCTCTATCGCTACTTTATCGGTCGCGAGGGCCAGAGTGTCAACGAGGCCACGATGGTCAAGCGTCTGGACCAGCAGTTCCGTGTTACGCGTATCATGATGGAGTCGTACCACCTGTACAGCGATGTCGAGTCGTCGCGTCTGCGTTCGTACATGATGGGCTACTTCACCATGATGATGGCGATCTGCTCGGTGCTCACCAAGCTTTCCGACGAGGATTGTGCCGATGAGCGCCTGAAGACGCTGTGGAATGATTTGAAGGCCTATGACGAGCGTATGTATCGTCGTGCACGTTACGGTGTGGTCGGCTTCTTCACTAACCTCCGCGGTCGTGCCGGAGACAAAACCACACTCGGCCTATACCGTCTTGCCTCAAAGATCTTCAAATTCAACTAACTGCCGAGTAATCGCTGCTGTTAGGTTGACTGGGCCCCTTGGCCTTTAGTTTGCTACTGCGAACAGTCCTGCTCGCACGGAAAGCACATTAAGTGCTTTCCGGCTCGTGCGGAACTTGTATCAAACTAAAGGCCAAGGGGCCTCTGCTATAAGAATCGATTGTCAGATTGTCTGAATTTGAAGATCTTAGACGCGCGGTACACAGGGGCCTGGGCTGAAAAGAATAAGGTTGGAAGTCGGTCGGAGACGGGCGGTCGAGTGAGATTACTTTGCGGCGCCGGGTATGCCGTGGGAGGTTTTGGCGTTTTTGGCTCCGTTTACGATGGCGGTCTGTAGGGCCCTTACGGCGAGCATGCCCAGCAGGTCTAGGGGAACGGCGGCGCTTGCCTGGGCGCCCAGTTTGCCGCTGGCGAGGGTGTAGATGGTGTCGCCGTCGTTGGTGGTGTGCGTGGGACGGATGGCGTGTGCGTAGGCGTCTGCGGCCATTTGGGAGACCTTGGTGGCCTGGGCCTTAGTGAGCTCCATGTTGGTGACGATGCAGCTGATGGTGGTGTTGGTGCGGTCGAGCGGCATCTGCATGGATCCGGCGGCGGCGAAGGCTGCGAGTTCCATGTCGACGATCTGGTCGCTATCGGCTGCGGCACGCATACCGGCGACCCACTCGCCGGTGAAGGGGTCGACAACGTTGCCGCAGGCGTTGACCGAGACCACGGCGCCCACCTTGACGGGGCCGAGTGCCACGGCGGCGGCTCCAAGGCCAGCCTTCATGCAGGTGGCAGGGCCCATGAGCTTACCTACGGTGGCACCGGTGCCGGCGCCCACATTGCCTTGCTCGAGCGTGGTGGGGGTGTTGTCGAGTGCCTCGCGCACGGCGGCGATGCCGGCCTCTATGTCGGGGCGTACGGTGGGGTCGCCAAAGGCAAGGTCGAAGATACAGCTGGAGCACACGATGGGCACCTGCGTGGGGCCGACGGGAAGGCCGATGCCGCGGCTCTCGAGTTCGCGAGCGACGCCGCTTGCAGCCTCGAGGCCAAAGGCCGATCCGCCCGAAAGGCAGACGGCGTGAACCTTGTCGACGGTGTTCTCGGGTCGCAGCAGGTCGGTTTCGCGCGATGCTGGAGCACCGCCGCGAACGTCAACGCCGCCGGTGGCACCCTCGGGCGCCACGATTACGGTGCAGCCGGTGCCAGCCTCCTCGTCCGTATAGTTGCCAAAGCAAAAGCCATCGACATTGCAAACATCGATGGCTTCGAGCAGTGTGTCCATGTTTTCTCCTATCGGTTTTCCGCCGGGCCTTATGCCCGGTCGGGATCCGTACGATACGGCAAAATTGTAGGCGCTGGGGGATACCCAGCGCCAGATGCAATTACGAGAGTTTTTGAATCGCGCGTGCGACGCGAGCGATGGGCAAGCCCACCACGTTGTAGAAGTCACCCGAAATATCGTGCACAAGCATGCGGCCGCCTGTGCCTTGGATGCCGTAGGCCCCGGCCTTGTCCATGGGTTCGCCGGAGGCAACATAGCGCTCGATCTGCTCTTCGGTAAGCTCATAGAACGTCACGTCGGTCACATCGACAAACGACAGGCTCTCGGCGGCATGCGGAGCTGTAGCGTCGCCGGCTTTAACGATGCAGACGCCGGTTGCGACCTGGTGCGTGCGGCCCGAAAGCTCGCGGAGCATGGTGCGCGCCTCGTCCTCGGTTGCCGGCTTGCCCAGAATCTTGCCATCGAAGGTGACAATAGTATCGGCCGCGACGGTCAGTTCGTTGGGCTCGGCATGCTCGGCGGCAACGGAGGCGGCTTTGGCGCGTGCTAAGCGTTCAACGAGCGTAAGCGGGGCCTCGCCATCAAAAGGCGTTTCGTCGATATCTGCGGGAATCACGTGAATGTCATAGCCCGCCTCGCGCATCAACTCGATGCGGCGCGGTGATTGCGAAGCCAAAATCATAGCTGAATGCCCTCGGCGACCTTCTCGACGGCCTTGTCGCCGGCGAGTGTGCGCAGCAGCTCAAGCGCAAAGGGGAGCGACTGGGCCATGCCGCTGGCGGTGATGATGTTGCCGTCTTGCGTAACCTTCTCGCCGGTATAGGCGCCTTCGGGGAAGCTTTTCTCAAAGCCAGGGAAGCACGTGGCCTGGCGCCCCTCGAGTAGGTCGAGCTCGCCCAGGATAAACGGGGCGGCGCAGATGGCGGCAACGTGCTTGGTCGCGGCGAACTCGCAGACCACGTCGCAGACGCGCTGATCGGCGCGCAGGTTGGTGGCACCGGGCAGGCCGCCGGGCAGCACGACGCAGTCGTACTCGTCAAAGTTGATCTCATCAAAGAGCGCATCGCAGGTCACAGGGATCTGCAGCGAGCTTACGACCTCACGCGTGGGCATGATCGAGACGAGCGTGGCACGCACGCCGCCGCGACGCATGACATCGACCATGGTCAAGCATTCAATAGTTTCAAAGCCATCGGCGGCGAGAACGGCAACGCTGGGCATGAGGGTTCCTTTCATGGGCGGCATACAATTAGCCGTCTTATACCCCGAAGACCTCCGCTTGCTACGCTCGATTTTCCATTGTTTAAAAAGGGACGGGGCTATTTTAGCTACCCCACTTGCAGGGTAGCTAAAATAGCCCCGTCCGAATTAGCTACCCTCACCCATCCTCAACAATCTCAATCTGTAACATCTAGACCCACTTTTGACCCCTAACTGTTACAGATCAAGACAAACGGAAACCGCCCCGACAAAACGTCTAAATCTGTAACATCTACGGACCAAAACCGGGTCTTACTGTTACAGATCGAGACAGCCCCCAACAGCACCGCCCCGTTCGGGGAAACGACCGCTACAGGTACGGCGGGCAGAGGCTCACTTTTTTCTTCGGTTTTTCTTGACGGAATCTCACCTGTTGTAGTACTCTGTCCCAGTCTAAAAACGCGTGGACTTTTCTGGGCGCTAGCCACCTTTTTGCCACGCAACCGAGCAGTCGGTTGCGTGGCTTTTTTCGTCTTGGCAGCAGGTACCACATGCACCGCCAGAAGACCGCACGAGCCCACCTTCCGACTGCAGGGAACAGACGCACGAGACGTGCATCTGCAAGACAGCAGACGGAAGGGAGCCTAATGGCAGAAACAAACACAATCAAGCAACAGACCGCCGAGGCGGGAGCCGCGGGCGCGGGGCAGGTCAAGGCGGCGCTCCAGGTCTTTGCGGGCGGCGCCTGCTACGGCGCGATGGCCACGACCTACAAGCTCGCCTACGCCGCGGGCTTCACCTCAGCGCAGGTGGTGGCGAGCCAGGCGTGGTTCGGCTGCCTCTTCTTCGCCCTCGCCACGCTCGCAGGGCACGCACTCGGGCACCGCTGGCAGCGCGTGGGCTGGAAGCTCGCCCTCAAGCTCATGGGCCTGGGAGCCCTCACCTGCCTCACCTCAATCCTCTACTGCTACGCCATGAGCGTGCTGCCCGCCCCGGTGGCACTCACGCTCCTCTTCCAGTTCACGTGGCTGGGGCTCGTGTGGCAGACCGTCATGACGCGCCGGCCGCCGAGGCTCCTCCAAGTGGCCTCCGCCCTGGTCATCGTCTTCGGAACGGTGTTCGCCAGCGGCGTCTACAAGACCGGCATCACCGGGTACGACCCCGTGGCCCTGCTCTGCGCGCTGGGGGCGGCCGTGTCCTGCTCCCTCTTTGTCACCCTCTCCGGCAAGGTCGAGGCCCCCTGCTCGTCCGAGCAGCGTGGCGTCATCGTATGCGCGGGCTCCGTGGTCATGTCGCTCACGGTGTGTCCGGACTACGTCGTCTCGGGCGTCCTTGCCCAGGGCATCCTGCCCTTTGCCGTCATCGCCGGCTTCTTTGGCATGCTCTGCCCGGTCCTGCTCTTCGGCATGGGCTCTCCGCACCTGCCCGCGGGCCTGTCCACCGTCATGGCCGCCGCGGAACTCCCCGCCGGCCTGCTCATCGCCATGATCGTCCTCGGCGAGCCGCTCGGCGTCGTCGAGTGGCTGGGCGTCGCCATCATCCTCGCCGGCGTGTGCCTGGCACAGGTCCCCTCCCTGCTTGGAGGCCGGGAGGCACGTCGCGCCGCCGCAGGACAAGCCGTCAGCTAGTCACCCCTTCACAGGCGGCCCGCGCGCATCAGGTAAAGGGCCACGGGCCAGGCGCGCGAGGCCGCAAGGACGTTATAAAGCGTCCCCCGCAGAGATGGGGGCGCCAGAGAGAAGGAGGCACCATGCCATTTCCAAAAGGGTTCCTTTGGGGAGGAGCCACCGCCGCCAACCAATGCGAGGGAGGTTATGACGAGGGCGGCCGCGGCCTTGCCAACGTCGACGTCATCCCACACGGGCCGGAGCGCAACGACGTAAGCCGCGGCCTGAGGCGCATGCTCGACTTCGAGCCCGGGTACTACTACCCGGCCCAGACGGGCATCGACTTCTACCACCACTACCGCGAGGACATAGCCCTCTTCGCGGAGATGGGCTTTAAGGTCTTTCGCCTCTCCATCGCCTGGAGCCGCATCTTCCCCAATGGCGACGAGGAGGAGCCCAACGAGGCCGGGCTCGCTTTCTACGAGGACGTGTTCCGCTGCTGCCGCGAGCACGGGATCGAGCCCCTCGTGACCATCACGCACTTCGACTGCCCCATCCACCTCGTCAAGAAGTACGGCGCCTGGCGAAACCGCACCCTTATCGAGCTCTACAAGCGGCTTGTGACGGTGCTCTTCAACCGCTACCGCGGCCTCGTGCGCTGGTGGATCACGTTCAACGAGATGAACATGATCTTGCACCGTCCCTTCATGGGTGCCGGCATCGTCCTCGAGCCCGGGGAGAATGCCCGCGAGGCCGAGTACCGCGCCGCGCACAACGAGCTCGTGGCGAGCGCCTGGGCCACCAAGATCGCCCACGAGGTCGATCCGGAGAACAAGGTGGGCTGCATGCTCGCCGCGGGAAGCTACTACCCCTACTCCTGTCGTCCCGAGGACGTTCGCGCGGCGCAGGTCAAGAACCAGGAGGACCTCTTCTTCGTGGACGTGCAGGCGCGCGGTCGCTACCCCGGCTACGCGCTCAAGATGCTCGAGCGCGAGGGCATCGACGTGGGCATGACCGCCGAGGACGAGCGCATCCTTGCGGAGAACACCGTCGACTTCATCTCGTTTAGCTACTACTCCTCGCGCTGCACCGCGGGCGACCCCGACTCCGTGGGCGGCGTCGCCGAGGGCAACGCCTTCGCCGGCGTGGAGAACCCCTACGTGCGCACGAGCGACTGGGGCTGGGTCATCGACCCGCTGGGATTCCGCATCACGATCAACGACCTCTGGGACCGCTACCAGAAGCCGCTCTTTGTGGTGGAGAACGGCCTCGGCGCCTATGACGAGGTGCTTCCCGACGGCACGATCGAGGACGACTACCGCATCGCCTACCTGCGCGAGCACATCGAGGCCATGCGTGACGCCATCGAGCAGGACGGCGTCGAGATGCTCGGCTACACCACCTGGGGGCCGATCGACCTCGTGAGCGCGGGCTCCGGCGAGATGGAGAAGCGCTACGGCTTCATCTACGTGGACCGCGACAACCTGGGCAACGGCACGCTCGAGCGCAGGCGCAAGAAGAGCTTCTACTGGTATCAACAGGCCATCGCCACCAACGGAGGCGACCTGGGCTAGCCGCCCGGGCAATATCACTAAGGAGAAAATAATGGCTGAAAAATACGACGATCTGGCCAGATCCATACTCGAGAACGTAGGCGGCACAGAGAACGTCGCCAGCGTCGCGCACTGCATCACGCGCGTGCGCTTCAAACTCAAGGACGAGTCCCGCGCCAACACTGCCAAGATCGAGGCCCTCAAGGGCGTCATCCAGGTCATCCAGGCCAACGGCCAGTACCAGGTGGTCGTGGGTAACATCGTCGAGGACGTCTACGACGCGGTCCTGGAGGCCGGCAACTTCTCGGGCGGCGCAAGCGCCGACGACGAGCCCCAGGGCGATAAGACCGTTGCCTCCGTCGTCATCGACCTCATCTCTGGCATCTTCCAGCCCATCCTGGGACCGCTTGCCGCCGCAGGCATCATGAAGGGGCTGCTTGCCCTCATCACCTACTTCGTCCCGGCCTTTGCAAACGACGGCCTCTACACGCTGCTCTACACCGTGGCTGACGGCTTCTTCTACTTCCTTCCCGTCGCCCTGGCGTTCAGTGCCGCGCGCAAGTTCCGCATGAACGAGTTCACCGGCGTGGCAATCGGCGTGGCGCTTCTCTACCCGACGATGGTCGCCCTGACCTCGGGCGAGGCGCTCGGCAGCATCGACCTCGGCGTGGCCGGCACGTTCTCGTGGTACGCCACCGCCCTCGGGCTCCCCATCATCATGCCCGTGTCCGGCTACGTGAGCTCGGTGATCCCCGTCCTTCTCATGGTGTGGTTCGGCTCTATCCTTGAGCGCTGGCTCAAGAGCTGGATGCCGGCTGCGCTCAAGATGTTCCTTGTCCCGCTCGCCACGATGACGGTCTCCATCGTCTTGGGCTACCTCATCATCGGCCCGGTGGCCACCCTCATCACCAACCTGCTGAGCGCGGCATTCTCGTTCATCTTCCAGCTCCCCGTGGTTGGTTCCGTCCTGGGCAGCGCCCTGGTTGGCGGACTGTGGATGTGCCTCGTCATCTTTGGCTTCCACTGGAGCCTCATCCCCATCTCCATCATGAATCTGAACACCCTCGGCCACGACAGCGTGCTCGCCGCCACCATCGGCCACGGGTTCGCGCTCGGAGCGGTCATCTTTGCCATGTACCTCAGAAACAAGGACGAGCGCTTCCGCGGCATCGCCCTTCCCGGGATGATCTCCGCCTTCTTCTTCGGCGTCACCGAGCCGGGCATCTACGGCATCGCCCTCCCCAACAAGCGCGCGTTCGTCGTGGCATGCCTGAGCTCCGCCGTGGGCGGCGCCATCGTGGGAATGACTGGCGCTCTCATGTACATCTCGGGCGGCCTCGGCGTCTTCAACCTGCTCAACTTTATCGACGGGACCCCTGGTGGCGCCGGGATCTCCCACATGATCTTCGCGATCATCGCCTCGCTCGTCTCTGCCGTCCTGGCCTTTGTTATCGAGTTCATCACCTACCGGCCCAACGACGATGAGGAAGGCACCCGCTAGCCTGCGCCCTCCTCAATCAGCTCTATGTAATTGAGGGGCAGTTGAGGTGGGTGAGGGCCGAGGGCGATCAAGGTGGCCGCCCTCGGCCCGGGACAACCTGCCAGAAGGCGTTTAGCTTTCTCGGGCGGCGCTGAAATGAACTGCGCCCCGATACTTGGACGGGTCAATTAGCGGCCTATGCCGCACATGGGGACTGATTTCGGAACTCCTCCGGGGTCAGTCCCTTTTGCTTAACCCGCCTCCTCTTGTTCCAGTGAACGGTATAGGCTTCGAGGTCCCGCTTGAACTCCTCGAAGCTCCGCCACGTCCGGCTCCTGTAGAATTCGTCCTTCAGGCGCCCGGGCAGCAGCTCCGTCGCAAGAGCTCGCCCTCGCACGCCGCCGGCCCCGGCCGGGTCCGGGCACCCTTCGGCCTCCCGCTGGCCTTCGGCGCGCCCGCACCCCCTGTCGCAAAGCTCTGCTGCAAGAGTCCTCGGCGTGGCGTCGTGCCTGACTCTCCCGTCCATAAAGAAGCCCCCATTTCTAATGTTCAAGAAATGAGGGGCGGTTCAATTTCGGGACGGGGATTAAATAATCATTCGGAGCAAATCTATTTTTATCCCCGTGCCAGAAAAATCATCGGGCGTGGTCTGGGGCAAACAGTCTAGTTGCGCTTGAGGTGGACGACGGTTTCGCAGTGGAAGGTTTGCGGGAACAGATCGACCGGCGTGATCTTGACGGGGGAGAAGGTACCTTCCTCGACAAAGCGCTTAAGGTCGCGTGCCAGGGTGGCGGGGTCGCAGCTCACGTAGGCGACATCGCGAGCGCTCGTGCTGGCGATAAGGTCGATCGCCTCGGGGGCGAGGCCTGCGCGCGGCGGGTCGACCACCAAGACGTCGGCATCCTGGTCGGGGAACTCGCGCACCGCGTCTCCGCCAATGACGTCGACATTATCAAGCTTGTTGATTTCCAGGTTACGGCGCAGGTCGCGCACGGCCGGGCCGTAGGCCTCGACGGCGGCGACGAAGTCGCAGCGGCGGGCGAGCGGCAGGGTAAAGGTTCCGGCGCCGCAGTACAGGTCCACGGCTAGCTCGTCTTCCTGCGGGTCGAGGGCGTCCATAACGAGCTCAATCAAAATCTCGGCGCCCTTGGTATTGACCTGGAAAAACGACGGGGCAGATAAGCGCATCTGGCCTTCGGCGATGTTCTCGGTCCACGAGCCCTCGCCGGCGAGCATCTCGACTTTGGAGACACGTCGGGCTTTCTTTTCGCCCTTGCTCATCACACGCACGATACTCGTGGGATGAGCGGCGTCCGCCAGCACGCGCGAGACCTGTGAGCGCGGAAAAGAGCCCGTGGGCGTCCAGAGTGCGACCTCGAGTGCCTTGGTGCGGCGCGATGCGCGAATGCCCACGCGTTCGAGGCCCAGGTCGTGGCTGCCGCTTAGATAGTTGAGCGCGCCGACGACCGATTTGAGCGCCTTGGGAAAACGCTTATCGAACAGCGGGCACGCATCGACGGTCACTATTTTGCTGGGGTCGACACCGTGCATGCCAAGGCGCACGCGACCGTTGACGACGGTCGGTTCGAGCTCGATTTTATTGCGGTAGCCCCAGTCGTCCTTGGTATGGCGGATGGGCTGTACCAACTCATCGACCTGCTCGGGAGCGAACTTGCCGATGCGCTCGAGCGTGGAGCGCAGATTTTGCTCCTTGGCGGCGAGCTGTGCCGTGCGTGAGAGATTGCCCCACGAGCAGCCGCCGCAGATGCCAACGAAGGGGCAGGGAGGCTGGATGCGATCGGGGCTTGGCTCCAGAATCTCGGTGGTGCGGGCGCGCATGAACGACTTGCCGTCCTGTACGACCTCGGCCTCGACGGTGTCGCCTGCCACGGCGCCCTGCACAAAGACGGCCTTGCCGTTGTCGGCGTGCGCCAGCCCGTCGGCGCCGTAGGTCATCGATTCTATAGTGAGCTTCATATCCCTGCCTGTCATTCGCGTTGTTGTCCGCACCATGGTAGCAGGGAAAAGCGCCCCACATCCGAGGCTTTCCTCAAATGCGGGGCGCTTCTACAAACTGCTTCTACAAACGACTATTTCGTTTTGCCGGTAATGAGTGTCTTAAGACCCAGGCCGATCAGGCCCAGGCCCATGCGCACGCGACCGGGGCGATGGCGCTCGATGGCCTTGGTCTTGCCGGCGGGCTTCTTGCGACGGGCACTCGTCTCGGGTGCGGGCTTGGTGACCTGCGGCTCGGGCTGAGGTGCAGGTGCAGGCTCGGGCTCAATGACGGTCGCCTGGACCTCTTGGACCTTGGGTGCTACCGGCTGCGGCTCGGGCTCGGGGGCGGGTTTTGCCTCAATGACGGGCTCGGGCGCGGCCTCGGCGTTGTGATAGGCACGCTCCAGCAGGGCTTCCTGTGAGTTGAAGGGCTTCTCACCCTCTGCGCGCTCCACGGGGACCCAGGTGCCGTCGCTCGTGAGGCTGCGGGCCTTCACGTTGTCGCGCAGCTGCATACTCATGTATTCGTGCACCAGGGCGCGGCAGGTGGGGTCGAGCACGGGGAAGGCGATTTCCACGCGGTGCTCGGTGTTGCGCGTCATCATGTCGGCCGAGCTCAGATAGATCATGTCCGAGTCCACGCCAAAGGCGTAAACGCGCGCATGCTCCAAAAAGCGTCCGACGATAGAACGGACATGCACGTTCTCGGTCTTGCCCGGAACGCCGGGCTTGAGGCATGAGATGCCGCGGATGATCATGTCCACGCGGACTCCTGCACACGATGCCTCGGCGATCTTGTCGATGACCTCGCGGTCGGTGAGCGAGTTGAGCTTAAAGAACACACGGGCGGGCTCGCCAGCGAGGGCGCGCTGGATCTCGCGATCCAGGCCGCGCATGATGAGCGGCTTGAGGCCCACGGGCGCCACGCCCAGGAAGCGGTAATCGCCGCGCAGGTTGCCCAGCGACAGGTTGCGGAAGAACAAGTTGGCGTCCTCGCCGATGCCGGGGTGGGCGGTCATGAGCATAAAGTCGCTGTAGAGCTTGGCCGTCTTCTCGTTAAAGTTGCCGGTGCCCAACAGCGTCAGGCGTGTAAGCGCCATGCCCTCGCGATAGGTGAGCTGGCAGATCTTGGAGTGGCACTTAAAGCCCTCGGAGCCGTAGATGACGGTGCAGCCGGCCTCTTCCAGGCGCTCGGCCCACTCGATGTTGTTCTGCTCGTCAAAGCGCGCGCGGAGCTCCATGAGCACCGTGACCTCTTTGCCGTTCTCGGCGGCATCGATCAGTGACTCGCACAGGCGGCTCTGCTTGGCCACGCGGTAGAGCGTGATGCGCAGTGAGATGCACTCGGGGTCGTAGGCGGCCTCGTGCACCAGATCCAGGAAGGGGTTCATGGCCTCATAGGGATAAAAGAGCAGCTTGTCGTGCTGAAGTACCTGCTCGCGGATGGAGCGGGTCATATCGATGGTGGGGTTGGGCTGCGGCTTAAACGGTGTAAAGAGCAGCTCGTTGCGCAGGTGCTCGGGAATCTTGCCCTCAATGCCAAAGACGTAGCCTAGGTCGAGCGGGATATCGCAGGTAAAGACAGAGCGGTGCGAAAGCTCGAGCGCCTTGCGGATGGTCTTGAGCGTCGCCTTCTCGAGCGACCCCGAGACCGCGAGCACCACCGGCTGCAGGCGCAAGCGTTTCTTGAGGATGCGCTTCATGTGCTGACGGTAATCCTCTTCCTCCTCGACGCCCTCGCCGTCCGGGTCGATGTCGGCGTTGCGGGTGACGCGGATGAGCGCGCGGTCGAGCGGCTTATAGGAGCCAAAGCAGCTGTCCAGGCAGGCGAGGATGACGTCCTCGAGCAAGATGTAGGAGTAGGTGCCGGTGGGCGAGGGGATCTCGACCACGCGGTTCATCGAGGTGGGAATCTCGATAAGGCCCAGCAGACTCTCCTCGTCGGTGACGCCGTCCAGGCCGCAGGCCAGGTAGAGTGCGCCGTTGCGCAGGTTGGGGAAGGGGTGGCGCGGGTCAATCACCAGCGGTGAGATGACCGGCGACACGTAGGCCTGGAAGTAACGGGTTACAAAGGTGCGCTCCTCGGGCGTAAGCGAATCGATGCGGGCGCGGTGAACGCCCAGGGTGTCGAGCTTGCCCTCGATGCTCTTAAAGATGGACTCCCATCGGGTAAGGAGCCCGGGCATTTCGGCCATGACAGCATCGACTTGTTCGGAGGCGGTCATATTGCTCTTGTTGTCGACAGGCTGTTTTTTGAGCTCTGCCAGATCGGACAGGCCGCCCACGCGCACCATGAGAAACTCATCGAGGTTAGACTCGAAAATCGACACGAACTTTAGCCGCTCGAACAGCGGAACGGTCTCGTCGAAGGCTTCGTCAAGCACACGGTTGTCAAAGCGCAGCCAGCTGAGCTCTCGGTTCTGCGTGTACGAGAAGTCGCGCGGCGGCTTACGCAGCTTTGCAGCGGCTTGCTTTTTTTCGATTTTGCTCGGCATATGCATCTGTCCGTTCAGTCCCCGTGGGGGACGGTTGCCTAACACTATTCACTATTGTCTCAATTTAGTCGGCCTATGGCACGGACGTATCGCGTGAACGGTATCTTTACCTACTTCTTACGCTGACAAGCCATAGAGCTGACGCCCTTCGCGTTGTGAAAAACGGTCTATATCCTCACTCAACTGGTGAGTATGTGTGAATAAGAATGATAGGTAGCTGAATATCATCGAATACAGACAGAAACACGAACAAGCGTCATTTATATACATAAAACCGTTTTAGATATGCAATTCTTAATCGAAAGATTGGAGTTGTAATTGCGAATGATTTTTAAGAAAAAAGAGCATTTACCTTAGAAAAGCTACTTTAGAACGCCGAAGTGCATTATGGGAGAATCATATTCGATATACCGTTCATCGAACTTTGTTGACCGTTCGGGGGCGAGGTGGAATTGCGGTTGGAATTTGGATATAACTAGAGCTGTCAGCAAGCAGCACCCGTTACGGAAGGGTGCTGAGAGATTCGGCCGAAAGGCCCGAAAGAAAGGTAGGAGGCCATGACGAAAGGTCTGCACGTGCCTTCCGAGATCGGCAAGCTCAGGAAGGTCTGCCTGCACCGTCCCGGCGACGAGCTCCTCAACCTGCCGCCCGACGAGCTCGAGCGACTCCTGTTCGACGACGTCCCGTTCCTGGAGGTCGCGCAGCAGGAGCACGACACCTTCGCCCAGATCCTGAGGGACCAGGGCGTGGAGGTGCTCTACCTCGAGAACCTCGTCGCGGAGGTGTTCGACCAGGTCCCCGGCGCCCGCGCCGAGTTCACCGACCAGTACATCGCCGAGGCAGGCATCCGCGGCCAGCACATGCCGCAGATCGTCCGCGAGAAGCTGGACTCCATCGAGGACAACCTCGAGTTCGTCAAGAAGACCATGGCCGGCATGACCAAGGCCGAGATCGACATGCCCCTCACGGCGTCCACGACCCTCGACTCCCTGGTCAACTCCGAGTCCGAGTCCGACCTGATCATCGACCCGATGCCCAACCTCTACTTCACCCGCGACCCGTTCGCGGTCGTCGGCGAGGGCGTCAACCTCAACCGCATGTACTCGGTCACCCGCAACCGCGAGACCCTGTACGGCAAGTACGTCTTCAAGTACCACCCCGACTACAAGGACGTCTCCCTGTACTTCCGCCGCGACTGCCAGTTCCACACCGAGGGCGGCGACGTGCTGAACATCAACGAGAAGACCCTCGCCGTCGGCATCTCCCAGCGCACCCAGGCGGCCGCCATCGACGTCATGGCCCAGAACATCTTCTGGAACTCCGACTCCAAGGTCGAGCGCATCCTGGCCTTCGACATCCCCGTCTCGCGCGCCTTCATGCACCTCGACACGGTCTTCACCCAGATCGACGTCGATAAGTTCACGATCCACCCCGCCATCATGGGCACCCTGCGCGTCTACGAGCTGACCGCCGGCAAGAACCCGGGCGACGTGAACATCCGCCTGATCGAGGACACCCTCGAGCACGTCCTGGAGGACGCCACCGGCGTCGACCAGGTCAAGCTGATCCCCTGCGGCGGCGGCGACCCGATCGCGGCCTCCCGCGAGCAGTGGAACGACGGCTCCAACACCCTGTGCGTCGAGCCCGGCAAGATCTGCGTCTACGCCCGCAACACCGTCACCAACGACGTGCTGTACAAGGAGGGCCTGGACCTTCTCGTCGTGCCCTCCGCCGAGCTCTCCCGCGGCCGCGGCGGCCCGCGCTGCATGAGCATGCCCTTCTGGCGTGAGGACCTCTAAGGTCTTCTAGGACCCGTATAGGTCTTAATACATACATCTAGCTGACGTTAGATGTCTCCCATTGGGGCGGTGCGGGTTTTCGCGCCGCCCCAATCTTGTATGAGGAACGTCAACACGGTTGGATGACTGCTTTTGTAAGGAGCTTGGCCATGGACATTAAGACGATTGGCGTTGAGGAATGGCTCAACGTTTGGGAGAAGAGCGCCACGTGGGACATCGCCCAGTCGACGATCTCGTCGCTCACCATGGGCGAGCTGCGCGCGCTCGATGAGCAGGACGGTGCCACGTTCTACGAGCGCCTGGACCGCGAGAAGATGAACTACGGCTGGATCGAGGGCTCTCCGGAGTTTAAGGCCGAGGTTGCCAAGCTGTATCGTCGCGAGGTCAATCCCGATCACATTCTGCAGACCAATGGCTGCACGGGCGCTAACCTCAACGCCATCATGGCCGTGGTCGAGCCCGGCGACCATGTCATCGCCGAGTGGCCCACCTACGCGCCGCTCTACGAGATTCCGCGTACGCTCGGTGCCGAGGTCGAGTATTGGGAGCTTCGCGAGGAGCTTGGCTGGAAGCCCGATATCGAGGAGCTTAAACGCTTGGTGCGTCCCAATACCAAGCTCATCTGCATCAACAACGCATCGAACCCCATCGGTACGGTGCTCGATGCCGATATGCTCGGCCAGATTGCCGAGATCGCCCGTTCGGCTGGCGCCTATGTGCTGTGCGACGAGGTGTACCTGCCGCTTGAGAACACCAAGGCCTTTATGTCGATGGCCGACATGTACGAGAAGGCCATTGTCACCAACTCGGTGTCCAAGACCTATTCGACGCCTGCGGCCCGCGTGGGCTGGGTCGTGGCCGACGAAGAGGTGTCCAACCGCATCCGCACCTACCGCGACTACACCATGATCTGCGGCGGCGTGTTCAACGATGCCCTGGCGACATACGTGCTCGAGCACAAGGACAAGATTCTCGAGCGCAATCGCAAGATCGTGTTTGGCAACCGCGATATCGCGCAGGCTTGGATCGATACGCAGCATCGCGTTTCCTGGACGGCCCCGCAGGGAATATCCACCTCGTTTATCCAGCTGGATATTCCCGAGGATGACGAGGAATTCTGTAAGCGCCTGTTGGCCGAGAGGGGAGTGCTGCTGGTCCCCGGTAGCCGCTTTGAGCTTCCCTGCGGCGCACGCCTGGGCTACTGCGCGAGCGAAGACGTTCTTCGCGAGGGCCTGAGGCTTTTGGGCGAGGCACTGGCGGAGTTCGATCGCTAGGGTTCCGACGATCTTCGAGGGCCTTATCCAAATTGGCCGAAGATAATCGAAAACGAACCCGTTTCCCTAGGGGAAGCGGGTTCGTTTTTCTATACCGAGAAGTCAAGTTGTTACAAATGGGGCCGTAAAGCGAGCCGGTATCCGCTGGGCCTTATACTGAGCTTCCGGTGAACGGTATCAAGCGTCTGGTAAACGGTAATTTATTTATCAGAAATGAATAGGACAAACTTTTTTCTGAATAAAAATGAAAATGGTTGGGACGCGGCATGAATCGCTAATTCTATTCATAGCTATATTAGAAATATGCAATTTGAGGGTGGTTTAATAAAGTTAAGTTCCATTTGCTATTTGGATTGAAAACGCGTTTTAGCACGTAAATTAACTTTATTAAATCAAAGTGTGCCATGCGTGAAGTATATGTGTATGCCGTTCACCCCTCATATAAAACCGTTCGGGGGCGAGGTGGAAGTATGGACTGATTTTGGATATAAATATGTCGTCAGCAATAACGCCTCACACGGAGGGGCGCTAACGAATCGGCCCTGACAGGGGCCCGAAAGAAAGGTAGGAGGCCATGACGAAAGGTCTGCACGTGCCTTCCGAGATCGGCAAGCTCAGGAAGGTCTGCCTGCACCGTCCCGGCGACGAGCTCCTCAACCTGCCGCCCGACGAGCTCGAGCGACTCCTGTTCGACGACGTCCCGTTCCTGGAGGTCGCGCAGCAGGAGCACGACACCTTCGCCCAGATCCTGAGGGACCAGGGCGTGGAGGTGCTCTACCTCGAGAACCTCGTCGCGGAGGTGTTCGACCAGGTCCCCGGCGCCCGCGCCGAGTTCACCGACCAGTACATCGCCGAGGCAGGCATCCGCGGCCAGCACATGCCGCAGATCGTCCGCGAGAAGCTGGACTCCATCGAGGACAACCTCGAGTTCGTCAAGAAGACCATGGCCGGCATGACCAAGGCCGAGATCGACATGCCCCTCACGGCGTCCACGACCCTCGACTCCCTGGTCAACTCCGAGTCCGAGTCCGACCTGATCATCGACCCGATGCCCAACCTCTACTTCACCCGCGACCCGTTCGCGGTCGTCGGCGAGGGCGTCAACCTCAACCGCATGTACTCGGTCACCCGCAACCGCGAGACCCTGTACGGCAAGTACGTCTTCAAGTACCACCCCGACTACAAGGACGTCTCCCTGTACTTCCGCCGCGACTGCCAGTTCCACACCGAGGGCGGCGACGTGCTGAACATCAACGAGAAGACCCTCGCCGTCGGCATCTCCCAGCGCACCCAGGCGGCCGCCATCGACGTCATGGCCCAGAACATCTTCTGGAACTCCGACTCCAAGGTCGAGCGCATCCTGGCCTTCGACATCCCCGTCTCGCGCGCCTTCATGCACCTCGACACGGTCTTCACCCAGATCGACGTCGATAAGTTCACGATCCACCCCGCCATCATGGGCACCCTGCGCGTCTACGAGCTGACCGCCGGCAAGAACCCGGGCGACGTGAACATCCGCCTGATCGAGGACACCCTCGAGCACGTCCTGGAGGACGCCACCGGCGTCGACCAGGTCAAGCTGATCCCCTGCGGCGGCGGCGACCCGATCGCGGCCTCCCGCGAGCAGTGGAACGACGGCTCCAACACCCTGTGCGTCGAGCCCGGCAAGATCTGCGTCTACGCCCGCAACACCGTCACCAACGACGTGCTGTACAAGGAGGGCCTGGACCTTCTCGTCGTGCCCTCCGCCGAGCTCTCCCGCGGCCGCGGCGGCCCGCGCTGCATGAGCATGCCCTTCTGGCGCGAGGACCTCTAAGTCTTTCCGTTTCCGGTGCGGTCCCCCTACAACCGCACCGGCTTCGCCCGTTAAACGGGCAACACTAATACTTACGTAATTCATTTCTTCGAAAGGAATCGAACCATGGGTGTTAACCTCTCCGGCCGTAGCTTCCTCAAGCTCCTCGACCTCACCACCGAGGAGATCGAGTACCTGCTCAAGCTCTCCAAGAACTTCAAGGACATGAAGCGCGCTGGCGTTCCGCACCGCTATCTCGAGGGCAAGAACATCGTTCTGCTCTTCCAGAAGACCTCCACTCGTACCCGCTGCGCCTTCGAGGTCGGCGGCATGGATCTGGGCATGGGCGTCACCTACCTCGATCCGGGTTCGTCGCAGATGGGCAAGAAGGAGTCCATCGAGGATACCGCCCGCGTTCTCGGCCGCATGTATGATGGCATCGAGTTCCGTGGCTTTGCCCAGGACGACGTCGAGGAGCTCGCTGCTAAGTCCGGCGTGCCTGTGTGGAACGGCCTGACCACCGAGTGGCACCCCACCCAGATGCTCGCCGACATCCTGACCGTCCAGGAGAACTTCAACTACGACATCAAGGGCAAGACCCTCGTCTTCATGGGCGACTGCAAGAACAACGTCGCTCGCTCCCTCATGGTCGTCTGCTCCAAGCTCGGCATGAACTTCGTGGCCTGCGGCCCCGAGGAGTGCATGCCCGCTGACGACGTCATCGAGGCCTGCAAGCCCATCGCTGAGGCTAACGGCTGCACCATCAAGCTGACCACCGACGTCAAGGACGGCGTCACCGGTGCCGACGTTCTCTACACCGACGTGTGGGTCTCCATGGGCGAGCCCGACGAGGTCTGGGCCGAGCGCATCGCTCAGCTCACTCCGTATCGCGTTACCTCCGAGGTCATGGCTATGGCCAACCCGGGTGCCATCTTCCTGCACTGCCTGCCCAGCTTCCACGACACCAACACCACGATTGGCGCCGAGAAGTGCGAGCAGTTCGGCATCACCGAGCAGGAGGTCACCGACGAGGTCTTCGAGAGCCCCGCTTCCAAGGTCTTCGACGAGGCCGAGAACCGCATGCACACCATCAAGGCTGTCATGTACGCTACGCTCAAGTAAGAGCATCTAGCATCTCGCTCGGGGTGCATTGCTGCGCACCCCGAGCGCTTTTGTCTGGTAAAAATCTCGCACTGAGCGACATGCACGGCACGGAAGAGCCGCTTAGGGCGAGATCAGTAAATGATTTATGAAGGGGGGATGAGAACTATGACTGAGACCGCTAAGAAAAAGCGCGGTATGCCTTCATCGTTCACCATTCTTCTTGCTCTGCTGGCAATCGTCGCGGTTGTTACCGTTATCGTCTCCGGTACGTCCGGTGGCGCGGTTACCGCTGCCCGCTTGAGCGATTTCTGCACCGCCCCGGTCAAGGGCTTCGCTGACGCTCTGCCCGTCTGCCTCTTCGTTATGATCCTCGGCGGCTTCCTCGGCATGATGACCGAGACCGGCGCCCTGGACAACGGCATTGCTGTTCTGGTGCAGAAGCTTAAGGGCAATGAGATCATGCTCATTCCCGTGCTGATGTTCATCTTCTCCCTCGGTGGTACCACCTATGGTATGTGCGAGGAGACCGTTCCCTTCTACGCCCTGCTCGCCGCCACCATGATGGCTGCTGGCTTCGACCCCATGGTCGGCGCTGCCACCGTCCTGCTCGGCGCTGGCTGCGGCTGCCTCGGCTCCACGGTTAACCCGTTTGCCGTCGGTGCTGCCGTTGACGCTCTGACTGGCGTTGGCATTGAGGTCAACCAGTCCATCATCATCGGCCTCGGTGCCGTCCTGTGGATTGTTACCACTGTTATGTCCATCCTCTTCGTCATGAGCTATGCCAAGAAGGTCAAGGCTGACAAGGGTTCCACCATCCTTTCGATGCAGGAGCTCAAGGACGCCGAAGAGGCTCACGGCAAGGCTGCTTCCGAGGTTCACAAGGAGGTCAAGCTCACCGGTCGTCAGAAGGGTGTTCTGATCGCCTTTGCCTTCACCTTCGTCGTCATGATCGTCGGCTTCATCCCGCTGGCCGACCTTAACGAGGGCGTCGCCAACTTCTTCGATGCTGGCGCTGTCTATGACGCTGACGGTAACGCCATCGTTCAGGGCTGGTCTGCCCTGATCACCGGCCTGCCCATTGGTCAGTGGTACTTCGACGAGGCTTCCACCTGGTTCTTCCTCATGGCTGTCCTGATCGGTATTATCGGCGGCCTGTCCGAGAAGCAGATCGTCAACACCTTCATCACCGGCGCTGCCGACATGATGTCCGTTGTCCTCGTCATCGCCCTCGCCCGTGGTATCTCCGTCCTCATGGCTAGCACCGGCCTCGACGTCTACGTCCTCGACGCTGCCGCCAATGCTCTGGCTGGCCTGTCCGGCGTGATCTTCGCTCCCATGAGCTTCCTGGTCTACTTCGGCCTGTCCTTCCTGATCCCCTCGACCTCCGGTATGGCTACTGTCTCCATGCCCATCATGGGACCGCTGGCTGTTAAGCTCGGCTTCTCGCCCGAGGTCATGGTCATGATCTTCTCCGCCGCCATCGGCGTCGTGAACCTGTTCACCCCGACCTCCGGCGCCATCATGGGCGGTCTTGCTCTGGCCAAGATCGAGTGGACGACCTGGCTCAAGTTTGCTCTTAAGCTCATCGTCGCTCTCTCCGTCGTCTGCGCCATCATCCTGACCGTCGCTTGCGTGATGCTCTAAGTACCCCTTGGGTACCCCACGGAAACCATGACGATCCTGTAAAGGATCACCTGGTCATCGTCTGTCCGGTGGGGTAACCCCACCGGTAGACTCCTACCTTTAGCCTCCTCCCGTTCCGTGCGCGGGAGGGGGCGCTCTTATGTTGCGCGGTTCTACGAACCGCGCAACCAGTCGACGCTGCGCGCCGTCCAGAACGACAATTTGTCATTCAAAAGGCAAGGCATGACCAAAAGGTCTATGCCTTGCCTTTTTCATGCCAACTTGTACGTTCTGGACGGCGCTCGCTCATATGACCCAATCCACTGTCAAGGGCCACAATGGCCCCGCCGACCG
>CAJMQJ010000009.1 GCA_905215525.1 uncultured bacterium
CCGGGGCAGGCGCGGGTGCCGGGGCAGGCGCGGGTGCCGGGGCAGGCGCGGGTGCCGGGGCAGGCGCGGGTGCAGGTGCGGGTGCCGGGGCAGGTGCAGCTCCAGTGGCGGCCGTGGGATTGAACCCCGCAGGAGCAGGCTTCTTCTCACCCGGGAGCACAAACGTCAGGACATCGTCGGTATCCTCATCGGCCCACTCGCTGGCATGGCGCGCTGCCCAGTAACCAATGGCGCGATACTTGAGCATCGTGCCAAACACATTCAGGAACACGGTAACAAAGGCGACGATCATCAAGAACAGGATGAGCGTAATGCCGCCACCCTCAATGATTGCCTCAAGACCCGTGGGGCGATAGTAATAGCTATACATACCAAACGTAGCAATGGCGCCAAAGATGGCGGTGAAAATCCAGGTGATGATATTGGAAACAATGCCCGTCAAAAACTCGGGAAGAATCGAGGCACAGAACAGCTTGCCCAGGTTGGCCTTATAAGACTTCCAGACCTTCTCGAGCGAAAACGCGCTTTCCACGCGGCCGGCAACTGCAAAGTGCATCACAGCGGCATCACCAAACATCTTAAAGAAAATGCCCAGCACAAACGAGACGAACAGGGCAAAGACAAGCAGTCCCATCGAACCGATGAGGGCACCCTCTAGACCGCTCGAACCATAGAAATAATATGAACCGACAGCACCGATTACGGCGCTCTCAAGCACCGAGAACACCACACCAATCACGGGAATAATGGCCACGAACTCGAGCACGCCTGTAATGACAGACGAGAAAATGCCCAGGCCAAACGAGGTCGAGCGCAGCAGCGGGCGCTCCATACCGTTATCGTCCTTGAGCGACAGGTCGCGGCCCCACTCGATAGCAAAGCCCGCGCCGCACACGCTTGCCACGTAAGCGAGCAAAAAGCCAATGGCCGCCGCGATGCCACCGATAACGGGGATAAACAGCACCAGCACCGACACGACGCAGATCAGCGCCGGCAAAAAGGCAATCTGACATACGCGAACCAGGGCGCCGGGAACCTTAAGCATATCGTTGAAGGCCTGCGCCATGCAGCCCTTGGGCGCGTTCATAGCCGGCTGGGGCGCAACGAACGGCTGGGGCTGCGGTTGGACAAACGGCTGACCCTGCGTTTGGGGTTGGGGTTGAGCTTGCGAAGCGGGGCCGGCGGCCTTGACCTCGGTATTAGGAGCACCGCACACGCCGCAGAACTTGTCGTTATCGCCCATGGGGGCGCCACACTGCGAACAGAACATCGAAATCATCCCTTCGTATCTAGAGCGAATCACCTGGATCGCAAACGATGTCTTTAGCATCATTATCGCCCAATGTGGGGACAAATACCCCAAGATGGCCGATTTGCAACGTAGGTGGCCTTATTCAATGATTCGAAGGGTGCGTCCGCGCTAGTTCGTGCCGCGGAAGCCCTTGCCGACGATTTCGGAGCTATCGACGATGGTGATGAAGGCGCCAGGGTCAATCTCGCGGGTATAGCGGCGCAGTTGCACTGCCTCGCGACGGCTCAGCACGCTCATGATCACCGTGACGCACTTGCCCGAGAAGGCGCCGTAGCCGCGGCTGATCGTTGCCGTGCGGTTGAGATGCTTGACGATAAACTCCTCGACTTTGCGCGGTTCGGCGCAAATAATCGTGCAGACCTTGCGCAGGTGAATGCTCTCGATGGCCTTGTCGACCACGAGCGTCTTGGCAAACAGGCCAAGCACGCAGTACAGGCCGACGCGCGGGCCATACAGAAAAGCCGCGATGGTCACGATGCCGATATCGACCAACAGCAGTGCGCGGCCAATCTCGAGCGTGGTGCGGCGTTTGAGGATCATGGCAAGAATGTCCGTACCACCCGTCGAGGCGCCGATGTCAAAGACAATAGCGCTGCCGAGCGCCGGCAAGATGACGGCAAAGCACAGGTCGAGCCACATATCACCCGTCAGAGAGACATCGGTCGGAATGAAGAGCTCAAACAGCGAGACATAGGCCGAAAGCGCAAACGAAGCGAAGACGCTCCACAGAATCGCCTTGCGCTCCAAAAAGATAAAGCCCAGAACGACCAGGACCGCGTTGATAATCCACATAAAGACGCCGACGGGCAGAGTCGGGAACAGCGTAGAAAGAATGACCGACACACCCGAGGTACCGCCGAAGGCAAAGTGATTGGGGGTTTTAAAGGCCACGATGGCGAACGCCGTGAGGATCAGGCCCAGATTGAGCTCGGCAAAAAAGCGCGGAAAGCCTGGCTCCTGGCTGCGCCTGCGGCCGGCGCGCTCGCCTTGCTCAATAACATCGCGATCGACCACGCGCTCCATCGGCACCACCGGAGGACGATGCACCTCCTCGGCAGCACGCGACGCCGCCTCTGCCGCAGCGGCCTCAATCGCCCATGCCTTGCTTTCGGTCTCGTGTTCGTCGGCCATTACGGCAACCCCTCGTTAACAATTTGGAAACAATGCGCCCATTAGGGTAACGCGGAACGTGGGGATTGCAACCCTTAGTTAGACGAGCGGTATGACTACATCGGGTGCGTACAAAAACGGCCGGCCACGCTTTTGCTTGCGCGGTCGGCCGTTTAACGTTTTCGCAGATAAAACCTGCCAAAATAAACATCCCTTTTTGGTAGGTTACTCGTGCTGGCTGGTACGGTGCTCGTACTCCTCGGGGGTGATGACATCCTCGATGCGCAGGTTGACGCCTGCCACCTCAAGGCCGGTCATCGCGGCAAGACGCTCGGTGACGCGCGCCTTAACGTCGTCAAAGATCGCAGGCGCATAGGCGCCGTACTCGATGATGACCGAGATGTTGACGACCACGCGGTTGTCGTCGGTGACCTCGACCGTCACGCCCTTGGTCAGGTTCTCGGCACCAAACTGCTCCTGCACAAAGTGCATGAGGTTGCCCTTCATGCCCAGAACGTGCGGCACCTCGCGGGTGGCCATGGCGACGATCTTCTCAATCACGCCGTTGGAATAGGTCAGCGAGTCCTCGGACTCGTCCGCCTCCTCGTCATCCTCGTCCGCCTCGTCTTCGGACTCTGCCTCGACGAGCGCCTCGTCCTCGAGCGTTACGTCCTCCGCCTCGGCGGCGACGGCCTCGTTCGTCTCGAGCTCGGTATCGGCCACATCGACCTTCGTGTTAAAAGCCATGGTTCCTCCTTATGCCTGCCACGGATGCGACAGTCGAATACATATTAGCGGCCGCTAAACAGACGGCCGAAGAAGTTAACGATACCGTTCTCGCCGTCGCGAATCTGGCCGATCACGGCGCCGATCAGCACAAAGAATGCGATGACAAGCGTGTCCCACAGGCCCAACGTAAGTACCAGCACGGCGAGGATAAAGCCTGCCACGGCGCCGAGCGTAGTGTTGGGGTGGCGCACGGCGTAGCTCCAGATAGCGGCGCCCGTACCTTTGATGAGACCCATGGCCTCGTCAAAGTCGTTGGCGGCGCTGTCGTGCTGCTCGCCGGCCTCGGGCTTGGTGTCGGCGGACTCGCCTGCCGGCATAGCGTTCTGATCGATCGTCAGGCGCGGCGTGCGGGCGGTCTTGTCTTGGTTGGTATCACTCACCGGAAACCTCCACGGTCTGGACGGTAGTCTTGGACGGCAAAAAGCGAACGCGCGCAGTCGTGCCCGGCGTACCGAGCATGGTGTCGCAGGCCCGCTCGATACGCTGCTGCATCGCAGTGGCAAGGGAAGCAACGTCTTTATCATCGAGCGCGATGGCTTCGACCTTAAAACGAACGTGCGATTCGTCGGAACCCTGAACACGCGCCTCGACATGCTCGACCATCACGCGGTCGTCGCGCTCGGCAGCAACCCTGGCGCACGAAGAAAGCGCCGCAAGGGTAACCTCGATATTGCGCTCCCCCGCCGGATGCACGCAGGACGGCTCGCGACGGGCAAACATCAGGCGGAAAAAGCTTACCAGCACGCCGATCGCCACGACGCCGGCGCACGCCGTGACGACGACGCGCGGCATGGGGTCGCGCATCAGCAGCATAAAGCGATACGTATACGGCCCCCAAAACTGGCAGACAAGCGTACCCAGCGCCACGATGGTGGCGGCAAGATACACGATCGCTAGGGCTCGTTTGAGTACGCGCACGCGGCGCTCCCTTCAAATCTCGGCTCTCGAAATGCAAAACGGTTCGCATCATTATAAAAGAGCCGGGTCCGGTGCTCTACGCACGCGGATCCGGCTCATCTATTCCACGAGGCTTGCATGCTCGCTTCATTATGCCCAGATATGCACGGCTCAATCCGTGCTGGCGCTACTCCTCCTCGAGGGCAGCGATGACCTCGTCGGTCATGTCCATGGTGCTGTAGACGTCCTGGACGTCGTCGAGCTCCTCAAGACGGTCGATGAGGCGCTGGACCTTCTTGGCGTCGGTACCAGAGACCTCGGTCGGGGTGGTCGGGACCATGGTGGTCTCGGAACCCTTGACCTGGACGCCCTGCTCCTCGAGCGCCTTGGAGACAGCCATGACGTCGTTGGCAGCAGTCCAGACGATCCACTCCTCGCCGGCATCCTCGTAGTCCTCGCCACCGGCCTCGGCGATGGCCATCATGAACTCATCCTCGTCACCGGCAGCACCGTTGGCGATCATGGTCTCCTTCTTGGCGTTCTCGTCCAGGATCTCCTTGGCGACGACGATCTGGCCCTTGCGCTCAAACTGGAAGGCGACGGAGCCGGAGGTGCCCAGGTTGCCACCAGCGTGGGAGAAGGCGGAACGGACATCAGCGGCGGTACGGTTGCGGTTATCGGTCAGGCAGTCAACGTAGACGGCAACGCCGGCGGGACCATAGCCCTCGTACACGATGTTCTCGTAGACGGCGGCATCGGCACCCGAACCAAATGCCTTGTCGATAGCGGACTTGATCTTGTCCTTAGGCATGGACTGAGCCTTGGCCTTGGCAACGGCAGCGGCGAGGCTGGCGTTGTTCTCGGGCAGCGGGTCACCGCCGAGACGGGCAGCAACGGTGATGTTGCGGCTGAGCTTGGAGAAGAGGGCGGAACGCTTGGCGTCCTGCGCGCCCTTACGATGCTTGGTTGTGGCCCACTTAGAGTGTCCGGACATACGTGTCTCCTATCGGTTTCGACCTAAAGCCCAGCGCAGATGCTCGGGCAATATAAACAAACGTCGTTATGATATACCTACTAGCCTGCGAGATAAACCCCAAAATGAAGGCGTCGTGATGATGTCCCCTTTGGTGCAAAGAAACCTGACCCCAATGCACCAAGTTAGGACCAGAGGAAGTCGCTGCGGGTGACGGTGGCGCCGATGGCGAAGGGCATGCAGGCGATGACCGGATACAGGTAGCGCATGTAGGTCGAGCCGTTGCACGGACCAATCAGGCACACGGCGAGCACGCCCAACAGCGGCACCCAGATCGCCAGCGCACGCCATGAATGACGACGCAGCAGGTAGACCATCACGGCGATCATGATCCACACATAGGTGGCCGAGCTCATGGTGAGCGAAATAAACGGGATGCGCTGCACCGCCACACGGTACAGATTGATCAGGTGGTCGCACCAGCGCACCACGTTGCTGTCAACCGGATGGAAGTCGAAGTACTTGAGGTTGTCGGGACGCGCCATGATCTCGGCACTACGCGCCGTGCTGTAGACCCAGGCATCGCGGGCACTCGGATAAAAATAACCATAGTAGTTATTGGTAAGCGCCGAAATATAGCACTCGGGATCCTTCTTAAACATCTGGGCCCATACCTCAAAATAGGCCTTGATGTCCTCCTGCGAGGCGTACTCGTTAAAGCAGTTCTTGACGGCATCGGACTTGTCAGGGTTGTAGCGGCGGCCCAGGTTCTCGTACTTGAGCACGCGATCGATCACGACGCGCTCCTCGTCGGTCACCAAGCCGTCGCAAGGAGCCTCCACGATGGTGCCGTCCTCCTTTACCGTGGGGTTGACGCCCGAGTTGAGGCCGTCGTGCTTTTGGACGAAACGAGCCGTCTGTTGGAACGGAATCGAGAGGATTTCGCGCTTGGAACCAGGCGTGATGTCGTGCGCCGGCATAAAGACCTTGGTGAAGTACATATTAGAGGCAAGGCAGAGTGCGAGCACCGCGAGGACGCCAACCCAGCGGAAGCGCGGCGTGGCGCATGAGACCGCGGTGCCCGTCTGCTTAGCCGCACGACGGGCGACATGTACATCCCATGCGCAAAACGCCGCCGCAATCACGCAGGCCGCCAACGGAAAGACCAGACCGCCATTGCGCAAAAACGTGGAACCCATGGCAGCCAGCGCAAGCAACAGCCAGTCGTGGCGCGCAAAGAGCACGGGCCTCTGTTCGCCCGCACGCTCGGCATTGGCATCACGACGGGGCAAGCCACATGCCACGAGCTTGACGGTCTGTACCAGCAGCACCAAAAACGCGTCGGCAAAGAGCACGTCTTTGGTGAGCAACGCCGCGTAGTTAGAGAACATCGGCATAAACGCAAAGAACAGCAGGATCGCACCGCGAACCGGCAGGCTCACGCCCAGTTTGCGCAGCGACGAAATGGAATAGGCCATGCAGGCAGCCGTGATGACAAATTGAGCGCAGGTATAGATGATGAGGCCCGCGTTAGCGCTGTTGAACAGCGAAAGCCCCAGTTGAACGCACGAGCCGATAATGGCCGTGTGCACTACGGGATGATGCCCGTTGAGCAGCACGTTGGGGTTGAGTAGGCGCAGGTAGTCGCTCGTGCCGTTGGGATAGTTGAACCACTGGCGAATCTGCGCACCCGTATCTCCCATAAAAAGGCCGGGCAGCGAAGCGATGAGCGTGGGCGCCCAGGCGATCATAAGCACCAGGAAGGGCCCGGCAAAGGGATGGACCGAGAGCACGGCGTGAGCCACACGCCATATGCGGCCAAAGTGCGCCTCGGAAAACGGGATGCGTCGGGAGCTCAGCCAATCCAGACACTCAAAAGCCAGATAGAAGGCCACGATCGCTAGGAGCATCCAGCCCGCGCCGCCAATCCAGGCGCAGATGATGCGGGCCTTGTCGCCAAGAACAATCTCGGCCGAGTCGATAAGGTCGTAGCTGCGGCCGAACACCATGCAGATGGCGAAAAACAGCGACGGCAGAATAATCGATGGGCGCCAGGTGTCGCCACGGCCAAAGAACACGTAGCGAAACGGCAGCGTGAGCAGGCAGGCAAGCGCAAGCAGCATGACCGCGTCGGTATGGCCGGCAAACGAGAGGAGCACCTCGTAGCACACGTACAGCATGCCCGAGGCTTTGGGGTCAATCGCCAAGACTGCGTTGCTCGACACCGGGGCGGGATCGATGGAAAACGCCGTGGTCGCCAACAGCGCGAGCAGAAATGCGATGAGCGTCTGCTTGGCGGGGTAGCGCTTAAACCAGACGATGCGGGCAGCGTCGCGCGCAGCCGTTGTGGAGAGATCGGAATCCTTCACAGTCCGAAAGCCTTTCTAGAAACCTATCAAACTCAGCAAAACCACCACAAAGGTGCCTGTCCCCTTTGTGGTGGTTAGGCGTCGAGGTAGATGCGCTGGGGACGGTTGCGGTGTCGCGCGAAGATGATGAGCGCCAGGCCGGCGATCACGAGCGGAAGACTCAGCAGCTGACCCATCGTGATGACGCCGCCCAGCAGATAGCCAAGCTGGGCGTCGGGCACGCGCACGAACTCGACGAGGAAGCGGACGATGCCGTAACCCATCACAAACACGCCCATAAACGTGCCCTGGGGCAGCAGCGGCTTTTTGCGGCTGAGCACCTGCAGAATGCAAAAGAGCACAATGCCCTCAAGAAATGCCTCGTAGAGCTGGGAGGGGTGACGCGACATATCGCCCGCGGTGCCACCGAAGACCACGCCCCAGGGCAGATCGGTCGGCTTGCCCCACAGCTCACCGTTGACAAAGTTGGCACAACGGCCCAGGCACAGGGCCAGCGGAGCGCCAATGACGGCAAGATCGGCCAGAGTCCATGCATCGAGCTTGTACATACGGCACACGAGCACGCCGCCGATGATGCCGCCCACCAAGCCGCCATGGAAACTCATGCCGCCCTCGTTGGTGGCAAAAATCTCGAGCGGATGCGCCCAGTAGTAGCCATCACCGTAAAAGATGACGTAGAACAGGCGCGCTCCGATAATGAGACCAAAGACCACACCGACCACGACGCTCGTCAGGTCGTCGATCGTAATGTCGAAACCCCATCGGCGCTGCGTGCGATACATGACGACTGCCGTAAGCAGGGCGCCGACCACATAGGCCAGACCGTACCAGTAGATCGTGATGGGGCCCGCCGAGATCGCGACGGGGTCAAGCATATGGTAGAGGTCGTTGAGCATATCGATCCCCCTGCTCCCTACATACAAATGCGGCCGCGGGCCTTGCGCTCGCAGCCGCATATCTGGGCGTAACGTCTATGCGGAGCATGTCGTCCGCAGCTTTCGCATCTTAGAACGGCGCGTACTCGTCGTACAGGTCGTCGGTCTCGCCGGAAGCATTGACCTGCTCGACGCGGGTGACGCCGGGCACGTGCTCCTTCAGGATGCGCTCGATACCCATAGACAGGGTCAGCGAGCTCATGGGGCAGCCGGCGCAGGCGCCCTGCAGTTCCAACTTGACGACACCCTCGTCGTCGACGCCCACATACTCCATATCGCCGCCGTCGGCCTGCAGGTTGGGGCGAATCTCTTCAAGAACCTTCTTAAGCAGCTCTTCGTTAACAGCCACAGGGGCTCCTTTCTCACAATAACGCGGGCACGCCCGCGGACAGAAGCTATGTTACTACAGCCATGTACCCGCTCACGAGCCGTCCATGCGCGCAGACGCGACTTTCACGAGTAGTCAATTTGGGACGGGGCTCTTTGAACTGCGTTCGTCGTCAGACAGCGACAACGCATATTACTGCCGAGCCTGTCCCCCGGTACCAATCTGGACATCGACGATGACCTGGCGGTAGCTGATGCCGCAGGAGTCGAGAATACGGCGGCTGATACGGCCGTCATCGGTGTCGGCATACTTATTGTCCAGGTAGACGACCTCGCCCACGCCCACCTGAGCCAGGATCTTGGCGCAGTCGTGGCACGGGAACAGCGTGACGTAGACCGTGGAACCCTCAAGGTCTTTGAGCGAGCCGCGGTAGTTGAGCACGGCGTTGGCCTCGGCATGCACTACGTAGTTGTGCTTATCCTGCAACGGGTCATCGCTCGTGCCCCACGGGAAAAAGTCGTCGTTGAGCGCCGAGGGCGTACCGTTGTAGCCCACCGAAAGGATGCGGTGGTTGGTGTTGGCGATGCACGCGCCCACCTGCGTGTTGGGGTCCTTACTGCGGCGCTGCGCGGCGATGGCCACGCTCATAAAGAACTCATCCCAGCTAATAACGTCGCGGCGCTTGCCCGACGCAGTTTGATGAAGATCGTCCGACATGGCAGACACCTCCGTAATCGCAACAGTTTGACCCATTGTAGCAGGTGGAAGGTGGAGACGTTTTTGTCCCACCGCCCCATCGCTACGCGCGACGGGGCTTTTGATTGATGTGGTAGAGCTCGGCGAGACCCCGAAGCGTCAACGCGTCATCGACCGTCAGACTATGACCGACAAGGGCCGCAAGTGCCTCGGCATCGTCGCCGGTAATGACGATGGGCACGCTGCCCTCCCCCGCCGCCTTGGTCGCTCGCATCTCGGCGAGCACCATGTCGAGCATGCCGTCGATGCGGGCCACCTCGCCCAGAACCACGCCCGAGCGCATGGCCTCACGCGTGTTGCGGCCGATAACGTGCGTCGGTGCCGAGGGCTCAACCTGAGGCAGGCGCGCCGCAGCTGCCGAGAGCGAACGGGCGCCGAGCGCCAGCCCCGGCGCGATAACGCCGCCGACAAAAGTACCGTGCGCGTCGATGACCTCGATGTTGGTCGTGGTGCCCAGGTCGATCACAATGCACGGCGAGCCGTAGACGGCACGGGCAGCCACGGCGTCGGCGATGCGGTCGGGACCGATCTCGGCCGGGTCATCGTAGTGCACGGGTATGCCGGTCTTGAGGCCCGGCCCCACGGTGAGCACGCGCCCCGTGCAGGTACGGGAAAGTGCTGCCTTCCACGGGCGTTCGAGCGCCGGGACCACACAGCTCAGCACGGCCGCGGCGGGTACGAGCACCCCGGGCACACCTGCATCGGCGGCGAGCGCGCCCATGACCTGCGCGAGCCTCATGCGCGCCTCGTCGGCCGTAATACGGGCCGGCGTCGTGATCTCGCACGTCGCGAGCGGGCGCTCCTGCGCCGCGGCCGAATCCTCGGCAAACAGGCCAAAGCGAATGAACGTGTTGCCCACGTCGACCGTCAATATATATGCGCACCCATTAAGCATCGTCGGCGCTCCTTTCGTCTGTCCAGCAGTATATCGCCTACCTAAACCAGTCATCCCAAAATGACTAGCTTGCGGCTATACTGGTGCGCGGTCGCGCGCGAGCTCACGCGACGGCCCTTGGTAACCCGACTTCCCGCGCCGTATCCGTAGCGGCGCTCCCGGGGGAAGCGGATATACGCAAAGGAGTTCTATATGAGCAATCCCTCGAACCGCGCCTCGATGCGCGGGCAACTCACGCTGCGCGGCGTCGTCATCGGCGTCCTTGGCTGCGTGATCATCACGGCAAGCTCGGCCTATACCGCCCTCAAGATGGGCGCCCTCCCCTGGCCGATCATTTTCGCCGCCGTCATTTCGCTGTTCTTCCTGAAGCTCATGGGCAACGCCAGTCTCAACGAGGCCAACGTCACCCACACCATCATGTCCGCGGGCGCCATGGTCGCCGGCGGCCTGGCGTTTACCATCCCGGGCGCCTGGATGCTGGGCTATGCCGACCAGATCAGCTGGCTCGACATGTTTATCGTGGCGCTCGCCGGCACCATCTTGGGCCTTCTGGCGACAGCCCTCATCCACCGTCACTTTATCGTGGACGCCGCGCTGGAGTTCCCCACCGGCAACGCCGCAGCTCAGACCCTGCGCGCCACCGAGGCCGGCGGCAAGACCGGCAAGCAGCTCTTTGGCTCCATGGCCATCGCAGGCATCTACAGTGTGCTTCGCGACGCTCTGGGCGTGGTGCCCAGCATGCTGTGCACGCTCAATATCCCCGGCGTGACCTTTGCCATCTACAACTCGCCCATGTTGCTGTCCATAGGCTTTTTGGTGGGCTTCGCCCCCGTCGCGTTCTGGTTTGCCGGCGCGCTGCTGGGCAACTTTGGCATCATCGTCGGCGGCACCGCTGCCGGTCTGTTCGACGTCGTAACCGCGCAGGGCATCGTCAAGTCCCTGGGCATGGGTCTTATGATGGGCTTTGGCGTCGCCGTCGTCCTTAAGGACATCCTGCCGCAGGTCGCCGGCATCGTCCGCGGTCTTGCCGCCGACAGCTCCACCGACACCGACGAGCAGTCGCTCATCTCGGGCTCCCTTAAGCTCGACGCCGGCATCATCGGCCTGGGCACCGCCGCTATCGCTGTAATCGTTGCCATCGCGCTCGACCTTGGTCCCGTCCCGGCCGTCATTGTCACGCTGTTCACCTTTATCACCACCATCATGAGTGCACAGAGCTGCGGCCAGACGGGCATCGACCCCATGGAGATCTTTGGCCTCATCGTCATGCTCATCGTGGCAGCCTTCGCGCAGCTTGCGCAGGTCAAGCTGTTCTTTATCGCCGGCATCGTGGCCGTGGCGTGCGGCCTTGCGGGCGACGTCATGAACGACTTTAAGGCCGGCGCCGTGCTGGGCACCAACCCGCGCGCACAGTGGGTCGGCCAGGCCATCGGCGGCATCGTGGGTGCCCTGGTCGCTGCCGCTGTCATGGTCGCGCTCGTCACCGCCTATGGTCCGGACGCCTTCGGCCCCGACAAGAGCTTTGTGGCCGCGCAAGCAAGCGTCGTCGCCACCATGGTCTCGGGCATCCCGAGCGTGCCGTGGTTCGCAGGTTGCTTTATCGCCGGCATCGTCATGTACTGGCTCGGCATTCCGGCCATGATGATCGGCCTGGGCGTGTACCTGCCGTTCTACATGTCGCTCACGGCCTTCCTGGGCTCCTGCGTCAAGCTCGCCTACGACAAGTGGGCAGCCCACCGCGACGCCGAGGCCGGTCTTTCGGACGAGGAGAAGGCCGCCAAGGATGCCGCCTTCCAGGAGCAGGGCCTGGTCGTTGCCAGCGGCCTGCTCGGTGGCGAGTCCATCGTCGGCGTTATCCTGGCGTTTGTCTCTGTGGGTTTGAGCCTGCTGGGATAAGCTGAGCGGCTGTTCGCTCGCAACCAGTCAACAGCCCGGTCGCAATCATATTGCCTATGACTTGCCCGGTCGGTAGCTTTTGTGGCTGCCGACCGGGCTTTTTGATGCCAATACAAAGAAAGGCCGGCGCGCTGAGTATCACAGCACGCCGGCCTTATCGGTTGAGCTATCGAGTCAGTCTCGCAATTAACCGCAGCTCATGCGAAACCAGTACTCAAAATGCTACATGTGCTTGCGACGACGATCGCCCAGCGTCACGCCCGCAGCTACGAGCGTAATGCCGCCGATGACGAAGACCTCGCCCGCAAGCGCGGAGTTGTCACCCGTCTGGGCGAGCGCACCATCTGCGGCCTGCTTCTTGGCAGCGGGGGCCTTTGCGGCGGCCTGCGCAACCTGGGGCTTAGCCTGCGGCTCGGCCTTGGGATGATATTTGTCGTACTCGGCCTGTGTGGCTGCCAGGGCTTTCTTGGCGTCGTTAAGCTCTGCCAGCGCGGCGGCATAGGCGTCGTTGGCATCGGACAGCTTGGCATCGACGTCGGCCTCGGCCTGCTTCAGACCCTTCTCGGCGTCGACGGCGGCCTTATAGCGAGCATAGGCAGCATCGAGCTTGGGTAGCTGATTTTGTGCCGTCCAGCCCGCGTTGAATACCGTTACGCCAGCGGCAAGGGAAGCCTCGTGGTCGACGTGCTCAAGATCGGCCTGAAGGGCCTGATCAGCCTCAAGCTCGGTCTGGGCATCGGCGATGGCCTGCTTGGCGTCCACGACTGCCTGGTTGGCGGCCTTGAGCTGGTCCTGAGCAGCGTTCACGCTGGCGACAGCAGCCTTATGGGCTGCCTCGGCGTTATCAAGCGCCTTCTGAGCATCGGCGTAGCGCTGGAATGCGGCGTTCGCGGCGTCGAGGGCCGTCTGGGCAGACGTGACCTCCTGCTGTGCGGCGGCAAGCGCCTGCTTCTTGTTGTTGACCGCTTGCTGCGCATTCGAGAGGGCCGTTGCCGCGGCAGTCGCTGCGGCCTTGGCGTCGTCAACGCCAGCCTGGGCAGTGACGTCGGCCGCCTTTGCCTTGCCATACGCCTCGTTAGCCTGATTGGACTCTGTCCTAGCGGCATCGCACTTGGCGGTAAGGTCCTTGACCGAAGCGGTAGCGTCGCCATACGCCTTGTTGGCCTTATCGGACTTTGCCTTGGCGGCGTCGCGAGCGCTGCGAGCCTTTGTCTTACGAGCAGCAGCCTCGTCAGCCTTCGTCTGGCTGTCGACGAGCGCGGCATTTGCTTTATCGAGAGCTGCCTTGGCAGTAGCCGCCTCGCCCTTGGCGGCGTCGAGGTTCTGCTTGAGGGACTCGATGTCGATTCCGCCGAGTGCGTCCTTCGCGGCGTCGTATGCCGTCTTCGCGGTGGCGGTACCGGACTTAGCCTTCTCGTACTCGCCCTTGGCGGTGTTCACGTTCGTGTCGGCAGCCTTAAAGGCCTCTTGAGCGTCAAACTGCTTGTTGAGCGCATCGTTATAGGCGCCGCTAGCAGTTCCAAACTTCTTCTGCGCATCGGCGAGCTTGCCCTGAAGCTCCTTGAGCTGCTGCTTTTGTGCCTGCGTACCGCCGGCGCTGTAAGCGGAGTCAATGTAGTCGTTCACGAGCTTCTTGAACTCGGAGACAGTGAAATCAGTCTGAGTGTCATCAGCGCTGTAATCGAATATGGTTACCTCGGAATCGGTGTTCTTACCGCTACCAGTTGCGATGCCGATGGCCTCGTTACCCGCATTGATAATGTTGAGATAGTGGCCACACTTCGAATACACGTTGTAATAGTTCCAATAGATATAATCAGAATCGTAGCGATGAGAGGCAAGATCGCTATTAGTAGCAGCTTCTTGATCAAACAGCTCTTTCTCCTGCATGTAGAGGCCGGTATAAGGCCAGCCGAGTGTGTCGACAGTCTCGCCTCCCATGTAGACGCCGCCACCACCGGCGAGATTCTCGCTAGAATCGAAATACAAATTCGAGTGTCCCCAAATATTCGATGAATAGGATGCGTTGAGCGCTGCTGCAGCCGTCATACGGAGGCTGACGCTGAGCTCGGACTGACCGTTTGCCTTGCGGATGTTGTTCTGAGTATCGAGATACGTCAGCGCATTGCGTAGCTGCTCGAGGGAGAGCGGATTGGTATCGCGAGACATATCCTGATCAACATAGCTGTCATACCAGCTAGCCTTGTCATATCGCTCGTCCTTGTTGGGCGCACCGGTGAGCATAGACGATGCAGCACTGGCATTGGCCTTCTGCTGGGCAGTGAAATCACTGCCGTTGCTAATGTAGGCCATAAAACCGAGCATGCCATTATTGATGATGTCTTGATCGACGGTCATGCTGGACTTGAGCTGGGCAATCTGCTGCTCAAGCTTGTCCACCTCTGCGCTAGCGGCATCGCTGGCATCCTCCGCAGCGTCTGCGGCATCGCATGCCGCATTGTACTCGGCGCGTTTGTCGTCCCTATCCTTTACGGCCTGATCGTAGGCAGCTTTCTTGTCGGCCTCGGTCTGCTGAACTTGCTCGTAAGCAGCCTTGGCGGTGTTGTACTTGCTCGTTAGGTCGCCGAGTTTGCTGTTGGCTTCGTTGTATGCGGTCTGCGCAGACGACACGGCAGCGTTGGCGGCGTTGACCTTCTCCTGCGCGGCGTTGGCAGCAGTCTGCGCGGCCTGGAGGTTCGTTTGTGCGGTGAAGTCGGCAGCCTTCGCGGCATCGAGCTCGGTCTGCGCGGTCGCGAGCTCGCTGGCGGCAGTGACCTTGGCGGCCTCGAGCGCTTTCAGGTCGACGCCCGTGCCCGAGGTCGCGGCATCGAGCGCAGCCTGTGCCTGGTTGAACTTCTGCTGGGCATTGTCGCGCACGGTGGTCGCAGCGGCAAGGGCATTGGCAGTCTTCTGCTTCTTGGCCTGGGCAGTCGTCAGAGCAGACTCGGCATCGCTCTTTGCCTGCTCGGCATTGGAGACAGCCGTCCTAGCGGCCTCGAGCTCGCCCTCAGCCGTCTTCACATCGGCATTCGCCGCATTGAGCTTGGCCTGCGCGTCCTCGACGGCCTTCTTGGCGGCCTCGAACTTGTCCATACCCATGGCCTCGAGCTTGGCCTGGGCATCATCGAGGGCCTTCTTGGCCTCATCCTGCTTTGCCTTGGCGTCCTTGAGCGCCTGGGTCTTACCCTCGACGCTCTTGTTGGCCTGATCGAGCTGATCGTTCAGGTCGCCCAGCTTCTTCTGCTGCTGCTCGGCCTTGTCGACAGCCGCCTTAAGCTCGTCGATCTTCTCATGAAGCGCAGCGACTTTTGCCGCATTCTGCTCGGCTGCGTTATCGGTCACGGCCTGCGAAGCCTGGTCTTTTTGCTGCTGAGCCTGCTTCTGCGCCTGGCCCGCAGCGTCGGCCTTCTTCTGAACCGCATCGTAGGCCGCCTTGGCAGCCTCGAACTGCTTTGCCGACTCCTCGGCCAGCTGCGCCGCCGTCTTCGCGACCGCCTGGTTGCCGGCAACGACGGTGCTCTCGATGGGACTTTCGCCCTTTGCGGCATCGGTGGTGTCACCGGTCGGCGCGGCGATTGCCGCCAGCGGCGACATGAGCGGCTGGGCGATGAGGCCTGCCGTCAAAACAGTTGCGACGGCGCGGTTGGCGACACCCCTTACGTTGACGGTCTTGGCTGGAGACGAAAGATGCTTTGGACTGTACTTTGCCATGTTGTACTCCCTTCGACACAACGCTATCTGCGTTACCGCGAGTCTAGGGCCGCATTTCCCGGTCTTTGTTGCGCAACAATGCGGCAAAGCGGGCAAGTCGGTTGTTCAACAGCTTTCGACACAGTTCCGTCACATATGCAGCTGAGATTGATTCATTTTGCGAGCGTTGCTAAATGATGGCAAAGTCATCTGGACGCCCCACCCCGCGTCCCGAAATTCGTTCCACTTGCCACGGTGTAGAGTAATAGCAGCAAGCGCAACGCGGCCCGTGCTAGAACGAGGTGGACATGGAGCTCGACAAACAACAGATCAAGCGACTACGCGAACGCCATCACCGGCGCCACGGCATCCGCCCCGCCCATAGCGAGGCCATGGAGAACGCCACACGCTTCCTAAAGCGCGCGTTCAACATTCGTGAGGGTCGCGCACCCTATCACGTGATTCGCAAGCGCTTTGTAAACGGGGCGCGCCTGACTGGCTCGCATTTATGCATCCTGATCATTGCCATGTTGATCGCGAGCATCGGCCTCGATATCGACTCGGACATTGCCATCGTGGGCGCCATGCTCATCTGTCCGCTCATGGGCTCGGTCCTTGCCATGGCATACGGCATCGCCACGCTCGACCGCGAGATTGCCGTCGAGGCGATTGCCGGCCTCGCGCTGCAGATGGTCTTTTGTCTAATCACGTCCACGCTGTACTTTAAGCTCTCGCCCCTTGGCACCACCACGGCCGCCATCATCGACAACTCGACACCGACTGTGTGGGACCTTGCCGTCGCGCTCGCGGGCGGCTTTGCGGGCGGACTGGGCAACTCGCGCGACCAGGAACCCGCCACGCTCATCGCCGGCGTGGCCGTGGCGACCGCGCTCATGCCGCCCCTGTGCGCGGCGGGCTATGGCATCGCCATCGCAAGCGGGTCGCTGTTTCTCTCGGCCCTCTACGAGTTTGGCATCAACGTGGTCTTTATCGCACTGGCTGCCGAAGCCGTGCTGCTTCTTTTGCGCGTGCCGCTCAAGCGCGACCTCAACGGCGACGGCATTGTGACCGCCGAGGAAAATGCCGAGGTCGATGAGCTGTCACACAAGGTGCGCCGCCGCATCATCGTGGGCACGGTGATCTTTGCCATCCCCTGCATCGTTATGACCGCGGGATCCATTGGCTCGGCGCAGGCCGGCGTGCAGGACGGCTATGGCGTCACCGAAACCACGCGCGAGCTTGCCGCGGTGCTGCCGGGCTTTAAGGATTACACCGTTGCCGTCGAGACCTCGGCCACCGAAGGCGAGGAGGAGGGCCTTGTCGAGCGCGAGGTTGTCGCCCATGTGACGACAAGCGAGGCGCTTGGGGCACACGACCGCCGTGTAGCCCGCAAGCTCATCGACCTCAATGTGCCCGAGCTCGATCGCGTGGAGTTTGATGTGCAGTAATACGCGACGTAGGATGGATGCGCGCAGCCGCGAGTCACGACATGGCGCAGACGTGACGCGGGCCACGAGCAAATAGCGGGACGCGGTCCATGGCCGCGCTCCGCTCGCTGATTTATTGCCGTGAATCAGCTGTCCGCATCGACATCGCCAGACTCCACTGTAAACGCCGGACCGGTACTCACCAGATAAAAACGGGTCACCCTGGTATCTCTAAATAGGTAGAGCAAGCCCTGATCGCGTCGGCGCGAAATATACGCCACATGGACCGTACCGAATTCTTCGCCGTTTTCATTCTTTAATACCAGAATGTTGGGGTCGTCCATACGCTCGAACTGCCCGTCTGTGCAGATTCCGTCTTGGTCGACCAGCTGCCATCGACAGTTGTCCTCCTCAAGAAAAGTCAGGGTTTCCCGACTTGTTTCGTCATCCCGATAGTAACCGTCAATGGCAAAGCCTTCGGAAGCACATTCCTGCATATAGGATGTTTCTCGACTTATAGCGAACTGCCCTATAGCGCCCAGGAGCACAGCTAGGCAAACCACTGCAAGGGTTATCGAGATAGTACGGCGGCCCATATTAACCAGCCCGATACTTGTTTAACGGAGCACGAAACATACTTGGCACCTCCGATATCAGAGAAAACGTCACCCGCAGCCCGGCGGCAGTCATATGTTTCCAACATCAAACCATATGGCAACCACTCGCGAGAGGAGTATCGGCGAACGGTGCATTTTTGCGCTCCATTGGTCAAACGTCAACGCGCGCTACAGCTCTTGCCCGATCAATTCAGATTTTGTCGCATACTACCGTAGATCCCCAACGCTTCCACCCCCAAGAGATCATTTTTAGTACGTAAAGAAGCCCTCGCCCGAGCTTTCGCCCAGCTTACCTTCGTCGAGCATTTTCTTGAGGACGGAGGCCATGGCCTTAAAGTTGTAGGGCATCATCATCTTTTTGAGCAGCGGGCTCACCAAGCCCGGCACCTTCTGATATTGCATGACGATGTTGTAGGCCGTCTGGATACCCACCGTGTCGAATACGCGGAACGGGCCCTTGGGGGCGCCGGTGCCCCGCGTCCATGCGAGGTCGATGCTCTTGGGATCGCTCACGCCCGAGACGTACAGGTCAAGGCCCGAAAGCAGCCATGGCACCAGCATGGAATTGAGCAGGTAGCCGTTCTTTTCCTTGTTGACGGGCAGGGCAAGCATACGGATATCGTTAGCAAAGTCGACAAGCTCATCGAAATAGCGCTTGTCGGTTTGGTCCTGTGCCATGACCTCGGTCATGTTGTTCTTCCAGATGGAATTGGCAAAGTGCAGCGACAGGTACTTCTCGGGGCGGCCGGTGTACTTGGCAAAGGTACTCGGCAGCAGCGTGGAGGAGTTGGTCACGACGACGGTCTTTTGCGGGAGGACCGGGGCGAGCTTCTTGTAGAAGTCAATCTTTGCCTGGGTGTCCTCGGCCATAGATTCGATGACCAGGTCGGCGTCGGCCACGGCCTTGGCAAGATCGAGCTCCAGCTTGAGTGTGGCGTAGGCACGCTCGACAGCGGCGAGCGCCGCCTCCTTGTCGAAGGGCTGGCCGCTATCGGCGATACCGGCGCACCACTCGCCCGTGCCGTCCGCCATGCCCTCGATTGCCGCGATGTACTCCTTGTGCACATGATCGATCTTGGGCTGGGTGCGGCCGATGCTGCCCTCGCTGCGCAGCCAGATCGTCACATCAAAGCCGCAGTAGGCAGCCTGAAAGGCAATCTGGCTTCCCAACACGCCGCCGCCGGCAACACAAACGGTCTTGTAGCTCATGGAACAGTCCTCTCTTACGTAATTCCATAAATGTGTATTTATTCAACCGTAAGGATGGCGCGCACTGGGGATAGGTTCTATAAACGGACGGTAATTTGCGGCGAGCGGCAACACCTGTTCATTATCTCAGGGTTCCATGTCCAGCAAAAACGGGTGGTAGCCGGTACGGCTACCACCCGTTTGTCTCATATCTAGCCCATAGCAGGCCAGCTACTTCTTAATGCCGCGCCCCAGACGCTCGGCGACCGACGCCACGGCCTCCTCGCTGGCCGTCCCGCAGCTCACGCAGCCGTCATGGGCACGCATCTGGCCGGTGACCTCGTCCATCGCGAGCGGCGCCACCTTCTCGAGCTTAAAGCCCTTACCGGCGCGCATGTTCTCCTTGGCCACGCTAATCATGAGCTTAATACGGTTGAGCTGGTTGACCTCGGACGCACCAGGATCATAGTCCACCGCAACGATGTTGCTCTCGGGATGCTGACGACGCAGCTCCTTAATCACGGCCTTGCCCACCACGTGATTGGGCAGGCACGCGAAGGGCTGCGTGCAGATGATGTTGGGCGCGCCATGATCGATCAGGTCGAGCATCTCGGCCGTGAGCAGCCAGCCCTCGCCCATGTTGTTGCACACCGAAAGCACCGTACGGGCCTTGTCGGCCATGGTGCCGATGCGCTCGGGCGCCTCAAAGCGGCGGGACTTCTCGAGCATCTCCTCCACCGGCGTACGCATCCAGTCCACAAGCTTGATGAGCGCTTGCATGCCCGCGCGCGTAGTGGCAGAGCTACCCAGCTCGTCCTTCTGCAGCTCGGCGTTGCTCATGGAGTAGAGGAAGAAGTCGAGCAGGCCCGGTACCACGGCCTCGCAGCCCTCGCGCTCGATGACATCGACCACGTGGTTGTTAGCCGTGGGATGGAACTTGACCAAGATCTCACCGACCACGCCCACGCGCGGCTTGGTGCCCTCGCCCACGAGCGGCATGGTGTCGAACGCGCGGATGGCCTCGCGGCACAGCTTGGTGTAGTTGTGGCGGTTAAACTTGGGCGCCAGCTTGCGGGCACGCGCCATGTACTCCTCGTAGAGCGCGTTGGCGGCACCGGGCGTGGCCTCGTACGGGCGGCAGCGGTAGAGCATCTGCATCATCACGTCACCAAAGAGCACCGCGTAGACTGCCTGCTTAAGCAGCGCCGGTGTAATCTTAAAGCCGGGGTTATCCTCGCCGAGCGCCACGGCAGAAAGCGAAATCACTGGGATCTTGGGATGACCGCTCTCGCGCAGTGCCTTGCGGATGAGCGCGATGTAGTTGGTGGCACGGCAGCCGCCGCCGGTCTGGCTGATAACCACGGCCGTCTTGGACAGGTCGTACCGACCGCTCTCGATGGCCTCCATGATCTGGCCGGTCACCAAAATGGACGGATAGCAAATGTCATTGTTCACATAGCGCAGGCCGGCTTCGACGGCATCGTGGTCGGTCGAGGGCAGCAGCTCCAAGTTGTAGCCGGCACCGCGGAACACCTCTTTGACCAGGTCAAAGTGAATCGGCGCCATCTGCGGGCACAGGATGGTGTAGCCCTCGTCGCGCATCTGCTCGGTAAAGGGCACCTTGGGCCACGCGGTCGAAGCACTCTCGCGCTGAGCCTCAAACGTGTACTTGCGGCTCGCGAACGCGGGAGCATCTGTGGAGGGTGCCACCGGCGCGGCATCACCCTGCTCGTAGGCCTCGCCTGCGGCCGTGGCCTCGGCCAGGCGCTCGGCCTCCTGGTCCTTAAGCGCGGCCATGAGCGAGCGGATGCGAATGCGCGCGGCACCCAGGTTGGATACCTCGTCTATCTTGAGCACGGTGTAGATCTTGCCGCTGGCTTCCAGAATCTCCTGCACCTGGTCGGTGGTCAGGGCGTCCAGACCGCAGCCGAAAGAGTTGAGCTGGATCAGGTCCAGGTCGTTGCGCATCGTCACAAAACGGGCGACGGCGTACAGGCGGCTGTGGTACATCCACTGGTCGACGACGCGAATCGGACGCTCGGGCTTTACCAGATGCGCGAGCGAATCCTCGGTAAAGACCGCAAAGCCAAAGCTCGAGATAAGCTCGGGCAGGGCATGGTTGATCTCGGGGTCGTTATGGTAGGGACGACCGGCGAGCACGATGCCGTGACCGCCGTGGTCCTCGACCCACTTAAGAGCCTCCTCGCCCATAGTCTGGATGTCCTCGTGGAAACGCGCATCGGCCTCAAAGGCAGCGTTGACGGCGGCATCGACCTCGGAGCGGGTGATCTTGGGTCCGCGCACGCGACCGCGACCGGCCTCGGCGTCGGCCACGCGGTCGACGGCGAGCACTTGGTACAGGCGGCGCTTGAGCTCGGTCTTGTCGTGATACGGCACAAACGGATACAGGAACTCGATGTTCTGCTCGCGGATCTCGTCAATATTGAGCGCCAGCGCCGTGGGGTAGCTCATGACGATGGGACAGTTATAGCAGTTGCCGGCGGTCGGATCCTCCTTGCGCTCCCAGCGCACGCACGGCATCCAGATAAAGTCGACGTCACGGTCGATGAGGTTCATCACATGGCCGTGGCTCATCTTGGCCGGATAGCACACGCTCTCGGACGGCATGGACTCGATGCCCGCCTGGTAGGTCTTCTTGCTCGACTGGTCGGACAGCTGCACGCTAAAGCCCAGGCGCGTAAAGAACGCATGCCAGAAGGGGTAGTTCTCGTACATGTTGAGTGCACGCGGGATGCCGACGGTGCCGCGCGGGGCCTCGTCGGGACTCAGCACCTCGCGGTTAAAGAGCAGCTCGTTTTTCTTTTTAAAGAGGTTAGGAGCCTCGGTCTTCTGCTTTTTGTGGCCGGCACCCTTCTCGCAGCGGTTACCGGTAATGAAGCGCCTGCCGCCGCCAAAGTCGTTGACGGTAAGCTGGCAGTTGTTGGAGCAGCGGCCGCAGCGGACATGCTTTTGCGTCACGGTAAGGTGCGCGATGCCCTCGGCAGAAAGAATGGTCGAGGTGCCGTCGGCGCCGGCGCGATCGCGGGCGAGCAGGGCCGCACCATAGGCGCCCATGCAGCCGGCGATGTCGGGACGCACGGCATGCACGCCGGTGAGCTGCTCAAACGCACGCAACGTGGCATCGGACATAAAGGTGCCGCCCTGAACGATCACCTGGCTGCCGATCTCCTTGGGGTCGCGCAGCTTAATGACCTTGAACAGGGCATTCTTGATGACGGAATAGGACAGGCCGGCCGCAATGTCGCCCACCGTGGCGCCTTCCTTTTGCGCCTGCTTGACGCGCGAGTTCATAAAGACCGTGCAGCGGCTACCCAGGTCGACGGGGGCCTTGGCATGGATGGCGGCATTGGCGAACGCGCGCACGTCCATGTTCATAGAAACGGCGAAGCTCTCGATAAAGCTACCGCAGCCCGACGAGCAGGCCTCGTTGAGCATGATGTGCTCGATAACGCCGTCCTTGACGCGCAGGCACTTCATGTCCTGGCCGCCAATGTCCAGAATAAACTCGACGCCGGGCAGGAACGCCTTGGCACCGCGCAGGTGCGCGACGGTCTCGATCTCGCCGGAATCGGCCTTGAGGGCCTCGATGAGCAGCGCCTCACCGTAGCCCGTGGTGGTCACGTGGCCGATGGTGCAGCCCGCGGGGATGTGGTTGTAGAAATCGGCCATGATGACCTTGGCCGTGCCCAGGATGTCACCGTTGTTGTTGCCGTACCAGGTGTGCAACAGCTGGCCGTCCTCGCCCACGAGCGCGGCCTTCATGGTGGTGGAGCCGGCGTCGATACCGATGAACACGCGGCCGGTGTAGCCGTCGAGCTTGCCCTTGGGGACGACCTCGGTGTCGTGGCGAGTCTTGAACTCGGCAAAATCCTCGTCGGTGGCAAAGAGCGGATCCAGACGCTCGACCTCGGCACCCTGTGTGTCACCCAAGGCATCGATAGCCTCGATGAGCTGCGGGAACGTGCTGAGCTTGTTGGACTCATGCGCCATGGCGGCGCCGCTCGCCACAAACAGGTGAGCGTTTTGGGGCACAATGCGGTGCTCCTCGTCCAGGTTGAGCGTGAGGTAGAAGCGGTGGCGCAGCTCGGAGAGGTACTGCAGCGGGCCGCCCAGGAAGGCGACGTTGCCGCGGATGGGACGGCCGCACGCCAGGCCCGAGATGGTCTGGGTCACGACGGCTTGGAAGATGGAAGCGGCGACGTCCTCGGGACGGGCGCCTTCGTTGAGCAGCGGCTGCACGTCGGTCTTGGCAAAAACGCCGCAGCGGCTGGCGATGGGATAGATGGTGGTGGCGTTGGCCGCGAGTTCGTTAAGGCCGCTGGCGTCGGTGTGCAGCAGAGTGGCCATCTGGTCGATGAAGGCGCCCGTGCCGCCGGCGCAGGTGCCGTTCATGCGCTGCTCGATGCCGTTGTCGAAGTAGATGATCTTGGCGTCCTCGCCGCCCAGCTCGATGGCAACATCGGTGGCCGGGATGAGGGTCTCGACGGCACGCTTGCTGGCGATGACCTCCTGAACAAACTCCAGGTCGAGCCATTGGGACAGCAGCAGGCCGCCTGAGCCGGTAATGGCGCAGGTCATTTGGGCCGTCGGCAGCACGGTCGCAGCGCCCGCGAACAGGTCGCGGGCGCAAGCGCGGACATCGGTGTGATGACGCTGGTACTTGGCGTAGACGATCTGGTTGTCGTCGTTGAGCACGGCGAGCTTAACGGTGGTGGAGCCCACGTCGATGCCCAGGTGCAGGTTGCCGCGGGCGGCCTCGGGGTTGAAGATCGCGCCTTCGGGGGCGTGGGCGGCGACCACGGGCTCAGCGGCGGTGGCGAGCTCGCTAGCGATGGACGTCTCCCCTGCCGCGTTCTTGGCATCGGCAACTGCCTCGGCAACTTTCTCGGCAGCCGCGGTCGCGGCCTTCTGCGCGGCGTCCACCACGGCGGGCGCGGCCTCGCGTGCGGCAGCGACCATACGATCCTTGATGCCCTCGACGAGTTTGCTCATTGTCTCTCCTCTTAGTTGTTGGACTCGACGGTTGCGGCGGTGTCGGCCGCGTCCTCGAGCTGCAAGTTCAATAACTTCATGCCGTATTCCGGCACATTGATATCGATGGGTTGGCCATACAGGTCGCCGGGACGCACAAAAGCGAGCACCGTCATAATGCGCGCCATGGCCTCGGGCGATTCGGTGAGCCCACGCTCAAACCAGCGCTGAATCATGCCGACCTCGGCACTCACGACGTAGGTGACGTAGTAGTCAAAGAACGTGCCCAGCGCCAGGCCCAAAATGCCCGTCTGCGCACGCGGCACCACAGCCTCACGCGCGGTGTCAATAATCCTTTTAATGAAGGCCTGGTCGCCGCCCGGACCCAGCAGCGCACCGATTAAGTCGCGGTTGGCCGCAAGATAACGCAGCAGATCAACCGAACCGGGCGCCGGCTCGAGCTCATCGATGTTGTGATAGAGATCGGGCAGCTGAGCTGCGGTGATGAGCTCAATGCGCTCACGGATCTCGGCCAGCAAGCCGTCCTCGATTTGATTGATAAAGTCGGGGATATCGCGGTAATGCGAATAGAACGTGCGGCGCGTAAGGCCAGCGCGCTCGGTGAGCGACGCGACATTAATGCGCGAAAGGTCGCCGCTTTCGGCAAGCTCGCTGGCAAGCGCCTGGCGAAGGGCACGCTGCGAGCGAAGGGACCGGCGATCGCATTTCTCGAGCTGGGACAAGCGTCCTCCTTGTTACTCAGCCTGTGCGCTATTGCACAGTGCGAGTATTATTGCACACCGTGTGTATCAACACGTAAAGGCAATATTTGGGATGTGACGAGGGGACTGTCCCTTTGTCACATCCATTCTCTCCTGGTCCCGTTAATGGGACCGACGGCCTCCACACCTGTTGCATCATGCCGGTAATGATCGATAAGGAGGCCGACATGAACAATCAGGTATGCGATGGCGTCACCGATGCCGGCAAGGACCTTGTCCTCAGCTGCATCAAAAGCCAAGAGCTGCGCGACCACATGCGCAAATACTTATACTGGCCGGCGCCAATCATCGCCGACTCTCTTAAGACGCTTGATGAAAAGCGCACCATGCTCGAGCAACTCCGCAAGGAGGTTTCGCCGGAGCTGGTCGAAGATATCGATTCGCATCTCGCCCAGCTCAACAGCGCACTCGATATACTCCACAACATCGAGCGCGACCGCGGAATCCTCCTACTGCACGTCATGATCTACAACGAGGAAGAGCGCGACGCCGACGCCCTTGACGGCCCCTTCCCCACCGCATCGTGGGACGCCGCACAAACGCTCATGAAGCGCTACATCGAAGAGTATCCTGACGACGACTGGTCCGAATCGTACTGGAAGATCAATCTCTACACCTCGGAAGACCTGCACGAGCACCAAACGGCGCAGCCCTCTCTGTCGTTTGCGGCCACCAAGGACGGCGAGCTCATATTCCTCCGCGATCTGCGCAATAACCGCACTCGCAAATCATATGTCGAAAGCGCCTGGCGAAACGATAGCAGGCGGTTCTGCGACAGCAACGAACCCATCTATACGCCGTGGGTCCCAGGCGACATCCTCAAAATCGACGGTCGCCCCTTCGATCACGGGCCTCGCTTTGCCATTGTGCTCGAAAACGACTACGAGCACACGCTCCGGGGACAAATCTGGTGCGCAGGGCCTAGCAAAGATCTCGGCGTTAAGGAGGGTTCACTTTCATCCGGTACCTACGGCGACAGTCTCCTGGACCCCTTCATCCCCTCCGCCCTCTACACCGCCGAGCGCTACACCGGCGAGCTGCCGGACGACTGCGCTTTTATGCTCGAGCTTTCGCAGAAGCTGCACGACAACCCCGACTACGGCAAACAATGGTCCGAGGGTTCCGTCGGACATGACTGCCTTCAGCCGTATCGCAAGCCCGCCAACCAAAGCGAGCTGGATATTCATCCGGACATCTTCGAGTTTTTGGACTCGCGCAGCATTAAGGAGCATCTTCAACGAATCAACTACGAGCTCACCACGCCCGTAGCGGCTTTCATCGTCAATTGCTCGCATAAAGCGACGCTACAGCAAAAGCTCGAAGGCTGGCAAAAGATCATCGACAATATGCCCAATTGCACTATGAGCCGCAGAAATGACACGGTCAACATCCCGGACTTCCATGCCTTTCTGCGCAATGTCATCAGGCAGGAGCAAAGAAAGCTCGCACACTTTAAAAGGACGGACGGTCAAAGCCTGTATTTCTTTGATGACTACTCATGGGACCGGCGCGGGCAGGGCGGCTGTCTTTACGGCCCGTACAGCAGTTATCAAAAGTGCTTCGATGCAATCTGGAAAGAGCTCGACGGTGACGATCCCAAAGCCATCAGGATCACTCGTCGTCCCATCGACCCAGACGAAGACCACTATGCCGACGACATGGTCTTACTCAATGCGAACGGCGAAGTAATGTCTTGCGATTACCGCAACAAAAGCGAGTGGGACGAGGCGGGCACCGCCAGCGATTTCGAGGACATGTGGTTTGATATCCCGACGCCTTTCCATGCCGGAGACATCGTCTGCAACCTCCAACGCCCCGACGAGCCGATGGTGCTGTTTGACCTGCAAACTTGGGGATCCGAACGAGCCGACAAAGAGCTGGCCTCCTCCGTCTACAAAGAGCGCCTCGTTCAAAAGGCCGACAAGCTATTGCGCTGGCACCGATATGACGGCGACGCCAGCGACATGTACGCCTACGGCTGCCAAGTCTCATCCGCCTTGCATTTCCCCTTCTACATTGGGGAGCCTGAGGGCTTTCTTTTGGACATCGACTATTACCGCAAGCCGCTCAAGTCAGAGGAGCGAATCCTTTACGGCGTCAGGGCATATGTCAAAGGCGACCTGGCGGTTGACTCACTCGCCGCGATGGCCAGCGCAAACGAGCTACAAGCGCTAGCGGAGAAAAAGGCCCGCGGCTTCGAGGATGCAGACGGTTGGCTCAAGGACCGCTACCCGGAGCTGTTCGATGCGACGGCCGATCCCTTCTTAGAGGGAGGTTGCACCGGTTGCGCTTAGTTTTTGAAACGCCACTACCGATTGTCCAAAATGTCATTCGTGGGTAGAATAGTGTCGACGGCAGCCCAAGTTCTGGAAAGCTGGGCAGCGCCGTTGCTTGTTTTAGGGGGTCAACGCCTTAGCGGCGACGACCCCTTTTTCGTTGCTTCGAACGTTGCTTGAGTGCCTCGGAAAGTCCGATAAGCGTCGTGAGAAGCGAGACCAATGCGGTCAGGAGCCTCACGAAATCAATCAAATCGGCCATGGGCATCACCTCCCATCAAATGGAGGGCGCTGCCCGGCACATGGAACTGCCGCCAACGATACCGATTCTATCAAACCGCAGTTAGATATGCGAATGTTTGTTCGTGTTCAGCTTAGAAAGGCGGCCGTACTATTCGTCACAAGGGCAAGCATCATATTCTGAATGGCAATCCTTTCAATACGCGCACGCCCATGTACCAGTGCGTTTCCAAAAGTATGTTTGACGCGAGATTCATATCAGACCCGTTAATGGGACCACAAAGCACAACCTCTGGTGGATGCTAACGGCAACGATCGAATTGGAGGTTGCCATGGACAGCCAAGCAGATACCGTGATCACCGATGCCGGCAGGGAGCTCGTTTGCAGTTGCATCAAGGACGATGAGCTGCGTGCTCATATGTTCAAACACATGGGAATGGCAGATGGCTCCCTCTGTAAAATCATCGGCGGCTCCCTCAAGACGCTCGACGAAAAACGGACCATGCTCGAGCAGCTTCGCAAAGAGGTCTCATCGAATTACGCCGAGGCGATCGACTCCGGCCTCGAACAACTCGACACTGCACTCGATATGCTTTACAACGTTGACCGTGACCGCAGTATCTTGCTGGTCTCCGGCATGTTTTACAGTGAAGATGAGCGCGGGCACGACACCTTTGATGGCCCCTTCCCCGTTGCCTCTTGGGATGCCGCTCAAACCCTTATGAAGCAATACGTCGATGACGACCCCGATGAAGATTGGTCCGAATCATTCTGGCAGATTAAGCTCTATACCGCCGAAGACTTACACGACCGCCCGCGCGCTCAAGCCTCGTTGATATTCGCCGCGACCATGGCTGGCGATTTGGTCTTTTTGAGCGACCGCCGGAATCAGCGGACTCCGCATCAAAGCATCGATCACTTGCCGTGGAACAATAGCAAGCACTTCTGCGCCAATGGTGAGGTCTTTTACACTCCCTGGTCCCCCGGCGACATCATCAAGATCGATAGTCGGCCCTTCGACCACGGTCCCCGTTTCGCCATCGTGCTCGAAGACGACTACGATAGTTCGTTCAAAGGCCAGGTTTGGTGCGCCTATCCGAGCAAAATCTACGGCGTTGAGGAAGGCAATCTCCGCTTGAGGGATTTCACGGACGGCTTCCTCGACGACTTCACGCCCTCTGCGCTCTACACCGCCGAACGTTATATCGGCGACTTGCCCGATGATTGCTCCTTTATGCTCGAACTCTCGAAAAAGCTGCACGATGACCCCAGCTACGGCAAACAATGGTCGGACGGATCGGTCGTACACGACTGCCTGCAGCCATACCGCACATCGGCCGGAGCCGGCGTCAACGCCATACGTTCGGACATTCTCGAGTTTCTCGACTCACCCGACATCAAGGAACACTTAAAGGACATCGGCTACGAGCCCACCACGCCCGAGGCAGCGTTCATCGTCGACCATTCGAACGAGAAGACGCTGCAACAGAAGATCGAGGCCTGGCAAAAGATTCTCGAAAACATGCCCAATTGTGCGATGAACAGGCGATACGGCACGTTCAATATCCCCAACTTCCATGTCTTTCTTCGCGACGTCATCAGATGGGAGCGCAAGAAAATCGCCCAGTTCAAACAGCCTGGCAAGCACATGTATTTCTTTGAGGACAAGACGGGAAGTCCCCATGAGAGCGGATGCAATTATGGCCCCTACACCAGCTACGAAAAATGTTTCGAGGCAATCTGGAATGAGCTTGAGGAGGAGAATCCTACCTCGATTGAAGTAACACGCCGCCCGATCGATCCGGACGATGGCCACTATGCCGCCGACAAACTCTTGCTCAACGCAAAAGGCGAAATCATGGACTGCCAGCTGAGCTGCATCGACATGGAACGCGAGGGCGAAGACCCCACTTTTGCCTTTGAGCTGATGTGGTTTGACATCCCGACGCCATTCCACGCCGGTGACATCATTTGTCGTCATGGCGACCCTGGCGATCCCATGCTGCTTCTCAATATGCAGACATGGACCACGAAGCGGGTCATGGATGAGCTGCCGCCTTCCACCTACAGGGAGTGCGCTGCAAAAAAGGCCGATGACCTGCTCAGGCACCATCGGCAAAATGGCGATACGAGCGACATGTACGCCTACGGCTGTCAGATTGAATATCCCCTGGAGTACCCCGTCTATATCGGAGAGCCGAGTTGTTTTCTTCTCGATATGGAATACTGCCGTACCCCGCTCAAACCGGAGGCGAGAATTCTGTACGGCGTGCGGGCATATCTCGACGGCAATCTGGGTCTTGACTCACTTATTGCGCTATCAAGTCTTCGCGAGCTGCAGGCGCTGGTCAAGAAAAAAGCCGAGCGGTTTGAAGGGGAAGACGGCGGGCTCAAGACCCGCTATCCGGAGCTGTTCGATGACACGCTAGCCCCGCCGGCACAATTCGAAACAAAGAGGAGCTAACCATGGACATCTTAGATTTTGTCGACTCCCGGGACATTCGGGAGCATCTGCGCAGCATCGATTTCCGGCCCGACACCGTCGAAGCCGCCTATCTGGTTTGGTTTTCGAAAACCGCCTCGCTCGAGCAGAAGTGCGAAGCCTGGCAGGAGATCGTACACACAATGCCCAATTGTTCGCTGGATGCAACCCTTGCCGGTCTTGGAAGGCCGGCCATCCCCGATTTCCATGCTTTTTTGCGCTGGACAATCGATTACAACAAGCGGTGCGTCGGTGCGTTTACGAGTGGAACGGGCTACGTTTATCAGTATGAAGAGGAGATTGTGCCCGACGGGCAACTTTGTGGGGCCTTCGGTGCGCCATTCAGCTGTTATGAGAAATGTGCCGAGGCGTTGCGCGGTGATGATGAACTGGCGAGCCGTCCAGAGGCACGCGTACGCATCACCCGGTGCCCGCTCGATGCCGACGAAGAACATCACCGGGAAGATTGGCTCATGGTGAACGGCAAAGGCGAGGCCCTTTCCGTCTATTGCCCTTCGGCCGGCCCCGTTGAGAACGATTGGGAGATCGCATTCGAGTTCATCTGGGTCGATATCCCCACGCCGTTCCACACCGGCGATATCGTCTGGACGCCGCAAGGCAGTGCCCGTGAGCCGTTCATGTTGTTCGATCTGCCCACGTGGGACCGGACAAAGCTTGAGGCAGAGCTTCGGCAGGCAGACCGTTCTGACGAATGGCTTGATCATGCGCAGCAGCGCCTCGAGCACTATCGCCATGCAGGGGATATCAGTAACATGCGTGCCACTGGTTGCTCGATTACCTACAACGAGACGTTTCCCCTCTACATCGGCGAGCCAGACCCGCTTTACCTGAATCTTGAGTACTATCGCAAACCACTCGAAGACGAGCGGCGAATTTTAATCGCAGCCCAGGCCTACCTGCGCGGCGACCTGTATGTCGACTCACTCATCGCGTTTATCGACACCATAAGGATGGAGTCCAAGGCAAAGCGCAACCTGGAAGAACTACGTCTGGATCAGGCACCGCTTAAGGATAAGTATCCGCAGCTATTTGAATAAAGGCCGCCATGTCCGAATCCACAAGAAGTCGCATCAACAACTCGGAGACTATCGTGTACGAAGAAATAATCAACCTGATCGAATCTCCGGAGTTGCGAGAGCATTTGCTGCATAATCCGCAGCTCCTGAGCGGCGACCATTACATGCAGATTGTCGGCGGAGCACCGGTTGAAATTACCCGCAAACGAGAGCTACTCGGCAGACTGGTTGCTGGCGGGTGCAACTCGTCAGACGACACCCCTTACTGGCACTATCGGCAGATTTGCATCGACTACATCGATGACTGTCTAGACGCGCTAAAGGCCGTCGACGGAAACAGGAAAATGCTGCTTGTCAGCGAAATTAGCCTTATCGACAGCGAAGTTGGATCTGCGATCACGCATGGCCCCTTCCCCGTGGCATCGTGGGCGGACGCTCTGGCGGCAATGAAGGCATACACAGACAAGTGGAGCGAAATGACAGACTTATCGTCCTCATACTGGATGATCGAGCTGTTCAACCTTGCCAACGACCCGAGCTGTTCATATCCATACGACGGCTTTCTACAGCCAGACTTCACTTACTACGCAAACGCCTCCGGTGAAATCCAGTACATCTGCAGGGAAGAAGAGGGCGAATGTGGTGAGGTGCTCGACTGCATTGTGGGTGGAATCTTTGGCCCGTGGTTCAAGGGGGCATATGTCGACCTGCCCACGCCGTACAGAAAGGGCGATATTCTTGAGATCGACTGCCGGCCATGGGCGCCGGGACCTTGTTATTGCCTGGTAGCAAACTCGAAACTGGACTGCCTGTATCCCGCTGGTGATGGGCAGATCAGATGTGGCTCTATCCCCTACGGCAGTTGCTTTGCTGGATGGGCACATACGAACCTGATGTTGTCGCCCGTGTTCAGGGCGAGAAAAGCAACACAACCTTTGCCAGAAGAATACGCCGCCTTGCAAGCGATCGAGTTGGACCGGATAGAAGACCTGTTAGAAGAGTGCGCCGACAACAAAGAGAAAGAACCCGGTTGGCTGGATATATATCGGCATCGTGCTCGATAACGGAAGCTGGATGCATATCGACACTCGAGGGAATGATCAGCAGATGCGGCGGATCAACTCGAGATGAACGTCGACGCGGCGGCAACGCAGACTTTTCCGAATAGCGATCTTGACGATGACATTTGACCATCCCACCGCTCATCCATCTAGATTGTCCGCACACCTTTGTTGCTCAACAATTGCACAAAGCCCACGTTCTAGTATTTGTTGTTAAAGCGGCCGCTAAAGACAGGAGCAAAATGGATGCCAAACCAAGTTCACCTGGATTGATACCTGCACTGCAATCGCTCAAAAATGCTGGCCATGCGAAACGACGAAGAAACCCTTCTCGCAATCTGTAAGTCCCCCGCATCTACAACGAAATGATTGGATCGAATGTTAACTGGAGGTCGACAATGAACAACAACGAGCCAAAAGACATTTTAATTAGCGTATTGTTCTCAGGCACTTATTTAGATGAAGGGAAAAATATCGGCCACGAGATTATCAACTTCTTCCCTGACGACAACGGCAATAGATACCTATACATACCCAGCAAGGGAACCATTGCGAAAAGCCACGACTTGAAATCAACGGCAATAATTCTCGCGCATAAAGACGGCGAACAGAAAGTTGAGGTCGATGCACTCGCACGTTCTCTTGCTAGCGTGGATGAAAATGAAGTATCGACAATAACGTTTAATGGAAAACCACTCTCAGCTCTTTTCGGCGATAACACGCACCGAGGCGAAAACGACAAGGAAGCCGGACTAAATCTTGCATGTCGTGTCGATGAGTTTTTGCTGCCGGCATCGGGGAAACGCATATTTATTGCAACTGGAAAGGAGGACGTCCTCAAAGATGACGAGTGCATTGAAGTATACGTAGGCGATGCCAAGATTCTCAACCAGTCTCAGAGAACGTACTTTTCAGAAGCGAAACGCAAAGAGGGCTACAGGATATTAAGAGATCTGATTGATGACGAGAGTCTATGGAAAGAAGCGAGTGAAACCGCCTTCGCTGCCGAGAAACTGCAGAAAAGTGAAATACTCGCCGAGCATCAAACGCCAACTTTCCTAGAAATCGCAAAGAAGCAATACGATGAGCTAGTCTTTTCCAATTTGTTTGCCTATTACTTTAATTACAGCGACGAAGGCTTTCGGGAGTTTGCTAAAGAGGTTTTAGGGCTACCAAATGTAGGCAGCATCACTTCTCTCGTAAGAGAGTCCGAGAACAATATCGATTTATGGATTGAAACAGAAACGCATGTCATAGTCATCGAGAACAAAATTCGCTCCGGAATCAACGGAATTAAGCGAGGCGAGGATGGAGAAACCAACCAGCTCGAAAAATACTACGAACATGCAGAGACAAAATGTAGAGAGGGCCAGAAACTAGCTCTGTATTTATTTGCGCCAAACTACAGCAGCATTAAACCCTCCGATTTGAAAGGAATAGACCCGGAACGCAACACAGAGTGGGAGTATGCGCTCATTACGTACAAAGATATTTATAACTTCTTCAGTAAACACGCCACCTTATATGAAGATGAGTGTCATTTTTCCGACTTTTGTCGCGACTTGAAACGCCACACCGAAACCTCCGAGGACAACAAGCGCAGGGTAATGCACGCAAGGTTCGCCCAAATGCTCGGAAACGCCGATCAATCCCGCATCTCTCCAACCTCCAACGATTAAGGCGCGTTTAATCTTCGAATCAACTGGCTCTTGGCCGCCAACTTCAAGCCAACCTCCAATTTAAAGCCCGGCCCGCGGCGCAATTGCCCCGCGGGCCGGGCGCTTTTATTGGTTATGGCATCAGCAGAAAACTCGCACGTAGGCGGGAGTTTCGCCGCCGTGAATCATCCTCACCAGGACGTCCACGTTGCAGTGGGTCTCGGCGAATGCCGCATCGTTGTCTCGGCCCTCTGCTGCAAAGCAACCTGCCAGGATGGCAGATGTTGGGCTAAGCATGTTGCGTAAATCGCGCAGGACAGCATTTGCCGGGCGGTTGTCATCGAGCATCTCGAGTCCATCGATTACGACCACAATGTCCTCTAGTACTGCTCTGTTCCACGTTTGGTCGCCGAGCAACCAACTCGTTACAAGGTCCATGGTCATGTTGTCTTCGACAAAGATGCCCAGGTTGCGCTGCTTAAGTCGCATCGTTGCGCGGATTGTCTCAACCTGTTGCTCCTCAGGATCTTCCGGTCCTTTGTCGCCCATCTCAGCACGAATAAGCCGAGCAATCGCACCCTCTTCACGCTCCCGAATCGGCATGTAGAGTACAGCGCATTGCTCACTCAGGCGCAAGGCCGCATACACCAGCACGTTCGAGACATCTTCATGCGCGCCGCTGATCACGCTGAGCTTGCCCAGCCCAACGCCGCCGCCTAGCGCATCATCAACCGACATACCGGTTTTCAACACTCGCGGGGCTTCAAGCACCGACGTCTCCATACCGCGATCGAGCCCGGAAACCAGCCGATTGTGAAACCCGCTGAGGTCAAAGCCCTCGTCATCACGCTCTCCACGATTCCCGCCGCACCGATTCGCGGATGGCGGCATCACACCCGAAAAGCCCATCATCTCGCCTATACTCACAGTACGGCCAATTCGGTCCTCCCTGGAGTCCATCTTTAGCGCCATCGCAACCCTCCTAACGCCTACCGCGCTTACCAGTAGCCTTAAAATTCCAAATCGGCTTGAGTCGGCGAATAACATCGACCGTCGGGTCCATGAGCCTCAGTACATCATCCGCAGGCTTATACGCTTCGGGCGACTCATCGAGCGTCGTCTCGCATGCACTCGGACAGTAGATGCCGGCATCGCGCATCTCGTTAACGAACGACCTGGTATCGAGCGTTTGGAACGCTTTGGTGCGGCTCATCGCACGACCCGTCCCATGCGGCGCCGAGCAGTTCCAGTCCTCGTTTCCCTTGCCGCGTGCAATAACGGCACCGTCGCGCATATTAAACGGAATCAGCACCGTCTCTCCCGCATGAGCGCTAATGGCGCCCTTGCGAATCATGCCGCCTTCCGAGATGTAGTTGTGCATGGTGGTAAAGCCGTCTCCGTCGAGTCGAATTCCCGTACACTCAACAATCTGTGCGACAATCGCCTTGCGATTCTGATTCGAGAAGCGTTGGCAGTTATGCATATCGACGAGATACTCGGCAGAAAGATCTCCCACGAGATACTTAAGCTCGTCGGGGATATCTGCCGTGCACGTCTTCTGCGCCAGCGCCTGATGGTGCTCCGCCGTCTGCTTGCCCATGTTGCGCGAGCCGGTGTGCACGACCAGATATTGGCATCCATCCTCGTCCTCGTCGAGTTCAATGAAGTGGTTGCCGCCGCCCAGCGTGCCCATGGAGCGCTCAACCTTGCGTTTATCCTGCAGCCAATCACGCGACTCCATGTCAAAGTCCGCGAGTACGCAGGCAGGATCGCGATGAAGGCTAAAGCCCGTGGGCACCGCGCGCTTCACATCGCGATTGAACTGAACGAGGTCGTCGCGCGCAATGGTCTCCGCAAGCGGCACACAACACATCCCGCATCCGATGTCGACCCCCACCAGGCTGGGAATCACTTTGTCGCCCAAGTTTGCCGTAAAGCCAATCACGCAGCCCTTGCCCTTATGGGCATCGGGCATGATGCGGATCTTGGCGCCTTCAAACGCCGGGCAGCTGGAAATCTCCTCGATCTGCTCCTTGGTTGAATCCTCAAGATTCTCGGCAAAGACTTTGATGTCTGCCATCGCATTTCTCCTGTTTTGATCCTTGTAAACCGGAACCAGCCCCAAGCCAACAGAGTGCATGTCACGCCAGCCAAACCGCCGATTTCCGTTTAACCACCTTTCGCCCTATTCGGGCTCTTATTGCTGCGAATACTACGGTCGCGCGGGCTACAATGAGTCCCAATAACGGGTCTTGTTTTGCATCTCCGGCTGATACCCTGCCGGTGAAAGGAGACAACGTGGCGAACAGACCAAATCAAAAGCTCAGGCTTCTGTTCCTGCTTAAAACCTTGATGGAAAAGACCGACGGCACGCACGGGCTCACAACGCAGCAGATCATCGAGGAGCTCGCCTATCATGATCTCGAGGCCGAACGAAAGGCCATCTATCGCGACTTGCAAACGCTTCGCGACTTTGGGCTCACCATCGACCAGCGCGGCGGCAAGGAATGGGCGTTGGCCTCGCGCCCGCTCGACCTGCAAGAACTCATCATGCTTGTTGACGCCGTGCAGAGTTCGCCGTTTTTGACCGACGAGCTGACCGACCATCTCATCTGCAAGCTGCAGAGCCTCGCCAGCCTGGACGAACGCGAGCTGATGCACAAGCGCGTTGACGTGCCTTCGCGCGTGAAGATGCAAAACTCCGATGCGCTGCTCAACATCGACTTGATTCAGCAGGCTATGCGCGAAAAGCGCAAGATTCGGTTTCGTTACTTCCACTACGACGCCGCTAAGCAAAAGGCCTTCAACCATGACGGAAAGACCTACGAGCTTACGCCCGTGCGCCTTATCTACTCCGACGAACTCTATTACATGATTGGGTTTAGGGATAAATGGGCCAATGCTGGCTCGGACCATCAACCGTTCACGCCCTACCGCGTCGATCGCATGCTCGACGTTGCGGTGTCCGAGGAGCCCGCGACCAAAGACTCGCGTATCGCAGGCTATGTGCTCGAAGATCACGTTTCGCCATCGTTTGGCGTCTATGCGGCCGACAAGACCACCGTGGTGCTGGAACTCAACGACCGCGCGATGAACCCGCTCATCGACAAGTTCGGACTAGACGCCGTTGTCTTTGAGAACCAGGACGGACGCCTGTTAGCAACTGTCAAAGCACCGCTGTCGCCGCAGTTCTTTGGCTGGCTACTGCAGCTCAGCACATTTGTTAAGATCGTTCAGCCCCAAAGCGCCATCGATACGTATCTCAAGTACCTTGATGAGACACGAGCGCTTTACCAGGAAGACAGGTGATGTTGACATGAATATGACCTCCGAACTCATCGCGTCACTCGACCGACTAAACCCCGAACAGCGCGAGGCGGTCGATTATCTGGATGGCCCGCTGCTTGTCATCGCTGGCCCCGGCACTGGTAAAACGCAACTGTTAAGCCTGCGCGCAGCGAACATCCTCGCCAAGCGCGATGCCGCCCCGCGCAACATCCTCTGCCTCACCTACACCGAGGCGGGCGCCGAGGCCATGCGCAAGCGCCTGATTGAGCTAATCGGCCGCGACGCCTACGGCATCGAGGTCAGCACATTCCACGGATTTGCCAGCAGCATCAGGTCGCGCCATCCCGAGTACTTCGTGCGCCCCTCGACCGACACGCTCGTCACTAGCTTGCACCAACAGGAGATCTTCGACCGCCTGCTCAAATCGCTTCCCCTTGGATCGCCATTGGGCGGAGGGTCGCCCGATATACCCGCACAAAACATCGGCAAGATGATCGGCTTTGTCTCCAAGACCAAGCGCAGCGGTGTGAATTATGACGTGCTGGGCGCCATCGCGCAGCAGAATATCGATGCCGCAGCCTGGCTCACCGAGCATTCCGATCTGCTTACACTTGTCTGCGGAAGAGCAAGCGCTGCGTTGGCCGAACGCTTTGAGGAAGAGGTCGAGCGCGTCTGCGGCATGGCACCCACATCGCTCACCCGCCCAATCGACTGCCCTGCCGGCACGTACGTGCCCTATATCCTTGAGCTGCGCGATACCGTTCGCCGCACCGAGCTCATCGACGAGAAGGGCAAGTCCTCGGGATACACCAAGGTGCGTGACGCCTTCTTTGGAGGCAGCAACTCTCAGGGGCGCACGTTCAAGATTGCCGAGCAGAGCGAGCGACTTAAGGCTGCTTGCGACGTTGCGCATCGCTACCAGAGCGAGCTCGACCAGCACCATCTCTACGATTACGACGACATGATCGGCGATTTTGTTGACGCCGTCGAACACAATGACGCGTTGCGCCAAGTGCTCCAAGACACCTATACCTATATCCAAGTTGACGAGTTCCAGGACACCAATGGTGCCCAGATGCGCATCATCGAGCTGCTCTGTGACGGCGTTGATGCGCCCAACATCATGGCCGTCGGCGATGACGATCAGGCCATCATGCGTTTTCAGGGTGCCACGATCGAATGTGCCAACCAGTTTGCGGCCGAGTTTTCGCCCCGGAGCATCGTGCTCAAGACCAACTATCGCTCCACGCCCGCCATCGTTGAGCTTGGTCAAGCTATCGCACGACAAATTGAATATCGCCTCGACGCCAGCTCGAACAAATCGATCGTGGCGTTTAGGTCCCAAGGTGATCAAGTCGGCTTTAGCGAGAACGTCTACACAGGCAAAGCCGAGGAATACGCCGCCGTCGCCGCGAGCATTAAACAGAGGATTGATGCTGGCTACCTCAATGACTGCGAGGATCCCGATGAAGGAATTGCAGTCATCTCTGCCAAGCATGCCGCCCTGCGCTCTCTCATCCCCTTCCTCGTTAAGGAGAACGTGCCGTTTTCCTATCGCGAACGACAGAATCTCTTTGCCTCCGAGCGCATGCAGACGACGTTGGCACTGTTGCGCTGCGTTACCGCGCTTGCTCGCGGGCAGCAGGAGCTCGCCAGCAGCCATCTTCCGCAGATTGTCTGTGCCGCCGAGCTGGGCGGCGACCATCCATCGTCCGTGACGTTTGCGCTCAGCGCCAAGCGCGAGCATCGCGGCGACTGGATGGCCGCCATGCGCGAGAGCAATAGCGCCCGCGTTAAAGAGCTGCACGACGACCTTATGCAGTGGGCGGCCGAAGCCGGCGCCTCCCCGGTCAGAGCGCCGCTCTTTAAGATTGTCGAACGCAGCCTTGACTATTACCGGAATCGCAAAGATCAAGATCCGCTGGGCGCCGCCGAATTCAATGCCGGCATCCGCGCCTTGCTTGCCTTTGCTGAGGGGGAGATGGGAGACGCGCGCCGCATGGGACGCACGCTTCGCCTGCCCGATATTGTCGACAAGCTCGATGCCGCTCAAAAGTTTGGCGTGAGTATCGACGCATCGATCGACCTCGGCACGCCGGGAGCTGTTCGCCTTACCAGCGCCCATAGCTCTAAGGGCCTGGAGTTCGACTGCGTCTACCTGCTCGATGCTGACGACTCCACTTGGCACAAAGGCGCCGGCGGCATGAGCTTGTACCCGTCCAACCTGCTTATTCGCGATGAAAAGGATGATGACGACGCGCGCCGTCTACTGTTTGTCGCCATCACGCGCGCTAAACGACACCTCGAGCTGCACCGCGCCGGCGGGTCAGCACTGCAGGAGCTCACGGGGCTTATCGACTCTTGCGAGGTTTCTGTTGAAGCAGACCAGCTCAGCGTTGCAATCGAAACCGAGTGGCGCGACAACTACGTGTTCGATACGCCCGAGCTCCGCGCGCTTCTGGAGCCTCACACCGACGTGAAGTTTCTCTCTGCCACAGCGCTCAACAACTTTGTGACGTACGAGCCTGGATGCGCAAATAGCCAGCACTTCCCCGAGAAGCAGATTGTGCGCCTGCCCACGGCGCCCACGATCCAAACCGAATTCGGCACCCTCGTTCACGCGATGTTCGAGGAAATCGTTAATCGAATGGCAACCGATGGCGAGGCGGCGATTGAAACGATTGAGACCGAATACCGCCAGCAGATTTCGTGGCTCGATTTTGCCCCCGAGGACGTCCATCGCTATTCGGAGCGCTTCGAACGCATTTGTCGTGCATTCGTCCCTTGGCTTGTCGAGCACGTGCGCGGCTACCGTTGCATCACGGAAGCGAACATGCAGTGTCTAACCGCCGATGGAACCCCGCTCTTCGGTTTTCTTGATCTGCTCCTCGTTGACGATGCAGCTAAAACGGTGCAGATTGTCGACTACAAGACCGGCTTTGGCACAGAAGTGCCCGCGGGCTACCATCGTCAGCTCAAGTTCTACAAACTGCTGGTCGAGACGTCGACAGAGTTTAATGGCTACACCGTCACTTCCATGGGCGATTACTATGTCGAGCCCGACAAGGCAACGAATGAGCTGCGTCCGCCGTTCTCGACAACCGCCAGTGCCGATGACATTACCGAGCTCGAACAGCTCATCGATGCTGTATGGAATCGCATTGAGCGCGGCGCCTGGGATACCAGCGCTTTTGAGCAAAGCGATGTCCACAAGCTTGCGATTGAAGAGCAGAAGAGCTGTCGCAAAAAAGCCGACAAGACCGAGGTCATGCAAAACGCCTACGAGCACTGGCTTATTGAGAACTCCAGAATGTGACAAAGGGACAGTCCCTTTGTCGCATTATTCGATGACAGTGTGAGAGTTCTGCTTGCGCATGGTGGCGAGCATGTGTTTGGGGACGGCGTGGACCATGCAGCTGCCGATGGTCGCGCTCGCGGCGGCCTTGGCTGCATCGCTAGCGTTTTTGGTCGCGTAGCTGTGGCGGAAACGCTTGAGCATGGCGATATCGTTGCCGCCGTCGCCGTAGACCGCGACCTCGTCCTCGGCAATACCGTAGTAGCCCGCTAGCCAGGCCACGCTCTCGCCCTTGTTGCACGCCACGTCCGTGATCTCGAACATCACTGGGTCGAACGGCGCGTTGACCACGCGGTTCGATCGCTCGGCCAAATATGCCTTAAGGTCGCGCTCCAGCTCGGGCGAGGTCACGCGACAATTGATCTTGCACACATCGTGGCGCAAGATGTCGCCGATCGACTGGTCGAAATACTGTTCCTCGTGATAGCCGCCACGTGCACGCATGCCACGCATCACGATACGCTTGATGGGGCTGTCCTTTTTAAAGCCCGCCTGATGCATCTCGAACGATCCACTCGAAAACATGCCATCGGGCGTAGAACAATCAAAACAGATATCCGGAAACTCCTTGAGTAGCTCCTCAGTGACCTGCGGATCGATGGTCCAAGTCTTGAGCACCTCGCCATGGCTGTCGCGCACGATGGATCCATTGGAGCAGCAGGCGTCAAGCGCCAAGCCCGTAAAGCCATGCTCGCCGATCGGCAACGTCGAGCGTCCAGTCGCGGGAACCACGTGCAGGCCAGCCACAGCCAGCTCGCGAATGGCGCGGCGGATGGTCCCATCCGCCTCGTGCAGGGCGTTCAGCAGCGTTCCGTCTAAGTCACTCGCGAACATCTTGATCATGGACATGCCTCTCCTTCGTCTGCCCGATATTGTAGACGAAGGAGAGGCATGTCCAAACAATGCCGTCCCGGCGCGGCGTACCACCGCCTTCACAAATTCACGGTGCCCCAGCGCGTTAAGACAATCGCCGCAATCGATTTTTCAGCCGATAAAACAGAGCCGTCGTCAACGTCAGCACCGCCAACATGGCTGCGAATACAATCGCCGGTGTCCATCGATCATATGCAACCCCGTACGTCAATTGGCCGATAGGTATTGCGCAGGAAAGGACCATGTAAACGACCGAAAGCACTTTTCCGCAGAGCTCAGTCGGCGCTGCCCGCTGAACAAACGCGATGATTTCAACCGACGCAATGCTCGCCCACACCATGACCCATGCCGAACCAACCACAAACACGGTGAGCATGCATGCATCTGCGCCGAACAGTAGCGTGACAATGATCGGTGCGACTCCAAAACAGATCATCGCAACATATCGACATATGCCATTGAAAGAAAAACGATGCGGCCAAATGCCGACCAAGCCACTGCCGGCAAGACCACCCAAGCCCATAGCCACCTCAACTATCCCAACGCAGGACGATTGCATGCCGAGATGCTTTGTAACAATAATGGGAGCGCCAATCATTAGCCCAACCAACGCAAGGTTCAAAACTGCCGCAAGCAAAATCACAGCGACCAATAATGCATTTTGCAACAGATACCGAATCGACTCCCGAAAATCGTTTCGGCATGTCGTACGAGTCGCGCCGTCTCCCATCGTTTCAAATGAGGCATTTTGCTTGAGTACGCCACCAAACAACAGAGCTGAAATCGCAAACGCCACCGACGCGGTTGTGCAAAGAGCATCGATGCCAAAGTACCCATAGACTGCCGTCCCGACCACAGGGCCCAAGATATTGCTCACCATGGTCATCTGCGAAACCAATGCAGTGGCCCGCTCAACCTTCTCTTCACCCGCCATGCGCACCGTCTCAATTTGGAGCATTGGCTTCAGCAGCGATTGAGAACCATATTGAACACAAAGTATCGCTACTACGACGACCGCAAGAGGCAATGAGTGCTTCATGGGGATAGACAGCAGTGATGCAGTCATCAGAGCAATGCCGAGGGACACGAGGACCTCGCGATGTCTTCCCCTATCCGCCAAGATTCCGCCAACCGGAGTTGCAAGTACGCCGGGTATGAACGCTATCGCCGCGACGACGCCATATAACGTTGACGATCCACTGCGATCGAACAAGTAAAGTGGATACGCAAAGCACAGCGCCGACAGCATCGAATACGTGCACAGCTGCGCAACCAGAAGTTCCGCGAGCCTGATTGACCGCACTGTTTTTGATTTCAACGAGACACCGACGTCTCTCAGCCCAGCCATAAGCCCACCCCCTATACATACCACTAGTATGTATTTAATGACTTGAAAAGGGCAGCCGTGGCTACCCTCACAAATCAATTACATACCGTTGGTATCTATATTACCACCCGGCGCGGTCCCATACGCCCCAAATCTGCGCCGTTGTCTGAAGCACTTCATTACCCAAATCGAGCCCCACCGCGGCAGCCATCTGCGCCAAACATTGTGCGCGAGCGAGCATTCGCTCCTTGGGCTCGAGCGGACGGAACAATGGCAGCAGCCAAAGATTCGCCAACAACGATACGGCCTCCGCCGCTTCGCGCGGGCATTCGCACGCAATGGAGCCGTCGGCGATGCCCTCCTCGATCACTGGCAAGAGACAGCCATCGGCCGACTCGTCAAATGAGCCCTGGTACTGCATCGCCAGTAGGCGCGAGCTTTTTACCGGATCTGCTGCAGGACGCATACGTGCCCATAGCTCAATTTGTGGAACAACGGACTCGGGAGCGTACAGTCGCTTGAGCTTTTGGGCTCCGGTCATATTACCGACGCCAAGCATCGAGCGGCGGTGCTCAACAATCGGAGTCATCGCCCGATCAAACGCGGCGTTGAAAATCTCTTCTTTGCTCTTGAAGTGATGATAGACAGCGCCCTTGGTCATGCCGTCGAGACGGTCAACGATATCTTGAATACTCGTCCCCTCATAACCCTGTGCGCAGAATAGCTCCAGTGCCGCGTCGAGAATCTTCGCGACCGTCTCCTCGGGATATTTATTGCGACCCATAATCCGCCCATCCGCAACGCAAGTCTTGTGCCTCATTGCAGCATTTTAACGTTGCGGATGGCAGACGGTCGATTCTACACCGCGGCCGGGCCGTGTTCGCCGGTGCGAATGCGGATGACTTCTTCGACCGGCTCGACCCAAATCTTGCCGTCTCCAACGGCACCGGTGCGGGCGGCGTTGCAGATGATGTCGACAATGCCATCGACGTGCTCATCGGCGCAGATAAGGGTGAACTGCACCTTAGGGATCGTGTTGACAAGCAACTCGTTGCCGCGCACGTATTCCTTCCAGCCATGCTGCGCGCCGCAGCCCTGCACCTGGTTGATAGTCATGCCGCGAACATCAGCAGCAAACAGCGCATCTTTGAGAACCTCAAGCTTCTCCTGGCGCACGATAGCCGTAATTTTCTTCATAGTGAATTCCTCTCTTCAATAAAAGAAATGAATTGTCCTTCACATGGCACGGGTTTTCCAGGTGCCGCAAACCAACCTCAGAGATCAATAAGTTCAACTGACTGGTCTTAGCAGGTTTACCAAGTGCCGCAGATTGCCGTGAAAGAGGAGCGAAGCGTACTTAAGTACGTGAGCGACGATTGAACGGCAAGGTGCGGTGCTTGGGGAAGCTGCTAATCGAGTCCGGAGAAAGAAGGATATGCGCTCTCGCCGTGCTGACTCGCATCCAGGCCCAGCGCCTCGTCAGCCTCGTCCACGCGCAGGCTACCGTGGAACAGCGCCTTGACCACCGCGGCGATCAACAAATCGAGCACCAGCACAATAACGACCGTCACCACAATGCCCAGAACCTGCGAGACAAGCAGCGACACGTCGCCCATGTAGAACAGGCCGCCCTTACCGGTCCACGAGAGCTCCGGCACGCAGAAAAGGCCCGTGAGCATACCGCCCAAGATGCCGCCGATACCGTGGCAACCGAACGCGTCGAGCGCATCGTCGTAGCCGAACTTGGTCTTAAGATGGCTGATGGCCAGATAGCAGACGGGCGATACGATCAGGCCCATGACCAGTGCCGCCCACGGCTCGACAAAGCCCGCACCCGGCGTAACCACCACAAGGCCCGCAACCAAACCGGTGCTGGCACCCACCAGCGTGGGACGACCGGTGTGCACGCGCTCGACGACAAGCCACGAGACCATGCCCGCCGCGCTGGCCGTCACGGTGTTGAGGATGGCGAGTGCCGCCACGGCGTCGGCCTTAAACTCGCTGCCGCCGTTAAAGCCAAACCAACCAAACCAAAGTAGACCGGCGCCCAGCGCCACAAACGGCACGTTATGCGGACGGTAGCTCACCATGCCAAAGCCGCGACGACGGCCGAGCATTAAGCAGAGAATCAGGCCCGTGAGACCGGACGAAATGTGTACCACGTCGCCGCCGGCAAAGTCGAGCGCGCCGATGATGTCGCCGATAAAGGAACCATCGCCGCCCCAAACCATGTGGGCGAGCGGCGCATAGACCACGAGCAGCCAAATGCCCAGGAAGGCCGTCATGGCACCAAACTTAACGCGGCCTGCCAGACTGCCCGTAACGATAGCGGCGGTGATCATGGCAAACGCCATCTGGAAGGCGATGTTGATGATCTGAGGGTAGACGGCACCATCCGCAGCATTGCCCTCGGCCGCCTGCAGCACCTGGTTGAGCACCGGCAGGCACAGCAGCTGGTCAAAGCCGCCAATAAACGGGCTAGAACCGTCACCACCGTAGGCCAGCGACCAGCCGGCAACAATCCACAGCACACCAACCAGGCCAATGGCGCCAAAGCACATAAGCATGGTGTTGATGACATTTTTGCGCCTGGACAGGCCGCCATAGAAAAACGCCAGACCCGGTGTCATTAAAAACACGAGCATGGTGCAGATGAGCATAAACGTTGTCGATCCCGTATCGTACATTCGCTCCCCCTTGGTCGCATGAACGTTGTCGGCGCCCATCATGCGGCCGAGGGGCAACTGGTGTAGACCAGATACGGCGTTGTTAAACGCTGCGTTGTCGAATGGAAACGGCACCGCAATCTTGGAAACGGCGCGGCAACGGACGCGAAACGAACGGGAAACGTGCGAACGAGAAGGGCGCGCTTGGCTCCGCTCTGGCTAGCGCCGGAACAGCTCGCGGGCTCGGTCGCGGAGGTCGGTAGCTCGGATGACGCCCTCGTAACGATTGATGCGCAGACGCGGGAAGGCGTTAAAGAAGCGTAGGTCGCGGCGGCTGAGTGACACGCTCGGTACCGGGCGGCTCATGCGCTTGCTGGCAAGGCGACGACCGAGCGACGGACGCGGCATGCTCGGCGCGGCATCGGCCACGCGACGGGCAGCGAGCGCCAGGCCGCGAGCACCATCCGAAATAAACGTCGGCATCGAAGTCTTCTCGCGCAGGGCATCGAGCGCCGCGTCGCCCAGCTCGGCCAGCCAAGCGTTAACGGCGCGACCGCGGATATGCGTCTGCGCCACCGAGTCAATCGCCGAATCGGGAATACGTTCGAGCATAGAGTCGGAGGCGTCGGCAAGCGACTCATTGATGCGGTCGGCAAGGTCGGCACGCACGCGCTCAAGCTGATCGGACAGACGGCGCCAGCTGGCCAACGAGCACACCGCATCGACCATCATCGCGACCGCGACGATAAAGGCGGACAGCCGCACAATCAGCACCGGCAGATGGCCAAGCAGCCCCAGCAATGCCGGCTCCACTAAACGGCAAATACACAACGCACCCAAGCCAAACGCGCAGGCCCAGTACAGGCAGATGCGTCCGTGCAGGTTAAACGGCAGATGCGAGTAATCCCAAAACCGGGCACCCGTCGTTTTTTCCAACAGCACGCCCACGCTATATTCAATCAGGCTGCATACGAGCGCGGCAGCGACAAACTGGCTCGAGGCGTCTGGGATTCCACGCAGCAGCAGCCAGCACGCGATGCCGCCCGCACCGTAGATGGGACAACACGGCCCTAGCAAAAAGCCGCTGTTGGCAAAGCGTCCGTGGTTGAGCATGGCGCAGACTGTCGACTCCCATACCCAGCCGCAAAAACCGTAGAAGGCAAACGAGAGTACCAGCGCCGAGAGCGGACAGGCGGCAAGCGTCGCGCCGTCAAATGCCATGTCGATCGCGGTTCCCACCGTCTACTCACTCCTCTTTTCGTTCGATTCTTTGCTCGAGCCGTCACTCGGGCCCTCGTTCAAATCGTTCGCGCCGCCTTTGCGCGGCAGACGGCCGGCAATCGTCTCGCGCAGTGCGCACCATTTATCCGCCAGGCACACAATCCATGCCTCACGACACGTCGGCGGCACCGGTACCAGCGGAAACATATGCCGTACGATAATATTCCGCTCGCGCGGCGTCAGCTCAAAATCTTCCTCCGCACGCGCCAAGGCAAAAAACGGGTGGCGAAAGCCATGCAGCCGATGGCTTGGGTCGGGATCGTGCCAGTCATAGAGAAAGTAATCGTGCAGCAGGGCCCCGCGCAGCAGCGATAAGCGGTCGACGGAGATACCGACGCGGCCCAGGCGCTCGGCAAAGGACAGACTTGCCCGCGCTACCGAGGTCACATGTGTATAGACCGTCACATCGCCATGTTGGATAAACTCATGCATCAGGTCCAAGCGGCCCGCCTGGGCAAGCTGACGGGCGGCATCGTCGACCTCGCGCGCGATTTTCTCGGCACGAACGGTATCGGACATGCGGCCTCCTTCCGGCGGCGCTCGGCGGCAAGCCGCAGCCTGCACGCAATGAATAAAATCATCATCGAATTTATCAGTATGGCATCGGACAAAACGTTTTGCCCCACCAGTTGGCGAATTACCGCGCCGCCGTCACATATCAAACGCCAAAATGTGCGAGACTGTCTTGTGCAATTGTGCCGGCCGAGGGAGTGCCGGCGCACGATTCGCATGGAGTAACCCACAACGATGCTGCTTACGCAAACGACAACGCCCGAGGACGTCAAGGCTCTCGATCGCGCCGAGCTTCCGCTGCTCTGCGGCGAGATCCGCCACGCCATCCTCGAAAGCTCCGCCGCCGTCGGCGGGCACGTTGCCCCCAACCTGGGCGTCGTTGAGCTTACGGTTGCGCTCCATCGCGTGTTTAACTCCCCCACCGACAAAATTGTCTTTGACGTGTCGCACCAGACCTATGCCCACAAGGCGCTGACTGGGCGCGCGTACACTTATATCGACCCGGCACGCTACGGCGAGGCCTCTGGCTTTGCCAATCCCGACGAGTCCGAACACGACCTGTTCGCCATGGGCCACACCTCCACATCGGTGAGCCTGGGCTGCGGCTTGGCACACGCCCGCGATCTGGCGGGCGACAGCTACAACGTCATTACCATCATTGGCGACGGTTCGCTTTCGGGCGGTCTGGCGTTTGAGGGCTTTAACAATGCCGCCGAGCTCGACAGCAACCTGATCATCATCGTCAATGACAACGACCAGTCCATCGCCGAAAACCACGGTGGCCTGTATCGCAATCTGACCGAGCTGCGCGCCAGCAACGGCACCTGTGAGCGCAACATTTTCCGCGCGATGGGGCTCGATTACCGCTATCTGGACGCCGGTAACGATGTGTTGGCCCTGGTCGACACGCTGCAGGAGCTGCGCGATATCGATCATCCCATCGTGCTGCACGTCTCCACCGCAAAGGGCAAGGGCTTTGAGCCAGCCCAGAGCGACCCCGAGCGCTGGCATCATGTGGGTCCGTTTGACATGGCGACTGGGCGCAAGCTCTGCCCGGGCCATCCGAGCGAGCCTGCGCCGCGCACCTATGCCGATATTACGGGCGAGGCCCTGAGCGCTGCCATCGAGCGCGATCCGCAGGTCGTGGGCATCACGGCGGCCACGCCCTACATCATGGGCTTTACACCCGAGCTTCGCGCCGCGGCAGGCAAGCAGTTTGTCGACGTGGGCATTGCCGAGGAACACGCCGTGACCTTTGCCACCGCGCTTGCGCGCTCGGGCGCCAAGCCGGTCTTTGGTGTGTACGGCACGTTTTTGCAGCGCGCCTACGACGAACTGTGGCACGACCTGTGCCTTAACGACGCCCCCGCAACCATCCTGGTATTTGGCGCGTCGATCTTTGGCACCACATCCGAGACGCACCTCTCGTTCTTTGATATTTCCATGCTGGGCGGTCTTCCCAACATGCACTACTTGGCGCCGGCCTGCATGGAGGAATATCTGTCCATGCTGAGCTGGTCGCTCGATCACCGCGAGCATCCCGTGGCGATTCGCGTGCCGGGCATTGGCTTGGTAAGCCGCCCCGACTTGGCGCCTGCCGAGGACGCCGATTACGGCGCCGTTCATTACAACGTGATGCGCCAGGGTCGCGACGTGGCCGTGCTCGCGCTTGGCGATTTCTTTGAGTTGGGCGAGCGCGTGGCAAACCGCTTGGCTGCCGAGTACGGCATCGAGGCCACGCTCGTCAACCCGCGCTATGCAACTGAGCTCGACCGTGAGTTCCTCGACAGCCTTGCCGCCGAGCATCGCGTTGTCGTCACTCTCGAGGACGGCATCTTGGACGGCGGCTGGGGCGAGCGTGTCGCGTGCTACTTGGCCTGCACACCCGTGCGCACGCGCACCTTCGGCATCGCCAAGGGCTTCCCCGACCGCTACGACCCCAAAGAGTTGCTCGCTCAGAACGGCATGACGGTCGAGAACATGGCCGCCGAAGCTGTAAGGCTACTCAACGAGTAAAAAACCTCCGCAAGGGAAGCACCCCTGCGGAGGTTTTAATTTTCGCGGCGCGATTATCTCAATCTGTAACATCTAGGGCCCGAATTCCCGTCTAACTGTTACAGATCTAGACAAACCGTCTTTGCCCCTGACCTTTGTCTCGATCTGTAACAGATAGAGACCTTTTGGCCGTCTAACTGTTACAGATCGAGACATTCGAATTCCCCTAAGGAGATAATCTCAATCTGTAACAGTTACTCGGCAAAAATGGCTGCAGATGTTACAGATCGAGACAAAACAGCAAGGCATGCCGCTGCATCTGCAAGAACCACCACAAAGGTGCCTGTCCCTTTATGGTAGGTAGAATAACCCATAAGGTAAGTATGTTTCTGAGTTATTTCGTGTTGACCCATTTGAGCGCGATAGGGTATAACTCTACTCAACCGCTAGGGATTTTATTGAGAAAGGTGTTCTACCATGAGCAAGAACCTCTCCCAGCAGGTCGTTCTCGACCGCCGCGGCTTCGTTGCCGCCACCTTCGCAACCGTCGCCGGCCTTGGTCTTGCCGGCTGCTCCGACACCAGCGCCGAGGCCGACAAGGGTTCCGCCGTCGGCTCCTCCAAGAGCTCCGAAGATACCGAGGCTTCCGCCACGCTCGACGCTAAGGCATTCGACAAGCTCGTCGACAACGGCCCCAAGGCCGATGACGACGTCATCGCCGCCAGCACCTGGGCCACGGCCGTCAAGGACGCCGGCGTCTTTAAGATCGGTGGCGTTCAGACCTCCACACTCTTCTCCCTCCTCAACGAGAAAGACGGTCAGACCCGCGGCTTCGATGCCGGCATCGCGCAGCTTCTGTCCAACTACATCCTGGGCGAGAACAAGGTCGAGATCACCCAGGTGACCTCCGACACGCGCGAGTCCGTCCTACAGAACGGCCAGGTCGACGCCGTCTTTGCCACCTACACCATCACCGACGAGCGCAAGAAGCTCGTCTCCTTTGCCGGTCCCTACTACTACACCCAGCAGGCCATCCTGGTGCTCGCCGATAACGACGACATCAAGAGCGTCGACGACCTGGCCGACAAGAACGTCGCCGTCCAGTCCGGCTCCAACGGCCCCGCCATCCTGGAGGAGTTCGCTCCCAAGGCCAGCCAGCAGGAGTTCAAGACCGACGAGGAGGCCCGCCAGGCACTTCAGCAGGGCCGCGTTGACGCCTACGTCATCGACAACAACATGCAGCAGAGCGCCCTGGTCCGCGAGCCCGGTAAGTACAAGATCGCCGGCAAGCCCTTCGGCAGCAAGGAGCCCTATGGTATCGGCCTACCGCTCGATTCCGACGGCGTCGCCTTTGTCAACGATTTCCTTAAGAAGATCGAGGATGATGGCACCTGGACCGAGCTGTGGCAGATCTGCATTGGCGACCGTACGGGCGACACCAATGTTCCCGAGCTGCCCGAGATCGGCGCCTAGGCAGCGAGCCTAGTAACGGCCGCTACGAAACCATACGGAAACGCACGATGCGCTTTATTGCGCTAAACTGTTTCCTCACTGAGTTGTCGGGGCTTCCGTACACACGGGAGCCCCTTTCCTTACCGGCGGGAGGTCCGCATGAGTCTCTCCGAGCTCTGGTCGCTCTATGGCCAGAACTACATTGACGCGCTGCTAGCAACCTGGGGCATGACGCTTGAGTCGTTTGCCATCGCCATGGTGTTGGCCGTCGCCGTCACCGTGATGCGCGTGTCGCCGCTCAAGCCGCTGCGCGTCTTTGGCGACCTGTATGTCCAGGTCTTCCGTAACATCCCCGGCATCGCGCTGCTCATCATCGTCGTCTACGCATTGCCGCCACTCAAGGTCGTTCTGCCCTACCGTACCTGCGTTATCGTCGCCACGGTGTTGCTGGGCTCCGCCTTTGGCTCCGAGAACTTCATGAGCGGCATCAACACCGTCGGCGTCGGCCAGGTGGAAGCCGCCCGCTCGCTGGGCATGAGCTTCAACCGCATCCTCGCCAAGATCGTGATTCCGCAGGCACTGCGCTCGAGCGTGCTGCCCATGACCAACCTCTTTATCGCCGTCATGCTCACCACCGCGCTCGGCAGTCAGGTGCCGCTTAAGCCCCAGGAGCTCACCGGCGTGGTGAGCTATATCAACACGCGCTCGCTCGGCGGCGTCGCCGCGTTCTTTATCTCGGCGCTCGGCTACCTGGGCACGGCGTTTGTGGTGAGCCACATTGGCAACTACATCGATAAGAAGGTGAGGATCCTCCGATGAGCAAGCACTCCTCTCCCGCGCTCACCATGCGCGATGCGCTCTACGAGGCTCCCGGCCCCAAGATGCGCGCCAAAATTCGCATCGGCACCGTTATCTCGCTGGTTGCCGTCGCCGCGCTCGCTGCCCTCGTGCTGCAGCGCTTTTATGTGACCGGTCAGCTTTCGGTCCACTATTGGTATTTCTTTACGCACCTCACCACCTGGAAGTTCCTGCTTGCCGGCTTTGAGGGCACCGTTAAAGTCGCACTCACCGCCGGCGCCATCGCGCTGGTGCTCGGCCTTGCCCTTATGCTCGGTCGCACCAGCGACATTAAGCCGCTGCAGCTGGTCTGCCGCGTGCTCACCGATTTCTTCCGCGGCGTGCCGAGCCTTCTGTTCATCTACTTCTTCTTTTTGGTGCTGCCCCAGTACAAGATTGCGCTGCCGTCGTTTTGGATGCTCACGCTTCCCGTCGCGCTCGCCGCAGCCGGTGTACTGGCCGAAATCTTCCGTGCCGGCGTCAACGCCGTACCGCGCGGCCAGGTCGAGGCGGCCCAGGCACTCGGTCTCTCCAAAGCTAAAATCACCTTTAAAATCGTCCTGCCGCAGGCTATTCGGTTTATCATTCCGTCGTTGATTTCGCAGCTTGTGGTCGTCGTCAAAGACACCACCGTCGCCTACGTGGTGAGCTACCCCGACCTCATGCAAAATGCCCGCGTGCTCATTACCAACTACGATGCCCTCGTGTCGGTCTACCTGGTGATCGCGGTCATCTATATCCTCATCAACGTCGCGATCAACAAGGCCGCTGTCTACGTTTCGCACAAGACCGGCGCGACCATCATCCGCTAACGCTTTACCATTTCGAGTTATAAGGAGCCGAGCACCATGGCACAGAGCACCTCTTCCACCGGCAATCAGCCGCTGATCGAGCTCAGGCACGTCGATAAGCACTATGGCGATCTACACGTCCTCAACGACATCAATCTCTCGGTCGACCGCGGCGAGGTCGTCGTTGTGATCGGTCCCTCGGGCTCGGGCAAGTCGACCATGTGCCGCACCATCAACCGCTTGGAGACCATCGACTCGGGCGAGATCCTCATCGAAGGCGAGCCCCTGCCGCAGGAAGGCAAGGATCTTGCCCGCATGCGCGCCGAGTTGGGCATGGTGTTCCAACAGTTCAACCTGTTCGCACATATGACGGTGCTGCAGAACGTCATGCTGGGACCGGTCGATGTGCTGGGCGTCTCCAAGGAGGAGGCTCGTGAGCGCGCCATGGATCTGTTGAGCCGCGTGGGCGTTGCCGAACAGGCCGATAAGGTGCCCGCACAGCTTTCGGGCGGCCAGCAGCAGCGCGTGGCCATCGCCCGTTCGCTCGCCATGCAGCCCAAGGCCATGCTCTTCGATGAGCCCACGAGCGCCCTTGACCCCGAGATGATCAACGAGGTGCTCGAGGTCATGGTGCGCTTGGCGCAGCAGGGCATGACGATGATCGTCATTACGCACGAGATGAACTTTGCCCGCCGCGTGGCCGACCGTGTCGTGTTTATGGCCGATGGCCAGATCGTGGAAACCGGCACGCCCGACGAGTTCTTCGACCATCCCCAGACCAAGCGCGCTCAGGACTTCCTCAACTCCATCAAGGGCCACTAACCAGCCACCCCGTGGGACAAATCCATCGGAAGTGTTGTCCCACGTCTCTCATGCGCCCTGTCGCCTTTAGATTCGAAAGCAGCACCTATGATCGGAACTCGCACTTCATCGTCATACACCCCACATGTCGACGTCGCCCCCGCCGACCGCCCACTCATCCTCGTCGCGCCGCGTTGGGAAGAGGCAAAGCCGTTTTTAAGCGAGACGCTCTCCCCCAACGAGGAGATTGCCAGCGTCTTTGTCGATGCCATCCTTGCCGCCGGCGGCCTGCCGCTGCAGATGTCCATCACCGAGGACATTGAGGTCATCCGTCATTACGTCGATATCGCCGACGGTATCGCCATTCCCGGCGGCCCCGATGTCAATCCCAAACGCTGGGGCGATGATCGACCCTACGACCCCACTCTCTGCTGCGAGATCCGCGATAGCTTTGAGTTTAAACTGGTCGGCGAGGTACTCCGCGCCAAAAAGCCGCTCTTTACCACCTGCCGCGGCACGCAGTTGCTCAATGTCGCCACTGGCGGCACCCTGTGCATGGACGTGCCGAGTCTGGGCGCTCGCGAGGGCCGCACGCAGTGGCGCCATACCCACGTGCTCAACGACCCCGTGCATCCCGTCGAGGTCGTGCCGGGCTCGCTGCTGGAGCGCGCGCTTGGCGGGCACAGGCTGATCCAGACCAACTCGGCACACCATTGCTGCGTCGACCGCCTGGGTAAGCATACGCGCCTGGTCGCCCAAGCAACCGATGGCGTCCCCGAGTGCATCGAAGTCGAGGGCCAGCCGTTCTGCCTGGGCGTGCAATGGCACCCCGAATACACCTGGCAGACGCTCGAGACCGACTTTAACCTGTGGAAGTCGTTTGTCGAGGCAGCGGCAAAGGTTAAGCAGGCCCGCTAGTTTACGAACCACACAGGCTAAAGCCTCACATACTAGGGGGGGCGGACACCAACTACGGTGCCCGCCCCCCTGTATTTGATATGCTCGGTATGTTCATCCCTCACAAACAATCAAAGAAATCTCGACCGCAATCGGTCGACGGTAAAGCAGATGGCAAAAACGCTTGCTACGTTTATGAGGCAGTCAATTAAAATCGAGGTGCATTGACCATCCCCCAACGGGGTCACGCCGCAAATCCACATGAGCATCGAGGACGGAAACGGAAGCATGGAATTGGCTCCGACCTGTATGTAGAGCGTTACGACATTGACAAGCAACAGCATGCCAATAGGACCGAAGCCGGACCCAAAATAGGAAACAACGATCACGCAAGAGACCACATATGCAAGGCAGACGGCACTCGCCAGAAGAAGTCGATAGCAAAACATATTCAGGTTGAAACACTGTTGAGCATCCAAAACGATTACACAGTTAAGACAGTACAAAACGACACTTGACAGGATAAACGCGCCCAATAGGGCGAAAGAAGACAGCACCGTTCGCGCAACGGTAACGCACGCCCGCTTCCCTCCCCGAGCCTCCGACAGCCCCCACGGTTCCTCGACAAAGCCCGAACTGACAAAGCGCGGCACAATACAAGCCGCGATGAACGGAAAGAACAATGCATGAGCCAACGGGGCTACGTTGAACAGCAGACCGCGAAAAACCTCTGCATTACCAAATAGAAGGACATCTTCCGCCGATAGCAGAAGCGTCGGGTCTGGGAAAAAGCCCAAGAAACTGTTCTCACGGAGACTACAGAACCACATCGGGAAAGAATTAAGCTGCAATACCACCATGCACGCATAAATTACCGGGATTAAGGCGTACGTCCATTTACTCACGTGCTTCAATTCTGAATGGAGGAATCTTTTAATCTGACGAGCCATTGAGCACACCCCCAGCACGAAAGCTCACGAGAGCGTAAATCAATACCGATAAACAGCTGGCTGCCACGCCATAGCCCAGAAGCGCCAGTTGCCCCATATCGCTATACCCAAGGGCACATCCGACTCCAAGGTACGGCCCAGGAAGGAAGAAGATCCATCGCAAGGATGGTATAGGTGCCTGAAGGAAGGCTCCGTAGAGCGTCAAGCTCATGACAAATCCGATTATTATTGCAGCCCCGCTCAATACAGCGCTGCCTGTAATCCGATAGATGGTCACCGTCTCCAGCGCAATCGATATCACCAATGCGGTGTTGACTATCATTGCAGGCAAAAATGCAGCCAGCATGCCATGCGCGTAGTTATGCCCTCCACGTATTATGGCTATTGCAAATAGAAGAAGGCAAAGCGCACTATATGCTGCGCCAATTATTAAAGCAGACGAAAATGCATGGGCTAGAGCCCCATAAAAGCGGGTAAGACCTCTTGCTGAAGAAATTCGGTATCCCTCTTCATAGCCGCGCTCCTGTAAAATCGCCAGGCAAACGATGAGTGGAACGAACAGAGAGGTGCCGGCAAAAGCACTGCGCACAAGGGACTCATCGGGTGCAGAAGGATCGATTACATTCCAGACGAAACCAATATCCTCCCCAAAAACGCTATTGCCAAAGGCTAGCAGCGTTGTTCCGTTTTTTAGAAAGACACCGAAGAGAAGGCCGAACGCCAGCATAAGCGCAAGACCAAACTTCGCCGGAAACATCCTGTGCAAACGCATCATATCTGCCTTTATGGGATGGATCGCCCGCTTCATAGCGAGACCGCCTTCATCAAGCGCCTGTAATACTCTTTTAGGGACGACGCCTCATCCCTTATGACGGCCATCGATTCCTTTTTCAGCAGTTCGCCGTCATGAAGAAACAGGCAGCTTGTTGCAACCGATGCCAGCTCATCCAAGTCGTGGCTAGAGATAAGCATGGTTTTGCCCTGCTCCCGATTCAATCGACCGATAAGGGTCCATATACTCTCGATGCCCAACGGATCCAATCCATTTGCCGGCTCATCGAAAATTAGTACGTCGGTGCCGCCCAACAAAGCCGTAGCTATATCCAGTCGCCGTTTCATTCCCAAAGAAAAACTGCTCACGCTCTTTTTCTCATCGACGTCCAGCCCGACTAGGCCCAAGACGCGAGGAACCTCACGTTTCTCATCGAGCCCCCATTCCGCACATCGGATCCGAAGATTCTCAGCCGCACTGAGGGATTGGTATGCTCCGCAGGAATCTGGCACATAGCCGACACGCGTCCGCATCAAGCTCAGCTCTTTTTTCGACTTGCCTCCAAAGAGCTCCACGCTCCCCGACGATGGCTCACAGAGGCCCAGCACTATTTTAATAAGCGTGCTTTTGCCCGCCCCGTTTGCACCAACAAGGGCGCAAAGCTCAGACTGATCCACCTCGAAGGAAACGTCATGCAAAACGCGGCGCCTCCCATAGCGCTTTGACACCCTTGATAGCCTTATCGTCGATGCGTTCATTGGCCTCCCGTTCCGCTTGATAGCAAAACCGCTCATATCGTTCCTTCTTTACTTTATCGTTTTCCATAGTTGTTATTGTTTTTCGATAACTCATATTTGCCAAGATAATCTAAAAGAAAGAACCCGTGTTAGACACGGGTCCCTTCACGCTGATATTTCGTTTTAGTTGTTCGCCTTAAGCTACTCGTCGCTCAAATCGACAGCAAAGACTGATGTCGGAAGCGACGCCTCATTGCCTCCGCCGTCCCGCATCTGCCTCACAACGTTTTTTGCACGCTCAACAATAAGCTCCTCAAGCTCTTTCTCACTCACGCGCTGAATAATATCTCCCGGTTGACAATCAAGCTCATCACAGATATCGAGGAGCGTCTTTAGGCGAATAGCTTTTATCTTTCCGTTTCTAAGCTTTGAAATATTAGCCGGAGTATGCCCCGTCGCCCGAATCAGATCAGCACTGGTCTTTCCGGTCTTAAGCAGCTGCGTCTCAAGCTCGATGATGAGATAGCTCATGTTTCCTCCTACACAAGCTCGTCAGACTGCTCTTGGAGCAGCGAGGCATAACTCCAGATCGCCGAGATAAATAAACAGACAACTGCGCCGATAAACGACCCCGCATCAAAGGTAGCGCCTTGGCAAATCTCAATAACGAAGGAATGAGGCACGATGTAAAGCTCCAGTCCGCCAATGGTGAGATTGACCGATCCATAGGCACCAACAAGCGAAACCGCGGCGTTAACAGCAAAGGCAAGCGCGAGAACACGGATAAGCCGCACATGCGTCTTGGTAAAGGGCGAGACGCCTCGCGAGATGTTACGGCTGATCCCGCACAGAACGACAAGCGAAATACCCATAACAAGCGCCATGCACAGTCCGCTTGGGATAACGATGCACCCGCCATCGAGAAGCGTCACGACACCGAAAGAATCGACAGAAGCAACGTTTGCAACCGCATACCAGATCACGTAAACAACCAACGCGGCAAAAGCGACGAGCATCCCTGCAAAAACGGCTGCCATGCAAAAACCGAGCTTCCTGATATTTTCGCCCGCCTTGGCCATACGCTGAACGCTGTTGGACATACACTCACCCTCATCGACTCTATCGTTATTCGAACGGTTTATCGAACAACGATATGGATTGCATGCGGAAAGCCCCGACAGTGTGCATAGGCAATTCACTAATCAGAAGAGGTGAGCGTGGATTTTTGGACACGTATCGAACGAGCGTGGATAATCTCCCACTTTGAGGCCGCCACCGGGCCTAAAACGGGAGATTATCCACGCTCATAGTCATCAAGGCTCACAGCCTCTTACTCGGCCGCCTCGCGCAGAGCCGACATCGTAGCCGCATATTGCTGCTGCAACGCATGCATCCCCTCGCGGGCGCCGTCAACGGCATCAGCGCCGCGCAGCGCTTCGGTTACCACGACCGCCGGCTCGTACAGATTATCGAATCCCAGGTTCTGGCTCACGCCCTTGAGCGTGTGCGCTGCCATAAACGCACTCTCGGCGTCTCCTGCCGCCATGGCAGCCTCCAGCTTGTCCATGCTCTCGTCATCCAAAAACTTGAGGGCAAAGCGGGCAAGCATTTCCCCGCCCATCAGCCGAGCGCACGCGTCGTCATAATTAGCGCCGATCTTCTCATACGCCTCACGCATGGAAATCATGGATTAAAAACTCCTTTGGTCAAACTAAATCGTGGGAAACGCGACGACGTCGGCGGGGCGTGCCAACGTCTCGGCAATTTGGTCTTGCACCTCGAGCAGGCAATCGAGCAGCAGCGGGTTAAAGGTGCCGCACTTACCGTCCAGGATCATCTGGATCGCCTCCTCGTGCGGGATAGCGTCCTTGTACACGCGCACGCTCGTCAGTGCATCGTACACGTCAGCCACCGAAACCACCTGCGCGGCGATGGGAATTTCGTCGCCCTTAAGGCCATCGGGATAACCCTTGCCGTCCCAGCGCTCGTGATGCCAACGCGCAATCTGGTACGCATATTCCATAAGCGCATTGCCGGCGTGATGGCTGCCCAGCTCGAGCAGCATGTTGGCGCCAATCGTGGTATGCGTCTTCATAATCTCGAATTCCTCGGGCGTGAGGCGCCCGGGCTTGTTGAGGATCGCATCGTCAATCGACATCTTGCCGATATCGTGCAGCGCCGAAGCCAGGGCGATCGTGGAGCGTTCCTCATTGTCGAGGGAGATCGTGCCGCTACGCTGGACCAGATAGCCAAGCAGCAGCTCGGTCAGCTTTTCGATGTTCGTAACGTGCCTACCGCTCTCGCCGTTGCGAAGCTCCATGACGCCGGCCATGATGTCGATGAGCATGCGACTGTTCTTGACGCGCTCGTTGTACTGTTGGGACAGCAGGTTCGTCAGGCGGCGCTGTTTGGCGTACAGGCGGATGGTGTTGCTTACGCGGCGGCGCACGACACGGGAGTCAAACGGGCGGTTGATATAGTCCGAGGCGCCCAGCTCGTACGCGCGCAGAACCGCATCATCGGAATCTTCGCTCGAAATCATGATGACAGGCAGATTATCGATACCCGATCGGCGCGACAGATCGGCCAGCACCTCAAAGCCGCTTATGCCCGGCATCACAATGTCCAGCAGCACGAGCGACAACTCATCGCCATAGCGGTCGACCATGTCGAGCGCCGCACGACCGTTATCGGCCTCGAGGATGCAATGCTCGTCCTTGAGCATCTCGCTGAGAATGGCTCGGTTCATCTCGGAGTCATCGGCGATAAGCACCAAAGGCTTTTCGCTTTGGAAGGCCTCGATGGAATCGGCATCGGTCACGACCGTACCGGCTTTTGCCTTAGCGCGGCTCAGTAACTGAGCAGCGCGGCCAACGCCCTCATCGACCGTCTCGCCATGAATGCGAACGCCACCAACACATGCCGTCAAGCTCACGTACTCATGGCCCGGAATAATCGTGGAATGAACGGCATCGGACACCTGATGCAGGCGACGGGTGAAGTCATCGGAGGGAATATTGGGCATGACAACCACAAACTTGTCGCAGCCATAGCGCACAAGCTCGTCAGTCGAACGGATTCCGCTGCGTATGGCTGTCGCCACAGCACCGAGCGCAAGGTCGCCGGCATGACGGCCACACGTATCGTTGAAGACCCTAAAATCATCAAGGTCGATCACCGCAACGCCGGCATTCACGCGGGTGCTACGGAGCTTTTCCTCGTAATATCGGCGATTGCGCACATTCGTCAGCACGTCGGTGTAGACAAGGTCCTCTTCTGCGGCCTCTTGCTCATCGATCGGACGCACCATCAGCAAGACGTGAGGCTCGCCCTCGACCTTCAAAGGGCGTAGACGGGCGCGGTACTCAGTGCCATCATTGAGCAGTTGCTCCGACACCTCATCGGAGTCTGCCAAAGCCTCAAGACTTGACTGACGCAGACAAGGACACCGATCACCGGCGAGCAGGCAGTTAGGCTCACTCTTAATCTGATCGGCCGACAGCAAACGCACCACGGGGTAGGTCTTCGCGACACGGGCGACCTCGGCGGCAGCCTCCTCGTCGGTTAGATTGACCTCGTGATTATTGAGCATATGGGGCCCTTTCGATAGTTTCGCATGGTAGCGGTGGGTTCCAAATGCTACAAGGGTAACACCTTGCCGATGCAGGTAAGCACGTGAATGCTGCCACATTCTTATGAGTTGGCAGACGGCGCGATTGAAGCCGCAGACGCGAGGTTTTGAGCACGTTTGTTAATACGGCCGAAACGTTTGCGGATGAAGCCTGCTTTGGCTATTGCGGATGCTAGAGCCCCAGGATGCCACGGACAGCCCGGGCAGCCGCTGCCGGGCGATCGCGCAGACCGTTATGCGCGCCCGGGATCGTCACGAGAGGGCAATCGAGATATTCGGCAGCCGCTCGCGTGCCAGCCTCGCGGGGCGTGCCAATCGAGAGCTCGCCTAGGAGCACGGCGGCCACCGTTTTCGACGCGCGAACGCTATCCCAATCGGGAACGCAGGTCATAGTAATCCCGTATTCGTTTGCCATGAAACTGCGGCCGTTGCGCAGGGCATGCTTGGCTTCTGCCTCGGTCGCTCCAGGAGCCTCGGGGTCCAAGTCGCCGAGGGCTCCCAAGAAAAGCCGGAGCGCCCTTGAAACCTTTCCAGCCGCAATCATATCGAGCAAAACCGGAGCTGCGCCCATGCCGACGCCTTCGGCCGACACAGCCGGCTCATGCAGAATCGCACGGGCGACGAGATGGGGTTCAGTGCGAAGAAGCTCCAGCGCCACCAACGTACCGGCGCTGTGCGCAAGCACATTTGTCGGAGCGCCAACGTGTTCGATCACGGCCTGCAGGTCGGCGGCCTGAGCGGCAAGATCATAGCTGCCGTCTGCCGCTTCGCTGCTGCCACCACAGCCGCGGCGGTCGTAGGCAATGACGCGGTAGTCACAGGCGAGCTCGCGGGCGATACCGTCAAAAAAGACGCCGTCAACACAAGCGCCGTGCACGCACACCAAGGCAGGAGTATCAGGCGACACATCCGGGCCGGCATATTCGCGACAGGCAATCGTGGTGCCCGCATTCTCGACCGTAAAATCCATGTTGTGCCCCCATCATCAATGCTCATCCAGTTGCACGTCAGCACGGTTGGATGGACCCGCATTGCTTTACGCCTTGTTAACAGATTAACTGTACCCGACCCGAGGCTTTTCATGGCACGGCATCATGAGCGACGTGAAAAAACGAAACTTGTAAAGCAAGAGCCCACACCTTGCTTTGGAGCCGATGCTATGCTTAGGCACAATTGTCTTGAGGAGCATATGCCTATGTCTACGTTTTTGAATGCCAGCCCCATCTTTGGGCCCGTTCGCAGCCGTCGCCTTGGTCTCTCGCTCGGCGTCAACATGATGCCGGCCAGCGGCAAAATCTGCACGTTCGACTGCATCTACTGCGAGAACGGCCTCAACGCCGAGCGCCCCTGCCATGAGCCGTATAACACGGCTGCCGTGGTACTCGAAGCGCTCGAGGCAAAGCTGCGCGAGATGGCAGCCGAGGGCGAGCCCCCCGATGTAATCACCTTCGCAGGCAACGGCGAGCCCACCGCCGCACCGGAGTTTCCACAGGCCATCGCCGGCGCCGTCGCGCTGCGCGATCAGCTAGCCCCCAACACCAAGATTGCCGTGCTTTCCAACGGCACGCGCGCCGACCAGCCCGCTGTGCACGATGCGCTCATGATGGTCGACGACAACATTCTTAAGCTCGATACCGTCGACCCGGCGTTTATCCAGCTGCTCGACCAGCCCGTTGGCCCCTATGACGTCGAGCACCAGATCGAGACGTTCGCAGGCTTTAACGGTCATGTCATTATCCAGACGATGTTTTTGAGCGGTGAGTACCGGGGCAAGTCTCTCGATAACACCGGCGAGGAGTACGTCGGCCCTTGGCTCGCGGCGCTCGAGCGCATTCGTCCGCAGGAGGCGACCATCTACACGGTCGCGCGCGAGACACCAGTCGCCGGCCTTGCCAAAGCAGCGCCCGAGGTGCTCGACGCCATTGCCGCGCGCGTGCGCGCCCTCGGTATTCCCTGCCAGGTGAGCTACTAGCGCGGCCGCCCGCCAGCAGCTAAATTAGCCCCATCCCAAATGAGCTGGTCTGCGGGTGGGCTATACTAGCTGCGGATGAAAGGAAGTTAGCCATGTATGACAAAGGACCCGTGCCCGGCCGCAACGACGCTTGCTGGTGCGGCAGCGGCAAGAAATACAAGAAATGCCATAGCGCCTTTGATGAGCGCCTCGAGCGCTTGTGGGAAGAAGGCTGGGAGGTTCTGCCTCGCACGCTCTACAAGACTCCCGCCGATATCGAGGGCATCAAGCGCTCGGCAGCCATCAACGTGGGCGTGCTCGATTATGTGGGCGAGCATATCGCCGCAGGCATGACCACCAACCAGATCGACCAGATGATCTACGACTACACCGTCGAGCACGGTGGCACGCCGGCCGACCTCAACTACGAGGGCTACCCCAAGAGCGTGTGCACCTCGATCAATGATGTGGTCTGCCACGGCATTCCCTGCGATACGGACGTGCTGCACGAGGGCGACATCATCAACGTGGACTGTTCCACGATCCTAGACGGCTACTTTAGCGACTCGAGCCGCATGTTCTGCATCGGCGAGGTCTCGGCCGAGCGCCAGCGCCTGGTCGATGTCACCCGCGCCAGCGTGGAAGCGGGTCTGGCGGCCGTCAAGCCATGGCTGCCACTGTCCGTTATGGCCGAGGCCGTGCAAAAGACCGTCGAGGACGCCGGTTTTAGCGTGGTGCGCGAGTACGGCGGACACGGCATCGGTAAGGAGTTCCACGAAGACCCATTTGTGGGCTTTACCACCGAGGCGCCCGATGTGGATACCATCATGGCCCCGGGCATGGTCTTTACCATCGAGCCTATGGTCAATGCCGGAGCGCCCGACATCAAGATTAGCAAGGGCGACGGCTGGTGCGTGCGCACCAAGGACGGCAGCGATTCGGCCCAGTGCGAGGTACAGCTCGTGGTGACCGAGGACGGCTACGAACTGCTCAGCTGGTAGCCGTGGATGCGCCGGGCTACGCGATGGATATGTTAACCATCACGAAGCCCGGCGTTTTTTAGCGTTTTACCTGGTAAAACCTGCCAAAATAAACCTGTCCCTTTTTGGCAGGTCGAGCGGAGAGGACTGTTTGTGAACATCCTGGTTTTGCTGCCCGTCAATGACCGCCATCGCGCAATTCTTGAGTCGAGCGCTCCGGGCGAGGACTTTATCTACACGAGCGCCGACGCCATCACGCGCGAGCAGGTCGCCGACGCCGACGTGATCTTGGGCAACATCGACTCTGACATGCTCACGGCATGCGAGCATCTCCAGCTGCTGCAATTGCAGACCGCCGGCTATGACGACTACCTTGCCGCCGGCACCGTGCCGGCCGACGCCAAACTGTCTTGCTCGGTGGGCGCCTACGGTCAGGCTGTGAGCGAGCACATGTTTGCCATGGTCCTTTCCATGATGAAGCGCCTGCCCGGCTATCACGACTTGCAGCGCGAGCATCGCTGGGAGGATTTGGGGCCGGTCACCTCGCTCAAAAACGCCAATGTGCTGGTGCTGGGCGCGGGCGATGTCGGTGGCCACTTCGCCACGCTCTGCCGCAGCATGGGCGCGCACGTCCGCGGCATCAAGCGCCATCCGCTCGTCTACCCCATTGTGTTTGAGGACATGGACGGCATGGATGCCCTGCCCGAGCGCCTGGCCGAGGCTGACATCGTTGCATCCTTTATGCCGAGCACACCCGAGACCCGCGGCCTGGCGAACGCCGAGTTCTTCGCCGCGATGAAACCGGGTGCCTTCTTTGCCAACGGCGGCCGCGGCGATCTTGTGGTCGCCGACGACTTGGTTGCCGCTCTGGAATCGGGACATCTCGCCGGCGCCGCGGTCGACGTCACCGACCCCGAGCCGCTGCCTGAGACAAGCCCCCTGTGGGATGCGCCCAACATGCTCATCACGCCGCACGTCTCGGGCTGGTTCCACCTAGCCGCCACGCTCAACAACGTCGTCGACATCGCCGCGGAGAACCTGCGTCATCTGCAAGCCGGCGAGACCCTGCGCTGCTGGATCGAACATTAGGGTTCCGCCGTTCTAACGAACGGCGGACCGGCCGACGCTGCGCGCCGCCCAGGGCGACAATTTGTCATTCAAAAGGCAAGGCATGACCAGAAGGTCTATGCCTTGCCTTTTTCATGCCAACTTGTTCGCCCTGGACACCGCTCGCTGACGTTTGCTCAACCTGCGGCGCTTTGCTGGCGCGGCCCTACCTGTGGACTCTCGCTGACCATTATTCGACCAGAGGGGTCTAGCGCTATTTAAGCGTTGTTAGATAGTTTCTTGCGTTTTCGACGTTCATTGCTGCGACGGGAGCATGCGAACAGAGCTTGACATCGTTGGTGACCAGTAAATCTGCTTGAGCGCGTATCGCTGCCGCAATGATTAAATCGTCTTCGTAATCGCTATGGAGCTCACGCTGTCTGCTCGCCATCCATATATCGCTCAGGTCACAGGGCACTGGCGTGGCAAGCTGCGACAGCACGCTAAGACAATCCCATGCAAGCGAAGTCGCTACCGTAGCGGCATACTGGGAAAGCGAACCGTGCTCTCGCCGATACCATGCCTTATGTTCACTTGAAATCAAATAGAACAGGTCTTTGGACGATGTCGCCGCGTACAGCAAATCAACCTGTGCCGTGCATGCATCGCGTAAAAACTCAATCGCCACCGAACGACCACGTCGTGAGGGAATGAAGTAATCGAGCCACACGTTGGCGTCAACCAAGATGCGCTTTGGAGTCTCACTCATAGAGCCAGCTCATCTCCTCGCCATAGCGATCCGCATAGGCATTCCGTTTGAGCTCTTCGTCGTCCGATGGCTGAGCCTTGACCATATCGATTCCCGACTCACAGCAAGCGGCAGCGAACAGCTTCGACCCCTGATCCATGAGCTCGAGCTTACGTTTGGCGGCCTTTTCGCGCTCGCGCTGTTCCGCCCGGGCACGACTGGGCAGCAGGATATCCTCGAGCGCACCGGGGCGATCGGCCAGCGACGCTGCAAGCTGCCAGAGCGCTCGCACCGCTTGGCTCGGCGTCATACCGGCCTTGGAGAGAGCAGCGTCGCCGCTCCTTTTAAGATCGGCATCGAGACGCACGTTGATCTGAGCGGCCGTTGTAGTCATGATCCCTCCTTACCACTCCAAAATCATCATAAAACACTATGTTAAATACGTAAAGCATGTATAGCATTTTGAAGCATAGCCGTATCCTGCGCACCAAAAGCCGCCGAGGCGCACTGCACCTCGGCGGCTACGCATCACCGATGTAGTTCGGTTTTACCCTTTGCATTTGCCCAGATAAAACCTGCCAAAATTAACATCCCTTTTTGGTAGGTTTTAGAGCTCAACGCTTTCGGCGCCGTTGATGTTCAGGTCACGCTCGTAGAAGGCCGTGAGGGCGCGGATGGCGTATACCACGTCGCGCACGCCACCGGTCTCGTAGCTAGAATGCATGGCCAGCTGAGGCAGGCCCACGTCCACGGCATGCATGCTCGCCTGCATATTGGACAGATTGCCGAGCGTGGAGCCGCCGGCCATGTCGCTCTTGTTGGCGAAGGCCTGCGTGGGCACGTCGGCGTCATCGCAGATGGCCTGGAACACCGCGCGGCTAAAGGCATCGGTGCAGTAGTGCTGGTTGGCGGCTTCCTTGATGACGATGCCGCCGTTGAGCACAACCTGGTTGCGGGCGTCGCACTTCTCGGCGTGGTTGGGGTGCACGGCATGCGCGTTGTCGCAGCTCACGAGCATCGAAGCGGCAAGCGCACGGTGGTACGACTCATCGTCAAAGCCCAGCGATCCGTTGATGCGGCGCAGCGCGTCGGCCAAGAACGTCGACATGGCGCCCTGCTTGGTCTCGGAGCCAACCTCCTCGTTATCGAAGCAGCAGAAGACCGAAACGTCGTGCGCATTCTCGGCACCCAAAAATGCCTGCAGCGAGGTGTAGGTGCAGGCCAGGTCGTCGAGCTTGGGCGTCGAGATAAACTCGTCGGCCCAGCCCCAAATGCGCGCATCCTGACGATTGACCAGGAACAGATCGCGGCCCAGAATCTGCTCGGGCTCAACGTCCAGCTCTTCGGCGATCAGGGCATCGAAGTCACCCTGCTTAAGCTCGCCGGCGCTGATGAGCGGGCACAGGTCGACAGCTCGGTTGGGCGCAAAGCCCTCGTTAACGCCACGATTCATATGGATGGCAAGGCTCGGGATAATGGCAACTTCGCGCTCGGTAGCGAGCAAGCGGCTCTCGATACGGTCGCCCTCGCGCACCAGCACGCGGCCCGCAAGTGCCAGCGGGCGATCGAACCAGGTGTAGTCGATCATGCCGCCGTAGGCCTCGGTGTTCAGGCGCAGCGTCTCGCCCGCGCCGTCGAGCTCGGGCACGGCCTTAACCTTAAACGTCGGCGAATCGCTGTGTGACGCCGTGAGTTGAAAATGATAGTCGCCGGCAACGCCGTCCTCGCCCCACGTCGCGGCCAGGTCCTCGCCCACCTTAAAGGCAACGACGCTCGAGGTGTTGCGCTGCGTGTAATAACGCCCGCCCGGTTCGATATCCCACGCCGCATTCTCGGGCAGGTAGGTAAAGCCCGCCTCGTCGAGCTCGGCCATAATGGTCGCCGCCGTATGGAACATGCTGGGGCATGCCTCGATAAAGTCGATAAGGTCGTTGGCGGCCTCGATATCGTCGGCCGTCACATGCACGCGCTCGGGCGTTTCCTGATCCGTCATGCTCTCCCCTTTCGCTGGGTTGATGGTCCCCTCCAGCATACCCCGCCACGCCAGTGCCGCACTCTTCATTCCGTGCTTAATTCCGCACCGCTCACCAAGTTGAGCCATCATGCCCGCGCTCCTTTTGCGACAATTGCGCCAACAGGACGAGAGGAGCCGTCATGAAGCCACGTAACATTGCCATCGCCTGCGGTGTCGCGGGAGCCGCCGTCGGCCTTGCCGCTGCCACCGGCATCGTTTACCGCAAGCAAATCAAGTCCGTCGCGTCGCTCAAACGCTTGACCGACTATGCGGATGGCTATGACCTGTACGCAATCGACATCGCCTACGGCTACGATCTTGATCGCATCATCGCCGCTGGCGTGTGCGACGATCAGGCCTACATCGATGCCGTGGTGGCGCAGGTGCTGCCCGGTGCGCCGGCACATGTCCAGGCGCCCCAGTTTGCCTGCAGCGCTTTTGCCGCCGTAGATGCCGAAGGCCGCGTGCGCACCGGTCGCAATTACGACTTTAAGGACGACACCTCGGTGCTGCTGGTGCGCAATCACCCACGCGGCGGCTATGCCTCCATCGGGTTTGCCGCCCTTAACAACCTGGGCGATAACACTCCGCTTGACTCCGTCGCCGGACGTGCCGCCGCACTCATGGGCCCGTTTACCCAGCTCGACGGTGTTAACAAATGCGGCGTGTCCATTGCCGTACTCACTCTGGATTCCAAGCCCTGTGACCAGGACACGCAACGCCCCGTCATCAACACTTCGCTCGCCATCCGTCTGGTGCTCGACCGCGCGGCCACCACGCAGGAGGCCGTCGACCTGCTTTCTGCCTACGACATGCACGCCATGGCCGGACGCGACTATCACTTCTTTATCAACGACGCCGCCGGTGACGCGCGGGTGGTGGAGTGGGATCCGCGCGATCCCGACCGTGCATGCAAGGCGACGCCCGTACGCCAGGTCACGAACTTCTACGCCTGCTATGGCGACGAAGTGCTGCCCAACCAAAAGAATGGCGAGCTGGGCCATGGCAAGGAGCGCGCCATCGCCATCGCCGATGTCCTCGACGCCCATACCGGCGCCCAAGACGAGGCAGTCGCTTGGAAGGCCCTACGCGCTGCGGCGCAAGAGCCCAATCCGGAAGACATCACCAGCAACACGCAGTGGTCGGTCGTCTTCGACAACACCGAGCCCGCTGCCGCCATCACGCTGCGCCGCCACTGGGGCGACGTCGACGCCTTCGCGCTGTAAGGAGCTGGCACCGTCGTCCTTACGCTCGCCTGACGTTGCTTACATTTCTATACGCTTGAGCTAACACGTTTTACCCCCGCATCAACAGTGTGCGGGGGTAAACTTATGCGCATGTTATAACTTGCCCGGAAGGATTCATCATGCTCAGGATCGGTCTTCTTACCAGTGGCGGCGACTGCCAGGCGCTCAACGCCACCATGCGCGGCATTGTCAAAACGCTTATGACCAATAGCAAAGAGCCTATCGAAATCTATGGTTTTGAGGATGGCTACCAGGGCCTTATCTACAGCAGGTTCCGCGTCATGACGCCCGCCGATTTTAGCGGCATCCTCACCCGCGGCGGCACCATCCTGGGCACGAGCCGCACGCCGTTCAAGCGCCTGGACATTCCCGAGGCCGACGGCGTCGAGAAGGTGCCCGCAATGGTCCACACCTATCATAAACTGCAGCTCGACTGCCTGTTTATGCTGGGCGGCAACGGATCCACCAAGACCGCCAACCGCCTGCGCGAAGAAGGCCTCAACGTTATCGCCCTGCCCAAGACCATCGATAACGACACCTGGGGCACCGAGTTGACGTTTGGCTTTACGAGCGCCATCGACGTCGCCACCAAGTGCATCGACGACATCCACACCACTGCCTCGAGTCACGGCCGCGTGTTTGTCATCGAGATCATGGGCCACAAGGTCGGTTGGATTCCGCTGTATGCCGGCGTCGCGGGCGGCGCGGACGTCATCTTGATTCCCGAGATCCCCTACGACATGGACAACGTCATCAAGACCATCGAGCATCGCATGGAGACCGGCAGCCGCTTTACCATCGTAGCCGTCGCCGAGGGCGCTATCTCCAAGGAGGACGCAGCGCTGCCCAAGAAGGAGTACAAGAAAAAGCTCGCCGAGCGCACGAGTCCGTCGATCGTCTACGACATCGCCAAGGAGATCGAGGCCAAGACTGGTCGCGAGACCCGCGTCGCCATCCCCGGCCACACGCAGCGCGGCGGCCAACCCGACGCCCAGGACCGCATCTTTGCGACCCAGTGCGGCGTCGAGGCGGCACTGGGGTGCCTACGCGGCGAGTTTGGCTACATGATTGCCCTGCGTGACGGCAAGATGTGCCACATGCCGCTCGAGGAGGTCGCCGGCAAGCTCAAGTTTGTCGACCCCCAGAGCGACCTGGTGCGCGAGGCCAAGGCGCTGGGCATCAGCTTCGGCGACGAATAGCCTCGGCCGAAACTGCTCTCATCGGAGACCCCAGGGCTTACATCCCAAATCGTCCTCGGACATGTCAGGACCCCGCCGTGCGCTTCGCGCGGCGGGGTCCTTCCGTCCTGCGGAAAGATTTGGGATGTAAGCCCTGAGGCCTCCTGCGGTAACTAGGGAGGCCGAGGCTATTCGTCTTCTTGCTGCGGGTGCGTGGGCTGAGATTTTGGGATGTTGCAGGCTCTTAGCTGAGAGTAGCACTGACATTTGTCCTGAAATGGCTGGTCGTTAGGGGTTGCTACCGGTAGTTGCGGTAGGGTTGGGGCAGATTCTAACTAGAAATGGTGGTCGCTACCGGTTGTTCTCGGCATACTCGGCTCATTCGATTACGGTCACCACATGAAAGGAACTGTCATGGATCTTGCGATGGCACAGCGGCTCGTCGATCGCCGCAAGGCTGCTGGGCTTTCTCAGGAGGCGCTTGCCGCCCAGCTGGGTGTGAGTCGTCAGGCTGTCAGTAAATGGGAGCGCAGCGAATCCTCTCCCGATACCGATAACCTTATTGCGCTCGCCGCGCTGTATGGCGTGTCGCTGGATGAGCTGCTGTATGGGGAGGCGGTGGATAGCACTGACGACTCGCAGGCTGATGATGAGGCGCAGAACAGCAACGCCGGCACCAAAGCTTCAGATAAGGCTGAGGAGGCTGAGGCTTCTACTGAACACGCTGATTGCAGCGACAAACCACTTGTCGATATTTCCCTCGCGCGCGGTATCCACGTCATTGATCCCAATAAAGGCGAGGAAGTCCATGTTGGCTGGAGCGGCATCCATGTGATCAACGAGCGCAAGGGCGAAGAGGTGCATGTGGGGCCGGGCGGCGTGCATATCGATACGCTTGAGGACGATGGACATAGCGTGCGTACCAATGACAACGGCACCGTCACCATCGATGGCGAGACGTTTTCCAGCTGGAAGGAAGCACACGACAAGCTCGACCATCATGGTAGGCATTTCCACACCAAGGTCGGACGTGCATGGAACAAATTCCCCTTCCCCGCACTTGTCACTCTTGCCTATCTGGTGCTTGGCATTGTCTACGGCACATGGGGCATGGGGCTCTTCCTCGTCTTTTTGGTTCCCGTCTACTACGCGATTGGTGACTTCATCGATCGACGCCACCTGTCTAAGCTGATCGAGGTCATCTACCCGGCAGCCGCCATCGCTTGGTTCCTCTACATGTGGCTCTGTTTGGGACAGCCCCATCCCGCATGGATCATCCTCATCACGACTCCCATCGTAAAGGCGCTCATGCGCTGGTGTCGCAAACAATGGAAGTGCCGCAAGCAGGCCTAAACCGAGCCAACCAGCCAGCGCCACTCATCCGACACCGCCCGCCCCTTTCAAGTTGCGGTGATATAGGGACTGTTTTGAGGCTCCAAAGCGCCAAACAGTCCCTATATCACCGCAACTTACAAACAACTGGGTCAGTTCCGGCACGGAGATTAGCATTGAACTGACCGCACACCAAGAAAAGGGCCCATTTACTACGTTTAACTCGAGAGGGCCGACCATACCCGCCTTTTCCGATAATTGGCAAGCCCTCTACCTGAGGTTTTAATTTCATAATCTTTGTCATGGTCGAGGGTGTGGTAGCAAACGTAATAGATAGGCCCATTTTATGACATACGACCCATTCAAGCTCAATCTCGAAGGCTAAAGAGAGCCTCTCATCCACGCCTGTGAGCGAAAACCAAATAGAATGAAAGGCAAATGGAAAGCCCGTTTGACGGGGCAAACGCCGGGCCACCTAATGGTTGTCCGGCGTTTGCCCAGATAAAACCTGCCAAAATAAACTTGTCCCTTTTTGGCAGGTCACTCAGCGCTCTTGAGGGCGCCGACCATGTCGATCTTATTGAGGGTGCGATTGGTAGCGAGGTTGACGATAAACGTAAAGGCAAAGGAAAGCACTACGGCGAGCACATAACTCAGCGGCTCGACCTCGACATCAAAGTACAGCGACGGCATCTGCAAAATGTACGTAAAACTCTCAGCCAGCAAGCCGCCCAGCGGTACGCCCAGCGCGGCTCCGATCGCCGTAAGAATCAACGTCTCCTTGTTGACGTAATGGTGCACCTCGCCACGACGGAAGCCCAGCACCTTGATAGTCGCCAGCTCGCGTTCGCGCTCCGAGATGTTGGTGTTAGACAACGTAAATACCACCACAAACGACAGGCACGCCGCCATAAAGGTCACAAGCACCACGACCGAATTGATAATCGTAAAGTTTGCCTCATAGTTCTCCCAATGCTCGGCGGTACTCGACAGCGTAATCCAACCATCGCTCTTAAGACGGTCGGTAAACGCAATCTGATCGGCCGACGAACCCTTAAGCAGCGCAAGGATGCCGTTAAGGCGCGCGCTTCGACCGAACGCGCGCTCATAGGTGCCCTGCGTCATGTAAAGCGTATTGCCCAGATAGTTGAGCGAGATGTCGCTGACTTTGACCTTGGCAACATTGAGCGACGAATCCTGGACGTGAGCCGTGTCACCCGGCTTGATCCCCAGCACCAGCTGAGAGCTCTTGCTCAAATACACATCCCCGTCACGCAGGGCGAGCGGTTCTTTGGACTCATCCTCCAGGCGCACGTAATCGCCCAAGTCACCCGTGCGGTCGTCGGGAATCACGATGAGCTGCACGGTCTCGCTCTTACCGCCAAATGTAAAGGTGACGTTGTCTGTCATAATTGGCAGCGTCGAAGTCACGGTCACGTTGGAATCCTTGGCTGCACTGCGTTCATCCAGTGCTGCGCACGTCTGCGAAAAATCGTCGGGGTTGGCGACCGCCAGCAAGTCGTAGCGCGTGATGTGCCCGTACTGCTTGGGCGACAGCGCAACCGACGTATCGCGGATACCCATACCGCAGATCACGAGCGCCGTGCATCCCGCAATGCCAAAGATGGTCATAAAGGCGCGCTTTTTGTAGCGGAACAGGTTGCGTGCAGCGACCTTGTTCAAAAAGCCCATGCGGTGCCAGATAAAGCCGATGCGCTCGAGCAGAATGCGCGAACCGGCGCGCGGAGCCTTGGGGCGCATGAGCGAGGCAGGGGTCTCGGCCATCTCGTGGCGGCAGGCGATAATCGTGGCTCCCACCACGCCCACGGCAAACAGCGCCACCGAAACGATCGAGGACACGATGTCGTACGAAAGTAGCATCTGGGGCAGCGAGTACATGTCGTCGAACACCGTAAACAAGAACAGCGGCAGACCCACAAATCCGATGATATTGCCGAGCACGCCACCGATCAGACACGCCCACAGCGAGTAGTCCACATATTTGGACAGGATACGCCCGCGTGAATAGCCGAGCGCCTTGTACAGGCCAATTAGTGTGCGCTCCTCCTCGACCATGCGGGTGGCGGTGGTGAGGCTGATAAGCACGGCGACGATAAAGAAGATGAACGGGAACACCGTGGCGATGGCCTCGATCGAAGAACTATCGCTCTCGACGCTCGAGTAGCTTGCGATATTGCCGCGGTCCTGGATGTACCAGGTGCATTCGCCTAGGTCAGAGAGCTCGGCGCGGGCATCGGCAAACTGCTGGTCGGCGGCGGCGCGGCGCTGGTCCAGGTCGGCTTGCGCCTGCGCACGCTCGTCGCTGCCCTCGGCCATGCGATTGATGTTGTCCTGCTCGATCCCAAAGAGCATGGCGGCCTGACGCTCGGCCGTATCCAAGCTTGTCGGCGTGTCAACCGTCAACTCCTGGACGCGCACCTTCTCACGCTCCTCGCGGATCTTCTCGATATTGCCTTTGACCTCGTTGATCTTTGTCGTGTAGGCATCCGAATAGGAGTTGAGGCTCTTGGCTCCCTCGACGACCACGTGGACCGCGGAGTAGGAAGAAGATGTCGCAGCATCCTCGCTCACATAGAACTTATAGTCCGCCGCCGAAGCAGCGCGAAAGGCGTTGACTGTCGAGTCGGAGCTCACGTCGGTAGGATCGAGGACCTCGGCCGTAATGGTGTACTCGCCCGCGGCAAACTGATCCTTGGCGCTTTGGTTCGACGAGCTCGCGTCATTGGCGGCAAAACTCACCGTATCGCCGAGCTTTTTGCCCGAAGCCTTCAGGAACTTCGAAGTCACCGCGACCTCATCGGCGCCCTCGGGCAAATCGCCGTTCACGAGCACTGGCTGATCGATGTTCTCCTTGGAGAGACTTTGCACGACCACGCGCTCGCGCGTTGTGCCCACGGCGGTGTAGGCGGTCTCGGTGTAGATACCCTCGGCCGTCTCGACGCCGTCGACCTCTTGAATGGCCGCAAGATCGTCACGCGTAAGACCATAGGTCGACTGCACATTAATGTCATAGACATTCTGCTGGTCAAAATAGGCGTCAACCGAATCGCACAGGTCCTCGCAGCCCGCCTTAAGACCGCACATCACACTCACGCCGAGCGCGGTGATGACCACGATGGACAAGAAGCGCTTAAGACTGCCTCGGATTGTGCGGTAGATGCCACGGCGAAACACCGCCGGCACCATATCGTTTGAGCTTTGGGCAGTGCGGTAGGTCGTAAAATCCTGCTCTCGCTCCGTGTTCTGCGCGTCGCGGCGTTGGCTGTTTTGGCGGTCCTGATTCATGGGCGCTACCACTCGATCGTCTCGATCGGCACGGGATTTTGCTGGACCGTCTCGCTCTCCACGCGGCCGTTCTTAAAGCGGATCAGGCGATCGGCCATGGGCGCCAGCGCGGAGTTGTGGGTGATGATAATGACCGTGATGCCTTGCTTGCGACAGGTGTCCTGCAGCAGCTGCAAGATCTGCTTGCCGGTTTTGTAGTCGAGTGCACCCGTGGGCTCATCGCACAAAAGCAGCTTGGGGTTCTTGGCCAGCGCGCGGGCGATGGACACACGCTGCTGCTCGCCGCCCGAAAGCTGCGCCGGAAAGTTAGCGAGGCGGTCGCCCAGGCCAACTTGACGAAGCGTTTGCTCGGCATCGAGCGAATCGGGGCAGATCTGAGCTGCGAGCTCAACGTTTTCGAGGGCCGTCAGGTTGGGAACCAGATTGTAGAACTGAAAGACAAAGCCCACGTCGGCGCGGCGGTATTCCACAAGCTGTGCCTCGTTGGCAGCGCTCACGTCACGCCCGTCCACCGTCACGGTGCCAGAAGTCGCCGTGTCCATGCCGCCCAAGATGTTGAGCGCCGTGGTCTTGCCGGCACCCGAAGCACCCAAAATGATGGCGAGCTCGCCGCGCTCAACGGTAAAGCTCGCGCCGTCGAGCGCATGAATGCGGGCATCGCCCTCGCCGTATGCTTTGATGACGTCTTTGAATTCGATATAGGCCATCGATCGGTTCCCATCTGGTCGGATAACTCTTTAGTATTACCCATTTCGCACCGACCAAAAAGGGACAGGTTTATTTTGGCAGGTTTTATATGGGGGAATGGCGGGTGTAGGCGAGGCACCGGGGAGGCCGAGAAATCATCGACGGGGTCAGGCCGACCGCCAAACACAACGCACGTATCTCAATCTGTCAGCCAAATCATTCGAACAGCTGTTCGTTTCTATGATATGATTCAACTATCTAAGCAGGCCAATACGCAGAAAGGCGGCCAACATGGCATTCGACTTTAAGAAGGAATGCAAGGAGCTCTACAAACCTGCAAGCAAGCCGAGTATCGTAACTGTCCCGCCTATGAGCTACGTTGCCGTTCGCGGAAAGGGCGACCCAAATACCGAAGGCGGCGAGTATCAAAACGCCCTGCCGCTACTTTACGGCATCGCCTATACCGTCAAGATGTCGAAGAAAGGCTCAAGGAACATCGAGGGTTACTTCGACTATGTGGTGCCGCCGCTCGAGGGTTTCTGGTGGCAAGACTCCCCCGGTAGCGGCATCGATTATGTACGCAAGGACAATTTCAACTTTATCTCGTGCATCCGCCTGCCTGATTTCGTCACCCGAGATGACTTTGACTGGGCAGTCGCGGAAGCCACGACCAAAAAGAAACTGGACTTTTCCGCCGTCGAACTGCTTAAAGTTGACGAGGGTCTCTGCGTTCAATGCATGCACACCGGGCCCTACGACAACGAACCGGCGACCGTAGACGCTATGCATGAATACACGACCGAGCTGGGCTATGTTCCCGACTTCTCAGACACCCGTTTACATCACGAAATCTATCTCTCCGATCCACGCAAATGCGCACCGGAGAAACTTAAGACCGTGGTTCGTCATCCTATCAAGCGCGCTGAATAGCGTGGGGCGTCATTTCACGCGCTAGGTTTTAAGCCAGCCAACCAGCCGCCTCCTAGGCCGTCCGGTAATTATCTTGACGCGGCCCGTCGCATCTTATAAGTTTGTTTTGCTAAAGCTGGAAAGCCTCTCAACGATGCGCAACTCCAGCTCTTTTTCTATCAAGAGAGCAAGTGTCGGAAAGCAAAATGTCAGAAAGCAGCGCTTCGAGCAGAATCAAACGCCTGGTCAACACCTATAGCGGTCTCGTGCTCATGGGCGCCGTCGGAATCCCTATCGGCGTTATCGTTGGCGCCATCTGTGCCCTTTTTGGTCGTGTGCTCCTGGCAATCGGCGCCTTCCGGGACGCGCACGTCGCACTGCTCCTTCCCTTTCTCGCCCTCGCGGGTCTGGCCATCGTATTTGCCTACCGCACCTGGGGCAAAGGCACCGATCGGGGCATGAGCTTAGTATTTGACGTAGGCCACGGACGCGAGGACGCCATCTCCCCGCGTTTGGTGCCGCTCATTATGCTGAGCACGTGGGGGACGCATCTCTTTGGCGGTAGTGCGGGACGCGAGGGCGTAGCGGTGCAGATCGGCGCCACCGTCTCGCATTGGATCGGCCGACGTCTACCTTTCCGAGACCCCGGCAACACGTTTTTGCTTATCGGCATGGCCGCCGGCTTTGCCGGACTCTTCCAAACGCCCCTCGCCGCCGCGATCTTTGCGATCGAAGTACTGGTCGCAGGACGCATGGAATACCGCGCGCTGTTTCCCGCGCTTACAGCCTCGCTCGCCGCAAGCATGACCTCCGGCGCTCTGGGGCTCGAGAAGTTTGAGGTCGCCGTTACCGCCTCGTATGCGCTCGACCTCCCCGGTCTTGGACGGCTGGCGTTGTTGGGTATCGCGTTTGGTATGGTAGGTGGAGCTTTTGCCTGGTGCCTTGCCCATGCCAAGACCTTTGCAGTGCGGCTGCTCCCCAGCCCTTACATACGCGTTGCCGTTATGGGCCTTGCGCTGTCGGCGATTCTGTTCGTGCTGTGGCAGGGGCGATACTGCGGCCTTGGCACCAACCTGATATCCGCGGCACTGGGTGACAACGGCGAGGCGTCGATCATGCCTTGGGACTGGGCGCTCAAATTCGTACTCACCATCGCCACGCTTGCCGCAGGATATCAGGGTGGCGAGGTGACGCCGCTGTTCTCCATCGGAGCCAGCCTGGGTGTCGTACTCGCCGGGATTCTCGGCATGCCCGTCGAGCTCTGCGCCGCGCTGGGCTACGCCGCCGTTTTTGGCAGCGCCACCAATACGCTGCTCGCGCCCATCTTTATTGGCTGCGAGGTCTTTGGCTTTAGCAGTCTGCCGACGTTCTTTATTGTCTGCGTCGTGGCCTACCTGTTCAACATGGATAAGTCGATCTATGCGCTGCAGGAGCACAGCCGCACCCGATAAACAGGGCGTTTGCCACCAAAAAACGCGCACGACAGGCCGGGCCCGCCGCGCGCGTCATCCTATACACGATTAGTTATTGTTGTTGGTCATCGAAGCCACTGCTGCCGCAAGATTGGAAATGGGCATTGTCTGCAGCCAGATGCGCCCCGGACCGGTGAGCACAGTGTTGAACACGCCTTCACCGCCAAACATGATGTTTTTGACGCCCTTGACCATCTGCGCGTCGATGCTCACCGTCTCCTCAAAGCCGGCCACGTTGCCGGTATCTACAATCATTTGCTGGCCAGCAGCAAGCTCGTACTCAACTAGGTCGCCGTCGATCTCGGCAAAGGCAATACCCGAGCCCGTGAGCTTTTGCATGATAAAACCCTCGCCGCCAAAGACGCCGGTCTTTGCCTTCTTGTTAAAGTGGATGCTCAGCTCAACACCACTTTCCGCGGCAAGGAACGAACGCTTCTGCAAAATCCAGCTCTTACCAGGGCCAATCTCGATCGGTATAATGCGGCCGGGGAAGCAAGAGCCAAACGCAATCATGCCATCGCCGTGCGCGGTCCAAATGTTTTGGAACAACGCCTCACCCGAAAAAGCCTTAGAGAACATCTTGCCTATACCACCGCCCGAGGTGGACATCTCCATGTTGGGGGTCATCCAGACCATGGCACCGCTTTCGGTGATCATGGATTCGCCGTCGCTAAGGTTGCACGTAACAACCGGGAAAGCCCCTCCGCCGATCTCGTACTGCATGACCGTCTCCTTTCCTTCGGGAGCCGAACAACGATGTCCATATTTTAGCAGTTAGAGGTGCGTTTATTTGGGTCGGTGGCGTTCATGGCGCCGATCACCGCCAGCCTCCGCTGCCGTCTGCACAGATAAAACCTGCCAAAATAAACCTGTCCCTTTTTGGCAGGTCTTAGAGGCGGACGGTGAAGGTGATCTGGTTACCGTGGCCGCAGACAGAAGCGCTCCCGCCATGGGCTTCGGCGATGGCACGCACCACGGATAGGCCCACGCCCGAGCCGCCCGTCTTGGAGCTGCGCGACACGTCCGCACGATAGAAGCGGTCGAACAATCGATCTAGGTCGCCTTCGGGCAGCTCGTCCACGGCGTTCGATACGACAAGCTCGGTGGCGCCCTTACCCTGAACGCGCGAAACGGCACGCAGGCTCAGCTCAATCACGCTGCCCTCGCTCGCATAGCGCGTGGCGTTGTCCAGAAGCAGCTCAACCACCTGCGCCACCGCCGCAGCATCGGCATGGGCCCGCACGCCGCACGCAATCGACGTCGACAGACGCTTGCCGCGCGAAACCGCCACCGATTCAAACGGCGCCGCAGCCTTGTCCACGGCCTCCGAAAGATCGATCGATGTCATGGTAAAGCCCGCCGAGCCCTCGTCCATACGTGCCAAAAACACTAGACGTTCCGTGAGCGCCGTCAGCCGCGCAACCTGCTCGTGAATGCTCTGCGTCCACTCACTTTCGCCGCTCTCGATCTCTTGTACCTCATTGGCGGCGTCAATTACAGCCAGCGGCGTCTTGATCTCGTGGCTCGCATCGGTAATAAAGCGCTTTTGCTTGCTGTAGCTCTCGACCATCGGTCGAATCACCGCGCCCGAGGCACCCGCCACAATTGCCAGCACCGCCAGCCAGCCAATGTAACTGATCGCCACGCTCGCGCTCAAAAACGAATGAAAGCTTGCAAGCTCGCGCGAGCAGTCCACGAACACATAGGTGATCTCGTCGTCCTGGACGTCGGTCGTATAACGATAATTGCCAGAGAAGCCCGAGGTCCAGCCCTTGGCATGCAGCCTTGCGGCAATACTGGCGGCGCGCTTGGCACCAACCGCGGCAATGCGGGCCGTATTGACATCGGCAACCTGTCCGGCGTCAATCGTCACCGTAAAGTAGCGCGTGTCGAAGGGAGACTCCGCCGTCATGCCTTCGAAGTGTCTGATGCGAACGCCCGCTTGGCTATCGCCGGCATCCTTGCCATTAGCGGGCTCGGCTTTAGGCTCGTCCCCCCAATCGATACCGTCCTTGCCCGCCAGAATATAGTCCAGGCGAGCGTCGGCCATCTTGCAGACATGCGAATAATTGACGATGTTGATGCCGGCGATGATAAGCGTGAGCACCACGGTCACGGCGCCCATGGCAACGAGGATAAACTTGCGACGCAGACGGCGGCCCAATGCGTCAACAGAATTAGCCCGCCCCGTACTACTCGAGGCGGCGTGAAACCACTCCGTCATGCGCTTGCACCACGCGCTCGCGCTCACGCTTATTCGCCTTCCTCGACAACCTCGAGCGAATAGCCCTGGTTACGCGACGCGCGAATGGCAACGTTGGCACCAAGCGCCGTCAGCTTTTTGCGCAGGTACGAGATATAGACCCACACCACGTTGGCGCCTTCGGGCGCGTCCTCACCCCAAACCTCGAGCATCAGACGTTCAGTGGGCATGCGCGTGCCGGCGTTGCGCATAAAGAGTTCCATAAGCTGAAACTCGCGATTGGCCAGGTGCTCCTCGCCCAAGGGTCCCACAAGCGTGCAAGCCGCCGTGTCGAGGCGCACGTTACCCACGCTGAGCGTCGTGGCGTCAATTGCCGTCGCGGCGCGCGTCATGGCACGAATACGCGCAAGCAGTTCCTTGGCGGCAAACGGCTTGGTCAGGTAATCGTTGGCACCGGCATCCAGGCCCTCGACCCTATCGGACACCTCGCTTTTTGCCGTGAGCATGATGATGGGCAGTCGATTTCCGGCGGCGCGTGTACGCTTGAGCACCTCGATGCCGTCCATGCCGGGCATCATGATGTCCAGGATTGCGGCGTCGTAATCGTTGGTGAGTAGATTCTCGAGCGCCGTCAAGCCGTCGAGGGCGGTGTCGACCTCGTAGTCGCTATGTTGAAGAATCGCGGTGAGGGCGCGGGAGAGACCAGGTTCGTCCTCGGCAAGCATCAGCTTCATAGTTGCTCCTTTGGCGCATGGAAATACAGGTTTCGATACTGCCGATAATAGCGCACCGAAAGCTGCCTTAGCACAGCCCTAGCGGCTCAACCTGCGCGTTTTCAAATACGCAAGATATGGCTTAGCCAAACTTAAAGCGCAGATGCCAAGCGTCTGGACGCATGCCGGCCGTAGAAGGACGGAGGCTCGTCCTTTCGCGGCGTCCTAGTTATGCAAAGCGTTCGAGCGCTATTCCTCGTACGCGCCCTCAAGCCGAAGCAACCACTCCTTGCGATCAAGGCCGCCAGCATATCCGTTGAGCGATCCGTCGACCGCGACCACGCGATGGCACGGCACGATAATCGAAATGGGATTACGCGCAACCGCAGCCCCCACCGCACGAGGAGACACGACGGGCGCCTCATTTCCCGGCACACGATGTCGAGCCGCAACACGCTGAGCGATCTCGCCATACGTAGCGACTTCGCCACGCGGAATTGAAAGCAGCTCAAACCAAACCTCGCGCTGGAACGCCGTGCCGATCATATGCAACGGCGGCGTAAACCGAGGCTCCTGCCCCGCAAAATAAGCATTCAGCCAAGCCCAAGAACGCTCAAGCACCGAAGAAGCCGCGCCATTTGCCGGACTCACCGGCAACATGCCACCGGTACCGGAAACCGCGTCGGCGCCTTCAACATGTTCGGAGTCTTCCCGGAGAAGCGTGGAACCAAAGTGCTCCTGCCCCTCAAACCAAAGCCCCGTCAGACCGCGGCCATCAGCGGCAAGCAAGATTTCGCCCAAAGGCGAAGCAAATGTCGTCGTGACCACCAGCGGCTCCTTTCAAAACTCCGCAACATAATACCGCGAATTGTGCAGACAACCCCAATCGACCCCAAAGTCACCCAAGGCAGCAGGCGCGACAGCGCCCCAGCTGCCGCACGACCCCAAAGTCCCCGCAGGCAGCAGGCGCAACGCGCCGCAGCTGCCGGCCGCGCTCCGCAGCCCCCCCAAGGCGGCAGGCGCAAAGCGCCGAGGCCGCCGCCGGGACTAGGGCCCGCAACAACCACGTGCCCCCACATCAGCCCAGCGGCCCCAACCAGCAACGGCTCCATCGCAGGCCGCTCGCAGCCGAGTCGCCGCAGGCGGGGGCCGGGCTTAGTTTTCAGAACACTCCGCAGACCAGTGTGGCGCCTTGTCCGCAGCTCCGAAGGAGCAGGACAAGGCGCCACACATGGTCGAGGACGTTCTGAAAACCAAGCCCGGCCCCCGCCGGACAGGTCACACTACTCGCAGAGCAGCTTAGCGATCTGGACGGCGTTGGTTGCCGCGCCCTTACGGATTTGGTCGCCGCAGCACCAGAAGGTGATACCGCGCACGGCCTCGGGGTTCGAGATGTCGCGACGCACGCGGCCGACCCAAATCAGGTCCTGGTCGGACGTATCCATCGGCATGGGGAAGCGATCGTGCGCATCCTCGGCGCTCATATCGTCAACCAGCTTCACGCCCGGAGCGGCAGCCAGCGCAGCACGGGCCTCCTCAACCGTAATGTCGCGCTCAAACTCGAGCGTAATGCTCTCGGAGTGCGAACGCAGCACGGGCACGCGTACGCAGGTGCAGTTCACGCGCAGCTCGGGCAGGTGCATGATCTTGCGACCCTCGTTCTGCAGCTTCATCTCCTCGGAGGTAAAGCCCTCCTCCTTGACGCCGCCAATCTGCGGAATCAGGTTACTCGCCAGCTGGGCGGCAAATGCACGCGGCTCGGGAATCTCCTCGCCGCGGCCCAGGGCGGCCAGCTGAGCCTCGAGCTCAGCCATACCGGGAGCGCCGGCACCCGAAGCCGCCTGATACGTCGAGACGATCATGCGCTTCACGCCGGCGAGCTGATGCAGCGGCCACGTGGGAACCAGGCCGATGATAGTCGCGCAGTTGGGATTGGCGACAAGGCCGTGATGCCACTTGATATCGTCGGCATTGATCTCGGGCACGACCAGCGGCACCTCGGGATCCATGCGGAAGGCGTGGCTGTTGTCGACCACAACGGCGCCGCGCTTGACGGCCTCGGGCAGCAGCTCCTTCGCGATATCGTCGCCGGCAGCGCCGAGTACGATGTCGCAACCCTCAAAGGCCTCGGGGCAAGCTTCCTCGATCACAACCTGCTCGCCGCGGAACTCGACGGTCTTGCCCGCAGAGCGCGCGCTCGCTAGCAGCTTGAGCTTGCCAACCGGGAACTCCTGCTCGTTGAGACACTCGAGCATCTGGGTGCCCACGGCTCCCGTCGCGCCCAAAATAGCAACCGTGTACTGTTTCATGCTTCCCCCTTTAAAGGTTGTGGCTTTTGCCCGCACGCCGAGCAGGCTGAATGTTCTTGCCCAGTGTATACAAAAACGGGACGGGCATGAAACCCGCCCCGTCGAAACGAAACCGAAACGAAACGCCCCACGGTAGATTCTTGGGACATGCCCCAAAATCTACTCGTGCGCCAAAAGGTAGATTTTCAGGCATGTCCCAAAAATCTACCGGGATGGCCGCTACTTGTGGAGGGCGGCCAGGGCGGGTTCGACCGGCGCGGGAGCCTCCAGGTCCGCGACCTTCACAATGCCGTTCTCGTCGGAGAAGGCACGATAAATGGTCCGAATCGCCAGGTCAAAGTCCTTCTCCTCGACACCGATAATGATGTTGATCTCGTCGCAGCTCTGCGAAATCATACGCACGCTCACGCCAGCCTGGCCGAGCATGCCAAACAGATGGCCCGAGATACCTGCACGGCCGCGCAGGTTACGACCGACGGTCGCGATAAGCGCCAGACCCTCAACGACCTCGATCTCGAGCGGCTCGACCTCCTGCTGGATGTCGCCCACGAGCGAGTACAGCGAGTCGTGCACATCCCGCTCCTGCACCACGGCGCCAAAGCGGTCGACACCGGTGGGCATGTGCTCGACGGAGACGTCATAGCGCTCGAAGACCGAAAGCGCACGGCGCATAAAGCCGACGCGGGGCTTGGTGCGGTCGCGGGCAACGTTGATGGCGACAAAGCCGCGCTTGCCGGTCACGCCGGTAATGATGGGCTCCGCCTCGCCCTCGTCAGCCGTCTCGCTAATGATGGTGCCGGGGTCCTGCGGCGCATTGGTGTTCTTGATGACCAGCGGAATACCCGCCTCGCGCACAGGGAACACGGCCTCCTCGTGCAGGACGCTCGCGCCCATGTACGAAAGCTCGCGCAGCTCCTCGTAGGTAACGCGGGCGATGGGCTGAGCCTCGGGCACAATGCGAGGATCGGCAGAATAGAAGCCCGAAACGTCGGTCCAGTTCTCGTACAGGTCGGCGCCTAGGCACTTGGCCAGGATCGAGCCGGAAATATCGCCGCCACCACGGTCGAGCAGCTTGATCTGGCCCTCACGCGTCGCGCCGTAGAAACCGGGCATAACAAAGCCGCCCTGCTGGCCGTACTCCTGCACCAGCTCGGCGGTGCGGTTCATGCTGAGCGTACCGTCATGATGGAACGCCACGACCGTCGCGGCATCCAGGAACGGCAGGCCCAGGTACTCGGCCATCAGGCGAGCGGTAAAGTACTCGCCGCGGCTTACGAGCTCCTCAGTAGAGTAGCCACCGGAGCGAGCACGCTCGGCAAAGGCCGCAAACTCTTCGCGGATGGGATAGGTGAGCCCCAGCTCGTCAGCGATATCAAAATAGCGCTGGCCGATGTCCTCGAGCAGCTCCTCGCACGACACGTGGTACTTGACGTGCGCGTTGACCAAGTAGAGCAGATCGGTCACCTTGGTGTCGCCCTTAAAACGGCGACCGCAGGCAGAAACCACCACAAAACGGCGGGCCGGATCGGCATCGACGATGGCCTTGATCTTCTTAAAGTGTTCGGCGTCGGCGACCGACGAGCCGCCAAACTTGGCAATCTTAATCATGGGCTGGAGGTTACCTTTCTAAAAAGCCTCTGCGAACCTATTTTGCGCGCTCTGATACCATGGTTTCACCGATTGGGACCAAGGCATCCGAGGAGCAGTGTTATATGGGAACTTATCATAGTACACGAGGACGCACTTTATCGTGCTCAAGTAAGGTGGCAATCCGTACCGGCATCGCTCCCGACGGGGGTTTGTTTGTCTCGGACGAGCTCGGCACCCAGCAGGTCGATATCAGCTCGCTTGCAGATAAATCGTACTTTGAAATCGCTCAAGATGTGTTGGGAATGTTACTGAATGATTACACGACCGAAGAAATTTCGGCCTGTGTGAATGAGGCATACCGCGGCACGTTCGCGAGCGAAGAGGTCACGCCGCTCGTCAAACTCGACGCCGCACCGGGCGCCGACGCCCCGCAAACCTATGTGATGGAGCTCTTTGGCGGCCCCACGAGCGCCTTTAAGGACGTCGCCCTGCAGATGCTCCCCCGTCTGATGGCCCGCACCTCTGCCAAGGACGGCGGCGCCGAGCGCATCATGATCGTCACCGCCACGTCGGGCGACACGGGCAAGGCCGCACTCGCCGGCTTTGCCGACGCCCCGGGGACGGGCATCACCGTCTTCTATCCCGAGGGCAAGGTCAGCCGCGTGCAGAATCTGCAGATGTCCACACAGGAGGGCGATAACGTCGCCGTCTGCGGCATCCGCGGCAACTTTGACGACGCCCAGAGTGCCGTCAAGCGCATCTTTGCCGATAAAGAGCTTGCCAAGCGCCTGGAGGCCGCCGGCACGGTGCTTTCGAGCGCCAACTCCATCAACGTCGGCCGCCTGGTGCCGCAGGTCGTCTACTACTTTGCCGCCTATGCACAGCTGCTGCGCGCCGGCGCCATCGAGGCAGGCGACGCCGTTGAGTTCTGCGTACCGACCGGCAACTTTGGCGATATCCTGGCCGGCTACTATGCCAAGCGCATGGGTCTGCCCGTCGCCAAGCTCATCGTCGCGAGCGACAAGAACAACGTGCTTGCCGACTTCCTGACCACCGGCGTCTACGACCGCAACCGTCCGTTCTTCACGACCATCTCGCCGTCGATGGACATCCTCATCAGCTCCAACCTGGAGCGCATGCTGTACTTCCTGTCCGACGGCGACTGCGAGCTCGTTGCCGGCCTTATGGAGCAGCTTGCCCAGACCGGCCGCTACGAGGTGCCCGCCGAGCTGCTGGCCAAGATTCAGGGCGTCTTTGGCTGCGGCTGGGCCAGCGAGAACGAGGTTCGCGCCGCCATCAAGAGCTGTTGGGATGCGAACGACTACGTGATCGACCCGCACACCGCCTGCGGCTATCACGTCTTTGAGCAGGTCGCTCCCGCCGAGGGCGCCAAGGCCCGCGTGCTGCTTTCGACCGCCAGCCCCTACAAGTTCCCGCGCGCCTGCTGCGATGCCCTGGGCCTCGACGTGCCCGAGGACGATTTTGAGGCTATGCGTGTGCTCGAGCAGGCCACCAACACGGTCGCCCCGACCCAGCTCGCCGAGCTCGAGTCCAAACCCATCCGCTTCGAAGACGTCTGCGACGTCGATGAGATGGACAGTTACGTCGAGTCTGCAGCAAAAAAGATGACTACCAACTAAAAACCCCTTATAAGGCGCCGGCGAAAGCCGGCGCACCTTCTTTTATCAGATAACCCCCGGGATGATGACGAACGCGCACAGCGTGCCTGGCTGTTTAGTTCGTCGCGAGTTCCGCACGCAAAGGAAAGCACTTAATGTGCTTTCCGTCTTGCGCAGGACTGCCCGAGCAGCGAACTAAACAGCCAGGCACGCCAGGAGGACTCACATGATCAAGATCACCGTCCCAGCAACCAGCGCCAACTTGGGCATTGGCTACGACACCCTCGGCATGGCCGTTAGCCTCTACTCGCACTTCACCTTCGAGCGCGCCGACAAGCTCACCATCACCGGATGCCCCGAAGAGTTCCAAAACGAGAACAACCTGGTCTACGTGAGCTTTGTCGATGCACTGGCCGCGTGGGGCGAGCCGGCTTTCCCCGTTGCCATCGACATTCAGACCGACGTGCCCGTCGCCCGCGGCCTGGGTTCCAGCTCTACCTGCGTCGTCGCCGGCATCATGGCTGCCGCCGCGTTGACGGGCCATACCGTCGACCGCGCCGAGCTCGTCCGCATCGCCACCGAGGTCGAGGGCCATCCCGATAACGTCGCTCCCGCCATCCTTGGCGGCGCCGTCTGCTCCTTTACGCCGACCGATTCGCTCCCCCAATGCCTGCGCTACGAGGTGAGCGATCGCTTACGTTTTATTACCGTGATTCCGCCCTACGAGGTACATACGAGCGAGGCGCGCAAGGTCGTGCCGCAGGAGATTCCGCTCTCCACCGCCGTGTGGCAGATGGGCCGCATTGCTGGCATGACGCGCGGTCTGGAGACCGGCGACCTTGACCTGATTGCCGCCGCCAATGACGACCGCATCCAAGAACCCTATCGTCGCCGTCTCATCCCCGACTACAACGCCGTGCGCGACACCTGCCTTAACGGCGGCGCCAAGACCATCTGGATCAGCGGTTCGGGCTCGACCCTCATGGCTGTAACCGACGACACCATCGTGGCAAAGTTCCTGCAGGTCAAGCTGCGCGAGCAGTTCCCCAAGTGTGAGACGCATATTCTGACGTGCGACACCGAGGGCGCTCAAATCGAGTACCTGTAGACATCGCTGGTTAATCCCTTCGGGCCGCCCAAGGGTATCCCCTTAAAAACGTCCTCGCACTTGAGGCCCGCTTATCCTGCTCCTTCGGAGCTACGGATAAGCGGGCCTCGTGCTGCGGAATGTTTTTAAGGGGATACCCTTGGGCGGCCCTACAGCAACGTGGTCGACGATGTCTATAGGAACCCACGCTTTGAAGGGGCACCGGGCTGATGGTTTGGCTTTTTATTGGTGGGGGCCCTTACTGGGATGGGACCCTTACTAGAGGCAGGCCTCGGCGATGCGGCGCTTGAGTTCATCGATACCGGTGCCAGTCTGGGAGCTTGTGATGATTACGTTTTCGGCTGGGACGTTGAGCTGCTTTTTGATGGCTGCTGCCTGGCGGGCCTGCTGGGTGCGGCTGAGCTTGTCGGCTTTGGTGAGGCAGACGATAAAGTTGAACTCGTTGCCCTGCAGGTAGTCGATCATGTCATGATCGAGCTTGCTGGGGTCGTGACGAATGTCAACCAGCGATACGACCAGGTTAAAGCTGCGCTCGGAGTCAAAGAAGTCGCCAATAAGCTCGGCCCAGCGATCGCGCTCGGCCTTGGAACGACGGGCGAAACCATAGCCCGGCAGGTCGACGAAGTGCACTTCGTCAGCCTCAAAGAAGTTGATGTTGCTCGTCTTGCCCGGCGTACTCGAAACCTTGACCAGGTTCTTGCGGCCGAAGAGCTTGTTCATGATGGAGGACTTGCCCACGTTGGAGCGGCCCACAAAGCTCACCTCGGGACAGGTAGACTCGGGAATCTGCGAAACCTTGCCGTAGCTGGCGACGAACTTGGCAAGCTGGTAGTTAATGGAATCGGCCATGGACACTCCTTGGTCGTAGGTTCTTACAAAAGAGCGCGCTATTGCGCAGCGGCAATGCGGCGGACGATATCGAGCGTGATGTCACTTGCATCACGCGCGTACTCGAACAGATCGAACTCTCGGTCGCAAATTGCATCGTACGCCTCGTCACAATTATCGCTGATAGCGCGCAACACCAGGCAATCGACACCATTTTTGGTTGCGACATGGGCAATTGCCGCGCCCTCCATGCCGACACAATCGGCATGCGTCGCCTCGATAGCGTCGTTGCGCATGGCGGCACCCGTCACAAAGCGGTTACCCGTGGCAATCGTGCCGACCAGGAACTGCTTGGTGCCCTCGTTCGAAGCGACTGCATTTGTCGAAGCGTCGACAAACCCACGCTCAGCAAGCACGTCGGCAGCAATATCGACCAGCGCGGGCGTCGAGCCAAACTCCTCGAGCCCCGGTGCGGACTCGGCGATAAGCGCGGTATCGGTATCCAGATAGCGCAGGCGTTTGCCAATGACCACGTCGTCGATATGGAGCTTGGGGTTCAAACCGCCCGCAATGCCCGAAAACACAACAGCCTGCGGAGCATACTTGCTAATGAGGTGCTGTGTTGCAGCGGCGGCGTTCACCGTGCCCATGCCCGCCGTTGTGGCGACAACTGTCAGGCCGTCGAGCTCACCGCTCACAACGGTCAAGCCTGCCTCCCGTGCCTCGCAAACGTCGCTCAGCTCTTCCTTAATCTGCATGATCTCTTTTTCGAGCGCACCGATAATCGCGATGGTAGCCATACCATTCCCCAAACCTATACGAAATTCTCAACCACGGTATGGTACCAGCATTTTGTTTGACCTCGCCAAACGAACACGCTAAGCCAGTGCAGCTCGCGTATCAAACAGCGCCTTTGCAATCGCGGCCGTAACCTCGCTCGAGCGGTCGCTCCACGGCATCGATGTCATGACGCTCATGACATAGGTACAGCCATCGATGTCGATAGCAGGCATTTCTTTCCAAAGATATTCAGTCGCGTTTAAGGTGTCTCTAAACAATAAACAGGCGTTTCTATGCAAAAACACCGATTCCGTTGCGCATCTTTGCCCAAAACGCAGTTGCGGTGAAATAGTTCCTGTTTGGGCGGCATAAGCCGAAAAACAAGAACTATTCCACCGCAACTTGACGGGGCTCTTTAGCAATCAACTAGGTGCCCGGGGGCACTCATTTAAGTCTGTCCCCAATGAGTGCCGCTAGCCGATGGCGTTTTTGAGTTCGGCGCGGCGCTTTTTCATGCCGGCCATGACGGCGTTGCGCAGCTCGGGCATGCGCGCGGTATCCATCTGGGGCACGCCCTCGAGCTTATAGGGAATACCCAGCTGCTCGTACTTGACGACACCCATCGTGTGATACGGCAGCATTTCCAGGCCCACCACGTTGTGCCATGGAGCGATCAGGCGACCGAGCTTCTCGCATTCCTCCGCCGTATCGGTGATACCCGGCACCACCACGTGGCGAATAACAACCTTAATCTTGCGACGGGCAAGCTCATCGCCAAACGTCAGGATGCGCGCAGGATCGCAACCGGTCAGCTTTTTATGCTCAACCGGATCGGCATGCTTGATGTCGAGCAGCACCATATCGGTCTCGTTGAGAACAGCATCGAACTTCTCCGGATGCTTGGGATCAAATGCATAGCCACAGCTGTCTAGGCAGGTGTGTACGCGGCCATCGGGGTTGTTGTGCATTGCACGGAACAGGTCGGCCAAAAACTCGGGCTGCAGGAGCGGTTCGCCGCCCGAAACGGTAATGCCGCCGCTACGGTAGAACTCATGGTTGCTCTGGAACTCGTCTATGAGATGCTCGACGGTCACCATCGTGCCGCCGTTAACAGACCAGGTATCGGGATTGTGACAATACGCACAACGCATGGGGCAACCCTGAACAAACACTACAAAGCGGATGCCGGGACCGTCGACCGTTCCCATCGTCTCGATCGAATGCACGCGACCCAGGGCATACGCAGAGTCCTCGGGATGAGCATCCACACCCTCAAGCGTCATCTCAGCCATTCCCGCAACCTTGCCTCTCTTTGGTTTTTGTCAATTAAAATGCCAGAGCCATTCTAGCCCATACGCCTGATGGCGAAACGGTTTAGCGGTCAATTTGATCGTCCTATTTGACTCCACGCAAAAGCGGCGGGAAGGTTGTCACAACCCGCTCGCCGCCGAAGCAATAGAAATCGATAGACGCCAGGCCCTACGCCTTAAGTGTAAGCACCGCGCCAAAGGCGGTCGGGCCGCAGTGGCTCGAGATGACGCCGCCGACCTGAGTCCAGGTAACGTCCTTAAAGCCCAGGTCGTGCGCATAGACTTCCATATCGTCGCGCAGCTCCTCGGAAAGGCCCACCGAATACGCCAAGCCAATGTGCGAATAGTCGATCTCGCCCTTCTCAACCATGTGATCGATAAAGGCGCGGGCGCACTTGAGCATAGAGCCGCGGAACTTCTTGGTGGCCACGAACTTGCCACCCGTCACCTCAATGCAGGGCTTAATCTTGAGCAGATGGGCGCCTAAGAACGCGACGTTGGACAAGCGACCGCCCGCCTTAAGGAAGGCAAGGTCGGTAGGAACAAAGCCCAGCAGCACGCGGTCCATGACGGAATTGGTGAAGGCGAAAATCTCGTCGACGGTGGCATCGGGGTGAGCCTCGATGTATTTGGCGGTCTCGACGACAACAAGCGACTGGCCCACCGAGACAAAGCGCGTGTCCATGGAGAACACGTAGTCGCGCCCCGCAGCCGCAATCTTCGAGGACTGATGCGAGCAGGTCGTTACCTCGGAATATGCAAGATGCAAAATGGTCGCGTCGGGCTGCTCGGCGTGAATGCGGTCGTACACATGCGCAAAATCCGCCGGCGAGCAACCGCTGGTCTTGGGCATCACGCCAAACTCGTTGCAGCGCGAGTAAATCTCAAGCGGGTCGATCGATCCGTCTTCGACGGTCTCGTCACCAATCGTGACATGCATGGGCACGCGCACGATGCCATAGCGCTCGCAGAGCTCCGGCGTCACATCCGAACCAGACTCAACCACGATTACGTACTTGCCCATTATCATCACAACCCATCTCGACGTTGGCTTTTGAATATGTGACGCACGTCCGCCGTCCTGCTGCAGAACGGCCTCCAAGCGCCAAAGAGACGCCGCCCCTTGCACACAACAAAGGACAGCGTCTCCCTGGAAAACTCCGTGCTTATCTGAGATTCTACACGGTTTATTAAGGAGTGTTACTTATTCCGCAAACGGTAGCTATACGCGATAAACGGTAGCAAGCAAGAATCCAGAACGCTCAACCCATTAGGAGAGTTCCGCCTAAAGGGTGACTACACAGGACCCCGCCGGGGCTGTTTGGGCTACCTCCCAAAATATTCCGCAGGACGCAAGAAGCCCTCGCCGCACGAAGTGCGCAGCGAGGGCTTCTT
>CAJMQJ010000010.1 GCA_905215525.1 uncultured bacterium
AGCGGGGGCTCCTGTCGTTTCCGTGCCCCTGGATTGGGTCATAGTGTCTGTCGTGTGCTCAACCTGCATCGTTACCCTGACTGTCTAAATAACAATCCCGTTGCAGTGGTCGATTTCGTGCTGGATGATTTCGGCGGTGTAGCCCGAGAAGTTTTTGATGCGGTGGACAAAGCTCTCGTCCAGATATTCCACCTTAATGCGGCGATAACGAGTGCAGGGACGCTCGCCGACGAGCGAAAGACATCCTTCGCTCGTCTGGTAGGCATTGACCTGCTCAAGAATCTGCGGGTTGTACATAAGCAGCGACTTGCTGCCGTCCTTTACGCAGATGATGCGTTTGCGCACGCCGATCATGTTGGCGGCGAGGCCCACGCACTCGTGCTCATGCTCATGGAGCGTATCCAGGAGGTCCTGCCCGGTCGCGGCATCGTCGGGTCCCGCGTCTTCGGAAGGCAGGCGCAAAAAGAACTCGGATTTCATGATGGGCTTAATCATGGAGGGCTCCTCATGTCTCATGCTTTCGTGGACTTTCAATAATAGCGCGGAAGGAAAGCTGCGCGTTCGCGTTACAATCTTTCGACGTTGGACCATGTTGCCAGACTCGTCGCGTGCGGCGTCTGGCGTAAGTCTAGGGCTCATCCTCGCCCTGGACTGTTCCTCTGGGGCGATACGACTGTCGTTCCAAGAGGAAGGAAATGCATGGGGAGCAAATCTCAGCAACAAGTTCAAGTAGCGCCATCGGCCACTTCGGCGTTTCTCGCCGTAATGTATATCGCGGCCTTTGTTGCCGCGTTTAACGAGAACATCATTAACGTGGCGTTGCACGACATCATGGCGGCCTTTTCGGTGAGTGCCATCACGGCGCAGTGGCTTGTTTCGGGCTACATGATCGTGACGTCGATCTTTACGGCCATCATGGCCTTTCTTTCCGGTCGCTTCTCGACGCGCAAGCTGCTGTTTTTCGCATGTGGATGCCTGATCGCCGGAGAAGTCCTGTGCCTGGTCGCCCCAACGTTTACCGTCTTGCTGCCAAGTCGCATTTTGCAGGCTGCGGGATCGGGCATCTTGTTTCCGCTCATGATGAATGTGGTGCTATCTTGCGCTCCGCGCGAGAAGCTCGGTCTGTATCTGAGTCTGGGCGGTGCCTGCATTACGCTGGCGCCGGCGTTTGGACCTGTGGTCAGTGGTCTTATGTGCACGTTGTTTGGCTGGAGGGCGGTGTTCGTAGTGCCGCTGGTGGGCGGTGTCGTGGTCGCCGCGGCGGCAGCAAAGCTCGTTCGAAATGTTGGAGAGCGCTCGAACACTACGCTTGATATTCTGTCGGTTGCTTTGCTTGCGGCCGGCATTACGGCGTTTGTGTATTCCGTAGGCGAGTTCTCGACCAATGTGATGACCGGTATCGTGACGCTTTTCGCCGCTGTGGTGCTGCTTGGCCTGTTTGCGGTCCGCCAGCTCAAGCTCGGACATCCGGTGCTCAACGTGCGCCCCATGGCAAGCGTTCGTTTTTGGCCTGCGTGCCTGCTTGTGGTGGTGTCGATGATGACGACGTTCTCGATGAGCGTTTTGCTGCCGCTCTATTTTGAGGGCGCATACGGCATGACCGCTCTTGTTGCGGGCTTGCTCATTTTGCCGGCGATTGCCTGCAACGCCGTGACCTCGATTGTGGGCGGACGCGTGATGGACGCCCGTGGCGCATGGCCGCTGCTGCCGGTCGGCTTTGCCCTGATTGCTGTGGGGCAGACTGCCATTTCGATGACAGCGGCAAGCATGAACATCGGCGTCGTCGTGGCACTGACCATTGTGGTGTATGCTGGCGTCGGTTTGGTGCTGAGCCCCTCACAGACGGCCGGCCTGGAGACGCTGCCCGCCGCCGAGCATCCTCACGGAACGGCATTGCTCAACACGTGGAACATGATTGCCGCGTCGTTTGGTCCATCGCTGTTTATCGGCCTGCTCTCGAGTTCTGCGGCGACTGCCGGCGCCGCTGGCGTTGCGGCGGACGTTGCCCAGGCTATTGGATTTGCGGCTGCCGTGCGCGTGGCGGCTGTGATTGCCGTGGTCGGTTTCGTGGCGTCGCTGGTGTACGCTCGTCGCGAGTCGCACATGTCGCATTAATGTGTGTACATAGATTCTGCAGCTAGATTGAATGGCGACACCATAAACTAATGGACGTTTTGCCGAGAGGCATGAATGTTTAAAGCGCAAAGAGTGCGCGACGGGCCCCGCGAATGGGGCGATGATGCCCGAGAGGGCCAAGAAGGAGTCTCATGTCCGAGAACGAAGAGATCATGAACGAGACCGAGAACGAGACCATGGCTGCCGAGGTCGAGGCAGTCGAGACCGTGGAGACCGAAGCTGCCGAGGCTGAGGCTGCTGACGAGGTTTCCGCCGAGGAGGAGGCCGAGGTTGTCGAGGCCGCCGTTGATTACGATGACGAAGAGCTGATGGACAAGATGCAGAAGGCCGCCCGCCTGCTGCGCAGCCGTCGCTTTGCTATTTCCAAGGAGGAGGAGGCCAAGGCCGAGCGCATGGCGAACATCGAGCGCGCCATCAAGCTTCTTGACCTCAAGCCCAAGATGGAGCAGAAGGAAATGTCCGACCTGCTGGGTATGCGCCTTCGTGAGCTCGATGGTCTGATGGCCGAGGCCGAGGCTGCCGACCTGGTCGGCCGCATCGACGACGCTGAGGGCGATATGCGCAAGATCGTCGTCTTTGCTGCCGAGGATGCCGCTGAGGGCCTGGTCGAGCTTGCCAACAAGAAGGAGAAGCTCCTGCCCGAGCTTTCTTACGAGGAGGCCACCGAGCTGATGGCTGCTCTCGATAAGGTCATCGCTCCGCTCGTCGCCATGGGCCTGGACGAGGACCGCGGTCCTCGCGGCGGCCGTGACGAGTGCGGTGGCCGTGGCGGCGACCGTGGCGGTCGCGGCGGCTTTGGCGATCGCGGTGGCCGTGGTGGTGACCGCGGCGGTCGCGGTGGCGATCGCGGTGGCCGTGGCGGCTTTGGCGACCGTGGCGGCGACCGTGGCGGTCGCGGCGGCTTTGGTGGCAACCGTGGTGGCTATGGCGACCGCGGCGGCAACCGTGGCGGCTTCGGCGGCAACCGTGGCAACGACCGCGGCGGTCGCGGTGGCGATCGTGGCGGCCGCAACGGTGGCGGCTTCCGCGGCAACCGTTTCTAGTTGGGTTACGCGGTTTTACCAAACCGCGTAACTAGTTGACGCTGCAAACCCGCCAGAGCGGCAATCTGCCTTTCAACTTCGGCGGCATGACCAGAAGGTCAATGCCGCCTCGTTTCAAGGCACCTTGCTCGCTCTGGCGGGTTTTCGCTGTCGGTACCAAGACATCGGCGTTGCCTTAATCCAGGTCTGCCAAAAAGTAGTCATTGGGGACGTTCTTAAACGACTACATAGCATGAGAGTGGACAATCTCCCGGTTTGAGCCTGCACTCAAGCTCAAAGTGGGAGATTATCCACTCTCATTTGTTCTGTGTCCGAAAATTCACGCTCGTTTCTACTCTGCCTACATTTGGAGGAAGAGCTCGTGGAGGCAGGCGTCGTCGTCGAGCTCGGGGTGGAAGGTTACGCCGAGCTGGTTGCCCTGGCGGGCGGCGACGATGCGGCCATCGACCTCTGCCAGGGCCTTGGCGTCGCCGTGGACCTCGACGATGCGGGGCGCACGGATAAACGTCAGCGGCACCTCACCGTCGATGCCGGCTACCTGCCCCTTGGTTCGAAAGCTGCCGAGCTGTCTGCCGTAAGCATTGCGCTCAACGAGTACATCCATGGTTGCCAAGCGCGGCGTCCCCTTATCGTCGTGGGCGGCAAGATCGCGCGCCAACAGAATCAAGCCGGCGCAGGTGCCCAGGACGGGCATGCCCTCAACAATGCGGGTGCGAAGCTCATCGAGCATACCAAGCTCGGCAAGTAACTTGCCCTGAACGGTGGACTCGCCGCCGGGGAGGACCAGGCGGTCAAAGTTCTGCTGCAAATCGGCCGCCTGCCTCATCTCGATACAACGTGCGCCCAGCTCGGACAGTCTTGCCTCGTGCTCGGCAAAAGCGCCCTGGACCGCCAGCACGGCGACCGTTTGGTCTGCATAATCGCTCATGTGCGATCCTTTCTGCTGGACTAGCGCCCGCGCTCCTCCATGATGATCTCGATTTCGTCGGCGTTGATGCCCACCATGGCCTCGCCCAGGTCCTCCGAAAGCTCGGCGATGAGCTTGGCGTCGGTGAAGTTTGCCACGGCCTTGACGATGGCGGCGGCGCGCTTGGCGGGGTCGCCGCTCTTAAAGATGCCCGAGCCAACAAAGACGCCCTCGGCGCCCAGCTGCATCATCAGCGCGGCGTCGGCGGGGGTCGCGACTCCGCCGGCGGCAAAGTTTACGACGGGGAGCTTGCCCGTGGCATGGACCTCGCGCACCAGCTCGACCGGAACCTGCAGCTGCTTGGCTGCCTCAAAGAGCTCGTCGTCGCGCAGGGCAACAACGTCGCGGATCTGCTTTTGGATCTTGCGCATATGGCGCACGGCCTGAACGACGTCGCCCGTGCCCGGCTCGCCCTTGGTGCGAATCATCGTGGCGCCCTCGGCAACACGGCGCAGTGCCTCGCCCAGATCGCGGGCGCCGCAGACAAACGGCACGTCAAACTGGGTCTTGTCGATGTGGTAGACATCATCGGCGGGGGAGAGGACCTCGGATTCGTCGATGTAGTCGATTTCGATGGCCTGCAGGATCTGCGCCTCGACAATGTGGCCGATGCGGCACTTGGCCATAACAGGGATGGAGACGGCCTCCTGGATGCCCTTGATCATCTTGGGATCACTCATGCGCGAGACGCCGCCTGCGGCGCGGATGTCGGCCGGGATGCGCTCGAGCGCCATGACGGCGCAGGCGCCCGCCTCTTCGGCGATGCGTGCCTGCTCGGGCGTGGTGACGTCCATGATGACGCCGCCCTTGAGCATCTGCGCGAGCTCGCGGTTGAGTTTAACGCGATCGGCCTTGCTGGTCTGTTCTGCCATGGTTGCTCCCTTGGTTGGCATGTGCATTGCTTGACGGAACATCCTATCGGGGAGCTGGGTATGGCGAAATACTCAGTTTTCGAGATAATAACAAGGTCAGAGTAATATCAGATTGAATGACTCGATAAGGTCAGGTGACAAACTCATGCTTGACTATAATTTGGAAAACCGCGGCGAAGCATCGCTCTATGAGTATGTTTACCAGCAAATTCGAGATGATATCGTTGCTGGACGCATTGCGGCGGGGGAGCATCTTCCGTCTAAGCGCGCCTTTGCGAGTCATCTGGGTATCAGTGTCATTACCATCGAGAATGCATATAGCCAGTTACTCGCTGAGGGCTATATTTGCTCAATGCCACGTCGTGGCTACTACGCTTGCGAGCTTCCGGATGCACCGGTTTTGGCTTCGGCTGCGGAGGGCATCGACCGAGATGCCGTCTCTGTGGGCCCCATCGTGCATGATGTCAACGGACAGGTCGAGCGATTCGATGCGCTTTCTCCTTCTGCTTTGGAGGCGGCGCGGCTTTGGCAAAGCGCGCTACGGGCGACGCTGGCATCCGAAGATGAGCGCGAAATCTTTTCGCCCGCACCGGCGCAGGGCACTGCTCGGCTACGACGCGCAATTGCTCGCCATCTGCGCGGGATAAGGGGTATGAATGTCGACCCCAACAACATTGTTATCGGTGCGGGCGCCCAGCTGCTCGATACCATGTTGGTTCAGTTGCTTGGAGCCGACAAGGTGTATGCCGTTGAGGATCCGGGCTATTTGCGCCTGACGCGCATCTATCAGGCTATGGGCTGCCAAGTACGACATATCCCGTTGGATGACGACGGCGTGGACCTGAGCGCTCTGCAGAAAACCGGGGCGGATGTCCTTCACCTGATGCCGTCTCACCAATATCCGACCGGCCTTGTGACGAGCATTGCGCGTCGCTATGCCCTGCTGAGCTGGGCCGCCGAGCAGCCGGACCGGTATCTCATCGAAGATGACTTTGATTGTGAGTTTCGCCTTGCCGGCAAGCCGATTCCCGCGCTCGCGTCGATCGATGCCGCCCAATCGGTCATCTACACCAACACCTTTTCAAAAAGTCTGTCGTCGGCCCTGCGTTTGGCGTATATGGTCCTGCCTGATGAGCTGATGGAACGGTTTAGGCGCAACCTTGGTTTTTACGCCTCGTCGGTGAGTTCTGTTGACCAGGTCGCTTTGGCTCGCTTGCTGGAATCGGGTGATTACGAGCGACATGTGAACCGCGTGCGCGTTCGAGCTCGCGAGGCGCGTGATGGCCTGACGGCGCTTGTGCGAAAGGCGTTTCCGGCAGGGGAAGTCTCGATCGAGCATGCAGACGCGGGCCTTTACTGTATCGTGGTTGCGGAGCGTGGAATGGGCGGAAGCACTTTTGCACGGGCCCTCACGCGCTCGAGCATCCCTTTTATCGATATCGGTGACTGTTTTTGGTGTGCCGATGGCGCATCTGTCCCTGAAAACTCAACTCAAATTCTTGTTCAGTATGACGATCTGAGTCCAAAAGTACTAACTACCTTGGAATTGCAGCTAATGGGGGGCACTCTGCAACCTAAGTGAGTAGACTTTTAGCACTTTGGCGACCAGGCAGTTTTGTAACAAGCTATCTACCTGCGGTTTTGAAAAGCAGGATGACCGGCCTGATCGGGATGTTCAAAAAAGTCTACTCACTTGCCGCGCAAAGCTCCTGCATGAGAAAAAAATGGGGTTTTCAACAGGGCTTCGTCCAGCTCTTGGCAAGCTTTTGGCCAGTTGGGGAGGGATGTTGAAAACTCGGCAGTCCGTTCGGCGCCATTTTTGGTGCGTTCGCGCCAATGCGTGACTGACTGGGTTGAAATCCGTGTTTTCCTGTGCCTATGAAAGATCTACTTTGTGATATATCGGCTTTTAGGTACTGGCGTTTGCCTCCTCAAGTCCGCGCTTTGTGTCCGCCTCTTCCACGACCGGAAGAAGACCGGCAGCGATATGATCTCGCCCGCAACCCGACGGCTAAGGTTGCGCTCGGCTTTCCGTTGTATACGTTGGTTCGAACGAGAAACAAGCGGACTTGCCCTGCCGGCATGAGGCAGCGGCTGTTTCTTGGTGAGCTTCCCGGGGAATCCGTGCTGGAAACGGAGCATGGGTTTTTGATTACGTCTCCTCTACTGACGGCATTCATCATGTTGCGGCATCTGACGGATCTTCAGCTTCTTTTGGTATTGGCGGAGATGTGTGGCTTGTTTGCGGTGTGCGCCCTGCCGGCGGCACTTGAGGCGGAGCTTTCGCGTGCAATTGATTCGGGCGCGATTTCGACAACGTTCGGTTGGGTGCGCTGCCCGTCCGAGGACGGCACCGCCTCAAATTTATGGCGTCGAGACGCTTTGGTTTTGGGCGGAGACCTTGACCGTTTTTGTTCAGATGTTTGCGGGATGCGTTACGGCAATAGATTTATAGCGGTATCGCAACTCGTTCCATTGGGTGCCGCGTCGCCTTTTGAGGTCGAGGCGTATTTGCTACTTGCACTGCCGCGATCCCTGGGAGGCGAAGGTTTTTGCGGCATAGAGCTCAATGTCGAAGTGAGGCTAGGTGCAAGTGCTCGAGCGATTGCGGGAAAGTCCCGCGTCTTTATCGACCTGCTTCTGTCTTCGCCGGACGGAGCGCGACAGGTGGCCATTGAATGTCAGGGAAAGGCCTCGCACGGGCGCGCAGGGGACGGCTTGCGTGACGCCGATCGCATGACGGCGCTTCAGGCTATGGGCTACGATGTGCTTCTCCTGACACATGGGCAGATATCCGATAAGGATAGATTCCATGCGATCGTTAAGGCCATATGCAGGATGCTCGATGCTGAATATCGTGATAAAAGCTCAGATGAGCAAAGGGCTGAGACATTACTCCGGTCTGAACTATTCGTTGACTGGACAAAATTGGGAGTAATTGACGGAAAGATGCCCGTTAGACACAAAACAGCTCGATCGTGGACGGCTGCGGTTCTAAGTGAGTAGGCTTTTGGCACTTTGGCGACCAGGCCGTTTTGAAACAAGTCATTTACCTGTGACTTTATAAAGCAATACGGATGGTCTGCTCGGCAAGTTTCGAAAAGTCTACTCACTTAGTTTTTGACGAGAGACCGATGCCGAAGATAGCTCTATTTCAGGGCGTTAACGAGTCCTCGAGACACAAAAAGGCCCGAACCAATACGGTCCGGGCCTCATCGAGCTAGAGGTTATGTCTCAAGCGGTTGGCTTAGCCAAAGTAGCGCTTCAGCAGGCCGGCGAAAGCCTTGCCGTGGCGGGCCTCGTCGCGAGCCATTTCGTGCACGGTGTCGTGGATGGCATCGAGGCCAGCGGCCTTGGCGCGCTTAGCGAGATCGGTCTTGCCAGCGGTGGCGCCGTTTTCGGCCTCAACGCGCATCTCGAGGTTCTTCTTGGTGGAGTCGGTCACGACCTCGCCCAGGAGCTCAGCGAACTTGGCGGCATGCTCGGCCTCCTCGTGGGCAGCCTTCTCCCAGTACAGGCCGATCTCGGGATAGCCCTCGCGATGGGCGACGCGAGCCATGGCCAGGTACATACCGACCTCGGAGCACTCGCCTTCAAAGTTGGCACGCAGGTCGGCAACGATGTCCTCGGAGACGCCCTCCATCTTGGCGACGCCCACGACGTGCTCGGCAGCCCACTCGAGCTGGCCCTCCTCCTGCTTCAGGAAACGAGAACCGGGAACGCCGCACTGGGGGCACTTGAAGTCCTCGGGCAGCTGGTCGCCGTCGAACTCTTCCACATAACCGCAAACGGGGCAAACAAACTTCATGATTCGATCCTTTCGATCGATGGCGATTGTGCGCTCGTCCGGTCCCGTAAGGGCCCTCTCCGGACGTGCGTCTTGACGAGTTCTATTATCCATAAATGCAACCAAATGTGAAGCCTATTAGGAATGATTTTTAATAAAACAATTTTGAGATATGAAGATGTTGATTGATTAACGATTTGCAAGTCATATACGGACGCCGCTGAGTACAATCGGGCGAGCAAATGTTGACCTATCAACAAATGAAGGAGTTTCCTTTATGCATCTAGCCCGTCGTGCCTGGTGCCGAACATATCAGACGGTTTTTCGCATTGCATTGCCAATCCTGCCCTATACCGAGCCACGCATTTTAGAGCATGCCGAGGATGTGCCCGCGGTGCTTCAAAAGCGCTCGATCCAGAAGGTCCTTATCGTGACGGATCCCGGCATTGCTCGTCTGGGGCTCACGGCACCGCTCGAGACGGCGCTCGCATCCAGGGGGATTGGCGTTTCGGTCTATGCCGAAACGCGTGCAAACCCCACGGTCTCAAACGTGGAGGAAGCGGCGTCCCTGTACCGAGAGAGCGCCTGCCGGGCCATTATCGGCTTTGGCGGAGGATCAGCCATGGACTGCGCCAAGGGCGTGGGCGCACGCATTGCGCAGCCAAACAAGCCCATCAACAAGATGCGCGGCCTGCTGCGGATTCATCGTCGCCTGCCGCTGCTTATTGCGGTTCCCACTACCGCCGGTACGGGAAGCGAAGTCACGCTCGCGGCGGTTATCACCGATGACGAGACGCGCTACAAGTACCCCATTAACGACTTTGTGCTTATTCCGCGCTTTGCGGTGCACGACCCCGAGTTTACACGTGGCCTGCCCGCCTCCATTACGGGGCAGACGGGCATGGATGCCCTGACGCATGCCGTCGAGGCCTTTATCGGCCGTAGCACCACGCCCTACACGCGCAAGATGGCGCGTCAGGCGGTCCAGCTCATCCACGACAATTTGCCCGAGGCTTATGAGCATGGCGACGACATGCGCGCTCGTCGCAATATGCTTTCGGCGGCGTATAAAGCGGGTGTTGCATTTACCCGCTCCTATGTCGGATACGTGCATGCCATCGCGCACAGTCTGGGCGGCCGATACGGAATTCCGCACGGTTTGGCCAACGCGATCATCCTGCCGCACATGCTTCGCGCTTATGGTGACGCCGCCGCCCCCAAGCTTGCCGATCTTGCTCGCATGGCCGGTATCGCGCCGGCTAACGCGCAGGACAGTCTTGCGGCCGAGGCCTTTATCGATTGGGTCGACCGCATGAATGCCGCCTTGGGCATTCCCAAATATGTGACGGGCATTCGCCGCTCCGATATTCCGCAAATGGCGGCCCATGCCGATGCCGAGGCCAATCCGCTATACCCCGTTCCACTTTTGATGGACCGTTTGGAGCTCGAGCGTATGTACGAGGTCGTCGCGGGTGGTATGTTTGAGGACGAGAACTAGGAGGGCTCATGAACACCGAGGAAATTGCGCGCATCGTCGGCGACCAGCGCGCCTACTTTAAGACGCACGCCACGTTTGATGTCGACGCTCGCCGCCGCGCGCTTGTGAGCTTGCGCGATGCAGTACGGGCGCACGAGGCCGATATCGCTCATGCGCTCAAGACCGATTTGGGCAAGTCGCACGACGAGGCCTATATGTGCGAGATCGGCACGTCTCTTTCCGAGATTCGTCATCAGATTGCGCATGTTGCTCGATGGAGTCGCCCGCGCCTGCGCCCGTGCGACCTCGCCAACGCCGTGAGCGTGTGTAAGACGCAGGCCGTGCCCTATGGCGTCACGCTCATCATGGCTCCATGGAACTATCCGTTTTTGTTGACGCTCGAGCCGCTCGCTGGAGCCCTTGCCGCAGGCAATACCGTGGTCATCAAGCCGAGCGCCTATGCCCCGGCATCGAGCGCGGTGCTCAAGCAAATCTGCGAAGAGGCATTTGATCCGCGCCTGGTGACGGTTGTAGAAGGCGGCCGTGCCGAGAACGAAGCACTGCTCGATGAGTGCTGGGACAAGATTTTCTTTACCGGTAGCGTTCCGGTCGGCAAGCTCGTCATGGAGCGCGCAAGTAAAAACCTGACGCCCGTGACGCTTGAGCTGGGCGGAAAGAGCCCCTGCATTGTGGATGCCACGGCAAACTTGAAAGTCGCGGCACGGCGCATCGCCTTTGGCAAATGGCTCAACGTTGGGCAGACCTGCGTGGCGCCCGACTACCTGTTGGTCGATGCGCGCGTGCACGACGAGCTGTTGGGCCTCATCAAGGAGGAGGTCCATCGTATGTTTGGCGAGCATCCGCTCGACAACGAGGACTACGGCCGTATCGTCAACGCCAAGCACTTTGCGCGCGTGCGCGGACTGATCGATCCCGATAAGGTCGTGCTTGGAGGCGCCGCGCGCGAGGCTTCTCTCAAGATTGAGCCGACGATTTTGGACGGCGTGGCGCCCGATGATGCCGTGATGCAGGAGGAGATTTTCGGCCCCATCCTGCCGGTGCTGACGTATGAGAGCTTAGACAGGGTCGAGACGTTTATTACCGATCGCCCGACGCCGCTGGCCCTGTATATCTTTAGCCAGGACCGCGCGGTTCAGCAGCGCTTTGTGCGTTATGTGCCCTTTGGCGGCGGCTGCGTCAACGACACGATTATGCACTTGGCTACGAGCCATATGGGCTTTGGTGGCATGGGCGCGAGCGGTATGGGGCAATACCATGGACGCGAGAGCTTCGATACGTTTAGCCACAAGAAGAGCATCGTGAACAAGGCAACGTGGCTGGACGTGCCATTCCGCTACGCCCCTTATGCAAGCTGGAAACACAAATTCGTGCGCATGTTTGTGCATTAGAATCAGATGACATAGGGATAAACAAAGTGGCCGCCCTCGCGTAAGCGAAGACGACCATTTCTCACGATGAAAACGTGTATCGGAGTTGGCAAGACCCGCTGCCACGGGTGCCATCCGTGTCCCTATCTTATCTGCAAGCGTCCCGTCGCGCAAGCGTTGCGGCAAACGATTGAAAGACGCAGACAGGATGAATTTGTGTCCGCACGGGCCCGTAGACTTCTCAACTACGTTGTGGATGCTCGCTAATCGGTAATGGAGGCGCACGTGTTTGATGACGATGACCTGTTCGATCTGGTAGGCGATCCGTTTGAGTGGGATTTGCTGCTCGATGACGATGAGTTGGAGCAGGACCGCAAAAAGCAAAAGGATAAGAACGCCCGGGGTAAAGGTTCGAATAAAAAGGACAAGCGTCGCCGAGGTCTGTTCGGTGGGCTCTTTGGGTGACTGTCTCATCGTCGCGTCTGTATACTAAACAGGTCTTATACGCGTTGCGAAATGAGGACAGAGACGATGATGTGGTTTACCGCCGACCTGCACCTGGGCGATACGAATATCTTGCACGACATGGATCGACCGTTTGACTCGGTCGAGGAGATGAACCGCCGTGTCATCGATGCCATCAACGAGTGCGTGGCTGTGGACGACCGCCTTTATGTCCTGGGAGACTTTACGTATCGATTGCCCCTGGCGGAAGCGGTTCGCCTGCGCGAGCGCATCGACTGCCAGAACATAACGCTCATCCGTGGTAACCATGACGGCGATTGGGAAGATCCGGACGCGCCGCACATTTGGGATGAGGTGCGCGATTATCTGGAGATCGCTCCCGGTTACGCGAAGGGCCATCGTCTGGTGATGAGCCATTACCCCATGCTCAGCTGGAATGGCAAGGCGCGCGGCGCCATCATGCTGCACGGGCACATTCACAGCAGGGGAGACCGCACCAACGCGCGCAATCGCGATCGCGAGCGCCCAGTCCTTCGCTACGACGTTGGCCTCGATGCCAACAACTACAAGCCCGTTAGCCGCGACCAGATCCTGGGCTTCTTTGGACTCTAGCTGTAAGTGCAGGTAGAATGAACGCGCCGCGCGGATGGTCTGCACGGCGCGTTTTAGTAGGAGCGATGATTCCATGAGGGCTATCCAGCGCATTAACCACAACGCTGCCATCTGCGAAGATGGCGCGGGGCGTCAGCTTATCGCGCTGGGCCGCGGTATCGGCTTTGGCGATATGCCGCATGAGGTCGACCTGGATGTCATCACGCGTACCTTTTACGGCATCGATTCAAAGTACCTGGCGTTTATCGATGAGGTCGACCCCGAGGTGCTGGAGTTTTCTGCTCAGCTGGCCGATATCGCGACCGGACAGCTTTCGTACGAATTGAGTCCTAACCTTCCCATTACATTGGCAGACCATATTCAGTTTGCCATTAAGCGCGCCCGCGAACACATGGTGGTGTCGTTGCCGCTTGAGCGCGATCTGGAGCAGCTGCATCCCATCGAATACCGCTTGGGCGAGCTGGCTGTTCGCGGCATCCAGAAGAGCTTTCATGTGCGCATGCCCCGAAGCGAGGCCGCGGGCATTGCCATGTCGATTGTCAACGCATCGGTTAAGCCGAGCGAGCGGCGCGTGCTTGCCGAGCAGCACGAGGAGCGACTGCTCGATATGACGGTCGCGATTATTCAAGAAGAGTTGGGTGTGACGGTCGATCGCTCGTCGTTCGCCTTTGCCCGCTTTGCCACTCATGTGCGCTATCTGCTCGACCGCGTGGCAAAGAAAGAGCCGATCGATACCGAGAACTCCGGTCTTTACGACGTGCTCGTGGAGCAGTATCCGGCGGCATCGCGTTGCGCTCACCGTGTCGACGATCTGATTCAAGAGACCTTTGGCGAGCCATTGGCCCAAGAGGAGCTCGTCTATCTGATCATGCATGTGAATCGCGTGGCTTCTGTCCACTCGGATAAATAGGCTCTCTGGTATTTCCTTTCCGTCATGGCGACCGTTCGCGGGTCGTTTGCTACCGTTCGTCGGTAATCTGAGCCGCAACGAACGCATCTGCCGCATATACTCGCCGTGTGTTGGGTGTTACTCACGGCGCAGCTCCGAGAGGCACTACCGATTCTGCCGAGACCATAATTGGGTCTCTGTCGGTTGTGCGCGGGGCTTTTTTCATGTCGATCCACCCGGGAATCACATGCAAATCAATCTCTTGCCAACTGGTATCGCGCGCTGCGCAGGCGCGAGCGGAATCGTGCGTCTTGGTGCCGTGAAGTCCCACGGCCTTTAGTTGGAAGAGAAGGGATTCGACATGACTGTCGATAACAAGAAGATTGCCGAGGACGTGCTCGCTGCCGTCGGCGGCGCCTCCAATGTGACGAACGCGACGCACTGCATGACCCGCTTGCGTCTGAACCTCAAAGATCAGTCCATTCCCAATGATAATGAAGTTAAGAAGATCAAGGGTGTGTTGGGCGCACAGTGGTCTGGCGGCCAGTATCAGGTCATCATTGGCCAGAACGTGCCGAAGGTCTATGACGCCGCCATTGCGCTGGGCGTCAAGGGCGAAGGCTCCATTGACGAGAACCTCGATGACGGCACCAAGGAGCCACTGACGGTCAAGACTGCGGGCAAGAAGGCCCTTAACTACCTGTCCAAGACAATGTGCATGACGATCCCCATTATCATGGGCGCCGCCATGTTCCGCACACTTGCCGTACTTTGCGGCGACGGCATGCTCGGTATCTGGTCTGCCGATTCCGACATCTACAACTTCTTCTACAACTGGATTTACAACGCCGGCTATTATTTCCTTCCTGTCTATCTGGGTTGGGCTGCCGCAAAGCAGCTCGGCTGCAGCCAGCCGCTCGGCATGATGCTCGGCGGCGTGCTCATTGCCCCCGAGTTCATGACGTTGGTCAACGCCGCTGCGGATTCTGGTGCTACGACCACGATGGTTTACGGCGTGCTCCCGGCTCAGCTGAACAACTATTCTGCGACCGTGCTCCCCATGCTGCTGTCTATGCCGGTGCTGATGGTCGTCGAGAAGTTCATGAAGAAGATCATCCCCGACATGCTCTCCACGGTGTTTGTGCCCGTGTGCACCATGGCTGTGATGACCCCCGTTTCCCTGTGCGCCCTAGCTCCGATTGGTTCCATTCTGGGCGACCTGGTCGGCAACTTTATGTTCGGCCTCGGAAACGCTGGCGGCATCGTCACGATCCTCTCCCTCGTCGCCATTGCTGCGCTTTGGGAGTTCCTGGTTATGACCGGTATGCACCAGGTTCTGATTGCCCTCGGCATTGTGCAGGTGCTCACCTCAGGGTCTGACTCCTGCGTTATGGTCGCGGGTGCTATCGCTCAGTTCGCCACGTGGGGCATGGCCTTCGGTGCCTTCCTGCGCCTTAAGGAGGTCGACGAAAAGGGCGCTATGCTTGGTTTCTCGCTCTCCGGCATTGTCGGTGGCGTGACGGAGCCCGCGCTGTATGGCTGCGGCTTTAAGTATACTCGCTGCCTGGGTGCCATGGTCGCGGGCGGCGCTATCGGCGGCCTGATCGCGGCTCTCACCAATGTCACGACGTATGTTTTGGGCGCAACTAATATCCTTGGTATTACAGGTTATGTTGCAGGCGGAACTGCTAATCTCGTATGGGGCTGCGTTGCATCGGGCACTGCATTTGTTGCCGCCGCTGCCATCGCCTACTTCTTTGGCTTTACCAAGGAGCAGCTCGACGAAGACGCTGCTGCCGCCAAAGCCTAAAGCATCCGTTCGGTAGGACAATTATCTGGGGCACTTGGCTGCGCTTCAAGTGTCCCTTTCCGTAGATGGGGGTCAATATGAAGCAATTGCTCATTCGTGCCGACGATATCGGTTATTCGTATGCCGTTAACCTGGGGATTGCCCGCAGTATCAATGAGGGCCTGGTGCGCTCGGCGGGACTTATGCCCAATATGCCCGAGGCCGAGCGTGGCTGGTCGCTCGTGGCGGATGTCGGCATTGCGGTGGGTCAGCATACCAACGTGTGCCTGGGCAAGCCGTGTGCCGACCCGGCGCTCATTCCGAGCATGCTCAACGAGAACGGCGAGTTCCATAGCAGCCGTACCTTCCGCGAGCATTTTAAGCGCGGCGAGGAGTTGATAGACTTCGACGAGGCCTGCATCGAGATCCGCGCGCAGCATGACCGCTTTGTCGAGATCGTGGGCCGCGAGCCCGATTACTTTGAGGCCCATGCCGTCATGAGCAAAAACCTTAACCGAGCGATCTCGGCGGTTGCTCAGGAGCTGGGCCTTAAGGAGCAAAAGGCGAGCTTCGACCCCGCGGCTGTGGTGCATTGCGGAGATACTGATCTGCGCATGGTGATGCGCTCGATGGAGCCGGGCTACGAGCCCAAAGAGGCAATCATGCAGACGGTTCGCGAGATGGTGGACGGCGAGACGGTCGTCTTTGTGTGCCATCCGGGTTATCTCGATCGTTTTATCCTGGAGAACAGCTCGCTCACGACCGACCGCACCAAGGAAGTCGATGCGCTGATCGACCCCGAGCTTCGCACTTGGCTTGAGTCTCAACCTGATCTTCGCCTGATCGACTACCGCGACCTGTAAGGACCCAAGTCACCACAAAGGGGACAGTCGCCTTTGTGGTGGTTCTGGCGCCGTTGCCATTATGGCGGCGGCGTCTTTTTTTGTCCGTGCGGCGCGGTAGAGTGTAGGCGGTTGAAATTTGCGTCCATCGAGGAGCTGCCATGAACGAGATCAAGTGCCCGCATTGCGGCGAAGTTTTTAAGGTCGATGCGTCCGGCTATGCGGAGATCGTCAAACAAGTGCGCAATGCCGAGTTTTCGCGCGACCTGGATGAGCGCGTGAAGGCAGTCCAGCGCGAGGGCGAGCAGGCACTGGAGCTTGAGCGCTCGCGCTCGACGGCTGCCTTGCAAAAGGCAGAGTCTCAGCGCAACGCTCAACTTGTCGAGCAGAAGAACGCTGCAGCTCAACAGCTGGCACAAGAGGTTGCCAAGCGCGATGCCGAGCTTTCCGAGCTGCGCGCCAAGCTCGAGGGCGCTGCCGCAGAGCGCGAGAGCGCAAGCCAGCGCGCGGCGGTTGAGGCCCGTGCCGACGCTCAAAAGGAGAATGCCGAGCTTCAGCGCGAGATCGACAATTTGCGTGCGCAGCTGGGACGCAAAGATGACGAAGCCAAGCTTGCCGAATCGGCGATGCGCAACGCCGCTCAAAATGATTTAGCTGCACGAGATGCCCAGATTGCCGAGCTGCAGGCCAGGCTTGCCGCGGCGGACAAGGCCCAGGAGATGGCGCTTGCCGCCGCGGCGGCTGAGTCGCAGCGCGAGCTCGATGCCACTCGCAGCGAGGCCGAGCGCGCGCTTGCTGACTACCGTGCGAAGGTACAAGAGAAGTTTTCCGCTGCAAAGGCTCAGTCCGAGCAAGAGGCCGAGGGTCTGCGTGCGCAGCTGCGCGAACAGGAGCTGACGGCCAAAATGAACCTGTCAGAGGCGGTCGCCGCGGCGGAGCGTGAGCGTGATGAGGCCCGCGCAAAGCTCACGAGTGAGCTGGCGGTGCGCGATTCGCGTGAGGAACAGGCCAAGGCAGCCCACGAGCTTGCGCTTGCGCAGGCCAAGCGCGTGAGCGACGAGTTGATTCGCTACAAGGATGAAGAAATCGAGCGTCTTAAGGACATGAAGGTCCGCCTGTCTACCAAGATGGTGGGCGAGTCGCTCGAGCAGCACTGCGAGACCGAGTTTAACCGTCTGCGCATGACGGCGTTTCCCAACGCGTACTTCGAGAAGGATAACGATGCGTCCGAGGGCACCAAGGGCGACTTTATCTTCCGCGAGTGCGACGCAAGCGGCAATGAGGTCATTTCGATTATGTTCGAGATGAAAAACGAGAACGACGAGACCGCGACCAAGCATAAAAACGAGGACTTCTTTAAGAAGCTCGATCACGATCGTCGCCAGAAAGGCTGCGAGTATGCGGTGCTCTGCACCCTGCTGGAGCCCGAGAGCGAGCTCTATAACGCGGGCATCGTCGACGTGAGTTACCGCTATGAGAAGATGTACGTGATCCGTCCGCAGTTTTTCATTCCCATGATCACGCTGCTGCGCAACGCCGCCATGGGTTCGCTGCGCTATAAGCAGGAGCTAGCGGAGTACAAACAGCAGAATATCGACGTCACGAACTTCGAAGCCAAGATGGAAAAGTTCAAGAACGACTTCGGCCGCAACTACGAGATCGCGAGCCGTAAGTTCCAAACGGCGATCGATGAGATCGACAAGACGATTAGCCATCTGCAGAAAACCAAGGAGGCGTTGCTGTCCTCCGAGAACAACCTGCGCCTTGCCAACAAGAAAGCCGACGATCTTACCATTCGCAAGCTCACGTGGGGCAACAAGACCATGAAAGCAGCGTTTGACGAGGCGCGCGGGGCCGCGACAGAGACGAACGATGAGCCAGCCGAGGCGGATTCGTATGAGGTCGAGGATGCCGAGTAGGGGATAGCGTATCGCGCAAAAAGCGGGGCCGCTGGCGATGTTGCCAGCGGCCCCGCTTTGTTTCGTCCCATTGCGCCCGGCTAGTCCTCGAGCAGGTTCTCGATAAAGCCGACACGGTAGTTCTTGAAGATTACCTCGCCGCCGTCTTGCGTGGCGTCCAGATCGACATCGCCCATGATGCCAAAATCGTGGTCGCCATCCTCGTCAGCAAAGATCTGGTGCACGTGCCATACGTGCGCGGTCTTCTCGTCGGACTCGTCGATGGAGAACATCGCGGCGCTGCGGGCATCTCCGTCGGTGAGGATTTCCTCGTGCTGCTCATGGTAGGCATCGAGGGCCTTTTGCCAGCGGATCTCGCTCATGCCCCAGTCGTCGTCGAGCTCGCCCAGGTCGCGAACGTGCTCGCGGGCGGCAAGGGTCACGCGGCGGAAGAGCGCGTTGCGCACCAACAGCGTGCAGCCGCGGCGGTCCGCCACGACCTCGTCGATGCCCTGCGGCGGCGCAGCATCGAGGGCTGCCGGGTTGCCGGCGTTCTCCCACTCGTCCACCAGGCTCGAGTCCACCGAGCGCACCACAAAGTCGAGCCACGAGATAATGTCGCGCAGACGCTCGTCGCGCTTCTCGATGGGCACGGTGCGGTCGAGCGAACGGTAGGCCTCTGCCAGGTAACGCAGCAAAATGCCCTCGGAGCGGGCGATGCCGAGCTTTTGAATGTAACCCTTAAAATCGCTCGCGCTTTCCAGCATATCGCGCAGGACGCTTTTGGGAGAGAGCTGGTAGTCGTTTGCCCAGGGCACTTCCTGGCAGTACTTGTCGAAGGCGGCGTCGAGCAAGTCCTCGAGCGGTTTTTCGTAGGTGACATCCTGGATGCGCTCCAGGCGTTCCTCATATTCGACGCCGTCAGCCTTCATTTCGGCCATCGCGCGGTCGCGCGCTGCGCGCTCCTGAGCGCGCAGCACCTGCTTGGGATCCTCGAGCGTTGCCTCGACCATCGAGATCAGGTCCATGGTATAGGTCTCGCTCTCGGGATCGAGCAGCTCCAGCGCGGCAAGCAAAAACGGCGAGAGCGGCTGGTCGAGCGCAAAGTCCTCGGGCAGGTCGACCGTCAGCGCGTAGTCGATGTCCGGCGCGGCGTCAGCCGGAGCGTCGGGTGCGGGCGGAACTTCGGTGCGAACGACGACGCCGGAATCGATGAGCGTGGCGAAGATCTCGTCGGCACGAACCTCGAGCTTTGCCTTTTCCTCAGGGGTCTGCAGACTCGTCTCGATGAGGTCGTGTACGCGGGCTCGGGCATCGCCGCCCTGCTCGACCACGCTAATCACCATGGAGTGCGTGATGCGCAGGCGCGGCTTGAGTGTCTCGGGCTGCGTCTCGATCAGGCGCTCAAAGGTTTGCTTGTTCCAGGTGACAAAGCCCTCGGGGGCCTTCTTCTTTTTAATCTTGCGGAGCTTTTTGGGGTCGTCGCCCGCCTTGGCCATAAGCTTGGCATTCTCGATCTCGTGCTCGGGTGCCTCGGCAATCACCATGCCTTCGGTATCGAAGCCCGAGCGGCCAGCACGACCGGCAATCTGGTGGAACTCGCGGGCGCGCAGGCGATGCATCTTGTAGCCGTCGAACTTGGTGAGCGCGGTGAGCACCACGGTATGGATGGGTACGTTGATGCCGACGCCGAGCGTATCGGTGCCGCAGATGACGGGCAGCAGGCCCTGCTGCGCCAAGCGCTCGACCAGCAGGCGGTAGCGCGGCAACATGCCGGCATGGTGCACGCCGACGCCGCATCCGAGCAGGCGCTTGAGAATCTTGCCAAAGGCCGTGGAGAAGCTCGTGCCCTTGGCGGCGTCCTTAATAGCCTCGCGCTGTTCCTTGCTGGCGATGCCAAAGTTGGCGAGCGACTGCGCCGTCGCAAGGGCGGCATCCTGGCTAAAGTGCACGATATAGAGCGGGGCCTCGCCACGGCGCATGGCGAGCTCGACGGTGCCCTCGAGGGAGGTCGTTACATAGTCGTAGCTCAGCGGAACAGGGCGCGGGGCGTCGACGACCAGGTCGCAGGCAGCACCGGTGTGCTCCTCGAGCGAGGCGGCGATGGCGGTGACATCGCCGAGCGTGGCGCTCATGAGCATAAACTGCGTGTGGGGCAGGGTGAGCAGCGGCACCTGCCAGGCCCAGCCGCGGTCGGGGTCGGCAAAGTAGTGGAACTCGTCCATGGCCACGCAGCCCACGTCGGCGTCTTCGCCCTCGCGCAGTGCGTCGTTGGCAAGGATCTCGGCCGTGCAGCAGATGACGGGCGCCTTGGTATTGATATGCGTGTCGCCGGTGATCATGCCGACGTTATCGCGGCCGAGCACCTGCACCAGGTCAAAGAACTTTTCGCTGACCAAGGCCTTGATGGGGGCCGTGTAATAGCAGCGCTTGCCCTGTGCCATGCCCATAAAGAGCATGCCCAGTGCGACAAGCGACTTGCCCGATCCGGTCGGTGTTCCCAAAATGACGTGATCGCCGGCAGCCAGGTCCATGAGGGCCTCTTCCTGGTGGTCCCACAGCTCAATACCGCGATCGCTCGTCCATTCAAAGAAGCATTCGAAGGCCTGATCGGGCGTGAGCCACGGTTCGGGCTCGCTGCCGTCCTCGGGCTCCCACCAGGTGGGGGAGAGCGCGCCGAGCGAGCCGAACTCGGCCTCGGTTCCCGTGCCGCCCGAGAATGAGCTAGCGGCGCCCGAGCCTGAGACGGTGCTGGCGGCGGTATCTGTCGTGCTTTGCGTCATGCGGGTAACTTTCTCTCGCGTTTGTCCGCCATCCATTATGGCGTAGCGGCGGCGCGGGATGCCAGCGCGCGAGAAAATGCAGGAAATGGGCGTTCCGCTCAGCCGTTTGGTGCAGGCGCTAGCTAAGTGAGTAGACTTTTTGCAATAGTGCGAGCATATGGCTTTTTCGCAAGGGCTCTACCTGCGGTTTTATTTTCTCCTATGCGGGTTGTGCTTGGCTATTGCTAAAAAGTCTACTCACTTAGGTTTGAGGGTCGTTCGCCGGCGCCTACTTGCGCTTGTTTACCGACGCCGCGACCATCAGAGGCCCCTGGGATTCTTGCGGCAGGCGCTTTTTGCCCTTGCGGGCGCGGTTTTTAAAGTTCTCAACGGCCTCTTCCATGCCCAGAGGTACATAGGTGAGCTCATCGAGGTCGTCGGGTAGGTAACAGGCAAGGCTTTGCTCCTGTGCTCGGCCTGTTGCGAGCTGTTCTTCGGTGGGCTCCGCGCCGGGTGCGGCGCAAATGCCGTAGACGACGGCGCCCATATCGCGGGTGCGCTGCTCGTATTCGGTCTCGGGGTGCTCGGGATGGTCGCGACGGACGTCGTCACTTGCCCACAGCGTGTCGTAGCCGGCCGCGGCAAACTGCCCCAGGGCGTAGTCGCGTAGTGGCTTGCTGTCGGTGCGCAGCGTGACGGTGGCGCCGGCTGCAAAGAGCGGGCGGTAGAGCATCAAATGGTCGACATGGACGAGTCGTTTTTTGGCGTATTTGGCCTTGGGCTGCGGCGTGGGAAAGTTGATGGTGATGGCATCGAGCTCGCCTGCGGCAAACAGCTGCGGCAGCGATGCAGCGCCTCGGGGCAGGACGAGTGCGTTGGTCAGTTCCTGCTCGCAGATTTTCTGCGCGGCATAGGCGATGCAGATGGGCTCCTGGTCCATACCGATAAAGAGCGTGTTTGGCTCGTTGACCGCGCGCTCTACAAGGTAGGTTCCCTTGCCGCAGCCAAGATCCAGGTGCAGGTGTTCGAAAGGCTTGCTGCCAACTGGCGCGCAAGCCGCGCGCCAATCTCCGACATAGGCCTCGGGGTTCGTCTCAATCGCATCGGCGTAGCGCTCCAGGCGCTCCTCGAGTACAAAGTTCTTAGGCGTGCGAACGTGGACGGCTCCCATGAGGCTCCTTGGTCATAAATGCGAAACGCATGGCTGCGCGTTTCGGCAATGCGTTGGAAGAAGGTGGGCATGGTTTGCCCGAAAGATGCGGTGCGGCTCGGCGGCGAGTCGCCGATACCTACAGGCGCTTGAGAATCACATAGCGGTTGAGCTCACCGCTGCGACCGTCGGCATGGAAACGCTCGAGCTCGCGCACGGGGACCTCGCCGCTCTTGTAGAACGTACGGACGCCGCGCACCAGGTCGGTGATCTGCTGATCGTCAAAGTGATGACAATAGCGGTAGGCGTGGCGGTCGTTTTGCCAGCCAATGAGGTGGTCGCCGGCCTCGAACTGTGCGGAATCGTATCCCTCAAACGGTGGGGCGAGCTCGGCGCGGGCCTCGGCGCGAACGGCCTTGCGCGCCATGCGCTCGTCGTTCATAAACTCCCAAAAGCTGATGGCGATAATGCCGCCCGGGCGCGTCTGGCGTACCAGGGCGTCGAGCACGCGTACGCGGTACTCGCACGACGGCACGTGGTGCATAAAGCCAAAGCAGACCGAGATGTCGGCGAGCGGGGCGTCAAAGAGCGTATCGGGCGTCTCGGCGGGGTTGAGCCTCATGAGGGCGTCGAGCACATCGAGTTCCTGGAAGTGCAGGTTGGGAATGCGCAGCGCGTGGCCATGTGCATCGATGGCCAGGTCTTGGCACGAGTCGACGCCATAGAACTCGAAGGGGCAGCTGGCGTCTGCCGAGGGGTTTGCGCCGTCGACGCCCTTGGCGGCAAGTGTGCCGCCGGCGGCAAAGTTCTCGAATCGCATATTGCCGCAGGCGAGATCGAAGACGCGGACGGGATGCTCGATCGTGGCGACGTCGAGCTGTTCGAGCGCGATGTCCATGGTGCGCACCCAGCCGGGCCACGGGGCCTGGCGCGTATCGGAAAAGGAGGCGGAGTGCTCGCGATAGAACGTATTGTTGAGCTGGATGAGCGATGAGGCGAAATCGCGGTTCACGGCGCGGAACTCCCTCCGTTGGCGGTGCGGAATAAACAGTACGACCATACTACCGTTTACGCCGCAACGGGGACAACCAAGCTACGGGTCATTGCTTTGTTTGGACACATTTCCGCAGCTCATATGCACCCGCAACCGCCGGTTGTCAAAAATCTCACTAGAATAGGTGGCATGCTTTTGGCGGTGGCGGATAGATTTTTAACTGTGCAAGGCGCCTTAAGAAGAAAAACGGTCCGGCGGCACGGCTGGCATCACATAGGAGGAACCATGAATGTAGAAACTGCGCAGCGGCTCGCCGACCTTCGTCGCAGCAAGGGTTTTAGCCAAGAAGGGCTCGCGCGAAAGCTGGGGCTGTCGCGCCAGGCGGTCAGTAAATGGGAGCGCGCGGAGAGTTCGCCCGATACCGAGAACCTGATCTCGCTCGCAAAACTCTATGGCGTGAGTTTGGACGAGCTCCTCAATCCGAGTGACGAGATCGAGGACGATATCGAGTTTGAGAACGAGGACCGCGCTCGTCAGCGCGAGGCCGAGGCGGCAGAGCGTGCTCGCACCCATGAGGCGGCGGCGCGCGCTACCGAGGCGGCAACGCAGGCGAGTGATGCTGCGGCCAAGGCGGCGCAAGCGGCAAGCTGGAGTGCGCAGGCCGCCAATGCCGCTACGGCGCAGGCGACGAGTGGCGGCGCAGTTGGTTCGACTCCGGTGAAGGGCCCGTTCCAGTCGTTCCCGTATTGGGCCGTGTGCTGGCTGCTGTTCTTTTTACTGATGTTCCTGGTTGGTGCCAGCCCCTTTCCCGCACTGATCTTCTTTACGATTCCCATCTATCACTGGGTGGCGCGTGCGCTCGATGGCGATTGGGCACGTGGGGATATCCAGGTTGGTCCGGTGCCGGCGGTCGCTAGGACTAAGGGGGAGGACGTTTCCACTGCGGTTGACGCTGGCATGGCTGCCGCGACCACTGCTGAGTCGAGTGCCAAAGAAGGTGATGAATGATGAAGCTCTCGCATGAGTCTAAGAGGCGCTTGGGCATTGGCATCGGAGCGTTTGTGCTTATCATTGGACTTGTCTTTGGCACTTCGCGGACTTTGATTCATTTTGATGGTCCGTGGGATCTCGACGATGTTGTATCCGGCTTGTCTGGTATGGACGATGCGCTTGACGAGGACGATCTTTTGGATAGCGGTAACTATTCCGCTCGGCCTCAACAGCTTTCGAGCGAAACGTTTGATGCCGACGCGTTCACATCGCTTGACTTGGACGTGACGTCGGGCACGGTCGAGGTCAAGTACGTTTCCGATGGACCGGTGCGTGTCATCGAGAGTGGTCGCGTTGCAAAAGGAGTAACTGCTTACGATGCTGCCACGCAAAATCTGGCCGAGATTAGGGGCTCTACGCTCAAGATTAACCAGTTCGACTGCGATGACGAGCGTGCGCTTGACCGTACGGTCACCATCGAGCTGCCGCGCGAGCTTGCCGATAACATGATGGACATTTCGGCGAATGTGGGGTCGGGGGATCTGACGATTACGGACATTGCGTGCCACGACTTCGATTTGACGTTGGACTCGGGAGACATCGAGTTCGCGGGCACTGTAACTGATACCCTGAATGCCGAGGTCGGTTCGGGCGATGTGACGTTCGAGCTCTACCAGGCCCCCGCGAAGTCGATGGACGTAAGCGTGGACTCGGGCGATGTGGAGATAACGGTTCCGAACTCTACGGGCTTTAAGGCGAGCCTCACCGTGGGCAGCGGTGACTTCGAGAGCGATTTCCTTCCGCTTGGCTACGATGGCGAGACCATATTGAATCTTGAATTCGACAACGGTGATAAGTCAGCCACGTATCGTTTTAAGGTCGGTTCGGGCGACATGTCGTTTGATCCGGAGTGACATGCGGTTTTCGCAGATCGGTACATTTAGGCACGCTCTTTGATGGAGGCGCCGGAGCCGTGACGGGCTCCGGCGCCTTTGCCTTTACAATGGGGGCATGGAACAGATTATCTTGAACATACTCGAGGCTCTGCGTCGCGACGAGACCATGGACGACAAAGCGCTCGTCAAACTGATACATGCCGAGGCGCGCCGTGAGGGTGCCGACAAACGCGATTTGGCCAAGCGCCGTCTGCTGCCGTTCTACCAGCGGGTTAAACGTGAGGAGCCGACTCGGTGGGCTGCCTGGAATGTTGATGCCGAGTTGGAGCGTCAACTGCTGCGGGTGTTGCGCATGAAGCCGCGCCGCACGGCTTCGGGCGTGGCGACCATTACCGTTATCACCAAGCCCTGGCCATGCTCGGGCGATTGCCTATTTTGTCCCAACGATCTGCGCATGCCCAAGAGCTATCTGCACGCTGAGCCGGCGTGTGCCCGTGCGGAGCAAAACTGCTTTGATCCGTATCTGCAGGTGAGTGCCCGTTTGACGGCGCTTTCGCAGATGGGGCATGCGACCGACAAGATAGAGCTCATCGTGCTCGGTGGTACCTGGAGCGACTATCCGCAAGGGTATCAAACGTGGTTTATGTCGGAGCTTTTCCGCGCGTTGAACGATGACGCCGTTGCTGGCGTGGCAGCTAACCCCATGCTGGCGCGTCCGGGCATCAGCCGCGCCGAGGCGGGGCGCCTGCTCGATGACGCGCCTGCCGACGCCCTGCCGCCGGTGGTGGCGGAGCGTCGCGAGCGCTATAGGGCCGCTGGTGTTGCGACCGATGAGGCTGAGCTTGCTGCCGGCGTTGCCGGCGAGCAAGGGCGTGTGGACGCCGCCGTGGGTGGTTATAATCGCGCGGTGCGTCGCCTATATGGCCCCGGTACGCCCTGGGGCGAGGTCGCCGCGTGGCAGACGGCGACGATGGAGGAACTTGAGCGGCAGCAGCGCATCAACGAGACGGCGAAGCATCGCGTGGTGGGACTCGTTATCGAGACGCGCCCCGATACCGTAACGCCGCAGGCGCTTACGCTCATCCGCCGCCTGGGCTGCACCAAGATACAGATGGGCATCCAAAGCCTTGACCAGCATCTACTCGATATCAACGAGCGTCGCATTTCGGTGGCGCAGATTGAGCGGGCGTTTTCGCTTGCGCGCCTGTTTGGCTTTAAGATTCACGCGCATTTTATGCTCAACTTGCTGGGCGCCACACCCGAGGGGGACAAGCGCGACTACGAGCGCTTTATGACTGAGGGGGCCTTTATGCCCGACGAGGTCAAAGTCTACCCGTGTGCGCTCATCGAGGGCTCGCGCCTGGTGGGCTGCTACGAGCGCGGCGAGTGGCGCCCCTATGCCGAGGAAGAACTGCTCGATGTGCTGGCCGATGACATCGTGGTGACGCCGGCATTCTGCCGCATCAGCCGCATGATTCGCGACTTTAGTTCCGATGACATCATGGTGGGCAACAAGAAGCCCAACCTGCGTCAGCTCGTCGAGAACCGCCTGGCTGCTCGGGGTGACGGTGCGACGGTGCGTGAGATTCGCTATCGCGAGATCAGCACGGCGGGTGCCGACTTGGATGAGCTATCTCTTGATGAGGAAGTAGCGTACGAGACGCCGGTGACTTACGAGCGCTTTTTGCAGTGGGTGACGCCGCGGGGCAAGATCGCGGGCTTTTTGCGGTTGTCGCTGCCCGATCGCGCTTTTGTTGCCGCACATGCGGACGAGCTGCCGACGATGCCGGACGAGGCGATGATTCGTGAGGTGCACGTGTATGGCATGGCGGCGCGCGTGGGCGATCAGGGCCAGGCAGCGCAGCACCATGGATTGGGACGTTTGCTCGTGGAGCGTGCGTGCCAGATAGCTCGGGACGCTGGCTATACGTACATCAACGTGATCAGCGCGATCGGTACGCGCGAGTACTATCGCCATCTTGGATTTTATGACCATGGCCTTTATCTGCAAAAGGAGCTCTAGATGAACAAGCCGAGTGTTTCTGCCGGCGTCGTTGCCGGCGTTGCTCTGGGAGCCGCGGCGCTTGGTGCGGCCGCTGTCGCTGTTCGTGCTGCCTGTCTGCAGGTCGCGAGGACCCGCAATGGGCTGGCACGTGTGAAGCGCGTGCACGATGAGGGCGGCGACGAAGTTCGCGTATTGGTGCAAGGCGGCGTCTACCAAAGCGCGAGTTACGTTGGCGAGCGCTGGGCGGAGCCCGTCTTTGCGTACTATCGCGCGTTTGACGACGTGTTTGAGGCCGAGGATGTGATGCGCGACGCTTATGGTCACGGTATCAACCGTATGCTTATGCTAGGTGGCGGCGGGTTTGCCTATCCCAAGTTTGCGCTGATGTCGCACAAGGTCCTGCGCATGGACGTCATCGAGTATGACGGAGAGATAACGCGCTTGGCGCGCCGTTGGTTCTATCTGGATGAACTGGAGCACGCGGTGGGCGATCGCCTGCGGGTGATTACCGCTGAGGCTCGCTCGTATCTGGGTGTGACGAGCGTGGGCCATCGTCGCTACGACGTGGTCGTGAGCGATTGCTTTGGCGGTGCCGAGCCCGTGCGCGAGCTGGCGACCGTTGAGGCGCTGCGCCTGGTGCGGGGCAGCCTGAACCCCGGGGGTATCTACGTGGCCAATATCGTGAGCGCAAACGAGGGGAGCGATGTGACGTTCCTTCGCGACTGCGCTGCCACGGCGCTCGAGGTATTCGTCCACGCCTGGGTGGTCCCATGTGGCGATGCGAAGTTCAGCGGCGAGGAAAACTACCTGCTCATCGCCAGCGACGGCGACTACGCCTTTGCCGAAGCCGTGCCCTTCGACACCGACTTCCTCGGCACCGTCCTTCACGACAAGTAAGTCTCCCCGTCCCAAAAAAGACTGGTCTTAGGCGTGGTCGCGCCAGCCGTGAACGCGCTGCTTCATGCCCTCTATGTCGAGCACGCCTTCGGCAAAGCCCTTGCGCACGAGCTCTTCGGGAACAAACTCGTCGTAGCGGTCAAAGTAAGGCACCTCGCCAGGATAGACGAGCTCGATGGGATCGAAGTCCTTTTCGGCCTCGGCGGCGAGCACCTCAAAGAACGTCTCCTCGTCGGCCTTCATCTTAAACTGCATAAAGTACGGGCGTGACGGATCGAGCCCGCGAAGGCCCAGCTCCGCGGCACATTTAATCTTGAGCATGCGCTCGAGTGCTAGGAAGGCGTAGCTGCCCAACCAGGGGAAGAGCACCCAGGTGTCGCCACCCAGGTTGATGAGCGGCTTAGTTCCCGCGCCCGAAATCTCGGCGGTATGACGAGCCTGCGCCAAGCGAGCCCGTGCGTTACCCATAAGGTACGGATATACTGCGTGCTCAGTGAGCGCTTGGCGCATGCGCTCGAGCACATGCGTGTTAATGTCGCCGGGGCAGTCGCCAAAGTAGGCCGGCACCCGGCCCTTGACCTGCGTGGCAAAGACAGTGTGGCGCTTCCAGTCCACTTCCTCGACAATCCAGCAGTGTCCGGCGATGGCGATGCGCTCACCGGGCGGGGGCGGATTAACGATCGTGCCCAGCTCAGCCGATTCGCTCCGGACGGTAAACTCCTCGTTTTCCTGGAACACGGCGTAGAACTTAAAGTTGTTAATGATGCGTTCGCCCGCGAGACCCACGATGAGCCCGCCACCCTCGGTGACTTGGATATGGTCGATTGTAATGAGGTGACGTAGCAGCACACGGTAATCGTCTGCCGAGACACGGTGGAAATAGCTGAGCGTGAGCACGCGCTGGGCAAGTTCGGCCGGCGTGAGCTCGCCGGTGCTGGCGAGGGTCGACATAGTCTGGTGATAGAGCAGGCTGTAGGGGAGACGATCGAGCTCGGGTGGCTCGACCCACTTTTCCTCGCGATAGAGTTGTACGAGCGCGATACCCTGCAGGAGCTTCCAGGGAATGGTTTCGGGCATCATCGTGCGCGGCTCGGGCTCTTCCTCGCGCATGACAAACCACATCTCGGGCGGAAGATCGCGACGGCCTGTGCGCCCCATGCGCTGCAAAAAGGAGCTGACGGTAAACGGCGCGTCAATCTGGAAGGCGCGCTCCAGGCGGCCGATATCGATACCGAGCTCCAACGTAGAGGTGGTGACGGTTGTCTGCGTCTGCTCCTCGTCGCGCATGAGCTCCTCGGCCGTCTCGCGTAGCGATGCCGAAAGATTGCCGTGATGGATGAGAAAACGGTCGGGCTCGTGCCGGCTCTCGCAGTAGCTGCGCAGCATGGAGCACACGGCCTCTGCCTCCTCGCGCGAGTTGGCAAAGACCAGGCATTTGCGGCCGCGCGTATGCTCAAAGATATAGCCCATGCCGGGGTCGGCGTTGTCGGGCGCCGTGTCGGTGGGGTTGAGAAGCGCCTGCTCGGTCGCTCGTGGGATGTCGACTTCGCCCTCGGGGGCCGAGGAAGTGCGACGGTCTTTGGGAGCGGCCTTGCCCCGCGCCTGCTCACGACATTGACGGTGTTCTTCCTGTGTAAGCTGTCCGCTGTGGCACATGTCTTGTCCGGATGCGGGCAACGCCGCGGGCGCCGCCGTCTCAATACGCTCGCAAGCAAGCACCTCGGCTTCTTGTGGACCTGTGCCTACGAATCCTCGTTGCTGAGCCTGGGGGCCCGAGTTGTAGAAGTGCTCCATGGAGATGCGCCACACGCGGCGCGGTTCCCCAAAGCGGGGGATAACGCAGTCGCGCCCCGTTCCCTGCGAGAGAAAGACGCCCGTGCGCTCGGGGTCGCCGATGGTGGCAGAAAGGCCGATGCGTCGGGGCTGCACGCCTGCCATGCGTGAGAGACGCTCGATAAGGCAGAGCGTCTGCCCGCCGCGGTCGCCGCGCATGAGCGAATGGACTTCGTCGATAACCACATAGCGCAGGTCGCAAAACATGCGCGGGATCGCCATGTGCTTATGGATCAGGAGCGCCTCGAGTGATTCGGGCGTAATCTGCAAGATGCCGCTCGGTTTTTTGATGAGCTTGGCCTTGTGCGACTGCGAGACATCGCCGTGCCAGTGCCAGACAGGGATATCGGCTTCTTCGCACAGGTCGTTGAGGCGAACGAACTGGTCGTTGATGAGTGCTTTGAGGGGGCCAATGTAGAGGGCGCCCACGCTCGCGGGCGGGTTCTCCCAAAACTCGGTCAGGATGGGAAAGAAGGCCGCCTCAGTTTTTCCAGATGCCGTGGATGCCGTCAGGAGCACATTGTCTTGCGTGTTGAAGATGGCATCTGCCGCCGCAACCTGGATGGAGCGCAGGCTCTCCCAATCGTGGGAGTAGATGAAGTCTTGGATAAACGGGGCGTAGCGGTCAAAGGCGTTCACGGGGCCTCCTCTCAAAAACGAATTTCTCAACGCTGCCGACAACGGCTTGCTGCATTACAGTCTCAACGTTTGCCCAGATAAAACCTGCCAAAATAAACCTGTCCCTTATTGGCAGGTTAGATGGTGAATTCGGCGAAGTTACGGTCGCCGCCTGCGGTATCGGTGTCGCCTGTTGCGGTTGCCGGCGCCAACGCGTCGCCGCCGACGCTTTGCAGCAGCTCGGCCACGTTGGCGTCGGGGTTTTGGCATAGGATGTCGAGCAGCTCGATAAAGTCACGAATGACTTCACGCGGCGTCAGATGCGTGTCGGCTCCCACGCGACCGAACTCGATCTTGAGGAAGTCCACCAAGTCGTTCTCGGCAAGCGTGGGCGTCCAGCCAAAGTAGCCGGCATGGATCTGCATGAGTTTTTCGATGAGCACCAGCAGCTCCTCGTAGGTGAGTGGCTGCAGGCGGATGATGGGTGCGAGCATGTCCTTAAGGTCCTCGCGCGCAAAGCGACCCTGAGCGAGTCGGCTGCGCAGAGCCTCGTAGGAGAACACGCCGCGGCGGCGGTCTTCGATGGAGGTTGGCGTGCCGCCCATGATCATGCCCAGGTACTGTGCCTTGCCCTGAAGTGTGTCGTTGTACATGGTCAGGATCTTCTCGTAGTTGTACTGGCGCGTGATGGCATTGGGAATCTTATACAGATTCACGAGCTCGTCGATGAGCACCAGCATGCCCTTGTAGCCACTGCAAACCAAAAAACGCGCGATGAGTTTGACGTAGTCGTACCAGTCGTCATCGCTGATGATGGTCGAGGAGCCCAGCTCGGCGCGTGCCTCGCTCTTGGTGCGGTATTCGCCGCGAATCCATTTGGTCACGCGGCTCATGGTCTCTTCGTCGCCCCCGGATGCGGCCATGCGATAGCGGCGGAGCATGCGGGTGAAGTCGAAGCCGTGGACCATCTCCTCGAGCGGGGCCAGTTGGGCATTGACGACCGACTCGTCGACGTCGGCACACGAGGCGACCCAGCGATCCAGAATAAGGTTGAGCGCACCGCCCTCGGGGCGCGTCTTGGTCGATATATTGCGGATGAGCTCGCGGTAGGTGGCAAGACCCTGTCCCTGACCGCCCTGCAGGCGGCGCTCGGGCGACAGGTCGGCATCAGCGACGACGAATCCCTCGCCCATGGCGTGCGTGCGGATAGTCTGGAGCAAAAAGCTCTTGCCGGCGCCGTAACGACCGACCAGAAAGCGGAAGCTCGCGCCACCGTCGGCGATGAGACTCAGATCGGTGAGCAGGGCGCGGATCTCGACCTCGCGCCCTACGGTGATGTAAGGAAGGCCGATGCGCGGGACCACGCCGCCCTTGAGCGAGTTGAGAATGACGGCAGCGACGCGCTTGGGCACGCGAGGTGCTGCGGATGCGGTATCACTCATGGTCTAGGTATCCTCTCACGTCTGCTTCGTAGTCCTCGATAATCTGCGGCCCTGCCGCGCTAAATTCAATTACGGTGTCGCCCACCAGGTCAAAGAGCGCCTCGTTGATGGTATCGACGAGCATGTCCTCGCTCTGCTCCGATTGCACTACCGCCGATTCCGCCTGTACTGCGTTGTGCTCGAGCAGCGCGCGGAGATAGGCGTCTGCGGCGGGCGCGAGTTCGTTTGTGGCGTCAGCGGGCGTAGCAGCTGCGAACGCGGGCGTCGGCGCGAGAAGCGGTGCCACGACACCAAACTGTTCGGTGGATATGGTCGGCTCGTCGGACTCGTCCTGCCCTGCGGCCGCCGCGACCGCCTCGACCGTCGCGGCGGCCGCAGGCTCGGCTTCCGGTTGCCCTGAGTCCGCTGCCTCGGCTTCTGCGGACGCGCCATCCTCGCGTTCCTCGTCGATCAAAAGCGCTTCGCGCGTTTGCGCGGCGGCGCTCCGAATGTGTCCCAGCTGACTCAGATCGATATCGATCTTGACGGGCTGGTGTGCGGCGTCCCACGAAAGCCATGCCACAATCTCGTCATCGATAATCTTGGCCAGATATTTGGGGACCTTTTCTTCCTTAAGGGGATGGGCGGGGTCCAGCGCCAGGCGTAGGCGTTGGTCGCAGGCGCGCATCATTTCACCGAGCTTGCTGCTCTTTTGCCTGCTGCCGTGGATACGCATGCATTCCCAAAAGCCGTTTTGGCAACGGTAGATATGGATAGGATTCAGGCGGTATTCGCAGTCCTCGTGGCGCTCGGGCGCAAAGAATACGGCCGAGGCAAACATGGTGTAGGGCATGGCCGTCTCCTCCCCAAATAAGCTCGCCACGATGCCGGTCTTTCGGTGCGTGTCATAGTAGCGCGCCATACGGACATACACGGCGCATGCCACGTGGCGCAGATCGCAGTGGTGGCTGCGGTCGAGCCGCGAGTTACTTAGGTTGTACGTGGAGAGGGCGTTGATGGCGGCCATGAGTCGTTCCTCGCGCACCTCATCGGGCGGAAGGGGGAGCGTGGGCTCGGAGATTTTGCGACGCTTAGGGGTCTGGCCGGACGGTGCCGGTGCTGGTACAAGGTCTCGTGCCGCGCGCCGCAGCTCGACAAGGGCGTTATCGAACATGACGGTTTTAGAGTCGCGAAGCAGCTTGGGGTCGAGCCCGTGGAACACGGCGTAATCCTGCAGCCACACGCGCGCAAACCGGTCGATGCCGGGCTCGAAGGCGCGATAGACATCCCAAAAGGCCTTGATCTTGTTAAAACCATCGAGCGGATTATCTACGCCAATGCCGCAAATCAGCTCATAGAGATACAGAAAGGCAAAGGACGTAGACGTTTCCTCGACGGTTCCGCGGCGCACTTGGGCACGCCAGGTAAAGTAGCCGCGCAACTGTCGATCGCTCATGGCATTGTAGGTGGGAAAGTACGACTTAAAGGTGCCGTTGTAGGGGCAGTCGTCCTCAAAGTCGGCCATCAGCAGGCCTTGGCGGTAGAAAAGCTCGGCTTCCGAAAGCCAACGACCCGCGCCGCCCTTGGGGTCATCCTGCCAGCGCGATATCTCGCGCATTTTGCGGTACTGGTCGGGGAGGAAATTCTGCATCTGTCGGCCGGTTTTGAGAATCGGCTCGTCTGCGTAGATTTCGTTTGAGAAGCGGGCGGACTGATGGGTCCGGGCCTCGGCCATAATGCGCTCGATGAGCATCTTGATGTCCTGGTCGGCCACCGCTTCTCCTCTCCTAACGCAGCTTCGGTGACCTCATATCATAGCACAGCATCAAACAGGTGTTCGAGATGCTGCTGCGTAGATAGATTTAGAACAGGAGGGCGTAGATGACGGCGATGACGACGGAGGGGAGCATATTGGCCGTGCGGAAGGTCTGAGGACGGATGAGGTTGACGCCGACGCAGAAGATGAGCATGGAGCCTACGAGCGAAAGGCTGTCGAGGGCTGCCGTGGTCATGATGGGGGAGAGTGCGCCGGCAAACAGCGTGATCGTCCCCTGGAACACGGCGACGGGCAGGGCGGAGAAGATGCAGCCGCGGCCAAGCGAGGCCGTCATGGTGCAGACGATGATGCAGTCCAGTGCGCCCTTGAGGGCAAGCGTTGACCAGTCGCCGAGCAGGCCGTCCTGGATCGATCCCACAATGGCCATGGCGCCGATGCACACGGTGAGTGAAGTCGAGACAAAAGCGTTGGTGAACTCGTTATCGCCCTCACTGCCAGTCTTGCGCTTGAGCCATTCGCCAAGGTTCTCGATGGCGGCCTCCAAGTTGATGGCCTCGCCGATGAGCGAACCGAGCGCAAATGAGACGATGAGCATGGTGGTACCGGTGGTCGCTAGCGCCTTTCCATCGATGATGAGCATCTTTTGCATGGTGCCGCCCAGGCCGATAAACAGGACGCACAGCCCCGATGCTTTCATGAGCGTGTCTTGGATGCGCGGTGTAATGAAGCGGCCGCCCGCTAATCCCAAAAGACCGCCCGCAACTAAAAGCGCAACGTTGATGATTGTTCCCAAGCCCGGCATGAGCCCTCCTGTATTGATGCCAACGTGGCAATCGTAGCAGAACGAAATGCGAGGCACATCGCGACTCATCTAATACGTTATATAAGTGGTATTAGGAATGATGCGCAGCATTTAAGCCTCAGGTGGTTGTCGGGACATAGGGATAGTAGTCAAAGCGCAGTGTCATAAGCCGCTGTGGGGATTCAATAGCCGCGGCGATGATATTGGCATCGCGGGCACGATCAAACCCTTCGAGTTCGATCTGATACGAGACGTCTTGCATAATGTCCAGACGTCGCCAGGCTAGAAGTGTGTCGCCATCGAATTCCAAGGTCTTGCCTCCGTCTGGGGCAACGGCGTATAGACGCAGTTTAGCGGTGGTTGCAGGGTCGACAACCGTGACCTTTTTAATTTCGTTTCGAGTATTCTTGGCGCCCAACAAGGTGAGCAGTGTTGGGGCCACGACCTCGCCTGATGGCAAAAAGACGACTTCGATGGATTCGGGAAATGCGATGATGGCCGACTTGCGGACGGGCTGATTGGCGGCGGCAACTTCGATGTTTGCAGCATCGATGACCTCTGTGTGGTCGAGGGCGGCAAGCACGCAGCAGTTACCTTCATCGATCTCCTGAGGATCAGCAAGCCCCAGACTGTCCGCGAGCTCGGGATCGTTTGGACCGGTAGCGGGCTCATTCGGTGCTTCGAAAGAAGCTGGGACGCTGTTTGTCGGCGACAGCGTGTCGCCCGCACCTGCTTCTTTGTCCGTGCTCTCTTCTTGTATGGTTGCGTTGATGGGTTCGTCGTTTGAGGGGAGCGTCTTGGCGTCAAGCGCGGAGGGGAGAATTCTGATGGCTCCGGATCCGTTCCACTCCATTTCGAGAAGCGCCGGGTCGGCAAGAATGCGTTGCCTGCTTTGCGCGTGGGCATCGATTTCAATAGGGCCTGCCTCTGTCCCTCGTGTAAGGCTGAGTGATCCGGCTGACTTCTCGAAATGAGCGTCTGTGTCTTTGGTGCTGATGGCGTAGAACAGCAGGGATGCTTCTCCCGCCGCGATGGCATCGGTGTCGGCTTTGGTCAGCCGCAACGATGCTGTGAATGAGAGGGTGGGCTGCACATCGTCTGCATTCGTGGCGGCGCAGCCCAGACATATACCGCCTCCTTTCTCGAAAAACGCACCGTCGAAGGCGACCTTCGCTCCGTTCGCCGAGTCATCGACCGAAGCGATGTCGATGCGCAGCTCTAAATTGCATGGATCGCCATCTGCATCGAGCACAACCGAGCGCCATGTGCAGACGGCGCACCCCGCCTGGGAGCCGTTTGCCTTGTTCGAACGATTGATATCCACGACTATCGAGCCGTCCGTATTACGACGAAGGCATCCCGAGGTTGAGATTGCGGCCTGTGCGATCGAAAAACGCTTGCACGCAATGGCGCTCGACGGATTTGGTGCAGAGCTTAGGGCTGCTGGTAAGGAGTCCGCCATGACGGGAGTCGCCCAAGCGGCGACAGGCGTTCCGGTTGCGAGCGCGCCGCAGAGTGCGACGACGGGCAAAAGGTTCTTCGATGCCATGGGGTCTCCTTAGCTAATTTAGTGCGGCCTGTCCGTGTTTCGTTTCTGGCTGCGTTTGATGTGCAGACCGAGGCCGGCGGTTCCCGCACCTGCTGCCGTGGCGCCTGCTGCCAAGAGCCATCGTCTGTCGTCTGTCTGTGCCAACGGTTCCTTGCAGTTGCCGCGGTCGAGCTCCGAGAGGTCGACCGTCACTTGCGTGGCGGCCTGCGCCTGTTCTTGCTGGGCAAAGGCCATGGCTGGCCCAAACGCTAGGATACTGACGGCGGCGGCCAGGGCGACGGCCTTATGCCGTGTGCGCACCGGGCTCGACCGTCCAGGTGATCGTTGCAACCTGATCGCCTTCGCCGGTTACGCGGAAGATGTCGCGCGTGACGCGGGCGACGTTTCCGCTTGTCTTGAGCTTAATTTTGTCCGTGCCGCCGGCAATGCCCTGGTAGCCCATGTCGAAGGCTGCATTCTTGGAAAGATCGAGGCCCGTCTCCTGCATTGCGGCGCTGGCGTTCTGGAGTGCGCCGTCGGGGCCGACCTTAAAGTCGATGGAATTCTGCGCGGTTCCGGCCTTGGCGTCGGCGGCAATGGTCCAGGTGTTCATGGCGTCGATCTTCATGTTGGTGACATGGATGCCGTAGGCCGAATGATTGTCGATGGTGGTCGCGTCTTCTGAGGGGCCCTGAAGCGTGCCGTCGGCCTTGGCGACGAAGGGAATAACCGTCGGAACTTTGAACTCTACGTTGTCGATCTCGGTCCTGACCATTACTTTCGTGGTTCCAACGCGCCCGGCTGCCAGAGCTGGCGTCGGGGCGGCGCCCATTGCGAGCGCGAGCGCGAGCCCTGCGCCCACGACGAGCGCTCTGGCTCCGTTCATGTTCCTGGTGATGTCCATGGTCGTTCCTTTCTATTCGCCGCGGGCCGTCCCCGCGATGATTGGACGAATGCTGGTGAATTGCGTGCGGTGCCGCGTCGGCCGAAAAAGCTAGTTCTCGGCTTGCTCAACCCGTACCTTGACACGTGTCGGATTGCCGTGGCTGTCGAGGGTCTTGGCATCGAGTGCCTGGATCTCGATGTATGCCTCGCCTTCTTTGATGTCGCCGGCGGGGCACGTCTCGATTGTCTTGCCGGTCTCGACCACACCGGATTCGTACATGGTCTCGTCGTTTTGGATGACGCGGAATCGCTGGGGAAATTTATTGTCTTGGACGTTTTGCACGTTGACGCGCAGCTTGCCGTCCTCCTGTAGCTGAGCGACCGGCGCGACCGAAATCGTCATTATGTTGTCGCGGACGATGGCATCGAGCTCATCTTGGATTTCTTGTCGCGATTTGCCCTCTGCCGTCGTGACTGAGGCGCCCGCTTCGGGCACGGGCTGCGACTGCCAGGCGTATAGCCCTACGGCGATGAGGGCGCAGACGATAGCCAGGCAGACAACGACGAGTTTCTTGCGACGCCCCAGTCCTGCGAGGCGGGGCGGCTTCTTCGCACTCATGCGGCGTCCTTGGTGGTGTAGACACGTGCGAACGTGGACGGGTCCGCTCCAAAGAGCATGTGAAGCATCAGGCGGCGCGAGTAGATGAGCTCGTCAAAGTCGTGAGGGAGCTCGATGTCGTGGATACGCGCGATGTGGTGGGCGAGCGCCGAGAACGACTCGGGGTCGCAGATAACATCGGTGGTGACGTGGTAGACCGCCGTATCGGGGAACGCCTCTTCGTCGAAAGGCAGGAGATAGGGATCGTCGTCGACCTCGATGGCGACGCCGTACTGGGGCCAGTAATATGCCATGGGAACCTCCCTGCTTCTGGGGCCAAAACTTCTATCGGTTTTGGTTGTCGACGCCGACCGTATCAGCCGCTACTTGACCAATTTCTGACCAAATGCTTGACGGATTGACATCTCCGCAGGTAAAAGGTGGAAAAAATTACTCCAACTTTTTTCGAGCGACAATCGAGCGGTCGGCGACGGCGGGGCGATATGTGTCAAAAGCATCGTCTGCCGAGGAAGCCTTGCCGTTCGCCGAATTGCACAAACGTAAAAATCGCCAATTATGGAGACGGTCTCGAACACGTCGACGAAACGATGCGGTAACATCTCCCTGCAAACACTGTAGTTAGCTAAAGGGGGAGTTCGCGTGTCTGCAACCATTAAACCCTTCACCGATGAGTTCGAAGAGTATGGCCGCGATGAATCTCGTGCATCGGGCGAAGCATCGAGCATCTCGTTTCCGACAACGGAAGACGAGGTCCGTGCCATTTTGGAAACGCTCCATGCCGAGCGTGTCCCGGTAACGGTTCAGGGCGCCCGAACCGGCCTTGCCGCCGGTGCCGTGCCCCACGGTGGGCATATCCTCAATACTTCCCGTATGAATCGCTACTTGGGCCTTCGCCGCGATGAACAAAGCCAATTTCTGCTGCGCGTGGAGCCGGGCGTTGTGCTCTCGGAGCTGCGTAAGCAGCTGAGCAAGAAGGTACTGCCGACCGCTGGTTGGGACCAGGCATCGCTTGAGGCCTACGAGGAGTTCCAAGAGTCCCCCGAGCAGTTCTTTCCCACCGATCCCACCGAGGCATCTGCCTGTCTGGGTGGCATGGCGGCATGCAACGCCTCCGGCGCCCGCAGCTACGCTTACGGCCCCATGCGCCCGCATATCACGGGACTCCACGTCGCGCTGGCTGATGGCGATTTGCTTGAGCTTCAGCGCGGCGAGGCTTTTGCCCAGGGCCGCCACCTGTCGCTCGTGACGGCAGAGGGCCGTACGCTCGAGCTCGATCTTCCCGGCTATACCATGCCCGAGACAAAAAATGCCTCAGGCTATTTCGTTGCGGACGATATGGACGCCATCGACCTCTTTATCGGCGCGTGCGGCACGCTCGGCGTTATCACCGAGCTCGAGATTGCCCTGCAGGCGGCGCCTGCGGTCGTTTGGGGTGTGAGTTGCTTTTTCGATAGCGAGGACAAGGCGGTGTCCTTTACCGATTCCGTGCGCCCTGTCCTGTCCCATGCGGCTGCCATCGAGTACTTCGATGCTGGCGCCCTGGATATTCTACGTCGCCAGCGCGAGCAGTCGACGGCGTTTGCCTCGCTGCCGGCGCTCGACAAAGAGGCCAAGGTATGTGTCTACGTGGAGCTCGATTGCGATGACGAGGCGCAGGCGACCGAGGAGCTGTACCACTTGGGATGGGTGCTGGAGCTTGCGGGCGGCCGCGACGATGCGACATGGGTCGCCCGCAACGAAGTCGATCGCGAGTGCCAGCGGTTCTTCCGCCACGCGGTGCCCGAGAGCGTCAACATGCTCATTGACGAGCGTCGCCGCACCGACCCCACCATTACCAAGCTGGGATCGGATATGTCGGTGCCCAATGCACGCCTTGCCGATGTCGTGGCCCTCTATCGCCGCACGCTGGCCGAAAGCGGGCTTGAGTCTGCTGCCTGGGGACACATCGGGAACAACCATCTGCATGTGAACATCCTGCCGCGCGATGCGCAAGACTACCGTCGTGGTGGAGAGCTCTTTGCCCAGTGGGCTTCCGAGGTCACGGCCATGGGCGGTGCCGTTTCTGCCGAACACGGCGTCGGCAAGATCAAGGCGGGCTTCTTGGAGACGATGTACGGCCACGAGGCCATGGTCGAGTCGGCGCGTCTCAAACTCCAGCTTGATCCTGCCGGCCAGCTGGGTCGCGGCAACCTGTTTACGGAGAAGCTCTTGGATGAACTCGTCCAGAAAGGGGGCGCGTGAAGATGAGTGATTTCCATATGGTGGTGTGCGTCAAGGCGGTGCCCGGAAGCACCGAGGTCAAGATGGACCCCAAGACCAATACTATCGTGCGTGATGGCAAGCAGGCGGTCGTTAATCCCTTCGATGCAAGTGCCCTCGAATGTGCGCTAGCGCTGAAGGACGACTTTATCGGCTTTGGCATGGACGTGCGTGTGACGGTGGTGTCGATGGGCATCCCCGCGACCGAATCGCTGCTGCGCGACTGCATCGCCCGCGGTGCCGACGACGCGCTGCTGCTGACCGATCGCGCCTTTGCGGGCGCCGATACCCTAGCCACCACCTATGCCCTCAAATGCGGCATCGAGGCACTCGATGAGGACTTTGACCTGCTCATCTGCGGCAAGATGGCAGTGGACGGCGATACGGCCCAGATCGGCCCCGAGCTGGCCGGCGCCTTTGGGGTCCCCTGCGTGACCGACGTGAGCTGTGTGCAGAGCGCGGGATTTACGACGTGTGGCTCGCTGGCGCTCGTTCACGGCTGCGATGCCGGCGAGGAGACGGTGTACCTGGAGATGCCGTGTGCGATGACGACTGCCAAGGAGATTGGCCAGTTGCGTATGCCGAGTATTGCCGGTATTCGCGCGGCAGAGGGGGCGGACGTGCGCGTGATCAGTGCCGCCGACGTGAACGCCGACCCCTCGCGTTGCGGCCTTGCCGGATCACCGACGCAGGTCGTGCGCTCGTTTGTGCCCGACCGTGACCAAACGTGCGAGGCCGTTGAGGGAACGGCGTCCGAGCAGGCGGTAAAACTTGCCAAGATTATTGAGGGGATGGCATAGATGAGCGGGCTGATTATCGATAGCGAAGCCTGTATCGGCTGCGGTCGCTGCGTTCGCGCCTGCGCCTCGGGCGGCATTGTGGTGGAGGGTGAGCGCCCCAATCGCTGTGCCCGCGTAACCGACGGCTGTATCCTGTGCGGTGGGTGCGTCGACGCCTGCCCCGTCAACGCCATCTCGATTGAGCGCGACGAGGCCGCCGGCGCGGCAGACCTTGACGCATATCGAGACATCTGGATCTTCGTGCAGACTGACGAGCACGATGCCGTTGCATCCGTGGCCTTCGAGCTCATGGGCAAGGGGCGCGAGCTTGCCGATGCCCGCGGCTGCCGTCTGGTGGCACTGGTCGGCATGAGCCCCGAGGGCTCACTCGGGGACCTGGAGCATCTGATTTGCGCCGGTGCGGACGAAGTTCTGGTCTGTCGTGACGAGCGCCTGCGTCAGAACGACGCGGAGGTCTACGCTCGCTTGATCTGCGATTTGGTAGCCGAGCGCAAGCCCGAGGCCATTCTGTACGGCGCGACCGCCTTTGGTCGCGAGCTGGCGCCCGGTGTGGCCGTGCGCTTGCAGACGGGTCTTACGGCCGATTGCACGGTGCTTTCTATGGATACGGAGACGGGTCTGCTGCAGCAGACGCGCCCGGCGTTTGGCGGCAACCTGATGGCCACCATTATCTGCCCCAACCACCGTCCTCAGATGGCAACGGTGCGCCCCGGCATCTTTAAGGCGCCCGAGTTTGACTATAGCCGCTCCGGCACGATTACCCAGGTAGTGCTTGCGGATGACGTTAAGGCCCGCGTCGAGATCTCGATTCCCGCCGAGGAGTGGGGACAGCAGGCCTCAATTGCCGATGCCGAGCGTCTGGTCGTGGTGGGCCGCGGCATCGGCTCCAAGAAGAATCTGCCCCTGATGCGAAAGCTCGCCGATGCCCTGGGTGCCGAGCTTGGTTGCACGCGTCCCATTGTGGAGGCAGGCTGGTTGGAGTATCGCCACCAAATTGGCCAGACGGGTGTATCGGTCTCGCCCAAGCTCCTCGTGAGCATCGGTGTCTCGGGCGCTATCCAGCATCTCGCCGGCATCGGTGGGGCGGAGTGCATTTTCGCCATCAATGAGGACCCGGATGCCCCCATCTTTGGTGCCGCCCAGTACAAGGTCGTCGGCGATGCCGTTGAGATCGTTGAGGAGCTGCTGGCTCAGCTTGAGCGCTAAGCGCGCGTCAGCCAGTCGCGCATCTCGTCCTTTAGGCGGCTCCAGGTTGCCTGCGTGGCGGGGTCGGTAAAGGGCCGCGTAATGCCAAAGGGTGCGTCGAGCAGGCGGTGGATATCGCCCTGTTTGCGCGCCAGCGCGCGGCTCGCTGGATAGACGAGCTCAAACATAAAGCAGATGAGTCCCACCAGGTAGTCTGCGGGCTCATCGCGCTCATCGCGTGCGACGCAGCGGTGCTCGTCAAAGGCGGTAAGCGCCGGTGTCGAGAAGTGGCTGGCGAGAAACGTGTCCTCATCCACCTTGAGGATGGTGTCGACGGTGCTGTCGGCGATGGTGCGCATAATGTCGATCTTGTCGCCATCGCGCACGATCTCGCAGAAGCTCCGTGTACGGGTGTCGAGTTCCGTGGGCAGGCGAAAATCACTGTGGTGGGCGATGCTCGCGCGGATCAGTTCGTCCTCTGCCGGGTCATCGATAAAGTCGCGGATGCTCGTTACGGCGGGTGCATCGGCGGGATTCTCGCCAAAGAGGATCTCGATGCCCAGCGCTGCATGGCTCATGCTCTCGGCGTCCTTAAAGGTGTCCCAGTGCCGCAACTGCTCAAAGCGGCCCATATCGTGTAGCAGGCCGCAAAGCCATGCCAGGTCAATATCTTCTGACGACCAGCCCTGCTCGCGCGCTACGGCATCGCATGCCTCGGCCACGTGGTACGTATGCTCGATTTTGAGCGCGATGCGTGGACTGGTGGCGTCGTAGGCATCGGTGTAGCTTTTGAAGGCCGCGCGCGCCCGGTCTCGATCGATAGCTGTCATAATGACTTCCTAAAAAGTTGTGTCTTTCGATCCGGTGGCAATTGTAGGTGAACTCGGTTGCTGTCGGATGATGATTCTGCCGTGTCGCTACATGCGGCTCGGAGACCTTGTCAGGATGAGAAGCGTATGGTGCTCAAAATCGTTAGAACCGTCTGGCCAGTGATGCTTACCTATGTTGCAATAGGCGCGCCGTGCGGAATGATCATGGGGCAGACGGGAATGGAGCCCTGGATGGTCTTTGCTCTGAGCAGCACGTTTGTGACGGGCAGCGGCCAGTTTATGATCTGCAATCTTTGGCTGGCGGGCGTGCCTGCAGCATCGATCGTCGCGAGCGTTGCTGCCATCTCCTCGCGCTTTGCGCTTTACTCGGCATCGATCGCGCCGCATCTGACGGGTGCCTCGAAGCGTCAGACGCTGGCTGTTGCCGCGACACTTACCGAGGAGGCATATGGCATCTCGCTTGCCAAGTTGGTTGAAGGGGAGGATTGGGGCCCGCGCGAGTCCTTCGTGCTCAACGTGATTCTCATCGCAACATGGGGCGTTTCGTGTACGATGGGCGCCATCGTCGGCACCGTTGTCGATGTTCCCACCGCCATTGCAGCCTTTGTCTGCACCTCGCTCTTTATCTGCCTGCTCTTTTCGCAGCGGCTGTCGCGCGGCAACGTTGTCGCGGCGGTTTCGGGCGCGGTGTCCGTCGCCGTATGCAAGTTCTTGGGCCTCACGAATATTGCCGTGCCGGCAAGCATCGTGGCCGGCATTGCCATTGCGTTGGCGTGCGATGCTGTATTTGACGGAAGAGGTGCCCGCGATGCCCGTTAACGAGTTCTTGGTTCTGTGGCTGTCGTCGTGGGCTGCTATCGCGTTCTTTCGCATCGCGCCGGCGTTTGCCTTGCGCGGGAGAACGCTGTCGCCCCGCATTACCGAGGCCCTGGGTTATATCCCGCCCGCTGCCTTTGCCGCGCTGGTCGCCAACGACTTGGTGAGCCCCGGCGCGTTCGACGCGGGACCCTGGCCTGCCTTGGTTCCCTGGATTGCGGCTGCCGGCGTCGTGGCCGTGGCGGTCAAGACAAAATCGATGCTGTGGTGCTGTGTTTCGGGCATCGTGTTCTATATCGTTTTGAGCCTCATATAAGAGCGGGGCACGTTTAGCGCCCCTGTCCAACGAATCGAATTTCTCACCGAGCTGGTCTATTTCTTCTGGTACCATCGTCAAACTTTACTGTAGCAAAGCGTGACGTGGGCTTTTGTACCCCGTCAGCGGAAATGGGGGTTTCATGGCACAGGAAGCGACCGCCAACGAGCAAAAGAAATTCAAGGTCCCGCGCATCCCGGGCGACATCATGATCTATCCGATGATCGTCGGTCTTTTGCTCAACACCTTCTGCCCGCAGGTTTTTGAGATCGGCGGCTTCTTTACGGCTGCCTGCCGCGGTGGCTCCAATGCCATCGTCGCCGCGATCCTGCTGTTTGTGGGCGCCGGCATCAGCTTTAAGTCCACGCCGGGTGCCATCAAGACCGGTATCGTCGTGCTGATCCCCAAGCTGGTCGTCGCAGCGGCTCTCGGCCTGGGCGTGGCATATTTCTTTAACGACAACTTCCTGGGTCTGAGCTCCGTGTCTATCATCGGCGGCATCACGTTTTGCAACATGGCGCTCTATACGGGCATCATGGGCGAGTTCGGCGATGAGTCTGAGCAGGGCGCCGTCGGTATCCTGTTCTTTACGGCCGGCCCCGCCGTCACGATGATCATCCTCGGTGTTTCCGGCCTCGCCAACATTCCCATTGGCACCATTATCGGCTCCATCTTGCCACTCGTTATTGGCATGGTTCTGGGCAACCTGTTCCCGTTTATCAAGAACCTGCTGGTTCCCGGTGCCAATCCCGCGATTGCCGTCATCGGATTTCAGCTCGGTGCGTCCATGAGCCTGTCGAGCTTTATCACCGGCGGTATTTCCGGCATCTTGCTGGGCCTTGTCACGCTGTTTGTCGTCGGTCCCATCACCTTTGCGTTCGAGCGTCTGTGCGGCGGCAATGGCAAGGCCGCTGTGGCTTGCTCCACCATTGCCGGCACGGCTATGACCACACCGGTTGCCCTCGCCGAGGTCGCACCGCGCTACGCCGAGCTTGCGCCCATCGCGTACGCTCAGATCGCCACCGCCGTTATCATCACGGCGATCATGGCTCCGATTCTGACTGGCTGGGTCGACAAGAAGTTCTGCCAAGGCAAGGAGGATCTGTCGCCTGTCGGTGTCGAGGCCATAGAGGAGGCCGTCGCGACTGACATCGATGGCGAGTAGCAATCGATACCCATCAATGATGCCGGCGTGTGCAATTCGCGCCGTATGGGCGCCCGAACAGAAACTGTTTTGCAGTGATGTTCGGGCGCTCTGCTATTATCCCCTTTACCCCTGTGGAGTAAAGGGGTGTTTATTGCCCTGATTCGAATTGGGCGATTCTGACCACTTGGGTATTGAAGGGATGGCGCTAGTGGTTAAGGCACTCAAGATTGAGATATTCGTGCTATGCATGATTGTTCTTATCGGGCTTGCCGTGCGAAGTCGTCGCTCCTTGTTCTCGAGCACCCAGCAGCTATTGTTTAGCATGCTTGGCTACACCTCTGCCGCGTACATATTATTCGATATGATCTGGACGCTTTCGGACGGTGTGGACGGCACGTTGGGCATTGCTGCCAACTGGATTTCCAACGCGGTTTCGTTTTCGCTCTTTGCTATCGCGTGTCTCATTTGGTTTATCTATTCCGAGACGGTGCAGGGTTCTCGCCTTTTGACCTCGCGCTATAGGGTGGTGCTTGTAGCGTTGCCTACGGCTCTGGTGGTCGTGCTGGCGTTTACCAGTTACTGGACGCACGCCCTGTTCTATATCGATTCGCAGGGCGTGTATCGTCGCGGCTTTGCCTATATGATCCAGCCCATCGTCAGCTACTGTTACGTTATACATACGTCCCTGCATGCATTTGTGCAATCTCGCAGGGTCGAGAGCCTGCAGACGAAGGCCATCTATCGAACCTTGGCATTTTTCGCCATTCCGGCCCTGGTGGGCGGTACCTTTCAGGTCGTATACTCGGTGCCCGGCCTTTGTGTCGGCATAATGATTAGCATGTTGCTGCTCTACATCATCTACCAGGAGCAGCTCATCTCGACCGACCCGTTGACTGGACTTAACAATCGCAACCGTTTTGAGACCTATATGCTGTCGCTCTTCTCAAATGTGGATCAGGCCGAAGATGTATATCTGCTTATGATGGACGCCGACGGCTTTAAGCAGATTAACGATCGCTATGGGCATGTGGAGGGCGACCATGCTCTTCAGGTCATATCCGCTGCGCTCAAAGAAGTCTGCTCGGCGTCTGGCGGCTTTATCGCACGTTATGGTGGCGATGAGTTCGTGGTGCTCCAAAAGGCAGCGGCGGAACAGGATATCATGCATCTGTGCGCGACAATCAACGATGAGCTCGCGCGCGCCGAGGTTCCGTATCTGTTGCGGATGTCCATCGGCTACGCACGGGTCGGTGATGGCGTCGATACCTGGCAAGACTTGTTTCGTGCTGCCGACGCGGAGCTCTACCGCGTAAAGCGCGAGAAGAAGAAAGCCGGCGCCCAGATACGCTAGAAAAAGGGCGCACGCTGGCGGGCGTGGCGGCCCTCGGCTCTCCGATGTACTCCATTAAGCTAAAGTGTGCGAACATCCTCCCTAAAAAGGTGAGCTCGCTAGGCCTTTTTGGGCCTGTTGACGATGATGATGCCGCCGCAGACCAACAGCAGGGCAACAAGTACGGTAACAGGGCTCGTGCCAGCGCCCTCGCCGAGCAGCAGAGCGCTCAACAGTACGCCAAAGACTGGATTCATAAAGCCAAAGACCGACACACGGCTGACGGGGTTGACGGCAAGCAGACGCGACCATAGCGAGTACGCGACGGCGGAAATGAGTGCCATATAGATAATGAGTGCGATGGCGGGGATGATCGCGGTGGGGGAGAGCGCGCCGCCCATCAAAAACCCGATGGCGGTAAGGACCAAACCTCCGACTAAAAACTGCCAGCCGGCGAGCAAGACGCCGTCATGCTTGCGCGAGAAGATGCCGATCAGGCAGGTCGAAAGAGCACCCGCGACAGTGGAGGCTAGGATAAAGCCCTCGCCATCGAGCCTGAAGCCAAAGGTGCCATCTGCGCCCGAGAGGTTGACGAGCGCGACGCCGGCAAAGCCCAGCGCACAGCCAAGCACCTTGGCCGTATTGAGCTTCTCGGTGTGAAATGCCAGGGCGGCAAAGAGGATTGCGAGGAAGTTGGCGCTGGCCTCGATGATGGAACTCGACATGGCGCTGGCGCGCGAGAGTCCCAGGTAGAAAAAGAAGTACTGCCCGATGGTCTGGAAGAGCGACAAGATGCAGATGGGCTTGATATCGCGCACTTGCGGAACGAGCGGACGGCGCTGGGCCACGCTCATGCCAACAATGACCAGCATGCCGGCAAGGGTGAAGCGCAGACCCGCGAAGAGCAGCTGCGAGGCGCTGTCGTGTGCGGGAATGCCAAAGAGGCCGTAGCCGATCTTGATGCAGGGAAAAGCCGATCCCCAGAGCGCGCAGCAGACGAGGCAGCCCAGGATGAGTCCGGGCAGGGTGGCGAGATACGGCTTGCGGCTTTCCATGATGTCCTTCCTGTATGCGCGAAGCAAAAAAGAACCCGCCACCGGATGTGTCGGTGGCGGGTGTTGTTACCCGAGGGAATTGTACCCGATGGGAAAGGTTTAAGCGAAGTAGGCCACGCCGCTCTCAAAGATCGGCATGAACTTATCGCCGGGGACATGCTCGGGCACGTTGCGGTACAGGTTGTCGCCGCGACGCTCGGCATGGCCCATCTTGCCCAGGACGCGGCCGTCGGGGCTCGTGATGCCCTCGATGGCGAGTGCGGAGCCGTTGGGGTTGACGGAGAGATCCATGCTGGGCTTGCCGTCCTCGCCCACGTACTGCGTGGCGACCTGGCCGTTGACGATCAGCTGGGCGAGCACTTCGTCATTGGCGACAAAGCGGCCCTCGCCGTGGCTGATGGCGACGGTGTAGGGGTCGTCCAGGCTGCACTGCGACAGCCACGGGGACAGGTTGGACGAGATGCGGGTGCGCACCAGACGGCTCTGGTGGCGACCGATGGTGTTGAACGTCAACGTGGGCGCATCGGGCGTGGCGTCGACGATGTCGCCGTAGGGCACCAGGCCGAGCTTGATCAGGGCCTGGAAGCCGTTGCAGATGCCCAGCATCAGGCCATCGCGGGCCTTGAGCAGGTCGCGGACTGCCTCGGTGACCTCGGGAGCGCGGAAGAACGCCGTGATGAACTTGGCAGAGCCGTCGGGCTCGTCGCCGCCCGAGAAGCCGCCGGGGATCATAACGATCTGGCTTGCACGGATGCGGCGGGCAAGCTCGTGGGTGCTCTCGGCGACGGCCTCGGGCGTGAGGTTGTTGATCACGAAGGTGTCGGCCTCGGCACCGGCGGCACGGAAGGCGCGGGCGCTGTCGTACTCGCAGTTGTTGCCGGGGAACACGGGGATGATCACGCGCGGGCGGGCGATCTTGGCGCCGCCGTACACGTGGATATCCTTGGCGCGGAAGTCGATGGTCTCGACCTCGGGGGTCTCGCCGGCGCTGCGGTAGGTGAAGACGCCCTCGATGCCGCTCTCCCAGGCCTCCTGGAGCTCGGAGAGCTCGATGACTTCGGAACCGGTGTCGATGACATAGCCCTCGACGGTGGTGCCCAGGGGCTCGACGACAACGCCGTCGGCGACCTCGGGCAGCTCGGCATCCTCGGCGAGCTCGACAATAAAGCTGCCGTAGAGCGGGGTGAAGAGGCTCTCCACGTCTACATCCTCGGCAAGCTCGATACCGATCTGGTTACCGACGCACATCTTAAAGAGGCTCTCGGCGCCGCAGCCGTAGCCGGGCGTGGAGATGGCCAGGGCGTTGCCGGTAGCAGTGAGCGCCTCGACGGCGTCAAACGCGGCGAGCAGCTGCTGAGCATCGGGGCGGTAGTCCTCGCCATAGATGGCGGGGGCGATGCGGACGACGCGGTGCGTGAGGCCCTTGAACTCGGGCGAGACGGCGCGGGCGGCCTTGCCCACGGCGACGGCGAAGCTGATCAGGGTCGGCGGAACGTTGAGCTCGCCGGCCTCGTCCTCAAACGAACCGCTCATGGAGTCCTTGCCGCCGATGGCGCCGGCACCCAGGTCGACCTGGGCCATAAGGGCACCCAGGACGGCAGCCATGGGCTTGCCCCAGCGCTCGGCCTCGGTGCGCAGGCGCTCGAAGTACTCCTGGAAGGAGAGGTAGGTGCGCTTGTGCTCAAAGCCGGCGGCAACGAGCTTGGCGATGGACTCGACCACGGACAGGTAGGCGCCCGCAAACTGGTCGGCCTCCATCAGATAGGGGTTGAAGCCCCATGCCATGGCGCTCGCCGTGGTGGTCTCGCCGTCCACGGGGAACTTGGCGACCATGGCCGAGCTTGGGGTGAGCTGCGTCTTGCCGCCAAAGGGCATGAGCACGGTCGCGGCGCCGATGGTGGAGTCGAAGCGCTCGGAAAGGCCCTTGTTGGAAGCGACGTTGAGGTCGGTGACGAGCGAGGTCATGCGCTCGGCGAGCGTGGTACCGGCCCAGCTGGGCTGCCACACACTGCGGGCGCAGACGTGGGCGACCTGGTGCTTGGGCGCACCGTTGGAGTTGAGGAACTCGCGGGACAGATCGACGATGGCGACGCCGTTCCAGGCCATGCGCATGCGCGGCTCGGCGGTAACCTCGGCGATAACGGTCGCCTCCAGGTTCTCCTCGGCGGCGTAGCCCATGAACTCCTCGACGTCACCGTCGGCGACGGCGCAGGCCATGCGCTCCTGGGATTCAGAGATGGCGAGCTCGGTGCCGTCAAGACCGTCGTACTTCTTGGTCACGGTATCAAGGTCGACATACAGGCCGTCGGCAAGCTCGCCTACGGCGACCGAGACACCGCCGGCGCCAAAGTCGTTGCAGCGCTTGATTAGACGGCAGGCATCGCCGCGGCGGAACAGGCGCTGCAGCTTGCGCTCGACCGGGGCGTTGCCCTTCTGGACCTCGGCGCCCGATGTCTCGATGGACTCGGTGTTCTGGGTCTTGGAGGAGCCGGTGGCACCGCCGATGCCGTCACGGCCGGTGCGGCCGCCCAACAGGATGATCTTGTCGGTGGGGGCGGGGCACTCGCGACGCACGTGGTTTGCCGGGGTAGCGCCCACGACGGCGCCGACCTCCATGCGCTTGGCGACGTAGCCGGGGTGATAGAGTTCGTTGACCTGACCGGTGGCAAGGCCGATCTGGTTGCCGTAGCTGGAGTAGCCGGCGGCAGCAGTGGTCACGAGCTTACGCTGCGGCAGCTTGCCCTCGAGCGTCTCGGACACGGGGACGGTGGGGTCGCCGGCGCCGGTGACACGCATGGCCTGGTACACGTAGCTGCGGCCCGACAGCGGGTCGCGGATGGCACCGCCCACGCAGGTGGCGGCACCGCCGAAGGGCTCGATCTCGGTCGGGTGGTTGTGGGTCTCGTTCTTAAAGAGGAACAGCCAGTCCTGGTCCTCGCCGTCGACATCGACCTTCACCTTGACGGTGCAGGCGTTGATCTCCTCGGACTCGTCGACATCGGTCATGACGCCGGTCTTCTTGAGGTACTTGGCGCCGATGGTGCCCATGTCCATGAGGCAGACGGGCTTGGCGTCGCGACCGAGCTTGTGGCGCATTTCCATGTAGCGGTCGAAGGCCTGCTGCACCACGGCGTCGTCGATCGTCACGTCGTCCAGGACGGTGCCGAAGGTGGTGTGGCGGCAGTGATCGGACCAGTAGGTGTCGATCACGCGGATCTCGGTGATGGTGGGGTCGCGATCCTCATCGCGGAAGTACTGCTGGCAGAAGGCGATGTCCGCCTCGTCCATGGCAAGGCCGCGCTCGGAAATAAAGGCGGCAAGACCGGCTTCGTCGAGCTCGCGGAAACCGTCGAGCACCTCGACGGGCTGGGGCTCGGGGGTCTCCATGTACAGCGTCTCGGGCAGGTCGAGCGAGGCGATGCGCGCCTCGACGGGGTTCACCACGTAGTGCTTGATGGCATCAATGGCGGCCTCGTCCAGAGCGCCCGAGATCATATAGACCTTGGCGGAGCGCACGGCGGGGCGCTCGCCCTGGCTGATGAGCTGCACGCACTCGCTGGCGGAGTCGGCGCGCTGGTCAAACTGGCCAGGCAGGAATTCGACGGCAAAGACGGCGCCATCGCTTGCGGGGAGCTCGTCGTAGGTCACATCGACCTGGGGCTCGCTAAAGACGGTCGGCACGCAGGACCGGAAAAGCTCCTTGTCGATGCCCTCGACGTCGTAGCGGTTGATAATCCTCAGGGCCTCGATGCCCTTGATGCCGAGAATTTCGGTCAGCTCGCCCTTGAGCTGCTGAGCCTCGACGTCGAACCCGGGTTTCTTCTCCACGTAGATACGAGAGACCATTGGTTCCTGCCTTCCTGATCGGTTGGGCGTACGGTACGGTATGCGGCAGCGGTCGGTTTGCGGGGTCTGCCCTGCGGTCGCCTTGAGCCACATGTTTGTAAACCTCACTATGATACGACAGCTCGCGGCGCGTTGAGGACGGCGAGGGTGCTACAGTGAAGCGCAAACAAGAGAAAGGCATCACATGGCATTCGTTTCGCTCGCCATCATCGCACTCGTGGCCTTTGCGAGTCCTTTTATCGCCTCGGCGATTCCCGGAAAACCCGTTCCCGAGACGGTCTTTTTGCTCGTGCTCGGCGCGGTACTGGGACCCCATATGCTCGGCGTCATCCATGTAGATGCTGAGGTCTCGCTTGTGTCCGAGCTGGGCCTGGCCTTTTTGTTCCTGCTTGCCGGCTTTGAGATCGACCCCAAGAGCATCACGGGCGTCGAGGGGCGCTACGGCTTGGCGACGTGGGTCGTCACATTTTGTATCGCCTGGCTTGCCGTGCGCTTTACCCCGTGGTTCTCAGTCAGTCATTTCGACGGTATCGCCGTGACGCTTGCCCTCACTTCGACGGCGCTCGGTACGCTTGTGCCCATCATGCGTGAGCGCTCGCTCACCGGCACGCGCGTGGGCGACTCGATTCTCGCGTATGGCACTTGGGGCGAGCTCGGTCCCGTGCTCGCCATGTCGGTGCTGTTGTCTGCCCGCACTGGCATCCAAACGCTCGTAATCCTTGGCTTGTTTGCGGTGGTTTGCGTGTTGCTGGCCGTGGTCCCAAGCCGCTCCAAGCGCGTCGGCAGCCGCTTCTTTGCGTTTGTCGAGGAACGCGCCGATACCACATCACAGACCTTCGTGCGCCTGACGGTGCTCATCCTGGTCACGCTCGTGGCATTCTCGGCTGTCTTTGATCTCGACATCGTGTTGGGTTCTTTTGCCGCCGGCTTTGTCCTGCGCTATATCATCCCCGAGGGCAACCATACGCTCGAGACCAAGCTCGACGGTCTGGCCTACGGTTTTTTGATTCCGGTGTTCTTTACCGTATCGGGCGCAAAGATCGATCTGACGGCCGTGGCGTCGCGCCCGGGTCTGCTCGTGGGCTTTATCGTGGCGTTGTTGATTATTCGTGCCGTGCCCATTCTTATTTCCATGAGCATTTGTCCTGCGACGCGCGATGTGTCGGCGTATGGTCGCATTACCGTGGCCCTGTACTGCACCACGGCGCTGCCGATCATCGTTGCCGTTACGAGCGTTGCCGTCAACGCGGGCGCGCTGTCGCAAGATATTGCGTCGGTCATGGTTGCCGCCGGTGCCATCACGGTGTTCTTGATGCCATTGCTCGCGCAGCTCTTCTACCGCGTGGTGGATGCCGCACCGGTCGCCGCCGTGGCAGAGGTTGCCGAGCATCCATCCGATGCGCTCGACATCTTGCGCGCCCACCACGACCTAGCGAGCTTGCTCGCGCGCGAGCACGAGCTGCTGACCTCGCATGGCCATGGTCGCGTATTCGAGGGCCTGCCTACGCTCGATACGATTGCCGAGCGTCTTTCCGCCGAGGCAGCGAGCGGCCACATCGATGCCCGCATCGTGGACGCGGCGCACCTGCTTGCCGATAAGACCTATGGAGACGAGGTCGACCCGTCCGAGCTGACTCCGCGTGAGCGCCGCCGCCTGGAGCGCGCCAAGCTCGCTGTGCGCGAATACCGCCGTCGCATGCTGGAGCTCTATGCGCGCGAAGAAGCCGAAGACGAAGACGGTAAGTAGTCGATACTTTCTCGGGGAAGCCGCGTCCCGCTTTGAAGGCTCGGAACGGGATGTGGTTTCCGAAACGGGGGCCGTTGGGAAGCTGTGTCCCGGAATGGGCGCTCAGAGTGGGATGCAGTTTCCGCAAGGAGGTCCTGGGGGAAACCGTGCCCCGTTCTGATCCGAAATACTGGGACATAGTTTCCCTTTCATAACAGGAGAAGGCGCGCTGTCTGCAGTTGATTCAGACGGCGCGCCTTTTTGGTTGAGCTATGTTGAAGCTTGAAGCCAAAGCTTGTGGCTCCTTAGGAGCGGGCGGCTCCGTCGACGGGGAGCACGGCGCCCGTGACATAGGAGGACATGTCGCTCGCCAGGAAAACAAAGGCGTTGGCGACATCCTCGGGCTCGCCCATGCGGCCCAGCGGAATGGTGGCGATGATGGGCTTGATGACTTCTTCGGGCAGGTTAGCGACCATGTCGGTCTTGGTCACGCCAGGTGCGACGGCATTGACGCGAATGCCCATGGGGGCGAGCTCGCGCGAGAGCGACTGGACCATGCCGTTGACGGCAAATTTGGACGTGGGGTAACCGACGCCGGAGGGCTGGCCGTACTTGGCGACCATCGAGCTCGTGGTGGTGATGGTGCCGCCGTGGCCGGCCTCGGTCATGATCTTGGCGGCAGCCTGGTGGCCATTAAAGACGGCGACGACATTGAGGTCCATGACCTTTGCAAACTCCTCGGCAGTGTAGTCCAAAAGGGGCGAGCGCTGGGAGATGCCGGCATTGTTGACGACCGTGTCCAGGCCGCCCATATCGGTGGCAGCTTGGGTAAAGGCCTCGGTTACGGCCTCGAGCGAGGTGAGGTCGCAGGAGCGGCCCCAGACCTTGGCCTCGGGATAGGCGGCCGCCAGCTTCTCAACGGCTGCGTCGGCAGTTTCCTGGCGCGAGCCAAAGACGGTGACGGCGGCGCCTTCCTCGATAAAACGGCAGGCGATGGCATAGCCGATTCCGCGCGTGCCGCCGGTGATGATTGCTTTCTTGCCCTCGAGCAACATAGTGCTTCCTCTCTTTGCGGGCGGATATATGCAGCACAGCATAACGGCAGCCAAAATCGGCTCCGGCTGCATGTCGGCGAACGGTACCCCCGGCTGTCAGGAGCGGCCAAGTCGTTCAAATGCGGATTGCGCCAATACGCCCCATGCGCGCAAGCAAAGGGGCTCCCGTCCACTGCTGAACGGGAGCCCCTCACACATATAGGCCGTAGAGCGAAAATCGAATTAGTTGGCCATGACGCCTTCGGACCAGGCCTCGACGTCCTCGATGCGCAGGACGTTGGCGACCTCGGCCACGCAGTCGACGCTGGCAAGCTCGGCGGCGGCAGCCTGGACGTCCTTCTCGAGTGCGCGGTGCGTCAGGAAGATGACCGAGCAGGCATCGCTGACGCCCGACTTGCCGTCCTCGACCTGGTTGATGAGCGAGGTCGAGATGTTGTGCTTGGCAAAGATGTCGACCGTCTCGGACAGGGCGCCCACGCGGTCGGCGACCTTCAGGCGCACATAGTACTTGGTCTGGAGCTCGTCCATAGGCTTAAAGGCGAGGTTGTGACCATAGGGCTCAATCTCGGGCAGCGGAGCCACGCCGCGGCTGATCTGCTCGGAGAGCGACAGGATATCGCCCACGACGGCGCTCGCGGTGGGGAAGGAGCCTGCGCCGGCACCGTAGAACATGGTCTCGCCCACGGCGTCGCCCACCACGTAGACAGCGTTCATGGCGCCGTTGACCTTGGCAAGCATGTGGTCGGCGGGGATCAGCGTGGGATGCACACGGACGTCGACGCCGGCGTCGGTGTTGCGTGCGATGCCCAGCAGCTTGATGGTGTAGCCGAGCTCGCGGGCCTGGGCAATGTCCTCGGCGCCGATGGTACGGATACCCTGCTGGTAGACATCGTCGGTGGTCACGCGGGTGCCAAAGCCGATGGAAGCGAGGATTGCCGTCTTGCTGGCGGCGTCGAAGCCGTCGACGTCGGCGGACGGGTCGGCCTCGGCATAGCCCTTTGCCTGGGCGTCGGCGAGCACGTCAGCGTAATCGGCGCCCTCGGCGTCCATGCGCGACAGGATATAGTTGGTGGTGCCGTTGAGGATGCCGGCGATGGTCAGGATCTTGTTGCCCACCAGGTCGTGCTCGAGCGTGCTCACGATGGGGATGCCGCCGCCGCAGCTGGCCTCGCACTTAATCTGCACGCCGCACGCGCGCGCCTTCTCGGCGAGCGTCTCGACATGACGGCCCAGCAGGGCCTTGTTGGCAGAGACGACGTGCTTGCCGTTCTCGAAGGCGGTGGTGAAGATCTCGGTCGCGGGATGCTCGCCGCCGATGAGCTCGACGACGATGTCGACGGCGGGGTCGGTGACGACGTCGTGCCAGTCGCTCGTAAAGGCCTCGCGCTCAATACCGGCGGCTTCGGCCTGCTCCCAGGCAAGCGCGCAGGCGCGGGTCAGCTTAAGGTCGATGCCGTAGGCGGCCAGGTACTCATCGTGGTGGCTCTTGATCAAACGGGCCACGCCGCCGCCGACGGTTCCCAGACCGATCAGACCGACGTTCACGGTGCGCAGGGGTTCGCTCATAGATAGCTCCTTCGTGCATCTTGTGGATGGATTAACTGCTTATAGGTTGAGTGCATTCTAGCGTGAAGTGCGGGCGCGTGCTTGCCAGGCAGCTGGAGCTGTGCAAAACGCTACCCCCGAAACGCTGCGGAAATATTGGAAACACACTCGCTACAAACGAACTTCCGTAACAAACTGTCAACGTTTGCGCCATAAGGTTTGCCCTGTACCGCAAGACGGCCGCACCGCGGCCAGCGAAAAGGGGGACACCATGTTTAGCATCAATAACGTACTTAACCGCAGGAGTTTCTTGGCTGGCGCCGCGGCGTTCGGTAGCACCGCGGCACTCGCTGGTTGCTCGTCGGGTGGCTCGGACGGCGGCTCCGCCGATGACGGCAAGACCTTCAAGATCGGTGTCATCGGCCCTCTGACCGGCGCCGCGGCAACCTATGGCGTTTCGGCCGAGAAGGGTGCCAAGCTCGCCGCCAAGGATTTTTCGACCAAGGACCTCAAACTCTCGCTTAAGTCCGAGGATGACGTCGCCGACGGCGAGAAGGCCATCAACGCCTTCAATACCCTGTGTGACTGGGGCATGCAGGCTCTCGTCGGCCCCGTCACCACCGGTGCCGCCGTCGCTGTCTCTGGCGAGATCGCCGACGACATACTCATGGTCACGCCTTCGGCCTCGTCGCTCGATGTCACCAAGGGAAAGACCACGGTCTTCCAGGTTTGCTTCACCGACCCCATCATGGGCACCAGCGCCGCGAAGTTCTTGGCCGAGAAGTACGCGGACGCCAAGATCGCCCTGTTCTACAACTCCGGCGATACGTACAGCTCGGGCGTTGCCGACGCCTTTGCCGAGCAGGCCAAGGCATCCAAGCTCGATGTCGTCGATACCGAGACCTTTAAGGACGACTCTTCCACGAGCTTTACCAACCAGCTCACCAAGGCCAAGGAGGCCGGCGCCACGCTTATCTTTGCTCCGATCTATTACACGCCGGCGTCCGTTTTGCTCAAGAACGCCAAGGACATGGGATACGACATGACGCTTATGGGCACCGACGGCATGGACGGCCTGCTCTCCGTTGAGGGCTTCGATACCTCTCTTGCCGAGGGCGTGCTGCTCATGACCCCGTTCTCTGCTGACGATGAGAAGAACGCCGACTTCGTCAAGGCCTATAAGGACGCCTACGACGAGACGCCCAATCAGTTTGCCGCCGATGCCTATGACTGCGTCCATGCGATTGCCGAGGCTATCGATAAAGCGGGCATCGACATTACGGCTGACGGTGCCGATATTGCCGACGACCTTGCCCACGCCATGCGCAAGATCAAGATCGAGGGCCTGACGGGCGAGCTGACGTGGAACGACAAGGGCCAGGTCGAAAAGCCCGCCACAGCCTATGTGATTCAGGACGGCAAGTACATCGCCGCCTAAGTGCGCATAAAGCGCGACCGGTGAGGCCGTTTTATTCAGGGCAGGGACGCCTGTAACAGAACGGAAACATTACTTTCACACAATAAAGTGGCATTACTGCATAAAGTAATAGAAATACGCAGAATTATGGATAAACGAACAAATCCAAAGAAAAGTTGAAATAATCGCCACTTTCCTTAACTAAAGCGTCTAGTATTTTGCGAACGCCGAACACGGCGAAGGATGGCCTGTCGGGTAACCGAAACCCGACGAGATTTGAGAGGAGAGCCGCATGTCGAGCCTCACCGGTAAGTCATTGAACCCTGTTATGAATCGCAGGAGCGTTATCGCGAGCGCAGCAGGTCTGGGGGCGATGTCCATTCTAGCTGGCTGCTCCTCCAACGGCGGCGACAGCGGTTCCGCGTCGGGCGACGCTTCGTTTAAGATCGGCACCATCGGCCCGCTGACCGGCGCCAACGCGTCCTACGGCAAGTCCGTTACACAGGCTGTCGAGCTTGGCTGCAAGGATTTCTCGACTAAGGAGCTGCCGCTTGTCAGCAAGGCCGAGGACGACCAGGCGGACGGCGAGAAGGCCGTCAACGCCTTCAACACCCTGCTCGACTGGGGCATGCAGGCCCTCGTCGGTCCGACCACCACGGGTGCGTCGGTCGCCGTTGCCGCCGAGTGCGGCAACGACCCCGAGACGTTCATGATCACCCCGTCCGCGTCCTCCGAGGACGTTACCAAGGGCAAGGATTGCGTCTTCCAGGTTTGCTTTACCGACCCCAACCAAGGTGTCAACGCTGCCAAGTTCCTGGCAGAGAAGTATGCGAACGAGAAGTTCGTGCTGTTCTATAACTCCGGCGACGCCTATTCTTCGGGCATCGCAGATTCCTTTAAGGCCCAGGCCGCTAAGTCTAAGCTTGAGATTGTCGACGAGGAGACCTTTAAGGACGACTCCGCCACGAGCTTTACCAACCAGCTGACCAAGGCCAAGCAGGCAGGCGCCACCATGATCTTTGCGCCGATCTACTACACGCCGGCGTCCGTCCTGCTCAAGAACGCCAAGGACATGGGCTACGACGTCAAGATGATGGGCTGCGACGGCATGGACGGCATCCTGGGCGTTGAGGGCTTCGACACCTCTCTTGCCGAGGGTCTGCTGCTCATGACCCCGTTCTCCGCCGACGACGAGAAGAATGCCGACTTCGTCAACGCTTACAAGGATAAGTACGGCGATACTCCCGACCAGTTTGCCGCCGACGCCTACGACGGCGTGCATGCTGTGGTCGAGGCTCTTAAGGAGGCCGGCCTGGGCGTCGACGCCGACCCCACCGAGGTTGCCGAGAAGCTTCCCGGGGCTATGCTCAAGATTACTGTTGACGGCCTGACTGGCAAGCTCTCCTGGAACGACAAGGGTCAGGTCCAGAAGGACCCGACGGCGTACGTCATTACCGACGGCAAGTACGTACAGGCCTAATAGGCCGCCTTACATAGAGCGGTTTTGATCCCAAGCAGGGGAGGTTTTGGCCTTCCCTGCTTGCTTGGTATCTAGGGACGATGTAACGTCCCTGTTTCATACATCAACTGGAAACCTATTCGAAAGGGGGATGTGGAACATGACGGTCTTTATCCAATACCTGGTCAACGGCCTGTCCATGGGCAGCGTCTACGCCATCATCGCGTTGGGCTACACCATGGTCTACGGTATCGCCAAGATGCTCAACTTCGCTCACGGCGACGTCATCATGGTCGGTGCCTATGTCTCGTTCTGCGCCACGTCGTATCTCGGCCTCCCGGGCTGGGCATCTGTAATTCTCTCTTGTGTGGTCTGCACGGTTCTCGGTGTTCTCATCGAGGGTCTGGCATACAAGCCGCTGCGTCAGGCGGGCCCGCTGGCCGTTCTGATCACGGCCATCGGCGTGTCCTACTTCCTGCAGAACGCCGCGCAGCTCCTGTGGGGCGCCACGCCCAAGAACTTTACTTCGCTCGTCACCTTCCAGGTGCCGGAGTTCTTGGCCAAGTTTAACGTAAGCGCCGTCTCGCTCGTCACCATCGTCGCCTGCCTGGTTATCATGGCCGGCCTGATGTTCTTTACAGGTAAGACCAAGATGGGCAAGGCCATGCGCGCCGTGTCCGAGGACAAGGCCGCCGCTCAGCTCATGGGCATCAACGTCAACCGCACCATCTCGATGACGTTTGCCATCGGCTCTGCCCTTGCCGCCATCGCCGGCGTGCTCCTGTGCTCCTACTCGCCGGTGTTACAGCCCACCACGGGCGCCATGCCTGGCATCAAGGCCTTCGACGCTGCCGTTTTCGGCGGCATCGGCTCCATCCCCGGTGCCTTTGTCGGCGGTATTCTCATCGGCATCATCGAGGCGATGGCTCAGGCTTACATTTCCACGAGCCTTGCCAACTCCATCGTCTTTGGTGTTTTGATTATCGTCCTGCTCGTCAAGCCTGCCGGCCTCTTGGGCAAGTACGTCCCCGAGAAGGTGTAGGTGAGCGTTATGAAGTTCCTTAAAGACAAGCAGACGCGTCACGACTTTGTCACGTACGCCATGTGCATCGTGGCATTCGCCATCGTGTTCTTTATGCAGTCCAACCATATGATCCCGCGCATGATCGCCGGTCAGCTGGTTCCCATCACGGCCTACATCGTTATGGCCATCTCGCTCAACCTCGTCGTCGGTATTGCGGGCGACTTGTCGCTGGGCCACGCGGGCTTTATGAGTGTCGGCGCCTATACGGGCATCGTTACCGCCGTCGCGCTGGAGAGCGCCGTTCCGTCCGATCCGATGCGCCTGATCATCAGCATTGTGGTCGGCGCTATCGCTGCCGCCATCCTGGGCTTCTTGATCGGCATCCCGGTCCTTCGCCTGAGCGGCGATTACCTGGCTATCGTGACGCTGGCCTTTGGCGAGATCATCAAAGAGATCGTCACCTGCCTCATTGTGGGCGTCGATTCCCGCGGTCTGCACGTGATCTTTAACATCACGGGCAACTCTACGATCGACGACCTGCACCTGCTTGAGGACGGCACCGCCATCATCAAGGGTGCCCAGGGCGCATCGGGCGTGTCGACCTATTCGACCTTCCTTGCCGGCGCCATCCTGGTTATGGTCGCGCTCGTGATTGTACTCAACCTGGTTCGCAGCCGTACCGGCCGTGCCATCATGGCCGTGCGCGATAACAAGATTGCAGCCGAGTCCGTAGGCATCTCCGTCACCGAGTACCGCATGATCGCCTTCGTGGTTTCCGCTGCCCTCGCCGGTGCTGCCGGAGCTCTCTTCGGCGGTAACTTCTCGCAGCTCTCCGCCACCAAGTTCGACTTCAACACGTCGATCCTCATTCTGGTGTTCGTGGTCCTGGGCGGCCTGGGCAACATGCGCGGTTCCGTCATCGCGGCGGCGTTGCTCACGGTGCTTCCCGAGCTGCTCCGTCAGTTCTCGGACTACCGCATGCTCATCTACGCCATCGTGTTGATCCTGGTCATGATCTTTACCAACAACCCGCAGCTCAAGGCGTTCTTCGCACGCATTAAGGACCGCTTTGCTTCCAAGAAGGAGGTGGCAGCCGATGCCCAGTAAATTTGAGCTCAACAAGGGTAAGATGGTCCCGTATCCTTCTGGCGCCATCGTTCCCGATCGCGATCTGGGCCAGCGCCCGGCACTCGAGTGCATCCACCTGGGCATTGAGTTCGGTGGCCTTAAGGCAGTCGACGACTTTAGCCTGACTATCGGCAAGACCGAGATCGCCGGTCTGATCGGCCCCAACGGTGCCGGAAAGACCACGGTCTTCAACCTGCTCACCAAGGTGTATCAGCCCACGCACGGCACCATCCTGCTCGACGGTGAGGACACCTCGGGCAAGTCGGTCTACCAGGTCAACCGCATGGGCATTGCCCGTACGTTCCAGAACATCCGCCTGTTCAACACCATGACGGTGGAGGACAACGTCAAGGTCGGTCTGCACAACCAGGAGCGCTATTCCGGTTTTGAGGGCGTGCTGCGCCTGCCGACGTACTGGAAGCACGAGAAGGCCGCCCATGAGCGTGCCATGGAGCTGCTCTCCATCTTTGATATGGAGCATCTGGCAAACGAACAGGCCGGCTCGCTGCCTTACGGCGCTCAGCGCCGCCTGGAGATCGTCCGCGCGCTTGCCACCAACCCCAAGCTGCTGCTGCTCGACGAGCCTGCCGCCGGCATGAACCCGTCCGAGACCGCGGAGCTCATGGAGAACATCGTTAAGATTCGCGACACCTTTGGCATCGCCATCATGCTTATCGAGCACGACATGTCGCTCGTCATGAATATTTGCGAGGGTATCTGCGTACTCAACTTTGGTAAGGTCATCGCCAAGGGCACGGCAGAGGAAATCCAGAACAACGACGCCGTTATCGAGGCATATCTGGGCAAGCAGGATAAGGGGGAGAACTAAATGGCAGAGCCGATGCTTTCCGTCTACAACATCAACGTCTGGTACGGCGCCATCCACGCCATCAAGGACATCTCCTTTAACGTCAACGAGGGCGAGATCGTGGCTCTGATCGGTGCGAACGGTGCCGGCAAGTCCACAACGCTCAAGACCGTCTCGGGCCTGCTGCGCTCCAAGACCGGCTCCATCAAGTTTATGGGCGAGGACATTACTCATACGCCCGCCGATAAGCTGGTTGGTAAGGGCCTGGCCCAGGTGCCCGAGGGCCGTCGCGCCTTTTTGCAGATGACGGTCGAGGAGAACCTGGAGATGGGCGCCTACACGCAGCCCAAGTCCACGGTTGCTCCGGGCCTTGAGCGCGTCTACGAGCAGTTCCCGCGCCTGAAGGAGCGCCGTCGCCAAGTCGCCGGCACCCTTTCGGGCGGCGAGCAGCAGATGCTCGTTATGGGCCGCGCTCTTATGAGCAACCCCAAGCTGCTCATGCTCGACGAGCCTTCCATGGGCTTGGCGCCGATTCTGATTGAGCAGATCTTCCAGATTGTCGAGGATCTGCACAAGGCCGGTACCACGGTGCTTTTGGTCGAGCAGAACGCGCAGATGGCGCTCTCGATTGCCACGCGCGGCTACGTGCTCGAGACCGGCAAGATCACCATGACCGGCACGGGGCAAGAGCTTCTGCACGACGATAACGTCCGCAAAGCCTACCTGGGCGGTTAACTAGTTACGCGGTTTTACCAAACCGCGTAACGGCTTGACGCTGCAAGCCCGCCAGAGCGGCAATCTGCCTTTCAACTTCGGCGGCATGACCAGAAGGTCAATGCCGCCTCGTTTCAAGGCACCTTGTTCGCTCTGGCGGGTTTTCGCTGTCGTTGCCAAAACATCGACGTTGTGGCAGATGCCAACGACTATTCCCTTTAAGTTGCGGTGGAATAGGGACTAAATGGGAGCCTCAGAGGTCAAAAGAGTCCTTATTCCACCGCAACTTCATGGGGGTGTGTGACAATGCCCGTCGGAAAACATCTGCTGTCTTTGGGGGTCTATCTATGCTGTACGAGTTTTGTGCCGAGAACTTTGAGCGTGTGCCGGCGGCTATCGATGCCGGTGCTAAGCGCATCGAGTTGTGCGACAACCTTGCCGTCGGTGGTACCACGCCCTCGGCCGGCGTTATCAGCACTACGGTCAGCTATGCTCACGAGCATGACGCGCGAGTGATGTGCATGATTCGCCCGCGTGGCGGTGACTTTCACTACAACCAGGACGAGCTGCGCATGATGGAGATGGACTTGGGTCTTGCCGTGAGCGCCGGCGTTGACGGCCTGGTCTTTGGCTGCTGCAAGCCCTGTGCCGGCGGCTGGGCGCTCGACGAGCTCACCCTCGGCGCCCTCGTGATGGCTACGGGCTGCGCGACCGAGGAGTGCAAGCGCGGGGCCATCGATATCACCTTCCACATGGCCTTTGACCAGCTCTCGCCCGAGGCTCAGCTGGACGCCATTGACACACTCGCCGACTGCGGCATCACGCGCATCCTGACGCATGGTGGTGCTGCCGGAACGCCGATCGAGGACAACCTGGAGCACCTGTCGCGTCTTGTCGAGTATGCGGGCGACCGCCTGACCATCCTTCCCGGCGGCGGCATTTCTACGGCCAACCGCGATACCGTGGCGGCGGCATTGAGCGTCTCCGAGCTCCATGGCACCAAGATCGTGCCGCTGGAGGCGTAACCCGTGGCGCTGGTATTTGACGTTCAGCAGGCGAACGGTAAGCCCGACGACAACCGGCGCCCTGGCGCCGCGTGCCCCTTTTGCGATACCGAGGAACTTGCCGATATCATCCAGCGCGATGGTGACTGCATCTGGCTCGAGAATAAGTTCAAGACCTTGCGGGCCACCCGTCAGACCGTATTGATCGAGTCTGCCAACCACGACGCCGACCTGGCGACCTATGAACCGGATGAGCTGCATCATGTGATGCGGTTTGCCCTGGGCTGTTGGCAGCAGATGCTCGATTCCCAACAGTACCGCAGTGTGCTCATGTACAAGAACAAAGGCCCGCTTTCGGGCGGCAGCCTCGTCCATCCACACATGCAGATTGTGGGTCTGGAGCGGGAGGACGGTTATGCAGCACTAGCCCCCGCCAATTTCGAAGGCATCAATGTTTGGCAACAGGGGAGAATCTCGGTCAATATCTCAACCGAACCGATCATGGGGTTCTTTGAGATCAACGTTTCAGCCCCGCAGGGAATCGCCGCCAGCGATGACGCACGAGACCAAGCCGAGGCGGATCTCTTTGCCGATGCGATCCAGGTAGCTCTGCGCTATATCCTAAACGGGCACCACGGTGGTCGCGCAGAGTCGTACAACTTGTTCTTCTATCACCTGGGCGGTCGGACCATTGCCAAGGCGCTGCCGCGTTGGGTGGTTTCGCCCTACTTTGTCGGCTATCGTTTGGCCCAAGTCAATGCCGAGACGACGCTCGATATCGATGCTGAGCGTCTGCGTGCGCATCTGGAAACGCTCGTATAGCAAGACTAACACCCACGTAATGCGGACAGCCTAGCGCGCCATGGCGTCGCGGCCAGCCTCGACCCGCTTGCGCTGGGCGGCGCGCTCCTCGCCGGTCAGGCGCTCAAAGAGGTGTCCGATAATTGAGGCCAACACCTGCTGAAACAGCGTGCCGCACATGACGGGGAATACCACTTCGCCGGGAAAATACTGCGTGGCGATGACGGCACCCGAAGAGATGTTGCGCATGCCGCAGGTAAAGCACATGGTGGTCGTCTCGCTATACGGCAGGTGCAGGGCACGGGCGATCAGGACGCCGGTGATAAAGCCGCTGATGGCGAACACCAGAATAAAGAGGGCGACTTCCAAGCGCACCGCGTTCATGTGCAGCACGTACTCGCTCATGGCAGTGGAGTTGGATGCGATGACGCCCATCATCATGAACTTGCAGGCGGGCGAGAGCGCGGGAGAGAGTTTCTCGTGGCCCCAGCCGCGCGTGAGTTCATTGATGACAATACCGAGCACAGCGGGGATGGCGATCATAAAGGCCATGTTCTGCATCATGCTCGGCACGTCGATCGAGACGGTGGCGCCCAGCAGGAGCTTGAGCGTAAGCGGAATCGTCACAGGTGAGATGACCGAGGACGTCAGGATGATGGTGAGCGCGAGCGGGCCGTTGCCGCCGAACATGCTAATCCACATAAAGGCGGTGACTGCCACGGGTACGCTGTATTCGAGCACGATGCCGCAGACAAGGTTTGGGTTGGAACCAAAGAGCAGTGAGCCCATGGCATACGCCGCAATGGGGATGATCACAGCCGAGACAAATAACGCCAAAATCAGATGCAGGGGACGGCGGAATACCTCAGCCACCTGGTGAAAGGTGTTGCTGAGCGCACCTTGAAACGTCATAAAAGCAAACAAGGTGGGAACGATGGGTTTGAGCACGCCGATCTGCTGGGGAAAGAGCACGCCGAGCGTCACGCAAATCGGAACGATGACCTGCATGTGCCCCGCGAGAAACTTGCCCAGTCCAACCCATTGCTTCATATGCGCTTGTGACTCCCTTTGCTCGTGAATCCGTTTTGAATGGATATGCTAGACGCTTGCATGCGTCCGTGCGTCAGAAACGCTCGATTATTTCGAGGCTATTACCGCCCTCGTTTATCGAAACCGCGGCGTGCTGGACGTTGTGCGTCCGCGCTGCACGGTATAATAAATCCGTTCAACAGATCTGCCTGCCGAAGCGGGCATACACAGAGGACTCATCGCTATGAACCGTGAGAGGTATCGCGGCGACCTGCCCCTATCGGGGGTGGGCGCCTATGTCATCGCTTAAGACGACGCATCGCTGGGCGGTCGCTCGGCAAAACCCCGAGCTCGAAAAGGAGCTTTCGGCTGGCCTGGGCATTCCCGGGCTGGTGGCGCGTATTATGGTCGCGCACGGCATTACATCCATCGAAGAAGGTCAGCTGTTTTTGACGCCTTCGCTCGATCGCGACTGGGCCGACCCACTCATTATCCCGGGCATGTCGGTCGTTGCCGACCGCGTCGAGCGTGCTATTTGCAACCACGAGCACATTGCGGTCTTTGGCGATTTTGACGTTGACGGTATTACGTCGACCTGCCTGTTGACCGAGGCACTGCGCACGTTTGGCGCCGATGTCACGCCGTTTATTCCGCATCGCTTTGACGAGGGCTACGGTCTTTCGCGCGCGGCGCTCGACCGCGTTAACGAGCTCGCTCGCCCTCAGCTGATCGTGACCGTCGATAACGGTATTGCTGCCAAGGAAGAAGTCTCCTATCTGGAGAGCCTGGGGATCGATTTGGTGGTCACGGACCATCACGAGCCCTCCGACCAGGTGCCGCAGGGCGTGCCCCTGACCGACCCCAAGCTCGAGGACGAGGGCCCCTCGCGCGAGCTTGCCGGTGCCGGCGTGGCACTCAAGCTGGTGCAGGTCCTGGGCGAGCGTTTGGGCAAGCCGTCGTATTGGCGTTCGCTGATCGAGGTCGCGGCGCTGGGCACCGTGTCCGACATGATGCCGCTCACGCCCGAGAATCGCGCACTGGTCGCCGAGGGTATCCAGCAGATGCGCGTGACGGCCCGTCCCGGCTATATCGCGCTTGCCGCACTTGCCAAGGCCGACCTTTCTACCATTACGGCCGACGGCCTGTCGTTTTCGCTCATCCCTCGTCTGAATGCTGCCGGCCGCATGGCTGATCCCAAGCTGGCGCTCGACCTGCTGCTTGCCCGCGATCCCATCGAAGCAAGCGCACTGGCGGCTGAGCTCGAGGAAATCAATCGCCAACGCCGTGAGATCGAGGCGGAGCTCACGCGCGATGCCATGGCGAAGGTCGAGGAGACTTATGACGGCGGGCGCGCAATCGTCGTGGGCGGCGAGGGCTGGCACGAGGGCGTCAAAGGCATCGTGGCGAGCCGCTTGACCAATCGCTATCACGTGCCGGCGCTGCTGTTCTCGATCGAGGACGGTATCGCGCGCGGCTCTGGTCGCTCGGTGGGCAAAGTTAACCTGTTTGACGCCGTCGAGCGTTGTTCCGACCTGCTGATTCGTCGCGGCGGACATGCCGGTGCGGTGGGTGTGACCATCGAGGCATCCAAGCTCGATGAGTTCCGCCGCCGCCTTTCCGCCGTGCTATCGGAGCTTTCCGCCGAGGACTTTGAAGACACCGACGAGGTCGCCGCCACCGTCGACCTTTCCGAGCTGAATATCGAGACCATCGAGCAGATCTCCCGTCTTGAGCCGTTTGGCCAGGGCAACAAGGTGCCGCTGCTGGCTGCCGAGGGCGTGACGATGTGCGACCGCGCCGTGGTGGGCAAAACCGGCGAGCACATGCGCTTTGTGGCGACCGATGGCGCCGCGAGTGTGCCGGCCATTATGTTCCGCGTGCCGCAAATCGATAAGCTCATCAACTGCGATAGCGCTGTCGACTTGGTGTTCGAGGCCGTTGCCGAGCATTGGCAGGGGCGTGTGAAGCCCAAGCTCATGATCAAGGATGTTCTGGTTCGCGATACCACGCTGCCCAGCGTCGATGATCCGGCATGCGAGCTTCGTCGTGGCGTGCAGCCGGCGGATTCCGGCCTGCGCCTGGAGTCGCGTAAGCGCGAGACGCTCGCCCAGCTTTCCTATACCGAGCTCACGCGCTCGCTTATCCATAGCTTTATCGGATCGAACCAGCCGCACCGCGCGCAGGTTGAGGCGCTCGATGCCTTGGCCGACCACCAGAGCGTCTTGGCCGTTATGGGAACGGGCCGCGGCAAGTCTCTCATCTTCCATGTACATGCTGCGCGCGAGGCTGTCCTTCGCGGACGTGCGAGCATCTTTGTCTATCCGCTGCGCGCGCTTGTTGCCGACCAGGCCTATCACCTCTCGTCGACGATGGCAGCGCTTGGCATTGGCGTTGGCGTGCTGACCGGCGAGACCGTGGAGGCCGCACGCGATGATGTGTTCGCCGGCCTAGCTTCGGGCCGCACCGGTATCGTGCTCACGACGCCCGAGTTCCTATCTATCCACCGTGACCGCTTCGCGCGTTCGGGCCGCATCGGCTTTGTCGTTATCGATGAGGCGCACCACGCCGGCCTTGCCAAGGGCGGCGACCGCAGCGCCTATCTCGACATGCCCGATATCCTCAAAGCCCTGGGCGACCCGGTTGTTATGGCTGCGACGGCCACCGCGACGGCTCCGGTCGTGGCCGAGCTTGCCCGCATGCTGCCGATTACTCGCACGGTGGTCGACGAGACGGTGCGCGAGAACCTGCAGCTCGAGGACGACCGCGACCTTGCGAGCCGCGAGAACCGTTTGGTGTCGATCGTGGCGACGGGGGAGAAGACCGTCATTTACGTCAATTCGCGCGACCAGTCCGTGGCGCTCGCCAAGACGTTGCGCAAGCGTGTGCCCGATTGCGCAACCCATATCGCGTTCTATAACGCGGGGCTTGCGCGCTCCGATCGCCGCCGCGTGGAGGAAGCATTCCGAGACGGAAGCCTCAGCTGCATCGTCTCGACCTCTGCCTTTGGCGAGGGCGTCAACCTTCCCGATATTCGCCATGTCGTGCTCTATCACATGCCGTTTGGCGCGATTGAGTTTAACCAGATGAGTGGCCGCGCCGGTCGCGATGGACAGCCCGCCGTGATTCACCTGCTCTATTCGTCGCGTGACGCTCGCATTAACGAGCGCCTGCTCGACTGTTACGCGCCCGAGCGCGATGAGCTTGTCACGCTCTATCGAGCGCTGCAGACCATGTGGCGCTCCAACCGTGGCAAGACGGGGGACGATTCATTCTGCGCAAGCGATATCGACATTGCGCAGATGTGCCTTGCCATCGATGCTCGCACGCCGGTCGACGAGCGCTCGGTGGAAAGCGGCCTGGGAATCTTCGAAGAGCTTGGTTTCTGTCGCGTTTCGGGGTTTGACGACACCCGTCGCATCGCGATGGCCGAAAACCCTGGCCGCGTGCAATTGAGCAGGTCAATTCGCTATTTGGAGGGCTTGCGCTCGCGCATGGAGTTCTCGGCTTTCCGGAGCTGGGCGCTCGATTCGTGCGCTTCTGATATGCTAGCCAAAGTTAACCGCCCGATCGTACCGCGGGCCTAGGGGAAGGGGACCTCGATGGATGCCGCAGCCCGTACCGCCCATGATTCCACCCTCCAGCCGTTTTCGGAGATGGAGCACTATAAGCATGCCGATGAACTGCCGCCCGAGATTATGGCGGACAGCTACGACAAGCTGGAGCGCCTGTGCCTCAAATATATGAATGAGGATGACTTCTCCAAGGTGGAGCAGGCCTATTGCTTTGCCGCCGAGAAGCACTGCAACCAAAAGCGCCGCTCGGGTGAGATGTACATCAACCATCCCGTCGAGGTGGCCATCATTTTGGCCGATCTCAAGATGGACTGTGACGTGGTGTGCGCCGCGCTGCTGCACGATACCGTCGAGGATACCGAGACCTCGCTTGCCGATGTTTCCGACCTGTTTGGCGATACGGTGGCCGAGCTCGTCGATGGCGTGACCAAGCTCACCAACATCGAAGTCGACAGCATGGACGAGAAACAGGCCCTCACACTGCGCAAGATGTTCCTCGCCATGTCCAAGGACATCCGCGTCATCATCGTTAAGCTTGCCGACCGTCTGCACAACATGCGCACCCTTGCGGCCCTGCGTGAGGACCGTCGCCTGTTTAAGGCTCGCGAGACCATGGACGTGTATGCGCCCCTGGCCGACCGTCTGGGCATGAGCTCCATTAAATGGGAGCTCGAGGACCTGTCCTTCTTCTACCTGGAGCCCGATGCCTACCAGCGCATCGCACGCATGGTGGCGGAGTCGCGCGAGGTCCGTGAGCGCTATCTGGCCGAGACCATCAAGACGCTCACCGACGAGCTCAACCGCATTGGCCTGGAAGACTTCCAGATCAACGGCCGTTCCAAGCACTATTGGTCCATCTACCAAAAGATGAAGCGCAAGGGCAAGGAATTCTCCGAGATCTACGACCTGGTGGCACTGCGCGTCATCACGCATTCGGTGCGCGATTGCTACTCCACGCTCGGCGCGGTGCACACGCTGTGGCACCCCATGCCCGGCCGCTTTAAAGACTATATCGCCATGCCCAAGGTCAATAACTACCAGTCGCTCCACACGACGGTCATCGGCCCCACGGCTCGCCCGCTCGAGATTCAGATTCGAACCTATGAGATGCATGAGCAGGCCGAGTACGGCATTGCCGCCCACTGGCTATATAAGAAGTCGGGCGGATCGTCTGCTTCCAAGACCAATGACGCTCAACGTTTGGACGACCAGATCAACTGGCTCAAGCATTCGCTCGATTGGGCGGCTTCCGACGAGATCACCGATGCCAAGGAATACCTGCATTCGCTGAAGGTCGACCTCTTCGATCAGGAGATCTTTGTCTTTACGCCCAAGGGCGAGGTCATGGCGCTTCGTGCCGGCTCCACGCCGCTCGACTTTGCCTACGCCGTTCACACCGAGGTGGGAAACCATTGCGTCGGCGCCAAAATCAACGGTGCGGTGGCTCCGCTCACGCACGAGATTAAGACGGGTGACCGTGTCGAGATTCTGACTAACAAGAGTTCCAAGCCGTCGCGTGATTGGCTCAAGATCGTTAAGACACCTTCCGCCAAGTCAAAGATCCGCCGCTATTTTGCCGCTGCGACCAAGGACGACGACGCTGCTGCTGGTCGCGATATGCTGGCTAAGGACCTGCGTAAGCGTGGCTATGGCATTTCTACGCCGCGTTCGACGCGTGCGCTCAACGCCGTGGCGGAGCAGTTTAACTTCAAGCAGCTCGAGGACCTGTTTGCCGCCGTCGGCGCCGGCAAGGTTGCCCCGCGCGCTGTGGGCAATAAGGTCGAGCAAATCTTGGACCCCAAGCCCGAGGAACAGCTCACCAAGGCCGAGGCTATCGCCGAGGTCGTGAAGCAGCCTGCTCGCGGCTCCAACCGCAAGCCGCAAAAGCGCGGCAAGAGCGCCAGTAACGGCATTATCGTCAAGGGCGAGAGCAACAGCGGCCTACTGGTCCGTCTGGCTCATTGCTGCAACCCCGTGACGGGCGACGACATCGTCGGCTTCATCACGCGCGGTCGTGGCGTTTCGGTGCATCGCGCCAACTGTCCCAACGTCAAGGGTCTTATGGAGCATCCCGAGCGCATGATCGAAGTGGAGTGGGACGGCGCTGCCGACACCCTCTTCCAGGTCGAGATCGTGGTCGAGTGCCTGGACCGCATGGGCCTGCTCAAGGATGTCACCATTGCCATTGGCGATGCGGGCGGCAATATCCTTTCTGCCGCCACGTCGACCAACCGCGAGGGTATTGCAACCCTGCGCTTTATGGTCGAGATCTCGGACGCGAGTGGTCTGGATCCGCTGCTGGCCTCCATCAGCAGCGTTGACTCGGTCTACGACGCGCGCCGCCTGATGCCCGGTGAGGGTGGAGCCCAGCTTAAGCGCCGCGTTTAGTCGCGACGAACGTGTCACATTATCGATATTCGCTACACTCGAGGCATCGTTTGATGCCTCGAGTTCTATAGAGAGGAGAGGGACATGAGTGCTGTGTCCTTGGATTTAACTCCCAAGGGATCGGTCGAGATCGAGACGCTCGTAAACGGTCCCATTCAGACCAATAGCTATGCTGTTATTTCGGACAATGAGTGCGTGATTATCGATCCCGCATGGGAAGGCGAACGCCTGGTGGAGCATATTCGAGCCGAGCATCCCGGCGTACGCGTGTTTGGCGCCGTATGCACTCATGGCCATGCCGATCATGTTGGTGGTGTTGCAGGCGTGCGAACCACCGTTGGCGAGGGCTGCCAGTATGAGCTGTGTGCTAAGGATGTGGCGGTGCCGCATGCGAACATCGAGGAACAGCGAGCTATGTGGGGCATTGAGACGCCTGACCCCGGGGAGCCGACGCACCTGCTCGCCGAGGGAGATGCTATCAAGGTGGGCGATATCTACCTGCAGGTGATCGAGACGCCAGGGCATACGCCGGGCGGGATCGTCTTGTTTGCTGCCACCGATCAGGGGAACATTGCCTTTGTGGGCGACACCCTGTTTCCGGGTGGGCACGGCCGCACCGATCTTTCTGGAGGAGACGAGGCGGCGATTCTGCGCTCGCTCTCCAAGCTCGCCCGGCTTCTCCCGCCCGATACCGTTTGCCTAACCGGTCATGGCGATTCGACCACCATGGCACGCGAGCTCATGCAGAACCCTTTCATGCAGATTTAGCTTAATAGTCGGCTTTTGAAGCACGAGAAGCGTCCAAACGTCAAGCTATTTTTCCCCAACGGGTCGATTTCGTAGGGCAAACGGTCAAAAAAGTCTGTTTGGACGATATTCGTGAACAAACGAACGTTTATGCTCGGGTGCGCCGTGGTAAAATCTCAGGCGTTATCGGAGCAACCTTACAGGAGGTTTCTTTTATGCTCGTCAACGCAGCAGACATGCTCAAGAAGGCCGAGGCCGGCAAGTACGGTCTTGGTGCCTTCAACACCAACAACCTCGAGTGGACCCTGGCTATTCTCCAGGCCGCCGAGGAGGCCAAGTCTCCGCTGATCCTTCAGTGCACCGCTGGTGCCGCTAAGTGGATGGGCGGTTTCAAGGTCTGCGCCGACATGGTCAAGGCTGCCGTCGAGGCCACGGGCGTTACCGTTCCCGTCGCCCTTCACCTCGATCACGGTTCTTACGAGGACTGCTTCAAGTGCATCGAGGCCGGCTTCACGTCCATCATGTATGACGGCTCTCACGAGGAGACCTTCCAGCTTAACCTCGACCGCACCAAGGAGCTCGTTGAGCTTGCCCACTCCAAGGGCATGTCCATCGAGGCCGAGGTCGGCGGCATCGGCGGCACCGAGGACGGCGTGACCTCCAGCGGCGAGCTCGCTGATCCTGCTGAGTGCAAGCAGATCGCTGACCTGGGTGTCGACTTCCTCGCCTGCGGCATCGGCAACATCCACGGCGTGTACCCCGCCGACTGGGCTGGTCTTTCCTTCGAGCGTCTGGGCGAGATTAAGGCCCAGACCGGTGACCTGCCCCTCGTTCTGCACGGTGGCACCGGCATCCCCGAGGATCAGATCAAGAAGGCCATTTCCCTGGGCATCTCCAAGATCAACGTCAACACCGACCTGCAGCTCGTCTTCGCCAAGGGCGTCCGCGAGTACATCGAGGCTGGCAAGGATCAGCAGGGCAAGGGCTTTGACCCCCGCAAGCTCCTCAAGCCTGGTCGCGACAACATCGTTGCCCGCACCAAGGAGCTCATGGAGGAGTTTGGCTCCGTCAACAAGGCGTAAGTAGCGGTTTAACTTCCCGCCGGAGGCCCCGTTTCCCCTACGCTGTTTCCCTCGCGCTCACCTGGCTTCGCCAGAAGTCGCGCGACGGAATCAGCTCCGGGGAAACGGGGCCTCCTTCGTTAACTCGCTACAGGGTTACTGGGCTGAATTTATTTATTGACTACCGTTCGGCGGTGTTGATGGCTCCCTTGTTGGGGCTTTCTTTTTATCTCGCTACAATGGGCTTCAAGCGTTCTAGTGACTTGGAGTTTTGGTATGGCTGTTATTAATGTGCTGCCTTCGGATGGGAAGGTTATTGACGAGGGTCCAGTTGGTTGCTCTGCTGATGTTTGCTGTGATGACTTTCGTCATCTCGATGTTGGACTGCCGCCTGAGATTCTTCGTCTTATGGATGCCGGGTATTTGACGCAGGCTGTTGCTGCCTGCGATCGCCTTTTGGAGCAGAACCCCGAGCCTTCGCTGGCTGCTTGTGTTCGTGCCGAGCGGTATCGCATGCTCGAGACGCCGCTTCATTTTTCGGTGTCGCGCGACCAGGCTATTGCGATGATTCGCGAGGAGTGGCCAGAGTTTACCGAAGAGCAGTTTGATGACCTGATTAATCGTAAGCGTATTGACTGGCGCTTTATCGATGGCGAACTGTTCGTTCTCGACAACTTCCTCGATTCGCTTCGCGTATATCCCAAAGAGGTTCCCGGCATGCGGCCCGATTCTACGGACGGAATAGCACTGCGCAACGAGATGCTCAAGGAGATGGAGTCACAAAACGGATTGGCTCGCGTCATTACGCTTAAAGCGTCCGTGTCTGTCCCCGGCGCCCTGGAAGGGGAGACCGTTCGCGCGTGGCTACCCGTTGCCGCCGCCTGTCGTCAACAGTCTCATATCGAGGTTCTCGATATGACGCCGGAGGGTGCTGTTGCCCCCGCGAATGCTTCGGCGCGTACCGCCTCGTGGTCTTCTTCGAGTGAGCGCTCATTCTCGGTGACCTATCGCTATCAAATTGATGCCGCTTATCGTGATGTCTATGGGGGTGCGCTTCCGGTGCATCCTTGCATGGACGCGCCACTGCCCGTGGACACCTCCGAGGACCGTCCGCACATTGCATTCACGCCGTATCTACAGCAGCTGACAGCCCGTGTCATTGACGGGCTCGAGGATCCGCTCGATCGCGCCCGTGCTATCTATGATTACCTGACGCAGTACATCGACTATCGCTATCAGCCGCCGTACTTGCTTTTGGGATCTATTGCCGATGACTGCGCGCATTCGCTCCGCGGCGATTGCGGCGTTATGGCGCTCACGTTTATCACCATGTGCCGTATCGCGGGCGTGCCTGCCCGTTGGCAGAGCGGCCTGTATGTTGCGCCCGATTCGGTGGGGTCGCACGACTGGGCAGAGTTCTATACGCCGCAGACCGGATGGCTCAACGCCGACGTGTCATTTGGATCTTCTGCTCGCAGGATGGGGGAGGAGTGGCGCCGCCGTCACTACTTTGGCAATCTCGACCCGTGGCGTATGGTGGCCAACAATCGATTCCAGGCAGAGTTTGAGCCCTCTTTCGACGGCATGCGCGAGGACCCTTACGATAACCAGATGGGTGAGGCTTCGGTCGACGGTCGCGGATGCCGTCGGCGCGAGATGCTCCGCACGGTCGAACTCATCGAAATGCTCGAAGTTCCATTTTCGGACTAATCAACAGAAAGCTGTGATAAACTAACTCACGCATTGCGTGCCCGAGTGGCGGAATTGGCAGACGCAGTGGACTCAAAATCCACCGTTGGCAACAACGTGCGAGTTCGAGTCTCGCCTCGGGCACCATACATGCAAGTGAGCGTTCAAGGGGGTTGCGGCCCCCTTTTTCGTGCCGAACTCGCGTGAGCGCGCGAAGCGTTAAGCAAACAGGCCTGTGGCCTGTTTGTAGCGGAGCGTGGCGAGGGCGCCACGCGCCCGAAGCCCGGGGCTTCGCGAAGCGAAGGCCCTTCGAGTCTCGCCTCGAGCACCATACATGCAAGCGAGCGTTCAAGGGGGTCAAGGTCCCTTTTTCGTGTACGTAATGTGATAACGCGCTGTACGTGTTATTATTCGCAAGGCGTTGTTCCCGCAATGCCCTAAAGAGGAACCTGAGGGTTCCCACCTTTTGGCGCCAATGAGCAGCTGACTGGTCATACAACTTAGATTCCCTTCCTCAAATCGAGGAAGTCTATGTGTACGACCTGGTTGCTGAGAAGCGCCGGGTTATTTTTTTATGAATGGAGGTAGGGAAAATAGCTAAGTCTGATGACACCCGCATCAACGACGAGATCACTGCATCTTCGTGTCGTTTGATTGGCGTCGATGGCTCTCAGCTCGGCCTGTTCGCCATCCGCGATGCCCAGCGCGTCGCCGACGATCAGGGTCTCGACCTGGTCGAGATCGCTCCCAACGCGGAGCCGCCGGTCTGCAAGGTCATGGACTACGGTAAGTTCAAGTACCAGCAGGCCATGAAGGCCAAGGCTGCTCGTAAGAACCAGTCCAAGGTCGAGGTCAAGGAAATGAAGTTCCGACCCAAGATCGACGTTGGCGACTACGAGACCAAGAAGGGCCACGTTCTGCGTTTCCTCAAGAAGGGCGCACGCGTTAAGATCACCATCATGTTCCGCGGCCGTGAGATGGCTCACCCGGAGCAGGGCCTTAACGTTCTCGAGCGTCTCGCCGAGGATCTCAAGCCTTACGCTACGGTCGAGTCCAAGCCTAAGATGGAAGGCCGTAACATGCTTATGCTGCTCGCCCCGATTAAGGGCGCCTTCGATGAGGATAAAGCGGCAAGCGATAGCAAGTAACTAGTGTTCTGTAACCGATTAAGGAGTATTTCATGCCTAAGATGAAGTCCCACAGCGGCACCAAGAAGCGTTTCCGCAAGACTGGTACCGGCAAGCTTATGCGCGCCAAGGCTTTCAAGAGCCACATCCTGAGCAAGAAGTCCACCAAGCGTAAGCGTGGCTTCCGTCAGGAGACCGAGATCGCCGCTGCCGACCGCAAGGTCATCAAGTCGCGTCTCGCCTAAGTTCGCGTTCCCGTTTTTCGTTTTACCGTCTAGGAGTTGATAGAACATGGCACGTATTAAGCGCGCTGTTGCCGCCAAGAAGAAGCGCCGTACCGTTATGCACCGTGCGAAGGGTTACTACGGTGCCGCTTCGCGTACTTACAAGCATGCTAAAGAGCAGGTCCAGCACTCCCTGCAGTATCAGTATCGTGATCGCCGCAACAAGAAGCGCGAGATCCGTTCTCTCTGGATCACCCGTATCAACGCTGCTGCTCGCCTGAACGACATCTCTTACTCTCAGTTCATGCACGGCCTGAAGGTTGCCGGCATCGAGCTCGACCGCAAGGTCCTGGCTCAGATGGCTTACGAGGACATCGAGTCCTTCAACGAGCTGGCTGCCATTGCCAAGAAGGCTCTCGAGGCCTAATAGATTCTCTTGAATCGCTAGGGGAGTGTCGCGTTGTGCGCGGCGCTCCCTCTTTTTATCTGAAGCGCGGTTTACATTGCTAAAAGCGCGGGTAGATAGACACTTACAGGTGACCGATCTCTATATATTTCTAAACCAAAGGGTCATCATCTGATACGTGCGGAAGATCCGCACCAGTCTTTCTATTAGCTATAGAAAGCGATATGTTGTGTAGGACTTGTGAAGAGTGGAATTGACGACCCACAGGGCTTCGCGGTCTGGCAATATATCTCCTTGCCGCGCGGCCCGGTCGGACCGGATCAGCCGCC
>CAJMQJ010000011.1 GCA_905215525.1 uncultured bacterium
ACGAGCGGGGGCTCCTGTCGTTTCCGTGCCCCTGGATTGGGTCATAGTGTCTGACTTTGCCAAAACATCGGCGTTGCCGCGGCTGGTAAATAGCTCCACTCATCGGGGACGTACTTAAATGAGTGCCCGCAGAATGAAAGTGGATATTCTCCCGTTTTTGGGCTGTGCTTTGGGCAAAAGTGGGAGATTATCCACGCTCATCCGGTAAGCGTCCAAAAATCCACGCTCATTTGCCGTGTCCCTGCCGTATCCTCCTCGCGCCAGTTTCTGTCGAGTCGGTGCTTCTTGCGGGTTGCCCGTATAATGGTTTGCGTATGAACCGCAACCAAGGAGTTCCAGTTTATGGACCAGAACCTTTTTAAATTCGACCTGATTGCCGAGGATCCGACGACGCACGCGCGCGCCGGCGTGCTGCACACCCCGCACGGCGACATCGAGACGCCGATCTTTATGCCCGTGGGCACCAAGGCAAACGTCAAGGGCATTCCTACCGAGACTGTCAAGAAGCTCGGCGCCCAGATCGTGCTCGCCAATACCTATCATCTGTCCATGCGTCCCGGCGAGGATACCATCGCCGAGCTGGGCGGCCTGCACAAGTTCATGAACTGGCACGGCCCCATCCTCACCGACTCGGGCGGTTTCCAGGTCTTCAGCCACAACGATGCCGTCAAGCTCACCGATGAGGGCGTGCGCTTTATTGTCAACGATTACGACGGCCGTCACGTGTTTTGGACGCCCGAGGACAACATGGAAATCGCCATGAAACTCGGCTCCGATATCTGCATGCAGCTCGACCAGTGCCCGGGCTATCCCGCCACGCGTGCCTACGTTGAGCGCGCCGTTGAGCTGTCGAGCATGTGGGCCGAGCGCTGCTATAAGGCGCATACCCGCGATGACCAGGCGCTCTTTGGCATCGTTCAGGGCGGCATGCACCTGGATCTGCGCCTGCGTTCGCTGCGCCATCTGGAGGAGTGCGGCGACTTCCCGGGCTATGGTATCGGTGGCTATTCGGTGGGCGAGGATCACGAGACCATGTTCGAGACCCTGGCGCCGCTCGTGAGCGAGTACATGCCCAAGCATAAGCCGCGCTACCTGATGGGTGTCGGCAACCCCACCACGCTCGTACGCGGCGTGGGCGTGGGCATCGACATGTTCGACTGTGTGCTGCCGACGCGCACCGGTCGCATGGGTACGGCGTTCTCCAGTGAAGGTCGCCTTAACTTCCGTAACGCGCGCTTTGCGCACGACGACGGCCCCATCGACCCCACCTGCACCTGCCCGGTGTGCACGGGCGGCTACAGCCGCGCGCTCATTCGCCACATGGTCACGCAGAAGGAGATGCTCGGCGGCATTTTGCTTTCGATGCACAATATCTACTACCTGCTCAACCTTATGCAGCGTGCCCGCCAGGCCATTATCGAGGGCCGCTACGGCGCATTCGTGAGCGATTGGATGAATAGTCCTGCCGCGGTGGATTACTAAGAGCCGCGACCGCTGACCGATGCCTTGCAAGCGCATGATGCATCATGGGTACCATACCGAATAGTTGATGTTCGGGCGGGTGTTTGACGCATGGCGTCGACCCCGCCCGTTTCTTTTTTCGATAGGAGTATCCCATGATTAAGAATGAGAACGTCGAGGGCGAGCCGGCCTACGACGAGACGTACCGACGCGGCCCCGTGGTTATGCGCGGCCCCATGATTCCTAAGGACAACACCTACGCCAACCTGCTGGCGCCCGAGGGCTCGACCGACTGGCTGCACGCCGACCCCTGGCGCGTGCTGCGCATCCAGGCAGAGTTTGTCGATGGCTTTGGCGCGCTTGCCGAGCTTGGTCCTGCAGTGACCATCTTCGGCAGTGCCCGTACGCCCAAGACCGATCCGCTCTACAAGGCGGCGCGTACCGTCGGGCGCAAGATTGCCCAGCGCGGCGTGGCGGTCATCACCGGTGGCGGCCCCGGCATCATGGAAGCGGCCAACAGGGGAGCGGCGAGTGTCAACGGCAAGTCGGTTGGTTTGGGCATTGAGCTGCCGCACGAGCAGGGGCTCAACAAATACGTGAACCTTGGCATGGACTTCCGTTACTTCTTTGTGCGCAAGACCATGTTCGTCAAATACAGCTCGGGCGCCATCGTGTTTCCCGGTGGTTTTGGTACGCTCGACGAGATGTTCGAGGTGCTTACGCTGGTGCAGACGCACAAGGTTAAGCGCATGCCCCTCGTTTTGGTGGGCACCGAGTACTGGCAGGGCCTGTTCGACTGGCTCAACGGTCCGGTGATGGATGCCGGCATGATCAGCCCACTCGATCCAGACCTCGTCCACATCACCGACGACCTCAACGAGGCCGTCGACATCGCCCTGAGCGGACTGATGTAGAGCATTCGTGTCCACGCGACATGAATATGCATGGCAATCTGATGCTATCTAACATCACATTGCCATGCATATTGGGTATACTGATGCAAAAGACGAGAGCGAGGAGGTCGCAAATGCCTGCAGCAACAGTTAAGCCTACGACGGTTCGCATCGAAGAGGGGCTCAAGGAACAGGCGACTGAGTTCTTGGATTCGGTTGGCCTGAGTCTCAATTCGTATCTCAACCTTGCTGTTCGTCAGCTTGTAAATCAGCGAAAGATTCCTTTTGAGATTGTTGGTCGATCCGAAGTTCCCAATGAGGCAACGAGGCGTTCCATGGTGATTGCCGAGGCTCATGAGTTGGGGATTTTGCTGGACGATAGTCCGTCATTCAACAACGCTGATGAGCTTATGTCATTCCTCGATGAGGACTAGCGATGTTCGAGATTAAAGTCGAGGCTCAATTTAAGGCGGACTACAAACGAACGATGCGCATGCATCCGCAGTTAAAAACCGAGTTTAGGGCGGCGGTCGCAGAGCTTGCAGCTCGCGGCTCGCTTCCCGCGGAATATGGCGCCCATGAGCTTTCAAACCCGGGCGGAAACTACAACGGCCACATCGATTTCCATCTATCCGATGGCTTGGTCGATGTGGTCGTGCTCTACTTGCCGTATAAGACTAATCCTGTGATCCGACTGGTCAGAATGGGCTCGCATGAGGAGCTGTTTCAGGGCCCGCAGGGCTGATTGCTCGCTTATGATTCGCAGGGGATAGGGATTGATTCGCGGCCGATTGGCCAAAAACGGCCCCTATTCCACCGTAACTGTTGGAGACGTCCCGTTCGTGGCTGCGACCTCCGGTTCTCCTCTTCGCTGGATTTCGCTTAAAAGCTCGGCTGCAACTTCGCTGCTTTTGAAACGGATGCTGCAGTCCTCTTTCTTAGGAAAGGCCAGTAATGGAATGGTTCCGTACCAGACGGTTTCCTCGTCAATTACTGACGCGCACAGGCGCCCTTCGTCTTTGATGGAATAGTCGACGTTTATCTCGGTAAAAATCGCTTTCACGTCATTGTGCGGAGTCGAGGCAATTAAAATCTCAAGGGCAATCCCACGGGCGGCGGCGCCTGTGAGTACGGCAGCGAGCTTTGCGAGGCATGCAGCGGATGCGTAGGGCGCGGCAATAAAAATGCTTTTCGTTGCGCGCGCGATGTCATCCGCTAAGGCCTCCACGGCCCTTGCCGGCCTAACGAGGATGTTTTGATCGGCCCGTTTGTTGTCATTTGCTGCAAAGACTTCATACCCTAGCTTTGCGTAGGTCTTGAGTCTCTTCTGGTACATACGCGCGAGCATGGGTATCGACAAATCAACATAGTCGAATATCTCAACCCGCTGCTTGCCCTCGTGACTTCTATGTAGTCTGCCTGCCTGCTGCGTTATGCTGCCGTCCCAAGATATCGGTGTGGCAATGAGCAGAGTGTCAAGGTAAGACAGGTCGAAACCCTCGCTCAGAAGGCTTTCGGTTGCGATGATAATTCGATGCTCATGCTCGAAGCCGGGAAGGCTGTTCAGTATTGCCTTTCTTTCTTTGGCGTCGATTTCTCCGGTTAAGAGTATAGGTTCGTGTCCGCGGCTTTGAAGCAGCCTACATAGCTCTTCGGCATGTTTTTTCCTTTTGGATAGCACAAGCGGATGTCGACCGTTTGACGCGGTCTCGAGGGCATCGTCGACAATCGCTTCGTTTCTCGCTGTGTGCGCACACAGGAGATCGAGAACTTGATTAAAGGACGCCCCTGGTTCGTAGGCGGGTAGTCGAACTCCGGTAAAACGCGGCCTAACAACGCGCTGAATTCCCTGTTGGATTGCTTGCGTTTTTGGATCAATGACATGGCGAAGCGGGCCGCAGAGCATTGAGAGTGCTCGCGTGAGTCCGTCCGAGCGTTCGGGCGTCGCGGAAAGGCCGTATACATATTTGGCTGGAGCGGACTTGAGGACGAGCTCAAGCTGTGGTGCGGCTGCATGGTGACATTCATCACAGATGATGAGGCCGTAATCACGAACGAACTCCTTGGCTATTGGTTCTCCGGTCTGGGGGTCCTTGCTGGACAAAGACTGGAATGAAGCAATGTCGATGAGATGGCTTATGGCGGTTTTGCCTCCTCCGATTTGGCCAATGAGCGGAGGCTGCCTTTTACTGATTCGTCCTTTTGGGGTTCGAACTGGCTTTCTGTTATCCGTAATGTCGATAAACCGTTCGAGCTGGGATTTCCATTGGGCAATGAGCGCAGTCTTGGGAACGATGACAAGCGTTGGAAGACCGATGGCAGCAATAAGATAGGCTCCAATGACGGTTTTCCCGAAACCCGTCGGCGCGGACATGATCCCGTCTTCACAGTTGAGCATCTGTTCGGCGGCAATTTGCTGTTCAGGGCGAAGAGCCCCTTTAAATGTCATCACAATTGGATTGCCCGACATGCGCTTGTCTGAATAGTGAGCAGAAGCGCCGGCTTCTTGAAGCAGCCGCTCGAGTTGTGCTTTACAGCCTCTGGGAATCGCAACGCAGCCATCTCTAAGTTCGCTGAGGTCTATGTACCGCGGTTTGCCGAATACCGATTGGTGCATTGATTGGGCACGGAAGAATTCCGGGTTGGCAAATGTTGCAAGCCTGCGAACCTCCATCTGGGCGGCCGGGCTCAGAGATTTTTCGGTTATGTAGAGCATATCGGCTTGCGTGACGGGTAGCGATGACGGGAAGTCCTGCGGCGCGAGCGGAAGCCGCTTTCGCGGCCTCTGAGAATGTGGCGCGGCGGTGTTTCCCGCCACTGCAGCTGATATTCCATGCGGTTTATTGTCGATGCTTTCGATCAGATTTTGCACCGTTGCATGTGGAATCAGCTGAATTTGCGAAAGGTAAAGCCATTGATCGGGAAAGGGCTCAAATTGCTCGTCAACAAATACACTGTTCCCTTTTCGCTGCGCTTTTCCTTGAAAAGGCAGTGCTATGAGATTTCCGAAGCCGCCCTCAGGAATGGTGGACTGCGCGGGCAGCATCCGGTCAAAAGCTTCAAAGGTGATTGTCTTGTTGAGCGCCGCCGCTTCGGTGATAAGGCTGCTTCCAAATTCTCGTGCGATCTTTGCGCTGGTGAGCTCTAGGAAGAAAAACCAGACATGTGCGCCGTTACCTGATCTCGATCGCTCGACTGCAGCATCGATTCCATGGTTTTTTGCGACAAGCCGAATGGCGTTTGTCGCTTCTTTCCAATCGGATCCGTCAAAGTCGATGACCAGGACTTTTGTGTTGCTGTCACTATCGAGAACGTATTGACCTATGACGTCTCGGAGCCTGTCGTCGTTGCCTTTGAAATGGGCGATGATCGTGGCATCGCTCAGCTCGGGGAAGATGCGGTTGCCGCATTCCGCGCATTTGGTTTTCTGACGATTTAGTTTGGGGCAAATGCCTGCCTTCCACTCATTTGCGCAGGCCGGTGTATAGCCGATTCCCCCGTCTTTTCTGCGGTACCCATGAGCGTAAACATCTTTGCGGCCAGTAAAGAGATTGCGAAAGAGTTCCAATTTGTCGCGCGCTGTGCTCGCACTGGTGACGATTCCCTCGACCTGTGCCCGTCTATCGAAAGATTCGCCAGCTTTCTCCCATTCTTCCAGTGTTGCGTAACGGATGTCTGGACCGTTGCCGCAGATGACGATTTGGCTGTGCGGCTCCGATACATGGGCGACGGTTTTCTTGAATTGGAATAGCGTGCCCCCGATGAGGGCGTATTGATGCGTGACGGTGCTCATGTAAATGCCGTTCTTGTCGGAGTTCATTGAAATGAGGGTACGTTATTTTGATTTTTAAGGGACTCGACTCTGATTTTGGTTCGGCGATAGCGGAGTACACCTCCGTGAGTGGTGTTTGGCTGGTGTCAAAATGTGCGGTAGCTGTTGCTGAATGGGTTTTGGCGGCCATGAGGTGGGCTGGAGGCGCAGGAAACTATCCTCGAATAGACCCTGTGGGCAAAAAATGGTAAATATGAGTACTGTGGTTTGAGCAGTAACATATCATCTGGAAAGTATTTAAGACCAATCGATTCGGATTGGATAGAATCAACCCTCTAAATATGACGATTCGGGACTTTATGACGCTCGGAATTGACAGAAGATGGCAAATTCAGCCAGATTGCGCTGTTACTAAACTGGTAACAGTACTCATATTTGCCATTTTTTGCCCAGAGGGTATCGCAAGGGGGTTGGACAAAGCATCGATCGCCGCCAATTTCTCGATTGGCTGGTTGGGCGGCAATGAAGTTGCGGCGTAATGGGAAGCGTTTCGCGGCCTTTTGGCTAAAACGGCCCCTTTTCCGCCGCGACTCCTAAAAAGACGCCGGCGCGCCTTGAGTTGCGGCGCGTCGGCGTGATGGCTTTGTTGTGGCTGGGTGTACTTCGGTTGTTCGACGGCTTTGGCATGTCCGATCTTGCCAGGCAAGCCTTGTTACCGTTTAACGTTTGCCCAGATAAAACCTGCCAAAATAAACCTGTCCCTAATTGGCAGGTTGGTAGCGGGGGCAGTAGCTGATGGCGATGGCGTCGACGCCTACGTGGGTGGCGATGGTGCAGCCGATGGGGCCGGTGCCGGCATCGGCGTAGTCCTGGCCCGCGAGCGCCTGGCTGACGAGCTCCTGCTCCTCGGCGGCGCCGGTCGTGAGCACGCGCACGCTTGAGCCCGGATGCTCCGCCAAAAATGCGAGGCAATCGGCCATGGTGTTCGCAACGATGCGCTTGGCACCGCGGCCCTTTTTGATGGCCTTGATCTCGCCCGATTTCCACTCCGGCGAAACGGCCAGGCGAATGTTGAGCATCTGCGTCAGCTGGCCGGCGAGCTTGGGGGCGCGGCCGTTTTTGACCAGGTTCTCGAGCGTGCGAGGAATCAGCAGCAGGTGTGCGTCGGGTAGCGTCGCGCGGATCTGCGCCTCGGTCTCGTCCAGGCTGCGACCGTCCTCGCGCATGGCGAGCGCGTACTCCACCAGCAGGCCCTCGGCACCCGAGCCGGTGCGCGAATCGATGCAGCGCACGTCGAGCTCGTGGGTCTCGGCGACCAGACATGCGTTGGAATAGCAGGCGGACCACTCGCTGCACAGCGAGATGAAGATGGCGTTATCGTGGCCATCGGCGCGCATGCGGTCAAAGAGTGCCTTGAACTCGCCGGCGCTCGGCTGCGAGGTGTGCGGCAACTGCTCGGCGCCGGCCATGCGGGTGACGTATTCCTCGGCGGTAATCTGCACCTGGTCGAGCAGGTCCTCGCCCTCGATAATCACATGCAGCGGAATCACGTAAATGCCGAGCTCTTGGGCGCGGGCGGGGGAGATGTCCGACGTGGAGTCGGTTATGATGGCAAAAGACATAATTGCACCTTTCGTTGGGGCGCGGCAGCGCCGCCTTCTGAAAGCAAAGTGCGACAAGTATAGTGGAGTTGCTCTACATTGCTAGGTTCAATTGTTGAATAGTCAACAGTTTGAAGCGGTGGTGTGGAAATCATCAACTGGGGAAGAGGGGTGCCGATGGCGGCATTGCAACTTTGCGAGCGGCCGGTTGTGCTGTTCGATTTTGACGGCACGGTGGCCGATACGGGTCGGGCAGTGATGGCCTCGACGCGCAAGACGCTGGCTGCGCGCGGGTTTTCGGAGGCGCGGATGGGTGACCTGCGCCGCATGATCGGGCCTCCGCTGTGGAAGAGCTTCCACGACTTTTACGGCTTTACGCGCGAGGAGGCTCTCGTGGTGGCCGACGAGTACCGTGCCTTTTTTGACGAGCTAGGACCGGAAGAGTACCCAGTGTTCGATGGGATCCCCGAGCTGCTCGACGGGCTGGCCGCCCAGGGCAAGCGTATGGCCGTGGCGACGTCTCGCATGGAGGCGAAGTGTATTGACATGGTGCATGAGCTGGGGCTTTGCCAGTTCGAAGCCGTGGTTGGCATGAATCCGCCTCAGGGACGCGAGACCAAGGCCGATTCGGTCCGCGACGCCCTGGCGGCGCTTGGCGCGACTGCCGACGAGGCCGTGATGATTGGCGACCGTTTTAACGATGTGGAGGGCGCGCACGCGATGGGCGTGCCGTGCGTCGGCATCTATTCGGGCGCAGCGGCGCCGGGTGAGCATGAGGCCGCGGGCGCCGATGCGGTGGTGCACTCGGTGGCCGAGCTTGCTAAACTTTTCGCTATATAAGTATGTGATGTGAGGGGCGGGCACGCTCGCCGCTCATTGGTAAGGAGGTCGTCCATGAATCAGGTGGAGCAGAGCGTCGCTGAGTATGTCGACGAGGTCTGGGAGGATGTCGTCGCCGATATTGAGCAGCTGGTGAGTTATCCGTCCGTGGCAGTTTCTGCCGATGCGGAGCCCGGCGCGCCGTTTGGCCGCCCGGTCCGTGACGCGCTCGATTGCGCGCTCGGCATTGCGCAAAAGCTCGGCTACCAGACGAGCGACGACGAGGGCTATGTGGGCATTGCCGATATCCCGGGCCGCGGCGACAAGCAGCTCGCGACCATTTGCCATGTGGACGTGGTGCCCGCCGGCCCCGGCTGGAACACCGACCCGTTTGCGATGGAGCGTCGCGAGGGCTGGCTGCTTGGCCGCGGCGTTATCGACGACAAGGGTCCTGCCGTGCTGTCACTCTACGCCGGTGCCTATCTGCTCAAGCACGGTATTACCCCACGCTACACCTTCCGCGCGCTGCTGGGCTGCGATGAGGAAGTGGGCATGTCCGACGTTCACCATTATCTGGAGAACCACGCGAACCCCGACTTTCTGTTTACGCCCGATGCCGAGTTCCCGGTCTGCAATGCCGAGAAGGGTCAGTTTGGGGCGACGTTTGTGAGCTCCAAGATCGACGGCGGGCGCATCGTGTCGTGGAGTGGTGCCGAGGCGAGCAACGCCATTCCGTCGCAGTCTATTTGCGAGCTTGCGATTGCCGCCGATGAGCTGCCTGCCCCGGTCGAGAACGCTGACCGCCTGGAGATCACAGCACTCGATAACGGGCATGCGCAGATTTTCGCCCACGGTATTGGTGGCCATGCTTCAATGCCCGAGGGCACTATCAATGCCGTCGGTCTGATCGTGGCGTATCTGCGCGAGGCCGAGGACACGTTTGGCGCCCGTGACGAGCGCTTGCTGACGCCTGCCGAGCACGAGTTCGTCAAATTCTTGGCCTTTGTGCACGCGGATGCCTATGGTCGCGGCTTGGGAATCGATGCGACGAACGCGGCGTTTGGCCCGCTCACGTGCAACCCCGGCGTCATCCGCGTGGTGGATGGCCACATTGAGCAGGTCATTGACGTGCGTTTCCCCGACAGCACGAGTGCCGATACCATCCGCGAGCAGCTCGAGCCGCTCGTGGGCCGCTTTGGCGTGACGTGCCGTGTGGGTCGTGCCAAGGTGCCGTTCTCGGTCTCTGCCGACGATCCGGCCGTGAAGGCGCTTATCGATACCTATAACGAGTTTACGGGCAAGCATGCTGAGCCCTTTGCCATGGGCGGCGGCACGTACGCGCGCAACTTTGCCCGCGCCGTGTCGTTTGGCCCCGAGGAGACCGGCCTGGAGCTGCCCGCGTGGGGCGGCCAGATGCACGGCCCCAACGAGTGCGCCAACGAGGAACAGCTCAAGCAGGCGCTCAAGATTTATATCGTGGCGATCCTCCGTTTGAATGAATTAGAGCTTTAAGGTTTCGCGGTTTCCCAATCTAAGTTGCGGTGGAATAGTTCCTAAAATGGGCCATTTGATGGCCAAGCAGGAACTATTTCACCGCAACTTTGTTTTTATTGGTGTAAAAGGTGCGCCATGCTTGGGTGGGGATTGTTATCCGTTTGTAAAGGCTGGACAGAGCTTGCGGTAAGGGTCTATCAGATGCCCGTAAAAAACCGCAGTTGGCGCGGGCGCTGCCCGGTCGGGGCCGTATCTTTCCAAACAGCAAAGCGGGCAGGGTGCCCGCGAGTCGCATGTATGAAAGGAAGATCATGCTCGATCAGGCTTATTCTCGTCGTCAGTTCCTCGGCCTCGCTGGTGGTCTTGCCAGCATCGTCGGTCTCGGTCTCGTTGGTTGCGGCGGCTCCAACGCCGCCAACACCGCTGCTGAGGGCAGCGCCGCTGCTGCCGAGTCCGTCTCGGGCGAGGTGACCTACGACGGCGCTTCCTCGTTCCAGACTCTCGTCGAGACTGCTGCCGAGAAGTTCATGGATGCCAACCCGGACGTCTCCGTCTCTGGCTCGGGTAACGGTTCGGGCAAGGGCCTGACCGCTGTCGCCGCCGGCACCGTCACTATCGGTAACTCCGACGTCTTCGCCGAGACCAAGCTCGAGGCCGACCAGGTCAAGAACCTCGTCGACCACGAGGTCGCCGTCGTGGGCATGGGCCCCGTCGTCTCCAAGAACGTCAAGGTCGACGACCTGTCCCTCGAGCAGCTCAAGGGTATCTTCTCCGGCCAGATCACCAACTGGAAGGAGGTCGGCGGCGACGACGCCAAGATCGTCGTTCTCAACCGCAAGGCCGGCTCCGGCACCCGCGCCACCTTCGAGGCCGCCGTCTTTGGCGACGAGGCCGTCGACTTTAAGGGCGACGCCGAGCTCGACAAGTCCGGCGATGTCCAGACTCAGATGGGCAGCACCGACAATGCCATCTCCTACCTCGACTTCTCGCACTTCGACGACTCCAAGTTCAACGCCATCAAGGTCGAGGGCGTGGAGCCCAAGAGCGCAAACGTCACCGACGACTCCTTCAAGATCTGGGCGACCGAGCACATGTACTGCTCCAAGGACGCCGACGAGGCCACCAAGGCCTTCCTGGAGTTCATGCTTTCCGACGACGTCCAGGGCAAGCTCGTCGAGGAGCAGGGCTTTATCCCCGTCTCTGCTATGAAGGTCGTCAAGGACGCCAGCGGCAAGGTCTCCGCTAAATAAGTAATCGCCCCGGAAAGGTTTGCAATGGCAAAACAGCTGCCAAAGCGCGACCTTGAGAACGTGGGCCTGGGCGTCACGGGCGCGTGCGTAGCGCTCGTGACGCTTGTCGTTGCCGCGCTCATCTTTATGGTCGCCCAAAAGGGCCTCTCGGCTTTTCTCAAGGACGGCGTTTCGGTCGTCGAGTTCTTCACCGGCACCAAGTGGGACCTGGCCAACACAGCCGAAAACGGCCTGCCCTACACCGGCGCCCTGCCCCTGATCGTCACCTCGTTTGCGGTCATGGTGCTCTCCACGCTCATCGCGCTGCCCATCGCCATCGGCTCTGCCATCTTTGCGGTCGAGATCCAGCCTAAGTTTGGCTCCAAGGTCTTTCAGCCGCTTATTGAGCTTTTGACCGGCATTCCCTCGGTCGTCTTTGGCCTGATCGGTTTTCACGTGGTCGTCGGCCTTATGAAGAGCGTTTTCCACGTGAGCACGGGTCTGGGTATCTTGCCCGGCGCTATCGTGCTGGCAGTCATGATTCTGCCGACGATGACCACGCTTTCGGTCGATGGCCTGCGCGCCGTGCCCGATAGCTACCGCCAGGGTTCGCTCGCGCTGGGCTACACCCGCTGGCAGACCATCTGGCACGTGGTGCTCAAGTCCGCCATGCCCTCGCTCATGACCGCAGTCATCCTTGGCATGACCCGCGCCTTTGGCGAGACGCTCGCCGTGCGCATGGTCATTGGCGGCATCGAGGCCATGCCGACGTCGCTGCTGTCGCCGGCGTCTACCATCACCACCACGCTCACCACGTCCATGGCGGTCTATGCCGAGGGCTCGGCCCAGGACGACATCCTGTGGGCGCTCGGCCTGCTGCTGATGGGCATGAGCCTCATCTTTATCCTGATCATCCATCTCATTGGCCGCAAGGGGGCGAAGGCTCGTGGCTAGCACGCGCATCCATATCGACGAGGCGAGACTCGGGCGTGTCCAAAGGCAAGACCGTATCGCCACGGGCGTGCTGACGGCGATTGTCGCCATCGTCATGCTTATCGTCGTCTCCATGGTGGCCTACATCCTGTTCGAGGGTATCTCGACGCTGTTCCAGCCGGGCTTTCTCACGCAGCCCGCACGCGCCAACGGAACGCAGGGCGGCGTGCTCTACCAGCTGTTCGACTCGTTCTATCTGCTGCTGATTACCCTGATCATCTCGGTGCCCATCAGCCTGGGCGGCGCGGTCTTCCTAGTTGAATACGCGCCCGACGGTCCCATTCGCGACATCGCCTCGACCGCCATCGAGACGTTGTCTTCGCTGCCCTCCATCGTCGTCGGCATGTTCGGCTTTCTGGTGTTCTCGGTGCAGCTGGGCTGGAAGTACTCCATCATCTCCGGCGCCGTCGCGCTCACCATGTTCAACATCCCCATCCTGGTGCGCGTGATTCAGCAGGCGCTCGAGGACGTGCCGCAGGCCCAGCGCGATGCGTGCCTGGCCATGGGCCTCACTCGCTGGGAGGCCACACTGCACATCCTGATTCCCGAGGCCATGCCCGCCATCGTGACCGGCATCGTGCTTTCGGCCGGCCGCGTGTTTGGCGAGGCCGCGGCGCTGCTCTTTACCTCGGGCATGAGCTCGCCGGTCCGCCTCAACTTCTTGAGCTTTAACCTGTCGAGCCCCACCTGCGCCTGGAACGTGTTCCGTCCCGGCGAGTCGCTGGCCGTGCACATCTACAAGATCTATGGCGAGGGCAGCCCCGAGGCCCAGCAGATCGTCTGGGGCACCGCGGCACTGCTGATGATTTGCGTGCTGCTGTTTAACGTAGTCGCCCGTATCGTGGGCAAGCAACTGGCAAGGAAGATGACGGCCGAATGAGCGATATGAATGCAACGCCCGCAACCGAGGCGGCCACGTCCGACACCCCCCAGGACTTTCTGTCGAGCGTGGGGGAGAGCGAGAGGCGCGTGCGCGTGAGCGGCAAGGCCGTGAGCGACGAGGTCGTGCTCTCCGCCAAGGACGTCAACGTGTACTATGGCGACCACCATGCGCTGCACAATACGTCGCTCGACTTCCACAAGGGTGAGATCACGGCGCTCATCGGGCCTTCGGGCTGCGGCAAGTCGACCTTCTTGCGTAGCCTCAACCTGATGAATCGCGAGATTCGCCGCTGTCGCGTGGAGGGCGAGATCAACTACCGCGGGCGCAACGTGAACACCAAGACCGAGAACACCTACGAGCTGCGTCGGTCCATTGGCATGGTGTTTCAGCAGCCCAATCCTTTCCGCAAGTCCATTCGCGACAACATCACGTTTGCGCCCAAGCGCCACGGCATCACCGACCGCGACGAGCTCGGCCGCATGGTCGAGGAGAGCTTGCGCGGTGCGGCGCTGTGGGACGAGGTCAAGGACAAGCTGGACAAGAGCGCCTACGCGCTTTCGGGCGGCCAGCAGCAGCGTTTGTGCATCGCGCGCACGCTCGCGCTCAACCCCGACGTGATTCTGTTCGACGAGCCCTGCTCGGCGCTCGACCCCATCTCGACGCTGGCGATCGAGGACCTTATGTCGTCGCTTGTGCCCGAGCGTGCCATCGTCATCGTGACACACAACATGGAGCAGGCGTCGCGTGTGTCCAACCGCACGGCGTTCTTCTACATGGGCGATATGGTCGAGTACGACGAGACCGACGAGATTTTCCAACGGCCCAAGGATAAGCGGCTGAATGATTACCTCACCGGCATGTTCTCCTAGTCCGGGACATGCTTGAGGCCCGCGGCGGCCACGGTCGCCACGGGACTGATTGGAGAGGCGGGTCATCTCTTTTGCGAGATGGCCCGCCTTTTTGCTCTGCGACCGAAACGACCACCACAAAGGGGACAGGCACCTTCGTGGTGGTTTGGGGTGGGGCTCGCTGCTATCATGGACAACGTTGAATTTCTACGAAGGAGCAGGGCATATGGCGATTCTTTTGGGATGCGATTCCGTCAGCCTAGAGTTTCCCACCAAGCATATTTTCGATAGCGTGACGCTCGGCGTGGGCGAGGGCGACCGCATTGGTATTGTCGGTAAAAACGGCGACGGCAAGTCGACGCTGCTGAGCGTGCTCGCCGGCACGTTGGAGCCCGACGACGGCCGCGTGACGCACCGCCGCGGCACGACGATCGGTCTGCTCGGCCAAAAGGACAATCTGGTCGATACCGACACCGTGCATCATGCCGTCGTGGGCGACACGCCCGAGTATGAGTGGGCGTCGAGTCCGCGTACGCGCCAGATTCTGGCCGGCCTTATTAGCGATGTGCCCTGGGAGGGCACGGTGGGCGAGCTTTCGGGCGGCCAGCGCCGTCGCGTGGACCTCGCGCGCCTGCTGATTGGCGACTACGACGTGCTTATGCTCGACGAGCCCACCAACCACCTGGACATGCGCACCATCAACTGGCTCGCGCGTCACTTAAAGGCCCGTTGGCAGCGCGGTCAGGGCGCCATGCTCGTGGTCACGCACGACCGCTGGTTCTTGGACGAGGTCTGCACCAGTATGTGGGAGGTCCATGACGGCCAGGTCGATCCCTTCGAGGGCGGCTATTCGGCATACATCCTGCAGCGCGTAGAGCGCGACCGCATGGCCGCGGTTACCGAGGAGCGCCGTCGCAACATGGCGCGCAAGGAGCTCGCGTGGCTAAGCCGCGGCGCCCAGGCGCGCTCCACCAAGCCCAAGTTTCGCGTGGATGCCGCTCGCGAGCTCATCGCCGACGTACCGCCCGTGCGCGACGAGCTGGAGCTCAAGCGCCTCGCCGTGAGCCGCCTGGGCAAGCAGGTTATCGATGTGGTCGACGTGGACGCCGGCTATGCGGATACCGATGGCGCGCCCAAGCAGGTGCTCACCGATGTGACCTGGCTCATCGGCGCGGGCGACCGTTATGGTCTTTTGGGCGAGAACGGCGCCGGCAAGTCGACGCTGCTCGATGTGATTCAGGGCAAGATTGCGCCCACGCGCGGCCGTGTGAAGATTGGCCAGACAGTGCGCTTCGGCGTGCTGTCGCAGCAGCTCGAGGAGCTCGAACCCTACATGGGCGACACGATTCGCGAGGTGCTCAGCAACTATAAAAAGTACTACGTCATCGACGGCAAGGAGACTTCACCCGAGAAGCTCTGCGAGCGTCTGGGCTTTACGACGCAGCAGCTCTGGAGCCGCATCGGCGATCTTTCGGGCGGCCAGCGCCGTCGCCTGTCGCTGCTGCTGACGATCCTGGACGAGCCCAACGTGCTCATCCTGGACGAGCCCGGCAACGACCTGGATACCGACATGCTGGCGATTGTCGAGGACTTGCTGGACGGCTGGCCCGGCACGCTGATTCTGGTGACGCACGACCGCTTTTTGATGGAGCGCGTGACCGACCAGCAGTGGGCGCTGCTCGACGGCCACCTGACGCATATGCCCGGCGGCGTCGACCAGTACCTGCGCCTGTGCAACGCCACCGCCGAGGGCGAGCCCGTGGGTGCACCGAGCGCCAAGACCGGTACGTTCGACACCGGTGCCGCGGCGGCTGCGGCCGAAAAGCCCAAGTCGAGCGGTCAGCCCAACGGCCTTTCCAATGCCGAGCGCCAAAAGCTCCGTCGTGAGGTGAGCTCGCTCGAGCGCAAGATGGAAACGCAGCGCGCTCGCGTGGAGGAGGCCGAGGCCGCCATGGCCCAGGTCGATCCCACCAACTACACGGCGCTGGGCGAGCAGCAGGCAAAGATCGACGAGGCCCACGCCGCCATGGACGAGCTGGAGATGGCGTGGCTCGAGGCGAGCGAGAAGCTCGAGGGCGAGGAGTAGGCGAGGATGATCAAGGCCGCGTTTTTTGATATCGACGGCACGCTGCTGAGCTTTGAGACGCACCGGATTCCGGCGTCGGCGCAGCAGGTGCTCGACAGCTTTCACGAGCAGGGGATTGCGTGCGTCATTGCCACGGGTCGCCCGACCTACCAGATGCCCGATTGGCTGTTCGATCTTGGTTGGGATGCGTACATTACGCTTTCGGGCCAGCACTGTTTTGATGCCGAGGGCGTTTACCGTAGCTGCCCGATCGATCCGGACGACGTTGCGGTGATTGTGGACCAGGTGGCCGAGGGGCGCTACGACTCGCTGTGCATGCAGGGCGAGAACTCGTTTGTGAACCGCCTGTCCGAGCGCGTGGTGACGGCCGGCAGCAACGCGGGAATTGTCTACCACGAGGAGCCGTTTGAGCACGCCTTTGACGCGCCGGTCTACCAGTTTTGCGCCTTTGTGGATCCGGCCGACGAGCATATCGTGACCGACGCCGTGTCGCATTCGCTCACCACGCGCTGGTGCGACCTGTTCTGCGACATTATTCCCGCTAACGGCGGCAAGGACCTGGGTGTGGCAGCGACGCTGGAGCGCTTGGGCATCGACGCGAGCGAGGCGATCGCCTTTGGCGACGGCGAGAACGACCTGTCGATGTTCTCGGCCGTGGGCACAAGTGTGGCAATGGGCAACGCGCAGGCGACCGTGAAGGCCGCAGCGACCTACGTAACGACCGCCGTGGATGACGACGGCATCTACAACGCCGCGAAGCACTTTGGCCTCGTGTAGCTGCGACCCGGCACTTGGGGACGCTCCTTATCTGCCGGCAGCTGGGGACACTCCTTGCGGGGCGTTCCCATTTTGTTTTCGTCCCGCACGTTTTGTGAAACGCGGCTAACTTTTTGGTCAATGCAGTAAGACATGGTCAACTTTTGCGGTAAAGTAAGCCAAGGAAAGTATCCAAAGGCTAACTAGAAGCCATCGCGAAAGGCGGCCCATGGCCCTGCGTGAATCTGGAGAAGACTATCTCGAATCTATCTATGTGCTCTCGGAACGGCAGGGTACCGTTCGCTCGATTGACGTTGCCGAATACCTTGGCGTAACCAAGGCAAGCGTCTCCAAGGCCATGGCGACGCTGGAAAGCAACGGCTATGTCGAAATGGGCAAACGCGACGTGCATCTGACGGAACGCGGTCTTGAGGTTGCCCGTCAAATGTGGGAGCGCCACTGCTTTTTTGTAGGTCTGCTAGAGGACGCAGGCGTAACGCCCGAGGTTGCCTCGCAAGAGGGCTGTCACATGGAGCACTGCCTGAGCGAGGAGAGTTTCGAGAAGCTAAGGTCGATGCTGAGGCGGGAAGATGTAGCGGGTCCAAAAACAGAAGCCTAACTGACCCACAGTAGCGCGGAGTTCACGCAAAGCGCGAACCAGCGACCGGGACCAGCGGCCCTTTCGGCCAAGTCCATTTCAGCAAAGGAACCCCGCCAGCAAGCGATGCCCAAGAACCGCCAGCTGTGTCAATGCAGGCCGGGGCCGGGCTTGGTTTTGAAAACACTCCGCAGCGCGAGGCCCGCCTTTCCGTTGCTCCGCAGGAGCAGGAAAGACGGGCCTCATGCGCGAGGACGTTTTCAAAACCAAGCCCGGCCCCGGCCGGAGGGACCACGAGCGCTACAGGTTCTTGACACCCATCGCGCGCATGGCGTTCAGGATGGCGATGATCGCCACGCCTACGTCGCCAAAGACGGCAAGCCACATATTGGCGATACCCAGCGCTGCCAGCACAAGGATCAGCAGCTTAATGCCCAGCGCAAAGATTATGTTCTGCCAAACAATCGACATGGTCTTGCGCGCCACGCGGATCGCGCGGGAAATGTTGGACGGCTTGTCGTCCATCAGCACCACGTCGGCGGCCTCGATCGCGGCGTCGGAGCCCATGGCGCCCATGGCAATGCCCACATCGGCGCGCGTAAGCACAGGAGCGTCGTTGATACCGTCGCCGACAAAGGCGAGCTTGCCCTTGCCACTTTCGGCCGCGAGTAGCGCCTCAACGCGCTCGACCTTGTCGCCCGGCAGGAGCTGCGCGTGGAACTCGTCGAGACCGAGTTGCTTGGCCACAGACGCTGCAACCTCCTCGCGGTCGCCCGTGAGCATGACGGTGCGGTTGATACCGGCGGCATGCAGGTCGCGAATCGTTTGCTCCGCATCGGCCTTAACGGTGTCTGCAATCACGATGTGGCCGGCGTACACGCCGTCAACGAGCACGTGGAGGATCGTGCCGACAACCTCACAGTCCGGTGCTTCAACGCCGGCCGCGGCGAGCATCTTGGCGTTGCCAACGACGACGTGCTTGCCGTCGATGGTTGCCGTCACGCCGTGGCCCGCGTCGTTGGCATAGTCGCTCACGCGCTTGGGGTCGACCTCGCCCTGGTAGGCGTCGCGCACGGACTGCGCGATGGGGTGATCGGAGAACGACTCAGCAAGGGCTGCGACTTCGAGCAGCGACTGCTCGGTATAGCCAGCCTCGGGGTGCACCGCGACGACTGAGAACGTGCCGTTGGTGAGGGTGCCCGTTTTGTCGAAGACGATGGTGTCCACGTCGGCGAGCGTCTCGAGGTAGTTGGAGCCCTTGATGAGAACGCCCAGCTTGGACGCGCCGCCGATGCCGCCAAAGAAACTCAACGGTACGCTGATCACGAGGGCGCACGGGCAGCTGACGACCAGGAAGGTCAGGCCGCGCAGGATCCAATCGGACCAAGCGCCAGTCACCAGGCCGCCGCCAAGCGCGAGCACCGCGGCAGCGCCAGTGACGGCGGGGGTGTAGACGCGGGCAAAGCGCGTGATGAAGTTCTCGGTGCGCGCCTTCTTTTCGCTGGCATTCTCCACGAGCTCCAGAACACGAGCGACGGTTGACTCGCCAAAGGGCTTGGTGGTGCGCACGTGGATGAGGCCCGTCATGTTGATGCAACCGCTGATGATATCGTCGCCGGTCTTGGCCGGGCGGGGGACCGACTCGCCCGTGAGTGCGGCGGTGTCGAGCTGGGTTTCGCCCTCGACGATGACGCCGTCGATAGGCACGCGCTCGCCGGGCTTGACCACGATCACGGTGCCGACGGCGATGTCATCGGGAAAGACCTGTTCGAGTGTGCCGTCGGCTTGCTCGACGTTAGCGTAGTCGGGCGCGATGTTCATCATGGCACTGATCGACTTGCGGCTCTTGCCCACGGCGTATGCCTGGAACAACTCGCCGACCTGGTAGAACAGCATGACAGCGGCGCCTTCGGCCATGTGCGGGTCGGTGTCGGGGAAGAGCACCATGGCAAACGCGCCGATGGTCGCGACGGCCATGAGGAAGCTCTCGTCGAAGGCCTTGCCGCGGCGGATGTTATTGAATGCCTTTTGCAGTACGTCGTAGCCGGCAATCAAAAACGGCACGAGGAACAGCACAAAGCTGGCGTAGATGTTGCCGGGCTCCCCAAATGCGATAGTGAGGGCGCCGAGCTCATCGAGGGCATAAACAACGGCAAAAATGCCCAGTGCTACCAGGATGCGGTTGCGCTTATGCTCAAGGGACTCTTTCTTCTTGCGCTTCTTCTTTTTCTTTTTGGGATCGGCGGCTGTCATGATTCAAACCTCTCATTTGAGTTTATGAACACTCGCTCATATAATTTCGCGAGCAAAGGCCGCGGCAAGCGCGGCCTCGCAGGTCAACGTATGCGCGGGTTAGAGAATGATCTCGCAGTCCGGCTCGGCGTCGGCGGTGAACTCAACGACGCGGTCCAGGACCTCGTCGAACTTGGCGTCGTCGGCCTCGAGCGTCAGCTTCTGGGTCATAAAGTTGACCGAAACGGACTTGACGCCCTCGAGCTTGGCAAGTTCGTCCTGAAGCTCGCGCGCGCAGTTGGCGCAATCGATCTCGTCGAGCTTGAACTGCTTTTTCATGGTGGGTTCCTTTCCCTGTGTTAGCGGCCTGGGTGCCGGCCGCGCTGATACCGTGGTTGATTGCTATTCGCAGATATGGCTCATGCCCTGGTTAAGCATGGTGTAGACGTGATCGTCGGCGAGCGAGTAGAGAATGTTGCGGCCGTCGCGGCGGAACTTGACCAGGTGCGACTGCTTAAGCGTGCGCAGCTGGTGCGATACTGCCGACTGCGAGGTTGCGGTCGCTTCGGCGATGTCAGCCACGCAGAGCTCGCGGCCCATGAGGGCATAGAGGATCTTGATGCGTGTGGTGTCGCTGAAGACCTTGAACAGGTCGGCCAGGTCGTACAACAGCTCCTCGTCGGGAAGGTCCTCGGGCGAGCAGGTGGTGGGGACGATCGGCTCGGTGGCCTCGATGCCAGTCTTTGTTTCATCAGCGTGGCTGCTCATTGCAACATCCTTTCATATGAACATGCGCTCATATAACTTACTTCCGATTATATGAGCGCATGTTCATATGTCAATACTATTTACGTTAATTTCGATGACTGCTTGCCGCCTCTGCGATTTTCTGCGGGTTGGGAGACATCGACGCAATGCTCGCCAACATATTTCGAGATGTTCGGCCAGCATGCTAAGAAAGCCACCTTGAGAAGCATTAGAACTGTTCATATTTGTACTTTATCGTGTTAAATACCGCGAGAATCAGTTCTTCCTCTACGGGAGTTCCTGCAGAATCAGTTTTATCTAAAGTTATATTGAGCATTGCTGCAGCCAATCTGGCACATCGGTGGCCGAATAAGTCGAAAAATGTAGGTGGACATCCGCAGAGATCGCCTTTAGAAGAGCGAATTCTCAATTAGATCAATAATCGTGTCGTCTTCCGTGCGGTTTTCATCGATTTTTGCGAACATGTCGCATTCCCAAGGCCCATTGATTTCCTCAGCAAGGGCCCCGACGTGTTGCATGTCGTCGGGTTCTGGCACATCGTTGATGCTCGGGTCATCAGCTTGCGGATATTGGCTTGCAATTTCGCGCTTGGCGGCCTCTTCTTCTTTGAGTGTCTCCAGGACGCGGCGACCGTATTCGAAGTAGCGCCGCAAGACAAATTGACGAAGAGTTTCTTGCAGGATGGCGAAGTTATCCGGGAGTCGACCGGGCCATATCTTCTCGCGAATGCGAATCGCTTCCATGACCCGCCTAAAAGCGGACTGCTTGAAAAACGAATGACGACTAACTGTGATAACGGCATATCCCATGTTTCGCAGCGTGTTTCGGCGTTCCTCGTCAATTGATTGCTGTTCGGGCTCGTCGTGGTAAAAGCCGTTGTATTCGATATCGGTCATCGAATTTTCGAGCAGCGCGTCGAGGTAGAAAACCGTCCGTCGCGTTAGGGCGGCGTATCTTTTGGGGACTGGGATCGGATAGTCCGTTTTGATAGCGCGTATGGCTAAGCCACCCATTGACTTGGGCATTGTCAGCATCATGACAAACGCCGTTTCGAGTGGGGAGCGACAGCCTTCGCGTACATAAGAAAGTGCCTTAAGTGCTTTATTAGATCCACGATACCCCGATGCCTCTGAAAAGAAGGCTCTGAGCTCTTCAACGCTGGTTAGGGCTGGGCGCTCGCGATATTGAGTTTCGTCGGACGTTCCAAGCGCGTAGGAGCCGCAGATTTCAAAGTAATACTCAACGAGCTCCGAAAGGTTGAGGTCGGCTGCTGCTTCTAACGCGCACAGCTTGATATCGACGATGTGGACGTTCGGCTCGAGTTCTAGGTAGCTTTCTGCATCAAACGTATAGCGCGTGCAGTGGCAGATGCAGCCCTTGCGGTGCCTTTTGGCATTATTGGAAAACGTCAGCACATGGATGCTTTCAGAATCGACATTCTTTCTGTTGAGCCATGCTCGCGCCGCTTCCAGGTCGGACGTGGTCGGCGCAGACACCTTGATCTTTTCCATGGGTATGGGATCGGTCGCGTAGCTTGCGAGCGAGTTGACTGTTTGGTATACAGCGCGTGCCGTGGTATGTGACAGAACGATTCCCATACGCGCATGATGGCATAGCGGACGCCATATACGCCCGAAACTTCGGGCAACGGTATTGGGGCGCGGCTTATCTTCTGCGAACGGTGGGTTTTGAGCTGTCGTATTGAGGGGGGGGGCAGCTTCGGCTGGGGAGGTTTCTGTCGGCCGCCCCATTTTGGTGAACTTTAGTTGCGGATTCGTAGCTTCTAAGCGTTTTTGCCGACCGCTCAGATGCCTCACCAACATAATTTGAGTTATTCGGCCTTATCCTATACGAATGGTGCGATCGCAACGTCCTATTCGAATTGATTCAGGTAGATTTATGGGGCTTGGTTGCGAAATTGGGGCGACTATAGCGCTCGATTGCGGTTCAAGGGGCCTCGACTAGTGGTTCAGCTGGCCGAACAACTCGAAAAAAGTAGGTGGGCCAACCTGCCGACTATGTGAAGCACGCGAATTTGCTCGTTTTGATGCAAACTAGGGTGCAGCCATAAGACTGCGCCCTAGTTTACTGCGTGCCGGTGCCTCCAGACGGATTGCACTGTGCCTGGCAGGCGCTCCCGCAGATGGATCGGTTATTTCGCAAACAGGTTCTTGAGGTTGAACTCTGCCTGGACGGTACGGAGCATGAGGTCGGTGTCGTCGAGGCCCAGGTGCTGCTCGTTGGCGTCGGCGGCGAGGGTGCCACGGCGGCGCGCCCAGTTTTCGAGCGCAGCGGGCGCGGACTCGCGGGGGAGCGAGCGCACGTCGGCGTCCAGGCTGCGGCAGATTTGGCGCGAGTCGATGACGATGATCTTGCCTGCGCGGCGTGCCTCAGCGTAACCGTCCAGATGAATTTTGAACCAGCTGTCCTCGAAGGCGGCATTGTGTGCCATGTACGGGTACTTCTTCATGAGCTTGAGCAGCTGCTTCTGCAGCTCCTTGTTCTCGCGGAACGGCTTTTTGCCGTCGATGTCGTCCCAGGTGATGTGATGGATGTTCGATAGCGGCACATCCTCGCCGCGGTAGATGTCGGGCAGGCCGCAGTAGTGTGCCTCGGCGTCATGCGGCACGGCGTCGCTGGTGAGATCCATGACCTCCCAGCCCACGTTGATGATGTAGCCGCGCTCGGGCGCGCGACCGGTGGTCTCGATGTCGATACCGAGCACGGTGCCCTGGATGGGCTTACGGGCGTAGGCCACGCCGAGCGCGTCGCGGTCGCCGCGGATCTCGCGCATAACGGACGCGGCGGTGCGCTTTTGCATCTTGCCGATGGCGGCGCAGGTGTCGGCATCGGAGAGGCCGCGCGAAAGCGTCGCGGGTGTCACGTTGCGCAGGCGTGCCTCGCCAATCTGGTCGCACAGGTCGCGGTTGCGGTCAGCCAGGTCGCGCACGGTGGCAAAGTCGAAGCTGGGGTCGCCGTCGGCGGTAAAGTACTCGGTTTCGAGCACCTTAAGGGCCTCTTCGCCCTTCTGGCGCTCGGACTCCATGGCACCGTGATCGCCATAGATAAACATGGGAATAAACGGCTGGCGCTCGTATTCGAGTGCTTGTGAAACGTTCATATAACTGCTCCTTGGACGGGCCGCGTTGTGCGGCTCGAGGTTACTGAGTTATGGCGAGATGATAGTTTACCATAGGCAACTATTGGCACCGCGCCCGGGACAACTACAATACCCTAGTTGACCGCTAGGACTTTTACAATGCTGCCGAAAGACACGAAAGGTTCCATCCGTCATGGATTTACTGATTGATATTCTGCTCGACGCCGGCAAGGACACGCTGTCGCTGGTGCCGTTTTTGTTGGTGACGTATCTTGCTCTCGAGACACTTGAGCACGTTGCGGGCGACCGCGTCAACGGCGCTATCAAGCGCGCCGGCGCTGCGGGTCCCGTGGTTGGCTCGCTGCTGGGCATGGTGCCGCAGTGCGGCTTTTCGGCCATGGCGGCCACGCTGTACGCCGGCCGTGTCGTGACCTTGGGCACGTTGGTGGCGGTGTTCCTTTCGACCTCCGACGAGATGCTGCCGCTGCTACTTGCCGAGCAGGTTCCCGTGCAGACTATGGCGATGCTTTTGGCTTCGAAAGCGCTGATCGCACTGGTCACGGGTTTTATCGTGGACGCTGCCATTCGCGGCCTGCGCCGTAACGCCCGCGCGCACGCGGCGATTCGCCGTACCGTGCTGGGAACCGCGGCCAACCCGGCCCACGTGAACTGCGCGCACGACGACCACAGCGGCGGTGACATCATCGACGAGGTGGCCGAGGCAGGCGTGAGCGCCGACCACATCCACGAGCTGTGCGAGCGCGACCATTGCGGTTGTGATGAAGACGAGGACGAGCACGAACACGGACATGGCCACGATCACGGTCATGAGGGCGAACATGAACACCATGATGGTCACGGTCACTCTCACTCCCACGAAGGGACGCCTGTCCTGTCGATCATCCGCAGTGCGATCTCGCACACCGTGCAGGTCTCGGTATTCATTTTTCTGGTGACGCTGATTCTGGTCGCCGTGCTCGAGACGTTCGGCGAGTCCGCGATCGAGCAGTTCCTGCGCGGCAACGAGACACTCGCTGTCCTGGGTTCGGCGCTTGTCGGGCTGATTCCCAATTGCTCGGCGAGCGTGGTCATTACACAGCTGTATCTGGAAGGCGCGCTGCAACTGGCGCCGATGCTCGCCGGCACGCTCATTTCCGCCGGCGTGGGTTATCTGGTGCTGTTCCGCACCAACCGCAGCGCCCGCGAAAATGCCGTGTTCCTGATCATGATGTACGTCATCGGCGCTGGCTGGGGCCTCATCCTCTCCGCCGTTGGCCTCTAAGTGGGCCTAAAAAATGGGCTTCAAATAGCCATGCTCAGCGCCTGCGCAATGCGGCGACGCATGGCATTTTGAAGCCCGTTTTTTTGTTGAGCCATGGATTCCGAGCGCTCACACCGCTCAAAACAAAAAGGTAGATTTTAGGCATGTCCCAAAAATCTACCTTGGTTAGCGCAGTAGCTCGGTGAGGTTGCGTTTAAAGCGGATGCGGTCTTCGCTGGTAAATGCCGCCGGTCCGCGAGTGCGTCCGCCGGCGCGGCGCACCTTCTTTTCCTCGTGGCGAATAAACAGCTGCATGTCGATGGTCGCTTTGTCGTACACGCGCCCGCGCACACCGATGGCGGCGGCATCGCGCCCGAGCACCATGCTCGCCAAGCCAATGTCCTGCGTCACGACCACGTCGCCCGCCTGCAGGCGTTCGACAATGGCAAAGTCGGCGCTGTCGGCGCCCACGCTCACGTCGAGCGTCGTGACCCAAAAGCCGCGTCGCGCGTGCTCGGCATCGCGCGGGTCGTCGCGGCGAATGTGTCGTTCCAGGTTTTGCGTGCTATTGCCGGCGATAACAACGGCGACGCCCGCCCGCCGCGCGCAGTCAATCGACTCGCGCGTGACCGGGCAGGCGTCGGCATCAATAAAGAGCGTTCGCGGCATCTAGTGCACCAGTTTGCCAAATTGAATGGCGCGAACAATGAGCGTTACGCCAAACACCAGCAGCGCGGCGCCACTAAAGATGACAAGCATCTTGGCCGACCACAGCGGATAGATAAACACGAACATGCCGGCGATGATGGAGAGTGCACCGCTCAGGATGGCAAGGGCGCGGTTGAACGAAAGCTCGGACTCCAGAATGGACATGACACCTTCGACAATCCAGCCAAAGCCGGCCACGATAACCACCATCGTGGTGAGTGTCGCGGTCGAGAAGGCCTGGTTGCGCAGGATTATGACGCCGCCCAGGATAATGAGTAGGTTGGAGATGATGCTCGTCACGCGCCAGCCAGTGGGCAGCAGCGGCTCAAAAATGGCAGTGAACAGCCTGATGGCAGCGGTGATTACAAAGTAAAAACCCAGGACGGTCGTCAAAAAGACGAGGGACTTGGCGGGTGCAAAAAGCAGCGCGATGCCAGCAATGAGCGCCACGACGCCCGTGATGGCGTAGATCCAGCGCACGGCCTTGACGGCTTTGCCCGCCATGCTTTTCTCGTCAAATCCAAACTGGCTCGATTTTTGGTCATCGTTCTTAAAGATGCCCATAAGTCTCCTTTCCGTGCGGCGTAAGCCTTGATCGTTACAACCAGTATCCCCTAAGGGCGCTGACGTATGGGTCGGGGAGGGCGAAACGTAACCCAAAGGCCCGAATTGTTTCCGTTGTTCCCCACGTCGCGATTTTCTATTCAACAGGTGTAGAACATTGCAGCCCTGTTCGTTATTGCCTACGTTTTAGGTTAGATTTTCCTAAGGACAATTGGCTTGTATTGGGGGTCCCTATGAACGAAGCAGTTCCCGAGGCACCGTCGAGTGTCGAATCGATGGCAAAGCAAGGTTGCGAAAAGCTCGGTCTGGAAGCGTTTGATGCGCTGGTCCGTCGTGCCCGTACGTGCCGTCGCTTTGACGAGTCTATGCGCGTGCCGCGCGAGTTTTTGCTCGAGTTGGCGGAACTGGCGCACCTGACCCCGTGTGCTGCCAATGCTCAGCGTCTTCGTCTTCATGTGGTGAGCGGTGCCGAGGATTGCGCGCGTGTATTTGACGAGCTCGCATGGGCCGGCGCACTTAAGGATTGGCCGGGTCCTGCCGAGGGTGAGCGCCCGACCGGCTACATCGCGATTCTGGCCGAGCGCGCCGTTCCGGGCAAGCCTGTCGCTCCCATTACTGAGGTCGACACGGGCATTGCCGCACAGACGATGATGCTCGCCGCCCGCAGCGCCACGCCCGAGGTGGCAGCCTGCATGTTCAAGGCCTTTACGCCCCGCGCGATCGATGCCATGGGGCTCAATAACGACAAGTATGAGCTCAAGCTGATCATGGCGTTTGGCGTTCCGGCCGAGACACAGGTGATCGATGCGATCGATTCCAACCCCGACGGCTCCATCAATTATTGGCGCGACGAGGCGCAGGTGCACCACGTACCCAAGCGTCCGCTTGCCGACGTGCTGCTGTAGTTGTGCGTCGTTGCGGTGCAATCCGGCGGCAAAATCACCACAAAGGCTCCTGTCCCCTTTGTGGTGGTACGAGGGGAGGGTGTGTGGCAGATCTGTATTTGGTGCGGCATGGGCAGACTGAGCTCAATGTGCAGAGCATTTTGCAGGGTTGGCACGATTCGCCGCTTACGGCGCGCGGGCGCGAGCAGGCGCTGACGGCGCGTACGGCGTTTGCGGCGCGTGGCGTGGCCTTTGATCGTGTGTATTCCTCGCCGTTGGGCCGGGCGCGGCATACGGCCGAGCTTATCGTTGGCGAGGGCCGTTCCATTGAGCTGGTCGATGACCTGCGTGAGTGGCATTTTGGCTCGCTGGAGGGCACATCAAATCGCGAGATGCCGCCGCAGCCCTGGGGCGATTATCCGGTGGCCTTTGGCGGCGAGTCGGAAGTGCGGCTTCAGTCGCGCATGGTCGCGGCGCTGTCCCGCATCATGGCCAGGCCGCAGCACGACTGCGTGCTGGCGGTTTCCCACGGCTCAGCCTGCCAGGAGTTTCTTGAGTATGTGACTGGCGGGGGAGAGCTACCCGACAACGGTGCCGTGCTTCATTTTGGCTATTGCGACGGGGCGTTTTCGCTCTTGGGTTGGTAACGAACGAAAGGACCCCTATGAATAAAGATCTGTATCTGGTCCGTCATGGACAGACGATATTCAACCTTAAGCGTATCATTCAGGGGTGGAGTGATTCGCCGCTTACGCGGTTGGGTTGCGACCAGGCGGCGCGCGCCGGCATGTTTTTACGTGCGCGCGGCATTGAGCCCGATCATGCCTACACCTCTACGCTTCATCGCACCGAGCAGACTATCGCCAACTTGTGGCCGGGCTTGGCGTACGAGCGCCTGGACGGCCTGCGTGAGTGGTTCTTTGGCGACTTTGAGGCCGAGCGCGTGATGCTTATGCCCGAGCGCCCGTGGCGCGACTTCTATCGGCAGTTTGGCGGCGAGGGCCAGATCCAGGTGCGCGAGCGCATGGTGGCGACGCTGACCGAACTCATGCAGCGTCCGGACCATACGTGTGTGCTCGCGGTAAGCCATGGCTCGGCTATCAAGGAGTTTATGGATCACGTGAAGGGTGCGGCGGCCGACGAGCGCGATCGCGTGCCGGGCAACTGCTCGGTGCTGCACTTTGCGTTTGACGACGAATCCGACACGTTTGAGTTGGTCGAAGTCTTTACGCAGGAGGATTACGCGCGCGAGCTGGGGCTTGAACCGCTTGTAGCGGCAGTAGGCCCGCAGCGCGGGTAGCGCTGGCGTTGCGGCGCGGTTTGCCGGCGAAATTGTTTGATGCGAAAGGGGCGGGGATGCATGCACGGGCATTGCATCCCCGCCCCTTGTTTGTTTGGATGCTGGGTTTTCCAGCTTCGCGTTTGAGTCCGCTAGAACCGTGAGATCTGGTGAGTGAGCAGACCCGTCGGAACCTGCGGCGCGCCGCCGCTGACCTGCGCGGCGGGGAAGAGCGCAGCTACGGCAAAGTTGAACGGCTCTTTGCCGGTGTGCGTTCCGGCGGCACGGGCCTCATCGGCCAGAATCTGCGATGCCCCAGCCAGTGCGGCGGCATAGGCGGAGTCACCGGCGAACACGGGGTCGGGTGCCTGATCGAGCATGGCACGGATGGCAGCAACGGCGTCCTCGCGCTTGACCTCCCACACACGGTGCGTAATGCCGGCGGGGTCGGTGACGGCATAGAGCGACGCGCCTTCTTTGGCGGCGCCGAGGATGATATCCATGACGGGCGAGGCTTCGTAGGCGAGCGTTACAGGGCGAGGCTGCACCTTAAGCTCGGCGATTGCGCGGGCGGCTGCGGCCGCATCTGCGGAGGACGCGTTGTCGTCCGTCAGTACACCAACCGGGCAAATTGCCACAACGCCCGTCACGCGTCCCAGCTCTCCCGAACACTCGTACACGTAATACGCCGCGCCTGGATCCTTGAGCATTAGGCCGTCAGCAATGGCGCCGCGCAGGGCGTCGTTGCCGCTCAGGATACCGCCCATCGCAGGCAGCGCCTCGAGCACGCGGTCCTGAGCTGGGCGGATGCAGGGAAACGGAAGTGCTTTCATGGGCGGTCCTAACGCGCGAGTCGGTTTGTTCGCGGCTTATTATGCCCCAACTTGGCCGCTTGCGTCCCAGAGCGTGTTATCGGCAAGCGCGATGAGCACGTTTTGGCAGCGAACGATATCGGCATGGGGCACATACTCGTTGGGCTTGTGCGCGAGCGCCAACGAGCCGGGGCCGTAGCTCATACAATTGCGGTTGCCTGTCTTGCCGGCAATGACGGCAGTGTCGGTGTAGCCGGTAAAGAAGCCGACGGTCGTGTCCGTGCCCGTCACATCGTCTGCTGTGCACTTGAGCGCAGCTAGAAGGGGAGAGGCCGGATCGCGCTCGATGGCGGGGCGGTCGCCTGTCACGGTATAGCTTCCATGGCAGCCTGGGACCGCGGCTTCGGCGGCGACAATGGCCTGCTCTACCATGCGCGTCGCGGCGGCCGTATCGGTCGGCGGGGTCAGGCGCATATCGACCCAGACCTTAGCGTGGTCGGGCACGACATAGGGACGGTAGCCACCCTCGATCTGTCCAAACGTGATGGTCGATGGCCCCAGCTCCTCATGTAAAGGCAGCGTCGCAAACGTGCGACGAAGCGAGCACACGACCTCGGCTATGGCGGCGACGGCGTCGGCGCCCTTCCAAGGCTGGCTTGCATGAGCCGTGACGCCGGCCATCTCGATCTCGAACCACGTGCGACCCTTGTGCGCCACCTGGATCTGCCCGTCGGTGGGCTCGGTGTCCAGCACCCATTCGCGCGAGCCGACCCAGCCAGCATCGATCGCGGCCTCTGAGCCGCGCATGAAGTCTTCCTCGTCGACCGAGCAGATGAGCGAAAAGCCGCGGCGTGGCAGCGCGCCATCCGCCGCCACGCGCTCGAGCGTATGGACCAGTGCGGCAATGGCGCAGGCCAGGCCACCCTTCATATCGCAGGCACCGCGGCCATAGAGTTTATCGTCGCGCACAACCGCCCCAAGCGGTTCGATGTCTGCGTCCCAGCCATCGCCCAAGGTGACGGTATCCATGTGGCAGATATAGATCAGCCGCGGCTCGTCGCTTTGGCCCGGCACGGTGACTTTAAGGTTGCGGCGCCCGGGCAGCACTTCGAGCTCCTCAATCTGCACGGCATCGAGCGCAGAACTATCAAGTTGTGCCAGCTGCTGCTCAATGAGCCTCTTAATGAAGCGCTCAATTTCATCCTCATACGCGCCCGGGTCTGAGCTGTCGATCCGCACGAGCTCCTGCGCAAGCCGCCAGGCAAAATCCTCATCAACCATATGCAACCTCACAATCAGTTTGCTTTCCAAACCGATTGTAAGCCTCCTGAGAGATCCGCGACGTGGGCGTGGCAGTATTTACCGTTCGCAGGCCGAGCCAGCGCGTTTGCCGTCCGAGCGGGTTCACAAACGACGCGGTGGGTACGTACCCTTCATGGACGACATGCTGTGCGACATATCTGCCTTTCGGTATCACCGGATACCTCCACAGGTCTTGGCAATAATGCCGGACCTGCCCGATTCTGCGGACGATCCGCGCAGGGAGCACCTATGTGAGCATCCGCTCGTCACGCATTTCCTGGGCACCCCGTTACACGTGTTGGCGCAGGGCAGCTGCGGACGTAAGGGCGATCGCATTGTCAGGCATGTTTGGAACGGGGAGAGGCCGTTTGATTCCATGCGACAGACAGAGTTTGGCCTCGATGTCGCGTCCCCGCTCTTTACCCTGCTGACCCTGGCTTCCTCGGTCTCAAACGAGCGTTTAATCATGTGCATGTATGAGATGTGCGGCACCTTTGCCGTGTGCAAGATTGCGCCTCAGGTAAAGTCGGCACTTGAGCAGGCATATGGGAGCCGATGGAGTGACGCACGGTCGGGCTGGGAAAACGTAAAGGATGTCTCGGGGAATCCAACGGACTTGTGGAAACGACCTCCCTTGATCGAGCTCTCTGAGCTTACAGAGTTCGTCGATAAGGTCCGGGGGCTCCGCGGCGCTAAATCGTTCATACGAGCCGCGAAATGCATTACGGGGGTGGCGGCATCGCCGCTCGAGGTCCAGGCTTCGATGCTGTTTGGCCTTACGAGGTTGCGCGGCGGCGAAGGGCTGCGCCTTACCAATAACGTCGAGAGTCGCTTGACGCACAGCGCCCGCCTGATTTCGGGGCTTGATAGGCGCTATGCCGATATCCTGCTGGCAAATAAGGACGGCAGCCGAGAGTGTCTGGTTGAATGCCAGGGTAAAGCCATTCACGGATCCATTGAATCCAAGATTTCGGACTCCGATCGAACGACGGCGCTGCAAGCGATGAGATACCCCGTCATTCTGATGACCTATGGTCAGCTGGCCGACTCCGATGCCTTCCGCGTGGTGATGGAGCTCATCATGTCCTATCTCGATGTGCCGCTGAAAGACAAGACGCCGCGACAGCAGGAGCTCGAACGGCGGCTTCGTGAGGAGATTTTTATCGATTGGGCAGGAATGTAGCCGCGCGGGTGGAAAACGGTCGCGCGGACTAGAGTTTTGGTCACAAAAAGACTTATATTTCGCCTTGGAGGGGCCTTAAAAATGCTATCTAGAATAAGTTGTTTCGGAAAATGGACAGTCAACTTACATTCGGCACATAGAGATCGATTTTTACCTACTAAAGTCCCTGATAAAGCTGTTTATCAAAGCGGGTGTGCTTAGCGACTTGAGCCTCACTATCGATTATCTGAAAAAACTTGTTCTGGGTATCATTTTAAAGTCGTCCGGAGCAACAAAATCGGCCCCCGTTTCGTGAAAACGGGGGCCGAATGGGCTTCGTGGTCTGTCTGGCAGGATTGGCGCCGGCGCTATTTAATCACGCGCACACGATACATCGACGGAATTTGCTTAAGTGCCTCGATCGTGCTGCCGTCCAGGTGCTCATCGGTGTCGAACATGGTGTAGGCGTTCTCGCCAGCGGACTCGTTGGTCATGCGCTGCACGTTGGCGTTGTCCTTGGCGAGAATGGCCGTGATCTGGCCGATCATGTTGGGCACGTTGGCATGCAGGCAGGCAATGCGGCTTGCGGCGCGCGCCTTGCCCATGCTGCAGGCGGGGTAGTTGACGCTGTGCGCGATGTTGCCGTTTTCCAGGTAATCCTTGAGCTCGCTGATGGCCATGTCGGCGCAGTTGGCCTCGGCCTCGCCGGTGCCGGCGCCCGAATGCGTGGTGATAAACGTGTTGGGCATCTTGACGGTCTTGGGCGTGGCAAAGTCGCAGCTAAACCAGCTGAGCTTGCCCGCGCGCAGGGCGGCGTCGACGGCGTCCTCGTCAATGATGGTCTCGCGCGCGTAGTTGATGAGCACGGCGTCCGGGGCCAGCAGGTCGATCTGCTCGGTGCTGATCATGCCGATGGTATCGGCCTTGCTGGGCACGTGCACGGTGAGGTAGTCGCAGCCGCGGCAGAGGTCCTCGAGCGTGCCCACGCGCTGCACCTCACGACTCAGCACCCATGCGTGCTCGACGGAAATGAACGGGTCGTAGCCGTAGACGTCCATGCCCAGATCGACACAGGCGTTGGCGACCTTGGAGCCCACGTTGCCCAGACCGATGACACCGATGCGCTTGCCCTTGAGCTCGCGGCCCACAAAGGCCTTCTTGGCCTTTTCGGCATCGACCTGAATCTCGGGGTCGTCGGCGTTGTTGCGCACCCAGTTCATCGACTGCACGACGCCGCGGCTCGAAAGCACCAGCATGCCCAGGACGAGCTCCTTGACGGCGTTGCTGTTGGCACCGGGGGAGTTAAAGACGACGACGCCCTTCTTGGCGTACTCCTCGACGGGGATGTTGTTGACGCCGGCGCCGCAGCGGGCGATGGCGCGGATGCCCTCGGGCAGCTCGTAGCCGTGCAGGTCGGTGGAGCGCATCAGGATGGCGTCGGCCTCCTCGGCGGTGCCCACAAACTCGTAGCCCTCGCCAAACTCGACTTTGCCGTCTTTGGTGATGTCGTCGATAGTCTTAATCTTACGCATGGAAAAACTCCTTAGCAGGTTTTGATCTAAACAGGGTGGTTTGAGATGGCTGGTCGGCCCGCGCGTTGCGGGCTAGTTAGATCGCGGACTCAAACTATGCTGCGCTTCGAAGTCCTTCATGTACGAGGCAAGTGCCTGCACGTCTTCCATGGTTACGGCGTTGTAGACGCTGGCGCGCATGCCGCCCACCAGGCGATGGCCCTTGACGTTTTGAATCTGGTGCTTGGCCGCGCCTGCGACAAAGGCCGCGTCGAGCTCGGCGTCGCCGGTGCGGAAGGTGACGTTGGCGATGGAGCGGCTGTCGGCCTGCGTGGCGCCATGGAACAGCTCGCTGTGCTCGAGCAGGTCATAGAGCAGGTTGGCTTTGGCCCAGTTGCGCTCGGCCATGGTTGCGAGCCCGCCGGTCTGCTCCACCCAATGGAACACCTTGCCGCATACGTAGATGCCAAAGGTGTTAGGCGTGTTGAGCATGGAGCCCTTGGCGGTCTGGGTCTTAAGGTCCATGTACTGCGGCGTCTGCGCAAAGGCGGGGCCATCTGCGATGAGATCGTCGCGCACGATGACCACGGTCACGCCCGCGGCGCCGGCGTTTTTCTGAGCGCCGGCGTAGATGAGTCCGTAGCGCTCGACGTCGAGCGGCTGCGACAAAAAGCAGCTCGAGACATCGGCGACCAGCGGCACATCGCCGCAATCGGGCAGCTCGTGGAACATGGTGCCGAAGATGGTGTTGTTCTGGCAGATGTAGACGTAGTCGAGCCCGCCGTCCGCGGCCTCGGCGGCAATGCGCGCGTTGATGTCGGCCATGGCGGGAATGCGGTCGAAATTGGCGTCCTCGGAGCTCGCGAGCAGCACGGCCTCGCCGTACTTGGCGGCTTCCTTGTACGCCTTGTTGGCGAAGTTGCCGGTCACGACGTAGCCGGCGCGGCCGCGGCGCATGAGGTTCATCGGGATGCCCGCAAACTGCAGCGTGGCGCCGCCCTGCAAAAACAGAACACGGTAGTTATCGGGGATGCTCAGCAGGCGGCGCAGGGTTGCCTCGGCGTCGTCGATGATCTGCTGGTACATGCTAGATCGATGGCTCATCTCGAGCACGGACATGCCGCAACCGTGGTAGTCCATCATCTCGTCGGCGATCTCGGCGAGCACGCTGGTAGGCAGCGCGGCCGGGCCAGCTGAGAAGTTGTGCACACGTGCCATCTTCTAGTTCCCCTCGTAGTCGTTTGAACGTTCGGGATACTTTAGCACAGTGCAGCGTCAGGCGCGACCGCATCACGGTAAAACTCGAGTGCGCCGCTATGATTTACAGGATGGTTACATGGGGGAGGGGTGCTTTACTTCTCGGGCAAATCCAAATCTGCGAGCGAAGGCATGAGGTTCTCTAGGCGCTTGATTTCTTCGTCGCAAATTAGCTAACCCCTGGTCACTACGACGCGAGCGTGGCGATGACGGCTTCGTCGCCGGCGTATATTAGGGTGTTGCCATCGGGAATGATCGTTTGGCCGTCGCGCTTGAGCATCACTACAATAAACGGATGCTTGCCTTGCGGCACATCGCGCAGGCGCTGACCAGCCAGGCGACCGTGAGGAGTCACGGTGACCTCGCGCAGCGTAACCTCGGCACGCTCTTCGAACGTTGGGGCGGCCATCACCAGCAGATCGCCTTCCTGGATCACGGTGTCGCCATTGGGCAGTACCGGATGCGCCCCGTCGCGCAGCACCAGGACCACGAGCATGTCCGTCGCACTGCCAATATCCGCGAGCGAGCGTCCGGCAAACGGATGGCCCGCGCCCACCTTGAGCTTGACGAACGACATACCGTCCTCGTCGCGGTAATCGTTAAAGGTGCGGCGCACATCGCCTTCCGCGTCGATCATGTCGAGCTTCTTTGCCACCGCCGGCAGCAGCGAGCCCTGCACCACAATGCTCGACACAGCAATCACAAACACCAGGTCAAATAGGTCGTGACCGCCGGGAATACCGGTCACCACGGCAAAGAGGCTAAATACGACCGAAGCCGCGCCGCGCAGACCCGCCCAGCTTATGAGCGCTACCTGGCGAGGGTTCGTCTTAAAGGGCGCCAGCAGCACGCCAACGGCGATGGGGCGGCTCACGAAGAGCATAAACGCCATGAGCGCCAGACCCGGTAGCAGCATTTGCGGCAGGCGTGCGGGCGTCACGAGCAGGCCCAGCAAGAAGAAGATGGTCATCTCGGCCATTTCGGTGAGGGTATCGAAGAAGTGCGCCATCTCGACCTTGCCGGTAATGTCGCTGGCTCCCAGCACAATACCGGCCAGGTACACGGCCAAAAAGCCATTGCCGCCCAGGTAACTCGGCAGCGCGTAGGCCACGATGGCCACCGCGAACAAGAAGATGGTCTGCGCGCCCTCGGCCGTTGCGCGTGCGCGCTCTATCAGGCGGCTGGATGCCCGGCCGATGGCAAGACCCAACCCCACGCCTAGGATGATCTGCTTGGCCAGCAGCACGGGGATGTTAATGTCGCCGCCGGCCGCGAGTGTGGCGAGCACGGCGGTGAGCATGTAGGCGACGGGGTCGTTGGAGCCCGATTCGACCTCGAGCAGCGAGTCGGTGCCGCCCCTCAGCGACAGGCTGTGCTCGCGCAGCACGCTAAAGACGCTGGCCGCGTCGGTGGATGCCACGACCGATCCCAACAGCAGGCCACCAATCCAGTCAAAACCCAGCACGAAGTGCGCAAACGCACCCGTAATGCCGGCAGTGATGACGACGCCGAGCGTGCTCAGCAGTACCGCGGGCACGGCAACGGGTTTGGCACGGTCGATATTGGTGTTAAAGCCGCCGTAGAACATGATGAACAGCAGCGCCGTGCTGCAGACGGTTTCGGTGAGCGCATAGTCGCTAAAGTCGATGTGCGCCGGACCGTTGACGCCCAGCAGCATGCCGAGTGCGATAAAGATGAGCAGGGTGGGGAAGGGGAGCTTTTTGCCGACGGGTTTGATGGTCAGACACAGAATAATGACGAGGCCGATAAAGAGAAGGATCTGGTTCATGGATGGTGTCCGCTCCTGGGTGGTTGGCGTGGCACGGTCAGTTGCCTGCGGTTATTTGTACCCAAAGATGGTGGGTTTATGGGGTTAGATTGCGGGCGTGCGCGATATCGTCATAGACGGCTGCCGTCTTTGCCTCTGCTCGGAAACCCTTTCCAGCTTTATTGCAACGGAGTACAATGGGTAACGTTTAAGTTCAACTTGAAGTTTTAGTTGCGGTTCCGGGCTTCGGTCGCAAGGTAGGGAAAGGCGTTCCATGGCGATCTATGTGACATCTGATGCTCACGGACACGTGCATGCGCTTGACGAGGCCCTGTCTAAGATCTCGTTGACGTCCGACGACACGCTGTACGTGCTGGGCGACATGATCGATCGCGGGCCCGATCCGGTCGGCGTTATTAAGCTCGTGCGCTCGCTGCCTAACGCCCGCGTTCTCAAGGGCAATCACGAGCAGATCATGCTCGATGCCATCATTGGCCAGGATCCGCTCGATGCCGAGACCTGGGATATCAACGGTGGCTGGACGACGCGCGAGCAGCTCAACGACATGGAATTTGAGGCATACGAGGAGCTCGTGCGATGGATGGCCGCGCTGCCGCTCTACGCGGTGGCCGAGACCGAGGAGCGCCCGTATCTGCTGGTACATGCTGGAATCGAGATGAAGGCGGCGCGCGCGTTTTTACTTGAGCATGGCGTCGATTGTGCCGATGGCGTCGGAGCGGTGGGTGCCGATCGCGAGCTGCTGCAGCAGATGCTCGCGGTGCAGTCGTCCGATGACCTGCTGTGGATTCGTCACGGCTATTGGGATGCGCCGACGGGACTGCTTTCTGCCGAGGGCGAGGGTCCGGTCGTGGTGAGCGGCCACACGCCCACGGTGTCGCTTGGGCGCTATTGCGAGGTTGGCGGCCTGGCGGGGCTTGATGAGGAGTCGGGCCGCGGGCAGATTGTGCGCCTGGGTGGCGAGGATACCGCCGGCGTGCCCGATCGTATCGATATCGACTGCGCCGCCGCCACCGGCTCCGAGTTCGGCCGCGTCGGGATCCTGCGCCTGGATGATGGCGCGGAGTTCTACGCGAATATCAACCCAGGCGAATAATCGGTGCAAAGGGTAGCTAATTTGGGACGGAGCTTTTTTGACTACTTTCGGAGAATAGCGCCTTCTTGCTCGGTAAGCGCGAGAAATGAGGAACGTCTGCGTCCTCGGCAGTGCGAAAATGCTCGAAAAACCGTCGCAACGGAGTCAAACGACGTTGCGACGGTTCTTTTTTGGCTGCCCGCTGGCTAAGTGAGTAGACTTTTTTGGAAATGCCGAGCAGCCGGCAAATTTGCCTCAACAAAACCGCAGGTCACTGACTTGTGTTTTGCCGGTGTGGTCAGGGATTCGGCAAAAGTCTACTCACTTAGTTTTGCGTGTCGCAAATCGTCCGCAACGAGACCCCCCATTGCGCCAATTAGACGCCGTACGGGTTGCGGTCGCGCTCGATGCGTTGGCGGATGTGGGCGTACTCGATTATCAGCAGCACCAGGAGTAGGGCCATGATGGCTAGGTAGCTCACCACGGCGCCCATCAGACCCAGCAGCTTAATCAGGATCACCGGCAGCACCACGCTTACGGCGAAGCAGATCAGGTAGATCTTGGTGACGTCTCCAGCGTGGCGCAGCACCGTGATGATGGCGTAGATAAAGTCGATGGCCGCGGTGACGCCGCCGGCGACGACCATCAGCAGCGCCAGCGTACGGTAGCGTTCAAAGCTGAGGCCGTACATAAAGCTCATGAGGGAAATACCGGGACCTGCCATAAATGCGGCGCACATGCCGGTGATGACCACGATCAGCGCCATAACGGCAACAATAATCAGGTCAAAGCGACGACGCTTGCGAGGATTAGCCCAAATGCTCGACAAGCGCAGGAGCTGCGGTTTATAGATAAATCCAATGCTCAGCAAAATAGCCTGCGCCGGAAAGAACAGGGCATTAAAGTACAGCTGATATTTGTATGCCAGCGTGCCTTCCATCACAAACTTGGGCATGCTCTCGATAAGGTTGAACAAGAACAGTGCACCAAAGAGTGGAGCGCACTGGACAAACAGGTGGCCGACCTCGCGAAGGCTCACGCGGCGCGATTTTTCGGTCTCGAGCAGGGCGAGCGGCGCGGTGACCAGCACGAGCGAGGCGATCGCGGCGATGCCCATGGCCATGGCCGCGATGGGCATGCTGCGCGTGAGGAACAGCGCCACGCTGAAGACCGCGATGACGCCGACGGAGCGTAGCGTTTGGCTCATTCCAGCCAAGTAGAGTTTGTCGGCCTGCTGCAGGCGGCCTTCGTACACGTCGGCGACGCCGTCGATGACCTTATACAGGTAGACGCCCAGGCCGATCGTCGCCATCTGCGCGTCATAGCCGCGGGCGCTGCTGTACATGAGGCCGCAGCCTAGGGCGAGCGCTCCACAAAGCCAGCGGTTGAGCTGGTAGGAGGCAAAGGACGTCTTTTCGTCGATGTCCGAGACCTGGAAATTGCGCACGCCGTAGTTGCACGCGATCATGATGAGCGTGCCGGTGACAAAGGCGATGGAGAATTTGCCTGCTTCTTCGGCGCCCACGAGCTGCGTAGACACGATGGTGAGCAGCGGAAATGCCAAGCCCCACACGGCGGTGCCGAGGGTGTTCCAAAGATAGTCGCGACTGGTGGCGTGCTCCTCGTATTCCGCTTCCTGCATGGAGAAGCCGCCGCCGTAGACGGCACCGAGCAGACGGTTCCACCAAGCGTTGACCATGCGGCGGACGGGGCCGGGCTCCCGATCGCGTTCGCGCCGGCGACGGCGCGTGGCCTGGCTGCTGTCGGGGCCGCCGGCGTTGCGCTGGCTCAGCTCCTGGATGCGCGCGAGCTCTTCGGCCGTGTGGGAGGCGGGGAACAGGCCATTCTCGATGCGTCCGCCCTGGGCCCTTGCGGTGCCGCTGCCCGCTACGGCGGGGTCGGCGACGCCATTGCGGCGGGCGATGGCGCGGCGAATGCTATCGATGGGCGTGATGCTCAAAGCGGAGTCCTTTCTATTGCTGCGCTCTAGTATAGACGCGACGGTGTTCGTTCGTGTTTTTGAACAGGTTGTTCGATAATTTCGGCGGCGCCATTCAGTAGACGGCATTTGGGGACGTTCCTTATGTGCCGGCACTTTGGGAACGTCCCTAAGTGCCGGCATCCGGGGTCGCTCCTTGGTTGTTGCCTGTTCAAGAGTGTCCCTAACGACTAGGCCGCTTGCGTGCGATTTTTGACCGTTGGGCGGGCGCTTCGCCGTTGCCGCAAAAACGTTTTTGCATATCGGGTACAACGGGCTTTACGTGAGTAAAGTGCGCGCCTCGTCCACGTGTCGCGCTTTTAAAGGAGGCCCCATGCCAGGTATTACCCCTGCAGAAGTTCTGTCCAACTTTGGCATTACGTTGGTCGAAGATCCTGCCGAGAACCAGCCCCGCCTGCTGGTCGACCTGCCGGCAGCCGAGCTCGTCGAGCACGCCATCCGTCGCAACGAAGGTCGTATGGCCTCCAACGGCGCGCTGGTGATCGAGACGGGGGGGCGCACTGGCCGCTCGCCTAATGACCGCTTTATCGTTGACACCCCCGATGTTCACGACAAGATTGCCTGGGGTGCCGTCAACCGCCCGCTGTCTGTCGAGAGCTACGAGGCCATCAAGGCCGGCATCGTCGACTATCTCAACGAGCGCGACGTGTTCGTCACTCGCGGTATGGCCGGTGCCGACCGCAACCATACGCGTCGTCTGCTTGTCGCCTGCGAGCGTGCCAGCCAGGCGCTCTTTATTAAGCAGATGCTCGCCCGCCCGCTTGCCCGTGAAATCGCACGCACCGGCGAGCCGGACTTCTGTGTGCTCGCCGCGCCGGGCTACCAGTGCGATCCCGCCATCAAGGGCCTCAACTCCAGCGCCGCCGTGGTCATCAACTTCCAGGAGCGCGTGATTTTGGTCGCGGGTACCGGCTACTCCGGCGAGATCAAAAAGTCCATCTTCAGCGTCATGAATTACCTGCTGCCCGTCGAGGACGACGTGCTGCCCATGCATTGCTCGGCCAGTATGGATCCCGTCACGCACGAGACCGCGGTGTTCTTTGGCCTGTCGGGCACCGGCAAGACCACGCTTTCGGCCAACCCCACGCGGCTGCTGATCGGCGACGACGAGCACGGTTGGTCCGACATGGGCATCTTCAACATCGAGGGTGGCTGCTACGCCAAATGCGAGGGCCTGGACGCGTTCCACGAGCCTGAGATCTTCAGCGCCGTCCGCTTTGGCGCGATCTGCGAAAACGTGGTGCTCGACGAGAGCCGCAAGCCCAACTACGATGACGTCTCGGTCACGCACAACACGCGCGTGGCCTACCCTGTGGAGCACATTCCCAACGCGTGGACCAAGGGCATGGGCACCACTCCGAGCGTCGTGCTGTTTTTGACCTGCGACGCCTTTGGCGTGCTGCCGCCCATCTCGCGCCTGACGGCCGACGCCGCCATGTATCACTTTGTGACGGGCTTTACGGCCAAGATCCCCGGCACCGAGGTCGGCGTCACCGAGCCCACGCCCACGTTCTCTTCGCTGTTTGGCGAGCCGTTTATGCCGCTCGACCCCATGGTCTATGCCAAGATGCTCGGTGAGCGCATCGCCGACGGCCGCACGCGTGTGTACCTGGTCAACACCGGCTGGATTGGCGGCGGCTACGGCGTGGGCCATCGCATCGAGCTTGCCTACACGCGCGCCCTGGTGGCCCGCGCCCTCGACGGTACCATCGAGGACAGCGAATTCGTGCATGACGATATCTTTAACGTTGACATTCCCACCACGTGCCACGGCGTGCCCGACGGCATCCTGGTGCCGCGCCAGTACTGGCAGAGCACCGCGCGCTACGACGAGGCGGCGCACAACTTGGCCGTGATGTTCGAGGAGAACTTCGAGAAGAAGTACTCGCACCTGCCCGAGTCCGTGAAGGCCGCCGGTCCGCACGCTCAGGTGCACGCCGACGCCCGTCATCGCGGCCGCGGCCTGCTGGGACTCCGACACTAGCGTCGCCGCGAGTCCATATCCGCCACAAAGGGGACAGGCACCTTTGTGGCGGTTTTGCTTGGGCGAATGACTCGGGTTACAATACGCCTGACATATCGCCCCCTTCTCCGGATGGGGGCAGCGTAAGCGCTCTTGTGGCGGCACCGTAGGACTTTGAAGGTGGCCGTCGTAAGGGCGCTTTTTGTTTAGGCACCCGGGCTCGGGCGCATGCTATGAAGGGAGAGCACATGAAGAGTTTCGTTGCCGAGGATTCGTTTTGGGAGCTATTTCCGCAGGCGGCTGTCGGTGTTGTGGTCGTAAAGGGCATGAAGCCCGCGGCTCAGATTCCTCAAGAGGACGTTGATGCGATTGCCGCGTTGCTCGACCGCGCCAATATCGATGCGGAGCGTCACCTGACGAGTGATACCATCAGCGAGAATGCGCCGGTTAAGGCATGGCGCGAGGCATATCGCCTATTCAAGACCAAGAAGGGCGCGCGTTGCTCAATTGAGAACCTGCTCAAGCGCGTGCTCAAAGGAAAGCCGGTGGGCCACATTACGCCCGCGGTGGACATCTACAACACGGTGTCGCTGTCCTACGCGCTGCCCGTAGGCGGCGAGGATTTGCACGCGATTGAGGGAGACCTTTGCCTGAAGGTGACCGACGGTGGCGATTCATTTCTGCCGCTTGGCGAGGAGACAGATGACCCGACGCTGCCCGGCGAGCTCGCCTACATCGATGATGCGGGCGCCGTATGCCGCTGCTGGAACTGGCGCGATGGCGTTCGAACGGCGTTGTCCGATGATTCGGCCGATGCTTTCCTGGCGATTGAGTGCGTGGAGCCCGAGCGGATGGGGGATTGCCAGGCCGCGATCGATCGCTTAGCCGAGCTGCTCGAGCGCTATCTGGGAGCGACGGTTGTCGTTAAAACGCTTGTGACCCGCGACAATCCTTGCGTGGGGCTGTAGCGAAGTCTGCGGATCAAACTCGATGCCCCAAACCACCACAAAGGTGCCTGTCCCCTTTGTGGTGGTTTTTATGTTGATGGGTTAACAAATGGGATATTTGGGTACGGGTGTTGCCTTGTGCGGCTAAGATGTTTACCCGTTAGCATCATGTAAGCGAAAGGCGGTCGTCACCATGCAGCAGAACGACGAGACACGTTTTGAGGACTTTGTCGGACTGATCAGCGGCCTCTACAAGGAGATTCAGCGTATCAAGACGTCCGAAGGCGCAAGGCTGGGCCTCAAGGGCTCCGACGTTATGTGCCTGTACTATCTTGAGCGCAGCAAGGACGGCCTGACTGGCGCCGACCTCGCCCGCATGGCCGGCGTTACCCGTGCCGCCGTTTCGCGCACACTGGCACATCTGGAGGAGGGCGGCTACGTCGAGGTTGACGACTCGGGTGATGCGGCCGTCAAGTATCGTGCTCCGGTGCGCCTGACTGCCCTGGGCGGCGAGAGCATGAGCGAGGCCGATCGCATCATTCGCGAGGTGCTCGATACCACCGGCAAGGCCATGGGCGTGGAGCAGCGCGAGCAGATGTATGCATCGCTGCGCACGATCCTCAACACCCTGCGCGAGATCTAGGGCCGCGCTGGCGCTAGCTTTCAGCCAAGAACTGCATCGTCCCGTTTGAGCGCGTACGCCGTGCCGGGACATTGCTGTCAAAATTCCCTGCGCGAGACCTGCGCAAGAAAGGATTCGTTATGTCCGTCCGCATTATTACCGATTCCGCAAGCGATATGTCGCCGGCGGAGCACCCCGCTCTGCGTGTTCTGCCGCTGTCCGTCACCTTTGGCACCGATGTGTATATGGATGGCGTCGACATCGATCACCAGCGCTTTTACGAGATGCTTGTGGAGCGCGATGAGCTGCCCAAGACCGGTCAGGTCAACCCGTACGCCTTTTCGCAGGCGATTGCCGAAGCGCGTGAGGCCGGCGATGAGGCCGTGATTATTACCGTGGGAGCCAAACTCTCGGGCACCAACCAGAGTGCTCGTACGGCACTTGCCGAGGCGCCGGGCGGCGACATGTTCGTCGTGGACAGCAATAACGTGACCTTGGGCGAGCGCGTGCTGGTCGAGTATGCGCTGCGCCTGGTGGACGAGGGCCAGGGCGCGGCTCAGGTTGCGGCGGCTGTCGAGGCCGTGCGCGACCGCGTGGTCGTCATCGGCCTGCTCGAGACGTTGGAGTACCTGGTGCGCGGCGGTCGCCTGTCTGCTGCGGCCGGTGCCGTGGGTACGCTGCTCAACGTAAAGCCCGTGGTGGCTGCCGAGGACGGTCTGATCGTGCAGCTGGGCAAGGCGCGCGGTTCCAAGAACGGACGTAACCTGCTCAACCAGAAGGTCGAAAAGGCGGGCGGCATCGACTTTTCCATGCCGCTGGCGCTCGGCTATACGGGCCTTTCGGATGCGGTGCTCAAGAAGTATATCGAGGACAGCGCGGCACTGTGGGCTGGCCACACCGAGGGCGAACTGCCCGTTCACACCATCGGCGCCACCATCGGCACCCATGTAGGCCCCGGCGCCGTAGCCGTAGCCTTCTTCCAGCCCGTTAACTAGCCCACCTGCCAAAACCACCACAAAGGGGACAGGCACCTTTGTGGTGGTTTATGCTATTCCGGGTGGAAGGGAGCGAGCAATGGCGTCTGAGGGCTTTTTTGAGCGGGTGTACGAGGTGGTCGAGCAGATCCCCGAGGGGATGGTCGCCACGTATGGTCAGGTGGCGCTGCTTGCCGGTCGCCCACGAAGTGCGCGGTACGTGGGGTATGCCCTGCATAGCAATCCGCGCCCCGGCGAGATTCCCTGTCACCGCGTGGTGTTTGCCGACGGCCGTATCTGTGAGGGCTTTGCCTTTGGCGGGCCCGATGCTCAACGTGAGCTTCTGCTGGGGGAGGGCGTGACGTTTGCCGACCCCATGCATGTTGATCTGGCCGCCTGTCGCTGGCCTGCCGGACTCTAACAGCTCTGCCGTGGTCAAAACCACCACAAAGGTGCCTGTCCCCTTTGTGGTGGTTTCCCGTTGCAGGTTTACCTGGGCTAACTTATGGAGAAGGTGTGTTGGGATAGTTTGACGCTAGAAAGTAAACCACGGTGAACTATATTGGTTTCAGCAACGGAGCAGGCAATAGGCGATGAAAAAGCCCGCCCTGTTGAGTTTGATTCGCATTCCTCCCCTCTGTGCGATTCAACGGTGTACTTCGGGAACAGGCCCGCTGGCAACTAACTGTCAGCGGGCCTGTTCCTGTTTATCGGGGGAGTGCAATGGGTAGAGCCGAAGCGGTCCGGCTCCAAAAAAGGCGGACGCCGTAGCGCCCGCCCTAAAGCAATCGAAAGCTCAAGCCAGCAAATCGGTCTAGTACACCATGCCCATGGCGTCCTGAACCTCGGCCAGGGTCTGCTCGGCGATCTCATTGGCGCGACGGTTGCCCTCATGCAGGACGTCCTTCACATAGTCCAGATCGTTCTCGTAGCGCTGGCGACGCTCGCGGATAGGTACGAAGTACTCGTTGACGGCCTCGGTCACGTACTTCTTGAGCTGGCCGGAGCCGCCCATGCCAATCTCCTCGGCAATCTCGACTTCGGAACGGCCGGTGCAGATGGCGGCTGTTGAAAGCAGGCCAGACACGCCGGGGCGGTTCTCGGGATCGAACGTGATCATGCGCTCGGAGTCGGTCTGGCTCTTCTTGATGCGTTTGGCCGTTTCCTCGGCGGTCATCGAGATGTTGATGGCGTTGCCGTAGCTCTTGCTCATCTTGCGACCGTCCAGGCCCGGCAGCAGCGGGGTCTCGGACAGCAGCGCGTCGACCTCGGGGAACACCTTGCCGTAGCGGTTGTTAAAGCGGCGGGCGATGGTGCGGGTTAGCTCGATGTGCGGCAGCTGGTCGCGGCCGACGGGCACGACGTTGCCCTTGCAGAACAGGATGTCGCAGGCCTGATGCACCGGGTAGGTGAGCAGAAGGCCGGTGAGCTCGTGGCCCGAGGCCTCCATCTCGGCCTTGACGGTGGGGTTGCGCGCCAGCTCGGCCTCGGAGACCAGCGACAGGAACGGCAGCATGAGCTGGTTGGCGGCGGGCACGGCGGAGTGCGCGTAGATCATGGTCTTGTCGGGATCGATGCCGCAGGCAAGGTAGTCCATGACCATGTTGTACACGTTGTCCTGGATGTGCTCGGTCGTGTCGCGGTCAGTGATGACCTGGTAGTCGGCGATGAGCACGTTGGTCTTGGCGCCCATGTTCTGCAGCTCAACACGGCCCTTGAGGGTACCGAAGTAGTGGCCCAGGTGCAGACGGCCGGTGGGGCGGTCGCCGGTGAGCATGGTGAACTTCTCGGGCGTTTTGGTCAGGCCCTCGCGAATGGCGTTGCTCTTTTGCAGCGCGACTTCGTAGCTGTTCTCGTTTGGCATGATTGCTCCTAACGTATGTTCATGGGTCAAGATGATAACGCGTTTATTGGAGGGTCGGGGCGTAAGTACGCGAGGGGCGGGAGAGCGGCGGCATGTGCGATGGGCGCGGCGTGGCTGCGCGTTTGGCCGGCGGCGCCTGGGCGCAGCCTCGGCAGCTTACCCTAGCGCCTGTGGTGGCGCTCCTCCCTGCGTTCTTCTGCCGCCTGCTCCTCCTGCTTAAAGGCGGGATCGTCGGGGGTGACGAGCTCGTCCTCGTGCGTGCGCTTGTTGTAATGGTGGCGCAGCACGGGCTCAAACAGGTGCAGGTGCTTGGCAAAGGCCGCCGAGCCAATAGCGAGTACGGTAAAGATGAGCACGCGCATGGGCACCTCGACCTGGTTAATCGCGGCGGCGCCGGCCGAAAGCATGATGCACCAGGCGTAGATGAGGAGCACTGCCTGCTTTTGGTTGTAGCCCTCTTGGATCAGGCGGTGGTGGATGTGGCCCTTGTCGGCCTGCCCGATGCTAATGTGGGCGCGCTTGCGGCGCACAATGGCGCTAAACGTGTCGATGATGGGCACGCCGGCAACGATGAGCGGGATGATAAGCGAGGTGAGCGCGGCGGTGCGGCTCACGTTGAGCAGCGAGATGGAGCCCAGTGCAAAGCCCAGAAGCAACGACCCCGAGTCGCCCAAGAAGATGCTTGCGGGGTTGAAGTTGTAGCGCAAAAAGGCCAGGCAAGCGCCAAAGAGCGCAATGGAGAGCGCGGCGGCGTCGATGCGGCCCGAGAGAACGGCCATCGAAAACATGGTGAACGACGCGATGCCGCAGATGCCCGTGGCCAAGCCGTCGAGGCCGTCGATGAGGTTAATGATGTTGGTGAATGCCACCAGATAGATCACGGTGATGGGGTAGGCGAGCCATCCGAGCATGATCTCGCCGGGGGCAAACGGGTTGACGATGACGCCGATCCGCAGGCCGCCGATACAGGCGATAAGCGCGGCGAGGACCTGTCCGGCTAGCTTTTGCTTGGGCTTGAGCTGGAAGACGTCGTCGATAGCGCCGGTCGCAAAGATGACGGTAAAAGAAAGCGCAAGTATGGGGTAGCTGATGTGCAGACGGGGGTGGGGCACCAAAACGGGCGGCCAACCCAGGTACCAGGTGCCTAGGATTTGCACAATACAGGCAACGACCAGGCCCAAAAACACCGCCGTTCCGCCCAAACGCGGGATGGGCTTGGTGTTGATGCGGCGCTTAGAAGGATAGTCGACGGCGTCGAGCTTAATTGCCAAGCGCTTGACCAGGGGCACCGTGAGGAAGGTCGTGATAAAGGCCGCCGCTGCCACGCATAGATACGGTATGTAGCTCGGGGATGAAGCCATGAATCTAAAAACCGCCAAGCGTCGAAGGAAAAGGTCAAAGGTTGCTAAGCGCAAAGGGCATAGCCGAACCATGATACTCGACCAAGGGGGGTGCATGGAATTGCACGCAGCGATAATCACGCGCTTACCAGATATTGGGATGTTGTCGATGGATTGTCGGGATACCGGCGGGGATCCATATGGGCTGTAATGGTGGTTTTCGGCAAATAAAAACCACCCCCCACGTTACGAAAATGAACCCACCTAAAACAGGTGGGTGCCCTCATCGACTGTTCCAGCGTCCTTAACAACGAAGGATACCTGTACTAGGTACGACTGTGTGGGCTCCCTAAATAAACGCGACGGTTCACCCAGTTGCTCCGCGGGGGGCGGAATACCTACATCATAAAGCGGCACTTTATCGATTCCAGTCTTGACATTACAAAAATCGTGTCGGACGATTACGGCGCCTTAGGGACGGAGCCGTCTACGCGGCCTGGCCCTTTACGTTTGAGCTGCTGAATCGTTGTTTTGGAGCATGTTTTTATGCCGACGCCGTTGACCGAACTTTTTTCGCCCGCCTGCCATTTGTGTCCGCGCCGTTGCGGTGCGGTGCGCGACGAGGGTGCGCACGGCGTATGCGGTGCCGATGACACGCTCAAGGTGGCCCGCGCGGCGCTTCATATGTGGGAGGAGCCGCCTATCTCGGGCGAGGCCGGTTCGGGCACGATCTTCTTTAGCGGCTGCTCGCTCAAATGCGTCTACTGCCAGAACCACGAGATCTCGACCGGCAATTTTGGCCTTGAGATTTCGCCTGAGCGCCTGGTCGAGATTATGCTGGAACTGCAGGACCAGGGTGCCAACAACATCAATTTGGTGACGGCGACGCACTATGCGCACCTGTTGCCTGCCGCGATTGCCGCGGCGCGGGCGCGCGGGCTTGCGATCCCCATCGTCTACAACACAAGTGGCTATGAACGCGCGAGTGCCGTGGCGGCGCTGGGCGATCTGGTCGACGTGTGGCTTACCGACTTTAAATATGCCGATGCCGGGCTTGCGCAGTCGCTTTCTCATATTATGGACTACCCGCGCGTGGCCGTGTCGGGTCTGGCCCAGATGGCGCGCGAGATTGAGCGCCGCGGGGGAGAGCTGGTAGACAAGGACGGGCTCATGAGGCGCGGCATAATCGTGCGTCATCTGGTGCTGCCGGGGCATGCGGACGATTCGTGCCGCGTGTTGGACCTGGTGTGGCAGACGGTGGGCGACGTGCCGATCTCGGTCATGAACCAGTACACGCCCAATGCCCTCATGTGCGAACAAGGCGGCGACCTGGCGCGCGCCGTGACGCGCGAGGAGTACGAGCAGGTGCTCGACCATGCCGACGACCTGGGCTTTACGACGATGTTTTGGCAAGAAGGCGGAGCGGTAGACGAGAGCTTCACCCCGGCGTTCGACACCACCGGCGTCCTCACCAGCGCAAAGTAGTGCGCTCGCCGATGATTTTTCTGGGACGGGGATTAAAAAATCATCGAGAGGATCGCCTGCTCGAAAAGTTGTCAAAATAGCCGCGTCCCAAAAAGACTGGGTATTGGGCGTTGACAGTTGGCGAGCCGTAGGTAAAATATCAACTTGTCTTGGGGACGTAGCTCAGTTGGGAGAGCGCTGCCGTCGCATGGCAGAGGCCGAGGGTTCGACTCCCTTCGTCTCCACCCTTGGATTTGATAAGCCGCTGACATTGTGTCGGCGGCTTTTTTTAAAAGAAAGGGCTGTACCATGGCCAAGCTTGAGTCCCAACCACTGTCTGCCGAGGAACGCGCCGAGTTGGAAGAGCTCCGCGCCGAGAAAGCTCGTCGCGAGGCCCAGGAAGAGGCACGCCGCGAGCGTGAGGAGCTGGCCGCCCTGCGTGCCGAGCGTGCGAAGGCCGAGGAGGCCGCCGCGAACGTCGCCCCCGCGCCCAAGCCCGCCGCCGCGAAGCCCGCGCCCACCGCGCCTAAACCTCAGCCTAAAAAGGTCGCTCGTTCCAAGTCCGTCGAGCCCAAGCCGAGCCGTGACGAGATGACCTTTGCCCAGCGCATGGTTACCTCCAAGGAGCCTACGGGCGAGAACGAGATCCCTGGCATGGCGCCGGCTCAAAAAATCATCATTGTCCTTGCCCTCATCGCGTTTGTCATCTTTATGGGCTACACGATCCTGACCAGCATGGGCCTGCTCTAGCCCATTCGCGCTGGGTGCCATGCCCGAACACTCTGCCCTTTTCCAACCCTCAACCTCTGCACAACGCATCCGAAAGGTCGCCCCATGGCTTTGACCGACATCTCGCATCCCACCGACATTGCAATGCTCACCGATCTGTACGAGCTCACTATGGCCCAGGGCCTGTGGGAGAGCGGCAAGGCCAATGAGCAGGGTTGTTTTACCGCGTTTTACCGCGACCATCCTTTTGGCAGCGCCTATGCCGTCATGTGCGGCACCGCCGAACTGCCCGAGCTGGTCGAGAATCTGCGCTTTACGCCCGAGGACATCGACTACCTCGCCTCGCTCCAGGCCCCGGCCGGCGGCGCGATGTTCAAGCCTGGATTCCTCGACTACCTGCGCGATTTTCGTGCGCATGTAAACATCGACGCCGTGCCCGAGGGCGAGCTCGTCTTTCCGCGCGAGCCCATGGTTCGCGTCACCGGCCCCGCGCTGGAGTGCCAGCTGCTTGAGACGGCGCTGCTCAACATCGTTGGGTTCCAGACGCTTGTCGCCACCAAGACGGCGCGCGTGGTGCTGGCGGCGGACGGCCGTCCCGTTGCCGAGTTTGGCCTGCGCCGCGCTCAGGGTCCCGATGGCGGCTTGGCCGTCGCGCGCGCGAGCTACGTTGCCGGCTGCTCCTCTACGTCCAATGTGCTCGCCGGCCGCCGCTACGGTATTCCCGTCTTTGGCACGCATGCGCACAGCTGGGTGATGAGCTTCGATTCCGAGCTCGAGGCCTTCCGCGCCTTTGCCAAGTCGAGCCCCAAGAACTGTACGCTGCTCATCGACACCTACGACGTACGCGAGGGTTGCGAGCATGCCATTACGGTTGCCAAGGAGATGGAGGCGGTGGGCGAGCGTCTGTCGGCTATTCGCATTGACTCGGGCGACCTCGCCAAGCTCTCCAAGTATGTTCGTGGCCGTTTTGATGCCGAGGGCCTGCCCTATGTGGGGATCTCGGTTTCTAACGATCTGGATGAGTACACGATTCAGTCACTGCTCGACCAGGGCGCGCCCATCGATAGCTTTGGCGTGGGTACCAAGCTTGCGACCTGCTATGACCAGCCGGCGCTGGGCGGCGTGTACAAGCTTTCCGCCCGCCGTGCGAGCGAGGCAGATCCATGGACGCCGGTGGTCAAGCTCTCTGAGCAGCCATACAAGCGCACGATCCCGGGTGTGCAACGCGTGCGCCGTTATTACGACGGCTTTGGCGGCCCGGTCTGCGACATGATCTACGACGAGGACCATCTGGCGGGGGAGGGCGCCGCGCGCGGCAATACCCTCGTGGCCGTGAATGATGCCGCCCTGGTGACCGACGTGTCCGAACTTGAGTATCGCGAGCTGCTGGTGCCGATCGTGCGCGATGGCAGCGCGGTGGCTCCGCGTGAGAGCATCCAGGACGCGCGCGAGCGCTGTGCTTGGGCACTCGATCATCTGGACGCAGCTTTCAAGCGCTTCCTGTACCCGCAGACCTATGTGGTGGGCATGGAACAGGGCCTGGCTCAGGTGCGCGACGAGCTCGTGCGCAAGAACATGGCCGCGGCTTCGGCCTTCCCCTGGGCAAAATAATCCGAAGGGGACGGAGGAACACGGATTATTTTCTCGCTCGGCCCGTTCGCCCGTTCGCTGAACATTCGATTGGTTTGACGTATGACGACTTCTTATAAAACGATGGTGGTAAAGATCGGTTCGTCTACGGTGGTGGGCGCCGACGGCAAGGTCAACCGCGCCTTTATCGGCGGGCTTGCCGATCAGGCCGCAGCGCTGCGCGAGCTTGGCTGGCGCCTGGTCGTGGTGAGCTCGGGCGCTATCGCCTGTGGCTATCCCGTGCTGGGCTTCGACCACAAGCCGGTCGGCGACCTGCCGAGCCTGCAGGCGTGCGCCTCGGCTGGTCAGTGCATCATCTCGTCGGCCTACGACGAGGAGTTCCATGCACGGGATCTGCTCACCTCGCTCGTGCTACTCACGCGCCACGATACGGCCCGCCGCACGTCCTACCTGCACGCACGCGACGCCCTGCTGCGCCTGGTGGAGCTGGGCGTGGTGCCTGTTGTCAACGAGAACGATACCGTTACCGTCGACGAGATCAAGTTTGGCGACAACGACACGCTGGCGGCGCTTGTGAGCTGTCTGGTTTCCGCCGATCTGTGCGTGACGCTCTCGGACATCGATGGCCTCTACACCGCCAATCCGCACGAGGACCCCACGGCCGAGTTCGTCCCGGTTGTGCATAAGATCGATGCCAAGATTATCGCCTCGGCGGGCGATTCTTCCACATCGGTGGGCACGGGCGGCATGATCACCAAGATTCGCGCGAGCCGCATTCTGATGACGGCGGGCATTCAAAGCGTGATTTGCTCGGGCGAGGAGCCCGATGCGCTTGTGCGTCTGGCCCGCGGCGAGAGCGTGGGTACGCTGTTCGATCCGCCAGCTGAGCGCCTGGACATCGCGCCGCGCAAGCTGTGGATCGCGCTGGGTGACAAGGCACATGGCTCGGTGACGGTCGATGATGGTGCTGCGAAGGCGCTGGTAAGCCGTGGCTCTTCCTTGCTTGCGGTGGGTATTCGCGAGGTCGATGGCGTGTTTTCCGAGGGCGATGTGCTCGACGTGTGCGACCCGAGCGGTATGGTCGTCGCCCGCGGTATCGCCGAGGCCGATTCGGACGTGCTGGAGCTTGCCGCCGGCCGCCGTCAGGACCAGATTGCCAGCAACCGCCTGCTCGCAGACCTGGCCGAGAAGCCGGCGATCCATCGAGATAATCTGATCGTCTTTGCCTAACCAATTGACGCTGCAAACGCCCCTAAGCGGCAATCTGACGTTCAATCGTCGGGCATGACCAAAAGGTCAATGCCCTCCTCTTTCACGTCACCTTGCTTGCTTAGGGGCGTTTTCGCTTTCCGTCCTCTTCCTGCGGCATTGTCGTTGCCGGCACTTGGGGACGTTCCTTTTGTGCCGGCAGGTGGGGACACTCCTTTGCTAGAAGATCCGGCGCAGGTCTCCTCGGTTGAGGGCTTCGTCGAAGAGGCATTTGAACACCACGCTGCCGTGCAGGCCGTCGTGCTCGAACTCGTTCGTCACCCAGGCATGCGAGTTGCCCACGCGGCTGAGCGTATCGAGCTGCAGGCCCGAATCGACGTACATGTCGTCGAAATACACCGCGGCCTGGAGCGGCACCTCGTTGCAGGCCAGGCGTTGCGGGTCGTAGATCTTGTCCCAACTCGTGTCTTCCATTAGCAGATCCATCGCGGGCTTGAAGGGCTTGAGCTCGGGCATCTGCTCAAACATCCACGGGAACATGGCCTCGCCGGTAAACTTGAGCGGGCGCGCGAGGGTGTCGAACTCGGCGCGGTGAGCCTTCTCTTCAGCCGCGGCCCAGCCAATGGGCATAGTGTCACCGTCGGCGTATATGAACTCCTGCAGCGTCCAGTACAGCGGATTCGTGCGCGTGTTGGTGCGCTCGAAGGCGCGCATCAAGAAGCTGTCAGATACCGAGGCGTCGCAGGTCAGCGTGCCGTCGCCATCAACAAAAGCGTGATCGATAATCCAATGCATGCGTTCAAAGCTCGGCTTCATGCCAAAGTCGCTGCCCATGAGCTGTAGGCGCTCGACCGTCATCGGCGAGCCGTCGGGCAGCACGGGCTTCTGTGCCTCGAGCGCATCGGCCAGGGCTGCCACGCGCTCGACGTCGGCGGGGTAGCGGTCGTAATACTGCTGCGTCTTGGCGGCCATGCGCGGGAAGGTGTGCGCGTAGACCTCGCTTGCGCTCGCCGGCACGTGCGGAATGCCGCCGCAGGTAAAGCTCGCCGTCACGCCCTCGGGGAAGAGCGACAGATAGCTCAGCGTCAAAAAACCGCCGTAGCTTTGGCCGAGCGTGACCCACGGCTTGCCGCCAAAGCCCACTAGGCGCAGGTACTCAAAATCGCGCACGATGGAGCTGGCGAGGTGGCGCTTGAGGAAGTCCGCCTGCGAGCGTGCTGTATCGGCGCCGGCGGCCGTTGCGCGATCACCCAGTGCCTTGATCGTGCGTCCGTCCACGCAGCTACTGCGTCCGGTGCCGCGCTGGTCAGGCAGGACCACGCGGAAGTGCTTGACGGCCTCCTCGATCCAGCCGTCGCTTGTGGGTGACAGCGGACGCGGGCTCTCGCCGCCGGGGCCGCCCTGCAAAAACAGAAGGAGCGGCAGGTCGTCGTTGATGCGGTCGGGTGCGCAGACCACGCGGTAGAAGAGCTTGATGCTCTCGGGCGCGCCGGCGATGGGTGCCGGCATGGCGCCGCGGCGCATGGTGCTGCCGACGGCCAGGAGCATCGGCTCTAGGCCGCGCCAGTCAAGGGGGACGTCGATGCTGTGGTCCTCGACGTAAAGGCCGGGGACGTGGTACGAAGTGATGAGGGCCATGTGAGTCTTCCGTTCGTTGCGGTGTTTCGGGTTGACCAATTCTACCGCCGCGGGCGAGGCCATGCACAAATCGGCTACCATGGTTGCAAACTTCTAGGAGAAAGGGCCGCCTATGTCGGTCGATATAGCCACGTATGTCCATGATCTTGCCGTTGCCGCCAAGGCAGCATCGGCCTCGCTTGCCACGGTGAGCAACGAGCAGCGCCAGGAAGCCGTGCGCGCCATGGCCGCAGCACTGCGCAACGGTGTCGACTCCATCGTCGCCGCCAACGAGCTCGATATGTCTGCCGCGCGCGATGCGGGCACCTCGGCCGGACTGCTCGATCGCCTGCTGCTGACGCCCGAGCGCGTCGAGGGCATGGCCGCCGGACTGGAAAAGCTCGCCGAGCTGCCCGATCCCGTGGGCCGCGTGCTCGACCACCGCGTGCTTGCAAGCGGCGTGGACCTCGCCCGCGTGAGCGTGCCGTTGGGCCTGGTCGCCATGGTGTATGAGGCGCGCCCCAACGTGACGGCCGACGCCGCGGGCATCTGCATCCGCACCGGCAACGCCTGCATTCTTCGCGGCGGCTCGCTGGCCTATCACTCGTGTGCCATGATCGCCGAGCTGCTGGCCGATGCGCTCGAGGCCAAGGGCTTCCCGCGCGAGGCCGTGTCGATGATCGAGTCCACCGACCGCGAGGCCACTGGCGATCTCATGAAGCTCCGCGGCATCGTCGACGTACTCATTCCACGTGGCGGTGCAGGCCTGATCCAGCGCTGCGTGCGCGAGTCGCTCGTGCCGGTGATCGAGACGGGTACGGGCAACTGCCACATCTACGTGCATGAATCCGCCGACTTTGATAAGGCGCTCAACATTATCGTTAATGCCAAGACCCAGCGCGTAGGCGTGTGCAATGCCGCCGAGTCGCTGCTGGTCGACCGTGCTGTGGCCGATGCGTTTTTGCCCGCGGTCGTGGCCGTGCTGCACGACCACGGCGTGCTCATTCACGGCGACGAGGCAACCTGCGCCGCATGCGCCGATGCCGGGCTTGCCGAGGGTGATGACTACGTCGCCGCGACTGAGGAGGACTGGGGTCGCGAGTACCTGGCGCTCGAGATGAGCGTGAAGGTCGTGGCAAGCGAGGACGAGGCCATCGCACACATCAACCGCTACGGCACGATGCACTCCGAGGCCATCGTTGCCGAGGACACGGATGCTTGCGAGCGCTTCCTGGATGCGGTCGATGCCTCGGCCGTGTACGCCAATGCCAGCACGCGCTTCACCGACGGCGGCGAGTTTGGCCTGGGCGCCGAGATCGGCATCTCGACCCAAAAGCTCCACGCCCGCGGACCCTTCGCCGCCGAGGCCCTCACCACCTACAAATACAAGCTCCGAGGCACCGGCCAGGTCCGCCCCTAAACCTACCAAAAAGGGACAGGTTTATTTTGGCAGGTTTTATCTGCGGTTTTGCTGGGCGACACGTTCGCCCGGCTTTTTTCTCCGCATAACTTTTTTGCCTTTCGGCTTGAGCCGCGGCGATATACGATAGTGACACCGTGTCCTAACATCGACTCACCTGGAGGTATTGCCATGTCCCAGACGCTCACCGCCGGAATCACCCGCGACCGCGCATTCGAACTGCTCAACGAGCACAACAAGGACCCGTTTCACATTACCCATGGCGAGACGGTTGAGGGCACCATGCGCTACTTTGCGCGCGAGTTCGACCCCGAGAACGAGGAGTTCTGGGGCATCGTCGGTCTGCTCCACGACCTGGATTGGGAGGAGCATGAGGACGACCCCATGAACCACACCATCTACGCTGCCGAGATTCTTAAGGGCGAAGGTGCGTCTCCCGAGCTCATTCGCGCCATCCAGACGCACACGTCGGACTTCAACACCTCGCTGCCCAAACCCGAGCTGCAGATGGAAAAGATCCTGTTTGCCTGCGATGAGCTCACCGGGCTGATCGGAGCCGCCGTCATCATGCGCCCGAGCAAGAGCGTCATGGACTTTACGACCAAGTCACTCAAGAAGAAGTTCAAGGACAAGCGCTTTGCCGCCGGCTGCTCGCGCGACGTGATTTCGCAGGGCGCCGAGATGCTCGGCTGGGAGCCCCCCGAGCTCTTTGACCGCACCATCGCGGCCATGCAGTCCTTCGCGCCCGACCGCGACACCTTCCAGGCCTAACCTGCCAAATTGGGACAGGTTTATTTTGGTAGATTTTATCTGGGAAAACGCTTCCGTTGGACGTTATTCAGCGGAAGCGTTTTCTGTTTGACATGGAGACGCTGGCGAATGCGGTGCCTCGCGGCAGGCAGTTGCGCTTCGCTGTATCCGTAACTCGGTAAACGCGACGTTAGGACGCGTTCTTGATAATCCATGTTCCCAGTCCGGTCAGCAGCTGAACCTGCTTAACCGTTAGCCCTTGTTTTCGAAGCGCGAGAATCGCCTCATTGCGAAGTGGCTTGGAGACGGATTTAAGTTCCGTCGGAGCACATCCTGCGACACTCTGCACGATTGCCGTGCCAAATTCGCATAGATCTTCCTCGCGAACCTTGGCTGTTGCGCTGGGGCGATAGGGAAGCGACGGCGTACTTTCCATGAGCCGAAGGTATGAGCGAGGTGTTGGGAATAAAACGCCGACAACGCTGCCGGTGACATGCGGGCGTGACCTGGCGCTCATTAGATACTCGCGATGGCTGCTCCAGGGATATTCGTCATATGCCGCCAGTCCTGCTTTTTGTGGATTCAGATGGATGTATCGAATTGCTTCGAGTAAATATACTTCCGACTTAATGGGCGAATCCCAAAACCGTTCCTGAAACACGTGGCCGATATGCCCTGTCCGCGCATTGTACCTGCCCGCATACGATACGGCTATCGCGTGCATCGCGTCGCTCTTACGGTCGCCCGGATCGTCGATGAGTAGATGGATGTGGTTCCCCATAAGACACCAAGCGATAAGCTCGATATTGTGTTTGGGGAGGATCGCATCGAGGATCTGAAGCATGGCGATTCGGTCCTCGGCATCGTCAAACAGCAATTGCCCTCCGTTTCCACGCAACGTGACGTGGAAATAACCGGTTGGTGACTTTGAACGAGGTTTTCTCGGCATGGCCCCTCCTTTAGCTTGGATGGGCTGAAGATACCTCATTCGGAGGCTTCGGCTGCCGGGATTCAGTTCACCGACTATAGCTGCTACCTGCCGAAATGTTATTGCGTTTTCAAATTGATGCTTTTTAATGGTAATTGAGCAAGACGGGCGCGCTTGTTGCGGATACGGGCGTTTGTTGCGTCGATCTGGACGGCCCTCGCGTGATGTCATCGCAAATGGGCTTCACACATTTCTACGGATATAGAAAAATGGCCGGGCGCTCACAAACAAAACGGAGCACCCGGCCATTTACTGATTGTTTGTTGACGTTTGGCCAGATAAAACCTGCCAAAATAAACCTGTCCCTTTTTGGCAGGTTAGTTGAGGGCGGCTTGGGCTAGGCGGGCTTCGGCGGCCTCCTCGGTGACGCCCAATGCCACGGCGAACTCCTCGATGGAGCGGCGCTTGGCTTCCTTGAGTACACGCATATAGTAAGAGCTGGGCTTTTTATCGGCTTCCTCGGCCTGGCGAATGCGGTGCATCATGGTCTTTGCCACGCGGACCGTCTCGGGCGCGCCCAGCTTGAGCTGCTGCTTAAAGTGTGTCTCTTCAAGCGAGCTGTTGCGCTCGGTAAAGGTGTCGCACTCCAGCTCGTCATAGTGGCTCAGCAGATGCTCGGCATCTTGCTGAGAGATGGCGGCATGCAGACGGTCGGCCTGCGCCACGGGGTACATAAGGATCGTCTGCGCATGCCCCTGTTTGGCCTCGAGCAACAACATGGGCTGCGGCGTGTCGTCCCTAAAACCGACGACGGTGCAGACTCCCTGACCCGGATGAATGACGTGTTGACCGATTGAGAACATGCTACCTCCAACTTATACGAATTTACGTATGTCTAGAATAACACGCTGACGTGCGCAAATCCTCGCTTTATGCAGGAAAAGCACACAACTCTGATAGGTAAGAGTATTCGATAAAAGACACAGCTCATTCACACCTTTATGCATTTTCAACGCGTGCATAATCTGCAGGCAGACCGGCATCTTTGAGTGACTCCATACAAGCTGTAGTCAATTTTGTGCATATGCAATTTCGATTGGCTTTACCCTGCGACAGTGCCCCTCGCTTGTGATAGAGTGCTACAAACTCTGGCTTTTGCCCTACGAGTGACCAAGAGCTCGGGGGCTTTAACACAAGGAGGATCTATGCCCGAGAAGATTGAAGAGCTGGTACGCGCTGCGCTTGCTGCGGCCCAGGAGGCCGGCGACCTTTCCGCATTTGAACTTGACGATTGCGCTATCGAGCGACCGGCTGACACTTCTCATGGCGAGTGGACCTCTACCATGGCCCTGAAGTCCGCCAAGCTGGCCCACTGCGCCCCGCGCAAGATCGCCGAGGCCATCGTTGCCCATATGCCCGAGGACCCCGCGATTGAGAAGGTCGAAATCGCGGGCCCCGGCTTCATCAACTTCTACCTCTCCGTCGCCGTCAAGAATGCCATCTTTGGCGAGGCTCGCGAGAAGGGCATGGACTTCGCTAAGTCCAACGTCGGTGGTGGCCTGAAGACCCAGGTCGAGTTCGTTTCCGCTAACCCCGTCGGCCCCATGCACATCGGTCACGGCCGCTGGGCCGCTCTGGGCGACTCCCTTTGCCGTGTTATGGACCACGCCGGTTACGACATCCAGCGTGAGTTCTACATCAATGACCACGGCTCTCAGATGAACACCTTCGGCAACTCCATCAGCACGCGCTATATGCAGCTTGCCGACATCATCGCCAAGCAGGGCGTTGATATCGACGAGGCTCACAAGCTGCTGATCGCCGACCGTGACGCCTTTGTTGCCGACGAGAACGACGAGCATCCCGAGACCCATCCGTATCAGGACAACTTTGCCGAGACTCTGGGCAAGGACTCCTACGGCGGCGACTACATCATCGACGAGGCCGCCGAGTTCTGGCGCACCGACGGCGATAAGTGGGTCAACGCCGATCCTCAGGAGCGCATGGAGAGCTTCCGCGAGCGCGGCTATGTAAAGATGGTCGATAACATGCGCGACCTCTGCCACGCCGTCAACTGCGACTTCGATCGTTGGTACTCCGAGCGCTCGCTGTACGTGAAGGACACCGAGGGCGAGACCGCCGGCACCTCCGCCGTCGACCGCGCCTTTGAGAAGCTCGACAAGATGGGCTACCTCTACACCAAAGACGGCGCCCTGTGGTTCCGCTCCACCGATCTGGGCGACGACAAGGACCGCGTCCTGATCAAGTCCGACGGCGAGTACACCTACTTCGCCTCCGACGTCGCCTATCACTGGGATAAGTTCCAGCGCGTCGATCACGTCATCGACATCTGGGGCGCCGACCACCACGGTTACATCGAGCGCGTCCGCTGCGTCTGCGACGCTCTGGGTTACCCCGGCAAGTTCGAGGTTCTACTGGGCCAGCTCGTCAACCTGCTGCGTAACGGCAAGCCCGTCCGTATGTCCAAGCGCAAGGGCACCATGGTGACCCTGCAGGAGCTCGTCGACGAGGTCGGCTCCGATGCCGCTCGCTACACGCTCATCTCCAAGAGCTCCAACCAGATGGTCGACTTCGACATTGAGGCCGTTAAGAAGCGCGACAACTCCAACCCGGTCTATTACGTGCAGTACGCTCACGCTCGCGTCTGCTCCATCCTGCGCCGTGCCGCTGACGTAACGCCTGAGCAGGCCGACGAGATGGGCATGAAGGCCGTTGCCGCCAAGGCCATCGGTGAGAACGTCGATTACTCGCTGCTGACCGACCCGACCGAGCTCGCCCTTTCGCGCAAGCTTAACGAGCTTACCGACCTGATCGCCAGCTGTGCTCGCGACCGCGCTCCGTTCCGTCTGACGCACTTTGCCGAGGAGCTCGCCGGTGACTTCCACAGCTTCTACGCTGCCTGCCAGGTTCTGCCGAGCGAGGGCCGTCCCGTCGACCCCGAGCTTTCGCGTGCCCGTCTGGCCGCTTGTGATGCCGTCCGTGTGACGCTCGCCCTGGTGCTCACCCTCGTTGGCGTTTCCGCGCCCGAGCAGATGTAATCTGCGGGTCATTTGACCGTGTAGGTTTGGTTTAACTGAGCCCTATAAGCCCGATCTCCTACGGAGGTCGGGCTTTTTTCGCAAACGCCGACGTATTGATGAATTTGGAACTGCTGGAAATACGAAACTATGCCGGTTTACTACGATGAATTGAGGAATTCTAACCACGCCGGCTTTTTGCTAAAAAGTGCAAGGCATCTACCTGCGGTTTTAGTTCAACAAGTTTCGGAGTGGTCGCGGTTGAGCGATTCATCGTAGTAAACCGCCATAGTTTTGGCGGAGGCAGTCAGATTTGTGGGTGGCAAACAAAGAGTGTCCCTTTTGGCTAGTCGTTTAAGAACGTCCCCCCAATGACTAAGTTGCAGGTGGCGGCGGTTGTGTTACACTAACGCTGCGTAGTTGACGCAATCATCTCGATACAGATCAGTGATGTCCGTCGTTTTGAACGGAACTAGACTGTTTAGCCGCCCTGAAGGTTTATGCAGGGAGCATGTGATCACAGGGCTTGAAAAGAAAGTTGAGCAAACACTGTGTCTGATCAACAGCAAGAAAACGAAATAACGACGACGCAGGCCGCTCCCGCTGCACCGGTTGCGTCGGACCAGGTCGCGGCGCCCGCGCAAGCCTCGGCTCCTGAGACGCCTAAGGCTGCTTCGACGCCTATGCCTGTAGCGGCTGAGAAGGCCGTGCCTGCAACTGGTGAGGAGGCTGCTCCGGCAAAGCCCAAGCGCATGCGCCGCACGGCCAAGCCTGCCGCTGACGGCGAGGAGGTCACCAAGCCAAAGCGCCGTACCACGCGCACGACGCGCGCCAAGCACACCGTTGCAGCTGACTCCTCGGCGCCGATTTCCGATGAGGTCGCGCAGGCACGTGCGTTGGCGCAGATTAGCGAGGCTCAGGTGGTGCGCGCCCGCCGTCGTGCTGCCGAGCGCGAGGCCGCGGCTCTGACCGAGCTTGCAGCTCCGTCTGTGCCCGAGACCCCTGCCGCCGACCTGCCGACCGAGAAGCCGGCACCGCGCACACGCCGCCGCACGGCTGCTAAGGCCGAGCAGGTTGCGGAACAGGTAGCCCCCGAGCTCACTGAGGCTTCGGTCCGTTCCGCGGCAGGGGAGGGCGCATCGCCTGCTGAGCCCGCTGTGCCTGTCGAGGCCAGCGAAGTTCCCGTTGTCGATCCGGCTTTGCGCCCGCACCGTCGCGGTCGCAAGCCCAAGGCCTTCGTCGAGGCAGAGAAGGCCGCAGCCGCAGCCGCCGCCGCTCGGGATGCTGCGGCGACCGCCGAGTCTGCAACCGCTGCCGATGCACCCGTCCAGGATGCTACGACTTCCGAGGCCGCTCCCGCCGATGCCGAGCCCGCCGACGTCCGTCCCGGTCGCAGCCGTCGCACCGCTGCTAAGCGCACGTCCAAGGCTAAGGCTGCCAAGAAGGGCGCGTCCGAGGATTCCGCCGAGACGACCGCCGATGCATCGGCTGATGTCGCCGAGCCCCAGGACGTCGAACAGCCTGCGTCCGAGAAACCCAAGCGCGGCCGTAAGAAGTCCGCTAAGGCCAAGGCGTCCGAGCAGCAGGCTGATGCCGAAGCGCAGATTGATTCCGGCGCCGAGGCCAATGACGCCGCTGCGGCCAATGTTGACGCCGCCGCAACCGATGGCGCCGCGCCCGCCGAGGGCGAAGATGGCACTCGTCCCAACCGACGCCAGCACAAGCGCAACGACGAGCGCAATGAGCGCAAGGACGAGCGCAACAACGACCGTCGCAACCGCCAGCGCGACCGCAAGCAGCGCAACAAGGAGCGTAACGCCGCCCCCACCGAGCCCACGCTTTCGCGCGAGGAGCTTGCGGCCATGAAGGTCGCCGAGCTGCGCGAGAAGGCAAAAGAGTTCGAGATCGAGACGACCGGCAAGAAGAAGGCCGAGCTCGTCGAGGAGATCTACACCACCGCCGCGAAGGCCGAGGGCTTCCGCGACATTAAGGGTATCCTGCAGATTCGTCCGGACAGCTCCGGCATCATCCATGCCCATGGCTACATGAAGTCCAACGACGACGCCTTCGTTCCGGCTTACCTCATCCGCTCCGCGCGCCTGCGCACGGGCGATGTCATCGAGGGCTCCCTGCGCCCCTCGCGCGGCGGCGACAAGCGCGCCGGCCTCGCCAAGATCACGACCGTCAACGGCCTGGATCCCGAGCAGATCCGCAACCGCCCCAAGTTCGGCGATCTGACCCCGGTCTATCCCAACGAGCCGCTGCGTATGGAGCACGGCAAGGACTCCATCACCGGTCGCGCCATCGATATCGTGTCGCCGATCGGCAAGGGCCAGCGCGGCCTGATCGTGTCGCCGCCCAAGGCCGGCAAGACCACGATCCTCAAGAAGATCTGCCAGTCCATCTCGATCAATAACCCCGAGGTGCACCTGATCTGCCTGCTCGTCGACGAGCGCCCCGAAGAGGTCACCGATATGCAGCGCTCCATCAAGGGCGAGGTCGTGGCCTCGACCTTCGATATGCCCGCCGACAACCACACCCGCGTGGCCGAGCTCGTCATCGAGCGCGCCAAGCGCATCGTGGAGCTGGGCGGCGATGTCGTGGTGGTGCTCGACTCCATCACGCGTCTTGCCCGCGCCTACAACCTGGCGGCGCCCGCTTCGGGCCGTATCCTATCGGGCGGTGTCGATTCGGCGGCCCTGTATCCGCCCAAGCGCTTCCTGGGTGCAGCCCGCAACATCGAGAACGGCGGCTCGCTTACCATTCTTGCCTCCGCCCTCATCGACACCGGCTCAAAGATGGACGAGGTCATCTTTGAGGAGTTCAAGGGCACCGGCAACATGGAGCTTAAGCTCGACCGCGACCTGGCCGACCGCCGCATCTTCCCGGCTATCGACCCCGTTGCCTCCGGTACGCGTAACGAGGACCTGTTGGTCGACGAGCAGATGCGTCCGTTTGTCTTTGGTCTGCGTCGCATTCTTGCCGGCATGAACAACACCGAGCGCGCGGCGGCGTCGTTTATCAAGGGTCTTAAGGGCACCAACACCAACCAGGAGTTCCTGGTGCGTTCGGCCAAAAAACACAGCGACTACGAGCAGACGTTCTAGGTTGTCATCCACGCGCAGCGATAGTCATCAATGCGATAAAGGGTCGGGGCTTTGAGCCTCGGCCCTTTTCTATAGCGCCGCTCCGCGCTTATTTTTGACCGTAAGACCGACGAGCAGCAGGTTTCCCGTTTCAATCCGACATCGTCACTTGCAATCGACAGGACGGTTTCGCATAATAACTTTTAAGCTTCGCGACGGAAAACGCAGATGAAACGAACCATATACCGTTGCTTTGGGGCATAGCCCCGCTTCATCTTCTCTCGCGCAGCCAACTGAATGATGCGATTTGGGTGCTGGAAGATGGGGAGAGCTCATGGCTTCTTCTGATGCAACACAACGAGCAGTCCTTGCCGGACTTTCGTGCGGGATCGGCCTTGCCGCTCCCGTGGTTATGTATGCCGCGACGCTGCCGTTTTCGTCGGTGAACGAGACGGTCGTGGCGGGTGCAGTTCCCTTCGCCGTGGGCGCGGTGGCGGGCGTGGGTATCTATGCCGCCTCGCTGGGTATCTCCGAGTATCGTGCGCAGCGTGAAGAGCGTCTGTTCCAGCCCGATGTCATGGGCGGTGCCGCCAATCTCAATCAGCATCAAAGCGAGTTCAAGACCGCCTCGATTCCAGCTCAGCAGCAGGATGCGATTCCGTACGCTGCGGCTTCTGCTTCTCAGGCTCAGTCGGAGCAGTCTACCTCGGCATTCCTTTCCGGCCTGACTGGTGCGTTCCAGCGCCGTCATGCCGATGATGGTGTCCCTACCATCGCTCGAGCCGCAGATGCTATGGACGAGGCCGAGGCTTGGTCCATGATCGACAGCATGCTCGACGACGATTCGCCGGTGAGCTGCGACCCTGCACGCTCGCGCGACGTCTATCAAGTCGCCATCGACGAGCTCACCAACGGCGGGCAGACCGGCTCCTTCAATCGCGATGATATCGCCGCCGCGGCACGCGCCGTGTCGGGCTCCCAGGCCGCCCCTGCGGGCAGCACGGCGGCTTTCGTGGCACTCGTTGCCAATGCGGCGGTCAATAACGCCTACAGCGCTACCTCGGCGGACGCGAACGCTTCTGCCGATAATTCGTACGTTGATGAAGCCATGACCGCGGACGAGGAGGCTGTTGCCGCCCGCCGTGCCGCCGAAAGCTCGCTTTGGGGCGCTCCTGCCCAGCAGCAGGCGGCTGAGGCTGCGCCGCACAATGCAAACCTCGCCAGCATGCCTATCATCTCCGGTGCCGCGGGCATCGATCTCGATGACCTCGATGAGCCTGCAGCCATCACCGCATCGATTGATGCCCAAGATCGCATCGACACCGGCGACCTTCCGGACGCCTCGCTCGAGGTTGATGTCCCCATGGCCGATTACTCGGGCCACGAGGGTATGTGGGCCGCCGCCACCGCGATTCTGGATGAGATTGACGAGCCTGCTCCTGTTTCAGCCCCCGCTCCCGTCGCTGCCCCTCAGCCTGCTGCACCCGCCTATGTCGGCCGTCACAGCGCTGTGTTCCCCGAGGATACCGCCCGTATCTCGCGCGAGGGCATCGAGCGAGCCGAGGCTATTGCCGCCGGCATTATGGAAAATCGTCGTCACGAGCGCGTCAATCAGATCCTCGAGGAAGAGATCGAGCGCCTGCAGTCCTCTACCGCCAAGCGTACGGGCCGTGCCTATCTGAGCGTTATCGAGGGCGGTACCGCCAGCTTCGCGCCGCTCCGCGCGGAGGCATAACTTCTGCATGGTTAAGATCAATCGAAAATGGGCGGTCGTGACCTGCCTGATGGCGCTCTTGATCTGGGGCAATTCGCTGGTTCCCGGCTCGGGGTCGGGCTCGCTGAGCCTAACGGTCATGGAAGCTATCCGCGATTTCCTGCACGGCGTGGGACTTCCATATGCATGGGTGACCAACTTTGTTGTTCGCAAGTGCGCGCATTTTACCGAGTATATGGTGCTCGGCATCCTGGCAACGCATGCCTTTGATTATGAGGGGCGGCGCACCTTTGACGTGCTGCTGCCCACGGCGGTGTTCCTGCTGCTGATTCCCTCGATCGACGAGACGATTCAGCTCTTTGTACCGGGACGCGCCGGCATGATCACCGATGTGATGATCGACTGCTGTGGAGCGGCAACGGGCGTTGTGCTCCGATATCTCTTACGGCCGCTGATGCGCGCCAAAAAAGCCGCCTAGGACGTATTGTTTGGTCTTAGGCGGCCTTTTTTATTTGAGGGCTTATATGAGGCGTGGTGGCGTCGTTCCGTAGGTCGGATTTGCCGGGCGCGCCACGCCCTGTGGGTGCGTCTGCTACTGAAGCGCCTGAGCGCCCAGGGCCAAGCAGCCCTTAATGCCCTGTTTGCCCTCGAGGCTGTTGTTGACGATATAACTATCAATGTCGGCCATCTCGGGCGTGACGATGTAGCCGTTGAGCATCTCGGCGCACTTCTTGCGCGCGAGCGGCACGATGGGGGTGTGGTCGGCCACGCCGCCACCGATGACGATCTTCTGTGGTGCGTAGCACAGGATGTAGGTCATGAGCGCCTGCGCCAGATAGCCGGCGAGCAGGTCCATGGCCTCCGGGTCATCGGCCATCTCTCCGGCGCTCTTGCCACCTCAGCGCTTTTTGACGCCGGGACCGGCGATGAGGCCCTCGAGGCAGTTGTCGTGGAAGGGGCAGCCGCTGTGCTCGCCAATGGTGTCGCGCGGGTCGTGAGTGACCAGGATGTGGCCGGCCTCGGGATGCATCATGCCGTGCACGAGCTTACCGCCCGAGAGCACGCCGGCGCCCACGCCGGTACCGATGGTCAGATACACCACGTCAGTGAGGCCCTGGGCGCAACCAAAGGTGACCTCGCCCAGGCAGGCGACGTTGACGTCGGTGTCGTAGCCGCAGGGAATATTGAGCTCGTTTTGGATGGTGCCCAGCAGGTCAAAGTAGCGCCATGCCGTTTTGGGCGTCTCCAGGATCTTGCCGTATTGGGGCGAGGCAGGGTTGACTGCGGTGGGGCCAAAGGCGCCGATGCCCAGCGCGGCGATGCCCTTGTCGGCAAGTCATGCGTTGACGGCCTCGACGGTCTCCTGCGGAGTCGTGGTCGCGATCTGCTCACGCTCCAGGACCGTGCCGTCCGCATAGCCCGTGGCGCAGACCATCTTGGTGCCGCCGGCCTCGAGCGCTCCGATAAGCTGCTGCTCTGCCATAGTATTCCTCTCTCCGGGATGAGTTGCTCCGTGACTAAAATATAGCGCTCTAAACCATTTAAGAAAGCGCTATAAAAAGAAGCCTCGCAACGCGGCGGGCGATGCGGGGCTTCTTTGGTTACTTTAGTTGCCGGGCCGTCCTTACCCGCGCGGGTTGATTTTATCACGTAGCGACTTGAGGTTCTCAAGCGCAGCGTTGAGCGTCTCGTCTCGCTTGGCAAAGTGGAAACGAATCAGATGGTTGACGGGCTCGCGGAAGAAGCTCGAGCCCGGAACGGCGCCCACGCCCACCTTGGAGGCCAAATCCTCGCAGAAGTCGAGGTCGCTGTCATAGCCAAACTCCGAGATATCCATCATCACGTAGTAGGCGCCCTGCGGCACGTTGTGCGTAAGGCCGATGCTGTCGAGTCCCTGACAGAACAGGTCGCGCTTGGCGGTGTAGAGGTCGAGGACCTCCTGGTAATAGCTGTCGTCGAAGTTGAGGGCGGTGACGACGGCTTCCTGCAGGGGAGCGGCGGCGCCTACGGTGAGGAAGTCGTGGACCTTCTTGATGCGCTCGGTGATCTGGGCTGGGGCAATGGTGTAGCCCAGACGCCAGCCGGTGATGGAGTACGTCTTAGACAGTGAGCTGCAGCTGATGGTGCGCTCAAACATGCCGGGCAGCGTGGCCATGTACACGTGCTCGTGGGGCGCGTAGACGATGTGTTCGTAGACTTCGTCGGTGATGCAGTAGGCGTCGTACTTTTTGCAGAGGTCGGCGATAAAGGTGAGCTCCTCGCGGGTAAAGACCTTGCCGCAGGGGTTGGACGGGTTGCACAGGACGATCGCCTTGGGATCGTTGTCGCGGAAGGCTGCCTCGAGCGTCTCGCGGTCAAAGTCGAATGTGGGCGGGTTGAGCGGCACGTAGATGGGCTCGGCGCCCGAAAGGATCGTGTCGGCGCCGTAGTTTTCGTAGAACGGCGAGAAAATGACGACCTTGTCGCCGGGGTTCGTGACCGTCATCATGGCGGCCATCATGGCCTCGGTGGAGCCGCAAGTGACTACGATATTCTCGTTGGGGTTCACCGGCATGCCCATAAAGTGCTCCTGCTTGGCGGCGAGCGCCTCGCGCATGGCCTGGGAGCCCCAGGTGATGGAGTACTGGTGGTAAAGCGGCTTGGGGTCGGCGGCGATGGTGCTCAGGCTATTGAGCAGCTGCGCCGGGGGATCGAAGTCAGGGAAGCCCTGCGAGAGGTTGACAGCGCCGTACTTATTGGAGATGCGTGTCATGCGGCGGATGACCGAATCGGTAAACGTTGCCGTACGGTTGGAGAGTTCTTTCATGCCGGTCCTTTCGAGCATTTGCAGTGGGGCAAGTTTACTCCTATGAAACCGGTGGGAATTGCTCGAAACGCGCTTGAAAAACTCTTTTCAAAATTCTTGAAAATTGGGGCTTGCATCGCGTGGCGTTCCTTGCAATAATAGTCGAGCGCGAAGCGCACAGGACACGGTGGGTGTAGCTCAGTTGGCTAGAGCGACGGGTTGTGGTCCCGTAGGTCGAGGGTTCGAGTCCCTTTACCCACCCCAGTTCTTGCTTCGTGTTGATATCGGGTCGTTAGCTCAGTTGGTAGAGCAGGGGACTCTTAATCCCAAGGTCCAGGGTTCGACCCCCTGACGGCCCACCACACGATATCTCCTCTAAAGTCCGCCACCACGGACTTTAGCTTTGGGTCGTTAGCTCAGTTGGTAGAGCAGGGGACTCTTAATCCCAAGGTCCAGGGTTCGACCCCCTGACGGCCCACCAAAGCATGTTAAAGCGACTGGCTTCGGCTGGTCGCTTTTTTGTTGACCTTGCATGGGGTCGAACCCGAAAGGGCACAGCCACTTTCACAGATCGAGTCTACCCTGGGGATCAGTAAAACCGGCGCGTCTGCACGGCGAAGTACGCCTGTGCGAGCGCGATTTCTTGCTTGTTTGAATCTCCGTTCTGGGCGATTAAATAGCATGCATAGCGCGTAAGTTTGTAGTCTTTAACCGCGCGAGCGGCGACACCGGCAGTTACCATTTTCGTGGTGTCACGAAAATGGGAATCAACTGGAGTTTTGTTTGTTTCGCACGAGACTTTTGCCCTCTTAACAACTTCGGCAAAGTTCTCCCATCGAGTGTACCCCATGGGTTCCATTAAATCGCGTGCGAGCCAATACTCAACGCCGTCTTCCACATTGGCGTAGCTATCAAGTTTGACACGCCACTTCTCGATATCTCTACTGTCCATATCTCCTCCTCGCTGGCCTATTGTCTATGCGGGCTTTGCCCGCTCTGTATTCAGAATTAGGATACGCTGCCGTGCGGACACGAATGGCCCCCGTGCCACTTCGAGTTCACGGGGCCCATAGATATCGATTAGTTGTGTTTTGCTTTAGATAGGTGTCCAGTTTAATTCGCTCGATAGTGCGATCCGAGACTTTCGGTTCGCTTGCGCATGGCTTTGACCATTTCCTGTGCTAGTTGAATCTGCGATTGCAGGCGGGCGAGGGCTGCGATTTCGCTGTCATTGGCGTGTGGCTTGCTCAGCGCCGTTGCGTCGTCTTGCAGGCTTTCAAGCTGTTGCAGGGCCTTGGATAGACCCGCTTCGGTCCTGTTGATCATGCAGTAGGTACTCATTGTGCGTTTGAGGCAGCGGGTCAGGCGCTCGGCGTCTGCTGTAGCTATGCCATGCTGGGGGAGGGCGATATCCATCGGTGCGGCCGCCTCAGGAGCGTCCAGCGCTGCTTGGGCTGCCGATGCGCCCGCAATGCGCCCGAACACGATGCCATTGGCACTCGACAAGCCGCCGATGCGGTCGGCGCCGTGCATGCCGCCTGTTGCCTCACCGCAGGCGAAGAGGCCCTCAATGCCCGTGTACGCGGTCATGTCGATCTTGATACCGCCGTTAGCGGCGTGGGCATACATCGCAACGCGCATCTCGTCAGTCGGGGCGATGCCGTGCTCGTCTTGCAGCCAGGTGGCAAAGGTCTGCACAAACTCTGGGACATCCTCGCGAGGGAAGTCGTAGTGGAGTGCCAGGCCTTCGACACTTGTCTGATCGATGACGAGATCGATAGCGCGGGAGGCCAAGCGTGACGTGAAGGGACCATATCCAGAGCGCTGCTCGAGCAGGTCGTCCAGCTTGTCGTCGGCAATATCTACCGGCTGGTCTACATGTACGTAGCGCCAGGTTTTCTCGTTGAAGACCAGGTTGCGCTTGGGCTCGATGAAGCCGGGCATCATCTGCATGAACTCTATATTAGTAAGTGTTGCGCCGTGCGCCAGCGCGATGGCCTGCGAGGAGCTGAGCACATCAGCCGACGTAAGGCTGCGCTCGAACAGGCCGCTTGTGCCACCGGCTGCGATGATCGTGGCCTTGGCGGCAAAGGGCACGATTCGATTTTCGGTGAGGTCGTAGAGCACGGTTCCGGTTATTCTGCCGTTCGTGTCCTCAACAAGGTCGATAAGCTCATGGCGGGGGAGCAGGCGAATGCCGAGCGACTCGATCCGGGCTGTCAGAGCGTCCTCAAGGGGTTTGCGGGTGAGGCCGCGCCACATGCGCGTCTTGTGGTCAAAGCAGGGGATAAACTGCTTTTGCTGGGCGCTCTCGGCGCTTTGCGGACGCTGGAGCTCAACGCCCAGGTCTTGCTCGAGCCATTCAATTGCCTGGGGAATGCCGTGGACAAACGTCTGGACAAGCTCGGGGTCGGCGACGCCGCCACCAACGGTCTGGATGGTATCGATGAGGTCTTGTTCGTCGTCTTCGTTAACGGGTCCGATAAGTCCCAGGCCCCAGGTTCCGGGGAAGAAGCTCGATCCACTCATAGTCTTGCCGACGCTTGCCACAGCGACGGTTGCGCCCGTGCGTGCCGCTTCGATGGCGGCGCAAAGGCCCGCAATGCCAGATCCAATTACCAGTACATCAGTCGATTCCATCGGATTCCTTTCTCGTCCGGCGCATTGTCGCATGGGTGATCGGCAATGGGGCCGCAAAGACTCGGCAAATCGGTAAAGGGCAAATATGGCAGGTGGGCGTCATGGACGTTCTGACGCTCCGTCTCATCACATCTCGTATTTCGCCCCAACTGATATATCGGCATTAGCTGCCCTGCGACAGCGTAAACAAAAAGAGCCGCTACCCCGAAAGGTAGCGGCTCCAAAGCTCAACTATGTGAGCATCGCGCGGGCGCGACTAGGCCTTGAGGGCCTCCTCGACGGCGACAGCGCAGGCGACGGTGGCACCGACCATGGGGTTATTGCCCATGCCGATGAGACCCATCATGTCGACGTGCGCAGGCACGGAGGAAGAACCGGCGAACTGGGCGTCGGAGTGCATGCGGCCCATGGTGTCGGTCATGCCGTAAGAGGCAGGGCCGGCGCCCATGTTGTCCGGGTGCAGGGTACGGCCAGTGCCGCCACCAGAAGCGACGGAGAAGTACTTCTTGCCAGCCTCGAGGCGCTCCTTCTTGTAGGTGCCAGCGACGGGGTGCTGGAAGCGCGTGGGGTTGGTGGAGTTACCGGTGATCGAGATGTCGACGTTCTCGTGCCACATGATGGCAACGCCCTCGCGGACGTCGTCGGAGCCGTAGCAGTTAACGGCAGCGCGGGGACCATCGGAGTAGGGGATGGTCTCGACGACCTTGAGCTCGCCCGTGTAGTAGTCGAACTGGGTCTTCACGTAGGTGAAGCCGTTGATGCGGGCGATGATCTGAGCGGCGTCCTTGCCCAGACCGTTGAGGATAACGCGCAGCGGCTTCTTGCGAGCCTTGTTGGCGTTCAGAGCCAGGCCGATAGCGCCCTCAGCGGCAGCGAAGGACTCGTGGCCAGCCAGGAAGGCGAAGCACTCGGTGTCGTCGGAGAGCAGCATAGCGCCCAGGTTGCCGTGGCCCAGACCGACCTTGCGGTCCTCGGCGACGGAGCCGGGAACGGTGAAGGCCTGGATGCCCTCGCCGATGATGGCGGCAGCCTCAGAAGCGGTCTTGGCGCCACGCTTGACAGCGAGAGCGCAACCGAGGGTGTAGGCCCACTCGGCGTTCTGGAAGGCGATGGACTGGGTGTTGTTGACGATCTCACGCGGGTTGAAGCCCTTGTCGGTGCAGATCTGCAGAGCTTCCTCGAGGGAGGCGATGCCGTTGTCGGCGAGGCACTTGTTGATCTTGTCAGCGCGGCGCTCGTAACCTTCGAACGTAACAGTCATAGTCATTTCCCTCCCTTTCTACTCGTGAACCGGGAACACGCTGGCGACGGAGTGAGTCTCCTCGTCGGTGCGCGGGTCGATGTACTTGGCAGCGTTCTCCCACTGACCATAGTGGCCCATAGCGCCAGCGATGGCCTCCTCGGGGGTCTTGCCGGCCTTGACGGCGTCGGTGAACTTGCCGAGGTTCAGGAACTCGAACGCGATGATCTCGTTCTTGTCGTTGAGAGCCATGCGGGTGACGTAGCCCTGAGCGAGCTCGAGGTAACGAGCGCCCTTGGCCTTGGTGCCGAACATGGTGCCGACCTGAGAGCGAAGGCCCTTGCCGAGGTCGTCGAGGGAGGCGCCCACGGGCAGGCCGCCCTCGGAGAACGCGGTCTGGCTGCGGCCGTAAACGATCTGCAGGAAGATCTCGCGCATAGCAACGTTGATGGCGTCGCAGACGAGGTCGGTGTTGAGGGCCTCGAGGATGGTCTTACCGGGAAGGATCTCGGAAGCCATGGCGGCAGAGTGGGTCATGCCCGAGCAGCCGATGGTCTCAACGAGGGCCTCCTCGATGATGCCGTCCTTGACGTTCAGCGTGAGCTTGCAGGCGCCCTGCTGAGGTGCGCACCAACCCACACCGTGCGTAAGACCGGAGATGTCGGAAATCTCCTTAGCCTGGACCCACTTGCCCTCCTCGGGGATGGGTGCGGGGCCGTGGTATGCACCCTTGGCAACGGGGCACATGTTCTCCACTTCCTGTGAGTACTGCATGCCTCTCCTCTCTATCGTGTTGGCGTCCCGTCTGGGGGTCGTGGCTGGCGATTGCCGGGCGACCCTTCGAAAGGGACATGACATGCAGCCCCTATAATACCGCGAAATGCACGGAATATTCGGCGAACGGCTCAGTTTTCGTAGCGAGAAGTCCGGAAGTTTTAATTGAAACGGTTTAACTCTATATTCTGTGGTCGTGAACTTTTGTAGAGGGGGTTCGTCTTGGGCAAGCTTTTGGTCAGCTCTTGTAAGCGTTGCAGGGGCTGACCTGTTGCAACGGTGCCGTTCGCCGCCTGTTTATTGCCTTTGGCCGCGCGAATGTATTGTTTTGCGTGAATGTTTTGGTGGCACGCTTCAATCGTGTTGTATTGGATGGCAAGCAGATCCAGGCGAAGGGAGCGCCATGCAGCGCGTTTGGAGAACAGTTACCGGCTTTTACCATGTTTGTGCCCGCGGTACGGGCAAGCAGCTCATCTTTGAGGGCGATGAAGACCGGTGGGAGTTTTTGGAGCTGATGCGCGAGTGCTGCCGCGAGGCGGGCGTGACGGTTATCGCCTGGTGCCTTATGGGCAATCACGTGGATCTGGTGCTGGCAGATTACGAGGACGCGATGAGCGCGGCGATGCAACGACTGCTTTTGACGTACGCTCGTCGGTTCAATAAACGCACGGGGCGCACGGGCCATCTGTTCCAGAACCGTTTTGACCGGCGCTCGCTCGATACCGACCGTTATCTAATGGCCGCCATTCGCTATGTTCATGCTAATCCGCAGGAGGCGGGTATCGCCCTGATCGAGCGCTATCCGTGGAGCAGCTTTGCCGAGTATCTGCGAGCGTATGACAACGATATGACGAGGGGATTTTCGGACCCTTCTTGTGTGCTCGAGCTCTTTGAGTCTGTCAGGGGGTTTCTGGATTATTCTCTGTTAATGCCCGATGGTTCCGATCCGGTGATTCACGATATGGATGAGACAGAGTGGGAGCGGCGTGCGTTTGCCGACAAGATGGCGAAGCGCCTGGGTGTGCCGCTCAACAAACTCAAGACCGTAGCACCCTCGCGGCGAGACGGAATCATTTTCGCCCTGCACGATGGCGGCTACACGGTGCGCGAGATCGAACGGTATACGGGAATCAGCAAGAGTACCGTCTCTCGTATCGTGCGCGCTTATGCGCGGGTGAATGCTCAGGCTGAGGGCTCGGAATAGAAAATGGCCGAACCACTCTTGTCAAGCGATTCGGCCAACAAAATTCTTAAGATTTAATAGAAATTTTATATCTGATTTTTGATTATCCGCATAAACACTATACTTTCAAGCATTTTGAAATATAGGAAAGCACTCATTTTACCACGAATTTACCACGATTGAATGAGCCTTGATATGACGTAAGAATTTGAAAAGGACACCGTATAGTTTGGTGTCCTTTTACATGAAAATCATTAGTCGCTATTGATTGTTATTATACATTTTGTTAATTGTTCTTATTTCTTTTACGTTTTTTACCGAAAATCATGAGTATTGTCCGAGAGTGATTGGTCTTGCGTATGGTTAACCCTAAAGTTATGGAAATAAGACTTAGAAGCAAACTTAAGAGTGTGTTGATAGTGCATTATCTTAAAATTTTGAACCACTATATGTATAATAGGAATTGAAGTTAAATTAGATGCTAAAAATTTGTAATTAAGAAGGA
>CAJMQJ010000012.1 GCA_905215525.1 uncultured bacterium
GCCAGCCCGTGGGAGGCCAGGGCGCCGCTGACCGGTGGACGGCACCGAGCCGTCTGATGACTTGAAGAAGGGGGAGGCCTCGCGGCCTCCCCCTTTTTTTGCGTTTTATAGAGAGCTGTAATACAAGAACTCGCCTTCTTTTAGCTTGTCTTACTGTTTGGCTGTATTTTGAGTCCTTCTTTTGTATTTGCGCGATAATAACTCCCATTGGCGTTAGGGAGGACTTGATGTTTACCGTTTTTGTCTTGGGCAATATTGCTTCGGGTAAGTCGACTGCCTGCCGCTATCTCGAATCTCATGGCGCCATGCTTATCGATCTGGACGAGCTTGCCAAATCGCTGTATGTGCCAGGCTCCGATATCGTCAATGCCCTCGCGGAAGAATTTGGCTGGGATATTTTGGACGAGGAGGGCGGCGTTCGCCGTAACATCCTCGCTTCTCGAGCTTTTGTTTCTCCTGATGCGGTCGCGAGGCTCAATAGCATTGTGCACCCCGTTCTCATTGAGCAGCTGTCACTGAGGATTCTTGATCCGGTTTGCTGCACGGTTTCTTCCCCCCGTTATCCCTTTGCGGTGGTCGAGGTTTCTGCTCCGACTGGTTTTGAGGATGCATTTGGCTTGGCTGATGAAATTCTGGTCATCAGCGCCCCTTTGTCAGTTCGTCGCGAGCGTGCTATTCAGCGTGGCATGGAGCCATCTGATTTCGATGCCCGTTCTGCTTGCCAGCCCGATGAGTCTGCGCTGTGCAATCTCGCTACAACGGTGATTGATAATGCCGCAGGCGATAATTCGCTCTTTGAGCAGCTTGACTCATGGCTTGCATGCCATGGGTTTATAGACACTGCGAATAAGGAGGATGCCGATGCCTAAGACACGTTTCTTTGCGTGGTATCGCCTTATTCCGCTGGCTGCCGTTTTTGCCTTCGGCCTTATCTCATTCGTTTACTCGTGTGCTCCTGCCGCCTTCTTTAAGCCGCTGTATCCGATTGACTACGAGGCATATGTAAAGCAATCCAGTATTTCGCATAATCTGGATCCGTATCTGGTGTGCGCTGTCATTAAGTCGGAATCGAATTGGGGTCCCGAGGCCGAATCGAATCAGGGTGCTCAGGGATTGATGCAGCTGATGCCTGTGACTGCTCAGGATATGATCGCCAAGGGTCTTGTCGACGGTGGGGAGTATTCGGCCGACAACCTTAACGATCCGGCTACGAATATCGAGTTTGGCTGTGCGTACCTCTCGTATCTCTTAACGTATTTCAACGGGTCGACGGATAGCGCTATTGCCGCCTATAACGCCGGCATGGGCAATGTCGACGGATGGGCGCAGCAAAGTACGTCGCTGCACAATGCAATCACCTTTCCCGAGACGCAGGCGTATCTGATTCGCGTCAATAATGCCTGGGTTCGCTATAAGACCCTCTATCCCGATCGGTTCGTATAGGACTATGCCTGCCGCCTGCGTATACTGCAGATATATGAGTTAGGAGTATCCATGGCGGAATTTGAAGTAGAACGCGTTGGCGGTGAACTTAAGCGCTTTGGCGTTGAGGGCGCTGAGGTGCCGTTTGAAGTCGTTTCTCCCTATGAGCCTGCAGGTTCTCAGCCTAAGGCCATTGAGTCGCTTGTGCAGGGTGTGAGGGACGGAGATCGCTATCAGGTTTTGCTGGGCGTGACTGGTTCGGGCAAGACCTTCACGATGGCTAAGACTATTGAGGCCCTGGGGAAGCCGACGCTGGTCATGGCTCCCAATAAAACGCTCGCCGCTCAGCTTGCGAGCGAGCTCAAAGAGTTCTTTCCCAACAACGCTGTGGTCTACTTTGTCTCGTACTACGACTACTATCAGCCCGAGGCGTATGTGCCGCAAAGCGATACATATATCGAGAAAGACTCCTCGATTAACGAAGAGGTCGAGATGCTGCGCCATCAGGCGACCGCATCGCTGCTATCTCGACGCGATGTGATCGTTGTCGCATCGGTCTCGTGTATCTATGGCATTGGCTCTCCTGAGGACTATGCGGGTCTGGCTCCAAACGTCGACAAGAAGGTGCCGCTCGAGCGCGATGACTTTATCCATGCGCTTATCGACATTCAATATGATCGCAATGACTATGACCTGGCGCGCGGCACGTTCCGCGTGCGCGGTGATGTCGTCGACGTGTATCCGCCTTATGCCGAGCATCCGTTGCGGTTTGAGTTCTTTGGTGACGAGGTTGAACTGATAGCCGAGATCGATGAGGTCACCGGTGAGATGCTGCGTGAGTACGAAGCAATTCCCGTGTGGCCGGCCTCGCATTACGTGACCGAGAAGCCAAAGGTCAAGGCCGCTCTGAAATCAATCAGTGAAGAGTGCGAGAAGCGTGTGGCCGAGCTCAAGGCGACTGATAAGTTGCTCGAGGCACAGCGTCTGCAGCAGCGTACCGACTATGATCTCGAGATGCTCGAAACGATGGGCTTTTGCAACGGCATCGAGAACTACTCGCGTCATCTGGACGGGCGTAAGCCGGGTGAGCCGCCGTTTACCTTGATTGACTACTTTCCCAAGGACATGCTCTGCATCATCGACGAGAGCCATGTGACGGTGCCGCAGATTCGCGGTATGCACGAAGGCGACCGATCGCGTAAAGTGACCCTGGTGGAGCATGGTTTTCGCCTGCCCTCGGCGCTCGACAACCGTCCGCTTCGCTTCGATGAGTTTGAGGCAAGGATACCCCAGTTTATCTATGTTTCGGCCACACCGGGCGACTACGAGCTGCGGGTGAGCCAAAACGACGTGGAGCAGATTATTCGTCCGACCGGTCTGCTCGACCCCAAGATCGATGTGCGTCCGGTTCGTGGGCAGATTGACGATCTTGAGGACGAGATTCGCGAGCGCGTTGCCCGCAAGGAGCGCGTACTGGTGACCACGCTCACCAAGCGCATGGCCGAGGATCTGACCGACCATCTGCTTGATGCCGGCATTAAGGTCAATTACATGCACTCCGATACAGCGACGATGGACCGTGTCGAGATCCTGCGAACGCTGCGCGAGGGAAAGATTGATGTTCTCGTTGGCATCAACCTGCTTCGCGAGGGCTTGGATCTCCCCGAGGTCTCACTGGTGGCAATTCTCGATGCCGATAAGGAAGGCTTCTTGCGCAACCGCCGTTCGCTGATTCAGACGATTGGCCGCGCGGCCCGTAACGCCGATGGCGAAGTCATCATGTATGCAGACGTTGTGACCGATTCGATGAAAGAGGCCATCGAGGAGACGCAGCGCCGTCGCGAGATTCAGATGGCATATAACGAAGAGCATGGCATTGTGCCCAAGACGGTGCGCAAGGCCATCAACGACATCTCAAGTTTTATTGCCGAGGCCGAAAAAACCGTGGGTTCCAAGGGACGCTCGAAGGGCGACTCTCTTGGCCATGGCGCATTCTATACGCCCGATGAGTTGGGCGAGGGTGGCGTGCCGGAAACGGTGGCGCCCGAGCAGACACTTGCGGAGCAGTTGGAAGAACTGCCGCATGACGAGCTCGTGCGGATCGTCGAAACCATGGAAGAGGATATGCGTAACGCTTCTGCCGCCATGGACTTTGAGGAGGCGGCGCGCCTGCGCGATGCCGTCGTTCAGATTCGGGCGATGCTCGAGGGTGCGTCTGAGGACGAGACGATCGAGCGCTTACGTTCGCAGGCCCGCAAGGGTTCCACGTTCGCATCGGGCAGAAAACGCCAGGGTGCACGGTTTAAGAAATAGTGAACAGGCCCCGAGTTCCCTGTGGAGCTTGGGGCCTGTGTCTTTTGCGCGCTGGAATTCGTGCGTTAGAGGTCTGCGATCAGGGCTTCGGCACAACGGATGCCGTCGGTGGCCGCGCTCATGATGCCGCCGGCATATCCAGCTCCCTCACCACAAGGGTAGAGGCCCGGGGTCGACACGGCATGGCACGTTCGGTCTCGGGTGACAGTGACCGGTGAGCTCGAACGAGTCTCCACGCCGGTAAGAACGGCATCGGGGCAGTCGTAGCCGCGTAGCTTTTTTCCGAGTAGGGGAAGTCCCAGGCGGAGCGACTCGATGATATGCTGCGGCAGGGCTTCGTCAATTGCCGTCCAGGTCACACCGAGCGGATAGGTGGGCTTTACCTTTCCGGGCGCCTTACTGGCGCGTCCTGCGAGGAAATCTCCGACGAGCTGTGCTGGTGCGTTCCAGTTGGAACCGCCCAGGCGATAGGCGGCCGCCTCGCAGGCACGCTGGAGCTCGATGCCGGCGAGCGGGTCATTGTTGGGAAGGTCCTCAGGCGTGACGTTAACGAGCAGGGCGGCATTTGCGTTGCGTCCGTCGCGGGCATTGAGACTGGCCCCGTTGACGCACAGATGGCACGGTTCTGAAGAGGCGGCAACAACCTGTCCGCCGGGGCACATACAAAACGAGAACACGCTGCGGCCGTTGGGAAGATGGGCAACAAGTTTGTAGGGGGCCGCCCCGAGCGCTGGATGTCCCGCCGAGGCTCCATATTGGGCTCGGTCGATGTCGCGTTGCGGATGCTCGATGCGAACGCCCATGGCAAAGGTCTTTTGTGCGAGGGCCACGTTGTGGTCCTTAAGGAGCTCAAAAATATCGCGAGCAGAATGCCCGCAGGCGAGGATGAGGTGCTTTGTCTCGATTGGCTCGCAAGCGGTGTCTTGGGACGATTGGACATCAATACCGGTGATGGCGCCAGACGCGTCGATGCGAATGTCGACGAGCTTCGTTCGATAACGGACGACACCTCCGAGCTGCTCGATGCGCTGGGATATAGCGGTGACGACCGTGGGAAGGATGTCGGAGCCAATGTGCGGCTTGGCATCCCACAGAATATCGCGGGGCGCACCCGCCTCGACGAAGGTTTCGAGGATAAGGCGATGGGCGGGATTTTTGGTTCCCGTATTGAGCTTGCCGTCCGAGAAGGTCCCCGCGCCGCCCAGGCCAAACTGGATATTGCTCTCGGGGTCGAGGATGCGCTCCTTTAGAAAGAGGTCGATCGCCTGCGAGCGGCGAAATGCCGGGTCGCCGCGCTCGATGAGCAAGGGCTTAAGACCTGCTTCGGCGAGCGTAAGCGCAGCGAAAAGGCCGGCGCATCCGGCGCCGACAACGACAGGGCGTTCTTGAGGTGCGTCGGAGGCGGGGGAGGGGAATGAAGGCTCATCGTCTTCTATCGCGCGTACGCGCGAGCGGTCACGCTCGGCAACGCTGTCGACCGCTTCTCGCTCGAGGTGGGGACTAGTCAGCTCAACACGAAAGCTCAGGATAAAATGGACGTCTCGTTTTTTGCGAGCGTCGATTGACTTGCGGTGGAGCTCGATGGACTTGATCTCGGAGTCCTTGCAACGTAGGACGCGCTTGGCGACTCGCTTGCCAACAATGAGACAGGCATTTTCATCGTCGGCTTCATCGAGCGACGCGTTGACTTGGGTGATTTCGATCATCGAGGTCTCCTTAGAGGCAAGAAAGAGGCCGTCCGGTATCCCAGACGGCCCGAATGCGTTTTTGATTATAGACTGCGCGGCTACAGGCTGCTTGCAGCGCGAATGCCCGAGATCCAGGCCCACGCAAGGTTAAAGCCTCCGCAATCGGCGTCGATGTCGAGCGCTTCACCGCAGACGTAAAGCGGGGCGTCGACAACGCTGCGCGCGCGTAGGCTGGGTGTTGAGATGCTCTCGACAGATACGCCACCACGCGTGACCTGCGCTGAGCGCTCCTCGGCTGTTCCCTTGACGAGCAACTTAAAGTGCTTGAGGATCGAGACCAGGTGGATGACATCGTTGGAGCCTGGATGGCACTGCTCGAACGCTGTGCAGACGACGCGGGAGAGTTGCGGGGCGAGCATGCCGTCGAGCCAACGGGGATCGCGGGGCGAAAAGCCGCCGAGCAGCTCAACGCGCCGGTTGAGCGTATCGAGCAACTCGTCTTTGGAGAGGTCGGGGAAAACGTCGAGCAGGATCGTATCGCCGTGCTGGATACGACGAGAGAGGTTGAAGACAGCGACGCCCGAGATACCGAAGGTTCGAAACAGCACTTCACCGTCTTCGTGCCAGAGCTCATTATGATTGCGGGCGAGCGTCAAGCGGGCGCGGACGCGCAGGCCATCCAACGTCTTGAGCGCCGCCCGATCGCCAAAGACCGTTGCCGATACGGGGCAGAGGATGGGGCGCAGCGAAGTGAGGGGGAGGCGAAACGTATCGGCGATACCGGTGGGGTTGCCGCCCGTGGCGATAATTACGGCATGTGCCTGCAGGGCCACGTTCTTGCGAGGGACATCAGCGAGCGCTTTCCGAAGCGAGCGGAGCTCCGATTTTCGGTCGTCGTGCTTTTTTGCCTTGAGCGCCCGCGCTGGACGGTCTATTTGGAGTGCCCAGCCTTCGGAAGCTTTGTGCGCCGAGGCAACGTAGGCTCCGCAGATTAAGGTGATACCTAGGCGGTCGCAAACGTTGAGAAGCGCGTCGCGCACCGATTCGGCGCGAAGGGAGCGCGGGTACAGCCGGCCTTCCTCGGAGGTTGTCATGATACCCAGCGAGGAGAAGAAACCCATAAGCTCTTGTTCGGGCTGGGGGCCCATGACGGATGTGACGAATGCTGGGTGGTTATACCGCTGAGGATCGATCGATTCGTTGGAGAGGTTGCAGCGGCCGTTACCGGTCGCAAGGAGCTTAAGGCCGCAGGCGACATCGCGCTCAACGATGCAGACGCTTTTGCCAACGCGTGCGGCCGTAATGGCGGCGGCGAGGCCTGAAGCCCCGCCGCCGATTACCAGGACGTCATAGAAGGCGCTCGCGTTCACTTAGGCCTCGTCGGTCTCGTGCGGGGTAATAGCCTCGACGGCAGAGACTGCCTTGGGCAACATGCCATCGGGCAGCGCGGTCTCGACCTCGCCCTTATCGCAGGCCTCGGCGAGTGCCGGATTAATGGGAAGCTGCCCCAAGATGTCGAGGTTATAGCGCTCTGCGACCTCGGGGAGCTTGCTCTTGCCAAAGACCTCGATCTTCTTGCCGCAGTCGGGGCACTCAATATAGCTCATGTTCTCGACAATGCCCAGAATGGGGACGTTCATCTTCTCGGCCATGTTGACCGCCTTGGCGACGATCATCGAGACCAGATCCTGCGGGCTCGTGACGATGACGATGCCGTCGACGGGCAGCGACTGGAAGACGGTGAGCGCGACGTCGCCTGTTCCCGGAGGCATGTCGACCAGCAGGTAGTCGATGGGGCCCCACGAGGTCTCGCTCCAGAACTGCCTAATGGCGCCTGCGATGACCGGACCGCGCCAAAGGACGGGGTCGGTCTCGTTTTGGAGCAGCAGGTTGGAGCTCATGACCTTGACGCCGTGCTCGGAGATTTCGGGCAGCATAAGGTTGCCAAGGGCATGGACGTGGCGTCCACTCATACCGAACATCTTGGGGATAGAGGGACCGGTGATGTCGGCATCGAGGACGCCGACCTTGTGGCCGTGACGGGCAAGCTCGGTGGCGATGGCACCGGTGACAAATGACTTGCCGACACCGCCCTTGCCGGAAAGCACGGCGATGACGCGCTTGACCTCGGACAGCGTGTTCTCCTCAAATTGCGACGGCGACGTTTGTCCGCCGGCGGCCTGTGCGTGTTCGCAACCCATGTATGACTCCTTTGTATATGCTGGGGCCGGGGCCCCGCGATGTGACACGAGCGTCATTGTACCCTCGTTTGCGAGCGGGAGTCATTTGCGATGCGTTTGGGCCGAGCGTGCTTGCAATACGATGGGCCCAAGCGAATGGGCGGGCTTACTGAACTTTGCTGGCGAACTCGAGGTATTGCATGCGCTGCAGCTTGTCAATCGTCGAGGCGTAGGGGCTGTCTTCCGATTCCAAGTCGTAGCGCAGCCCGTCGGCACCGAGATAGCCGGCGACATTGATGGTGGGCACATCTGACCTTGTCGCAAGCAGGGCCTTTTGGTAATTGGTGAGCGGGGCGCCGATCTTATTAAGGGTAATGGCTGCAATCTCGTTTGCCCCGACGGTGTCGTAGACGTTGAGCTCGGTATTGCCGGCGATCTCATAGTTAGCCCAGACGAGATATGTCGACTGATAGATACGGAAAGCGTGGCTTGCCGTATCTTCCTGAGGGTACAGCTCGTCGTTGAGAGTCGTTGCGGCGCTCGGCTGATGGTCGCCAAAAAAGACAAGAACAACCGGTCTGCCGATGTTGCGGAGCTCGTTGATAAAGTACTCGAGGTCCCGGTCGGATGCGTTGATGCAGGTGAGATAGGTGTTGAGCGCGCTGTTGGCGCCTTCGCTGGCTCCCTCGACCCAATAGTTTGTCAGCTCTTCGGCGGGAACGGTGCCATAGTCGTAGCCGCCGTGATTTTGCATCGTGACGTCAAAGATGAACTGCGGCGCTTCGTCGGTTCTAAGCAGGTCGAGTATCTTGTCGTAGGTGGCGTAGTCGCATACGCCGGCATGGTAATAGGGCGCACCTTCGAAATCGCCGATTGAAAGAAAGTCTCCAAAGCCCAGCTGCTGATAGATTTTATCTCGATGGTAGTTGACGGGGTTTTGCGGGTGCATAGCGGTAGTGGTATACCCAAGCTCTTTAAGGTCCTTTGCCAGGCTGTTTACGCCATTCATCTGATACAGCTGATAGGGGATCTTGCCTAATCCGACAAAGGCCGTTGTCGCTCCGGTCAAAAATTCGAATTCGGAGTTCGCCGTTCCGCCACCGGCGACCGAAGCGAGCATGGTGCCGCGAACAAGTGTGTCGGGAAGCGAGTTGTAGAATGCGGGGCCGGAGTACCCGGCCGCCTGGAGCTGCTCAAAGCACGAAAGGTCGCTAAAGCTCTCGTTCATGACGGCAACAATCGTCGGCTTGATTTCATTGAACTGGGCAACGGCCGCCGCGCGCTGTTCGCTCGAGCCATATGTGCTGTCGTAGACGGCGGCGAGCTCCTGCTCGATGCTCTGCGCCTCATCGGGCGTATAGTCTTCGGGCTTCTCAATGGGCAACTCGTTGACCATTTCGGTGAACGAAGTGATAAAACCCTGAGACGCATACGTGGTGATGGGCTGCCAACGGTCAAATCCAAAATCCAGCGCCTGCTCCAAGTCGATGTTGGAAAAGCCTGAGAGCCCCACAACGGTCACGAGCAGAAAAGCACAGAGGTTAGCGGCGATAGCGGGGAAGACATGGGTGGGCGTACGGAGCTTTCGCGGTCGGATGAGCGAAAGAAGCCCCAGGGAAATCTCCAGCAGGGCGAGAGAGGTTACGATTCCGGCGGTAAAGGTAAACTCGTATCCCTCGCTCACTTCCATTGCGGTGCCAAGGGCCAAGATATCGCTTGGCAGGATGGCTTCGCCTTTAAACGTTATGACGAAGTGCTCGGCAATGCCAAGGATGCAACAGACGACGGGCACGAGGACCATGACGCCTCCATGACGCTGTCCCAGCAAATAAAGGGAGAGCAGAACCGTCGCGAGCAACCCGACGGAAAACCCGAATGAGTTGGCGGGAATGCGATAGAACGTTTCGTTGCAGGCAATTTCGATTGAAACGAACGAGAGCGCTGAAACAGCGGCGATGACAAGGATGTCGCGGCAAATACAGGCAACCGTTCCCGTCGCAAGGTCGGTTTGGTCGATAAGTCCCGAAACCAAGGGCTCGACAAGAAGCATGACGGCGGCAGCACCGAGCGCCGAATAAGAAAGGACCCATAGGGAGCTGCCCTCATTTACGAGCGATTGATTCGTAATCCATGCAGCTACCACGCCGAGCGGGATGAGGAGCGTCGCGCACCAAAAGACGCGGGCAATGGGTGGCTTTTCGTTGCGTTTGATTGAAAAATACACGCGCACGACGACGGCGGCCACGATAAGGACGGCGATGAATATGGGCAGATTGGCCATGTCGCTCGAAGTGATTTCAAGGGGGATATCTTCGGTCATGGACGTTCCTCTGGTACAGCAAATTAAGTTCAGTATTAGATTACTGTAACCTTTCCACGGCATTTCGAGAAACAAAGCGCCCGATACGCAAAGCTAAAGGTCTGCGAATCTTGTATTACGAACATCTGTGCGCGTCGAGTGCGCTAAACTCATCGGCAGTATGATTCGATGCAATAGGAGGCAAGGAGCTTCCATGTCTGATTCCTCTATCGTTATTCGCGGCGCTCGTGAGCACAACCTCCGTGATATCGATGTTTCCATTCCGCGTGACCAACTCGTGGTCATTACCGGTCTTTCTGGCTCGGGCAAGAGTTCGCTGGCATTCGACACTATCTATGCCGAGGGCCAGCGTCGATACGTCGAGAGCCTTTCGAGTTATGCGCGCCAGTTCTTGGGCCAGATGGACAAACCCGACTTGGATTCAATCGACGGCCTTTCGCCGGCGGTGTCGATCGACCAAAAGACGACATCTAAAAACCCTCGCTCGACGGTTGGCACCGTAACCGAGATTTATGACTATCTGCGTCTGCTGTTCGCCCGTGTGGGCACCCCGCACTGTCCCGAATGCGGCCGCGTCATTGAGCGCCAGACGACCGACCAGGTCGCCGATAAGGTCCTGGCGGCGGGGGAGGGCCGCCGCGCGTTTGTGCTGGCACCGGTGGTGCGCGGGCGAAAAGGCGAGTACACCAAGCTGTTTGAGGACCTTCGCGCCGAGGGCTTTAGCCGCGTGCGTGTCGACGGCGAGGTTCGCTCGCTTGATGCCCCTATCGATTTGGATAAGAAATTCAAGCACGATATCGAGGTCGTGGTCGACCGCATCGTGATTCGCGAGAACTCGCTGGGCCGTATTGCCGAGTCCGTTGAACAGGCGACTGCGCTGGCGCACGGCAATGTGAACGTATACTTGCTGCCCGACCGCGACGCTCCCGAGGGGACCGAAGGCGAGTTGCTGGAGTATTCGCTGGCGTTAGCGTGCCCGGAGCATGGACACTCCATCGATGACCTGCAGCCGCGTGATTTCTCGTTCAACGCGCCCTATGGCGCGTGCCCCGAGTGCGATGGCCTGGGCTTTAAGAAGACGGTCGATGCCGAGGCCCTAATCGAAGACCCCTCGAAGTCGATCGCCGACGGGGTCTTTGGCAGCCTGTTTGGCAACTCTAACTACTATCCGCAGATTTTCGCTGCGGTCTGCAAACACTTTAAGGTGAGCGTCGATACGCCGTGGGAGGATCTGCCTCCGCGGGTGTGTCGTGCGTTTTTAGACGGCATGGGCGACCAGAAGATTTCGGTCGACTATCAAAAGCTCGATGGGCGCCGCAGCCAGTGGGACACCAAGTTCTCGGGTGTGCGCAATATCCTGTACGAGCGCTATACCGAGACGACGAATGAGAACACCAAGGCGCGCTTGGAGAAGTACATCCGCGAGGAGCCGTGCTCGAGCTGCCACGGCGCTCGTTTGCGCCCCGAGATGCTCGCCGTCACCGTGGGCGGCAAGTCCATTTACGAGGTTTGTTGTCTGTCGTGCCGTGAGTCGCTCGAGTTTTTTGAGGGCCTGGAACTCACCGAGCGCCAACAGTTTATCGGCGGACGCATCGTCAAGGAAATCCTGGAGCGCCTGCGTTTTCTGGTCGATGTCGGACTCGACTATCTGACCCTCGATCGTGCCTCGGCGACGCTTTCCGGAGGCGAGGCCCAGCGCATTCGCCTGGCAACGCAGATCGGCGCCGGCCTCATGGGTGTCCTGTACATTTTGGACGAGCCATCGATTGGCCTCCATCAGCGCGATAACGAGCGCCTGATCAAGACGCTTGAGCGCCTACGCGATATCGGCAATACCGTCATCGTCGTCGAGCATGATGAGGATACGATTCGTGCTGCCGACTATGTGATCGACATGGGCCCCGGCGCGGGCGTGAACGGCGGACACGTAGTCGCGGCGGGAACGCCTGCCGATATCATGGCGTGTCCCGAGTCGATGACGGGCGCTTATCTGACCGGCAAACGAATGATCCGGGTTCCCGATGAGCGCCGCAAGCCCGGTCGCGGCTGCCTTAAGATCACGGGCGCCCGCGCCAACAACCTCAAAAACGTTACCGCCAAGATCGAGTTTGGTACGCTTACGGTCGTTACCGGCGTGTCGGGATCGGGTAAGAGCTCCCTGGTTACCGACACTATCGCACCTGCCCTTACGAATGCCATTCACCGTTCGACGCGCCCTGTGGGTCCGTATAAGAAAATCGAGGGCATCGAGTGTATCGATAAGGTTATCGATATCGACCAGTCGCCGATTGGCCGCACGCCGCGTTCCAACCCTGCTACGTACATTGGCCTGTGGGATGATCTTCGCGCGCTGTTTGCGAGTACGCCGGAGTCGAAGGCGCGCGGCTACTCGCCGGGACGTTTCTCCTTTAACGTGAGCGGCGGTCGCTGCGAAGCATGCAAGGGCGACGGACAAATTAAGATCGAGATGCACTTCCTTCCCGATATCTATGTCCCCTGTGAGGTCTGCGGCGGCAAACGCTATAACCGCGAGACGCTTGAGGTCACCTACCGTGGTAAGACCATCTCGGACGTGCTCGACATGAGCGTCACCGAGGCACTGGCCTTCTTTGGGAATATCCCGCAGATTAAGCGCAAGCTCCAGACGCTGTACGATGTAGGCTTGGGCTACGTGAGCCTGGGCCAGCCCGCTACGACGCTCTCGGGCGGCGAGGCGCAGCGTGTGAAGCTCGCCAAGGAGCTTCATCGACGCCAGACGGGCAAGACGTTCTATATTTTGGATGAGCCGACGACCGGCCTTCATTTTGAGGACGTCCGCCAGCTGCTCGATGTGCTGCAGCGCTTGGTCGATGCGGGCAACACGGTGCTGGTGATTGAACACAACCTTGATGTCATCAAGGTTGCCGACCGCCTGATCGATATGGGCCCCGAGGGCGGTAACGGCGGCGGAACCGTCGTGGTTTCGGGCACACCGGAGCAGGTTGCGGACTGTCCGCAGAGTTATACGGGCAAGTTTTTGGCGCCGTTGCTCAGGCGTGACCGGGAGCGTCAGGCTCAACTTGATGCTCAATAAATAGGCGATTCAGTTTATGGGCGCCATCGACTCCTTGTGATTCGATGGCGCTTGCTGTGTCGAAGTGACGTATGCAGCCGAATTGGACATATACTTAATCCTTGCGTCCGAATGCGAGGGAAAGGATATGCCATGGCAAAGGCTGTAAAGACGCCAAAAACCAATGCGATGCGCGAGCTGGAAAGCGCCGGCATTTCCTATGTTCTACATACGTACGAAGACGATGGTGATGAGTCGGCGGGCCTGGGGGTCGCGATTTCGGAGCAGCTTGGCGAGGAGCCCGGACAAGGATTTAAGACCTTGGTCTGCGTGACGCCGTCCAACGACCACGTCGTGTGCTGCATCCCTGTTGCCGACGAGCTCGATCTAAAGTCCGCCGCGCGTGCCGCGGGGGAGAAGTCCTTGGCCATGATGCATGTGAAGGATTTGCTTGCGGCGACTGGCTACGTTCGCGGCGGCTGCAGTCCGGTCGGTATGAAAAAACGCTACCGGACGCTCATTGATGAGACATGTGTCCTTTGGGATACCATTTTTATTTCGGGAGGCAAGCGTGGTTATCAGCTTGAGCTTGCACCTGATGATTTAATTGCATTTTGCGGGGCGACGGTCGCCCCGATTACGAGAGAGGACTGAGCGATGCCGCAGGAAGAATTGAAGTGCGGAGCTCATTTTGCAAAAGAATCTGCGCCTCAGACACCCTCATCCGAAGCTTCTTCGTCGCGAGACGACACTGACGACATGGGCTCGTCGGACTACTCCACGGTTGGTCGTTCCGCCGGGCTTATGACCATCCTGACCATCGTGTCTCGCGTCACCGGTTTTATCCGCACGTGGGCAATGGCGGCCGCTATCGGCATGTCGCTGCTCTCGTCTTCCTATCAGGTCGCCAACAACCTGCCCAATATGCTCTACGAACTCGTGATGGGCGGCATGCTCGTGACGGCGTTTTTGCCCGTGTACATGGGCGTGAGGCGTGAGCAGGGTCGCGAGGCCTCTAACGAGTACGTGGGCAACCTGCTCGGTATTCTGCTATTGGTGCTGGGTGGCATTTCGTTGCTGGGGACCGTGTTCGCCCCGGGCTTTATCTGGACGCAATCGTTCCTTTCGGGTGACGGCGGCAGCATGGATACCGCTGCGTTCATGTTCCGTTTCTTTGCCATCCAGATTCTGTTTTATGGTTTGGGCTCGGTGTTTTCGGGCGTCCTCAACGCACACCGCGACTACTTCTGGTCGACGTTTGCCCCGGTCCTCAACAATGTGATCGTCATTGCGAGCTTTATGGGCTTTGCGCCCGTGTCCGCACAGTTTGGCGAACGTGCCGGCATCATCTTGATTGCGGCCGGTACGACCCTCGGTGTCTTTGTTCAGATGGCATGTCAGATCCCCGCGCTTGGCAAGCACGGCGTGCATCCCCATATCCATATCGACTTTAAGGACCCCGCACTGCGCCAGACGATTGCGCTCGGTATCCCGACGCTGCTCGCCACGGTGTGCATGTTTGTCTCGACTTCTATCACCAACGCTGCTGCGCTGGTGGTCCAGCCCGAGACTGGTCCTTCCGTCATCGCCTATGCGCGCCTGTGGTACACGCTGCCCTACGCGCTGATTGCCGCCTCGCTTTCGACGGCGCTCTATACCGAGCTCTCTCACGACGCACAGGAGAAGGATTACGACAGCGTCCGCACGGGCATTTCGCGTGGCGTCGCCCAGATGCTGTTCTTCCTGATTCCATTCGCGCTGTACCTGATTGTCTTCGCGCGTCCGCTCAACATGATCTACTGCGCTGGCAAGTTCGATGAGTCCGGTGTGGCGCTGGTGTCGGAGTTCCTTATCTACCTGGCACTTTCCCTGCCGCTCTACGGCGTGGTCGTGCTGATGCAGAAGAGCTTCTCTGCCTTGCTCGACATGAAGCCCTATAGCCGCTATTGTCTGTATTCCGCCATCGGCCAGGCCGGCTCGGTTCTGCTGTTTGGCGTTGTGCTGGGCTTCGGTATGCCGGCAATCGCGCTTTCGTATGTCGTCGACTACGTGATCTTGGTCGGTTGCTCGCTGTGGTGGCTGCGTCGTCGTCTGCGTGGTCTTCAGGTTAAATCTATCCTGCATGGCGGTTTCTTTGGCCTTTTGCTCGGTGGCCTGGGTGCTGCCGCAGGCGCCGGCGTCATGTGGGCGCTTGAGCACTTTGTCGGGGCACTTGGCGGCTCGATTCTGATTACTCTTGGCTACGTTTGCGTTGCGGGTGTCGTCTCGCTTGCTGTTACCTTTGGCCTTGCCGTCGTCCTTAAGATGCCCGAGGTCTCGGCGCTGATTCGTCGCAAGTAGGTGCGCGTGGCCGGTCACGACAACATTCCAACGCTTGCCGAGCAGGTTTCGCGCGTTCCCACGCAGCCCGGCTGCTACCTTTGGAAAGACGCCAAGGGCGATGTCATCTACGTGGGCAAGGCGAAAAACCTGCGCGCCCGTATGCGTCAGTACGTGACGCTGCAGGACGAGCGCCAGAAGATCCCGCTGATGATGCAGCTGGTGGCGAGCTTTGACTATATCGTGGTGGAGACCGAGCACGAGGCGTTGGTGCTCGAGCGCAATTTGATTGGTCAGTACCATCCGTACTTTAACGTCGACCTCAAGGATGACAAGAGCTACCCCTTTATCGCCATTACAAAGGGCGACCTGTATCCCGCTATCAAATACACGCGTGAGCGTCATAAGCCGGGAACGCGCTATTTTGGACCTTATACCGATAGCCGCGCGGCACGTGAGACGATAGATACGCTGCGCAAGGTTATCCCCATCTGCTCCGCATCCTGTGCGGAGTGGCGTCGTTGTCGCCGTATCGTCGAGTCCCACAAGGGCGAGGAAGACATCGTCAATATGATTTGCGCGCAAAACGGGCGCCCCTGCTTTGACTACCATGTCGGGCGCGGCCCGGGTGCGTGTGTCGGCGTGATTTCCCCGGCAGACTATGCCAAGAACGTCAAGCGTGTCGAGCGCTTTTTGTCGGGCCATCGCAAGGATGTCGTCGATGAGCTGACCTCCGAGATGACGGATGCCGCTGAGGCGCTCGACTTTGAGCGCGCGGCACGCGTCAAACGTCGTTTGGAGGTCATCAGGGGTCTGGACGATCGTCAGCAAGTCGTTTTTCCCTCCAGTGTCGATATAGATGTCATCGGTTTCTATCGCGAGGAGACCATCTCCGCCGCTTGCGTCTTCGTCGTTCGCGAGGGCCGAACAGTTCGCACCTGCGAGTTCATTCTCGACAAGGGTCTTGATGTTGACGAGGAAGAGCTCCAGTCGGGCTTTCTTAAGCGCTATTACGACGAGACGGCTGATATTCCAGCTGAGGTCAACCTTTCCGTCGAGCTTGAGGATGCGGAGGCGCTGGGGGAGTGGCTTGCGGGCAAGCGTGAGCGTTCCTGCCATCTCCATAGGCCGCAGCGTGGCGAAAAGCACCGTCTGCTCGATATGGCATCCAAAAATGCGCGCCATGCTCTCATGCGCTACATGATGCGAACGGGGTACGCTGACGACCGCACCAATCAAGCGCTCCTGGAGCTCGAAAGTGCGTTGGCGCTGCCATCGCCGCCGTTGCGTATCGAGTGCTTCGATATCTCTACACTGCATGGCACCTTCACGGTCGCCTCGATGGTGGTGTTTACCAACGGGCGCGCCGACAAGAGTCAGTATCGTCGTTTTAAAATTCAGGCCGAATTGGACGAGGCAAACGACTTCGTGTCGATGTCCGAGGTTTTGGGACGACGTTATGCTCCCGAGCGTATGGCCGACGAGCGCTTTGGCTCGCGCCCCGATTTGCTCGTTGTCGATGGCGGTAAGCCGCAATTGACCGCTGCGATCAAGCAACTTGAGGCTCTTGGGCTCGATATACCAGTTTGTGGCTTGGCAAAGGCCGATGAGGAGGTTTTCGTGCCTTGGGACGAGACTCCAGTCGTGCTGCCGACCGGGTCCGCGTCGCTCTATCTAATTAAACAGGTGCGCGATGAATCGCACCGTTTTGCCATCACGTTCCATCGCGAATTGCGCGATAAAGCCATGACGGTTTCGGTACTCGATGACGTTCCAGGCGTGGGACCCACCAGAAAACGTGCCCTTATGCGCCATTTTGGCTCGATGAAGCGTTTGCGCGCGGCGAGCGAGCAAGAGATCGCGGAAGTTCGAGGCATTCCTGCCGATGTCGCCAAAGCGGTTCACGAGGCGCTCGTTGCATGGAATGCCGAGCGCGCCGAGGCGGCGGCAAAGCAATCCGAAAACTAAACACGCCTCTAAACAACTGATATACATGATTGCGTGATTTTCAATCATTTATTTCACGGCGATTACCAGCCGATTTCGGGTTTAATTAACGCTAAAACGTTTGACTAGCCATGGTGAACAACCCTGCTATCCTGCGGGTTGACGAAGACTGATATCTCACCTCGTCGATACATACTGTCTGGCGAATCGTTTGTCAATGAATTCGGTGAACGGTAGTAAATACCGTTCAAGCGTATGTATGTATCGGTCGCCGAGCGCGGCACCTCAGTTGGGTTCGTCGGTAGGTAAGGTATATATCGTCCGCAAGTTGCGCGGGGGCACGTCTAGGTGCTCCCGGGTAAGATTCTCTATTGATAGGAGAAGACATGGCCATCATCAACAAGGGTATGTCCAGGCGTTCGTTCCTCGGCCTCACCGGCAGCGTCGCTGCTGTCGCAGGGCTTGGTCTCACCGGCTGCGGTGGCAGCTCCAACGACGAGGGTTCCGCTTCCGGTTCCACCGATTCCGCCAACCGTGGCGGCGGCGTGATCACCGCTGGTTCCGCTTACGCTCCGTCCAGCTTCGATCCCGCCAGCACCGGCTCCGCTGTGGGCCTGGGTGCTAACTGGCACGTCGTCGAGGGCCTCTACGGCATCGATTACCACGACTACAGCACCTTCAACGAGCTCGCCACCGACGATCCCAAGTCTGTGGACGACACCACTTTCGAGGTCACCATCCGCAAGGGCGCCAAGTTTTCCGATGGCACCGAGGTCACCGCTGACGATGTCGTTGCCTCCTACACCGCTTGCGCCGCTTCCGCTACCTATGCTCCGTTCTTCCAGCCCTTCGAGTCCATCGAGGCCAAGGACGCCAGCACCGTGACGGTCAAGACCAAGGTCCCCAACTTCTCCCTGCTCAAGGATCGTCTGGCCATCGTCCGCGTTACCCCGGCCACCCAGACCGAGGAGGATCGCGCCAAGCAGCCGATCGGCTCCGGCCCCTGGATGTACGACTCTATCTCCGATACCGAGATCACCCTGGTTCCCAACCCCGAGTACAACGGTGAGTATGCTGCTGAGGATAAGAAGATCCAGTACAGCATCCTGACCGACCCCACCGCTCGCGTTACCGCTCAGCAGGAGGGCTCCACGCTCGTTATGGAGCTCGTTACCGCTGACGCCGTCGACCAGCTCGAGAGCGCCGGCTGCAAGATCGATAACGTTCAGGGTTTCGGCACCCGCTTCATCATGTTCAACGTCGCCAAGGAGCCTTGGAACAACGTCAAGGTCCGTCAGGCTGTCATGTATGCGCTCGACACCGAGAAGATGGTCAGCAACACCTTCGCCGGCCTTGCCACCGCTGCCAGTTGCTACCTGCCCAAGAGCTTCACCAACTATCATGAGGCTTCCACGGTGTACAAGACCGACGCCAAGAAGGCTAAGAAGCTCATCGAGGAGTCTGGCATCACCCCGGGTGCCATCACCCTGCGCACCACCGACAACGAGCAGATTAAGGGCATGGCCGCCCAGGTCAAGAACGACCTCGACGCTCTCGGCTTCGATGTGACCATCCAGACCGATACCTCGCCGGCCACCTACGCTGCCATCGACGGCGGCGAGGCCTACGATATCCTCCTTGCCCCTGGCGATCCTTCCTGCTTCGGCGCCGACCCCGACCTGCTGCTCAACTGGTGGTACGGCGACAACGTCTGGATGCAGACCCGTTGCCCGTGGAAGGAGTCCGCTGAGTGGCAGAAGCTCCACAGTCTCATGGACGAGGCTCTTGCCGCCGAGGGCGACGAGCAGCAGAAGAAGTGGAACGAGTGCTTCGACATCATTGCCGACAACGCCGTTCTGTACCCCGTTGTCCACGTCAAGACCGTCTCCGCTTCCTGGGACGATCCGTCCACTGCGCCCAACGGCGAGGCCCTCGATGGCTTCAGGGGCATCGGCACGACGAGCATGTCCTTCAGGGGCGTTGCGACCGTCAAGGCGTAAGACTCGCTTGAGTCTGTATGCAGGATGTCGGTCGTTGGGACCGTATCCTCATAGTTGAAACAAAGACCCGGGCGGCAACGATGTCGCTCGGGTCTTGTAATGAGTATCCGTACTCATATACCAGTTGGTCCTACCGACAAAAGAAAGGGGAGAGAACGTGAACAACTTGCTACGTTTGATTGGAAGGCGTCTTGTGGCGCTGCCGATCATGGCATTGGGCGTCACCGTCCTGGTGTTCTTCCTTATGTCGTTCTCCAAGACCGACCCCGCCTACACGGCGTTGGGTGACGGTGCCTCGCCCGAGGCGGTTGCCGAGTACCATGAGAAGTATGGTCTGGACGATCCCTGGCCCGTGCGCTACGTGCGCTATATGGGCGATTTGATCCATGGCGACATGGGCACCTATGGTGCTGCTCGCAACTCCGTTGCCAAGCGCATCTCCACGGCCCTGCCCGTCACGATGCAGCTGACCTTCATCGGCCTTGCCATCGGTGCGGTCGTTTCGTTTTTGCTCGGCGTCATCGCGGCACTGTATCGCGACAAATGGCCGGACCAAGTGATCCGCGTCTTTTCCATCGCCGGCTTGGCAACCCCGTCGTTCTGGCTTGCCGTTCTGTTGATCCTGCTGTTCTCTTCCTACCTTAAGGTGCTCCCGGCATCGGGTGCTCTGCCTCACTTCACCACGAATCCGGCTGGTTATCTGGGCCGCATGATTATGCCCGCCATCGCCTTGGCATTTCCGCTGACGGGCCAGATGACTCGTATCGTGCGTACCGCCATGGTCGAGGAGCTCGACAAGGACTATGTCCGTATGGCTCGCGGTGCCGGCGTTCCCGAGAAGGTCGTCGTCGGTATCAACGTTCTTCGCAATGCGCTGATCACCCCGGTCACCACCCTCGGTCTTAAGATCGGTTACCTCATGGGCGGCGCCGTCGTCATCGAGGTTATCTTCAACCTCCCCGGCATGGGCACCGCGATTCTGCAGGGCGTTCAGGGCAACGAGGCGAACCTGGTTCAGGGCGTCGTTATCGTCGTTGCTCTTGCCTTCATCATCATCAACATCGTGGTTGACATGCTCTACCTGCTCATCAACCCGCGCATCAGGACGGTGTAGATTATGGTAAAGATTCGAGAGAAGCAAACCGAGCAGCTCGAGAAGGCTGCCTCCAAGGGGCTCAAGCTCGGTGGCTGGAAGAAGATGACGCTGTCTTCTAAGATTGCCGCCGTCGTGCTGGTGCTGGTCGCCCTGACTGCGATTCTGGCGCCCCTTCTTGCCCCCTATAGCCCGGTCGAGATCTTTACGGCTCGCCAGGCTCCCGGCAACGGATTTATCTTCGGTACCGACGATAAGGGTCGCGATATTCTGTCGCGTATGCTCTACGGTGGTCGTTACTCGCTGATTATCGGCTTTGGCGCCACTGCCATGGCTCTGGTCTGCGGCTCGGTCGTGGGCGCCCTTGCAGCGGTTTCGCGCAAGGCCGTCTCCGAGACGATCATGCGTATCTTGGACATCATCATGTCCATCCCGGGCATCGCCCTCGCGGCCGTCTTCGTCTCCATCCTGGGCAACTCCGTGCCGTCGATCATCTTCGCCATCGGCTTTATGTACACTCCGCAGATTGCCCGTATCGTGCGCGCCAACATCGTGTCCGAGTACGGCGAGGACTATGTCCGCGCGGTCATCGTTTCCGGCGCCAAGGCTCCGTGGATTTTAATCAAGCATGTTCTGCGTAACTGCATCGCCCCGATCATGGTCTTCACCGTTACCCTAGTCGCCGACGCCATCATCTTCGAGGCTTCGCTGACCTTCATCGGCGCTGGTATCCAGGAGCCCACCGCTACCTGGGGCAACATCCTCGCCGACGCCCGCGGCGGCGTGCTCGCCGGCCGTTGGTGGCAGGCGTTGTTCCCGGGCCTGGCCATCATGATCACCTGCCTGGCGCTCAACATCCTCTCCGAGGGCATTACCGACGCCATGGCCGCTGCTCCCTCCGCCGCCCTGGATCCGACCGATTCCTCCAAGCGCCGCGAGGCCGACCTGCTGGTCTCCGACCCCGTTCGCGCCTACAAGGAGCAGGCCCAGTCCCTCTCCGCTCGCCTTGGCGCCCTGCGCGATGTCGAGCTCAAGCGTGACGATCGCCATGTGCCCGACGAGTCTGTCGAACCGATTCTCTCGGTCCGTGACTTCTGCATTCAGTTTGAGCATCACGGTGATATCAACGTCGTCGACCATGTCAACTTTGACGTCCGTCCTGGTCAGACCATGGGCCTGGTGGGCGAGTCCGGTTGCGGTAAGTCCATCACCACGCTGGCCATCATGGGCCTGACCGACGACGATGAGCACCTTTCCGGCGAGGTCCTCTGGGAGGGCCGCGACCTGCTCAAGATGAGTAAGAAGGAGTGGTTCGGCCTGCGCGGTACCGATATCGCTATGGTCTATCAGGACGCCCTGTCCTCGCTCAATCCCTCCATGCTCATCTCTGCCCAGATGAAGCAGCTCACCAAGCGTGGCGGCACCCGTAGCGCCGAGGAGCTCCTGGAGCTCGTGGGCCTCGATCCCAAGCGTACGCTCGAGAGCTACCCGCACGAGCTTTCCGGTGGCCAGCGTCAGCGTGTCCTGATCGCTATGGCCCTTACCCGCGACCCCAAGCTGGTCATCTGCGACGAGCCCACGACCGCTCTGGACGTTACCGTCCAGAAGCAGGTCATCAAGCTGCTCAACGACCTTCAGGCCAAGCTCGGCTTTGCCATGATCTTCGTCTCGCACGACCTGGCGCTGGTCGCCGAGGTCGCCCATAACATCACGGTTATGTACGCCGGTCAGGTTATCGAGCAAGCGCCCACCAAGGAGCTGCTCACCAACCCGATTCACGAGTACACCCGCGGTCTTCTGGGCTCCGTTCTGTCCATCGAGAGCGGTTCGGGCCGTCTGCATCAGGTGCCCGGCGCCGTTCCGAGCCCGCGCGATTTCCCCAAGGGCGATCGCTTCGCGCCCCGCTCGAGCCATCCGCGTATTGGCCTGGACACCCGTCCGGTCTTCAAGCGCGTGCCCGGCACCGAGCACTTCTATTCCGAGCTCCCCGACGAGGTGCTCAAGGCAAATGGTTTGACCCCTCACGCGGAGGTGATGTAGATGAGCGAGACCGCAGTCAACGGCGTCGAGCCGATCATCTTCCTTGATGACGTCCACGTCACCTTTAGGACCCGTACCGGCTCGATTCTGCACCCCAACCTGGTTCACGCCGTCCAGGGTGTAACGATTAAGCTCATGCCTGGTCAGACGATCGGCATCGTCGGCGAGTCCGGTTGCGGTAAGTCCACCACCGCTAACGTCATGTGCGGCCTGCAGGCCCCCACGAGCGGCAAGGTCTACTTTAAGGGCAAGGACGTTACCAAACGTACCGCCGAGGACCGTCGCCACATGGGTCGCGTCATCTCGGTCGTGTTCCAGAACCCGGCCACGGCGCTCAACCCCCGCATGGTCGTTCGCGAGCAGCTGCTCGACCCCATGCGCGTCCACAACCTGGGTACCGAGGCCGAGCAGGAGAAGCGCGTCAAGGAACTCTTGGAGCTCACCGGTCTGCCCAGCTCCGCTGCCGAGGTTCTTCCCGGCCAGCTTTCGGGCGGCCAGCGTCAGCGCGTCGCAATTGCCCGTGCCCTGTCGCTGAACCCCGATGCCATCATCGCCGACGAGCCCACCTCGGCTCTGGACGTTTCGGTCCGCGCACAGATTCTGAACCTGCTGACCGACCTTAAGAAGGAGCTCGGCCTGGCCATGGTGTTCATCAGCCATGACATCCAGACGGTCCGCTATATCTCTGACGACATCATCGTTATGAATGGCGGCAAGATCGTCGAGCAGGGCGAGGCCAAGCAGGTCTTCCAGCACCCCCAGGACCCCTACACCAAGATGCTGCTCGGCGCTGCGCCGTCGCTGCTGCATCCCAAGCTCGGCGAGTAGCCTCGCTTTCCCTCCCGTGCGCCCGGTTCCCTTGCCGGGCGCACCTCCGTTGCGATTTCGAAAGGTTGGGTTCACGAGCCATGCCAAGTGCTCAGGAGCTACAACATCAATTTGGTGAATATCGAGGCGCCATGCCCCGTCCATCAGATTTCGATCTCTTTTGGAAGGATCGCATGGCCGAGGCCGACGCCGTCGGGCTTGACTATGCGATCGAGGCGGCATCGGTCACCGACGCCGTGACCTGCCAGCTTTTCGACCTCTGGTATACCGGCATGTGTGGCGCTCGCCTTCATGCCAAGTACCTTAAACCCGTCTCGGACGAGCCCGTGCCATTGGTACTTCAGTTCCATGGGTATCCAGGTGCAAGCCGCAGCTGGTTTGAGCAGGCATCGTTTGCGGGCATGGGCATGGCACTCATCGCCCTCGACTGCCCCGGCCAAGGAGGTCCCTCCGAGGACATTGGCGGATTTGAGGGCACAACGGTTGCGGGCCATATCGTCGCCGGTATCGACGGCGACCCGGCCAACCTCTACTATGTCCGCTTGCACCAAGATATTCGCATCCTGTGCCGCATCGTTCGCGAGCTCGAGGGCATCGATCTTGCCCGTGTGTTTGTGAACGGCGCGTCGCAGGGCGGCGGTTTGGGCATTGCGACCTGCGCACTTAACAGCGAGCTTATCAATCGCGCCGCCATCCTCTATCCCTTCCTGTCAGATTTCCGCCTGGTCTGGGATTTGGATGCCGACGACATTGCCTACGAGGGCCTGCGCTATTGGTCTCGCTGGTTTGACGAGGACTCGACTCGTATTGACGAAGCCTATGCCAAGCTGGCGTACTTCGATTCCAAGAACTTTGCCCCCATGGTCAAATGCCCTGTGCTGTTTGGCACCGGCACAGCCGATACCGTCTGTCCGCCAGCGACGCAGTTTGCGGTCTATAACAACCTGACCTGTGAAAAGCGTCATGAGTTCTTTGAAGGCTTTGGCCACGAGGAGATTCAGGATTTTGACGATCTGATCATTCCGTTTTTCTGCAAGGGAGGGGAGGCTCATGTCTAAGTGCGAGAGCAATGTCAATGAGCTGATTGTCTCCGACCTTGTGGGGATTCCCGGAACGGTCTCGTCAAGGCTCGCTGATTTCCGGGATTGGCGCGGTGATGCTTCTGCGGATGTTTCCGAATTAGAGATAGCCGCTTCGGACCTTGAGGTTTGCGGGCCGAGTATTACGGCGCTCGATTTCGCCAATCCGTATGCCCGCTACTCCGAGGTTTCCTTTGAGCTTGGTGGCGATGTGGTCCACGCACGTTTGATCGAGCCTGCCGGTCGCGCCCGAGCATCCGAGCTTGTGCCGCTATGTCTGATGTTTCACGACATCGACCGACCCGTGCGGGGATGGCATCACATGACGAGGTTTGCGGCCATGGGATATGCCGTGCTTGCGCTGGACGATGAGGCGATTGGATCCAGCGAGCTGCAGCAGGGGATTGCCTCTCCTGCTTTTGTCAAGCGCGTCCGTTGGGGTTGCGCGATGGCGAAGGTGGCGCGCAATCTTGATGGCGTGGACCCCGACCGCATCTTTGCATGGGGCGAGGGCCTTGGCGGCGGAGTCGCGCTGGCGGTTTCTGCTCTGGACGAGCGGGGCCTCGCCTGCACGGCGGTTGCCAATCCAATTCCCGGTGGCCTCGAGGCGTTGTCGTCTCGGGTGCGTGGATCGGTGTTCATGGGCACATCGCTCATGGATGCCGTGAGTGATCCCAAGGGCCAGTTTGCCGTATTCAACGGTCTTGAGTGTGACCGGAGGCATATCATCTATGCCAAATACGCTCATGAGCGCATCAACGCGTTCGAAAACGAAGTCATCGACTTTTTTAACCAAACGTTCTACCCGTGTTCTTTGGCCTAGACGGCCTGGACACTGCCAACAAGAGTGGGTGGCATAGGGCCGCCCGCCAGACAACTAAGGAGATTCTTGTGGCAACTCAGAAATTCACCGGCGTTATCCCTCCCGTCGTTGTTCCCGATACCGAAGACCACCAGCTCGACGTTGCCTCCTTTGAGCGCAGCATCAACCGCATGATCGATGCCGGCGTCGATGGCCTGTTCTTCCTGGGCTCTTCGGGCGAGGTCGTTTTCTCCACCGATGAGCGTCGTCGCCAGATCATCGCCGAGGCCGTTCGTATCGTCGACCACCGCGTGCCCGTCCTGGTCGGCATCATCGATACCGAGACCGAGCGCATGATCGAGCACGGTAAGGTCGCTCAGGAGCTGGGCGCCGATGCGCTTGTCGCCACCTGCCCGTTCTATGCCCTGCAGGGCATGACCGAGGTCGAGGAGCACTTCCGCATCCTGCACGAGGAGTTCGACCTGCCCATCTTTGCCTATGACATTCCCGTCTGCGTTCACACCAAGCTCCCCTGGAAGCTCCTTGCCAAGCTCGGCGCCGAGGGCGTCCTTGCTGGCGTCAAGGATTCCTCGGGTGATGACATCTCGTTCCGCTATCTCGTTCAGGAGAACGAGAAGAACGGCCATCCGATGAGCATCCTCACCGGTCACGAGGTTGTTGTCGACGGCGCTTACCTCGGTGGCGCCGACGGTTCTGTCCCGGGCCTTGCCAACGTTGAGCCCGAGGGCTACGTGCGCCAGTGGAAGGCCGCTCAGGCCGGCGACTGGGCTACCGTCAAGGCCGAGCAGGATCGCCTCAATGAGATTTCGCACATCTGGGACGTCACCTCGGGCGTCCAGGGCTATGCCGGTGGCGTCGGCGCCTTCAAGACCGCTATGAACCTCATGGGCATCTTCGACAGCCCGACCATGCCGCGCCCGGTGAAGGCCATGACCGGCGAGAACGTCGAGGCTATTAGGAAGGTCCTTCAGGACAACGGTCTCCTGTAAAGCTTCCCAGGCACCCGACCTCGCCGTTCAACCGTGTGGCCATGACCCATTAGGTCAATGGCCACACGGTTTCTCGGCGATCTTGGGCACCTGGAAAACCTTTACTGCGCTGTGACGGCTAGCCTGACGGCGCATTTCCTGTAGTTGTTTTTATCTCCGAAGGAGAGCGACATGGAGAACAAGTACGTCTGCTCTGTCGATATCGGCGGAACTAAAATTGCGACTGCCATCATGGAGTACCCGGCTGACGGTAGTGTGCCCCATCCCGTTTTTGAGGCCGAGGTTCCTACCGAGGCCCAGGAGGGCGGCGAGGCCGTCTTCCAGCGTATCGAGGCGTCTATCAAGGCCGCTCTTGAGGCGAATCCCGATGTCGAGGTTCTCGGTGTCGGTATCGGTGCCGCAGGCGTCGTCGATCCCAAGACGGGCGCCATTGCTTATGCCAATGAGATCATGCCCGGCTGGTCCGGCGTTCAGTTGGGGCCGCGTCTGCGCGAGGACCTTGGTCTTCCCGTTGCCGTTGTGGGCGACGTGCAGGCTCATGCTCTGGGCGAGGCCCACTGGGGCGTCGGCAAGGGCAAGTTCTCCGTCTTGTGCCTGGGCATCGGTACGGGCATCGGTGGCGCATATGTCGAGAACGGCCGCGTGATGCAGGGCTTTCATGGTGCTGCTGGCCATATGGGCCACATCGAGTGCTCGGCTGCCGCTGGCATTCCCTGCGCCTGCGGGCGTTCCGGCCATCTTGAGTCTGTTGCTTCGGGCACCTCGATTGGCCGTATGTACGACGAACGCTTCGGTCGAGTTGACCCCAGCCGTCCTTCGGTCGGTCGCGACGTGAACGACCTGTGTCGTGCTGGCGACGCAAAGGCGACCGAGGTCATCCATGACGCCGGCTTTGCGCTGGGCGCCAGCTTGGGCTCGCTTGCCAATATTCTGGATCCAGAGGTCATCGTGCTTTCGGGCGGCGTGATTCACCAAGGTCCCGATTGGCGTTCGCAGACGTGGAAGGATTCGGTGCACGAGGGCTATGCCAGCCAGGCGCTCGATCCGCTTCAGGACACGCCGATCCTCATCGGTTCTCTGGAGGGCGATGCTCCGCTCATCGGTGCCGCTGAGCATCTTCTTGCCTCTTTGAAGTAAACGTATCTGCTGTAGGAGCCTCCCGAGACAACACGTCTCGGGAGGCTGTTCTGAGAAAGGTTGCAGCCTTATGACCGTCGATCCTTTGATTCAATCCCTGAAGGGCAAGCTCGTCGTGAGCGTTCAGGCGTATATGGGCGAGCCACTTCGTACGCCCGAGACCATGGCTCAAATGTCTCGCGCCTGCGAGCTCGGCGGCGCCGCCGCCATTCGCTGCCAGGGTCTTGCCGACATTGCCGCCATTAAGGGTCGCTGTGAGGTTCCCGTCATCGGCCTGTGGAAGGATGGGCACGAGGGCGTTTACATCACGCCGACGCTGCGTCACGCTCGCGCCTGCGTTGCCGCGGGTGCCGATATCGTGGCGATCGATGCCACCGATCGTCCGCGTCCCGATGGCAAGACCGTCGAGGACACCTTCCGTCCACTGCACGAGGAGGGTGTGCTCCTGATGGCGGATTGTGCCACCATCGAGGACATTCGCCGTGCGGTTGATATGGGCTTCGACCTGGTATCCACCACGCTTTCTCACGGTGTCGCCGCCATCGACTGCACCATGGCCGATGGCCCCGATCTGCCGCTCCTGCGCCAGGCGACCGAGGAATTCCCCGGTCTTCCCATCATCTGCGAGGGCCGCGTGCACACGCCCGAGGAGGCTCGCGCCGCGATCGATGCTGGCGCCTGGGCCGTTGTTGTCGGCACCGCCATCACGCACCCCACGAGTATTACGAGTTGGTTCAAGGCTGCGCTTGAGGCGTAAGACAGGCCTCGTATCCGCTCGGGGCGGTATACTCAATAAAGGCAATTGACCGCGCGGGATCCGGGTTGCTGGGTCCCGCGCTTGTTTTCGGGAGGCAGCACATGCAAAAGGGAGATGCCATGGATGCGGCGGAGCGCTCGGAGCGCATCCCCGATATCGTCATCATCACCGGAATGTCCGGATCGGGCCGCACGCAGGCCATGCACGTGTTCGAGGACATGGGCTATTTTTGCATCGATAACCTGCCTCCGCGTCTCATCGCCCAGCTTGCCGAGCTCGTCGGCATCAATACGGGCGTGGGCAGGCATCTCGCCGTCACCTGCGACCTGCGCAGCCAGGGCTTGTTTGACGAGTTGCTCGATGCGGTCGCCGCGCTCGAAGAGCGCGAGATGAGCTGCGACATCGTGTTCCTGGAGGCTTCTGACGAGGTGCTGATTCGTCGCTACAGCGAAAATCGCCGCCGTCATCCCATTGCCAAGCCGGGGGAGACTACGGCCGATGCCATTCAGCGCGAGCGCCTTCAGCTGCAGGGCGTGCGCGATCGAGCCGATATGATTATCGACACGAGTCGTCTGCGCACCTCTGCGCTGCGCAACAAGCTACGTATGGCATTTTCCGAGCTGTCCGACCAACAGCTCATGGACGTCCATGTGTTCTCGTTTGGCTTTAAGCACGGCATGCCCGTCGAGGCGGACATTATGATCGACGTCCGCTTCCTGCCCAATCCGTTTTACGATCCCGAGATGCGCACGATGACCGGTCTCGATAAAAAGGTCTCCGATTTTGTTCTGGACCACCCCAAGACGCAGGAGTTTTGGAAGGCTTGGACACAGCTGCTCGATACGGTGATGCCGGGCTATATCGCGGAGGGTAAGCCGCAGCTTTCTATCGCCATCGGCTGCACGGGCGGACAGCACCGTAGCGTCGCCATTGCCGAGGCCACGGCCCGTTACCTGGAAGGCGCCCAGTATCACGTGAGCATCTCCCACCGCGACCTGTCGCGCGCCAACACGAAGGCATAGGCCTGCATGTCGTTTACCGCTGAGGTGCGCGACGAGCTTGCGCGCTGCGAACCCGAATGTGAATACTGCGATTTGTCGACGCTTGCCGCCCTGACGCGTGTGAGCGGTACGCTTTCGTTGGCCGGCTCCGGGCGGTATCGTTTGACGGTCGCGACCGAGACGGGAGCCGTCGCGCGCACGATGATCACGCTGACGCATCGCATCCTTAAGCTCAAAACGGAATTCACCGTTCGTAAATCGGTCTTGCATAAGGTCCGTAACTATCTCATTACCCTGCCCGATCAACCCGACCTGGACAAGGCTCTGGTGCTGCTGGGCATTCTAGACCGCAGAGGAGGGCTCGTCGCTGGTGTTCCCCGACACATCGTTGCCCGTCCCTGCTGCAGGCTTGCCTACATCCGCGGCGCGCTCATCGCGGGCGGCTTCGTGGCCGATCCACGCGGCGATTTCCATTTGGAGATCGCGGTGCAGGGTGAGCAATATGCCAAGGGGCTTTGCGACCTGTTGGGGCAGATTGGGGTCCATGCTCGTGTTAATGCGCGGCGGGGGTCATATGCCGTGTACATTAAGAGCGCCGAGGAAATCGAGCATCTATTAAAGCTGATTGGTGCCAAGCGCAGCGTTGCCGAGATTGAGGAGGCGCGCGCGGTCAAGTTGGTTAAGAACGATGTGAACCGTCGCGTGAACGCCGAGCTCGCCAACCAGACCAGAAGCGCCGGTGCTGCCCAGCATCAGCTTGCGCTTATCGATGAGCTCGAGCAGCGCGGCCTTCGCGATGCGCTTCCGGATGCCTTGGCGGTCTTTTGCGACCTGCGCGAGCGCTATCCCGATCTGTCGCTGCGTGATTTAGGGGAGATGGCTGACCCTCCCTTGTCGAAGTCGGCCCTCTACCATCGAGTTTTGAGGCTTGAAAAGCTCATTGAAGCAAACAGGTAGTTTATAGTATCGACTTATATACGGATTTAGCTGCTATTTTATTCTTTAAAACGTTTTAACGTAAATTTGATTTTCAATTTCGACTATTCTCGTGAAATTCAAGTCAAAAAAAAGGTATATTAGGCGAGTGGTTAGTTTGTGGGCCTCAACGGCGGGCGCTGTAGCTTGCGGGGGCCTTACGAAAGGAGACACAATGGCAGTAAAGGTTGCTATTAACGGCTTCGGTCGCATCGGTCGTCTGGCTTTCCGTCAGATGTTCGGTCATGAGGGCTCCGAGATCGTCGCTATCAACGACCTCACCTCTCCCGATATGCTCGCTTACCTGCTGAAGTACGACTCCACGCAGGGCAACTACGCTCGCGATCACGAGGTCGTTGCTGGCGAGGATTCCATCACCGTTGACGGCAAGGAGATCAAGATCTACAAGGAGGCCGACGCCAACAACCTGCCTTGGGGCGACCTCGACGTCGACGTCGTTCTCGAGTGCACCGGCTTCTACACCAGCAAGGCTAAGGCTCAGGCCCACATCAACGCTGGCGCCAAGAAGGTCGTCATCTCTGCTCCGGCCGGCAGCGATCTGCCCACCATCGTGTACAACGTCAACCACGAGACGCTGACCGCTGAGGACAACATCATCTCCGCTGCTTCCTGCACCACCAACTGCCTCGCCCCGATGGCCAAGGGTCTGAACGACTTCGCTCCCATCGTGTCCGGCATCATGACCACCATTCACGCCTGGACCGGCGACCAGATGCCGCTCGACGGCCCGCAGCGCAAGGGCAACAAGCGTCGTAGCCGCGCCTGCGCCGTCAACATCGTCCCCAACACCACCGGTGCTGCCAAGGCTATCGGCCTGGTTCTCCCCGAGCTCAACGGTAAGCTCATCGGTGCCGCCCAGCGCGTCCCGACGCCGACCGGCTCCATCACCAACCTCTACGCTGTCGTTGACAAGAAGGTCACCGTCGACGAGGTCAACGCCGCTATGAAGGCCTACGCTTCCACCATCTCCGAGACCTTCGGTTACAACGAGGACGACATCGTCTCCACCGACATCATCGGCGAGACCCACGGCTCCATCTTCGACGCCACTCAGACCATGTGCTCTGACCTCGGCAACGGCCAGACCCTCGTTCAGGTCACCTCTTGGTACGACAACGAGAACTCCTACACCTCTCAGATGGTCCGCACCATCAAGTACTTCGAGAAGTTCGTTGCTTAATTTAGCTTTTAGCGAATAGCTCGTTGAGCGTCTAAAGAAGGGCGCGGCCTCATAGGGCTTACACCCTAGGGTCGCGCCCTTTTTATAGGAAATCGTCTGCCGTAATGGGAGGCAGACACGTACGAAAGGTAGAAGCAAACATGGCCTTTACCAAGAAGACCGTCCGCGACATCGATGTCGACGGCAAGCGCGTTCTCGTCCGCGTTGACTTCAACGTGCCTATCAAGGATGGCGTCGTTGGCGACACCACCCGCATCAAGGCTGCCCTGCCCACCATCAACTACCTCGTTGAGCACAACGCTCGCGTCATCCTCATGAGCCACCTCGGCCGTCCCGATGGCACCGGCTTCCAGCCCGAGCTCTCCCTTGAGCCTGTCGCCAAGAAGCTCGCTGAGCTCTCTGGTCTCGATGTTGCCTTTGTCGCCGACACCTACGGCGAGAAGGCCGCCGAGGCTGTTGCCGCCGTCGAGCCGGGCAAGGTCCTCGTTCTCGAGAACGTCCGTTTTGACAAGCGTGAGAAGAAGAACGATCCCGAGATCGCCAAGAAGCTCGCTTCCTATGGTGACGTCTTCGTTCTCGATGCCTTCGGCACCGCTCACCGCGCCCAGGGTTCCGTCGTGGGCCCCGCCGCTTACCTGCCTGCCGTCGCCGGCTTCCTGCTCGAGAAGGAGGTCGACACGCTGACTGGCATCTTCGCCGAGCCCGAGCGCCCCTTCGTCGCTATCGTCGGCGGTTCCAAGGTTTCCTCCAAGATCGGCGTTCTCGATCACCTCATCGACTCCGCTGACACCCTGATCATCGGTGGCGGCATGGCCTACACCTTCTTCCTGGCTCAGGGCCTGACCGTCGGTCAGTCCCTCAAGGAAGAGGACTGGGTCGAGCGCGCCGGCGAGATGCTCAAGAAGGCCGAGGAGAAGGGCGTCAAGATCCTGCTCCCCATCGACAACCGCGTTGCCGATCACTTTGGCGAGGACGCTGTCCCAGAGGTCGTCGCTTCTGACGCTATCCCCGATGACCGTGAGGGCATGGACATTGGCCCCAAGACCGAGGAGCTCTACGCCGAGGCCGTCAAGGGCGCCAAGACCGTGTTCTGGAACGGCCCCATGGGCGTCTTCGAGTTCGACAACTTCGCTCACGGCACCCAGGCTATCGCCGAGGCCGTCGCCGAGGCCGACTGCACCTCGATCATCGGCGGTGGTGACTCTGTCGCGGCTGTCAACAAGTTCAACCTGGCCGACAAGATGAGCTGGATCTCCACCGGTGGTGGCGCTTCCATGGAGCTCGTCGAGGGTAAGGCCCTGCCCGGAGTGGAGGCGCTTCTCGATGCCTAATCGCACCCTTCTTATCGCTGGTAACTGGAAGATGAACAACGACGTCGCCGAGGCTGCCAAGCTCGCCGACGAGCTGGCTCAGGCTCTGCCCGAGGTTCCGGCTGGCGTCGAGGTGCTCGTCTGCCCTCCGACCATTGACATCACCACGGTTCATGACCGCATTCAGGCTGCCCCCATCGCCCTCGGTGCACAGAACGTGTACTGGGAGGCCAAGGGTGCCTTCACCGGTGAGTCCTCTTGCGACATGCTCAAGTCCGCTGGCTGCACCTACTGCATCATCGGCCACTCCGAGCGTCGCGACTATTTCCACGAGACCGACGAGGACCAGAACAAGAAGGCCAAGGCCCTCGTTGCCGCCGGTCTTGTTCCCGTCTTCTGCTGCGGCGAGTCCCTCGAGGTTCGCGAGGCTGGCACCTATGTCGAGCACGTCGTGAACCAGGTCAAGGCTGGCCTTGCTGGTCTTGAGATCACCTGCCCCAAGCAGGTCGTCGTCGCCTACGAGCCCATCTGGGCTATCGGCACCGGCAAGACCGCTACCGCCGAGGACGCTCAGGAGGTCTGCGGCGCTATCCGTGAGACCCTCAAGGAGATGTTTGGTGAGGAGCTCGCTAACGGCATCCGCGTTCTCTACGGCGGTTCCGCTAAGCCCGGCAACATTGCCGAGCTCGTCGCCAAGCCCGACGTTGACGGCGCCCTCGTGGGCGGCGCTTCGCTCAAGGCTGCCGACTTCGCCTCTATGGTCGTCAAGGCAGGCGAGTAGGACATATGGCACAGCGTCATCTTCCTGCACTCCTGATCATCATGGATGGCTGCGGCCTTGCTCCGGCTGATGGCGAGAACGCCGTCGCCGCTGCCAAGACGCCCTTCCTTGATAGCCTGTACGAGAAGTATCCTCACACCACGCTCGGTGCTTCGGGCGAGGACGTGGGCCTTCCCGACGGCCAGATGGGCAACTCCGAGGTGGGTCACCTCAACATCGGTGCCGGCCGCATCGTGTTCCAGGAGCTTTCGCGCATCAACAACGCCATCAAGGACGGCTCCATCGCCAAGAACGAGGTCTTCGTCAAGGCTATGGACGATGTCAAGGCCGAAGGCAAGACCCTGCACCTCATGGGCCTTATGAGCCCTGGCGGTGTTCATTCTCACATGAACCACGTCGAGGCTCTGGTCAAGATGGCTGCCCAGCATGGCGTCAAGACCGTTCGCGTCCACGCCTTCATGGATGGCCGCGACGTCGACCCGCAGTCCGGTGCCGGCTACATGAGCGAGTTCTGCGCTTTCCTGGCTAAGATCTCCGAGGAGACCGGTTGCGACGCTCGCGTTGCCACCGTTTCGGGCCGCTATTGGGCCATGGACCGCGACAACCGCTGGGAGCGCATCCAGCGTGCCTACGACGTCATGGTCAACGCGTCCGATGCCGATACCGACCCCGTTGCCGGTATCAAGGCCTACTACGAGAAGGATCCGCGCGGCGACGAGTTCGTCGAGCCCTTCGCTGCCCACAACGAGGGCATTCACGAGGGCGACGCGGCCATTTTCTTCAACTTCCGTCCCGACCGCGCTCGTCAGATGACCCGCGTGTTCACGGACAAGGAGTTCGACGGCTTTGAGCGCGAGCAGATTAAGCTTTCGCACTTTGTGACGATGACCGAGTACGATCCGACGTTTGACGTCGAGGTCGCCTTCCCCAAGACGTTCCCCGAGAACGTTCTGGCCGACGTTATCGCCGCCAATGGCCTGAAGCAGCTGCACACCGCCGAGACCGAGAAGTACGCCCATGTGACGTTCTTCCTCAACGGCGGCATCGAGGAGCCCAAGGAGGGCGAGGAGCGCGTGCTCGTCGCTTCCCCCAAGGTTGCTACCTACGATCTGCAGCCCGAGATGAGCGCTCCCGAGGTTACCGAGAAGCTTGTCGCCGCTATCAACGAGGATCGCGCTGATTTCTACATCGTGAACTTCGCGAACTGCGACATGGTTGGCCACACCGGTGTCTTCGACGCCGCCGTTAAGGCCGTCGAGGCTGTTGACGATGCTCTGTCCAAGGTTGTCCCGGCGATTCTCGCCAAGGGCGGCTTTGCGCTGATTACCGCCGACCATGGCAACGCCGATCACATGTTTGACGTTGCTTCCGACGGTTCCAAGCATCCGTTTACGGCTCACACCACCAACCGCGTGCCGTTCATCATCGTTGATGATAAGGCCAAGCTCACCGGTATCGAGGACGGCCGTCTTTCCGATATCGCTCCGACCATGCTCACCATGGCTGGTATTGAGCCTTCCGCCGAGATGACGGGTCGCGTGCTCGCCACCGAGGCCTAATAGAAAACAAATACCGTTTTCTAGTAAGGGGGTTGTCCACAACCGGACGACCCCCTTTTTGGTATTTCTGCCATTTCTACCCCGTCCCTAAATGGCAGGTGGGGAAGTGTTGAAGGTTGTGGTACAGTACTGGAGTTTGAATTGTTCTATTAAGGAGCTTATCTATGGGTCCGTTCCAGATTCTTCTGTTTGTCGTTTGGGCTGTTTCTGCCGTGGCGCTGACGATTCTCGTTCTGATGCATTCCGGTAAGGGCACCGGCGTTTCGGATATGATCGCTAGCTCGCTGTATAACTCCAGCTCTGCCACGGGCGTCATGGAGCAGAACCTCGATCGCCTGACGGTAATTATGGCCGTCGTTTTTGCTGTGTGTGTCGTTCTGTGCATGTTCTTCTTCCCGCAGGGCATCGTCGGCTACTAAGCATCGGCGTATATACGTTTGTAAAGGGTCCCGCATGTGCGGGGCCCTTTTTGTTTACAGACTTGTAATAGAGTCAAAATATCCCCACATACTTCGCCTAACTAAAGAAATTCTCGACCGTTAACCGGAATTAGCGCCATATTGTGCATAAAATGCGCTACTGTATTGCGAAACGTTGGTCCGCACTGCATAACCAGCCATAACGGCGGACCGCGTTTGAATGGTTCGATCGGGCTGTCTTGACGTTGCCCGGCCGAATTCACTTTGTCCTATCTCATAAGGAGGATGGCATGGCTGATTCTATGTTCCACCAGCCCGTTATGGGTCGTCGCGCCTTTGTTGGCGGCACCCTCGCTGCGAGCTCCATGGCTTTTCTTGCCGCATGCGGCAAGAAGGGCGGCGACGCTTCCGGTTCTGAGCCCGGTTCGACGCTGAACTTCTACATCAACAACCCGGTCTGCATCGACCCCTACAACGTCCAGGAGGATCAGGGCACTCAGGTCGAGTACCAGCTCTTCGACGCTCTGACGGAGTACGATAACGAGAAGGGCGAGATCGTTCCGCTGGCTTGCGAGTCCTTTGAGGCTAACGACGACGCCACCGAGTTCACCTTCAAGATCAAGAAGGCCAAGTTCCACAACGGTGACGACGTTACCTCCAAGTCCTTCAAGCTCGGCTGGGAGCGCCTGGTCAACACTAAGTCGGCCATCGCTACCGAGTATGGTCCTTCCGAGGTCTCCTACCACCTTTCCATGGTCGAGGGCTATGACGATCTGCTTGCCGGTAATGCTACCGAGCTGTCCGGCGTTACCTGCCCGGATGACGAGACCCTCGTCGTCAAGCTGACTTCCGCCTACGCCGACTTCCCCTTCGTCGCCTCTCACCCGGCTCTGTCCCCGGTTCCCGAGTGCGCCGAGACCGATGTCAAGAGCTTCTATCTTGCCCCGGTCGGCAACGGCCCGTTCATGATGGACGGTAAGTGGGAGGATGGTCAGGAGATCAACCTCAAGAAGTTCGACGATTATTATGGCGACAAGGCCAAGATCGACGCCATCCACTTCCAGGTCATCAAGGACGTGGAGACCGCTTACAAGGAGTTCCAGGCCGGTAACCTTGATGTCTGCGACGTTCCCGTTGCTCAGATCGACGCCGCCAAGAAGGACCGCGGCGAGTCCAAGGATGGCTACACCATGAGTGATGGTGCGCGCATGCTGCTCGGTTCCGAGCCTTCCACGTACTATCTGACGTGCAACACCACGGCCGAGCCGTTCAACAACGCTGACCTGCGTAGGGGCATCTCCCTGGCTATCAACCGTGAGGCCATCTGCAAGACCATCTTCAAGGGCACCCGTACCCCCGCTGACGGCATCGTTCCTCCGGGAATCGCCGGCTACAAGGAGGGCGCATGGGAGTTCTGCGCCTACGACGTCGACAAGGCTAACGAGTACCTCGACAAGGTCGCTCCCGCTGGCGCTAACGGCGATCGTGGCATCAATGTGACCCTGTCCTACAACCAGGACGGCGGCCACAAGGAGATCATGGAGTCCATCATCGGCGACCTCGCCAAGGTGGGCGTCACCGCCGTCTCCGATACCCCTGAGTGGTCTGCCCTGCTCGAGCAGTATCAGAACTTCAACTATCAGTTCGGCCGTCTGGGCTGGATCGCCGATTACCCGATCATGGACAACTTCCTGTATCCGCTGTTCCACTCCGACTCCCTGGGTGGCGACAACCGCTCCGGTTACAGCAACCCCGACTTTGACGCCAAGGTTGACGAGGCCCGTGCCACGGTTGACGACGACGAGCGTATCGCCAAGATGCAGGAGGCCGACGCCATGGTCGCCGCCGACTGCCCGGTCATCCCGGTGATGTTCTACACGCACACCATCGCTGGCTCCGACCGCGTCAAGTACCTCTACGTTGATCCGCAGAAGCACGCCGATCTGGGTACCGCTGAGCTCGCCTAAGAGTTTTGCAGCTTCCGTGAGGGTCAAGTATTTACGTAGACCTCATGGGAAACATACAGTTCCCCCTAACCTGGGGTAAACTGGCTGATGGTAATTTTGGGATGCCGGTCTGGCGATCGGCATCCCATTTAGGTTAATCCCTAGATAGGGGAGTGGTATGGGTAAGTACATCGTTAAACGTGTGCTTCAGTTCATCCCGGTGTTTTTGGGCGTCACGCTGATTCTGTTCGCCCTCCAGAATATCGTGCCGGGAGATCCGATCAAGTTGATCGGTGGAGACAAGGCTCTGTCCCCCGAGGTAGAGCTTCAGCTTCGCGTACGCTATCACCTGGTCCAGACGGACGAGGACGGTAACGCGATCCTTGACGAGAACGGCGATCCCGTTCAGACGTCGCTTGTAGACCGTTATCTGTATTACATGAACGGTCTGCTTCATGGCGATCTGGGTAATTCGTACCAGCGCAAGCTGCCGGTTACGGAAATCTTTGCCCAGAAGTATCCGTATACGGTCAAACTCGCCGCGTGCGCCATCGTGCTCGAGGCGATCATGGGTATCGGTGCGGGTATCATTTCGGCGGTAAAGCGTTATTCCTTCTGGGATATTTTGGTAACGCTCACCACGTCGATCCTCGTTGCCGTTCCCGCCTTCTGGCTCGGCATGCTGCTGCAGCTGTTCTTCGGCGTCATCCTTAAGGATCTCACCGGCGGCGCATTCTCCATGCCGATTTCGGGTGCCGGCGGTTCCAGCTCTCAGTATCAGGATTGGATGCACTATGTGCTTCCGACCATTACGCTGGCTTCGGTTTCGACCGCTTATGCTGCCCGCATTATGCGTTCACAGCTGCTTGACGTCATGAACCAAGATTACATCCGTACGGCAAAGGCCAAGGGTCTCTCCAATCGCGCGATCATCATCAAGCATGCGCTTAAGAATGCACTCATCCCCGTCGTTACCTATATTGGTGTCGACTTTGGCGGCATGCTTTCGGGTGCCATCCTGACCGAAACGGTCTTTAACTGGCCCGGTATCGGCTATGAGGTCTATCGCGCCATTAGCATGCGTGACTGGCCCATCGTTATGGGCGGCGTTACGCTCATCGTCGTCGTCGTCATGGTGATCAACCTGCTCGTCGACATTAGCTATGCATTCCTCGACCCGCGCATCCGCCTTGGCGGTCCGTCGGATAAGGCCTAAGGGAGGTACGTCTCATGCAGGAAACTGATTCTCAGTCTCAGGAGCAGGCTACCGCCACCAAGGCCGCATCTGCTCCCGCCAAGTCCCGCACGCTGTGGGGCGACGCTTTTAAGCGTCTTCGCAAGAACAAGCTCGCCGTTATCGGTGTCTGCTGGATCATCGTCGTCGTTTTGGTTGCCCTGACCGCAGATCTGTGGGCTAAGCCCTGGCTCGGTTCGCCGACGGCTTCCGACTCGACCACCATGGCCGAGACGTCGCTGCTGGCTCCGTGTGCCGAGCACCCGTTTGGCACCGACGCCCTTGGCCGCGACATTCTCGTTCGTGTTATCTACGGTGCACGTGTTTCGCTTTCCGTCGGTATTATGGCCACCGCCATCTCCACGGTGATCGGTCTGGTCATGGGCGCCCTTGCCGGTTTCTATGGCGGCATCTGGGATACGATTATCATGCGCTGCGCGGACATCTTCCTGGCGTTCCCGTACGTGCTGTTCGTCGTCGCCATGATCGCCGTTATCGGCCGTGGCCTTCAGAACGTCTTTATCGCCATCGGTATTCTCGGCTGGCCTTCGATTGCGCGCGTCTTTAGATCCGCGATCCTCACGGTCAAAGAGAACGACTATGTTGACGCCGCCCGCGCCATGGGTGCATCCGATGCCCGTATCGTTATGCGCCATATCTTCCCGAACTCCGTTGCTTCCATCGTGGTCTACGCGACCATGAACATCGGCGGCGCTATTCTGACCGAGTCCGCTCTGTCCTTCCTCGGCATGGGCGTTATTCCGCCTACGCCTTCGTGGGGCTCCATGATTCAGGACGGTCAGCAGTATCTTCTGACTGCTCCCTGGATGATGATCATGCCCGGTCTGGCAATTCTCTCGACGGTGCTCGCCTTCACCCTGCTGGGTGACGGTTTGCGCGACGCCCTCGACGTCAAGATGAAGGACGCATAAGGATGAAGAAGAACAAGAACTATGTGGACCTGAAGGACCAGCCGGTTCCCGAGGGCCAGCATCTGCTCGAGGTCGATGACCTTAAGATGTATTTCCACACCGAAGATGGCGTTGTTCGCGCTGTCGACGGTGTCTCCTACACGCTCGATCGCGGCGAGACCCTCGGTGTCGTCGGTGAGTCCGGCTCCGGTAAGTCTGTGACCGCCATGACCATCATGGGTCTTATCTCGATGCCTCCGGGAAAGATTGAGGGCGGCGACGTTCGCTATCGCGGCCGTTCTATCCTCGAGATGACCGAGGAAGAGATGCAGCACATTCGCGGTAACGACATCGCGATGATCTTCCAGGATCCTATGACCTCCTTGAACCCGGTCTATAAGATCGGCAAGCAGGTGGGCGAGGGCCTTCGTCTGCACCGCGGCTACTCCAAGCAGGAGGCGCTCAAGCGCGCTACCGAGCTTTTGGACCTCGTGGGTATCCCCGAGCCCGAGAAGCGCGTCAATGAGTATCCGCACCAGTTCTCCGGCGGTATGCGTCAGCGTGTCATGATCGCTATGGCTCTTGCCTGCGATCCCGATATCCTGATTGCCGACGAGCCCACGACGGCTCTGGATGTTACCATTCAGGCTCAGATTATCGAGCTCATGCAGGAGATGCAGGAGAAGAACGGCAACGCCATTATTATGATTACCCATGACCTGGGCGTCGTCGCCGATATGGCCGATAAGATTATGGTTATGTACGCCGGCCGTCCCGTCGAGTTCGGTACTGCTGAGGAAATCTTCTACGAGAGCCGCCATCCCTACACCTGGGGTCTTATTCGCTCCATCCCGGAGCAGGCCATCGATGAGAAGAAGCCGCTGACGCCGATTCACGGCAACCCGCCTTCGCTCATGAACCTGCCCGAGGGCTGCGTCTTCTCTCCTCGCTGCCCCTATGCGACCGACAAGTGCCGCAAGCAGCGCCCCGAGCGCGTTGTCACCGAGTCCGGCCACTATTCTGCGTGCCATTATTCCGGTGACCCCGAGTTCCTCAAGAACGCCCCTGAGACGTCCCGCACGCGCAAGGATTCCAAGAAGGGAGGCGAGGCGTAAATGGCAGACAATAACGAGCGCACTCCGCTGCTGAAGGTCGAGCATCTTTCTAAGGAGTTCCCCGCAGAGTCCGGCATGTTCGCCAAGCGTTTTTCCAAGCGCGTCGTCTCTGCTGTGAATGACATTTCGTTCGAGATTTATCCGGGCGAGACCTTTGGCCTGGTCGGCGAGTCTGGTTGCGGTAAGTCCACCACGGGCCGCACCATCATGCGCCTGACCAAGCCGACGGCAGGTAAGGTGTTCTTCCAGGGCAAAGACGTTGCCGAGATGAGCAAGCATGAGATCAAGGACATGCGTCGTGAGATGCAGTTCATCTTCCAGGACCCCTATGCTTCGCTCAATCCTCGTATGACCATCGGCGAGATCGTCTCCGAGCCCATGACTATTCATGGCGTGGGCACCAAGGAGGAGCGCATTGAGCGTGTCCGTGAGCTGCTGGACGTCGTCGGTCTGAACCCCGAGCACATCAACCGCTATCCGCACGAGTTCTCGGGCGGTCAGCGTCAGCGTGTCGGCATCGCCCGTGCGTTCGCTCTGAAGCCCAAGCTGATCATCTGCGACGAGCCCGTTTCCGCTCTGGATGTTTCCATTCAGGCCCAGGTTCTGAACCTGCTCAAGGAACTTCAGGACAAGTTCGGTACGGCGTATCTGTTTATCGCCCACGACCTGTCCGTCGTGCAGCACATCTCCGATCGCGTTGCCGTTATGTATCTGGGTAAGATGGTCGAGGTTTCGGACTGGAAGACACTCTATAGCGAGCCGCACCACCCGTACACGCAGTCACTGCTGTCTGCCGTGCCGGTGCCCGATCCGGATATTCAGAAGACCCGCAAGCGCATCATCCTCGCTGGCGATCCGCCGTCGCCGCTAGATCCGCCGACCGGCTGCCGTTTCCACACGCGCTGTCCGATCGCGCAGGGCATCTGCTCCGAGAAGCTTCCTGAGTTTAAGGAAGTTGCCCCGGGCCACTGCTGCGCGTGCCACTTCGCCGAGCCGTTCCCGATCAAGGAATCGCACATCGACCTGTAGTCGGTTGTTCTCGTCCGGGCCCGCCCTGGTGTTACTTTTCAGAACGTCCTCGGACATGCAAGTAACCCCCGCTGCGCACTTCGTGCGGCGGGGGTTACTTGCGTCCTGCGGAATGTTCTGAAAAGTAACACCAGGGTGGACCCTGCGGTAACGCGGCAGGGAGGGGTGCGATTCCTTGATCGCTCACTTAATCTAATAGGAAATTGAGCGAGGCCGGAGCTTTGGCTCCGGCCTTCCCATATAAGGGCTCGGCAAAGCCGAGCCACTAAATTCTTATCAGCCCCAGAATATGTTTAGGAACTTTGCCTGGAGCATGTTAACGTAGGTTCGGAATGGGGGCAGCTTCCCAGCGCATTCCGCAGGGGGCGGTACATTTTGTAGCGCGAAGCGCGGATCAAAATGTACCGCATGCCCGAGGACGCGCTGGGAAGCTGCCCCCATTCCGAACCGGATATACAGATCTACCTGCGCATTTACAAATTCGTAAACTTTTTTCAAAAAAGTGCTTGCACAGTTCTCGAATCATAGGTTATTATCTTCCTCGTTGAACGCGCGGGTCCAACAAAACGAACCGCGAATCAACAACATAGCATGTCGGAGTGGCGGAATTGGCAGACGCGCTAGCTTGAGGTGCTAGTGACCGCTTTTTGGTCATGCGGGTTCAAGTCCCGCCTCCGACACCATCGCATTTGAGAAGCCTCTTCGGAGGCTTTTTTGTTACCGATAGACGGTGAGGTCCACGATGGAAACGCTTGAACGCAACGAGTGGGCAGACGTTGCCCAACTAGTCGAGATCACGAGCGATGCTGTCATCATCTGCGAGCTCGACGGAACCATTCTGCATGTGAATAATCGCTTACTTGGTTTGATGTGCGAGGAACGCGCCGACGTCATCGGCGGAGATGTTAAAGACGTCCTGTACTCGTCCGCTTTTGAACGTGCGACGGAACATCGTCTGCCATTTGAAACTGATGGCTCCGAGAACGAACTGATGCTCAAGCTGAGTGACGGCTCTTTTATTCCCGTCTTGGTTCGTGCGGGCTCCGTAACGCCTCCACACATCTTTGGGCGCCGCGCACCACGTGTCCTGGTGGCGCTTCACAGTATCGAGGAACAGTATTCTCACGACCGGCAACTCAAGCGTGCGCTTTCGGAGCTTAGAGTGGCGAACAAGCGCCTCTCTGGCACGCTCTCGGTCATTATGAGTACCGTGGGCTCCGATGAGCTGCCCAGCCTACTTGATACCGTTTTGAACCAGCTTGTAGGAACGCTCGATGCTTCGGGTGCCGCTATCTATTTTTCTGAGAGCGGTGGTTTTAAACTTCGCGGTGTTTCCAAGGAGCTGTACGACAGCTACCTGCCTGAGTTTTTGCCGTATGGCGCTGGCATTCCGACGTATGTTCTTCGTGAGTCGCGTGCCTGTCGCTTGTCGATTCAACAGGACCTTGAGGGTGATAAGGTCGCCTCCGGTATGTTCATGGATCTGGACAATCGTTCTAAGCACCTGTTGCGCATGCAGGATATGCCTCCGTACCGCAGCGAGATCTGTCTTCCCGTTTTTTACGGTACGCAGATCCTTGGCGTGCTGGAAGTTGGTTGGAAACGCCCTCAGGCACCGCTCGCCTATGACGTTAATGTGCTCGAGGTCATTTGCGATTACCTGTCTATCCAGCTGGTCGGCATGGCATCGAGCCTTCGCTCCCGTCGCACGGCCGAGCTTGGCCGCTCGCTCAATGTCTTGCGTGACGAGTTGTTTACCTTTCTAGACGATTCCGCCGCGGCTACCCAGGCGGTATCGTCCGAGATCTGCAATATGCTCAACTGCCATTTTTGCCCTATTGAGTATGACGCCAGTCTGGATTCCTACGTCATAGATTTTGAAGGCGGCAGTCGCGTTGCTTTGCCGGACGATCCCGAGAAGCTTTTCTTTTCCACGACGGCGCCAGCGGCACGTCTGGGGGCTGGCCCTGATGGCTTTGAGGCATCTGTTTTGGGCGGCACGAGCGCCGAGGACCTTAAACACGTCCGTATAACTCGCGTTGACGAATCGATGCCTATGGGAGGCTGGCTTAGGGCGCATGGCCTGCCTTGCCAGGGTCTCTACGTCGACGCCGGCATCGAGGCGGGGCGCCCGCGCCCTGAGGGCGATGGCAAGCACAGTAACGACGCGATCGTTCCTGCTTCTGTTGCGAAGGGGCCGACGACGCGTGCGCTGCTGCTTCGTGATGGTAGCCAAGAGCCGATTGATGACCTTGAATATGACTACTTGGTGCACTTGGCTCATGACTTTGAACTGATCTATGAAGGCGAATCTCAAAAGCGTGAGGAGCGCCATATCGCTCAGACCCTCCAGATTGGCATGAGAAATTCACTGGGGGATGTTCCGGGAATCGCCGCCGATTCGGTGTACCTGTCGGCCACGAACTCGGCGTTGGTCGGCGGCGATTTCTATACGCTCATCCGTCTTCCCGACGATTGCGCCGTCATGATTCTGGGCGATGTGTCTGGCAAAGGCATTGAGGCTGCATCGATGTCCGCACTCGTCAAGACGGCCCTGACGGCATATGCCTGGGAGGGCGCTGGACCGGCCCGCATGGCACGCTCCCTTAATAGCATGCTTATGGGCTTTTCGAGGGTCGAGACGTTCGTGACGGCCTTTATCGCCAAGATTGACCTTAAAGCCGGACGCGCAACGTATTGTTCGGCGGGCCATCCTCCGACCATGGTCATCAGGCCAGAGTCGATGCCGCTGGGTGGCGGCGAGGCTCGTGGGGGAGAGGTCGAGCTGCTTGGATGCCAATCGGGGGTAATCGGTGCCTTTGAGAGCATGGTGTACGAGACAGGCGTGTTTACGTTCGCTCCTGGTGACATGCTATTTATGTACACCGACGGAACAATCGAAGCGCGTGACCGCTCGGGTGCTTTCTTTGGCGAGCAGCGCCTTCGCGACCTTCTGCTCTCTGTCTCGGGTGAGGGCGTGTCGGGCATTTGCGGCAAGGTCTTGGGCGAGCTCGACCGATTTACCGAATCGGCGCTGGACGATGACATTGCATTGGTGTCCCTTGAGTTTTTACGGGGTCGTTCATAGACGACGCTGGGCGGGCTGAATCCGTACGGTTGGGGAAACGAATGCATCGAGTGGGCTTTTTTGGGGAACCATGGTCGTATGAATGAGTGGAATGACATAGCGGTTTTGACGCCACCAGGCGATATCGACATCGCCACGGTGCCTGCGCTGCGTCGGCGGTTGGATGCTTTGATTGGCCGCGGCGTGCGTCGTGTCGTCATCAACTGTCAGGCTGTTAGCTTTATCGATTCGACGGGCTTGGCATTCCTGCTTACGCGCGCTCGTGAGCTCATGAGGCGAGAAGGCCTGCTTTCGCTCGTCAATGCATCGGGTGAAGTTGTTCGCTTTTTGGAGATTGCTCGTCTTGTCGATATCCTTCATGTCGCGGGGCCGGCACGGGAGTCTATTCCCGCCATTCCGGTGGGGGAGCTGCCTCGCTGGAGTAAGAGCGTCGAGGTCCGTCAGGGTATCGAGAATCTTCCATACTACCGACATCGCATCGCCGAACTCCTTGAATCGCTTCCGTTGCGCCGCGACGAGCGCTACGATGTCGCATTGGCGTCGGGGGAGGCGCTGGGTAATGCCTATGACCATGCGGGCGGTATCGGGTGCGTCCTGACGGTTCAGGCCTATGGCGATCGCGTTGTGGTTGAGGTGCTTGATCGAGGTGCCGGCTATTCTATCGATGAAACGAGCGAACCGGTCGCATCTGAGGAGCGCGGCCGTGGTATCAAGCTTATGCGTATGCTCGTCGATAACGTGGAGGTTGCTCATCGTACGGACGGCGCCGGCACGCGCGTGCAGATGGTGAAGCTGTTTAGCGGAGCGCTGGAATCGTGTGCCTAGCCAATCGCTTTAGCGCGTTTAGCTACTAAGAACATGCGGCAGACAAGTTTTTTGAAAAAAGTACTTGCGTCTTTTGGACAACTCGCGTAAATTAATAACCCGCAAGCGGACATGGCTCAGTTGGTAGAGCACAACCTTGCCAAGGTTGGGGTCGCGGGTTCGAGCCCCGTTGTCCGCTCCATTGCATTTCCGGACCGTTTAGGCGGTCCTTTTTCGGCGAAGTGGCCAAGTGGTAAGGCAGAGGCCTGCAAAGCCTTTACCCCCGGTTCGAATCCGGGCTTCGCCTCCAGGTAACATCCGGGCGCTCCGGCGCCCGTTTTGTTTTACATATGCGGACATGGCTCAGTTGGTAGAGCACAACCTTGCCAAGGTTGGGGTCGCGGGTTCGAGCCCCGTTGTCCGCTCCAAACGCAGCAGCCCGACTACTACGGTAGCCGGGCTTTTTCGTACCCATCGCTTGGGCTCGAACCCGAGAGGGAGCGAGCGTTAAGCAAACGCGGAGCGTTTGTAGCGAGCTGGCGAGGACGCCGGCAGGCGGCCGAAGCCGGTGCGGATCCGCAAAGCGGATACGCGGACGCCCCGTTGTCCGCTCCAACTATCTTACGCGGTTCTAACGAACCGCGTTTTTTGTTGACGCTGCGCGAGCCCCGGGCACCCCATCTTGCCCCTCAATCGTCGGTCGCGTACATAGAGTACGCTTCCCTCCTCTTTCGCGGCAACCTGGGGCACCCGGAGCCCGCTCGCTCATATGACCCAATCCACTGTCAAGGGCCACAATGGCCCCGCCGA
>CAJMQJ010000013.1 GCA_905215525.1 uncultured bacterium
TTGAACGTCAGATTGTCCAAATGCGGCCCGCGCAGCGTCGAGCCGTTACGCGGTTCGTAGAACCGCGTAACTAGTTAGTACATCTTTGCGCCGGCGGGGATGGAGGCGTCGAGCTGGATCAGGTTGAGACGCTCCTCACCATCCTCCTCGTGGATAGCGCTGATGAGCATGCCGCAGCTGGGAATGCCCATCATCTTGCGCGGAGGCAGGTTGGTGATGGCGAGCAGAGTCTTGCCGACCAGATCCTCGGGCTCATAATAACCGTGAATGCCGGAGAGGATGGTACGATCGGTGCCGGTGCCGTCGTCGAGCGTAAAGTTCAGCAGCTTCTTGGACTTCTTGACGGCCTCGCACGCCTTGACCTTCACGGCGCGGAAGTCGCTCTTGGAGAAGGTATCAAAGTCGACGAACTCCTCAAACAGCGGCTCGACGGCAATCTTGGAATAATCAACCGTGGGCTTGAGCGGCTTGACGAAGGGGCTCGCGGTGTTGCCGGCCTCGGCAGCCTTGGCAGCAGCGGCACCGGACTGGAAACCCTTCTCGGGCTTCATGTGCGGGAACAGTAGCACGTCGCGGATGGAAGCCTGGTTGGTGAGCAGCATGACCACGCGGTCGATACCGATGCCGATGCCGCCCGCGGGAGGCATACCGTACTCGAGGGCGCGCACGTAATCCTCGTCGTACTCCATGGCCTCGTCGTCGCCGCCAGCCTTCTCGGCCATCTGGGCGGCAAAGCGCTCGGCCTGGTCGACCGGGTCGTTGAGCTCAGAGAATGCGTTGGCGTACTCGTGACCGGCAATAACCAGCTCAAAGCGGTGCGTCAGGCGAGGGTCGTCCTCAAAGCGCTTGGCAAGCGGGCTGACCTCGATGGGGTAATCGCACACGAACGTGGGGTTGACGATGGTGTCCTCGCCCAGCTCATCGTAGATCTCGGCGATAATCTTGCCGGCGGTCCACTCGGGCTTAATCTCCAGGCCCTTCTCGCGTGCGGCGGCAGCAAGCTCCTCGACCGGCGTGTCGATGGTGACCTGCTTGCCGAGCACGTCGGAGACGATGTCGGTCATGGGACGGCTGGCCCACTCACCAGAAAGGTCGATGGTCTGGCCCTGGTACTCGATGACCTCGGGATTGCCGATGGCCTTGTTAGCCGCCTTAATGACACCCTGGGCGAGCGCCTTCATGCCCTCGAGGTCGGAGAAGGCACGGTAGGCCTCCATCGTGGTGAACTCGGGGTTGTGGGTAAGGTCCATGCCCTCGTTACGGAAGATACGGCCGATCTCGAACACGCGCTCAAAACCACCGACGATGCAGCGCTTGAGGTGCAGCTCGGTGGCAATACGCAGGTAGCACTCCTGATCGAGCGCGTTGAAGTGCGTGATGAACGGCTTGGCAGTAGCGCCGCCCTGGATGGTCTGCAGGATGGGGGTCTCGACCTCCATGTAGCCGTCGGACTCCATAAAGCGACGGAAGGTGGAGAGAATCTGCGAACGCTTACGGAACGTCTCGCGAACGTCGTCGTTGGCGATCAGGTCGACATAGCGCTGGCGATAGCGGGTCTCCTTGTCGGAAAGACCGTGGAACTTCTCGGGCAGCGGACGAACGGCCTTGGCAAGCAGGGTCGCGCTCTTAGGGGCAACGGAAAGCTGGCCGCGCTGGGTGCGCACGACCACGCCGGTCACGCCCAGGATGTCGCCCAGGTCGAGGGACTTGAGCGTATTCCAGGCAGCCTCGTCCATGTCGTTGATTCGGCAGAACAGCTGAATCTCGGCAGTCGCATCGCGCACGACGATGAACATGATCTTGCCCTGACCGCGCTTGGCGACCACACGGCCGGCGATCTTCACGACGTCCTCGGTGTCCTCGCCATCGGCAAGCTCGGCGTACTTAGCCTCGATATCGGCAACGTAGTCCTCAAGCTCAGAGTGCTCGGGATAGGGGTTCTGGCCCGCCTCGAACAGGGCGGCGCGCTTGGCCAGGCGGGTGGCGCGCTCGTCGTTGAGCGTCGATGCCTGATCTGCGGCGTTCTGGTTCTCTGCCATAAGTTAGCTCCTCAAACTAAAACGCTCCCCAGGATTCGGTCCCAGGGAGCGAAAACATACCTTTACGCGGGACCGTGGTCTAGCGTGCAATCTTGGCGATGGTGTAGACGCGGGTCTTGCCGGAAGGCGTAACGACCTCGACGGAGTCGCCCTCGCCGTGACCGATGATGGCGTGGCCGACCGGAGACTCGTTGGAAATCTTGTGCTCGAGCGAGTTGGTCTCGGTGGTACCGACGAGCGTGACTTCCATGACCTCACCGTTGGGATCAATCAGAGAAACGGTGGAACCGATGGAGACGGTCAGATCACCTGTGGTGGCAGCAACCTGAGCGTTGGCAAGGATGGCCTGGATCTCGGCAATACGAGCGGCGTTCTGGGCCTGCTTGTCCTTAGCGGCGTCGTACTCGGAGTTCTCCGAAAGGTCGCCGAACGCGCGGGCTTCCTTGATGTCCTCGACGATCTCCTTGGCGTAATCGCCCTCACGCCAAGCGAGCTCCTCGACGAGCTTCTGGCGGCCCTCAGCGGTCAGTACGATCTGGCTTGCGTCCATACGGATATCTCCCCAACTCTGATCAAACAATCAACTGTCAACAAAACGAAAAAGACCGGCTAGCCTGCGGGCAAGCCGGTCAGGTGCTCACCCCAAAGGGATGGGACTACTCTGCGTCCGCGTCGCTGTCCTCTGCCTGCTTCTTCTTGGCAGCAGCGAGCTTGGCCTCGAGCTCAGCGATCTCCTTGTCCTCCTCGGACTGCTCGACCACGACCTCCTCGGCCTGCTTGGTCTCGGCCTTATCGTCGCCCTCCATACCCTCGCGGATATTCTTGACGGTAGAGCCGAGGGACTTGCCGAGCTTCGGCAGGTTCTTGGGCCCGAAGATAATCAGGACAACGACGAGAATAATGATGAGCTCAGGAGCCCTCAGTCCAAACATGTAGACCTCCACAATACAGCGAGACAAGCTCGAATGAGTATACCGCGGGTATCGCGGTATCACAACAATAGCTAAAAAAAGGGACCGCAAGAAGCGGTCCCTCCTCATGCTCTGGTCGGGTTGACTGGATTTGAACCAGCGACCCCTGCGTCCCGAACGCAGTGCTCTACCAAACTGAGCCACAACCCGTTAGCTCGACTATAGTAACAAAGATTTCCGTCGCGTGCTAGAGAAATTTTTACTTCTTTGGCACTTCGATGCGAACCGTGTTGGGAATGAGCTCCGTCGCGCAGGACCACCAGCCGTTTTGCAGGGCAGCGTCGGCAAGCCTTTCGACCGTGGCGGCGGTGCCGCAAATGGCAAACGAGCAGGCGCCCGATCCACACACATCTACAGCAACCGTGCCGTCCTGTTTACGCAGCCAATCGAGAACCGTTTGAATCTGCGGCTCCATCTGTGCGGAAATGACGCCCAGGTTGTTATGGATGAGTGCATATGCCGTCTCGGCATCACCGGCACGCAAGGCAGAAGCTATCGCGCCGGGCTTGTCCGCAGGCACCGGGGCCTCGTCAAAACGTCGATAGGCTTCAATTGTCGAAACGCTTGCCTCGCGCGGCTTGACCAACACGACGGGTGTTGCGGGCAGCACGGGATACTCAGTTGCCAGCACGTCTCCCCCACCTACGTAGAACGAAGGGCTCGCGTGCAAAAAGAACGGGACGTCAGCACCAATGCCCCGCGCAATGTCGTCGAGCGCGGGGTCGGAGCGATCAATTCCCCAGAGCTCCGCCAAGGCGACAATGACCGCGGCCGCATCCGTCGAGGGACCGCCCAAGCCGGCGCACAATGGAATGCGCTTCTCAATCGTCACGCAGATGCTTGCCTCGCGACCATAATGCTCGGCCATAGCAACCGCAGCCCGATACGCCGTATTCTTTTGCATGGGAAAATCTGATGCCGGAACCGTCTGGACGGTCAGCGCCTGTGCCGGCGTAACCGTCACGGTATCGGAAAGACCGACAGCTGCCATCAGGGAATCGACCCTGTGGTAGCCGCGGTCATCGCGCTCGGTATGAACCCCCAAGTAGAGGTTAATCTTTGCCGGCGCGGAAAGAGTCAGGGACCGATCGGTCACCGCTAGTGCTCCTCGAGCTGATTGCCGAGCGGGGTAAAGATATGCTCGCCGCTCTCGGGGTCGAACAGCTCGACCTGACCGGTGAGGACATCGATATACTGGTAGGACTGACGCGACTTGCGCCCGCGACGTTCGTCAACCTCGACGATAAAGACGGCGGGGTGGACGCTCTTGATGGTGCCCATGCGCTCGACGACGCGGGTGCGGCCCATGTTGGCCTTCACCTTAACGCGATCGCCCACCATATCGGTCAGCTTCTCGTGGATGTCGTCGACGTGATTGACTTCCATCTCTTCCATGAACAGGGCCTCCAGAAGGTGCAATTCAAAAAGGGGATAATACCCCTAAGATAGACAAAACTCTAATACTATAGCACCCTGCTGCCGGCATACGCAAGTAGCTAATTTGGCTACTTACAGATTGTCGGTATCGAGGACGATGGTGAATGGGCCGTCGTTGACGAGGTCGACTTTCATATCGGCGCCAAAGATGCCGTGCGCCACGTGTTCGACATCTTGACGAACGAGCGTCAGGAAGTACTCGTAGAGCTCGTTGGCAACATCGGGCGCGCCTGCATCGGTAAACGACGGACGGCGACCGTGGCGGCAGTCAGCGAACAGCGTGAACTGCGACACCACGAGCATCTCGCCGTCGACATCGGCAAGCGCCAGATTGGTCTTGCCGTTCTCGTCCTCGTTGATACGCAGCCCGCGGAGCTTGCCCCACAGCTTGTCGGCCTCGGCACGCGTATCGCCATGGCCCACACCCAGCAGCACCAGGTAGCCGCGTCCAATGCGACCCACGCACTCGCCGTCGACCGTCACGCCGGCGTTGAGCACGCGCTGCACCACCGCGCGCACGGCCTACTCCTCGCCCGTCAGTTTGGCGGATAGGTGCTCGAGCGCATGGAATCGATGGCTGATGGCGTTCTTCTCGTCCGCCGTCAGCTCGGCCATGGTCTTGCCCGGCGTGTCGACCGGCAGGAACAGCGGGTCGTAGCCAAAGCCGTGATCGCCGCGGCCCTCGTGTGCGATAGTGCCCTCGCAGGCGCCCTCACCATAGGTGACCAAACCGTCCGTGTCGATGAGCGCAACGACGCTCATAAAGCGCGCGGTGCGATCCTCGTCGGCCACGCCTTCCAGGTTAACGAGCAGCTTGGCGTTGTTGGCGGCATCGTCGCCATGCACGCCCGCATAGCGCGCGCTATACACACCGGGCTCGCCGTCCAGGGCATCAACGACCAAGCCAGAATCGTCGGCAATGGCCATAAGGCCCGTCTCCTCGACCGCAGCCTGCGCCTTGATGATGGCGTTCTCCAAAAACGTCGTGCCGTTTTCCTCGGGGTCCTCAAAATCGCCCAGCTGGCCGAGCGCCACAAAGCGCACCTCGGGCATGACCTTGCCCAAAATGGCCTCGATCTCGGTGAGCTTATGGGCGTTGCCCGTTGCCACGACAATGGTCGCCGCCGGGTCGAGGGTGTCGATGTCGATCTTCTCAAGTGCCATGAGTGGTCTCCTTGTCTCTATAGCAATGCCGCGCCGAGGGCGACGAGGGCCTCCGCCTCTCCCCTATCAATCAACGGCAGTCTTATACTTCGACGTTTTCCCAGATAAAACCTGCCAAAATAAACCTGTCCCTTTTTGGCAGGTTAGACGAGGGCCTGGCGCTGGAGCTCGATGAGCTCGGCAATACCCTTGTCGCCCAAATCGAGCAGGGCATTGAGGCGCTTGCGGTCGAAGGGAGCCTGCTCGCCAGTGCCCTGGAGCTCAATCATCTCACCGGTATCGGTGGCGACAAGATTCATGTCGACCTCGGCGTGACTGTCCTCAGAATAATCCAGGTCGAGCAGGGTGTTGCCGTCGACAACTCCCATGGAAATCGCGGCGACCTGGCCCGTGAGCGGGATGCGCTCGATCTTGCCTGCCTCGACCCACATGGCAAGCGCATCGTGCAGCGCCACCCAAGCGCCGGTAATGCTCGCTGTACGCGTGCCGCCATCGGCCTGAATCACATCGCAGTCGACGGTGACGGTGTACTCGCCGAGTGCCTTCATGTTGACGACGGTACGCAGGCTGCGGCCAATGAGGCGCTCGATTTCCATGGAGCGACCCTTGCGGTTGGCGTGCTCGCGCTTGCAGCGCTTGCCGGTCGATGCCGGCAGCATGGCATACTCCGCCGTTACCCAACCGGCCTTGGCGCCCTTGCGCCAGCCCGGCACGCCCTCCTCGATGGTGGCAGCGCACAGCACGCGCGTATCGCCAAACTCGGCCAGGCACGAACCGTGGGCGTGCTTCATGACGCCGCGAGTAAGCTTGATGGGGCGCAACTCATCGGCGGCGCGACCGTTGGCGCGGTTGACCTGCATGTACTCCATAGAAAAATCCTTTCGGCAAAAGGTGTGGCGAAGGCTCTGACGGCGGCCTTACATCTATTTCAGCTCATCGATATCGATATGCTCAATGCTCTTGAGCGGCTGACCAAAGATAAAGCTGCCCGCCACCGCAAACTCGGCAATGTTATCGGCCGTCGTGGCAAAACGATGCTGCGGCTCGGCGGCGTCGCCCGCCAGCTGCTCGCGGCGCGTGAGAATATCGGTCAGCTCGCGCGTGGTCTCCTCGGCGGAACTCACGACGCGCACCCCAGGCCCCAGCGCATGGCGGATAGGTCCCACCAACAGCGGAAAATGCGTACAGCCGAGCACCACGGTATCGATACCGTGGTCGCGCAGTGGCTCAACCGTGGCACCCACCAGCGCACGCACGGCAGGCGTATCGAAGATGTCCTCGTTCTCGAGCCACTGCTCTTGCAGATGCGCACCCGAGGCGAGCTCGTGTTCGACAACCTCGACAAAGCTCGAGGCGGGGCAGCCGTATACGTCGACGCCGGCATCTAGGTCCTGAATGGCGCGCGTGTAAGCGCCCGAGCGAATGGTGAGGTTGGTGGCGAGCACGCCCACCCGGCGCGTGCGGGTGCTGTTGATTGCCGCGCGTGCGCCCGGTGCGATCACACCGATGACGGGGACGTCGAGCACCTGCTGGGCCAAACGCAAGGCCGCAGCGGTCGCTGTATTGCAGGCGATGACCATAATCTTGACGTCGTGCTTCGACAGCCAACGGCCCGCCTGCAGTGCAAACGAACGCACCTCGTCCTCGGTGCGGGTGCCATACGGGCAGCGTTTGGTGTCGCCAAAGTAGTAGACGGACTCGTGCGGCAACGCCGTCGCAATCGCGCGCGCAACCGTCAGACCGCCCAACCCAGAATCGAACACGCCAATCGGGCGCGTGTCACCTGCCGAATTCTCGATATCGGACATTACCTCACCAGTCTCTCTCGAAAAGACATGTCCAAGTGCGGCGACGCCGCGCTACGAACGCGCCGCGACCAGCAGCTCTGCCGTCGCCGCCCAACCGTCGACAATTTTGCCGCGCGTAACGAAAGCGTTCTCGCAAGCAGCCAGGAACTCGGGCGCGCCGGCGCTCGTCAGGCCATTCTCGACCAGGCAGAACGTGCCCACGTGATCGGCCATGTAGAAGTCGGACTCGGAATCGCCGAGCGCGAGCGTCTCCTCGCGCTCGATCCCCAGGTGCTCGCAGAAGTGCGCAATGGCGACGCCCTTGTTGAGGCCCGCGGGGTTGATGTTGAATGCGCGACCGTCCTCGACGCGATCGAGCTCGAGCGTCGTCGGCTTGGACAGGTGAGTCAGATGGCCGTTGCAAGCCCAGATCAGACCGCAGCCGGCCTCGTCCAGGATGGCCTGGACCTCATTGTCGGGCACATCGCCGCGCATGCCGACGGTGACCTCGCGGTACTTGTAGCCGGTCGACATGTCGTTGTGATACTCGATCTTGTGCGGCCAGCGGGCAAGGATCTTCTCGCACACGCCGGTCTGCTCGATCACCTGGTGCGGAGTAAGGCCGCAGACGGGGTCGTAAGGCATGTCGCCGGTCAGATACTCCCAATCGTTGGCCTTGAGGTCGTACATAACCAGGCCGCCCATCTCACCAATGTAGGAGTTGAGGCCGAGCACGCGCGCGTCCTCGTGGATCATGGTACGGTTGCGGCCCGAGGTGGGAACCACCTGAATGCCAGCACGAGCGAGCGCCACGACGGCCTCGACGAGTTTGGTCGAGGGGTTGCCGTCGTTGTCGCGCAGCACGCACGAGCCGGGTGCGAGCATCGTGGCATCCAGGTCGGTAAAGACGTACTTGACCTTGGCCAAGCGCTCGCGCATCTCGCCCGAAAGCTCGGCAACGGTCGGCAGGGTGTTGTGGGACATGGTTACTCCGTTTACGTAGAAGGGTTTGGACTTGGACGGCATGTTTTGATTGAGGGAACACGCTTATGGCGACAGCGCACTCAGGACGCCGCCGCCATCATGGTTCATTAGTCAAACTGGGTAACATCGATCAGGCGATTGGCCAGCGAAAGGTCGCTCTCGATGGGCACGAACTCGTCGCCCACGTGCATGAGCTCCTCGTCACCCTTTGCCAGCAGCAAGACAATGGTGGGAGCATCGGGGTTGACGTACTCCTCGCGCGCCGCCTTGAACGCCGCATGCACAGCGGCTTCGCGGTCGAGGATGATCTTGTTCGGCGTATCGTCGGGAACATGCTCGGCAAGCTCGCGACAGACCTTCATCGGGTCCTCGTGAGCTGGATCCTCGTTCGTAAAGATCATCAGGTCGGAATACGGTGCGGCCTCGCGCGGCAATTGCTCGCGGCGCTCCTGCGCCTTGCCGCCGGCGGCGCCAAACACTGCAATGACTGGGCTAGCGGGAAACGCGCGCTTGACCGACGAGAAAAGCGAACGGAACGAAAGCTGGTTGTGCGCGTAGTCGACGACACAAATCACGCGGCCGTCCTTCGACTCCACGACCTCCATACGGCCCGGCACACGCAGTTTGGAGAGGCCATTCTTGATGGCATCGATACCGATGCCGATCTCGCGCGCAGCGGCGATAGCGACCAGCGCGTTCTCCACGTTAAAGTCTCCCGCGATACCCAGCAGGACCTTCTCCCCCGCCTCGGACTCGTCGGCACACAGGCCATGCAGGTTAAACTCGATGTTAAAGCCGACCATGCGCACATCGCTCGCCCACAGGCTTGCCTCGGGATGCTCGACGCCAACGGTCACCAAGCGCTCGGCCGTCGACGCTGCCTCCAACACACGGTCAACCTCTTCGGTGCCCAGATTCACCACGGCGGTCTTTGCCTGGTCAAAGATCCTGAGTTTGCTCTCAAAATAATCCTCAAACGTGGGGTGTTCGATCGGCGAGATGTGGTCACGGCCGATGTTGAGGAAGCACGCCACGTCAAACGGCAGATTCTCGACGCGTTGGTACTTGAGCGCCTGGCTCGAGACCTCCATGACCATGGACTGGCGACCTGACGTGCGGCAGTTGGCGATATGGCGCCAGACCTCTGGGGCCTCGGGCGTAGTATTGGTGCTCTCGTAGCACTCGATGCCATCGTCGGTACTCACCGAGCCGATCATGCCGCAGGACTCGCCCGCCGCCTTGATAATCGACTGGAGCATAAAAGCGGCCGTGGTCTTTCCCTTGGTACCGGTGATGCCCACGATCTTGACGTCGTGGTCGGGACGGTCGTAGACCTCCGGCGGCAACAGGGCCATGGCCGTGCGAACGCTATCAACAACCAGCATCGCAGCACCGCTCTCCTGCGCCAGCGGCTCCAGAGACTCGACCAGCGACTCCTCGCACACAAATGCGACGGCGCCCGCATCGAGCGCCATGCTCAAAAACGCGGGCTTAAAGGCAGCACCTTTGCAAAAGAACACGTCACCTGCCGAGACCGCGCGCGAATCAAACGAGCAGCCGGTCACGGCACGCTCGTCAACCTGCTCTGATGCGCGCAGCTCACCGCACATATCGAGAAGCTTGGCAAGCGTATCGACCGTGGTCACGGTCGCGGAATCCGAATGGTGCATCTTTCACCTTTCTCAGCCATTTGGCAGGGACGGTTTTATAGTAACTGAAACGCACCCACGCAAAAACGGCTCCCGGAGGAGCCGTTACGCGCAGGCGTTCGTAAGCCGAGGCTAGGCAGCCTGAACAGCGGGCTGGTCCTCGTCGATAAAGAAGCGCTTGTACCACACCAGGAACACGAGCGGCGTATAGATCTTGCGCTGGAAATCGCCCTTGCCCGCAAAGTGCAGATCGAGCAGGTGCATGAGCTCGTCGGTATCGAAGAACTCGCTTGCCCACGGCGCGGTGAAGTACTCCTTGACATAGTCGTACCACTTTTGCTCGCGCAGCCAGTAGACAATCGGCACCGGGAAGCCCACCTTGGGACGGGTGGCCCACTCATCGGGCAGCGACTTGTTGGCAGCGTGGCGGAGTACCTGTTTGTTGCCGTTCTCGTTGATGCGGTAGCGGTCGGGAATGTGCTCGGCGAACTCCATGACTTTGCGGTCCAGGAAGGGCACGCGCAGCTCCAGCGAGTGCGCCATGCACATCTTGTCGGCCTTGAGCAGAATGTCGCCCGGGAGCCACATGTTCATGTCCAGGTACTGCTTCTTGACCAGCTCGGGCTGACCCTTCACGCGCGCATAGATGGGAGCGGCAAGCTCGAAGGCGCCATCGCCGGTGTTGTACTCGGGCTTGAGCACGTCGTCGACCTCGCGCTCCGGCCATACCAGAGCCTGTCCCAGGAACGACTTCTCGGGGATCTCGGCACCCTTGACCAGGAAGTTATGTCCCTTGAAGTACGGCATATGCAGCGCCAGGTTACCGAGCGCGCGACGGATGGGCAGCGGCACCATCTTTTTGTACTTGCGGACTGGGACCGTGTCCTCGTAGTAGGCGTAGCCGCCAAAGAGCTCGTCGGCGCCTTCGCCCGAAAGCACGACGGTGACGTCCTTGCGGGCCATCTCGGCCAAGAACCACAGCGGCACGGAAGACAGGTTGGACTGCGGCTCGTCCATGTGATACTGGATGTCCTCGAGCGCACCGAAGAACTCGTCGGCGGTAATCATCTTGCGAACGTTTTCGACGCCGAGCTTATCGGAAAGCTCCTTGGCGTAGTTAGTCTCGTTGAAATTCTTGTAATCGAAGCCCACCGAGAAGGTCTTGTCGGGCATGAGGCAAGCGGCGATGTAGCTGGAGTCGACGCCGCCGGAGAGGAACGACGCGACCTTGACGTCGGCGATGCGATGGGCCTCGACGCTCTCGTGCACGACCTCGTCCAGCTCGTCGACGTACTCCTCGAACGGCTTCTCGACGGCAGAGTAATCGCAATCCCAGTAGCGCTCGATGTTCATCTTGCCGGTCGGGATGTCTACGGTAAAGTAATGCGCCGGCGGCAGCTTGTAGACCCCCTCGAAGAAGGTCTCCTCGGTTGCCGAATACTGCAGCGTCATGTACGGACGCAGGGCCTTTTTGTTGACCGCCTTGTGGAAGTGCGGGTAGTCTAGGAAGCTCTTGATCTCGGAACCAAAGAGCACGCCCGGAGCGCCGTCGCCCGCATCGGCCATGGGATAGTAGTAGAGCGGCTTGATGCCAAAGATATCACGGGCGCCAAAAAGCTTGTTCTTCTTCTTGTCCCAGATGACGAAGGCGTACATACCGCGCAAGCGATCGAGTACTGCCTCGCCCCACTCCTCGTAGCCGTGCAGAAGGCTCTCGGTGTCGGCGCCGCAGTGGAACTTGTAGCCCTTGGCCTCGAGCTCGGAACGGAGTTCTTGGAAGTTGTAGATCTCGCCGTTGAAGACAATGACGACGCTACCGTCCTCGTTGGCCATAGGTTGGGCGCCAGCCTCGGTCAGGTCGAGGATCGACAAGCGGCGGAAGCCGAGGGCAACGCGGCCGTCGATAAACTGACCGCCCATGTCGGGACCACGATGGACGATGCGGTCCATCATCTTGGTGAGCACCTCGGATTGGTTATCCGTCCCACCGACAAAACCGACAAAACCGCACATATACTATCCCCTCTGCTGTTGCTGGGCATCAAATCGAATCAGTAGCTTTTGAGTATACCCGAGGGCGTAAAGAGGGGCGGAATGTTCAGGCAATCTCAACTGAATCAGCTCCGCGCCGACACGCGCCGGTTACCTTTAATGGATATGAGATGAATGAGGCGATTGTTTTGCTATACTCTCTCCGCACGGGCGATTGGCGCAACGGTTAGCGCAGGTGCTTTACACGCACAAGGCTGGGGGTTCGAATCCCTCATCGCCCACCATTGAATTGGAAACGGTCCTCGCAAGGGGACCGTTTTTGTTTGGGCCCAGCGCATGGGATTCGAACCCGACAGGGTGCGAAGCTGAGGAAACGCGAAGCGTTTTCCAGCGCAGCACGCGAGGGCCGCAGGCCCGAAGCGAAAGCGGGCGGCGTCAGCCGCACGCGACATCCCTCATCGCCCACCACTGATTTGATAGGCTCCCAGCTATGGGGGCCTTTCTTTTTTGGGCCCATCGCGGGGGATTCGAACCCGCAAGGGTGCGGAGCTGAGGAAACGCGAAGCGTTTTCCAGCGCAGCACGCGAGAAGCGGAGCGACGAAGCGAGAGCGGGCGGCGTCAGCCGCACGCGACATCCCTCATCGCCCACCACTGATTTGATAGGCTCCCAGCAATGGGAGCCTTTCTTTTTTGGGCCCATTTCATGGGATTCGAACCCGCCAGCACGACTGTCACAAAGGCCGTGGCCAGAAAATGGCAAAAATGAGTACTGCCACCTTGCTTACAACATATCAAAAGATAGTATTTGCTTAAGTTACGAAACATATGTCCATTATAAGGACTAGCAATTGGATCAAAATCGTGCATTCATCGCCATTTCGACTTGCCATCTGGTCTTATTAGTCCAAAATTGCTGCGACCAAATCGGTAACAGTACTCATATTTAATGTTATTTGACCAGCAGGTCTCCCCGCCTTAGCAAATCTAAGGCAAAACGGGCTCCAGACCGCTGAATCATGCCACATAGGGCACGTCCGCAGTCCGGAACCCGGTCAAAGTTAAGTTATTTCGCTGTGTTAGGCCAAAACGTCCGACAGGATCTCGATCAGACTGTCCACGTCGGCTTCCTCGCAGACGAGCGGCGGCAAGAAACGCAGCGTATGGGCACCCGTAGCGTTAATCACGGCACCAGCCCCCAATGCACGGGCCACAACGTCGTGTGCATCACCCACAGTATCGTCCAGATCGCAGCCGAGCATCAAGCCGCGGCCACGCACCTCGGTCACGTTCGGCAGCTTGGCGAGCTTTGCCTCCATATAGGCGCCTACCTTGGCAACATGGTCGGCATAATCGCCGTGCACGAGCGCGGAGAGCGTCGCGGCACACGCCGCGATGGCCAAGCAGCTACCGCCAAAGGTCGAGCCGTGGTCGCCCGGCTTAAACACGTCGGCAATCTCCTTCTTTGCCACGACGGCACCCATGGGCACGCCATCAGCAATGCCCTTGGCAAGGCTCATGATGTCGGGTTCCACGCCATAGGTTTGGAATGCAAACGGCTTGCCGGAGCGGAAGATGCCGCACTGGACCTCGTCGGCGATAAGCACGGCGCCCACTTCGTGTGCCAGGTCGCGCGCTGCCGCCATAAACTCCTCGGTCATGGGGTGCACGCCGCTCTCACCCTGGATCGGCTCGAGCATCACGGCACAAATTTCGCTCCCCAGCTGCTTAAAGATCGCACGCAGTTCATCGATATCGTTGGGCGTGCAGGCCACAAAGCCACCCGGCAGCGGGCGGAAACTATCCTGCAGCCAATCCTGCATGGTGGCGGCAATGGTCTCGAGCGTACGGCCGTGGAAGCCGCCGCGCATGCACACGATAGTGTTGCCGCCGTTACCGGCACGTTTGGCGTACAGGCGCGCGAGCTTCATCGAGCCCTCGTTGGCCTCAGCGCCGGAGTTGGCAAAGAAGGTCTCCCAAACCTGCTCATCCGCAGCCGGGGCACCAAGAGCAGCTGCCGTGGTCTCATCGCCGGCGGCAATGGCATCGGCAAGCACGCGCGCACCATCTACGTCGTCGTTAGCAAGCTTGGACAGCAGCGCCGCGACCTGTCCGCGCTGCTCAATGTAGAAGTAATTGGAGACATGCATGAGCTTTTTGGTCTGTGCCTCGAGCGCCGAGAGCACGGCCGGGTCACCATGACCTAGGCTGCACACGCCGATGCCGGCAAGAAAGTCGAGGTACTCACGGCCATCGTCGCCGGTGAGCTTCATGCCGTGACCCTCGACAAACTCGACCGGAGAGCGGCCAAAGGTATGCATAACGTAATTGGATTCAAGCGATTGCTGAGCTGCAAGTGACATGGAATGCCTTTCGTTGAGCGCCGGACGGCGCAGGCCTATGGGTGCAGGAATTGGGCGGCTGCGGTCAGCTAGACCGTCTGGAGCTTCTCGACCTCGTCGAGGTTCTCGGCCAGACGCGCCGCAAAGGTCGAAAGCGGATGCGGATGCGTATCGAACTCGTAGGCCGTCTCGGTGGAATGGATCACGGTGCCGACGCCGGCGTCGGTCAGCAGCTCCAGCAGCAGCGAATGCGGCGTGGTACCGTTGATGATGTGAGCGCGAAATACGCCTCCGGCAAGCGCATCGACGGCAGCACGCAGCTTGGGAATCATGCCTTTATCGACCTCGCCGCCGTAGAGCATCTCGTTAACCTCGTCGAGCGTCAGGTTGGAAATGAGCGAATCCTTGTCGCTAAAGTCCTTGTACAGGCCGTCGACATCGGTCAAAAAGATCACCTTATGCGCATGGAGCGCCGCCGCAACGGCACCGGCGGCGGTATCGGCGTTGATGTTGAAGAAACCGCCGTCCTCCCCCGCCGCGACGGTAGCGATGACGGGGATGTACTCGCTATCGAGTAAGCGCTCGATATAGTCGGTGTTAACGTGCGTCACTTTGCCCACTCGACCGAGCTCGGGGTCGAGCGGCTCGGCGATGAGCGTGCCGGCATCGCTGCCCGACACGCCCACGGCCAGGTTGCCGTGGTGGTTGATGGCAGCAACCAGCTCCTGGTTGACCTTGCCGCCCAGTACCTCGCGCACGATATCCATGGTCGCCGGCGTGGTCACGCGCTGGCCGTTCTTAAACTCGACGGGAATATCGTAATGGCTCAGCGCCTCGTTGATAGCCTTGCCGCCACCATGCACGATGACGGGACGCATACCGATGATCTTGAGCAGGACGATGTCGCTCATCACGTCGCGGCGCAGCTGCTCGTCGACCATGGCGGCTCCGCCATATTTGATAACAACCGTCTTGCCGGTCAGGTTCTTAATCCACGGCAGCGCTTCGAACAGCAGCTGCGCGGTTGCTTCGTTGGATTCGCTCGAACGACAATCGCGTGCGAATTTCATAGTCTGCCCCGTCTTTCGTATCGTTATCGCGCCGTGCTCCGCTGTCCGCAATCGCGGCAAGATGCGCAGCGTGCCTGGAATCTAGGAACGGTAGTCGCCGTTGATGGAGATGTACTCATGCGTGAGGTCGCAGGTCCACACGGTCGTTGCCGCGTCGCCTGCGCCCAGGTCGGCCGAGATCACGATCTCGGGCGCCTCAAAACGTCGTAGAACCTCGTCCTCGTCAAAGGGAACAGTCAGACCGTCGCGACAGACAGGCATGCCCATCATGTCGATGGAAACGTCTTCCTGATTAAACTTCACGCCGCACTTGCCAAGCGCCATGGCAACGCGGCCCCAGTTGCAGTCGTGGCCGGCGATGCAGGTCTTAACGAGCGGCGAGTTGGCAACGGCACGGGCGGCGATATCGGCCTCCTCGTCGTTGGCGGCGCCGGTAACGTTGACTGTAACAAGCTTGGATGCGCCCTCACCATCGGCGGCGATATTGCGCGCCAGGCTCTCGCACACCTCGTGCACGGCAAATGCCAACTCGTCAAAGGCATCGGAGCCCTCGACGATAGGCTCGGCATCTGCGGCAGCGGCGCCGGAGGCAAGCATGATGCAGGTGTCGTTGGTCGAGGTGTCGGAATCGACCGTTACCTTGTTAAAGGTCTGCTTGACGGTCGAGAGCAGCAGGGCATGAAGTGCCGCAGGCTCGACGGGGGCATCGGTGGTGATAACTGCGATCATGGTGGCCATGTTGGGCATGATCATGCCCGAGCCCTTGCACATTCCGCCTACCGTATAGACATTGCCCGCATGACCCGCAGCCTCACTGACGTAGGATACGGCGTACTCCTTGGAGTGCGTGTCGGTCGTCATGATGGCGCGAGCGGCATCGGCGCCACCGTGGGCGGAGAGCGCCTCGTAGGCAGCAGGAATAGCGGTCTCAAACGTGTCGATCGGCAGAATCTGGCCAATCACGCCCGTGGAGGCGACTAGGATCTGCTGGGGTTCGCAGCCGATGACCTGCGAGGCGATACTGCACGTCTCGCGCGCGCAGGCAAGGCCGGTCTCACCCGTGGCGGCGTTGGCATTGCCAGAGTTGACCGAAACACCGGCGATGATACCGTAGCCCTTGTCGTCACCGCCCAGGTTGGCACGGCTCACCTGTACGGGCGCCGCGCAAAAGCGATTGGTGGTAAACACGCCGGCACCGGGACAGGGTTTATCGGGCACGACGAGCGCGTAATCCAGACGCTCGGGGTTCTTGCGGAACCCAGCGCGGATGCCTGCGGCTTTAAAACCAGCCGCAGCCGTAACGCCACCCTCGACGGCGCGAATCTTGATATCAAACAGCTCGGTATTCATCGTCTTTATGACTCCTTATGTCAAACAAAAAACGGACATCGGTTGGTGCGCCATGCCAGTCGTGATCATGAGACCAGCTTAAGAGTGGCGCCCCACTCGATGCCCGACTACCAAATCGTTAACAATCGAATGTGCTACACCGGGCACGCCACTGTGGGCAAGCCTCGTCGCTCGTCAAAGCCAAAGACGATATTGGCGCACTGGACCGCTTGGCCCGCAGCGCCCTTGCACAGATTGTCGATGGCGCCCGTTGCCACCAGCACGCCCGCGCGCTTGTTGAGCGCGAGGCCAATCTGGGCAGCGTTGGTGCCGACGACCGAAGCCGTCTTGGGCTGCTGGCCGGCATCGAGCACGCGCACAAAGGTGCGACCGGCGTAGAACTGCTTGTAATGGTCGACAACGTCCTCAAGGGTCAAGGTATCGATAGCCTGCGGCGCGAGCGGCAGCGTCACCGTGGAGAGCAGACCGCGCTTGAGCGGTGCCAGGTGCGGGGTAAAGACGACGCGATCGGTCAGGCCAAGGATTTGCTCAATCTCGGGCGTGTGGCGATGCTTGCCCACGCCGTAGGCCTCCAAGTTCTCATCGGCGCTGCAAAAATGGGTGCGGGCGTTGCAGGACTTACCGGCGCCCGTCACGCCGCTAATGGCATCGACAATCACGGGACCGTTCTCGGCCACCCAGCCCGCGCGCACGGCGGGCGCGGCGGCAAGGCTCGTTGCGGTGGGATAGCAACCGGCGCAGGCGACCAGCACGGGTTTGCCGTCGGCATGGTCGGATGCGGCGGTCTCCAAGTCCTGGCAGAACAGCTCGGGCAGACCGAAGGCACGGGTCTTGAGCAGCTCGGGGCTCGTATGCTCGGCGGCATACCAAGCCTCAAAAACGGACGCGTCGTTCAGACGGTAGTCGGCCGAAAGATCAAAGCAGGAGACGCCCGATGCAAGCAGCGCGGGCACCTGTGCCATGGCAGCCGTGTGCGGCACGGCCAAAAAGACCGCGTCGCAGTTCTTGAGCTCAGGGGCATCATGCGTCGTAAAGACAAGATCGCTTACGCCGGTGAAGCTCGGGTGCACCGCAGACAACGGCTGGCCGGCATCGGCGTTGGACGTAATGGCAGCAAGTTCAAACTCGGGATGACCGAGGACGAGGCGAATGAGCTCGGCTCCGGCATATCCAGCCGCGCCGACGATTCCAACCTTCAAAGACATATCAGACTCCTTGTCTGCGATTTATGCACCGATGCGCATTTCGCAGCGGTCGTTATGAAGTGGGTTGAAACTTTAGCACCAAAAGATGCATGAATACGTAAATGGCTTGCATATTCATGCATTGAAACATTCCCGACACATTCGCTTGAAGGAATTGACAAATGGAGCGGGCCCCGTATTGACCGGCGCTCCTAACGGCGCCGGGCAATACGGGGCCCGCCCATGCGAAAACCAAGTTGTTAGGATGAGCCAGCTGGCTAGAGCTCGACCGGCACCCATTCGTCGTGATTGCAGATAAAAGCCTCGGGATCCTCGACGCTAAAGAAGACGAGCGTGGGGTCGTTAGGCCCCTCATAGTGCTCGCCCAGGCGCTCTAGATGCTTCCACCCAGCTTCGCGCATTTCGCCTAAAGCCCGGTCATCCAAGCCGGCACGCCCGCGCAAGATGAGCCAGCCATGGCCCGGCCACCAACTCGTGGCCTCAAAGCGCTGGTTTTGCAGCAGCTCTTGCCACACATCTTTGGTGCGCGCTGTTACAAACCACAGCTTGCCGTCCTGGATCTGCGCAAACGAAAACGGACGCACATGAGGCTGTCCGTCAACGCTCGTCGCCAAATACCATGCCGGCACCGACGTCAGATACTCCAACACCGTACTCAATCCGTCCATGTGTCCTCCTGGCGCTAGCTAATTCGGAACGGGTAGTTAATTTGAGACGCTCTAGAGCTCCAGGCGCTCCTCGCTGCCGTCGATATCACAGAAGCGCGCGGCAATGTTGCGGACCGAAAAGAAAGCAAGGCGGCCGTCGTTGGCACTCTCGTGTTCCTCGCCGATGCCCACCATGTGCTTAAAACCCGCTTGACGCACCTTGTCGCTCGCAACCGCGTCGTCCTCAAGTGCGGCCTCGCCGGTCAACACGATCCAACATTCCCCCGGCTTCCAGCCCGAGAGCTCAAACTTGGGATTCGCACTCAGCTCCGCCCACACATCCTTGTCGCGCGACGTGCAAAACCACAGCTTACCGTCATCGACCATGGCAAACGAAAACGGCCTCACGCGAGGCTGATGCCCGTCGGTCACATCGGTCGTGGCCAGATACCACGCCGGAATGCGCCTGAGATACGAACAGGCGCGCTCAAGCTGAGCCGTGCGGTCGTTGTCGGTCATAGGGACCCCTTTCTTGCGCTCGAATCGCGCCTAAACAAGTTGAAGGTTGACGACGATGACACACGCAAACAGCAGCATCGTCACAACCGCAGCCAGCGCATCCCCGCGGCGAAATGCAAGTGCATGCAGACGCGTGCGGCCCTGCTCGCCGTGATAGCAGCGTGCATCCATGGCGGCAGACAACGTCTCGGCATGACGGAACACGCCCGTGAACAGTGGAATCGCCACACTGCCGAGCATACGCACGCCGCCGAGCGGGCCACCCGTTACGCGTGCACCGCGGCTTGCCTGCGCGTCCGCCGTCTGCTTCATCTCGGTGGCAAACTGCGGCATAAAGCGCAACGCGATGCCCATGATCATGCCGAGCTCATGCGCAGGGAGCCCCACGCGCGCAAACGGTGCGAGCAGACGCTCAAAGCCCGCGGTGAGGTCGAGCGTAGGCGTGGTGAGCGTAATGGCGCTCATGCCGGCCATCATCAAGCTCAGGCGGCACGCCATAAAGGCGGCGGAATGCAGCGAGCCCTCGCTTATCTGCAAAAAGCCAAGCTGCCACAGAATGCGCCCGCTCTGGTCGGAAAACAGGTTGAGCACTGCGACCACCACGACAATCGCCAGCAATGGTGCCATCGATGATAGGACCCGGCGCAACGGCACCCGGGACACGGTATAGATCAGGACAACGAAGATTGCGACCGGGGCCAGTCCGCGGAAGCTGCTGACCGTGAGCGTCGTGATCAGAAACACAAAGCCCAAGAGCAACTTAGTTCGCGGGTCCAGGCGGTGGATCGCACTATCGCCGGGATAGTAGCTGCCAAACGAAAACGCCTCCATTAGCAGCCCTCCTCTCGCGCGACCGTCTTGGATTTAGCAATGTCCGCGACGTTAGAAGGACCGTCTGAGCGACCGATCAGCAAATCTGCCAGCTCGTCGGCCAGCGACTCAACCGTATAGAGCCCGCCGCAACGCAGCGGCACGCCCGCCTCCGCGAGCGCCAACGCCATGCGCTGAGCAGCAGGTACGCCCAAGCCGATCGACTTGAGCTCATCGGCATGTGCAAACACCTGCGCGGGGGTTCCCTCGGCAAACACCGCACCTTCGTTCATCACGACGATGCGGTCGCAGCAGTTGGCCAGGTCATCCATACTATGCGAAACCATGACAACGGTCAGGCCATCGCGGTGAAGCCGATCGATAAGCTCAAGGAAATCCCTGCGCGCAGCCGGATCGAGCCCCGCCATGGGTTCATCGAGCACCAGGACTTCGGGCTCCATGGCGAGCACACCGGCGAATGCCACGCGCCGTTGCTGACCGCCCGAAAGCTCAAAGGGACTCTTGTCGCCGACCGTGGAAAGGTCGAGGCCCACGCGCGAGAGCGACGACTCGACGCGACGGTCGACTTCATCTTGCGGCAAGCCAAGGTTGTGCGGGCCAAACGCCACGTCCTGCGTCACGGTTTCGGCAAACAGCTGACGCTCGGGATATTGAAACACCACGCCGACCTTGGCCTTAACCGCGGCGGCGTCTTTCTTGTTTGACAGATCGAGCCCCAGCGCGCGAACGAATCCCTCCTGGGGGCGAATCAAACCGTTGAGATGCTGGACCAGCGTCGACTTACCCGAACCGGTATGACCTGCCAAGCCCAGGAACTCGCCGCGACACACCGTCAGCGATACATCGCGCAGCGCCCACGGGCTGCTGGGGTCGTTTCCCCAGAGAGCCTGTTTGCTCGATTTGCCCGCAACGGCCGAGCGCTTATGCCAGCGGCGGCGCTCGCGCGGACTGAGCGAATAACTGTACGAAACATGGGATAGCTCTATGACGGGCTCCGACACGGCTGTCCCGTCGGTTGCAGAGGAGACGTTGTCGAGCACACGAGAATCGGATGCAGAAGGCCGCCCTGCGGTGTCTTCCCCACTCCGGTCGGCATATACCTGCGCAATCTCGGCGACCATATCCGCCTCGCGCACCTGCGCATGAACGGGCACGCCCTTCGCACGAAGCGCCATGCCCAAGCAGCACGACGCCGGCATATCCAGGTTGAGCTCCACGAGCCCATCTGCCCGCGTCAGAATCTCCTCGGGCGTACCGAGCATGGCAACGCGCCCCGCCCGAAACACCGCGACACGATCGGCCTCGGCGGCCTCTTCCATAAAGTGCGTAATCATCACGATGGTCATGCCGCGTTCGTGCAGCACGTGACAGGCCTTCATAAGGCCCTTGCGCCCGCGCGGATCGAGCATCGAGGACGCCTCGTCCAAAATGAGCACGCGCGGTTCCATGGCGAGCACACCGGCAAGCGCCACACGCTGCTTTTGACCGCCCGAAAGCGCATGGGTCTCGTGGCGCTCAAAGCCCACCAGGCCCACGCCCTTCAGCGCCTCGCGTACGCGCTGCGCAATTTGCGCCGATGGCACGCCAAGGTTTTCGGGACCGAACGCAACGTCATCTTCGACAAGCGTTGCCACCAGCTGGTCGTCGGGATTCTGGAACACCATGCCTGCGGTCGAACGAATGTCGTAGACCAGCTCGGGATCGGACGCATCCATACCGTTGATACGTACCGTGCCCGCATCGGGCTGCAGCAGCGCATTCAGATGCTTGGCAAACGTCGACTTGCCCGACCCGTTTCCGCCGAGAATGCAGAAAAACTCGCCATTCTCGATGTTCAGATCGATGCCATCGAGCGCCGGTGTGGCACCGTCATAACTAAAGGAAACGCCCCGACACTCAATCATGCGCGGCCTTTGACCTGGTCCTTCTTGGGTGTGATGAGGTTGGAGACCGCCTTGTACACCGCCAGCGTCAACACCGAGTTGAGCACGGTCTTGATGAGGTTGAACGGCAGCACGGCAGGAATCATGAGCGGGGCGATCACATCGACCGAGCCATACCAGAACCAAACGCCGATGGTCAGATTCGCAACCATAGAAAGCGCCGTAGCGGCAATAACGCCCAGCGCCAGGCCGATCACGGCACCCTTATAGGTGTGCATCTTTTGATAGACGATCGCCGCGGGCAGAATAAAGCCCAACGTAGCGACCAAGTTCATAAGCGCACCAACCCAATCGCCCGTGGTAAGCGCATGGATAACGATCGCCATAGCGGCAACAGCGGTGCCGGCACCAGGGCCATACGCAAATCCACACACCATCGCCGGCACCAGCGACGGGTCATACGTCAAAAACGGCGCCGAGGGAAGGATAGGCAGCTGCACATACATAAACAGGGCGCCCAAGGCGCACATCAACGCCATGGTAACGAGCTGTTTGGTGCTCCACCTATTCGTGTTCTCAAAATGGATATGCTGCGACTGTTCAGACATAAGATCACCTGCCTCTTTCATCCGGACTCTAACCGTTGGTACTGGGATCTCACCAGTTCAGCCGGCATACGAACCAACGCACACACGGGTCGCGGACTCATCGGCTCGGTCGCAGGCACTTTACCTGCGCCACGGCGTCCCTTTGACACCGCCCGATTTACCGCCAGTGGGGAATTTCACCCCGCCCTGAAACAGCAATTGCTAGTGTAGCACCAGCAGGCGTTCGCGCAAGTATGCCAAGGGTAATTTATGGCGAGGGGAAACGCTCCAGAAATACGCCCGGGACAAGTTAACGCGACAACCACGTTCTCCGTCCACGCCAAAGTGATGCGCTTTTCGCGCAAAGCGCGAAACAGCAACCGGGACATGTCTCCCCAACAACCACGTCCTCCGCCCACGCCGACCTCAAGGCCGTAAACGCAGGAAGTCCGGGGGCGTGACGGGGTTTCTCTCCGGAATATTCCGCAGGACGCAAAGAGGCTCCGCAGCGCGAAGCGCGATGCGGAGCCTCTTTGCATGTCCGAGGACGTTCCGGAGAGAAACCCCCGTCACGCCCCCGGATTCCCGGTGGGAGTTCTAGACCTTGTCGGCCTTAGTACATACCGCCGCCCTGCTGACCAGCGGTGGCAGCAGCGATAGCGTCCTCAAGCTGAGTGTTTTTGGGGACATCGGAGACGGTAGCCTCGGTGATGAGGATCAGGCTGGCGACAGAAGCAGCGTTCTGCAGGGTGACGCGGCTGACCTTGACGGGGTCGAGGACGCCCATCTCGATCATGTCGCCCCACTCGCCGTTGGCAGAGTTGAGACCCTGGCCAGCAGGCAGCTCGGCAACCTTGTCGACCACGACAGCGCCCTCAAAGCCAGCGTTCTTGGCGATGGTGGCGACCGGAGCGGTCAAAGCCTTCTTGACGATATCGACGCCGATCTTCTCCTCGGGGTCGTCGATCTCGACAGCGTCGAGTGCAGGAGCAGCGTCCATGAAGGCGACGCCGCCGCCGGCGACGATGCCCTCCTCGACAGCAGCGCGGGTAGCCTGCAGGGCATCCTCGACGCGGTGCTTGATCTCCTTGAGCTCGGACTCGGTAGCAGCGCCGACCTTGATGACGGCAACGCCACCGGAGAGCTTGGCCAGGCGCTCCTGGAGCTTCTCACGGTCGAAGTCAGAGGTGGTGTTCTCCATCTCGCCCTTAATCTGAGCGATACGGGCGTCAATGGCCTCCTTGGAGCCAGCGCCGCCGACGACAACGGTGTTGTCCTTGGAAATGGTGACGGACTTAGCGGTGCCGAGCATATCGGCGGTGATGTCAGCGACCTTCACGCCCAGCTCGTCCAGAGCAGCCTGACCACCGGTGAGGACGGCGATGTCCTCGAGGATGCGCTTGCGGCGATCGCCGTAGCCCGGGGCCTTGACGGCGCAGACGTTGAGAGCGCCACGGATCTTGTTGAGGACGAGGGTCGGCAGAGCCTCGCCGTCGATGTCCTCAGCGATGATGAGCAGGCCACGGCCGGCGCGCTGGACAGCCTCGAGAACAGGCATGATGTCCTGAACGCTGGAGATCTTCTGGTCGGTGATGAGGATGTACGGATCCTTCATCACGGCCTCCATGCGGTCGTTGTCCGTGACAAAGTAAGCGGAAACATAGCCCTTGTCGAACTGCATGCCCTCGACAGTGTCGATGGTGATGTCGAACGTCTGGGAATCCTCGACGGTGATGACGCCGTCCTTGCCCACGACCTCCATGGCCTCGGCGATCTTCTCGCCGACCTCGGGGTCACCAGCGGAGATGGTGCCGACAGAAGCGATCTGCTCCTTGGTCTCGACCGGCTTGGCCTGCTTCTTCATCTCGGCGACGGCGGCGTTGACGGCCTTGTCGATGCCGCGACGGATAGCCAGCGGGTTGGCGCCGGCGGCGACGTTGCGCAGACCGTCGTTGACGATAGCCTGAGCGAGCAGGGTTGCGGTGGTGGTGCCGTCACCCACGGTGTCGTTGGTCTTGGTGGCGACCTCCTTCACCAGCTGAGCGCCCATGTTCTCGATGTTGTCCTCGAGCTCAATCTCCTTAGCGACGGAAACGCCGTCGTTGGTGATGGTCGGGGCACCGAACGTGCGCTGCAGCGCAACGTAGCGGCCCTTGGGGCCCATGGTGACGGTAACGGCGTCGGCCAGAGTGTTGACGCCCTTGGCGAGCTTGGCGCGGGCATCGGTGTTGAACGTAATGTTCTTTGCCATGGTAGGTAATCCTCCAAAAGAAATGTGACTCGCGTCGCCGCTTCCGAGTCCTATGCGGCGGGCGCGTTCAAAGACGAATCAGAGATTCTGACGAGACTAGGCCTCGACGACGGCGTAGATGTCGTCGGCGCGCATCAGCAGATACTTCTCGCCGTCGACCTTGACCTCGTTGCCGCCGAACTTACCGTAGATGACAACGTCGCCGACCTGAACGTCCATAGGGATGCGCTCACCCTTGTCGTTGACCTTACCGGCGCCAACGGCAACGATGGTGCCGCGCTGCGGCTTCTCCTGAGCGTTGCTGGCGATATACAGACCAGAAGCGGTCTTCTGCTCGGCCTCGTCGGGCTTGACCAGGACGCGATCTGCAAGCGGCTTCAAAGACGACATGCTTGTTTCCTCCTTTGTGGGCCGCGCGGTCATGCCGCGCGGGTTAACCCTTTTTGTTTGCGTACGCGTTGAATGGTACCCACGAATGGCGGGTTATACAACACGGAGTCAAAAAATCTTATTTTTTGGCACTTAGATTTTCTGAATGCCGGGGGATAACTTAGCAGTGGCTCCCGTGTGGCTCCGGAGGGGCGGGGCATAAGGTTTCCTGCTCGGGCAGTCCTGCTCGCACGAAGGCCACATTAAGTGGCCTTCGGCTCGTGCGGAACTCGCGATAAACCTTATGCCCCGCCCCTCCGGAGCCACACGGGAGCCAGGTTAACTAATTCGGGCCCGGCATTCAGAAAAGTCAGTACAGCAAAATGGCGATGCGGATGGTGCGAACAAGAAAGGGGCACGTTGCTGAAACGCGCCCCTTGTGGGTGGGGTATGGGGCTAGCGCTCGTAGATTAAGTTACCTGCCAGGTAGGTGGCTTGGACTTTGGTGGCTTGGAGTTCTTGGGGGTCGATGGTGAGCAGGTTTTGGTCCAGGACTACCAGGTCGGCGTATTTGCCGGGCTCTAGGCTGCCGAGGTTTTGCTCGTCGCCCGCTGCGTACGCGCTGCCAAGCGTGTAGTTGCGCAGGGCCGTTGCCGCGTCGATACGCTCGCTCGGCAGCCAGCCGCCCTCGGGCCAGTGGCTGCGGGGATCTTGGCGCGTGATAGCCGTGTAGAGCACGTTCAAGCTGGTAACGGCCGTGATGGGGCTGTCGGTACCGAAAGCTTGACGGATACCGCGCTGCTGATAAGTTGCGAACGGCCACATGATGCGGCTGCGTTCCAGGCCCAGGTCGCGCTCCGGGCCACCCGGGTCGAGCGTGATATGGCAGGGCTGGCTCGAGGCAATGACGTTGAGCTTGCGCAGACGATCGATGTCCTCGGGCAGCAGATTCTCCAAATGCTCAAGCGTATTATGGCCGTGCGGGGGCAAACCGTAGAGCTCTGCCGCCTCCTCAAAGATATCGAGTGCGGCATGGATGGCGCCGTCGCCGATAACGTGGATGCGCACGGTGTGGCCGCGCTCGGCTGCCGCCAGGACCAGCTTGCGCATGCGCTCGACGGGAACCGTCAGACGGCCCTGGTCGCCCGGGAAGCGCGGGTTGGTATAGGGATCGGTGAGGTATGCGGTGTGCTCGCTCGACACGCCATCGAAGAACTGCTTAAAGCCCGGCGCCGAGAGCAACGCATTGTTTGCGTAGCGGGTCTGAAGTTCTTCCAAGCGCGATTGGTCATCCAACAGCGTGGGGAACAGGTGGGCGCGAATGCCCAGCTTGCCAATCGCCTGAAGCTTGTCGTAGACGTCGTCGCGGATAAAGTCACAGCCCGGCATGGGCATGAGCGACATGTCGCAAATCGAGGTAATGCCCTGCTCGGCCATGCGTTTCATTTGGTCGGCATACGCGCTCGCGATGCGATCCTCGCCCAGCCACTCAAGACAGCGCGGCAGCAGCTGCATGGCCGCAGCCTCGTGAGCGATACCCGTGAGCTCGCCATTTGCATCCTTGTCGTAGCTGCCACCCGCCGGCGGCTCGCTGTCGCGCGTCACGCCGAGTGCTTCGAGCGCGCGGCTGTTGAGCCACAGCGTGTGCCCGTCGCCCGAGTACATAACGCAGGGACGATCAGGAAATGCCGCATCGAGGGAGGCCTTGGTAGGGTGCTCGGGCGGATCCCAGCGGTAATCGCGCCAGCCCTGCGTCACGACCCAGGCGTCGTCGGGCAGGTCCTGGGAAAACTTGAGCGCGTCCTGCACCAGCGCCGCCTCGGACGTGCCCATATCCATGAGCATATACGGTGAGGAGCCAACCGAGGTATGGAAGAAATGCAGGTGCGCATCGTGGAAACCGGGGCAGACAAACTGCTCGCCGTAATCGACCACCGGCGTGGCGGCAGGTGCGGCGTCAATCACGTCATCGGGCGCACCGACTGCGACGATGCGATCGCCCGCAATGGCAATCGCCAGCTCGCGGGCGGTATCGATACCGTCTTGCGCGGTAAAAACGTTCTTGGAGCGGATAATCCGATCGATATGTTGCATGGGCATCCCCATCTCTGGCAGGAAATTCAACACCCCCGAGTGTACTCCCCCGCCCTTGCAACAAAACTCCAAGCGGCAAACGGCAACTTTACCAGCCCTAGCGGCAGGTGGCATACTGGAGAGAGCCTGTACGATTTTGCGATCAACCCAGCAAGGAGCAAATCGACCATGACGAAAACCAAGGCACAGCAGATTATGGCAGCAATCGAGGTTCGCGCGGCAGACGACGTCACCGCGGCCATCCAAGATATCGCCGCCGAGTTTGAGCCCTATATCATCAAGCAGCGCCGGCACTTCCATAAGCACCCGGAGCTGAGCCTTGCCGAGGAGCGCACGACCTCCGACATCGCTAACCAGCTCGACGCCATGAATATCCCCTACGAGCGTCCGCTCAAGACCGGCTTGGTGGCAACGCTTCGCGGTACCGCGCCGGATGCCTACCGCGAGGACGGCACGCCGCGCCGCCGCATCCTGCTGCGCGCCGATATCGACGCCCTGCCCGTCACCGAGCAGACCGGCGAGGAGTTCGCCAGCGTCAACGAGGGCTGCATGCATGCCTGCGGCCACGACTGCCATATCGCCATGATGCTCGGCACGTTGCAGATTCTGCGCCACATGACCGATGACATCCACGGCGAGATTCGTATCGTATTCCAGCCCAGCGAGGAAAACGGCCAGGGCGCCAAGCTCATGATCGGCACGGGCGTACTCGATGGTGTCGACGGTGCCTATGCCGCGCACATCTGGAGCGAGGTCGACGCCGGCACCGTGAGCTGCGAGCCCGGCCCGCGCATGGCCAATACCGACTGGTTCCGCATCGACGTTCGCGGCACCTCGTGCCACGGTGCCATGCCCCAGCGCGGCCACGACGCCGTTATGGTGGCGGCAGAGATCGTCAACGCCCTGCAGACCATCGTCTCGCGCGAGATTAGCCCCTACGAACCCGCCGTCATCACCGTCGGCGAACTGCACGGCGGCACCGCGCGCAACGTTATCGCCGGCACGGCGTACCTCGCTGGCACAGTGCGCACCTATGGCGACAAGACGCATGAGGAGATGCCCGAGCTTATGCGCCGCATCGTGGAGCACACCGCAGCAGCACTAGGCGCCGAGGCCGAACTCACCGACTACACTATCGCCAACTACAAGGTCGAAAACGATGCCGCCTCGAGCGAGCGCTGCCGCCAAGCTGTGCTCAAGTGCCTGGGCCCCGCAGGCGAGGGCCATTACCGCGGCACGCTTTCGGGCGAGGATTTCTCGGAGTACCTGCGCCGTGTGCCGGGCGTGCTCGCCTTTGTTGGCACGCGCAACCCCCAGATCGGCGCCACCTATGCCCAGCACTCCTGCTTCTACAAGATCGACGAGAGTGTGCTCGCCAAGGGCTCCATGGTAGCCGCCCAGTATGCCATCGACTTTTTGGCCGAGCCCACACAAGAAGAGCTCGACGGCCCCACGATCGCCGCGGTTGCCGAGACCAATCCCGACCTGGCCGCCAAGCTGCGCTCTGCCAAGGCAACGGCCGCCGAGGCCCGCGACGCCATGCACGACGCCCGCACCGCCCGCCATGCTGCCATCAAGGGCATCCACGATGCGCGGGCTGCCGCTCGCCACGAGGAGAAGCGCGACGAGTAGCCGTCACGCCCACCCATAACAACCTGGCTAGAGCAAAGCGGGGGCGAACGTTATCTCAACGTTCGCCCCCGCTTATGTGTCGACCGCTTTTCTAGCGCGTCCTCCGTCACGACAGGTAAGAGCGAAGGATGGTGAGCCAGCGTGGGGTTTCGAGGTGGATGATATCGGTGGGAACTCCGGCGGGAGCGTGCCCACCAAAGAGCAGGCCCGCGTCTGCCGGGTTGATAAGACGCACGATCCATACGGCAACGACCAGCACACACAGAACAATAACCGCAATGTCAATGCCACGCCTTAGCTTGCTCGATGCCACCTCCTCGCGCACGAACGCGAGCGCAAACGCAATCGGCACCACCCAAAACAGCGGATGGTAGGCAAAGGCCGCCGAAAAATCGAGGCGCAGCGCTGCCAGCCAGGCCCTCGTCATGCCACATCCCGGACAGGGAATGCCCGTCATCAGGCGAAACACGCAGCCGATATCGAGCAGGTAAAGTGCGAGCCAGGCGACAAAGAGCGCGCCGATGCAAGAAAGGGCGCGGCGAATGAGCTCCGCCGCGCCCTTATGTCCCTGAGAGCTGTTCACGCCGCTCTTGTCGTTAGGCACGAGCGCCAAGACGGGCGTTGTAAGCCGTTGCCATGGCATTGGTGTTCTTAATGATGATGTTCATGGCAAAGATGGGGCCAAGGCCGCACAGCAGCGCGCCGACAATCTGCCACATAAGAACGGTGGTGCCGTTCTCCTGGAACATCAGGCCATAGCGAGGGGCATTAGCCTGCAGGCGGTTACCAATCTTGTAGTACCAGTAGAGTCCGTAGAAGCCGCAGGTCACGAACGACAGCAAGATGAATGCTGCCAGACCCGGCGTGGAATCGCCGTCATCCTGGCACATGACATTGATGTCGCGGGCAAGGCAATAGAGGAAGTAATACGAATAGATGCCGCAGGTCACGATGGAAAGCAGGAGCCAACCGATCACGCCACGGTCGGTCTTAATCGGAGCATAGCCCATCGGGGCAGGCGCAGGCTGCTGAGCATACTGCTGCTGGCCGGCGTACTGCTGCTGCCCGGTGTACTGCTGCTGAGGCTGGGGCTGAACTGCCTGAACCGGAGTGGGCTGAATCTGCGTGGGTTGCGGAGCAGGCTGGGGCTGAGGTGCGGGCTGCGGAGCAGGAGCGGCGGGGGCGGCACCGATGGCAGAACCGCAAACAGGGCAGAATTTGGCATCATCCGAAATGGGAGAACCACAAGTGGGACAGAACATAAGCTTCTCCTTTTCCTAAGGCGTCGCACGCCTTCAAACCTTACACGTCTATGTTCTCAACAATAGCCGCGACGTTGTTGCGCAACATTGACCAATTTCCGAGATTTTTTTCTGCAACCATTTTCCCAGGTATTTTCTTGCTTCCGCGGTAGAAAAAGGCACCCCGGGCTCAGTTGCCCAGGGCGCCTCGACCGACTATTCGGTTTGATTGTTTTCGGCAGCAGGACTATCGCCCGGCTCATCCGCCGGCGTGGCAACGGCATTCCAATCGGGTCCCGCAGGCGTCGCCTCGGGCGCCGGTGCGGGTGCAGGGACAGGTGCAGGCGCGGGTGCCGGGGCAGGCGCGGGTGCCGGGGCAGGCGCGGGTGCCGGGG
>CAJMQJ010000014.1 GCA_905215525.1 uncultured bacterium
TTATCTATTATTTAACGGGAGGAAATAATTCTATGAGTCGCTTTTGTAAATTTGGTTGATTTCCGATCTCAGCCGAACACATTGAGCAAATAGGCCATTCCCGCAGTTAGCCGAACGCCCCCGCGGCCCCTCCCGGGGTCCGGGGGCGGCATTTTCCCAGTTGAAGGAACGGTGGAGATGTGTTTCGATGGGTCCGGTGGCCATGCTCCGCCCGCCGCCCGGCGCCTCTTCCCAGACTCAGCCGGACGGTCGGTCCGTCTATTCCGTTTTTCCTTCTAGGCTAGGACAGCGGGGCATCGCCCCTTTCCGCGCGCGCCCGCTCGATGAGCCCCGGCGTCAGGTCGAGCTCCCCGATGGGCACGTCCTCCACGCCGTACGCCTCGAGCAGCGCCGCCGCGTCGCCGCCGAGCATCGCCCGGAAGGCGCGGGCGGGCGTCGCGAAGCCGAGCGCGCCGCGGGGCTCGGAGTTCACGTGCGACATGGCCAGCGCCAGGTCGGCCGGGGCGAGCCGGTCGAACCTGAGGCCGCGGCCCTTGGGCAGCAGCTTCCTGATCTCGACGTGGTTGCGCTCGCAGGCGCCCTTCTGGTCGCTGCGCCGGGGGTCGCAGTAGAACAGCCTCGTCTCGCCCCGCCCCTCGCCGAGCAGCGCCGCGATCGCGACCTCGTCGGAGAACTCGGGGCCGTTGTCGGTGAGCACGGCGCGGAACACGCGGCGCGTCCCGTCGGCGCCGAGGACCGCCCGGACGCCCTCCAGGGCGCCCGCGACGCACCCGGCGGTCTTCTCCTCCAGCGGCAGCGCGAGCTGGAGCCTGCTGGGGCGGTGCAGCAGCGTGAGCAGGCAGGCGCTGTCCTCCCGGGCCCCCTCGACGGTGTCCATCTCCCAGGCCGCGGCGCACGCGTCCTCCCCGAGGGCGAGGAACGCGGCATGTGACCTGCGGGCGGAGTGGCGGGTCGCCGCCCGGCGCGCGGCGCGCTTCCTCGGCCTGTAGCCGACCTTGCGCCTGAGCTCCATGTTGGTCATGCCGTCGTAGCCCGCCGAGACCCAGCGGTAGATGGTCGACGGCGACAGGTCCACCGGGCCGCCGTTGCGCGCCGCCATCTGCTCGGGCGACAGCCCCCGGCGCAGGCAGTCCCTTATCGCCTCCAGCCTGGCTGCCGCGGCGGGCTCGTCGGCGTCTATCCCGCGCCTGGACGAGACGAGGACCGAGTCGGCGCACAGCTGCGCGGCCCGGGCCTCGTAGAAGACGTGCGGGCGGCGCTTGCAGCCGATCGTGCGGTACCGCCCGCACCCGTTGCAGCAGCGCGGCCACGCGGCCAGGCGCGGGCAGGCCGCCGACAGGTCGGCGGAGGCGTCCACGCGCTCGCCGCGCCTGGCCTTCGGCGCCGTCACGAACCTGTGCGACGCCACCTCGGCGCTCACCGTCGAGGGCGACCTGCCCAGCTCCCTCGCGATCTCCCTGCACGACGCCCTGCGCTCCAGCATCCTCTGGACCGTGTCCCGCTCGTGCCTCGTGAGCCTTCCGTAGGCCCTCGGGACCGCCCTTGCGGAGCCCCTTTTCATCTTTCCGGACATGCCGTCCTCCGATCTCCCGGGGCCGGCCGATCCGGCCCTCAGGGTATCGGGTTCCCACATTCATCCGTACATGTACGGATGAATGTGGGAGGTGTTCGGATAAAGTCGATAATCAAGGCTTTTGTAAATTTGGAAAGTTACACGTTACTAAAGGGAATGTAGATAAATTATTAGGTATACTACTGACAGCTTCCAAGGAGCTAAAGCGCTCGGGACCCCATTAAGTATTTTTAAAAGCATGGTCGCAAGTTTCACTAGCAGCCATGCTTTTATTGAATCATTGTAGGACATTTTAAAGATAATTGCCCACTTTAAAATTAAACATGTGCTTAGAATCGTTCTAGGCAACACCAATAACAATCACTAATCACAAGTGATTTGGGACAAATACTACTGATTATTTTGTCCCGTGAGCATGCCGTCGAGGGTGCGCCAGGCGAGCTCGGCGCACTTGACGCGGGCGGGCATGTGCGAGATGTCCTGGAGCTGGGCGGCTTCGTCCAGGTCTTCCAGGTCCTCCTCGGAGAGCTTCTCGCCGCGGATCATGGCGAGGAAGAGCTCTGCCAGGTGGCGAGCTTCCTCGACGGTCTCGCCGGTGATGAGGTCGGCCATGATGTCGGCACTGGCCTGGCTGATGGCGCAGCCGTGACCGGTAAAGGAGGCCTCCTCGATCACGTTGTTCTCGACACGCAGCTGCAAGGTGAGCTCGTCTCCGCAGCTAGGGTTGATGCCGTCGTGCTCGTGCGTGGGAGCATCCATCTCGTACTTATAGTCGGGGTGCGAGTTGTGCTCCATAAATGTGGTGGAGGTGTACAGATTACCCATTGAACGTGCTCCAAACGTGATGCAGGCCGGCGATGAACTTGTCGATGTCGGCCTTGTCGTTGTAGAAGGCTACGCTGGCGCGGCAGCAGGCAAGGTTCTCGACGCCCAGCCAGGTGAGCAGCGGCTGCGCGCAGTGGTGACCGGCGCGGATGCAGACGCCGTCCATGTCCATGATGCTCGCGACATCGTGCGGGTGGATGCCCTTGACATTAAAGCTCACGACGCCGTGGTGGTTATCCCAATAGATTGAGCCGATGATCTGGACAAAGTCGAGCTGCATGAGCTCGCCCATCAGGTAGTGGACGAGTGCCTGCTCGCGTGCCTGGATGTTTTCGTAGCCCACCGTGTTGACGAGGTAGTCGAGGGCGGCGCCTGTGGCGAAGATGCCGGCGGCGTCCTGCGTGCCGGCCTCGAACTTCTCGGGGACGGGAGCCCAGACGGCGTCCTGCTCAGTAACCGAGTCGATCATCTCACCGCCGGTAAGCATGGGCGGCATGGCGTTGAGCAGATCCATCTTGCCCCACAGCACGCCGATGCCCATGGGGCCCATGGCCTTGTGCGCGCTAAAGGCAAAGAAGTCGGCGCCCAGATCGGCCACATTGACTGGCATGTGCGGCAGCGACTGTGCGCCGTCGACGACCAGATAGCCGCCGTACTTGTGCACGAGCTTGCCGAGGTTCTTGACCGGATTCTCGACGCCCAGGACGTTAGAGACCTGACCCACGGCCAGGATCTTGGTCTTGGGGCCCACCTTGGCCAGAACCTCCTCGGTCGTGAGCTGGCCGGTCTTGGTGGGGTAGAGGTAGACGAGCTTGGCACCGGTCTCGCGGCAGACCTGCTGCCACGGAATCAGGTTGGAGTGGTGCTCCATGATGGTGATGACGACCTCGTCGCCCGGTTCGAGCACTGTGGGCGCAAAGCTCTTGGCGACCAGGTTGAGCGACTCGCTCGTGTTGCGGGTGAAGACGATCTCGTTGGCGTTGGGGGCGCCGATGAGATCGGCGATCTGTTGGCGGACCTTCGCGATGGCGTCGGTGGCCTCGACGGACAGCGAGTACAGGCCGCGCAGAGGGTTGGCGTTCATGCGCTGGTAGAAGTCGCGTTCGGCGTCGAGCACACAGGCAGGGCGCTGCGCGGTGGCGGCGCTATCGAGGAAGGCGATCTCGGGGTGCTGCTGGAACAGCGGGAACTGGCCCTTGTAGGGGTTGGTCTCGATATCTACGGTGGGCCAGCCGCGCGAAGCCTCGTCGCTGGCGTCGAGCTCCATAGGCTCCGGTGCGGTACAGGTGTCACATTTAACGTGCTCGGTATCGATCATGCGAGCTCCTCCTCAAAGTTGTCGATCAGGTTGTTGCCCAGGCGGACGACGGCGGCGCGGGTGCGCTCGTCGGTGGCGGAAAGCGCAGCGTCCTCCAGCTTGGCGCGGATGAACAGGTCCTCGGCTGCGTTTTGGTCAAGGCCGCGGCAGGCGAGGTAGAACAGCTGCTCGTCGCGGACGTGGCCGATGGTGGCGCCGTGGTTGCCGGCGACGTCGTCCTCGTCGCAGAGGATGACGGGAACGGTTTTGTTGTCGACGCCCTTGTTAGCCAAGAGCACCGTCTCGCGCTCGGTGCCGGTTGCACCCTTGCAGCCGTGCACGAGGTCGATGGTGCCGCGGTAGACCTTCTTGGACGTGCCGGTCAGCACGCCGTTGGCGTCGATTTCGCACTCGGTCTTGCGACCGCGGTGGCGCAGCTCGTAGTTAAAGTCGCGCACCTGCTCGCGGGCGCCCAGGTAATCGGTATCGATGGTCACCTTGGCGGTATCGCCCAGCAGGTCGCCGGCAAGGCCGGTGGCGCTGGCGCCGGCACCCAGGACGGTGTGCTGCACGTTGACGCGCGCGCCCTCGTCTAGGAACAGGCCGGTGTCGTCGAGTGCGATCCAGCTGTCGTCGAGTGTCTGCGTGCAGGTCACGTTGACGGTGGCGTACTCGTGGGCGCACACACGCAGCACGGAGCCCACGACGCCCTCGCCGGCAACGGGGGAGTCCAGGGCTAGGGCGAGGTCGAGCGTTGCCTGCGGGCGGGCGACGACGTCGATGGCGGCAATCGCAGCCGCTGCGTCGACGCCACTCACGCGCACGGTAACGGCGGCGTGCTGGTAGGCGGGAACATCGATGACGATGCGCTTGGTGGCGTGCTCGGTCAGATACGCATAGGCAGCCTCGCCCATGCCTGTCTCGAAGGCCTCGGCAGGGGAGAGCTCCTCCTCGAGCTTGATGGCGCCGGCCTGGTAGACAGAGGTGGCGGGCACGTCGAGCTCGGTCTCGGGCGTGATGCGGGCACGGTCGGCAGCGTCGCCGGGGGCGGAGGCGCGGCGCTCGGGGAAGCGCTCGGCCATGGCGTCCATGGCGGCGTCGAAGGCGTCGGCCGAGCCGGCAAGCTGCTCGTCCAAGCCCTCGACCTCAACGGCCTCGGTGGGAGCGGCGGCAAGTTCGTTCGAAAGTTCGAGCTTGGTCTGGTTCATCTTGAGCCAGCCCCAGGTTGCTGCGGGCATCGCGTTGACCTGCTCGAGCGTGGTGGCAGCGGTGTTGGTTTCCTGTTTCATTATCCGATCGCTCCTTCCATCTCGAGCTTGATCAGGTTGTTCATCTCGACGGCGTACTCCAGCGGCAGCTCCTTGGAGACCGGGTTGGCAAAGCCGTTGACGATCATGGTGCGGGCCTCTTCCTCCGAGATGCCGCGGCTCATCAGGTAGAACACCTTGTCGTCGCCGATGCGGCCGATGGTGGCCTCGTGGCCGATGTCGACGTTCTTGGCGCGGATGTCCATGGCGGGGATGGTGTCGGAGCGGCTCTGGTCGTCGAGCATGAGCGACTGGCAGCTCACGGTTGCCTTGGAACCCTCGGCCTTGGGCGTGGCCACGATGGAGCTGCGGAAGGTCTGAATGCCGCCGCTCTTGGTGATGCCCTTGGTCTCGACGGTTGCCGAGGTCTCGGGGGCGTTGAGCACGACCTTACAGCCGGTATCGAGGTTCTGCCCGGCGCCGGCAAAGGTGATGCCGGTAAAGCTCGACCGGGCGCGGCGGCCGTTGAGCACACTCATGGGGTAGAGGTAGCCCACGTGGCTGCCGAAGGAGCCACTGATCCACTCTATGTCGCCATCCTCGTCCACGCGCGCACGCTTGGTGTTGAGGTTGTACATGTTTTTGGACCAGTTCTCGATGGTCGAGTAGCGCAGGTGCGCACGCTTGCCCACAAAGAGCTCGACGGCGCCGGCGTGGAGGTTGGCAACGTTGTACTTGGGCGCGGAGCAACCCTCGATGAAGTGCAGGTCGGCGTCGTCCTCGACGATGATGAGCGTGTGCTCAAACTGGCCGGCGCCCTTGGCGTTAAGGCGGAAGTAGCTCTGCAGCGGGAAGTCCAACTTGGTGCCCTTGGGCACGTAGACAAACGAGCCGCCCGACCATACGGCGCCGTGCAGGGCCGCAAACTTGTGGTCGGTGGGCGGGATGAGCGTCATAAACTTCTCGTGGATGAGCGGCTCCCACTGCGGGTCGTGCAGGGCCTCCTCGATGCCGGAATAGACGATACCCATCTTGGACGCGGTGTCCTGCATGTTGTGGTAGACCAGCTCGGAGTCGTACTGCGCGCCGACGCCCGCCAGGTAGCTGCGCTCGGCCTCGGGGATGCCCAGGCGCTCAAAGGTGTTCTTGATGTCGTCGGGCACCGACTCCCAGTCGTGCTTTTGGTCGGTGTTGGGCTTGACGTAGGTGACGATGTTGTCCATGTCCAGGCCCTCGATGGAGGGGCCCCACGTCGGGTCGGGAAAACGATTGAAGATCTCGAGGGACTTTAAGCGCAGATCGAGCATCCACTGTGGCTCGTCCTTCTTGGCGCTGATCTCGCGCACAATGTCGGGCGTGATGCCGGCGTCGAGGCGCTCGAATCCCTCCTCGCCATAGGTAAAGTCGTAGAGGCTGCGGTCGATGTCCGCGACCTCGGTGCGGTTCTTGGTCATTGCGTCGCCCCTTTACGCCTGCTGCTCGGCAGCGGCGGCCTCGGCCTGGGCGCGCTGCTCGGCTGCCTCGCGCTCGAAGGTTTCAAAGCCGTTCTTGTCGATCCAGGGGATGAGCGAGGCGTCGTCCTCGCGCACGATGTGACCCTTGACCATAACGTGGACGCGGTCGACATCCAAGTGCTCCAGGATGCGCGTGTTGTGCGTGATGATAAGCATGGAGCCGTCGCAGCTCTTGCGGTAGGCGTCCATGCCGTGGCTGACGGTGGAAAGCGCGTCGACGTCCAGGCCGGAGTCGGTCTCGTCTAGGATGGCGAGCTTGGGCTGCAGCAGCAGAAGCTGGAGCATCTCGACCTTCTTTTTCTCGCCGCCCGAGAAGCCCACGCCCAGCTCACGGTTGAGGTAGGAGGTATCCATGTTAAGCTCGGCCGCGAGCTCCTTGACGCGACGTCGGAACTCCTTGCCCTTCATCTCCAGGCCGGGGCGGCCGGCGATGCTGGCGCGCAAAAAGCTCGACAGCGGCACGCCCGGGATCTCGACCGGGGCCTGGAAGCTCAGAAACAGGCCGGCGCGCGAACGCTTGTCGGTGGTGAGCTCGGTGATGTCCTGGCCGTCAAAGACGATACGTCCGTCGTTGACCGTGTAGACGGGGTCGCCCATGACCAGGTGGCCGAGGGTGGACTTGCCGGCGCCGTTGGGGCCCATCAGCACGTGGGTCTCGCCGGCGGCGACGTTGAGGTTGACGTTGTGGAGGATGGTCTTCTCGTCCACGGAGGCGGTCAGACCTTCGATGGAAAGCAGCGGATTTGCGCTCATGCTGTCCCTCTCTGTATATGGTGTACTCATAGGTGTGCTAAACCCTAGGAATCTTCTCGGAATAAAGTTACTATGGGTTCGGCGTTAGTCAAGGGAAAACCCGACTAATCCACTCGACTTTTTAGATGAGGGACATAATAATCAGGTTTGTTTGTTCCGCTTGCATAGGATTTGGGACAAACAAGCCTGGTTTTGTCCCAGTAACGATGGGAGGGTAGGTATGCTCATTTCTTCCAAGGGCCGCTATGCCCTCCGACTGATGATCTATATCGCGGCGCTCGGTGACGCCGAGGGCAAGATTGCTCTGCGCGAGGTTGCCGACCGCGAGCGCATTTCGCAGAAGTATCTGGAACAGCTGGTTCGTCCGCTTATGAAGGCTGGCCTGCTTAAGAGCGTGCGCGGCAAGGGCGGCGGCTACATGATGGCCAAGGACCCGGCCGAGGTGCGTGCTGGCGACATCCTGCGCGCTGTCGAGGGCAGTACGGCTCCGGTGGCGTGCGACGGCATCGACAACAGCTGCGCCCGTAGCGATCTGTGCTCAACCGTCAAGTTCTGGCGCGGCCTGGACGACGTGATCGAAAACTACGTCGACGGCGTGACGTTGGCCGACCTTGCTGCCGTCCCCGAGATCAACTTCGACATTAAGCTGTAGGTTGAGCGCAATTCCTTAAGATTTCGCGGAGGGTTGTTGCCGTTTACCGAGGGGTTGTTGTGCAACAACGGGCGAGCTGCAATACTTACTCTTATCTTTGCAAACTGCACTTTAACTACACCAATGCAGGGAGGATCTTATGCAGCCCAAGCATTCTGCTATTGTCGCGGGCCTGACGCTGGCGCTTTCGTTTGGCGCCGTTTCCGTGCCGGCACCCGCCGCTGCCGAGGAGCCCACGCCGGGCGTTGCCTCGGATGCCACCGATATCGATAAGGGTCTCTACACCCAGCAGTCCTTCTCGGGCGTGCTGAGGTCGGTCCAGGGCGTTTCGTTTGTTAACGTGACTCCCGAGATGAAGTACTTCACCAAATACGAGAGTCACGGCAACTATAACCAGGGCTTTTCGTACGGTGACGGTTATAACGCGCTGGGTTATTACCAGTTCGACCGTCGTTGGTCGCTCATCCCGTTTATGAAGCAGGCCTACAACTACAACCCCGAAAAATACAGCATGCTCAAGGATGCGATTGATCGCGGCAGCGAGATTTCCAACATGAGCAATGCCATGTACGAGAACGGCCAGCTCACCGAGTTGGGCCGTATTGCGCAGGAGGCCTTCCAGGGCGCTTATAACATCGATCCTGTTGAGTTCTCAGCTCTTCAAGATGCCTATGCGTACAACTCGTACTATGCGGTGACCGAGGCGTGGCTCAAGAGTGGCCTGGGCATTGATATTTCGGGCCGTGCCGATTGCGTTAAGGGCATGGTGTGGAGCATCACCAACATGTGCGGCACCGGTGGCTGCAGGGACTTCTTCCGTTGGGCGAATCTCTCCAACGATATGTCCGACCGCGAGTTTGTGACGGCGCTTTCCAACAGTGTGGTCAATAACGTGGCGACCAAGTATTCGAGCCAGCCCCAGTATCATGAGGGCTGGAAGAACCGCTACCGCAATGAGCTGAAGGACTGCTTGGTTTATATCGCCGAGGACGAGGCCGCTGCGACGCCCGTGCAGCCCGAACCTACGCCGGCGCCCTCGCCGACGCCTGATTCGAATGACGACTCGAGCGACGATGCCAACGATGACAGGATGGATGCGCCCTCGACCGGTGCTGACGGTGATGGCTCTGCTGGTGGCACTACCAACAACGGCTCTACCTCGAACGGTTCCGATTCAAACGGCTCTGCAGCGGGCGATTCGTCTTCAAGCTCTGCCGGCAATACGGACAGCGACGCTTCTGGTTCGACCGGCGCTGGCACCTCTAACTCATCCACCGGCTCGAGCGATTCGTCCGTTGGCACCGGCTCTAACAACGGCTCCGGCTCTGACGCAACCCCTGGTTCCGATGCTTCCAAGGATGACTCGAATAAGGCGCCGGACGTTCCCGTTGCTTCGCCGGACAAGAAGCCTTCTTTCTCCGAGCAGCTTGGCTCTACGCTGGGCTCTTCGCTGATGGCTGGCGTCAATAACGGCTCGACCCAGAACAAGGGCAACTCTGATCAGGTTTCCACGGAAAAGATCGAAGCCGCAAAGGGCGACTCCAAGGACAAGGCTTCCGAGAAGACCGAATCCGATAAGGGTTCTAGCTCTGAGGAGAAGAGCGACAAGTCCGAACAGAAGAAGGACGAGGATAAGAAGTCTGAATCTGAGGAGAAGGACAAGAGCAAGGCCGAGGGCGAAAAGAAACAGTCCGAAGACGACGACAAGAGCGGTGCTGACAACCAGGTCCAAGAGCAAAATGACTCCAAAACGGTGACCACCACGACCACGACGACTACAACTACCAAGTCCTCGGGCGGCAACATGCCCAAGACGGGCGATCTGATTGTGATGGCGAGCCTTGCCAGCGCGAGCTTGGCCACACTGGGCGCTACGTCTATCGTAAGTGGTAAGCATAAGCTCGATCAGCAGAAGAAGGCTTCTGGGGAGGACGGCTCGGAGGAGTAATCTTCTAGATCGTTTTCTATAAGAGTTTGGGACGGGGTCCGGTGCGGCGGCATCGGGCCCCGTTTTTGTTGTGCAACGATTTGTTATGCCCCCTCGGGGGTCTGCTGCTACCGTTGCCCGAAACGTTTGCATGTCGATATTGTTGCGCTCTACCCGCTCGCTACAATGGGCATCGTGCTGCGTTAGAAGGAGAGTTTACGGTGTCTGAACAGGCGAATTATGGTGTTGCTCATGCGTTTGGCGCACGGTTGCTCAGTTATGCGGATAACGCAGCTCTGCCGGTTGATGTACACGACTTTTCCGATGCAATCAATCGGTGTTTACTCGTCGATAAGACTATGTTTATTGCCGATATATTGGACAGCGAAGCACCTGTTGCGGTTTGCTGTCGGCCCAAGGGTTTTGGCAAGAGCATGAATCTATCGATGCTCAAATGCTATTTGGAACGACCTGATCACCGGCGGCCGGATCGAAGCCCGTTCGTCGGCTCCCAGATTTGGCAGGCGGGCGGCGGTCACTATCGTGATGAGTACGCGTGTTATCCGATCATCACGCTCGACTTTTCAGCTGCCGCTGCGGGGCGCGACGCCGATGCTGCGGCGGCTATTCGCAGCGCTGTCGCGAACGAGTGCGCCCGATTGCTGCCGCTGCTTGCCGCACCTGATCTGTCAAGACGTGAGGTTCGTCTTATCGAGAGGGCGGCGCGTGGGGTGGCCAGCGATAAGGAGATCGATGCGGCGATTAGCGTGCTTATTAAGCTGCTCCAGACAGCTTTCGATGAGCAGGTTGTTCTTCTGATAGACGACTACGACGCGGTATGTCCAAAGCGCTTGGACGCCAAGGACGACGGTAGCGTGGATTCCCTAGAGTCGCTCAGCCGAATGTTGTTCGACACCATTGCCGACGCCGGCGACTCGTTGCGATTGACGTGTCTGATGGGCGAGCGCCCCGGTCCTGCCGAGCTTGCGTTGTCCCAGCGTGGGGTTTCCTATCGATCGGCGACGCCACTGTCGAGTTGGTGTGATCGATGGTTCGGTTTTTCGGACGACGAAGTCCGGGTGCTGTTAGATCGCATCGGGCGCAACGGCTGTCTGGATGACGCGCGTGAGTGGCTCGAGGGCTATCTGTTTGGTGGTTTTTATTGCTCGAGCCCGGAGCGTGTGGTGGACTACGCACATCGCGGTTGCGTCGCTCCTGTTCGGGCAGATCTGTATGGTTACGCCGACCGTCTGAGCGCATGCATCGGTGACTGGAACCTCATACGCTTGTCCACATTGTTCGATTTGCTTGAGCCGCATGGGTTTATTGAGGCGCCAATACATGTGCATGCCGAGGAGGCCGATGCCGCCAAGCCCGAAGATATCTGGACTGCGCTGTATCTGTCTGGATTCCTTACGACGGACATGACGGGGCATTCGGAGGACGGCGCGTGCCTTCGTTCCCTGCGTCTGCCTAACAACGAAGTGCGTCAGGTACTCCGTCTTGTAATTCTGGAATGGTTTGAGTGCTCCGTTGAGGACGTTGGAGCTATCGACTCGTTCCATGACGGGCTATGTCGAGGAGACGAGGACGCTGTAAAGCAGGCTTTGAGCTGTGCTATCGGCGATCTAGGCATCGATGTGGGCCAATCAGATATGCCGACATCCTATCATCTGGCGCTGCAGGGGCTCTGCTTTGGCTTGCCGGGCTATGCCAATCCTGCTTCGAGGCGAAAGTGTGGCGCGGGTCGCTGGGACATCCAGGTTTTTCCTACGGGCACTGTGTTCGACGTAGCAGATACGATTGGCATGCTGGACGAGCGCCCGCTGATAACGATTAACTTGATGTACGACCCTGGCGTCGATGCCCTGGGCCTGGAACTGTTGGCGGTTCAGGCGCTGCTCGAAATCGAGCGCAACGGCATCGATGATATTCGCGTGCCACGCCCCGCCGTCGGGCGCATGCGTTGGGGCTTTGGCTTTGACGGGCAGCGTGTGTCCGTGGTGTGCCAGCGGTTATAGGGGATGGCGAAAGCCCTTTACTACTCCGCGTCCTTCATGGGCGGCATGGGCTTCCAGTTGGGGTCCTTGACGATCTTGCGGGCGTCCTTCATGCCACGGCGCAGCGCCGGAATACCGGTCTTAAAGCACTTGTCAACGGCGGCCAGGCGAATGAACTCCTTGCAGAAGGTCGCGGCGTTGCCCAGACGGAACAGCATGGGGTGGTAGTCACCGTAGATCTGCATATAGCGAGCGAGGAAGCCTCGGTTGCGCATGATGTAGTAGCGGTTGGTGTCGCTCGTGGAGTTGAGTTGGCGCTTACCGGCGATGTCCCAGTTAGAGACAGCGCGGGCACGCTTGAGCACCACGTCGGCAACAACGGCGGCGGGGAAGTGCTGGCTGGCCACGTAGCCATAGCAGGCATCGTCGCCGTAGATAAAGAAGCGCGCATCGGGCAGGCCAATCTTGTCGACCACGCGGCGCGAGAACATGCCGCCTTCAAAGCACAGTTGGTTCATGGCGCGGTAGCCCTCGGGTCCCAGATCCCACTTGGCGATGGGGTTGGGAATGCCGAGCGAAAGGATGAGTTGGTACTGCCAAAAGAAGGCGCCGCCGTCAAAGTCCAAGCGCGAACCCTGGATAACATCGTAGCGGTCGGTCCACTTGGCCAAGCGCTCGATGCCTTCGGGGATGACGAGCACGTCGTCGTCCATCACCCAGAACCACTGGGCCCCCAGGTCGTAGGCGCATTTAGTGCCGGCGGAGAAGCCGCCCGCACCGCCGCCGTTTTCGAGCTGCGGGGCGTAGATGACACGGTCGGTGCGGCCCTGCGCGTCGGGCTGCTCGGTGTCGATGCCCCACAGGTTGGCCAGGCGCTCGTTGAATGCGGTGCACATGGCCTCGGTCTCGCGCGAATTCTCGTTATCGACAATCACGATGCGCCAGGGCGTTGCCGTGAGCACGGTCATGGAGTCGAACAAGTTGGCCAGGAGTTCCTGGCGCTTGTACGTAACGACGACGATGGCGAGCTTATCGATGGGAGCGGGAAGGGTTGAAGGCATGGGGCAATATATCCTTTCACGCGCGGCGCGCATGCGCTGCGCGGAAGCTATCGAATACGTCCTTGGGACGGTCCTATTGTAAAGGCTCGGCGCACCTTGGCGGCAAGCTTTGAATAAAACGCAGGAACCTGCCACGGCTGTAGCGGCTTTAGCGTCTTACGGCAGCGTGTCTATTGTCGCTTGAGCTTGCGAGCGATAAGGCTTCTAGCTGCGTCGATGATGAGGAGCGTCAGGGCAAAGACGATGCTAATGACGGTACCCGTGACGATGCATATAGCTGCCGGGCTGTTTTGGCTGACCAGTATGTTTGCGAGCAACGTATTGAAGACGGGACGCCACAGGCTACTGGTGAGCGACTGCATCACATAGAAACCGAGCGTGGCGGTCGATAAGGTGACGATGACACCCGCAGTCCGCGGATTGCCTGGGGCACTGCGTCGGGTTGCCGCAAAGAGCAGGGAGGCGGCAGCGAGGGCAAACGAGATCAGCGAGGTCGATTTGTAGGAGAGGGTTGCCATCGCCGTGAGGTTGCCGGTGAAGGAGAGTTCGCCTTCCAGGATGGTGGTGAGCACCAAAACCGTTACGAGCGAGCGCATGCCCAAGGCGCCCGCCCTGTCCGAATCCATGACATCGGTAACGTCGCGGAGCAGTCCGCGGATCAAAAACGCGACTACGTACGTGGTAGCGCTCATGAGCTTTTGGAGCCAAGAAAACTCGCCGGCGCTTGTCGCACTCATAGCGGCTAAATACCCGTTAACAACAAATGCGAGGATGCCAACGGCGATGACCGTCGTCTTGTAGGTTTTCTGGGGGAGTCGACTCTTAGCCAGTCCAAACCATGGTGCCATGAAGACCGTGGCGGCATAGACCCAGATAAACTCAAGGCCTAGCGTGTACCAGTAGTGCGTATTGAGGGTAACATCGGGAATGGGTGAGACGACCGTGGACCACGCGAGCGCCACGAGGCAATAGAACGCAGTGGGCAAGATGACCTTGCCCAGGCGCTGCGCCGTCCGTTGCATTTGCGACTTCCACGCTGCTCCACCGTCCCAAGCACGCGCGGCCGAAGTGATGAGAAAATAGCCCGAGATCATAAAGAAGACCTCGTTGGCCCAGCAGCCAAGCAAGTTAATGAACCCCAGCAGTCCCGAATAGGGGAAGGCGGCGAGCGGTGCATATTCCGGCACGCCGATGCAGACGGCCTGGTAGGTCCACTGAAACGTGTGGAATACCGCGATGCCAGCGACCGCTACCAAGCGCAGCGCTTCGATGGGTATGTTGCGTGCGGCTTTGGGCTGCATGACGTCCTTTCTTATTGGTTTGCCTCTGCGAGCTCCATAGATTATATAAACGTCCGCTGGCGCGCTGACCCTTTGATACCATGAAACGACAGGTATTTCCTAAGGAGCACATTTGTCTACTAACGCCTCTGGCAGCCCTGTTCTGTCGCTGCTTATTCCCATTTACAATGTTCAGCGCTACCTGCGCGAGTGTCTCGATTCCGCCCTGGCGCAGACGCTCAAGGATATTGAGATCATCTGCATTAACGACGGGTCGACCGACAACTCGCCGGCGATTATCCGCGAGTATATGGAGCGCGATGGGCGCGTCAAGATGATCGACAAGGCCAACAGCGGCTACGGCGACTCGATGAACCACGGTCTGGAGATGGCGCGTGGCAAGTACGTTGGCATCTTGGAGTCCGATGACTTTATGGCGCCCGACGCACTCGAAAAGCTTGTCTCGGCCGCCGATAGCAATAATGCCGACTTTGCGAAGGCGAACTTTGATTTCTACTGGTCTAAGCCCGAGGAGCGCCGTTCGCTGCACGAGATGTTTAAGGCAAGGGATTGTGGCAAACCGGTGCATCCCAGCAATACGACGCAGTTCTTTAAGCAAAAACCGTCGATTTGGTCGGCCGTGTACCGTCGTGATTTTCTTGAGCGCAACGGTATCAAGTTCCTGCCGACTCCGGGGGCATCCTTTCAGGACACGTCATTTGCCTTTAAGGTGATCGCGTGTGCCGAAAAGGCTATTTACCTGCATGATGCCGTGTTGTCGTATCGCCAGGACAACGAGAATTCCTCGGTCAATTCTTCGGCTAAGGTCTTTTGCGTCAATACCGAGTATGCCGAGATTGAGCGTTGGATTCGAGAGGATTATGCCCGCGACCACGCAAGTGATGACGTCGCGCGCATGCTCAAGTTCGATCAGCTCATTAAGTACGATTCGTACATGTGGAACTACGTGCGCTTGGCGCCTAAGTTCTATAAGGAGTTCCTGGTGCAGATGGCTAAGGAATTTCAGGCGGCCTTGGACGCGGGGGACTTTTCGCTTGATGACCTCAAGCCGTGGAAGCGCGCGAATCTCGCTGCCATTCTCAAAGATCCTGAGGGCTGGGTTGACGAGCATCCGAGTTTTGCGACGGATGGTGCCTTGGGGCGTGCTAAGTATTACGCCTCGGTTGGAGGCCCAGGCGTGGTCGCCGCCTTCCTCATCGAATCGCTGAGGGGGTAGGTTGGCATGGGAGAGACTTTGACCCCCAAAGCTACCATTGTCGTCCCCGTTTACAACTCTGCGCGCTCCATTCAGCGATGCCTCGATTCGCTGTTGGCCCAGTCCGAGTGCGCGATTCAGGTTGTCTGCGTCAACGACGGTTCGACTGATGATTCGTCGAACGTGTTGCACCAGGTCGCGCAGGCCGACGATCGCGTACTGGTGATTGACCAGGAAAACGCGGGCGTCTCGTGTGCTCGAAATGCCGGTATCGATGCCGCCGAGGGCGAGACCGTCTTTTTTGTGGACGCTGACGATTACATCGATGCCCAGACGGTCGAGCGCGTACTGCATGCCATGGAGTCTGCAGATGTCGAGGCCGCCGTTTTTGGCGGCGTCTGTGAACCAGCCGATGCTGCCCCCAAACGCGTTCAGCAGCTCATGAGCCCCAAAGCTGGTACCTTCGGCGCCCGTGATCCCCAACTGCTGTTTCATTCGAATGCGCAGCCCTATGCCTGCCGTGCGGCTTTTTCGCGCGAGCTGCTCAATCGCGAAGGCATTCGCTTCGCCCCCGGTTTGGCTTTGGGCGAGGACGTTGTCTTCCAATTTGCGGCTTATGCGCTTGCCCGCAAGACCGTCGTCATGCCGGACAAGTTCTACCACTACGTGATGGAGAGCGAATCGGCGACGCACGAGTTCAACAGTGCCGAGGCTCGCGCCAAAAAGCTTGACGCCCACATGAGGATGCTCGAGGAGGTCTTGGAGGGCTGGGCGGCCTACGGTCTTTTAGGCCTGTGCCCCGGCGAGCTGATAACTTGGTTTTTGGACCTCATTGTGTTCGACCTGGCGCGCTTGGATGCCGATGACTTCCATCGCGTGGCGGCTCGCGTCAACATGGATCTCACGACGTTTTTGGGAACGGAGTGGGCGGATATGCCTGCTAAGGGTGCCGTTCGCCGTGTTGCCCACAAGCTCGTTGCGGCGACCTCGGGCGTTTCGATGGCAGACGCCACGCAGTTCTATCTTTCGACTCGCGGTCTCAAAGCCTGCCTGGAGCGCTTTATCTAATTCCAAGCGCTGCCGCTCGCCGCAACTCGGCTGCTAAAATAACCCTGTTACACGCTATTCAACAGGAGGTTCTCTTGCAGAACTCTGATACCCCTAAAGTTTCGCTGCTTGTTCCCATCTGCAATGTTGAGCGCTACCTGCGCGAGTGCCTCGATTCCGCCGTGGCGCAGACGCTCAAGGACATCGAGATCATCTGCATCAACGACGGCTCCACCGATAGCTCGCCAGATATCATCCGCGAGCACATGGAGCGCGACCCCCGTGTAAAGATGATCGACAAGGCCAACAGCGGCTACGGCGACTCGATGAACCGCGGCCTGGAAATGGCGCGCGGCGAGTACGTGGGCATCCTTGAGTCCGACGACTTTATGTTTGAGGATTCGCTCCAAAAGCTGGTCGCCAAGGCCGATGCTGAACATGCCGATGTGGTAAAGGGTGACTTTTACCTGTATTGGTCCACGCCCAGCGAGCGCCGTGAGCTGTTTGGGATTGTCGACGAGCATATGACGGGCGCCGCGTATCGTCCCGTCGATCGCCCGGGCATCTTCTACCGCAAACCTTCCATTTGGTCGGCTATCTATCGGCGCGAGTTTCTCAACGACAATCAGATTCGGTTCCTTCCCACGCCGGGTGCCTCGTATCAGGACGCAGGCTTTAACTTTAAGGTTTGGGCTTGCGCCGAGCGTGCCGCGTTTATTGCGGACCCCATTTTGTGCTATCGCCAGGATAACGAGAAGAGCTCCGTTAATTCGCCCAACAAGGTGTTTTGCGTGTGCGACGAATATGCCGAGATGCAACGTTTTTTGGACGAGCGTCCCGAGCTCAAGGCTCAGCTCCAGGGCATTTTAATGCGCATGAAGGTCGATACGTACCGTTGGAATGATGAGCGCCTGGTCGATGAGTTGCGCGAGCGGTTTTGGGAGAAGGCTTCACCCGAGCTCAAGGCCGATTGGGATGCCGGTCGCTTTGACCTGTCGCTGTTTGATCCGCGTGGCGAGACCGACCTACGGTTGATGATTAAATCGCCCCGCGCCTACATGGATTCGCGTTTTGATTTTAAGAAGCCCGGCAAGCTGAACACGTTTAAGCATTACTTTAGGATTGGTGGGCTGCCGCTGGTATGGCGTGTGCTGACGTACCAGCGTGCCTATGGAGACAATCCGCATCCCGATGACGTGCCGGCGGCACAGTAGGAGCGAGTGATTATGGCTACCCCCAAGATTTCCGTTGTCGTTCCCATCTACAAAGTGGAGGAGTGCCTGGCCTGGTGCCTGGACTCCCTGCTTGCGCAGGACATGCCCGATTGGGAGGGCGTGCTGGTCAACGATGGCTCGCCGGACGGTTCGCGCGATATTGCGGCTACCTATTGCGAAAAGGACGCGCGCTTTACGCTGGTCGATAAAGAGAACGGCGGTCTGTCGAGCGCGCGTAATGCAGGCATCGCCGCGTCCACGGCGCCTATCGTCGCGTTTTTGGATTCCGACGATCGCTTTACGCCCGATGCGTGCCGTGTGATCGTCGGCGCCTTTGAGCGTGAGGGCTGCGACGTTTTGACATTTGGGGCGAATCCATATCCGCTCGAGGCGGGGTATCCGTGGCTTAACTATGTGCTGAGCCCGCGCGATGTGTCGTTTGAAAGCTATAGCTCTGACCTGCTGTTTAAGGAAGCGTCTCGCCCCTTTGCATGGCGCACCGCCTGCAAGCGTGAGTTTTTGCTGGGCAACGGGATCGTGTTTGACGAAACCGTTAAGTATGGCGAGGACCAGGTCTTCGATTTTGCCGTGTACGGTCGTTCGCGTAAGACCGCGCTTATCTCGAACAAGCTGTATGACTACCGCGTGGCGCGCAAGGGCTCGCTTATGGACACCATGCGCTATGACGACGAGACACGACTGCTGGAGCACGTGAAGATTTACTCCGCGGTGCTGGCTGACTGGCAACGCGACGGTCTCGATGTCCAGTATGCCGATGACCTGGCGTACTTCCTATGCGATCTGGTGCTGTACGATGCGCTCAGGTTGCTGGGTTCGGACTGCGGCAAGGTGTTTGCCGCCGTTGCCGCGGCGCTTGCCGGTTCTGCCGTGGGCAGCGATGCTGCGCTCGCACAATGCGCTCCTTCTGTTGCCGCTATGGTGCGTGCGGCGCTTACCAGCAAGGTCCCCAATGCCCGTGAGTGCAAAAAGCTCATGTTCGATTACGACGTCTTGAGGTTTGGACGCCTGGGTGCCTGCAAACGTATGGCAGCGAACGCCCTGGGAAAGCGAGAAGTGTAGATGAGTATCAAGCGTTTGGCACTTTGCCGCAGTCAGGGCCGTCTGTTTGTGCTGCTTCGTTTTGCCGGTCAGGATGTCGCCGCGCTTATTGAACGGGAGGGTTCTCAAGCGTTTGCCCATGCGACGACGAGCGGTTCTTGTGTGCCGTCGCTGGTGCTCCCGGTCGATCATGGCCGTGTGCTGGCGCTTTGTCCTTCCGTTTCCGATTACGAGCGCGAGCTCGCCGTCTTGGTGCTTCCCTTTTTGGACGGCTCTACGATTGACGTCGCATTTGCGTCCGATGGCCAAAAGCTTGGCTCCATTCGCCCCGATAGCCGCGTGGCCAAGCTGGAATCCAAGGTTAACTACAAAGCAAAGCCTGCGCTGTGTGCGCTTATCCGCGATGCGCAGCGTGGCGAATGCTGCGGTCGCTACGAGATCGATGCCATTCGCTATTTGCCGGCAGACGCCGGCGCGGTGTGGCGCTATGAGGTTACCTGGGCGGGAGACCCCCAGTGCACCCCTGAGTTCCAGATCTTCGATACACATATGAACGCCATCGATGTTACCGTGCATGTTTTTGAATCGCAGGTTGACGTGCCGCAGCAGAACGGATGCCGCGTCAATAAAACGTATCTGAGCGTAGAGATGCCTCAGGATATACGGGATTTTGTCGCGATTGCGGCTGATCCCACGGGCCTAATCCAGAGCGGGTTTTGCGCCATGGATGGTCGCCTGTACAACGGCATGGTCGACGACAGCTGGAACCGCATGAAGGACGCGCGTGCAGACGATGCAGCTTATCGACGTTGGTTTGAACAGCATCGCGCAAAGCCGGGCGATTTGGTGTGCCAGCGTGTCGCTTCGGCGGCCTTTGCCTATAGGCCGCTCGTGAGCATTGTGGTGCCGTGCTACAAGACTGATCGGGTCTACCTGCGCGAGCTGCTGGACTCGGTGCTAGCCCAGAGCTATGACAACTGGGAATTGCTGCTCATGGATGCCTCGCCCGAATGGGACGCGGTGGCCACTCTTGCGGCAGACGCCAACGACGAGCGCGTTCGCCGCATCGAGCTTTCCGGCAACGGCGGCATTGTGCTCAACACCAACGCAGGTATCGAGCAAGCGACAGGCGACTACATCGCGTTCTTGGACCACGATGACATCCTGGAACCGGACGCATTATTCCACTATGTTTCTGCGCTGAACAAGGCTGCCGAGGGAGAGCGTCCCCAGGTCCTGTTCTGCGACGAGGACATGTTCCAGAAAACGGGGGAGTGGGGCCAGCCGGTCTTTAAGACGCGACTCAACGTCGACCTGCTCTATAGCCATAACTGCGTGACGCATTTCCTGATGGTGGAGAAGGCGCTCATCGATTGCATTGGCATGTCGCCGGAAGACGTCGCGGGCGCCCAGGATTACGACCTGACGCTCCGCTGCCTTGCGGCGGGCGCGCGCTTTGAGCATATTGCGCACGTGTTGTATCACTGGCGCGTGCATCCGGGGTCGACCGCCGACGGATCCGCCGACAGCAAACCGTATGCCATCGAGGCCGGACGCCTGGCCCTGCAGCGTCACTTTGGCTCGCTGGGCGTTCATGGAGCGGTCGAGGAGTCCGAAACTCCGTTTGTCTACCGTATGCGCTATGCGCTGCCAGAGCCTGCACCGCTGGTGAGCATTGTGATTCCCACCAAGGATCACGTCGAGACGCTCGACGCCTGCGTGATGTCGATCGCTCAGAAGGCCACGTATGCCAACTACGAGATCGTTTTGGTGGAGAACAACAGCGAAGTCCCAGAGACGTTTGCGTATTACGAAACCCTGCCGGAGCGCGTAACCGCTGCATCTGGTGGCAAGGGCAGCGCGCGCGTTGTGTACTGGCCGGGCGAGTTCAATTACTCCCAGATCATCAACTTTGGCGTTGAGCATGCTAAGGGCGACTATCTACTGCTGCTCAACAACGATACCGAGGTCATAAGCCCGGACTTTATCGAAGAGATGATGGGTTATCTGCAGCGTCCCGATGCGGGCGTGGTGGGTGCCAAACTCTATTTTACCGATCATCTGGTGCAGCATGCCGGCATTTTGGTTGGCGTGCGTGGTGCGCTTGCCCATGCTAACCAGGACTTCTCGGCAAAGCGTGAGGGCTATCTTGCCCGCGCTGTGCGTCCGGGCAACTTTAGTGCCGTAACGGGCGCCTGCCAGATGGTCCGACGCGAGGTGTTTGAGCAGGTTGAAGGTTACGACGAGGAGTTCGCCGTTGGCTTTAACGATGCAGATTTTTGCCTGCGCGCATGGGAGGCGGGCTACCGCACCATCTTTACGCCTTATGCCGAGCTGTACCACTACGAGTTCACTTCGCGCGGCAGGGAAGAGGCCAGCGAGGAGAAGCTGCGCCGTTGGAAGCGCGAGCAGGCACTGTTTATGCAGCGCTGGCCGGAGTTTTTCTTGACGGGTAATCCGTGGTTGGGGCCTAACTTATCTGCCGAGAGTGAGTATTTCTCGCTTTAGACAATGGTTTAACTGCTGTCGAGAACCGCTAAGACCACTAAGGGCTATGCCTATCTGGTGCAAATGGTCGGTTACTCCATTTGGCAGCGCGCCAACTTGCATCGTGCCAAAAGTGCCATTGTGAGCGAACACGATGTCACCGAAGGCATTGCGCTGGCAGAGGCTCGTTTTCACGATGTTGTTCACGAGCCCGCGATTTCTGGACTGGGACTTAACGATATCAAATACCTTTTGGCGATGTGCGAGGATAAACAACAGTCCAAATCAGCCGAGATTGCTAAGCGCATGGGTAAAAAGACCAATGAGATCAGCTCTATTAGGGCCAAATTGCTACAAAGAGAGGTTATTCAGGCACCACAGAGGGGCTACGTGCAGTTTGCCGTGCCGGACCTAGATATCTATCTGCGAGAGAATGCTGCGGAGATTCTCGAGCGGTTCTAAATCGAGGCATGAATAGCTGCCGGTTAACTGCCTTTGTCGACTTGGCTCGCGTCCCCCCAATCTAGTAGACTTTAAACCGTTGCTAGATTAGGGGGATTTTCAATGAAACGCTCCATGAAACTGGTTTCTGCGAGGACCTCGTGCTGGTGGGGGACGTCAGCACCGGCAAGACGCACATGGCCTCGGCGCTGTGCATGCTGGCGTGCGAGCGGAGGATGGAGGCCCGCTTCTTCACCGCGTCATCGCTCGTCATGCGGCTGCGGCTCGCCCGCGACGAGGGGCGCCTTGACCGTGAGGCCGCGCTCATCGGCTGCGCTAGGCTGCTCGTCATCGACGAGCTCGGCTTCCTGCCGCTGGATCCCGACGGCGCGCGCGCTCTTCTAGGTGTTCGCCGACGCCTACGAGCGGCAGTCGGTGGTCATCACCACGAACCTGGAGTTCAGCCGGTGGGGCGCGGTGTTCGGCGACGACCAGATGGCGGCGGCCGTGCGCATCGCCAGGGCCACGGCCATGTGGGTCTTGCCCCTGCCGGTCTTGCCGAAGAACACGAGGTCCTCGCGGGCGCCGACGAAGCCCAGCGAAAGCATGTCGTCGCGGCCCCAGCCCTCGGAGAACCGCACGTGCGACCAGTCGAACCCCTCGGCCGACTTGTGCACGGGGAGCCTCGCCTGCCTGAGCAGCCGTGCCCTCTTTGTCGCGTCCCTGTGCGCGAGCTCGGCCTCGAGCATGGCCCTGCAGCCCGCCACCTGCGTCCTCTATCTTGTCCACGTCGATCATTCCCTCCTGCCTTTGCTCGTTGCCGATACGACGCACCGACAACGTTAAGGCATGCGGTCTGGTCGGCGTGGCCGTGCTCAAAACCGAAAAACTATCGTGATCAATTCTGAAAATCGGATGTGACCAAACCCGCAATCACGACGTTAACAAACACAAATAGGCCGGCGCCAACGACAGGCTCGCCCCGTCGAGGCGGGCTGGGATATAATTTCCTAGAAGGAGGCCAAGGGAGGTTCGATGAAGAAGGGCATGAGCATCAATTCCCTCATGAAGCACATGAGGACGAATCACGGTATGGAGGATTTGCGGGGGAGCGACAGAAAGATACTGCTGAGAAACATGGGCTATTTCCATGGCTATAAAGGCTTCCGGTTTGTCCGAAAGCCCAAAAATGCGCTCCCCCTCCCTTCGTTCGATGCACTCATGGACATATACGGGTTCGATTCCGCCATCAAGGCTGCAATCTACCCGGAGATAATGTTCATCGAAACGGCGGTTAAAAACATAGTCTTGGCCAGAATACTTGAGAACATAGAGGACCCCGGGCTGGCGACCTTCTTAAAGCGCGGCCTCCGGACATGCAGGGATGTCAACGGAAGGGTCGTGAACGGGCAGATGGGGGAAAAGCTCAAGCTCAAGAGCCAGCTTCAGAACATCGTGAGACGGAGTTACAAAAACGATCTCGTGAAGCATTATGTCGATCGCGACGATGACGCGCCCGTTTGGAGCATTTTCGAGGTGATGACCCTCGGCGATCTCACAAGCGTATGCGGAAGCCTTCCCGATGAAATCCTCGCCGATATCGCAAGCGACCTAGGTCTCTTACATGCGAACCCCGGCATCGTCATCAACATCGTCGAGACGATTCGTCCCTTAAGGAACGCGGTCGCCCATAACGGGGCGGTATTTGATTCGAGGTTCAGCCAATCGGTTAAGTATCCCAAGACCGACAGAAACCTGGCCGCGGTTGGCGAGCTTCTCGATGAGGATCTTTCTATCGGGTACAGGTTGAATTTCAATTCCATAATCGACTACATCGTTCTCCTGGCCTACCTATTGGCCTTGCTAACGCATCAGAAGAAGCGTTCCAGAGATTTTCTTCGGAAATGCCTGCGGGAGCTCGAGAAGCTCGAGAGCGCTGTCGGGGTTGATACGTACATGATGATCGTCGGAAGCGGTGACCGGCAGAAATACGGATTTATTGAGGGGTTCATCGATGGCTACGGGCGCAAGCGGTGACGTTCCTTCCGTGTGCTAATATGTGCAGAGAGAAACGGCGAAACGCCGTGGGAGGGGCCGATCAGTCGACTCCTCCCTTTTAATATGAGTTGAACATTGCCAAGAGGCAAAACCGGCCCGGCCGCCCGCGGAGCTACCGCGCACGGCCGGGCCTACCTATCTTCACCCTGCGACCGCGCCGCTGGAGGGCGTGTCTGCTCGACGCACGTTCGGCATTCTAATATCCGCGCGTGGCCTTCTCGGCTGCGCATTTCGTTGCTACGGCTGGGGGCCTCGCGGCGAAATCGGAGTCTTTATGCGGGCATGGCGGTCTCCCGCCGCCCAGAAAAGGGACTCGGATGGCCTCCCAACGGCCTCGAGCGCGGCGCGCGCCGGGGTCGGAACCCGTGTCCGGGGGCGGCGGCGCGCTACGCCGCCGCCATCCCGGCTATGGCCCACACCCAGCACGCCATCTCGCGCGCCGTGGCGCAGTTGGCCATGCACGGCCTCTTGCCGGCGGCGGCCATGGCCTCCCTGCGGTCGATCAGCCTGCGGTTGCACTTCGTCGCGTGGCGCCGCGTCGCGGGGCGACCTCTGACCTGTATCGTTTTTTCGGACACGCGGGCTGGAGGGATCGTGTGGCCGCGATGCCCTAGACTGCATTCAAGCCGATGGACGGAAGGATTGCCTCATGGTCGCCAATCAGAAGAAGTACACCGACGAGTTCAGGCGGGAGACAGCCGACTACGTCATCTCCACGGGGCGCCCCATAACCCAGGTCTGCGGGGAGCTCGGGCTCAACCCCAAGACGGTGAACGACTGGGTGCTCAAGCGCAAGCGCGAGTTGGGGGGCGAGCCCGACCCGAGGGCCGAGGAGCGCGAGCTTCGCGAGGCGAGGAAGCGCATACGCGAGCTCGAGGCGGAGAACGCGTTCCTAAAAAAAGCCGCGGCCTTCTTCGCCAAAGAGCAGGCACTCTAGCCAGGTACAGGCTCATGGAGGCGGAGAAGGGCAACTTCACGGTGGCGATGATGGCCAAGGTGCTGGGGGTGAGCCGGTCGGGCCACTGCAGCTGGGTTTCCAACGGCTGCCCCGTCGACGACTGGTCCGAGGCGCGCGACGCCGTGCGGCGCGTGTGGCTCGAGTCCGACAGGCGCTTCGGCGCGCGGTTCGTGAAGTGCTTCCTGCCCGACGGCCTGCGCGGCATCACGCTGTACCGTGTGCGCAAGTGCATGCGCGAGCTGGGGATCCGCGGCTGCACGCCGTACAAGTCGAAGAGGACGACGGTCCCCGACAGGGACGCCAAGCCAAGGCCCGACCTGATCAGGCGGGACTTCACGAGCCCGGTGCCCACCTACAAGCTCGTCGGCGACATCACCTACCTGCGCACCGGCCAGGGCTGGCTCTACCTGTCGACGGTGATCGACCTGAACACCCGCATGTTCGTGGGCTGGTCGCTGTCCGAGCGCATGACCGCCGATATCGTCGTCAGCGCCCTCGAGAGCGCGCGTGCGCGCGGGTACGTGGCAGAGAACGCCATATTCCGCTCGGACAAGGGGGCGCAGTACACCAGCCGCAAGCTCGCTGAGTGGGCCAGGGGCAACCATGTGCGCCTCTCTTGCAGCCGTACCGGCAACTGCCACGACAACGCCGTCGCAGAGTCGTTCTTTGCGACGCTGAAAAATGAAATGTACCACCGCAGGAGCTTCGCCACCAGAACACAAAGGACGCCCGGCTGGTCAGGTCGGCGTTCGCGACGCTCTCCTTCCCGATCTCGGACATCGAGGTCTTCCACACGGACCGCGGCAGCGAGTTCGACAACGCCGAGATCGACCTGATGCTCGAGGCCTTCGGCATAGAGAGGTCGCTGTCGGCCATGGGCTGCCCCTACGACAACGCCGTCGACGAGTCGACCAACAGGATACTGAAGGCCGAGCTCGTCCACCGCGAGACGTTCGGCACGACGCGCGAGCTCCGGGTCAAACTCTCGGACTACGTGCACTGGTGCAACAATTTCAGGATCCACTCGACGCTGGGCTACATGTCGCCGGTCGAGTTCAGGGAGGCGGGGCTGTCCCTCCCGGAATCGTCCAAATAGGTGTTGCCAATCCAACCGCCTCTTTGATTATCAGCCGGGGCTATCTCAGTTTTTTGATTGGGGCGGTTGTTATGTTGCTGAATCTTTAAGGGACGAAGATTGTATTTCAAAGGCCCATGATGTGCATCTGGTCACTCATATCTTTTCGAGACAGAACGATAAGAAGCTATATGATTCTCTTGTTTAAAGATGGTGAGTTCGACGATTCCCAGATTCCAAGAACTATTAGGTCTTTCCTAGACCCCCCTCTTCTTGCTCATTAGAAGATTCAAAGACGCGCGCGAGCGTTGCATACTGGCGTTTGATTCATGAAGACCACGCTCTATTTTTCTTGAATGCGTTAGCCAGGCTACTCTTTCGATGAAGCCCCAGACGCCTCTGATACAAGCGAAACATGGGGCTTTTTGCTGTATTTCGCGGCTGCGTACACGCTTTCGTCGTCCGTCACGTGCTTAAACGAATTGCGTGCTTCAGTGGATTTTCGTGTTACTGGCACTTGCGCTGTTTGGGGCGCCGCTAATTGCTTCAAAAACTAGAGCTAGCACTGTGTCCATGGAAGGACGAAAAAACAAAAGTTTGCTGAGAACGTAACCTGCTTTTTATAAGAGCAGGTTTCTGCCTGCCTTTATAACAATTCCCGCGCTTCGAATAACTGGACTTCCGATGCAGAGGAGATTGTAAGATAATCTTCTCTTAGTAACATTATTTGTGACGGGGGATTCAATATGAAAAAGGCATTGCGTGCCTCAACAGCTTTTTCTCTTGCTGGTCTTTTGACCATTTCATCCTTGATGGGTCCTGTGGCTGCTGCCTACGCTGCGAGCAACGTCCCGTCTGCGGACGCTGCCGTGGACGCTGCTACTGCAGACGATGATGGCGAGGCCTCGCGTGATGCGGGTTCTGTTGATGTCGACGCTGCTGATGATTCATCGCCGGCAACGAACGTTGACGAATCGGCTGATGAGGATTTTGGCGTTGATGTATCTGAGAACCATCAGCAGGCTGAACCGGTCGATTCTTCTTTCCAGTATGTATATCTTGCCTACCCGAGCCTTTCCAGCGGGACTGATCAGGTCGTTGCCTTTGCTACTCCCGATGACGGCGATAGCCTTGCCTCCGCAACTCTCAACTATGTAAGTGCCAATGGGGTTCAGGGGACTATTGAAGCATCTGCAACGGCTGATAATTCTGCTGCTTTTATTTTTGGTTCGCAGTTGGAATCTAATACATATTTCCTCACATCGATAACCTATGCTTTGCAGGGCGATGGCTCTGAGCATGAGGTGGATCTTTCTGACAGGGATTATTCGTTTACGGTCATTAATGGCTCCGTGAGCTCCGAGGGCACTTCTGTTTACTATGCGGACGGCGATGGCAATGCCGTTGAAGCCCAGTCGATTCAGCAGGCATTGGAATGCGCCGATTCACCCGATGGCATTTCCACCTATGCTGAGCGCTCCGCGCGTAATGTGGGGGTTATTGCACTTGACGCGGGACATGGCGGGGTGGATTCTGGCGCTCAGGGTAATGGCAAGAGTGAAGCCGACCTTACCTGGAAGATCATGACAGCCTGCAAAAATAAACTTGAAGCTTACGGCTTTAAGATCGTTCTTGCGCGCGAGCAGTCTGGCTACTATCCCAGCAATGATTATCTTTACCGCGTACAGCGCTGCATTGATCAGGGCGCGCAGGCCTTTGTTAGCTTTCACATCAACTCTGGGTCTTCTGGGGCTCACGGCGCAGAAGTTTATGCTCCTACCGCAAATGGCACCGACTACACGCAGGTCTCTGTTGAGCTTGCCAACAAGGTCATGAACAACCTTGCTGCTATGGGACTAACATACCGCGGCGTATTTCAAATGGAGGTAGGCGACGAGTTCGCCGTTATCCGCTGCGCTCGCGAGCAGGGAATTCCAGGTATTCTTATCGAACATGGCTTTATCTCGAATTACGGTGATGTGGCCAACTATTTCTCGGACGATGGTTGCCGCCGTCTTGGCGAGGCTGACGCTGCCGCAATCATCGCGCAGTTCCCGCATCCCTACTCCGTCAATGGAATTTCCTTCTCGGAAGAACTGGGACATGCGGGGTCAACGGTAAAAATCGGTGTAAATGTTAGCGGCAAGACTGATGGCCTTAGATATAAGTTTGTTTGGCATAGGGCTGGGTCTGATTGGAGTGATTCCAATTGGGGTGTAATCGGTCAAGACTTAACTTCGCCGTCGATTTCTTGGACCCTGCCCCAGGCTGGTGAATATGAGATCTATGCTGATGTCATTGACTCCAATGGATATGTGACTAGCACTTCTAAATACAAAGTTGTTAATTGGTCTCTTGAGTCGCTCGAAGTCTCGGGCTCCGCCCTCTGCGGCAAGCCGGTCAAGCTGCAGG
>CAJMQJ010000015.1 GCA_905215525.1 uncultured bacterium
ATTGTCGCAGCCCCGACCCGCGGTCACGAGCGGGGGCTCCTGTCGTTTCCGTGCCTCTGGATTGGGTCATAGTGTCTGACTCTGCCATAACATTGGCGTTTGCGTTGCTGGCGGTACTCATTGGGGACGTACTTAAATGAGTGCCTGCAGAATGAGAGTGGATAATCTCCCGTTTTAGTCTGCTTGGGGGCTCAAAGTGGGAGATTATCCACTCTCGTCATTGGACTAGTCTTTGGGGACGTTCTTGTTTGACTAGTCGTTTAAGAACGTCCATTACAGTCGAAATTGACAGCCCGGGACCGTCTCGGGCTACGATTGAGGCGCGCCCAGAACGGGCCGCCGACCGGGCGCCCGCGCACGGCCGAACGTCCCTGCCCCCGAGAGGGCCCGTTGGGTGCTGCCGGCGCGGGACGCGCCGCCCCCGACGGCTGATAGGAAAGTGCCGGGCAGGCGCCGCGGCTGGTAATGTGAGTGCCGAGGGGGAGGCCATCCGGTCGAACGACTACCGGAAGGATACCACCGTGAAAGCGCCATCCACCAGGCCCGCGGCCGTGCTCGGCCTGGACGTCGGCAAGTCATCGCACTGGGCCTGCCTGGTCGACCGCGACGGGGAGGTGCTGGCCAGCGCCCCCGTCCGCAACAGGGAGGCCGAGCTCGACGCGCTGTTCGCCTCCGCGCCCGCCGGCACGCTCGTCGTCGTCGACCAGTTCCGCAACATAGGGTCCCTCGCCGTGAGGCGACCCCGCGCCGCGGGGCTCGGGGTCGCCCACCTGCCCGGGCTCGCCGCCAGCCGCGCCGCCGGCCTGTTCGCCGGCGAGGCCAAGACCGACGAGCGCGACGCCGCGGTGATCGTGCGGACCGCCCTGGGCGTGCCGGACTCCCTGTCGGGGGTCCCGGGCCGCGGCGAGGCCCTCGAGGCCGCCCGCGCCCTCTCGTCGCAGCGCGACCACGTCGTCGCCTGCGCGACCAGGGACAAGAACCGCCTGCGCGCGGTGCTGCTCGAGTCCTGCCCGGCCCTCGAGGCCGCGGTCGACCTGTCGGACCGGCGGTGGCTGGAGCTGCTCGCCGGCTTCGGCGGGGCGTGGGGGATCGCCCGCTCCGGGGCCGGGGGCCCGCGGGCCGAGGCCGCCGGGGAGGCCGCGGCCGCCTCCACCGCGCCCCCGCCGGCGCTCGTCGAGGCCGAGAACAGGCAGGTCAGGTTCCTGGCCGCCCGGATATCGGAGGCCCTCGACGAGGCCGGGGCCCTCGAGGCCGAGACGGCGGCGCTGCTCGAGGGCGACGAGACCTACGCGTGCCTGCTCACCGTGCCCGGCATCGGCCCGAGGACCGCGGCGCAGCTCGCGGTGTCGGTCGACATCGGGAGGTTCCCGGACCACGACCACCTGGCCTCGTACTGCGGCATAGCCCCGAGGGTGAGGAGCTCCGGCACGTCGGTGAGGTCGGTCAGGGCGTCCAGGCGCGGCGACGCGAGGCTCAAGTCCCTGCTGATCTTCTCGTGCAACAGCCTGGTGAGGTCCTCGGGGCGCTACGGCGAGTACTACCGGGCCTGCAGGGCGCGGGGAATGGGTCACGGGCGGGCGCTCAAGGCCGTCGCGAGGAAGCGGCTCAGGGCGATATACGCCGTGATGCGCGACCGGGTGCCCTACCGGGAGTAGCCCCGACGGTTGACAAAACTATAGGAACACCCAATGGCTACTTGCTTGGCGGCTGGTTTACTTGCTTGCGAACAGCCAGACTAGGATGATCACCAGGATTGCGGCAACGATGCAGACGATGGCGCCGGTGAATTTGATGCGTGAGTCGCGGGTACGTTCGCGCACCGCGTCCTCGGTGGCCTCCAGCTGGGCGACTTCTCGCTCGGTCTCGGCGTGTTCGACTTTGTCTCGGGCCAAGGATCCTGCAAGCGACTCAGTGATCTCTGGGTGGTCGTGTACTTCGGTCGCCTGTTCGATGATCGACTGCGCATGTGCGGCATCTGCTTGGGCGTTGGCGATGGTCTGCTCCTGGTCGCGGCGTGCCTTGTCCTCGGCAGTGATCTTCTCGCGCAGTTCGCGCTGACGAGTCGCGGCGGCAGTCTTCGCCGTCTGCAGCTCGTCGCGCGCGGCATCGGCTTCGGTCGTCACGGCTTGGTGCGCGCGTTTTGCGTCGGCGATAGGGGCTTGAGCCTGCTCGACGGCCTGCTCGGCTGCGGCAAGTGAATGCTCAAGGTCGGCGGTGATGCGCGGGACATCTTCTTCGGCTTTACGCAGGGCATCTGCCGTGTCGGAGATCTGCATCGAGAGCTCGCTGGTGCGCACCGTATAGTTGGCGGGATTTGCCGAGGGATTGCGTTGCAGCTCGGCATACTCATGACGCAGCGTCTCGAGCTGGGCGCGCGTGGCGTCGACGGTTTGTTGTGCGGCGGCAATGCCGGCGTCTCGCTCTGTCTTCACCTTGTCGCGGATGCGCTTGGAATCCTCAAGACGTCGAACGAGGCGGTTGCCAGTCTCGCGTGAGCTCGCCTCGCGGGCCTCCACGGCGTCGAGCGCGGCCTTCAGGCGGAGCTCAGTCGCGTCATCCTCTGTCTTCATTTGTTCGAGCTGACCCTTGAGCTCTGTCGCTTTGGCGGCGTGGGCATCACGGTCAATCTCGGCGGCCGCTGCAGTCTTTTGGGCCGTGGCAATCGCCTGACGCTGGTCGGCGACGATCTGGTCGTAGCGGCCTGCGATATCCTGACGCGTCTCGAGCTCCTCGGCCTGATCGGCAATGCGCTGCTCAAGTTCGGCCAGGTGGGCGCGGGCATCGGCAAGTGCCTTTTTCGCGGCGTTCATCTCGCGCATGGCCGAGGCGCCCTGGGCGATAAAGGTGCCCACGGCGTTCGCAGTGTTCGAGACGGCGGTCCCCAGATCGCGGCTCGCGGCGGGGGAGTGCGGGGCGGTCGGGCGAGCGGTGTCGACAGCGTCCGCATCGGCAGCCTGCGGCGCGGCGATATTGCCGGTACCGCCCTCGACCACAGAAAAGCCCGCTGCGTGCGGATCGACCGCATCGGCGCCAATCGTGGGATGCTCGAGCTGGAGAAACGAGGGCATGGTACTGCCCTGGTCGGCAACCGGAGTCTCGCCGGGCACAAAGGTCGAGGCCGCCTCGGCGGCCTCCTCTTCCTCGGCATCAATATCGGCATCGGCGACGGCGTCTTTCATCGCTTTGACGGCATCCATCATGGAGTCCATGACGGCATCGAGCTCTTCTTCCGAAGACACCTCGATGGGGCCCGCTGCTTGCTGAGCGGCATCCTGTACAGGAGCGTCGTCCTGAGCGGGCGCATCGTCGTTTTGCTCGTCAGCGTTTTCTGCGGCAGGGGTTTCTGCCGCAGCGCTTTCGTCCAAGATGGGGTCGTCGATGTCGATACCATCGCAGGTCACAGCGTCAGTATCTGTGGTGACGTCTGCGGGATCATCAATATGCTGTTGAGCCTGGGGGTCCAGCTCGTCTGTCATAGGCATGTGCTCCTCATCGTTGTTTGTCACCCTATGATAAAGTCTCGCGCCGACATCCCGCGCGCCGCAGCAAAGTTTCAAAACGTGTTCGATGGCTCGATCTGATAACAATAACTCGGCCGCTTTATCCAGTTTGTACTTGACAATCCCTTCGCCGAACGACGTGGTGCCGTTCGCCTACCGCGGTCTTTTATTTTTGCTTGAACACGCTAAAGTTGCATCTCAGCTTTTGGCGCGTGAAGTTGGATACGCGCAGTCGGCGGGCGTGCCCGTCGCGATTTGAAAGGACTTTGTATGGGACTTTTCACTGGTAAGACCGTGATCGTCACCGGCGGCGGCAAGGCCACGCTTAAGGACGGTTCCGCTGGCTCCATCGGCTACGGCATCGATATCGCATTTGCCAAGGAGGGCGCGAACCTCGTCATCACCGGCCGCAACGTCGCCAAGCTTGAGGCCGCCAAGGAGTCTCTCGAGGCCGAGTACGGTGTCAAGGTTCTGCCTGTTCAGGCCGATGTCTCGGCTGGTCAGGACAACGAGGCCGTCGTCCAGAACGTCATCGACAAGGCCATTGAGGAGTTCGGCCGCATCGACGCCGTCGTCAACAATGCTCAGGCTAGCGCCTCGGGCGTGACCATCGCCGATCATACCATGGACCAGTTTAACCTGGCCATTTATTCCGGTCTGTATGCCACTTATCTGTACATGCAGAAGGCCTATCCGCACCTGAAGGAGACCAAGGGCTCCGTGGTCAACTTTGCCTCGGGCGCCGGCCTGTTTGGCAACTACGGCCAGTGCAGCTATGCCGCTGCCAAGGAGGGCATCCGCGGTTTGACTCGCGTTGCCGCCAACGAGTGGGGCAAGGACGGCATCAACGTCAACATCGTGTGCCCGCTTGCTTGGACCGCTGCGCTCGAGAACTTCCAGGATGCCTATCCCGAGGCGTTTAAGGCCAATGTCCACATGCCGCCGGCAGGCCACTACGGCGACGTCGAGAAGGAAATCGGCCGCGTTGTCGTTCAGCTCTGCGGTCCCGACTTTAAGTACATGAACGGCGAGACTGTCACCCTCGAGGGTGGCATGGGCCAGCGGCCTTAGGGGTTACGCGGTTTTTCCAAACCGCGTAACGGCTCGACGCTGCGCGGGCCGCATTTGGACAATCTGACGTTCAA
>CAJMQJ010000016.1 GCA_905215525.1 uncultured bacterium
TGGTCGAATCTATACCTTGTCATGCCGCGCACCCCCAGCAGCTAAATTGTGATTTGACGACGTCATCGCAGGCTGTAAGCAGCTGCCTGTAGTGAGACCGCGTTTCTTGTGCGGTCCAGAGTATGTCGGCAAGTTCTTCTTGCTTAGCGATGTTGGGGAGCTCGAACTCAAATTGCGAAAGGCTCTGCCACTTGACTCTTGGCGAGAGGGAGCCTGCCGAATTGGTGACGGCGTGCTCGAATAGGGCGTCATTCTGGATGATGAACGGGAGCAGTCTCGGAGAGAGGTTGTCCTTGGGGGCGATGACGGTGATGTCTCCGGAGCAGATTCCGTCGAATGGGGCGACGGCTGCTTTACGTAGGTAGGCCCTACGACGCCCGAATAGCACCTGCCCCTTTGAGAAAGCCTTAGTGAAGGTGGTCCTGACACCTTCGTCCCAGTGGGCGAGTTCGACCTCGCCGGGGTCTAGATGCTCAAGGCCGACCGTCGGCAGCTCTTGCCCCGCAGGGACCTTCTGTTTTATTTCGCGGGCCACATCGCCCAGGCAAACGTGGGTCATGTTACTCACCATCGTTTTCATGCAATTTCGCAGCAATATTATCGAGCAGGGACGCGGCCTCTGTGGAGGCGGCTCTCCAGCTTTCTACCGTCTCCTCGATGCTTCTATCGTCAGCATTTTCATCATTGGCGGGCTTCACGTACAGAGGGATGGAGAGCGAGAAAGCGTTGTCCTCGAGCTCACTAAACGATGCGTGGGATGAGAAACCTTCGATGTCCTCGTCAGATCGGTAGGCATCGACGATTCTCTTGATGTGTTGAGGCTCAAGGTAGCTTTGCGCGTTCTTGCGGGTTACCTCGGCAGAGGCGTCTACGAACAGTATTTTCTTGCTTCGATTCGGCGCTTTCTCGCTGCGGCAGATGAGGATGCAGGCCTCCATGGGCGAGTTGAAGAAGAGGTTTGCGCCGAGTCCGATGACCGCCTCAACGAGATCGCTTCTCACGAGCCTTTCGCGCATCTCCGATTCCTCGTTGCGGAAGAGTACGCCATGGGGAAGAAGGATGGCGCACCTTCCACTCCTCGGGTCCATGCTCTTGAGGATATGCTGTATGAAGGCATAGTCGGCCCGCCCCTGCGGCGGGGTGCCGAGGAAGTTGCGGCCGTAGGGGTCCGACGCGAACGCCTCGCGGTCCCATTGCTTGATCGAATAGGGAGGATTAGCGAGCACCATATCGAAGGTGCGTAGCTTTCCCGCCTCGAGGAAGGCTGGGTGCCGCAGCGTGTCGTCGTTTGCAATCTCGAAGTCCTCGACGCCGTGCAGGAATAGGTTCATGCGTCCGATGGCGGAGGATAGCTGGTTGATCTCCTGTCCGTAGGCGTGAACGTTACGCCATTCCTCTCCGTGCTGTTTGAGGTGGGCGATGGAGGAGATGAGCATGCCGGCGCTGCCGCAGGTGGGGTCGTAGATGGACTCGCCCGGTTTGGGTTGGAGGATCTCGGTCATCAGATGGACGACCGTGCGGTTGGTGTAGAACTCCTGTGCCGTGTGCCCTGAGTCGTCTGCGAACTTCTTGATGAGGTACTCGTAGCCCTGACCGAGTTCGTCCTCGGGACAATTGGCGATGGAGAGCGTTATAGCGCTGAAGTGCTCGATGAGGTCCTTGAGCAGGCGGTCGGGAAGTCGTTTCTTGTTAGTCCAGGCGGCGTCGCCGAAGATGCCACGCAGCTTGGAGCCGTTGGCCGTCTCGATGACGCGGAAGGCGCCTACGATCGCCTTACCGACGTTTTCCGTTGCCTCACGGATATCGCACCAGTGGGCGCCGTCCGGGATTGCGAAGCTGTGGTTCTCGGGAAGGGCTGCGAACTCCGCATCTCCGCCGGAGGCTTCCAACGCTTCGGCGGTCTCCTCGTCGTAGACGTCGGAGAGACGCTTGAAGAACAGCAGCGGGAAGATGTACTGCTTGTACGACCCGGCATCGATGTAGGTGCGTAGCAGAACGGCCGCGTTCCATAGATGGTTGTTTAGCTCTTCCTGGGGGATTCTACTCTCCATCGACATAGCCTCCCTTCGTTAGCAGATCGAGGAGCCTCTCCTCGGATTCCTTCGTTTGCTGGAGGAGGTCGTAGAAGCGTTTTCTTGTCTCCGTCGGCGGCTCGACCTTCTCGCGTTTTCTTTCGACGTAGTTGTTCGCCGAGAGCACGTATCCCTCGCGTTCGATGTCAGCGAGCGTTGCTATGGCGCATTTTTCGACGACGGGCTCGTAGGAGCGATAGAGGGAGAGCATCTCCTGCGCATTCTCTTCCGAGATCACGTTCTGCGCGCGCTGAGCAGTGAAGATCTTGCTGCCGTCGATGATGCAGACACGCCCTTGGTGCTCGGCGGGTTTTTCGTTTCTGAGAAACAGCACACAGGCGGAGACACCGGTGCTGTAGAAGACGCCGCTCGCGAGCGAGATCACTGCCTCGACCTTGTCCGACTTGAGCAACTCCTTGCGGATGGTGCCCTCCTTGCCGCCGTGGAACAGTGCGCCCTGGGGCAGCACTACAGCGCAGCGACCGCTCTTCTCGTCCATGGAGCAGACCATATGCTGCACCCATGCGAAGTCCGCCGACTTGTCCGTGGGGACGCCCCAGATGTTGCGGCCCCACGGGTCCGAGGAGAACTCTGCGGATCCCCAGTTCTTAAGGGAGAAGGGCGGATTGGCGAGGACGCAGTCGAATGTCCTGAGGGCATTCCCGGCAAGGAAGGCGGGGTCGCGCAGGGTGTCCCCCTGGGTGATGCGAAAGTCCTTCGCACCGTGGAGGTAGAGGTTCATGCGTGCTATGGCAGACGTGCTTAGGTTCTTCTCCTGGCCGTAGAGCTTGCCGTAGGCGAGCCTCGAGTTGTCCATCTGACGTACTGCCTCGATGAGCATGCCGCCCGTGCCGCATGCGGGGTCATAGACGGTCTCTCCGGGCTTTGGCTCGAGCAGCGAGACCATCATCTTTACGATCTCCCTCGGGGTGTAGAACTCGCCGGCGTTCTTCTTCTGCATGTCGGCGAACTTCTTGATCAGGTACTCGTAGGCGTCGCCCATCATGTCGGCGTTATAGCTACTGTTGCCGAACTTCTTTGCAGAGAAATGCTCGATGAGGTCTTTCAGGCGTTCGTCGGAGAGCTTGCCCTTGTCCGTCCAGCTCGCGTCGTCGAAGCTGCTGAAGAGGCCGCTGAGGGTATCGGGGTTAGCGCGCTCGATACCCACCATGGCGTCAACGATTGCTTTGCCGACGTTCGCGCCGGTGTTGCGCACATCCTGCCAATGGCAGCCGTCCGGCACCGCGAAGCTGTGGTTTTCAGGCAGGGCGGCGTAGTCTTCGTCTCCGCCCGACATCTCTAGAGCCTCGGCGGCCTCCTCGTCGTAGACGTCTGAGATGCGCTTGAAGAAGAGCAACGGCGTGATGTAGCTCTTGTACTCGTCCTGGTTGATGGGGCCACGCAGGATATCGCAGGCTCCGAGTAAGTGGTTTCCCAGCTCGGATTTACTTATCGGTTCTTCAGTCATTCAGGTACCTATGAGCTTAAAAATACAAATTACAGCTCTTGTGATTATACCGTCATATTTGCCGAGGTAAATGAGCTGAGCATCGCCGACCATTCAGACATCCTGCGCCTGTAAATCACAATTT
>CAJMQJ010000017.1 GCA_905215525.1 uncultured bacterium
TCGAGATTGAAGAAGGGGGAGGCCTCGCGGCCTCCCCCTTTTTTGCGTTTACGGGCAACATTCCTTATGCAATTAAATCAATTTAATCATCCACCGCTGAATATAGACGTTCACCGTTCTTTGGCCGGTTCTCTGTTCTCAATGGACTAATATTTGCTTTAGCGCACTGCTGCGCTTGTCCTGTTTTTACACGGGTCGTTTTATTGATTGTGACGGAAGGACTCACATGGCAGATGTTCATGAGCTGCTTGATACTTGGATTGCCAATGTCAAGGACGAGGAGCTCCTCGCTGAGCTCAACACGATGAAGGAGCAGGGTGATGAGGACGCCATCACCGACGCTTTCTTCCAGGATCTCGCCTTCGGTACTGCCGGCCTTCGCGGCACTATCGGTGCGGGCACTAACCGTATGAATATCTATACGGTCGGTCGTGCGACCCAGGGATTCGCTGACTACCTCAATGCGACCTTTGAGCATCCGACGGTCGCCATCGCTCGCGATAGCCGCAATAAAGGTGAGCTGTTCGTCAAGACTACGGCTGCCATTCTTGCAGCAAACGGCGTGACTGCCCTCGTGTATCCCAAGATTTCTCCTGTGCCGACGCTCTCCTGGGCCGTCCGCGACCTTAAGTGCTCCGGCGGCATTTGCATGACCGCTAGTCATAACCCGGCGCCGTATAACGGCTATAAGGCCTATGGCCCCGACGGCTGCCAGATCACCAGCGAGGCCGCCGATGCAATTTCTAAGGCTATCGCCGAGACCGATACATTCACCGGCGTGAAGTCCATGGACTTTGATGAGGCTCTTGAGCAGGGTCTGGTCAAATGGATCGACGACTCGTGCCTCGAGCGTTATTACGACGCCGTTCTCGCCCGCGGCGTGACCAACCTTTCTGCCGAGGAGATCGCTGGCGCTCCGCTTAAGCTCGTCTACACTCCGCTCAACGGCACCGGCCTCATTCCCGTCACGACGGTTCTCGAGCGCGCTGGCATCACCGATGTCACGGTTGTTCCCGAGCAGAAGGAACCTAACGGCGATTTCCCGACCTGCCCGTATCCTAACCCCGAGATCCGACAGGCCATGCAGAAGGGCATCGATCTCTGCGAGCAGGTTCACCCTGATCTGCTGCTTGCAACCGATCCCGACGCCGACCGTGTTGGCGTTGCTGTCAAGAATGGCGATGACTACCTGCTACTGACAGGCAACGAGATGGGCGTCCTACTGCTCGACTATATCTGCAAGACCCGTGCCGCCCGCGGCGAGGACCTCACCAAGAAGGTTGCCGTTACTACTATCGTTTCTTCCGCCATGGTCGATGCACTGGCCGAGGAGTATGGCTTTGAGCTCCGTCGCTGCCTGACGGGCTTCAAGTACATCGGTGACATCATTACCTCGCTTTCCGATGCTGGCGAGGTCGATCGCTTTATCTTCGGTTTTGAGGAGAGCTACGGCTATCTGGCCGGCGACCACGTGCGCGACAAGGACGCCGTGAGCACTTCGCTGCTGATTTGCCAGATGGCTCAGTATTACAAGCTGCAGGGTAAGAACCTCGCCGATGCGATGCACGAGCTGTACGAGAAGTATGGCTACTACCACAATAAGACGATTTCGCTGAGCTATCCGGGTGCTGAGGGTGCGGCAAAGATGGCCGGCATCATGGCCGGTCTGCGCGAGAACCCGCCTGCGGAGCTTGCTGGATCCAAGATTGAGGCCGTCGTGGATTACAACACCTGCGTTAACGGCCTGCCGAAGGCTAATGTCATTGAGTTCGATCTCGAGGGCGGCAACAAGGGTATCGTCCGTCCTTCTGGCACCGAGCCCAAGATCAAGCTGTATATCTTTGCCAAGGGCGCGGATGCCGCCGAGGCTGATGCAGCACTTGATGTGATTGAGGAGTCCGGTCGCAAGCTGCTGGCATAAGGTGTTTAAGAGTCTATTACTATAGATAGGCGAAAGAGGGGATCTCGGAAACGAGGTCCCCTCTTATATTTACCCAGCCAGCCGAGAGTCCTTATATGTGTAGGAAATGTGTACTCCCAGATTCCCGCCCCCGGGGCCCCTCCGGTCTGGCAATATATCTCCTTGCCGCGCGGCCCGGTCGGACCGGATC
>CAJMQJ010000018.1 GCA_905215525.1 uncultured bacterium
GAGCTTGTCAAGTTATTTGTGTTTGGGGTGTGTTTTATAAATAAGGTTCCATTCGTTCGGGGTATGCGGCCGCGAGTTGGGCGAGGGCCTGTTTCCAGTTGGTCGTCATGCGCCCCTCGATGAGCCTTCCCTCGCTTTTGCGCCTGGTTTTGTTGCCGTCTTTGGCGCGTTTGAGGCTGCGTTTGTCCTCGATGTCGCAGATTGCCAGCCAGAACAGCTTGACCACGGCCTGGTCGTTGGGGAACTGGCTGCGGTTGCGGCTGACCTTGCGCAACTGGTAGTTGAGCGATTCGATGCTGTTGGTGGTGTACACCACCCGGCGGAGCATGGGCGGGAACTGCAGGAACGGGACGAACCGGTCCCACGAGCGTTTCCACGTGGCGGCCACCGACGGGTATCTCCGGCCGAGCTCGCTTTCCGCGAACTCGCCGAGCGCCTTTTGCGCGGCCTGCCCGTTGGGCGCGCAGTACACGCTCCTGAGCGCCGCGCACACCCTCTTCCTGTCGTGGTCGGCGACGAACCTGTTGGCCGCGCGTATCAGGTGCACCACGCAGGTCTGCACGATCGCCTTGGGCCACGTGGCCTCCACGGCCTCGGGCAGGCCCTTGAGCCCGTCGCAGCACACGATCAGCGCGTCGGCCATGCCCCGGTTGGCCATCTCGGCGCACACATGCGCCCAGAAGGAGGCGCCCTCGTTGTCCTGGACCCATATGCCAAGCACATGCTTGAACCCGTCCATGTCGACGCCGATGGCGATGTGCGCCGCCTTGGGCATCACCCTGCCGTTGTCGCGCACCTTGACCCTGACGGCGTCCAGGTACACGACTGGATAGAACTCGTCCAGCGGCCGCTCCTGCCATTCGAGCACGGCGTCGCTCACCGCGTCGGTGATGTTGGATATCGTCTCGGGGCTCAGGTCCGTGCCGATCGTCTTCTCAAGGTGGTGCTGGATGTCGCGCACCGTCATGCCGCCCGCGTACAGGGATATGATCATCTCGTCCAGTCCGCCCAGCCTCCTGGAATGCTTGGGCACCAACCTCGGGGTGAACGAGCCGTCCCTGTCGCGGGGAACCAGCACGGTCACCTCTCCCACCGGCGTGGACAGCGTCTTGGGATACGAACCGTTGCGCGAGTTCGCATGCCCGCCGCCCGCCTTCGACTCCCTGTCGCCGGGCGCGTAGCCCAGGTGCGACGTCATCTCGGCCTGCAGGCCGCGTTCCAGGGCGACCCTCGTGAGCTCGCCCAGCAGGCCGCCGTCGCCGGTGAGCTCGATCTGCTCGCCGTCTATCCGTTCGAACAGGGGGTCCAGCGCTCCCGACGCGACCAGCGAGTCCACCAGGGACCGCGAATCCGTCACGGCACCATTGTCATTCCCGGCCACATCGCCGGCCATAGGCTTCACTGCCTCGGTCACCATGATCGTTTCCTTTCAATCAGATGATCCCATACACAAACAATTAGACACCCTC
>CAJMQJ010000019.1 GCA_905215525.1 uncultured bacterium
GGCCTATAGGAACTTTTGTGGTGCTTTAGACTGGTTTTCGTTGTCAGTCGGTGGTGTTGGGGTATCGCGTGGTGGTGTGGAATTCGTTCCAGTCGATGCCGGTCCCGTATGCGGGCGCGACGCTGTCGTCCGGTTCGGGCGTCGTTGCCTTTTCGCCCTTCCGCAGGGCGTCGGGGATGAATGACTCCGGTCGTGGGTGCGCGGTCTTCATGTAGCATACCCATTCGCACGCGCGGCGCATGTGCTCCTCGGGCAGCCCGCGATGGTTGCGCAATACGTCCTTGACGACCGAGTTGACGCCGCCCTCCAGCCGGTTCGTGGTGCGCGCCACCGGACCGCCCTTCAGCAGTTCCGGCTCGAGATAGGCGAACAGCCTGCCCTCGCGGAACAGCCTCTCCAGCCGCCGGTAGCAGCGCCGCAGCTCCTCGTGCGTCCACCACCACCGGTGCCTCGACGCCTTGGGGTTGGACGGGTCGTCGCGCGCGTAGGTGCGTTCGGCGATGAAGTCCTTCCACCGTTCGTGCCATGCGTTGAGGGCCTCGCCCCACCTGACGGCCTGCCCGGCCGTCTCGACCGAGGTGAGCCTGTCGGACAGCCTCTTCAGCTCGCGGCCGGCCTGGAGCCTGGGCCTGGACGTCAGGTCCGTCCTCGTGTTGCGCTGCACGTGCACCAGGCAGCGCTGGATCCTCGTTCCCGGCCACGCCTGCGTGCACGCCGCCTCCGCGCCGCGCAGCCCGTCGGTGATGAGCACGTCCGGCGCGGGAAGCCGGGAGAACAGGGCCAGGTATGCGGCCTTGGACTCGTGCGCGCACCACTGCCAGTCCAGCACCTCGCCGGTTTGCCCGTCGATGGCGATGCTCAGGCACCAGCCGTGGCCCATGTACGTGCCGTCCGCCATGACCGTGTGGCGCCTGGCGTCCGGCGGGGCGATGCGCGGGCGGATGCGCCAGCACCATGCGATTCGTTTGCGCAGGGCGCGGGCGTCGCCCGCGGAGTCCGCCGCCCTTTGGGATGACGGCCCCAGCAGCCAGGAAAGGAACTCCTCCAGCGTCCGCTCCCGCCTGCGCCGCCGCTGCGGCATCGTCGAGCTCAACCGGCAGGCCGGGCATTTCCACCGCTGGACGCCCTTGCCGGTCCGCCCGTTCTTCTTCATCGCACGCCCGCACACGGGGCATCTCTTCGCTTTGCTGGATGGTGTTCTCACGCCATCCAGCCCACCACCGGGGGCGCATCATTTTCCACGCGACAAAAATGACAGGCCGACACGCCTGCTCCCACAAGGCCGGGCCACGGTTATAAGCACCACAAAAGTTCCTATAGGCC
>CAJMQJ010000020.1 GCA_905215525.1 uncultured bacterium
GCTCCTCGTACCTCGCGTACAGCGCCTTGTCGGCCTCCGTGTTGATCGGATAGTACGGCTCGTCGCCACGCTCGGCGAAACGGCTGTACTCCTCCCATACCACGGTCCTGTCGGGATTCTGCGAGGCGGCGCGCTCCGGATTGAAGTTCTTGAACTCGATCGCGCGCGTGTACGGCACGTCCGCGTCGGAGAAGTTCATCACCGGGCAGCCGAAATGGTCGCCCTCGTCGTAACGCACCTCCTTGAAGTCGACCGTGCGCCACTTGAGCTCGCCCAGCGAGTAGTCGAAGTAGCGGTCCACCGGGCCCGTGTACACCACCGGCACGCCGGCCGCGGCCAAAGCCGCCTTGTTGTACGGCTGGGACCCGTCGAAGAAATCGGTCTCCAGGGTCACATGGATGCGCGGATCGTCGATCATGCGCTCCATCCACGCGGTGTAGCCGTCGGCCGGCAGGCCCTCCCACGTGTCCTTGAAATAGCGGTTGTCGTAGTTGAAGCGCACCGGCAGGCGGTTGATGATGCCCGCTGGCAGGTCCTTCGGATCGGTCTGCCACTGCTTGCCCGTGTAGTTCTTGATGAACGCCTCGTACAGGGGGCGGCCGATCAGCGAAATGCCCTTGTCGTTGAGGTTCTGGGGATCCTTGCCCGCCAGCTCGCCGGCCTGCTCGGCCACGAGCGCCTTGGCTTCGGCGGGCGTGTAGTGCGCGCGGAAGAACTGGTTGATGGTGCCCAGGTTGATCGGCAGGGGGTAGACCTCGCCGTCGTGCGTGGCGTACACGCGGTGCACGTAGTTCGTGAACGAGGTGAACCTGTTCACGTAGTCCCACACGCGCTTGTTGGACGTGTGGAACAGGTGGGCGCCGTACTTGTGGATCTCCGCGCCGGTCTCCTCGTCCATGTAGCTGTACGCGTTGCCGCCGATGTGGTCGCGCACGTCGATGATCTCCACGCGCACGCCGAGCCTCTCCACGGCCTGCTGGGCCACGGTCAGGCCGAACAGGCCCGCGCCCACGACCACCAGATCGGGATACTCCACCG